>NZ_BCTO01000040.1 GCF_001571325.1 Delftia tsuruhatensis NBRC 16741
TGGGCGGGTGGGGAAATTCCTCGAGAACAAGGACGGCGCCGTAGGGCTCAGGTTCAAGGATGCCCGGGAGGTAACAAGCGGCTGGTATTCGGACGCAACCCAAGAAGCTGAGCGCAAGGTCCAGCAGGCTGATGGGATTGTCGACAAAACGGTAGCGGCGATTCAAAACCCAAGCGTTATTGCCAAAGCCGTTGGAACGTCGCTTGGCGCCATGGGTGCGGGCGGGGCGGTCGCGCGGGGTATCGCGGCCATTCCCAAGGTGGCTGCGATGGGAGCGCGCGGCGCGGCTGCTGCTGGCGCGCTGGGTGAGGGTGTCGTGGGCGCGGGCTCTGCGGCCGAGCAGATCCGCCAGGAAACAGATGACGGGCTGCTCTCGCCGGGCCAGGCTGCGGCGGCGGCAGCCACGGGAGCGGCCACTGCGGGCTTCGGATATGCCGGTGGGCGCGTGGCGCAGCGCCTGGGCATTGGTGATGCCGAGACCATGCTGGCCCAGGGCAACAAGGGCATTGCCAAGCAGTTTGCCGATGACGCGGCCACGGCGGCCGCCAATCCTCTGCTGCAGCAGCGCGCGGTCAAGAGCATTCCCCGGCAGGTGATCGAAGGCGCCATCTCCGAAGGCTTCCTCGAGGAGTTGCCGCAGTCGGTTGCCGAACAGATCTTCCAGAACCTGGCCCTGGGAAAGGACTGGTCCCAGGATGTGGATACGGCGGTGGTGCTGGGCACGCTGTCGGGCGCGGCCATGGGCGGCGGCGCGGCGGGGTATCGGGCGATGCGAGAGCCACGGGTGCCTGCTGGTCAGCCGGGCGATGCTGCCGCCCAGCCCCCGGATGCCGGCGCAGAGCCCGTGGGCCTGCCCGATGTTGCAACCTACGGGCCGGCCATCGACCAGATGGTGCGGCCGGAAAACCAGCAGCAGTACCGAGATGCACTGGCACGCGCTCAGGATGAATCCCTGTCCCCAGAAGAGCGAAAAGCCGCAGCGGATTCGCTGCACCAGGCGTTCAGCCCGGATCTGTTCCAGCAGGACAGCGAGAGCCAACCCGCTGGCGAAACGCCTTCTGGCCTGTCGAAAGTGCGCGATGAATTCATGCGGCAGCTGGCTGTCCAGCAAGAGCCGGTCATCGATGAAGCACGGCTGCGCGAGCAGGGCATCACGCCTGCGCCGCAACTTGATGCCGCGCGCATAGACGCTGCCGTCGGCGAACTGCGCCCGTCCGAGGCCATGGGCCTGGACCCTGCTGCCGGCTCCCTGTCTGCAGCTGCTGCCATTGCCGTGGACTCCGGCGCGGCGGCTCAGGCCCAGCAGGCCAGTGCCATGGCCCAGGCCGCAGAGCAGGCGGAACGCGCACCAGCCAAGAAGAAGGCGTCCGAGCGCCGGGTAACTGCAGATCCTGCCACCGGCGAGATCGCGGGCGGGGCCATGGCCACCTGGACAGATGAAGACCTGTCCAACGCATTCCGCTCTGCCCAGGCCAAGAACGTGCGCCTGCAGCTGGCGCGCGAGCTGTCGCGCCGCCGCGCCGAGCGTGACCAGCAGACCCCGGCCACCGCGCCGGCCGCATCCGCAAATCCATCCACCCAGCAAGGAAGCATCGATGGCACACAAGCCGATCAAGCCCAGCCGCCGCGCGCGGAATCTTCGCCGGCAGCAGGAGCGCAGGGAGCGCCGGTTGCACGTCCTGGCCCTGCGCAGGGGCTGACCAATGGCACCACCTCGTCTCAGCACGATGGCTCGCAAGCAGGTGCGGCGCCAGGCCCGCAGGCTCAAGCGCCAGTCCAAACCCCTGCCCAGCGCATCGACGCTGGGCGCGCGGCCTGGGCCAGCATGCCCACCGCAGAGCGCAAGGCCCTGGCCAAGCGTGTGGGCGGTGTAAACGCTGCCATCAAAGGAAGTCTCCACGGCGCGCGCTGGGAGAACCTGAATGCGGAGCTGCAGCTCCGTCTTGCTGACGCCATGCAAGCGCAAGGAGCAACCAATGATTCAACCGCACCTGCAGTACGGCTGGCAGATGAACGCCCAGCAGGCCCTTCGGCTGCTGCGGAGGCTGGGGGCGGTGAGCCGGCAGGACGCGCGGCAGATGCGCAGCCTGCTGGGCCGCGAGGTGGAAGTGCCGGACAGCCTGCTGCCGGCGTGCAATCTGCTGTACTTGGCCGAAGTGGCGCCAGCGAACAGGCTGCCGCTGTAGCGCCTGCTGCTGCGCCAGCGCCCACGGCGGGCGAGCAGCAGGCCGTGGCCATCGCCAAGGAAGGGAACGACGCGCGGCGCGCCCAGCTGCTGGCCGCCAGCGAACGCTGGACCAGCATGCCGGCGGCCGAGCGCCAGGCGGTGGCCAAGGCCGCGAAGGGGTTGAACGCCCCGGCCCGCGCCGGGGCCCACACGCGGGCATGGGCTGACCTGGCGCCCAAGGTACGCGAGAAGCTGGCCGCCGCCATGCCCGATGCTGCTGCAGCACCTGCAGCACCTGCAGTCGTGGAAGCAGCTGCGCGGGAGGCGGCCACCAGCCAAGCCAACGACCTGCCCGAGCCCACCGATGCCCAGAAGGAGGCGGGCAACTACAAGAAGGGTCACGTCCGCCTGAACGGCCTGGACATCAGCATCGAGAACCCGGCCGGCAGCCGCCGCCGGCCCGAATGGCCTCCGCTGCAGAACCACTACGGCTACTTCAAGGGTTCCGTGGGCGCGGACAAGGACCATGTGGACGTGTTCATGACCGACCGTGCGAGCGATCCGGACCTGCCGGTGTTCGTCGTGGACCAGGTGAACCGAGATGGCTCGTTCGATGAGCACAAGGTGGTGCTGGGCGTGGCCGACGAGGCCGACGCGCGGGCAGCCTACCTGGGCAACTACGAGAAGGGGTGGACTGGCCTCGGCGCGATCACGCAGATGACGCAGGACGAATTCAAGACCTGGCTGCGTGATCCGGCGAAGACGAAGAAGCCGGCCGGCACGCTGCCCGGCGCAGCGCCTGCAACAACGAAGAAGCCGCGCGGCGTCCTGGCCAAGAAGGCAGCCGCTGAGGAGGCCGCCCGCGCCGACTACTTCACCCCGGGCAACATCGTGAAGGGCTACGGGGATAGCCATGTCCGCGTGGTCTCGTACACGCCCGCCAATGCCGATGGCGTCTGGAGCGTGACGGTGCGCCAGGTGGAGAAGCAGGGATCGGGCTGGCAGGATGTGTCGGGCGTGCGCGAGCGCACCCATGCCACGCAGCCCAGCGCACGCGAATTGAAGGCCGGGCCGGTGGAGCGCACCGAGGAACTGCCGTTCCGCCGTGGCGAATCCGATGGCCAGGGCCTGACCGATGACCAGATGGCCAACCTGCTGCGCATCATGCGGCCCGAGCCGACGGCGTTTTCCGATGCTGCGCGCGCCCAGGCCGTGGGCCAGGTGCGCGAGACGGTGGATGCCATCCGCAAGGGTTGGAGCAACGGGCCGGAAGTCGTGGTGGCCTTCGACATGAACGATCCGGCCGTGCCCGAGGCGGCGCGGCGCGCGGATTTGCGCCAGCGCAGCGGCGGCGCCAGTGGCGCGCCCGAGGGCTTCTACTGGCGCGGCAAGGCTTACCTGCTGGCCAGCAAGCTGAACACGCCCGCCGACGCGGCGCGCGTGCTGCATCACGAGGTGCTGGGCCACCACGGCCTGCGCGGCATGTTCGGGCCGGAGCTGAACAAGATCCTCAACCAGGTGGCCACCATGCGCCAGGCAGAGGTGGCGGCCAAGATCAAGGAATACGGCCTGCGTGGCGTCACTGACCTGAGCCGGCGCCATGCGGCCGAGGAAGTGCTGGCAGAGATGGCCGAGAAGACGCCGCAGCTGCATTTCGTTCGCCGGGCCGTGGCCGCCATCCGCAACTGGCTGCGGGCCAACGTGCCGGGGTTCAAGAATCTCAAGCTGTCGGATGCCGACATCATCCAGGGCTACATCCTGCCGGCGCGAGATTTCGTGGAGCGCGGGCAGCGTGCCGCTACCGACCGCATCGACCCTGTGTTCAGCCGGTCGGACTCGCCAGCCGCCACGCCGGACGCCATCATCGGCAGCACGCTCGGCAGCGCATCGAAGCATCCCGACTACGCTGCGGCAAAGGCGGGAGAGGTCGAGGCCGCCACGCGGCTGGCCGTGGACCTCGTGACGCCCGAGATGGTGGCGAAGGTGGCCGCTGCGCTGGGTGGTGCGCGACCGCGTGTGCTTCCGGTGGCAGCGGAGGAATCCTCGGGTCGCAACAAGATTCCGCGCGCCGTGGCCGAAGTCCTGGCGGCACGCCTTGGCCTGGAAACGGCGACGGGCATCGTGCAGGCGAACCGTGCACAGCGCACGGGTCTTGATGGGCTGGACCGCATCTTCGCGCCTGTGGACTTTGCTGGCACGGTCGAGCCGGGCGACTACCTTCTGGTGGATGACACTCTCACGCAAGGCGGCACCTTCGCTGCGCTGGCCAGCCACATCCGCGAGGGCGGTGGCAACGTTTCCGCCGTGGTTGCGTTGACCGGCAAGCAGTACAGTGCAAAAATCCAGCCCTCTCCCGAAACCCTGGCCTCCCTCCGTCAAAAACATGGTGACCTCGAAGACCAATTCCGCACGGCCACAGGCTACGGCTTCGACGCGCTCACCGAGTCCGAAGCCCGATACCTCGCGCGATTCGAGCCGGCTGAGCGACTCCGAGATCGAATCGCTGAAGAAGGACGACGCGCAGGCGAGCGAGCAGATCAAGGCAATCCTCGCCAAGGCGATGCAGGCGACGAACTGAGCTTCAGCCGCTCGCGGCTTTCGGAGATCAAGGACAGCGCTCTGGACCAGCTCCAGAAGACGATGTCCCACCCGGGCAAGGTCTCTGTCTGGGACAAGACCATCGGCACGATGCGCCACTTGGCCGAGCGTGCGCCAGCCTTCAAGCCGGTCTACGAAACCGCCCAGCGCAACATCGATGACGTTTCCATGCTGGCCAACGATGCGGCCGACCGGGCGCCGCGCCTGCTGCCGCGTGTGGACACCATCGGCGATCTGGTGGGCAAAAACCGAAAGACCCCCGTCTCGGCGGCCGACAACAAGGCCGTGGCGAAGCCTCTCTTCGAGGGCACGCTGCTGTGGGGCAGGGACGTGGACGGCAAGGCCGTGCTGGTGGACGAGCTGACCAAGAAGTACGGCAACCTGCCCGCCGATGACAAGGCCCAACTGCTGCTGCGCGCCGGCCGCCTGGACGACCGCATGCTGCGCGCCTGGCGCGGGCTGCCGCTGGCCCAGTATGAAGCGCTGGTGAATTCTCGCTTCGAGAGCAAGATGCTCAAGGCCGGCGCGGTATGGACGGATGCCGAACTGCAGACGATGTTTGGCGCGACGCCCAACCAGATCGCGCTGTACCGCGAGGCGCGCGCGGCCATCGACCGCTCCATCGACATGACCGCACGGGCGGACATGATGCGCGCGCTGGGCGACGAGTACGCTGGCATGCGTGACTTGGTGCTGGATGCGCCCAAGCTCTCGGACGCTCTGGAGCTTCTGACCACCACGCTGCAACACGACGCCAAGGCCAAGCCGGAGCTGGCCGACCGGCTGCTGCAGCTGAACAACCTGGTGGTGGACCGTGCCGCCACGGCCAAGGATCTGCAGGACGCCGGGTATGCGCCGCTATCGCGCTTCGGCCGGTACACGCTGGACGTGGTGGATCAGGATGGCAATCGCCAGTACTTCGGCATGTACGAGACCATGAAGGACGCCAACCTGGCCATGATCCAGATGGCCCAGGCCTTCCCCGGCGCCGTGATAACCCAGGGCACGATGAGCCAGCAGTCCTTCAAGCTGTTCGCTGGCATCACGCCCGAGACGCTGGAAATTTTCAAGGACATGGTGGTGGGCAAGGAGGCCGACGCGGCCACGCGCAAGGTGTTCGATGAATACCTGAAGCTGACCAAGAACAACCACAGCGCCTTAAAGCGCCTGATCCAGCGAAAGGGCATCGAGGGCTACAGCGAAGACGTGGGCCGCGTGGTGGCCAACTTCATCTATAGCAATGCGCGCCAGGGCGCGGCGGGCCTGAATGCCGGCACCATGGATCGCGCGATCAACGACATCCCGAAGGAACAGGGCGAGCTGAAGGACCTGGCCATGGGCCTGCGCAGCTACATCCGCGATCCCCAGGAAGAGGGCCAGGCCGTGCGAGGCATGCTGTTCGCGCAGTACCTGGGCGGCTCGCTGGCTTCGGCCGCCGTGAACATGACCCAGCCCTTTGCGGTGACGCTACCCTGGCTCAGCCAGTTCGGCGGCATCCGTGCGGCCAGCGGCCAGATGGCGCGGGCGCTGAAGGATATGGGCACGCGCGGCATGAAGTACGAGACTGACCTGGCCCACGCGCTGAAGTCCGCCGAGGACGACGGCGTGGTCTCGCCACAGGAAGTGCACCAGCTCATGGCCCAGGCGCGCGGCGCGGGCGGCCTGCGCTCTGGTGACGGTACGCGGGCCGGGGATGCGCGCGCGGCGGCCGGCAATGCCTGGGAGCGCGCCAAGGTGGCCTGGGGCCAGCCCTTCGCCCTGGCCGAGCAGTTCAACCGGCGCTCCACTTTCATCGCAGCCTTCCGCATCGCCAAGGCCCAGGGCATGGATGATCCGGGCGCCTTTGCGCGCAAGGCGGTGCTGGAAACGCAGTTCGTCTATTCCAAGGCCAACAAGCCCCAGTGGGCGCGCGGCGCGGTAGCCGGCACTCTTTTTACGTTTAAAACGTATAGCGTCTCCTACCTGGAGCTGATGCAGCGCATGTGGAAGCAGGGCGGCCCGGAGGGCAAGCGCGCCGTGGGCTGGGCCCTGGCCATGCTGCTGCTGATGGGCGGCGCCGGCGGCGTGCCCTTCATGGAAGACGCCGAGGACCTGATCGACGGCGTGGGCCAGATGATGGGCTACAACCTCAGTTCCAAGCAGTGGCGCAAGGAGGCGCTAGCCGGCATCGTGGGCAAGGAGCTGGCCGAGTTCCTCGAGCAGGGCGTCTCTGGCCTGCCCGGTGCTCCCATCGACGTGTCCGGGCGCTTGGGCATGGGCAACCTGCTGCCCGGCACCGGCCTGCTGCTGACCAAGCAAGGCCGCGAGCGGGATCTACTCGAGGTGGTGGGGCCCGCGGGCGATCTGGTGATGCGTGGCTTCAAGGCCGGTGGTAAGGCGCTCACGGGCGATTTCGGCGGTGCTGCGCTGGAGGTGTCTCCCACGGCGGTGCGCAATGCGTTCAAGGGCGCGGACATGGCCGCCAGCGGCATGTACAAGGACACCAAGGGCTACAAAGTGATCGACACCACGCTGGCCGAGGCTGTGGCCAAGGCTGTCGGCTTTCAGCCCAAGAGCGTGGCTGAGATCCAGGAAGCCAACAGCTTCATGCAGCGAGCCAAGAGCTTCTACAGCCTGACCAGCAGCGAGATAAAGGCGCAGTGGGCGGATGCGCTGTTCCGCAAGGACGAGGGCGCCCTGGCGCGCGTGCGCGCACGGCTGGCCGATTGGAATCAGAACAATCCAGAGCAGCCCATCGTCGTCAAGATGCCCGACGTGTGGAAGAAGGTGCGCGAGATGGGCAAGGATCGCATTGACCGTATCGCGGACAACTCGCCCAAGGCGCTGCGTCAGCAAATGCGTGAGATGGCTGCGGAGGCACGGTAATGCACAGCGGGGATCGGCGCACTACCTGGTGGGTGAAGCCCACGGCGCCGAGCCCCAGGATGATGAGCCAGTAGGTCTCAATCATCGAGCGGCGCTCGGCGAGTGGATCGGTCTTAGCGAGGTTCAAGAACGTGCCAGATTCAGTTTTTCCGCATTCTGAATAGCCCGTCACCTTGATATGCTCCGCAGCGCCCTTGTCTCGGGATCGTGCCAGCGTAAGGTAGTGATCCGGTAGTATTAATCCAGCTCCACCCATTCATGTTGAATGTCGAGCAGACATATATTTCCGCACCCTTGGGTAGATTTCGAGTATCTCTTATATAGTAGGTGGTGTTAAATGTGTAGTCTGGGCATCCTCCAGCCTCAGTGCGGTACACGGCCATTCCCCATGGGAGATTGGTGTGGCAGCTCTTGCTCAAATCGCCACCATCAACTACTTGAAACTCGCGCCATGCCACCCATGATGGACTTGCGGTAGTTTGGAGAATGATTGTTCTGACAGGGATTTCCTTCAGATTTTTGTATTCGATCCACTTGTTGTCTTCCGTGTACCCCGAGATTTCTCCAAAGTGAAACCACTCGCCTGCGTCATTTCGCCCCCAAACATGATGGACAGTATTGCCTGCTGGATTTTGCGAGGGAAGCATGCGCAATTTCAAGAAGACTCTCTCGGAACCGAGGTCAATATCTATCCACTGAGTAGGGCCTCCTCCAGCATTCCATGAGGTATTTGGATTGCCATCCGCCGCTTTCGTCATGTCGGCAACGTTGCCGGACGCGTTGGTGATTGAGATCGGCAGCAGCACGCCGGGGCTTTGTGCGGATGCACCCGCCGCGAACATTGCAGCAGCTGTTCCAATTGACGCAGCCACCAACTTGAATGATTTCATTTGCAACTACTCCTCCAGTGTGTGAAGTCATGCATGCTAATAGAGTTTTGCCCTTGTATTTTTAGATTTCCCCTATTGAGCTGTGAATAAATTACTGCAACCTATTGGTTATTAAGCAAACTATTACTTTGCTAACTATTGGAGTAATGAAAATGTAATTGGTCGCACACTTTCGCGGAGCGCGTGCCCCGGCTAGGGTTCGACCAATGGATGCACGCCCGGGAAACTGCGGGCCATGCCATCCACCCCCAAGCCCATCGGCCCGTTCCCCCTCGGAATGGACAACCGCGCGCCCGACTTCAAGCTCGGGCTGCCCGAGGGCGCCGGCCACCTGCTGCGTGATGCGCTGAACGTCGATGTGACGGCCCAGGGCTCGCTCAAGACGCGAGGCGGTTATGCGTTGGCGGAGCAGGGCCTGGACTGCCATTCGGGCTGGTCGCCGCTCGATGGCTCCTATGGCCTGTACTGCGACAGCGGCGATATCTTCCGCATCGATGTGGATGCCTCGGGCGCCACCACGCGCACCCAGGTCGCCGCGGGCTACGGCCGGGTCACGCCCGTGGTCTATGCCGAGGTCAACGAGGCTGTGTACTTCACGGACGGCATCCGCGTAGGCTCCTACCACCCCGTGCCTGGCCCGACGCCGCGCTGGCTCGATGCCCAGCCGCAGGTCGTGGGCGATGTGCAGTTCTCGGTCATGCCTGCAGGCAGCAGCATTGCCTACCAGGGCGGCCGGCTGCTGGTGGCTGTGGGATCGGCGCTGATCTACAGCGAGCCGTTTACGGCGGGCCTGCGCGACGAGTCGCGGGGCTTCGAGATTTTCCCGGCGCCCATCACCTGCATCGCGGCCGTGGAGGCCGGGGTGTTCGTGATGGCGGACAAGACCTATTTCCTGGCCGGCGGCCTGCCGGCGCAGTCCATGCGCGCGGTGTTGCCGTACGGCGCGCTGCAGCAGCAGGCCGGGTATCGGCTCGCGGCCACGGGTGGCACGGACGGCGCGCACTGGATGAGCACGCGCGGCATCGTCTCGGCGCGGCCCGACGGGTCGCTGGCCAACCTGCAGGCCGAGCACATCGCCATGGATGCCTCGGGCGCTGGCGCAACGCTGTACCGCGAGGCCGACGGCATGCGCGCCATCGTGGCCACCCTCTCTCAATCCCCCAGCACTTCGGCCGGCGTGGGCTCCTATGCCCAGGCCCGGCTCGTTCGAAAGGCCCAGCCATGAACACCAACCACGCCATCCCCTGCGGCTTTGTTTACGACCTGGTGCTGCGCCGCCGCGCCGACGACGCGCTGGTGCACCGGGAGCGCCTGCACAACCGCGTCCCGGGCGAGGGCCTGGACCTGATCGCCAATGCCTGTTTCAAAGGCGCGGCCATGCCGGCCAACCTGTTCATCGGGCTGTGGTCCGGCTCCTATGTGCCCAACGGCACCGAGACGGCCGCCACGCTGCCTTCTCTGGTGACCGAGGTCACGCAGTACGACGGGGCTACGCGCAAGGCCTGGGTGCCGGGCAGCGTTTCGGCCGGCGGCGTGAGCAACGAGCTGAGCCTGGCGCGGTTCAGCTTCACCGGCATGCAGACCGTCAACGGCGTGTTCGTGAGCAGCAGTGCGGGCAAGGGCTCGGACACCGGCGCGCTGCTGTCCATCGTGCGCCTGCCGGTGGCACGCACCGTCGATCCCGCCTTCTATCTGGAGATCCTGGCGGGCTTCCAGTTCATTTCCGTTTCCTGATCCAGCTTTCTGAGGACCACCACCATGACGACCAAAGCCTCTACCGGCCTTCGCAATCACATGCTCGCCACGGGCTCGCTCAAGGCGGCCCTGGATGGCGGATTCCTGGAGCTGTACGGCTGCCCGGATGTGTCGATTCCGGCCACCGCCGACGCCGCGCTCGACCCTGCCGTGCACAAGCTGCTGGCCCGGATGTACAGCGACGGCACCTCGGCGGGCCTGACCCTCGCCCTGGCCGCCGCCGACGGCTTCATCGAGAAGCTCGCCTCGCAGACCTGGTCTGGCACTGTCATCGAGACGGGCACTGCGCGGTTCTTCCGCTTTACCGCAGCCGGTGATACCGGAGCGGCTTCCACGACCCAGCCCCGTCTGCAGGGCACCATCGCGCGTGCGGGCGCGGACCTGAACATCACCAGTGTGGATCTGGCGGTGGGCGCGCCGCAGGCGGTCAACTTCTTCTCCATCGCGCTGCCGGCGTTCTGATCGGGGCGCGGGCATGGCTGCTGGAACGCTCGTCTACGAGGCCGGGGCCCTGCTGCCCCAAGCCGACGTGCTCGTGGCCGTGGTGGCCGCCGATGATCCCTACCTGGGCCTGGACTTCCAGGACCTGATCGATGCGGCGCACTGGGCGTTCGGCTGGAACGGGGATGCGATCAACCCGTCGCGCGGCTTCCTCGAGCTGGGCCTGCCACCGGCGCCGGACTTTGAGGTCCGCGCTCCGGCCCAGCTGGTGCGCACGATCAACGTGGGCCTGTACCAGGTCACGGTGGCCGGTGAGCCCGTCGGTGTCACGGCGGACGTCACTCTGCTGTACAAGGACACGAACGAGGGCGTGCATGAGTTCGACCTGGACGCGGCCGGTGCTGTGGTCAAGCCGGTCAACGTGCCTTCGACGGTGCAGGAGCTGCGCCTGGTGAGCCTGGGCGGTGGCTTCCAGGTACTCGACGGCGAGGTGTTGCTGGGCGAGATCACGGCAGCCGAACTGGCGGGCACGGAATTCGAGTGGCAAGAGATGCGGCCCTATGCGCTATCAGCGACGAACCGTGTGCAGGCCGATGGCGCCTTCAACGGCATTGATCGCCTTGCTGCCTTCTGGTGGAACGGCACCAGCGGAGGCGGCCCCTCCGAGTTCTGGACCGACTTCCTGCTGGCGCGCGAGGAGCTGTGATGCTGATCCACAAGGACCTCAAGGGCGATGCCGGCGGGCCAGAGCACCAGGCGCTCAAGGGCATGCTGGATGTGGGCAACACCTTCATGACCGACCGGCGCGACGGCAGCGAGGTGCAGCGCTCGGGCGAGTTCGTCACCATGCGCCGCACGGGTGGCGAGGTCGTGCAGCTGGTGTCGCTGTGGGAGCCGCCGGACGCGCGCCGCCTGACGGATGGCTATGCACAGGCCGTACCCGACGATGTGGCGCCGCCCGCCCCGGGCGCGCCCGACGCTGTGCCCCGGGTGCAGCTCATGGCGTCTGCGCTGGACGAGCAGCAGGGGCCGCTGTCCTTCGGCAACCTGGCCGCTTCCAAGCTGCAGACCCGCGTGCCGCGTTTCACCCGTGTGGAGACCCGTGTGGAGACGGCTGACCATGCCACCAAGAACGGCAAGCGGCGGCTGTTCAGCTTGGGCGACGGCACGGTGCTGCTGGTGCGCGAGGTCTCGGCGGCCGGCGACACGCGGTATTTCGCGGGGATGAATGGCTTCGCGCAGCCCGTGCGCCGCGTCGGCCGCTGCACGGGTGTCGATCTGGTGCGCATGGACCCGGACCGGCCGGCCGGCGGCAAGGTGCTGCTCTCGTTCGGCGTGCACAGCGGCCTGGGCTTTGACCCGGGGTCGCGCTCCATCGATTTCTTCGCAGACGACGATCAGCTGTACGACGCGAGCAAGGTCTATGCGGCCAACGCCGGCCTGCTGTTCGGCAGGGTCTTGCTGAGCATGCGTGCCGACCCCAGCAGCACCTATGCCGTGGCCGAGCCGGCCATGGCCAAGCAGGATGGCAAGAGCTATCTGAGCCTGGTCGCCGTCCATGGCCTGGCCGAGGACTGCTACCACCCCGATTCCTCGGGCCTGTACCGCCTGACCTGCACACGCACCACGGCCAATGGCGTGCAGACCTCCAAGATCACCATGCCCGCTGCCGTGGGCCCTGGGCAGTACATGGCACCGGTGGAGATGGACCTGGTGCGCCTGTCGCCCCAGACTCTGGTGCTGGCCCTGCGCATGACCACGCTGCGCCTGCCCGGTGGCGGCAGCCAGGGCGCGGCCAGCGCGGGCTGGGCCTATCTCTGGAGCGACGACAACGGCGCCACCTGGGTCCATGTGCCGCATACCGGGATCACGGATGGCAACGCCGCGCCCGTGATCGCCGCCATGGTGCCGCGCGACAAGGACACGCTCCTGCTGGTCTCCGCGCTGCAGCTGGACAGTCTGGTACCCGCGCCCGATGCGGCCAGCGTGCAGGTCTATGCGTTCACCCGCGCCGGCGCCACGCGCATCAGCACCATCCCGGGCAGCCGGTTCAGCGCAGGGCTGCATGCTGGCGATGTGATCGGCGGCCTGCGGCACTACCCGCCTTACTGGGCCGTGGGCTACGGCGGCGGCGTGCGCGTGGACAGGAAGCCGCTGCTGTGGGTCCAGTTCGATCCCCAGTACATCCACGCCGAGGGCTCGCCGGGCGTGATCGACTATCCCGGCAGCCGGGCCCAGCTCATGGTCTCCGATGACGGCGGCGCCACCTGGGAGCGGCGGATGCTGCCCCAGCCCTGGCCCCAGCGCGTGGGCTTTGTCGTGGCGCTGGACCAGCGCACGCTGGCCATCCCCGTCTACGGCCCGCGCCAGACCGACGACAGCGGCGCCATCCTGCCGCTGGCCGTGAAGCTGTACACCAGCCGCGACGGGGGCCAGCGCTGGCGCGCCACGGCGCTCAGCATGCGCTTGCCGTACTGGGCCTGGGTGGACGGCCAGCTGCTGCCCGGCTCCAGCGGCTACGACATCGACGACTCGCGCTTCGACTTCAACCGCGGCGAGCTGTTCCCCGTGCTGAGCCTGCGCGACGACAACGGCGAGCTGCTGCCCATGAACCCCGGCCGGCCCTGGATGGCCGACCACCGCGCCAAGGAGCCCGCCAATGGTTAACGCGCTGATCAAGAACAAGAAGCTGGTCGAGTTCGTGCCGGCCACGCCTGCGGACCCGGGGTTCCCGGGGCAGCCGGCCATCCCCGAGCGCGTCACCTACGAATGGCGCGATGTGCGGGTCGAGGCTGGGCCGCACGAGATGCAGCGGCTGGAGCGGGAGCTGCCCGGCGGAGAACGCCTGGTGTCCTGGCGCACGCCGCTGGATGTGCTGCGTGAGCGCGTGGGCAACCCATCACTCAGCGCAGCGACAGCCCACTACAGCGATGTCTGGGCCTACGTGCAGACATCCGACTATGCCGACGCCCAGCGCGTGCCCCTGACCTGGACCAGCGCCTGGATCATGCGCCGCGAGAACGTGCGCATCGTGATACCGGCCCAGCCTGCGATCCCGGCGCGGCCGCCGAAGGTCGCCACGCCGGAGCGCCGCACCTACGACTGGCACTTCGGCTGGAACGGTGGAGCGCACAGCCTGCGCGAGCTGCCGGCCAGCTGGATCGGCACGGCCAGCTTCGTGATTGGCAAGCCCGTGGGCGCCGTGGTGGGCTTCACCCTGGCCAGCCAGGTTCCGCGCGTGAGCCGTTCATCGTTCGCCAATGTGGAGTACGGCCTGCTCTTTGGGGATGGCCAGGTCAACGTTCGCCATGCCGGCGTCACGCTGCAGCGCGTGGGCTCGATGACGGGCAATGACACGGTGCGCGGCCAGGTCGGAGGCGGGCGCATCGAGTGGTTCCTGAACGATGTCAGCGTCTACAAGGGGCGCTTTGCGATGACCGGACCCTATGTGCTCGATGCTGTGCTGTATGCCGGTGATGACGTCGTGGACGCGCCCCGGCTGCAGGACGGTGTGGTCGAGCAGGACGGCACGGCCGTGCTGAACCTGGCGCCGCTGCAGGTGGAGGGCCAGGCGCTGGAGCCTTTGGAGATCCGCATGGGGCTGCAGCCGCTGGACCTCTTCGCCGCTGACCGGCCGCTGGCCCAGGTCAAGGCGCGGCTGCAGCCCCTGCGCGTGGCCGGCGACCCCATCCCGCGCGGCGCGCTGCGGCTGGCCGGCGCCCAGGTCCGGGCATCGGACGCCCGCAATGACGCCGTGGCGCGGCCCACGCTGGCGCGCCTGCAGACCACGGCCGAGGTCGAGGTGGGAGAGGGCGCCTGGATCCCGCAGTACTCCATCGGCACGGCCTTCGTGCCGCCGCCCGTGGTCAACGGCTCCATCATCAGCGGCCAGGGCCACGACTACCAGATGCGCCTGGGCCCGGCCTTCACCGTGGCCTCCCAGGACCGGCATGCCGAGGGCCGGCTGGCCCTGGGGCCCGTGCAACTGCTGTCCGATGTGGAAGCGCTGACCCACCTGGTGCGGGCGCAGGACCTGCTGAGCGCTGAGGCGGCGCTGAACGCCAGCGGCTATGTGACCCTGGTCATCGCCGAGCGCGTGGGCGCCTCGGGCGCGCTGACGCTGGGCGCGGCCGGTCTGGTGCTGGACGTGAACGAGCAGATCAGCTGCGCGGCCGAGACGGAGATCTCCGGGGCCATCGTGGCCAGCGTGCTCGAGCATCTGGGCGCCGTGGAGCGCTATCGGGCGCTGGTGTTCCGGGTCGTGGACGGTCAGCCTGTGCTGGTCGATCCGGGCCATGCCTGGGTCGTCAATACCGAATCCAGCGCCTCCACCCGCTACGAGGGCTACGCCTTCGACAGCTTCATGACCGTGGGTGGCCGGCAGTTCGGCTTGCGTGCCGATGGCGTCTACAGCCTGGGCGGCACCACCGATGCCGGCCTGCCCATCGAATGGGGTGCGGGCCTGGGCAAGCACGACTTCGGCAGCCAGGCCATCAAGCGGCTGGAGTCCGTGCATGCGGGCGTCTCGGCCACGGGCCAGCTGTATGTGCGCATCGGCGACGGCCAGCAGACCTACACCTACCGCGCGCGGCGCGTGGATGCGGTGCAGCGTGTGCAGCGCTTCGATCCGGGCCGGGGCCTGGCTGCCAACTACTTCACCTTCGACCTTGTGGGTGAGGGCGCGGCCGAGCTGGACAACATTGTTTTCGGCGTGGTCGCGGGCCAGCGCCGGATCGGGAGGGGCTGACCATGGCCAATGGACGCGCGCTGCCATCAGCGATTTTGTTTGACGAGCTGCTGGGCCGTGCCTGGGGCATTGCGCTGCAGAAGTACGGCGAAGCCCAGGCCATCGAATCTCCGGTGACATCCTTCACCCCCGCCAGGACCGATGGCGCCTACCGGCTGCCCCAGTACAGCAGTGGGTTCAATCCCGCTTCCGCTGGCAGCTGGGTGGCCCAGCACGACAAGGCCCTGGCCCGGCAGCTGGATCAGGTGGCCGACGAATGGGCCGTGGAGTTCCAGGGCGTGATGGACATCGTGGCGCCCGTGGGCCCGGGCTGGCGCAATGCCGTGGACTGGCTGCGCGCCACCATGCACGGCCAGGACGGCCTGGGCTATGTCGGCCAGGACCACCGGCTGGCCCAGGCCCAACAGCAGGGCCTGCAGGTGCTGGGGGGACTCAACCAGCGCGGGCTGCCCGTGCCGGCCGGCGCGGCCCAAGCGCTGCAGGCCGTGGCCGGCGGCGTGGTGGACCTGTACCAGGGCCGACTGGCCGCCCAGATGACAGCCGCCCGCGAAGCCGAGCGCCGCCGCCTGCTGGTGGACGCCGTCACCGAGCTGGCGCGCCTGCGCAATGCCGCGCTGGACACGGCCATGGACTTCGTGTTCGGGCGCATGAACATCATGTACGACGTGTTCGGCCGCAACAACGAGTACCTGACGCGCGTGCGCCGCGACGACCAGGCCCTCGCCGCCCAGATGCAGGTGGCCAGCGCCGAGCTGCAGCGCTGGGACGCCCAGGTCCTGGCCAACCAGGACGGCAGCGCCGCCTCGCAGCGCACCGTCAAGGCCATGAACGACCGCGCGCTGGAAGTCATCGGCCTGAACGTAGAGCAGCAGGTCAAGCGCCTGCGCCGCCTGTCCACCGGCTCCGCATCGGCGCTCAACAGTGCCGGCGTTTCGGTGAACTCGCAGGCCACCGAATCCAACACCGTGAACGCCGAGGAGTAAGCATGGCCACCACCGGCATCGCAATGCAGGGCCTGTCGGCCGCCATCGTCTACACCGCCATCGACAAGATCGGCAAGATGATCACGGACGCCGAAGGCCGGATGCAGTCCAAGATCGGCCCGGCCATCACCCAGATCATCGATGGCATCCCGGGCGAACCCGATGTCGCCAAGGCCAAGCACAGCAACAGCCTATCGGCCGTGCTGACGGCCCTGGGCCCGGCCTCGGGCGAGGCTTCGGCCCCGGTCGTGGGCCAACTGCCCCAGGTCATCGAGCAGGCCGTGGGTACGTTCTTCACGGGCTATAGCAGCGTGGTCAACGACCTGTTCCCGGGTCTGCTGGACGCAGGCGCCGACGCGGATGCGTGGATCCAGTCGGCCCTGACATCGGCGGTGGGCACGACCTACATCGAGAGCGTGGACCGCGTGGCCGGCGACACCGCCTTCGTGCTGGCGCGCAAGGACGCCTGGGCAGGGGAGCGGGATCTGCTGGATTCCGCCGCCGCCAGCGGCCACCGCTTCGCCCCGGGCGCCACGCACAACGCCATCGCGCGGCTGCACGCCGAAAGCACCCGGGCAGCAGCCGATGCCATCGCGGCCACCCACGCCGCGCGCCTGCGCGAAGAGCGCGAGACCAAGATGCGCCTGGTGCGCGCCGAACTGGACCAGCGCATGGACCGCATCAAGCAGCTGCACCAGCAGACGGCCCAGGCCTTCCGCGACAAGCTGCGTGCCCGAGGCCTGTGGATCAGCGACCAGGATGCCGTGATCGACAGCTACAACCGCAGCTACGCGCTGCCCGCCCAGTTCAACGCCCGACTGGCGCAATTGGCCCAGGAAGCAGCCCAGCGGCACTACAAGAGCACGGCCGACGCCCTGCAGATCAGCGATGTGGCAGTGGACGTGGCCAAGCTCAAGATGGTCAACGGCCAGGAGATCGTGGACATGCTGGGCAACATGGTGACGACGCTGAACAACCAGATCCGGGCCAGCGGCAGCTACAGCGGCAGCGAGCGGGATGTGACGGACTGGGATTCGATCCTGAATCCGTGATGCACTGAGCCGCGCCCCCGGCTAGGGTTCGCTACTGCAGTCCCTGGCCGGGACACTGCTGGGCATGACCAAGCCGGCCAAGCTCAACTTCACGATCTACCAGGGCGCCACGTTCCGGCGGCGCCTGCGCTGGCTCAACCCCGACAAGACCCCCATTGACCTGACAGGCTGCACAGCCCGCATGCAGGTGCGCGAGGAGGTCGAGTCTACGGCCGCGCTGCTGGAACTGACCACGGAGAACAGTCGAATTGCCTTGGGCGGCACGGCCGGCACGGTGGATCTGCTGGTCGATGCGGGCACCACGGCGACCATCGCCTGGAGCGGCGGGGTGTTCGATCTGGAAATCGTCCACCCCGGCGGCGAGGTCACGCGCCTGGCCCAAGGCTCCTGCTGTGTGAGCCCGGAGGTCACCCGTGGCTGACGTGCTGGTCGTGCACGAGACCGAGATCCTGGCTGAAGAGGCGCAGGACTCGGTGCTGGTCGAGCAGGTCCAAGAAACCGAGATCGTTGAGCTGGGACAGCAGGGGCCTCCTGGCCGTCAGGGCCCGCCAGGTCCAGCCGGCGACGCCATCACGGTCAAGGTCGGCCCATCCCCCATCAGCGGCCACAGCGTGGTGGCCTGCAACGCCCTGGGTGAGCTGATCGCGGCCGACTCCACCAATCCCACGCACCGTGGCGCTGTGCTGGGCGTGGTGGCCGATGCCTACAGCCCAGGCGACGACGCTGTGGTGCAGACCGGCTTTGTGCTGGAGCACAGCGGCTGGACCTGGACGTCCGGCCCGGTGCTGGTCGGGCAGGCCGGCCAACTGGCCCAGGCGTTGCCGCCAGGCGCGTTGTTCTCCCAAGTCATCGGGGAGGCCCTGTCCGCCACCCGCGTTCTCATCGACATCAACCCACCCATCACCCTTGCATAGGAGGCCACCATGGCTGCCAAGAAATTTCTCCGCCTCGTCAACAACTTGGTCACCGAGGTGCTGGGCATCCAGACCTCGGCCGGCGCGGCCAATGCGGGCGACATCGTGGCCCTGGACGATTCGGGCCGCATCGACAACAGCATGATGCCCGTGGGAATTGGCGCCGACACCGCCGTCATCGCAGCCAGCGAGGCGCTCGCGGCCGGCGACTGGGTCAACGTGTGGAACAGCACGGGCGCCAAGGTCCGCAAGGCCGACGCCACAACGTCCGGCAAGGAGGCGCATGGCTTCGTGCTGGCGGCCGTCACCAGCGGCGCCAACGCTACGGTGTACTTCGAGGGCACGAATACCCAGGTCACCGCCCAGACCCCTGGGCCTGTATTCCTGCAGACCACTGCGGGCACGGGCGGCGCCACGGCACCCAGCGCATCGGGCAACGTGGTGCAGCGCCTGGGCGTGGCCGTGAGCACCACCGCCGTGAACTTCGAGGGCGGCGTGCCCGTAGTGCTGGCCTGATCCGCCATGGCTTCTCGGCGTCCCCTGGTCAACGTCAGCGGCAGCATCCGCGAGCTGCCCACGGGAGACACGCTGGCCGGCGTGCGCGAGCTGCTCACCGCCGCGCGCACATACTACGTCCGCACCGATGGCAGTGACAGCAACACCGGGCTTAGCAATACGGCGGGCGGGGCGTTCGCCACTGTGCAGAAAGCAGTGGACACCATTGCGAACCTCGACCTTGGCACCCAGCAAGCCACGATCCAGGTTGCAGACGGAACCTATGCGCCGTTTGAACTGCGCTCATGTGTTGGCGCATTGGCTCCTCGAATCGTAGGCAACACGACCACCCCCGCCAATGTGCTTATCAGTGCGACTTCAGCGAGCGTCAATGCCGTGCGTGCCGTGAATGCAGGAGCTTGGGCGCTGGGTGGACTGAAACTGCAGGCGACGGGATCGGGTGCTTCCGGCCTTCGAGCGGAAGGCAGAACCACGGTGACGTTCAGTGATTTCACCGAATTTGGCGCCTGCGCAAGTCGGCACGTGTTCTCGCGTGGTGGCGCTGCCGTTTACATCGTGGCAAACACGCGCATCACAGGCGCCGCACAGACCTTTTTCGAAGCGGCCTACGCCGGGGCATATTTCGAATATGTTGGCGGTTACACATGCACGATTGTCGGCACTCCAGTTGCTGGATATGCCACCGTGGTTGCCGGGCTCTGCTCTGTCGTCGTTATCAACGCAATCACGTTCTCCGGCAGTGCCACAGGCATTCGATATGCAGTCGGCACGAATTCCGTGATTCAGACCTTCGGGTCTGGCGCCAATTACTTCCCTGGTGATGCTGCTGGAACGAATGATGGATCGGGGGTCTACTCGTGACCTATCAGCTCTCGCAAGACGCCGGGCACGTCTACCTCTGGACTGACGGTGTGCGCGCCACGATTCCTCTGGCCTCGGCGCCAGAGTTCCCTCTCAGCCCTGACGCTGTCGCATACCGCGCCTGGCTCGCGGCTGGCGGCGTGCCGATACCTGCAGAGCTGCCGCCTGCTGTGGAGCTTGCCGCCACGCTGCGCCAGGCCCTGGCAGCCGAGTACCGCAGGCGCATGCAAGTCATCGCAGCCGGATACCCGCTGAGCGAGCGCGAGAGTTGGCCCGTGCAGACGGAGGAGGCGAGGGCGCTCGAGGTCGACCCAGCAGCGGCCACGCCCTGGATCGATGCCGCAGCGTTGGCGCGCGGGCTGGACCGCCTGGTGCTGGCCGAGCGCATCCGCGAGAAGGACGACAAGTACCGGCAGGTGCATGGGCTGCTGACGGGCACACGGCAGCGCATCGAGGACCAGATCTACGCTGTGGCCGACGACGCCCTGGCGCTGTCGCAGATCGATGTCGCGGCCGGCTGGCCTGCGGCCCCCGTGTAGGGTTCGCCAGCGCGGCCCGGCCCCGGAATCATCGGGGTCATGAAAACTGAAACCCTCGACTCCATCGGCGCCGCCGGCAACAAGGTCACCATCGCAGGGGCCGGCTTGTCTGGGGCGGGTTACATCACCGCAAGTGAGTTTGCGGCTATCGTAGGCGCTTTGGTGGCCCTGGCTGGCGTGGCGATCACTTGGTACTACAAGCGAGAAGCCAATCGACGATTGGTCGCAGAGCACGCTTTGCGGCAGCAAGAGCGCCAGATTCGCATCGATCTCATGCGCGCGACACGCCAGCCGGTGCCTCACGACACGAATATGGGCGCCCTTGAGGACGTGGACTGATGGCCGCCCGAATTCAGTCCAGAGTCATCTGGGTGGCCGCCCTCGGCGGCTTTGTGACGCTTTTGTCTCCGACCTTGGTCCAGCACCTGGAGCAGTGGGAGAGCGGCCCCAAGAGGGTATTGGTGGTCTACGCAGACAGCATGGCCGGCGGCCTGCCAACGGTCTGCAACGGTCTGACGCGCCACGTCACTACCACCCCCATCGTTGTCGGCCAGCGGTGGACCGAGGAGCAGTGCGTGGCAGAGGAGGCTGCGGCGCTGGAGCGTGTGCAGCGGCAGGTGATTCCCTGCTTCAAGAGACTCCCGCCGCCCAGCGTGCTCGACATGGCCAGCAGCCATGCCTGGAACCTGGGTGCACCGGCCACCTGCGGTAGCGGCGCCATGGCCGCATGGAATCGGGGTGAGTGGGAGCGCGGTTGCCAGCGCATCAGCCGCGGCGATGACGGCAGCGTGGTCTGGAGCTTCACGAGTCACATTGAGCCGAAGACCGGCCGGAAGGTCTACACCTTCGTCCAGGGCCTGGCCAACCGGCGCGCCGACGAAACGAAGAAGTGCGGGGCGGACCTATGAACCCGATCCTCTGGGCAATGTGGTGGTACTGGTGGAGGGGCGGGCGGTGATCGGGATCACACCGAAACTGCTCGCGGCCGCTGTCCTCGCGCTGCTGGTGAGCCTGCTTGGCAACGTGCTGCTGACCAGGGCCTACCTGGGCCAGCGTGACGCCGCCGCAGTCGCGCGCGCCAGTGTGGGCGAGATGACCCAGCAGCGGGACGGCGCTCGCGACCTGGCCGCCGCCTGCAGCGATGCAGTCGATGACCTCCGCGAGCTGGCCGACCGGCGCAAGAAAGAGGGCGAGGCCGCGCGAACCAGCGCCGCCGCACAAGCCCGGAAGCACGAGCAGCGCGCCGATGAGATCCTGGCCAAACCCCCAGCCGTGCCCGGCGATGCCTGCGCGAGCGCCCAGCACCGGGTGGACAACTGGCTGCAGGGGAGGGCGAAGCCATGAAATTGACAAATTGCTCAATTCGTCAATTCGCAGTGCTGGCTGCCCTGCTGGCCCTGGCCGGCTGCCAGGCGCCACCGGCGCGCGTCGAGCTGCAGCGGGTGAACGTGCCCGTGCCAGTGGCATGCGACGAGCCGGTGCCTGAGCGACCGGCCATGCCCACCGAGCAGCTGCGCCCCGGCGCCACGGTGGATCAGTTCACCCAGGCCGTCCTGGCCGAGATCGAGCGGCGCGAGGCCTACGAGATCAGGCTGACAGCGGCCCTGGCCAACTGCCGCCGCCCCATTACCCCGAGCCTGCCGGCCGCAGGCACCACCACAGAGAGCCACCCATGACACAACACACCTGCGGCAGTGCCTGCAGCCATGCCTCCGACTGCGCCGTGCACAACGAGCCCGCCATGCCGGCCGGGCCGTGCGACTGCGCCACCCGCGTGCCTGGCGCGGTGATCGAATCCAAGGCCTATGCCGACGGCACAACAGCCACCGGCCCAGGCCCTCTGCCCGACCTCTCTCCGGCTGAGCAGTCCATCGAAGACGAGATCCAGGCCAAGGGCAAGACCGCGGCACGGGTCACCCCGGATGACATCCAGCGAGAGATCGTCGGCGAGCACTACTTCACAGCGGAGCAGGGCGCGCGTCATCCCGATGCGCAGAACCCGCTGGACTTCGGTGATATCCCCGGGAACTTGGGCCTGTTGACCTTCTGCGTGCTCCGCCTGCGCAACGGCTTCACTGTGACAGGCGAAAGCGCGTGCGCCAGCCCCGAGAACTTCGACGCTGAGATCGGCCGCCGCATCGCGCGCGAGAACGCCGTGCAGAAGATCTGGCCGCTGCTGGGCTTCCGGCTGCGCGACAAGCTGGCGGCAGGCTCCTAAGCCGCAGGCGCCGGGTCAGCCGGCGCTATCGAGACCACCGTTCCGTCGATTGCGACCATTTCGCCTTTCGTCGCGGGGTCAGCTTCGAGTGGCACGCCCCACATCAGGCCCGGGTGCTCGCCCTTATGCATCACATAGTCCAGGTGGTAGAGCTCCTCAGGCGGCAACCTGAAGCGCTGCGGGTACTTGTCGCTGCCGTGGGCTTTCCAGTGGCCCTGAAAGCCCTCCACGACGCGCTTGTGGACTGTGTGCTTTGGGTGATTGGGATCGATCATGGGCGGCATTGTGCCCGTGACCCGAATCAGAACGGCGCAGGCGAGCGGATCACGCTGACAGGCCCGAAGCCGCGGTACACGACATTGCCCTCCGGGTCCAGGACGATGGACCACCATGGAGCCGTGTGCACAACCCGGTAGCACTCCGGGGCCAGCGGGAGGATCTCCTGCCCACAGACCGCCGCCCAGCCCGATGGCCATACCACTGTGGGGTGCAGGCAGTTCAGCGGGTCGTCATCTTCATACATGGTGGTTCGCCAGAATCTGGACCGGCCCCAGGCCGCTGTATACCAGCGCGCCGCCCGGCCCGCGCACTTCAAACCATCCGGGGTGCGCTTCCACTATCCGATAGGCCTCTGGCGGGGCTGGCAGCGGCTCAATCTCAGGCACGCCGAACCATTCGGGCATGCGGAGCAGGGCGAATTTCTGGGTTGCTTGAGGGGTGATCATCTGGACCTCCTGGAGATCGGGTTTGCATAATAACTGTACATTCATACAGTGAAAATGTCATGACCCAGGATTCAGCAGGATTGGCAGATCTGCCGGGCCGATATCGCTCAGAGGGCTGCGCGCCCGGCAGCGAGCAGGAGCGCAAGGGCCAAGTCGAGGCCGGCTGGCGCACGACCATGCTGCGTTTGCGCTTTTGTGGCGTCTACCTGTCCGTGCCGATGTTGCGTGACATCCGCCGCGTCACGGGCCTGCTGGTCACGACCAGAGGAGGGTATGGCGATGATCGCGTGGAAATCATTGATCCCGGATCGGGGGATCAGCTCACGAGAGGGATGACCCAGGTGGAAATGCTGCGAATGCGCGAGGACGGGTCCATGCTGCTGCGCGGCCAAGAATGGGATGAAGGGGGCCTGCGGCGGTGGAACCAGACTTGGCTGTGCTGTCCGGACGCTGCCGGCATTGATCCGGCGCTGCAGCTGATGCAAAGCTGGCTTGGAGGGCAGTACGCTGCGGCCAAGGCTGCAATCGAGCGGCCCACCAAGAGGTGGCCCTATGTGTAATCGCTACACCCCGCCGGAAGAGATAGAGATCGAGCGTGCCTTCGCGCTGGGACGCCAAGCGCCGAACAGGTGGTGGAAGCCGCACGTCACGCCGCTGGCCCTGGGTCCGTACGTCAAGCCCGGCGGCGAGTTGGAGGTGGGGCAGTGGGGCATGATCCCGCGCAGCGCTCCCACGCGCCGGCCGACTACCCGCGACGGGACGCCCATGAGCACGAACAACGCGCGGCGCGAGACGTTGGCCAAGTCCTGGACGTTTGCGCCGGCATGGCGCGCCGGTCAGCGGTGCCTCATCCCCGTGACGTCGTGGGTGGAGCCGTATTGGGGCCTAGGATCGCGCAATGTGTGGTGGTCGTTCCGGCGCGCGGACGGGCAACCAGCGGCTCTTGCCGGCCTGTACAGCGAATGGACGGACCCGGAGACGGGCGAGCTGGTGCCGAACTACACGATGATCACGCAGCCTGCTGACGGGCACCCAGTGCTCTCGCTGATGCACCGGCCGGGAAAAGAAAAGCGCGGGGTCGTGATGCTGGAGCCTGGCGACTGGGATGCCTGGCTGCACGGCACGGCCGCCCAGGCCGACGTGCTGATTAAGCTGCCGCCGCTGGGAGCGTTGCGGAGCGGGGCAGAGAAGCCTGAGGAAGAGGGCCTGCTTCCAGCCGAGCAGCTGCTCGCTCTAAAAGCTGGGGAATAAGCAGAAGCAGAACCCGCTCCCCGCTGAATGCGGTGTAGGTTCTGGTGTAGCTTTTAGAGAATATTCTGATAATCAGAGGGAGAAGGCTTCTTCAAGAATGATGATGTTCATTGCCTGTGAATCTCTCATAAGCCTTTGATTTATCTCCGGGTTGCCGCGCAAGAGGTTGTCGGCAAATGTTCTGATCCGCTTTTGCGCTTTGCCCTGGGCATCATCAACGCCTACCTGAACCGGCCTGCCTGACTATTGTGTGACGCTTGCGCAGCCAGGGCCCCGAGGCCCGACGGTCACATTGTCGTTCAAGCAGCCCCGGGCTTGAGGCTGAAGGCTTCGGCCCGCGCCAGATCGCGCAGCCATGGTTACACAAGCCGCGCAGATGCCAGCAAGCCCTGGCAGGTGAAGCCGCTCACTGGCACGCTCTGTCGCCCGCGCAGCTGTATCAGCGAATTACACCCTGCAACGCCTTGCGGACCCCTGGTCGGACGGGACTTGGGGGTTGCCACCTGCCGGCGAAGCCGGTGAAGGCCGAGAGTGTGATGGACCGCGCTCAGTCGCACTCAATCATGGTTCCACCCAGTATTCGGCAGCTCCGCCCTTGACTGTCACTGATGAATTGGCCGTTGCGGTTGTAGATTCCGCCATTGCTGTCGTAGCAAAGTGCACCATTGCAACTGGATAGAGGAACAGGATGGGCCGCCCGCGGTGTGAAAACCGGCTTCGGTGGTTCCTGCATCAGCGGCGTATTGGAGCCGCATGCAGCATTGACGCTGGTGATTGCTGCATTGGTGCGTATCCGTTTTTCATCCAGGGAAAGGGTGCGAATGCTGGATACGAATTCCAGCTCCTTGCGCGCCTCCTTGCACTGGGAGGATGCGCCGAGCTGCTCCGGTGCAGGAGCATTCGCCTTGCGGGCCTGCTGTTCGATGACGCGCTGCTGGCTCTCGATCTGGCGCTGCTGCATTTCGTTCATCTGGCGCTGCTGCTTTCGCTCATTGGCCTCTGCGGCCTCGGCCCGTTCGCGGTAGATTTCATCGTCCGATTTTTTGCGCTGTATCAGTGCGCCGGATTGGTCGCTGCTGCAGGGGCTGTCTGAAAAAATCAGTTTTCCAGAAACATCCTTGCATTGATAGACCTGGGCGGCGGCAGGTAAAGCCAGAAATGTCGCAACGATTGTCAGAGTCAATAGGCGCATATGCATCTCGGTGAATGAATGGGAGTGATGGTATCCCGGTACGGTGAATCGGTTGAGGTTAAGTTATTCCAATAGGCCGCTGCAAGGGATGCAGGGTCGGTATTGCCGCCACGGGATGGCTGCCTGTGCTCGCTTGCCCGGAGTAAACTCGACCACCGCAGCAATGGCTGCACGATGGGAATGGAGCTTCCCGAAACCGCCCTGCAAGGGGCTGATGGCTCCTGCCTTGGTGGGGCGTGTCCTGCCGGTGGCAGGGCCGTGTCTTGATCCTGCCCGGCGCGCCCGTCCCGGTTGTTTGATGAAAGGACGGTCATGGGTATCTACGGTTTCATTTTGGTGTTCGTGGGCGGCGGCCTCGGCTCCGCGCTACGGCATGGCTCGAACCTGCTTGCACTGCGGCTGGTGGGCAGTGCCTATCCGCTGGGCACCTTGGCGATCAATGTGCTGGGCGCTTTCGTGATGGGGGTGGTGGTGGAGTGGTTTGCGCTCAAGACTTCGCTGCCGCAGAGTGCGAGGCTGTTCATCACCACGGGCATTCTGGGCGGCTTCACCACGTTTTCGACCTACGCACTGGAGATCGGCATGCTGTACGAGCGCGGCGACTGGCTCGCTTCCGTGCTGTATGCGCTGGGTTCGCTGGTGCTGGGCGTTGCCGCGCTGTTTGCGGGGCTGGGGCTGGTTCGGATGGTGGCCCATTGAGGCGCCCTGATTGCGCTATGCTGTGCGCCATGGCCCGCCTGAACGCAACGCAGATTATTCGCACCATCCATTGGATGGTGGGTTAGCCAGCGGCCTTCGGCGCCATGCAACCCGCCCAGAGGAGGCGGGTTTTTTCATTCCGCCTCCAGGGTTTTCACAAGCCTTTCAGGAGATGGATATGCAGGTTCTCGAACCGTCCCGCCATGCGGACGACGCCCAGGCCGATTCCCGCGCTGCGCGGCCGGCCACGCTGCACATGGTCTGCGGCAAGATCGGCTCGGGCAAGTCGACGCTGGCACGGCAACTGGCGGCGCAGCCCGGCACGGTGCTGGTCAGCGAGGATTCCTGGCTGGCCGGTTTGTATCCTGGCGAGATGCAGTCGGTGGCCGACTATGTGCGCTGCAGCGCGCGGCTCAAGGGATTGATGGGGGCGCATGTGCAGGCGCTGCTGGATGCCGGCGTTTCAGTGGTGCTGGACTTTCCTGCCAACACGCTGGAAGGCAGAGGTTGGGCGCGCAGCGTGTTCGAGAGGGTGGGTGCCTCCCACCGCCTGCATTTCCTGGATGTGCCCGATGGGGTCTGCAAGCAGCGCCTGCGTGCGCGCAATGCGGCGGGGGATCATCCCTTTCAGGCCAGCGATGAGCAGTTCGACCTGATCACCAGCTACTTTGTCGCGCCTTGCGCACAGGAGGGCTTCGACGTGGTGCATCACCCGTATGTGCGGGCCTGACCGCAAAGGCCGTGCGGCCGCCGGCTCGCCCACTGGAACGCCTCCTCGATCGCCTACTCAATCCCCGCCAGACCGTGCCTGCACTTGCACCCAATAGCGTGTACGGGTGCTCAACTGCAAGGGGAAGCGGCTGACGAGCGCGGCCAGGGCGCGATCGGTGTCGTCCACGGGAAAGGCGCCCGAGACACGCAGGCCTGCCACCTCGGGCGTGCAGCCCAGGTAGCCGGGCCGGTAGCGGGCGAGGGCGTCGATCAGCTGGCCCAGCGGCATGTCCAGCGCGATCAGTCCGCCTTCGTGCCAGCTGGCGGCAAAGGGATCGGCAGACGCGGGTGGCTGGGCGGCGCTGGCCGAGAAGGCGGCGTGTTGCCCGGCCTGCAGCTCGGCGGGGGTGGCTTCGCTGTCCAGGGGCTGCAGGCGCACGGTCTTTTCCTGCACGTTGACATGGCACAGGCCGTCGTCCGCGACATGGACCGTGAAGCGCGTTCCCAGGGCCAGTACATGGCCTTGCGGGGTTTGCACACTGAAGGGGCGGCCCAGTGCGTCTGGCCCGGTGGCGACGAGGATGCGGCCGCGGTAAAGGCGCAGCAGGCGCTGGCGGTCGTCGAAAGCCACGTCCACGGAGGTGGCTGTATCCAGGGCCACCAGGGAGCCGTCGGGCAGCGTCAGGTCGCGGCGCTCGCCAGTGGCAGTGCGATGAGCGGCCTGCCAGTGCTCGAGCGGCGCGCCTTTCCAGGCGAGCCAGGCCGTGGCACCGCTGCCCAGGCCAAGGGCCACAGCACGCACCGCAGAACGGCGATTGGGGTCGGAGCGGCGGCCCAGCGCCTGGCGCGCCAAGGGTGCGGGCAGATGCGACAGCTGTGCGGTGACGGATTGCACGCGCAGCCAGGCGCGCTGGTGGGCGGGGTCGGCCTCGTGCCAGTCCGTCCAGGCCTGCTGCAGGCTTGGCGTCACCGCGGTGCCGCGCAGTTTCACATGCCAGGCAGCGGCCTCATGCAAGGCCCGTCGGTCGTTGCTTTCCAAAGATCCCTCGCCCATGTGGCTATGCCAGGACCAGGCAGCAATGCTCCATCGCCCGGGTCAGGTAGTTGCTGACGGTGCGCAGCGACACGCCCAGGCGCTCGGCGATCTCGGGGTAGCTCAGTTCCTCGAAATGGGACAGGACGAAGGCTTCGCGCACCTTGGGTGCAAGGCCCTGGAGCATGCGGTCCACGTCGAGCAGGGTCTGCTGGACGATGGCCTGCTCCTCGGGCGAAGGCGCCAGCGACTGCGGCAGCTGGGCAAGATAGTCCAGATATGACTGCTCCAGCGTGCGGCGGCGAAACAGGTCGGTGACCAGGCCGCGGGCGATGGTGGCCAGGTAGCGCCTGGGCTCGCGGATGTCCTGCTGCGGCACTGGCGAGCGCAGCAGGCGCACGAAGGTGTCCTGGGCCAGGTCGGCCGCATCGTCACGGTTGCCCAGGCGCTTGCGCAGCAGGCTTTCCAGCCAGGGATGGTGATTCTGGTAGAGGCTGTGCACGGAGAGGGCTTGTGCGAAAGAAGCGGGGAGGCCGGGCGTAGAAGCCGAGATGGGCAACGTGGCGGTCTCGGTTGCAAAAGATAATAAGAATGCTTATCAATTATCTTTCACACAGGCTTTACTCCTGAGGACTGGGTATCTTTCTGTTGCATGTGCGCTACAGGGAGATGCTGGCGGAACTTCCACGCCGGCCCTGCGCCGGGCGATTGCGCTGGTAGGCGCTGGGCGGAGCGCCAAAGCTGCGCCGGAAGACGGCGGTGAAGGCGCTGGGACTGTCGTATCCATGGGAGAGCGCCACTTCCAGGACCGAGGCGCCAGCGGCCAGCCGGGGCAGGCTGAGCAGAAGACGGGCCTGGCGGCACCATGCGCCGAAGTTCATGCCGGTCTCGCGCAGGAACAGGCGTGCCAGCGTGCGGGGATGCATGTGCAGCCGCTGTGCCCAGCTGGCTAGGCCGGCGGCCTGCGATGGGTCGTCCACAAAGCTGCGGCAGCAGGCGGCCAGGGCGCCATGCCGGGGCATGGGCACGTGCAAGGACAGGGCGCGGGCGCGCTCCATTTCGTCGAGGATCAACTGCATGACACGCTCCTCCCTGCCGCCCAGCGGGTAGTCCATGGGCAGCTCGATGGCCTCCAGCACGAGTTCGCGCAGCAGGGGCGTGACCTGCATCACTCGGCAGTCTTGCCACAGGCCGGGCCGCAGCCCCGGCTCCACGAACACGGTGCGCATGGCCACGGGGCCGGCGGCCATGTGGATGGCGTGCAGGGCCTGTGGTGGAACCCAGACGGCGCATCCCGGGGGGACGACCCAACTGCCCGAATCCGCGCGGATCAGCATCACTCCTTCGGTGGCATGCAGCAGCTGGCCGCGGCGGTGGGCATGCGGTGCGATGGCAGCGCCGGCCGCCATGTCTGTGGCAAAGGCCACGACCGGGCGGGCCGTGTGCTCGCCGTGCGGGGGCAATGGAGCGGCCGCAGGCACGTCATCCAGGCAGGCGCGTGTGCGGGCATGGGAAAGTGGGCCACTTTGCCGGGTTGTCATTTTCTCGACGATTGTTGTTGCTTCGTAGCAGGAATGCAGATCATGCACTTTCTACGATGACCCACTTTCAATCCGCAGGAAAGTGGCAGGTATGGAGATGATTTCCCTTTCGAGAATGACGGACGTGACAGGAGGCAGGGCATGAACCGCGCACGTCTGGGGCTGCTTACGGGCACGCATGCCATCAACGACCTCTACCAGGGACTGGTTCCTGCGCTGTTGCCCTTCATGGTGCTGGAGCGCGGCTACAGCTATACGGAAGCCAGCGGCCTGATGCTGGCGGCCACGGGCCTGTCGAGCATGGTCCAGCCGCTGTTCGGCCTGTATGCCGACCGGTCGCCACGGCCCTGGATGGTGCCGGCCGGCTTTGTGGTGGCCGCCCTGGGCCTGGCCCTGGTGGGCATGAGCCCGGACTACTGGGTCAGCTGGTTGGCTGCCGTGCTGTGCGGCCTGGGGATCGCGGCCTACCATCCGTCCGCAACGGTGGCGGCCCGCATGGCGGGCGGCGGCTCGCAGAAGGCGATGAGCGTATTTTCGGTGGGCGGAACGGCGGGGGCATCGTTCGCTCCCATGCTGGCTGCGGCCGTGGTGGGCGCAGGCGCCTTGCACCGCAGCTGGATGCTGGCCCTGCCTGCAGCGGCCATGCTGGTGCTCTGGTATGCCTGTACTTGGCGGGATGGAGCCAAGGACCATTGCGCCACCCGGCGCCCGGCCGTGGCTCAGGGCGAATTGCCCGCCAACCACTGGCGCGCCTTCTTCCTGCTGTGCGGGGTCATCGTCTGCTGGTCGATTCCCTATGTGACGGTGCTGTCCACCCTGCCCATGTTCGTGACGCGCGAGCTGGGCGGCTCGGACTTCATGGGAGCGGCCACGCTGACCTCATTCACAGCCGCTGCGGCGGTGGGCACTTTGCTGGGGGGCACGCTTGCAGATCGCCGGGGGCGCATGCAGGCCATCCGCGCCGGCTACCTGTTGGCATTGCCTGCTCTGGCGGCCCTGGCCCTGGCCTCCACGCCATGGATGGCGCTGGCCTGCACCATGGCCCTGGGCGTGTGCATGTTTCTTCCGTTTGCCGCCCAGGTCACGCTGGCCCAGGACTATCTGCCGCGCAACCAGGCCACGGCCAGCGGGCTGACCCTGGGGCTGGCCATGTCGATAGGCGGCATGGTGGCGCCGTTGTTCGGCATGCTGTCCGATGCGCGCGGACTGCGTTTTTCGTTGAGCGTCGTGCTGTGCATTCTGTGCGTTGCCGCGGCGCAGGCGTGGTGCATGCGCAATCGGCGCAGCGAGGGGAGTGCTGCACCGGCGGCTGTCAGGGCCTGATGCGCAGCCCCTGCCGCTGGGCAAGGCAAGAGACAGGCCCGGGCTCTCGCAGACCGGGTGGACGGGTTGGTCTCAGGGCGACCTCAGGCCGGTGTCTGCGCGCCGTGCGCTTCCATGCGTTCCAGGGCGGCACAGACATCGGCCATGCGGCCCGAGATGAACAGGCATTCGGGCTGCTCCTGCGGCGAGCGCTGGATGATGCGCAGACCCGAAGGCAGGGCCTGATCTGCCGGAAGGGAGGGCAGTTCGGGTTGCAGGGGCAGCAGCAGCTGCGCATCCCTGTGTTCTGGCAGCCGTGCTGACTTGCTGCGCCGCTGCTGGCTGCGGCGGCGTGCCTTGCTGAAGGACAGGATGGTCGCCTGCTCGGATTGCACAGGCGATTCGGGCTGGATGGTGCGCATGGCGGGCTCCATGGCGGCGGCGGGCAGGCGAATGCCCTGTGCCAGGCGCAGGAAGGACAGAGAAGACAGTGTTGGCAGAGCGAATCCCATGTGACGACTCCTGTTGGCGTATTTCAAAGAGGCATGGACACAGGCAGGATTGCGGTTTGCGGGCAAAGCTCCGCCCAGGGCGAAGCTGCAAGGCTTCGCGCCTACCACCTGGGCGGTGCATGAAATAGGGTGTGGCAACCCGTGCAGGGCTGCCCGTCCGGCTTACATGGACATGCTGTTGCGGATCAGCCCCACGGCCAGGCCTTCAATGGCAAAGGCCTCTTCGGGAGCGACGCGGATCACCGGGTAATCGGGGTTTTCCGGCAGGAGTTCCACGCCCTGCGTGGTGCGGCGCAGGCGCTTGACGGTGACTTCATCTCCCAGGCGTGCCACGACGATCTGCCCGTTGCGGGCTTCATGCGCGGACTGCACGGCCAGCAGATCGCCGTCCATGATGCCCGCGTCGCGCATGGACATGCCGCGCACGCGCAGCAGATAGTCCGGGCGGACCTGGAACAGGCTGGGTTCGACGGAATAGGTCTGGTCGATATGTTCCTGGGCGAGAATGGGCGAGCCCGCCGCAACGCGGCCCACCAGCGGCAGCATCAGCGGCGCCAGGGCCGACAGCGGCAGCCCGAAGCTGGTGCCGCGTGCGGCATTGATGTTGCGCACGGTGTCGGTACGCAGGCGAATGCCGCGGGAGGTGCCGCTGACCAGTTCGATCACGCCTTTGCGGGCCAGGGCCTGCAGGTGTTCCTCTGCTGCGTTGGCGGACTTGAAGCCCAGCGTGTTGGCGATTTCCGCGCGGGTGGGGGGCGCGCCCGTGCGGGAGATGGCGGCCTGGATCAGGTCCAGGATCTGTTGCTGGCGGGCGGTGAGCTTGGGATGGTCGAGCATGGCGTGCGTCCGGTCCTTGAATTCAGATGGCAGGCAGAGAAGTCATCTGATGATTTATACAGTATCTGTATTTTTAACCAGTTTTCCAAGAGGTGCAAGTGGGGCAGTCAAAGTTGGTGATTCTTGGCACGGGCGGCACCATCGCCGGCCGGGCGGATTCGCAGTCGCAGGCAGTGGGATACAAGGCCGGACAGATCACGGTGCAGTCGCTGCTCGATGCCGTGCCGGATCTGGAGCAGCAGGCGCTGGGGCTTGTGCAGACGCAGCAGCTCGCGCAGGTGGACAGCAAGGATATGGACTGGCCCGTGTGGCGCGCGTTGCTGCGTGCCTGCACGCAGGCGCTGGAGGATGCGGACACACGCGCCGTGGTGATCACGCATGGAACGGACACGCTGGAAGAGACGGCCTGGCTGCTGCACAGCCTGCTGCCTGCCACCAAGCCCATCGTGCTCACTTGCGCCATGCGCCCGGCCACGGCCCTGCTGGCCGACGGACCGCAGAATCTGCGCGATGCCGTGACCGTGGCCGCCAGCGGCGGGCGCAGCGGTGTGTGGGTGGTGGCCGGCGGCGAAGTGCATGCGGCGGCCCAGGTGCAAAAAGTCCACCCTTACCGACTGCAGGCCATGCGCTCCATGGAAGGTGGTCCGCAGGCCCTGGTGGAGGAAGGGCGCGTGCGCTGGCTGGTGCCTGATGCGCCGGTCACGCCGGTTGCCCCCGTTGCGCGGATGGCGATTTCCGCTCCCGCTCTGTCTGACCTGCTGGCGCTGGATGAGCTGCCCTGGGTCGAGGTGGTGTTCAGCAGTGCCCTGGCGCGAGCCTGCGGCGTGGATGCGCTGGTGGCCGCAGGCGTGCGCGGCATCGTGGTGGCCGGCACGGGCAATGCGACCATTCACGAAAGCATGGAAGCGGCCTTGCTGCGCGCGCGCGACAAAGGCGTCTGGATCTGGCGGGGCACGCGCTGCGCCGAAGGCCTGCCCGTTGCCTCGGGGCTTGGCACGGACCCCGCAGAGGCCGATCTGGTCCAACTGCCCGTGGCCAAGGCGCGGATTGCCATGATGCTGGCGCTGGCCGCGCAGCCGCGCGACTGATCCTCCGGGCGTCGCCGGCGCTTCAGATGCAGGCGGGCAACAAAAAAGCACCCGGCGGGTGCTTTTCTGGGGTCTGGCGCATGGCCTGCGTCATTCAGCCAGTGCTGCGAGGGCGCGCTGGGTGATGTCTTCCACCGAGCCCAGGCCGCTGATGGCGCGGTACTTGGGGGCTGCTGCGGCTTCCTTCTCGGCCCAGGCGCGGTAGTAGTCCACCAGCGGGCGGGTCTGGCTGCTGTAGACGTCCAGGCGCTTCTTGACCGTTTCTTCCTTGTCGTCCTCGCGCTGCACCAGCGGCTCGCCGGTCACGTCGTCCAGGCCTTCGACCTTGGGCGGGTTGAACGTGACGTGGTAGGTGCGGCCCGAAGCGGGGTGGGAGCGGCGGCCGCTCATGCGCTCGATGATGGCATCGAAGGGCACATCGATCTCGAGCACGTAGTCCAGCTTCACGCCGGCGGCCTTCATGGCGTCGGCCTGGGGAATGGTGCGGGGAAATCCGTCGAACAGGAAGCCGTTGGCGCAATCGGGCTGGGCAATGCGCTCCTTGACCAGATTGATGATCAGGTCGTCGCTGACCAGTTGGCCGGCGTCCATCACGGCCTTGGCCTGCTGGCCCAGGGGCGTGCCGGCCTTGACGGCGGCACGCAGCATGTCACCGGTGGAGATCTGGGGAATGCCGTACTTCTGGCAGATGAAAGCGGCTTGCGTGCCTTTGCCGGCGCCGGGTGCGCCCAACAAAATCAGTTTCATGGAAGTCCTTGAGGAGAGTAGAAATTCTTGTCTGCCGGATCGGCCCACCGGGGCGGACAGTCCATGCGTCATATTTTTGTCGCGGGCAAGGATAGCACGCACAGGGCCAACACTGGCTTACACGCACGGGGCAAAACTGTCGCCTGTGCAATCGCCAAAACCTGCGTTTTGCTGTCCGACAAAACCGCATGGGCGGTGTTGCTGCAAATGGCGATGCCCGGCATCGCCATTTGTGCGTTTTCAGCGGCCGGCCGATTCAGGCCGGCGGGTTGGACAGCTGGGCGCGCACCCGCTCCAGATCCTCGCGCGTGTCCACGCCAGGGCCGGGTGCATGGGGTGTGACATGGACGGCGATGCGGTGGCCGTGCCACAGCGCACGCAACTGCTCCAGGGCCTCCAGTGCCTCGGTGGGTGCCTGGGAAAGCTGGGGGAAGCTGCGCAGGAAGCCGGCGCGATAGCTGTAGATGCCGATGTGGCGCAGCGGTGCGAAGCCGGGGTGGCCCAAGGCGGCCGATTCCGTCTCCCACCATGCCTGGTCCGCATGCTCGCGCGCGAAGGGAATGGGCGCACGGCTGAAATAGTGGGCCATGCCCTGGGCATCGCAGACGACCTTGACCACGTTCGGGTTGACGAAGTCGGCAAGGCTGTCAATGGCATGCGCCGCCGTTCCCATGCTGGCCGAAGGTTGCCGGGGCAGCAGGGCGGCCACGGCGTCGATGAGTTCGGGGGCGATCAGCGGCTCGTCGCCCTGGACATTGACCACGATGTCATCGCCATCGAGACCCAGCAGCGCGCAGGCCTCGGCCAGTCGGTCGCTGCCGCTGGCATGGTCGTTGCGCGTGAGCACGGCCGCCACGCCATGCGCGGCACAGGCGGCGAGGATGCTTTCGTCATCGGCTGCGACCACGCACCGTGCGGCGCCGCTGCGGCTGGCGCGCTGTGCCACGCGCACGACCATGGGAAGCCCTGCAATGTCGGCCAGGGGCTTGCCCGGCAGGCGGCTGGAAGACAGGCGGGCGGGAATCAGAACCGTGAAGGGCGCGGAGGACATGGTGCGTGCAGGAGTGAGGCGAAGGCGTGGGGCGGCGCAGGTGATGGGAAAAATCAGTCCTCGATCTCGTCGTCGTCCAGCGTGCGGGCCTCGGTTTCCAGCAGCACGGGAATGCCGTCGCGCACCGGGTAGGCCAGGCGCGCGCTGCGCGAGACCAGTTCCTGGTGCTCGCGGTCAAAGCGCAGCGGGCCTTTGGTGACGGGGCAGACCAGCAGTTCGAGAAGTTTGGCGTCCATGGCGGATCCTGTGTTTTGAAGGGAAAGGGCGGGCCGTGGCAGCCAGCCGAGACGGAGATGATAGTCAGGCGGGGCAGGGGCGCAGTGCCTGCAGCCGCTCATCCAGCAGCGCCCAGAAATCCGCCGGCAGCTGCAATTGCAGCGCAACCGCCCAGGCCTGGGGATGGGTGCGCCACAGCTTGACGGCATCTTTTTCGGTGCAGACCAGCGGGTCTTCGTTGCGCCCCAGGCGCTGGAAGCTCTCAAAATTATAGTGATCCGGCAGCGCCTGGACATGCTCCAGCGTCAGGCCTTGCTCGCGGGTCAGCATGGAGAAAAAGCCTTCGGGCCGGGCCACTGCCGCCACGGCCTCCACGGGCTGCGCACGCAGGGCGGACAGTGCGATGCGCTCGCCTTGGGCATTGACGGCTTCGCTGGACAGCTGGCGCTGCATGGCAAACGCGGGGGCATCGGTGTCGGGGGCTGCGCCTGCATGCAGCACGGCGGTGACGGGGCGCGGCCAGGGCTCGCGCAGCGGGCCGGCCGGCAGCAGCCAGCCGTTGCCGATGCCGTCGTCATTGAAGACGCACAGCTCGATGTCGCGGGCCAGGGCCAGGTGCTGCAGGCCGTCGTCGCTGATGACCACATCCACCTGCGGGTGGCGGGCGCGCAGGGCCTGGACGGCCTCGATGCGCTTGCGGGCCACGAAGACCGGCACGCCGCTGGCACGCGCCAGCAGCGCGGGTTCATCGCCCACGTCGGCGGGGGCGCTGTCAGGACGGGCTTCGCGGCAGTCGTCCGTGCTGCGACCATAGCCGCGCGAGACGATGCCGGGACTCCAGCCGCCATCGCGCAGATGGCGGGCCAGGGCGAGCGTGACGGGGGTCTTTCCGGCGCCGCCCGCAATCACGTTGCCGACGACGATGACCGGAATGCCGGCCTGGCCCCCACGCCTGAAGCCCAGTGCATATGGCAGCCGATGCAGGCCCAGCAGGGCGCGGTACAGCAGGGACAGGGGAAGGAGCGCGCAGGCCAGCGGGCCGCGGCGGCGCCAGGCCGCGCGAAGCCCCCGGGCTGCGGGGGCAGGACCAGTCCGGGGCATGGCGGCCTTGCCTTCAGCGCCCGGCGCTGGCCGAGGTCTGCGTGGCGAAGGTGATCTGGGACAGTCCGGCGCGGCGCGAGGCTTCCATCACCGATACCACGGACTGGTGCGGCGCAGTGGCATCGGCGCTGATGATGACCACGCTGTCCTTGCCGGCGACGGCCGCTGCGGCCAGCGCCTGGGTCAGGCCGGTGACGCTGCGGTCTTCCACGGCGGTCTTGTTGATGGCATAGCGGCCATCGGCTGCGATGGCGACGATGATTTCGCGGGGCCGGTCGCGCTGCTGCTCGACGTCGGCCACCGGAAGGGTCAGCTGCAGCTCGGTGAACTTGCTGTAGGTGGTGGACAGCATCAGAAAGATCAGCACCACCAGCAGCACGTCGATGAACGGGATCAGGTTGATCTCGGGCTCGTCACGGCGGCGGGGACGGAAGTTCATGTCAGGTCTCTCGCGTGCTGGTTCACTTGCCGCCGACGCGGGTGAGGTGGCGCACGAACTGTTCGGAAGCCAGCTCCATGCCCAGCAGGTAGCCGTCGACGCGGGCGCGGAAGTAGCGCCAGAAGATCAGGGCCGGAATGGCGACGATCAGGCCGAAGGCCGTGTTGTACAGGGCGATGGAGATGCCGGCCGCCAGCTGGGCGGGGTTGCTGCCGCCGGTGGCCGATGCGCCGCCTTGCGAGCCGAAGATCTCGATCATGCCGATCACCGTGCCCAGCAGGCCCAGCAAAGGGGCGGCAGAGGCGATGGTGGCCAGCGCGCTCAGGTGTTTTTCCAGCGTGTGGGCGGCGGCGCGGCCGGCGCCTTCCATGGACGCGCGCAGCTCTTCCTCGCTGCTGTCCGGATGGGCCTGCAGTGCGCGCAGCCCGCTGGCCAGGACCTCGCCCAGCGTGGAGTTCTGTGCCAGTTGCTGCACGACTTCCTGACTGGGCAGGCCACGCGAGGACACGGAAATCGCCTCGCCCAACAGGGCAGGCGGCGCAACACGGGCTGTTTTCAGCGCCACGAAGCGTTCAAAGACCAGGGCCAGAGCCAGGATGGAGCAGGCAATCAGTGGCCAGATCGGCCAGCCTGCGGCTTGTATGATCGACAGCAAGTTGTTTTCCCCCCGCGTTTAACTGCAGCCGACGATTATGGCCCAGCCATGTGGCCGGTCCAGGCGTCCCGGCTGCGCGATCGGCCTAAAACTGTGACCGGGCGCAGCATCCAGGCAACGGGCGGTGTCCCGGTTTCTGGCCTCGGGCTTGCTCATATAGCACAATTTTCTGTGGATAACTTTGTTATCAAGCTGCCTGCGCAGATGCGGCGGCGACGGCGAATGATCACTGTGACAAATGTGAATTCTTTGTTTCAGTAAAAAATCTCTTATTAATCAAATGCTTGCGAGGTATTCTTGAGATTGCTTGTGCAAATCATCGCCAAAGTGCCTCTTCAAGGCTGCATCTGCCGGCCTGTGGAGAATGTTGCACTGCATGCTGACCGGGAGCCCGCATGAGCGGTGCATTTGGCGCAATGAATCCAGCAGCGGCGCCGCTGGTCTGGGAAGTCGGCGCGCTGTGCCGCGCCGTGAGCGATGCCTTGCAGGCGCGCTTCAATCCGGTGGCGGTGCGCGGCGAGATCAGTGGCTTCTCGCGCGCGGCCAGCGGCCATTGCTACTTCAGCATCAAGGACGCCGGCGGGCAGATCCGCTGCGCCATGTTCCGGCGCGCGGCCCAGCTCATGGACTTTTCGCCGCGCGATGGCGAGCTGGTCGAGTTGCGGGGCCGGCTGGGTGTCTACGAGCAGCGCGGTGATCTGCAACTGGTCGTCGAAAGCATGCAGCGTGCAGGCCAGGGCGCACTGTTCGAACAGTTCCTGCGGCTGAAGGCGCAACTGGAGGCCGAAGGCCTCTTCGATGCGGCGCGCAAGCGCAGCCTGCCGCCGCTGCCGCGCGGCATTGGCGTGGTGACTTCGCCGGGGGCTGCCGCGCTGCACGACGTGATCACCGCGCTGCGCCGCCGCGTGCCCCACATCCCCGTGGTGCTGGTGCCGGCCCTGGTGCAGGGCGCGCAGGCGCCGGCCTCGCTGATCGACGCGCTGCAAAGGCTTTATGGGCTGGCGCAGGAAGGCGCGGGATCGGTAGCCGGCGCGCCGCACATCGACACCATCTTGCTGGTGCGCGGCGGCGGCTCCATCGAAGACCTCTGGGCCTTCAATGACGAGCGCCTGGCCCGCACCATCGTGCAAAGCCCGGTGCCGCTGATCAGCGGCGTGGGGCACGAGACCGACTTCACCATTGCCGACTTCTGCGCCGACCTGCGCGCGCCCACGCCCACGGCGGCGGCAGAGTTGGTAAGCCAGCCGCGCGACGTCTGGTTGGGTGCGCTGCAGCTCATGCAGGGCCGGCTGGAGGACGGGGTGCAACGGCTGCTGGACCGCCAGCAGCAGCGCCTTGACCTGGCGTCGCAGCGCCTGGGCCGGCCCAGCGAACAGCTGGCGCGCAGCCGGCTGCAGCTCAGCCGCCAGGCGCAGCGCCTGCGCCATGCCATGCAGTTGAGGCTGCAGCGCATGGACCACGCGGGGCAGGGCCTGCAGGCGCAGCTGCCTGCGGGCATGCGCCGCGGCCTGGACAGGCGCGCGGACCACCTGGCGCGCATGGAGCTTCGCCTGCAACTGCTGGACCCGCGCCTGGTGCTGCAGCGCGGCTATGCCCTGCTCACCGATACCGAGGGCCATCCCGTGACCGAGGCGCGCCGTGCGCCACCGGGCACGGCGCTGCAGGCGCAACTGGCGGACGGCAGCCTGGACCTGGTGGTGACGCAGCCGCGCCTGCTCTGAACTGCGGCCCGCTGTGTGCAGCGTTCGGCGTGCAGGGAGTGGCGGGCGGCAGGCGGTATCCGTGTAGGCCGATTGGCCGGATTGCGGTCAATTCACATCCACCCTCGCGGCAGCGGGCCAAGATGGCCGATTTGGAGCGCGCTTTCGCCGCAGGGTCACGAACTTGTTCCTACAATGCCCGTTCGGGTGCGTGAGGGCCAGGGCTCGCAGCAATGCGCGCAATGCAGGCCCCGCGCGACGGTCACGGCAGGCGCTGCAGGCGCTCTGCGCAACAGGTGCTGGCCCGTCCTAAAAGATTTCAACCACGAAGGAAACACCATGGAACATACCTTGCCCCCTCTGCCCTATGCGATTGACGCGCTGGCGCCCCACTACAGCCAGGAAACGCTGGAGTACCACCATGGCAAGCACCACAACGCCTATGTGGTGAACCTGAACAATCTGCAAAAGGGCACCGAATTCGAAAGCATGACCCTGGAAGAGATCGTCAAGAAGTCTTCCGGCGGCATCTACAACAACGCAGCCCAGATCTGGAACCACACCTTCTTCTGGAACTGCATGGCCCCCAACGGTGGCGGCGAGCCCACCGGCGCCCTGGCTGACGCCATCAACAAGAAGTGGGGCAGCTATGCCGCCTTCAAGGAAGCCTTCGTGAAGTCGGCCGTGGGCAACTTCGGCTCCGGCTGGACCTGGCTGGTGAAGAAGGCCGATGGCTCGGTGGACATCGTCAACACCGGCGCCGCCGGCACGCCCCTGACCACGCAAGACAAGGCCCTGCTGACCGTGGACGTCTGGGAACACGCCTACTACATCGACTACCGCAACCTGCGTCCCAAGTTCGTCGAGACCTTCCTCGACAAGCTGGTGAACTGGAAGTTTGCCGAGCAGAACTTCGCCTGATCGAAGCACCTGCCAGCAATGTGCACGCGCAACGTGCACGCAGCGCCCAAAAAGCCCCGAAAGGGGCTTTTTGGCTTTCTGGCTGAGGCCGGGGTGCCGCCGTTCAGCGGCGCTGACCGCGCAGCCGCCACCCCGTCCACAGCGCCGTGCACACCAGCAGCAGCGTGGCGCCGGCGATCACGGCGCTGAAACCCTGGCCGAAGGCCGTGCGTGCCAGTTCGGTCAACTGGTGCGCGGCCTGAGGCCTCAGCTGTTCGGCGGCCAGCAGGGCTTCGTCCAGGCTGTCGCGCACGGAATCGGGCAGGGCCAGGCCCAGCCCCTCAGGCAGGCGCAAAGAGCCTGCGTACACGGCCGACAGCAGGCTGCCCATCAGCGTCACGCCCAGGGCGCCGCCCAGCTCGTATGACACCTCCTCGACCGAAGCCGCCATGCCTGCACGGTCTGCGGGAGCGCTTTGCATGATGGTGCTCGACGCCGTGGTCATGGCCGCGCCTATGCCCAGGCCCAGCAGGGCCAGCGCCCCCGCCTGCGGCCACCAGCCCATGTCATGGACCAGCAGGTAGCCGCCCATGCCCAGGCCCGACAGCAACAGGGAGGCCGGCAGCATGCGGGCCCCACCCAGTCGCGGCAGCCAGTGGCCTGCGACGGGGCCGGCCACAAAGGCGGCCAGCGGCAGCGGCAGCACGGCCAGGCCCGCCTGCAGCGGAGACAGGCCCTGCACCAACTGCAGGCGCTGGCTGAAGACCAGTTCCATGCCGATCAGCGCTGCCGCAGCCACCAGGGCCGAGGCCACGGCCGTGGCAAAGGCCGGGTTGCGGAACAGGGCGAAGTCCAGCAGCGGGTCGCTGCTGCGCCGCTGGCGCCGCACGAACAGGGCAAGAAAGCCCAGGCCCAGCACCAGGGTCACGGCGGCCAGGACCCAGTCGGGCGATTGCTTGCCAGCCTCCTTGATCGCGTAGGTGCTTGCCACCAGGCCTGCCATGACCTGCAGCGAGCCCACAAAGTCCCAGGGCCGCTGCGAGGTGGCGCCGCCTGCGGGAATCAGCCACCAGGCCAGGGGCAGGGCCAGCAGCACGATGGGCACGTTGATCAGGAACACCGAGCCCCACCAGAAATACTCCAGCAGCAGCCCGCCCACCACGGGACCGAAGGCCGCACCGCCCGATGCCACCGAGGCCCAGATGCCGATGGCCAGCGCGCGCTCGCGCTCATCGGCAAAGCTCAGGCGGATCAGGGACAGCGTGGCCGGCATCATCATGGCCGCGCCCACGCCCAGCAGCGCGCGCGCCGCAATCAGCAGGGCGGGCGAGGGCGCAAAGGCCGCGCACAGCGATGCCAGGCCGAACACGCACAGCCCGGCCATGAACAGCCGCTTGTGGCCGAGCCTGTCGCCCAGCGTGCCCATGCCCAGCAGCAGGCCGGAAACCACCAGGGCATAGATATTGACGATCCACAGCTTGGCGGAGGCCGTGGCCGCCAGGTCATGCGTGAGGCGCGGCAGTGCCGTGTAGAGCACCGTCATGTCGATGACGATGAGCAGCAGCGCCACCGAGACGATGGCCAGCACCAGCCAGCGGCGCGGGTCGGCCGCCAGAGATTTGGAGGGATGCCCCGCAGCGGGGACCCGGGTTTGCGTCGTGAACGCCATAAAGCACCTGTTTGCCCCTGGCCTTGTGGGCCGGAGCTTCCTTTGGATGAAAGCCGCAGTTTCCATCAATAAAATGCTTTATCAAAGTTTGATTCAATCCATAAAATTGATGGATGGAATGGACACTGGACAGACTGAGGCATTTCGTGGCGGTGGCCGAGGCCGGCACCATGACCGAGGCTGCGCGCCGCCTGGGCCGTGCGCAATCGGCCGTGAGCACGGCCATCGGCCTGCTGGAGGCCGATCTGGGGCTGGAGCTGTTCGACCGTGTGGGACGCCATGTGCGGCTCACGGCCGCAGGCGAGGTCATGCTGCTGGAGGCCCGGTCCCTGCTGCACCAGGCCCAGGCCATGGACCACCGCGCACGCGCCCTGGCCGCAGGCGGGCAGGCGCGCCTGGCCGTTGCGCTGGACGAGGCATTGCCCTATGTGCCGCTGGCCCAGCTGTTCAAGGAGCTGGCGGCACGCTTTCCGGCCATGGAGCTGACCGTGCTGAACGGCACGGCCTCCGAAGTGGCCGAGCATGTGGCGGCGCAGCGTGCCCAGGTCGCCTTCCAGTTCGACCGAGCGCCTGCGCCGGCCACCTGTGCCCAGCGCCATATCGGCAGCGTGCCGCAGACCATTTGCGTGGCCAAGGGCCATGTGCTCGATGGCGCAGAGCCCTTGACGCGCAGGCAGCTGGCCGCGCACCGCCAGTTGCTGATGCACATCGAAGGCGTGGAGGACACCGTGCTCAGTCCCGCCGTCTGGCGCTCCAACAGCTTCTATGTGATTGCCGACATGGTGGCCGACGGCCTGGGCTGGGCCATCCTGCCGGTCAATATTGCCGAGTTCGGCGATCTGCGCCCGCATCTGCGGCAACGCGCCTGCGAGGGGCTGGCGCTGCCGCCGCTGACCGTGCGCATGCTCTGGCTGGAAGGGCTGGCGCCCGGGGTCGAAGCGCTGTGGATGCGCCAGCGCCTGGCCGAGCTGCTGGCCTTGATGGCCACGGCCTGAGCGGTCTGGGCTGGCGCGGGCGTTGGGGCCGTGTTCAGGTGCAGGCAGCGGCTGCGTCTTCGGCAGGCGGGCTCTCTTTCGTTCGTGCCTGGCGTGCGGCCAGCACGCCCAGGGCCCACATGACAGCACCGGCCAGCAGCGCCACCACGAAGGAGATGCGCGCGCCCCACAGGTCGGTGGCCCAGCCGGCGGCGGCCGCGCCCAGGGCCACGCCCATGGCAATGCCGGTCAGCAGCCAGGTCATGCCCTCCGTCAGGCGCTGGGGCGGCACCTGCTGCTCCACCAGGCCCATGGCCACGGTGATGGTCGGGCCGAAGGTAATGCCGGCCAGCAGCACGGCCAGGGTCAGCGTGAACACATTGGTGGCCAGCAGCAGGGGCACGGCCGTGATGCAGACCGAGGCGCCCACCCAGGCGATCTGGCGGTGCAGCGGCGCCTTCAGGCGCAGCGTGCCGAACACCAGTCCCATCACGCAGGAGCCCAGCGCATAGAACGACAGCACGATGCTGGCCGCCGCCGGCTGGCCCTGCTGCGTGGCAAAGGCCACGCTGGCCACGTCGATGGTGCCCACGATGATGCCCTGGGCCAGCATGAACAGCGCCAGCGTGCGTACCACGGGATGGCGGGCCAGCGACTGCTGGCGCGTGCGCCGCTGCGATGTGTCCACGGGTGGCTCTGTACGGCGCTGGGCCACGAACAGCGCCACGCCCACCAGCAGCAGCAAGGAGGCGGCCAGCGGCCCGGCCTCGGGGAACAGCACCATGCTCAGGCCGACCGACAGGGGCGGGCCGACGATGAAGCAGACATCGTCCAGCACGGCCTCCAGCGCATAGGCCGTCTGCAGTTGTGGCGTGCCGCGCAGCAGCACGGTCCAGCGCGCACGCACCATGGCCGGCATGCTGGGCAGGGCACCCACCAGCGCTGCCAGCACCAGCAGCAGCCACTCCGGTCCCTGCCAATGCGCGCAGGCCAGCAGCGCAAACATGGCGGCAGCACTCACGGCCGCTGCCCAGGGCAGGACCTTGCGCTGGCCATGGCGGTCCACCAGGGCCGAGATGCGGGGCGCCAGCACCGCGATGGACAGCGCAAAGCAGGCGGCGACCGCGCCGGCCAGCGTGTAGGCGCCGCGCTGCTGGGACAGCATGGTGATCAGGCCGATACCCGTCATGGAAAGGGGCAGGCGGGCCAGGAGACCGGCCAGCACAAAGGCGGCCGTGCCGGGCCGGGAGAACAGCTGGCGGTAGGCGTGGAACATGGAAACCTCGGAAGACGGACAGGCCGCTGCAATCACATACGCGGCGTATGTCAGCGATTCTACGGGTTGCCCATGACGCGCCGTATCATTGGCATACGTTTTGTATGTGAATGGAGTGCGCCATGCGCAAAAGCCGGGCCAGCATGATCGAGGAGACACGCGCCAAGCTCATCGAGGCTGCGCGCGAGGCCTTTGGCAGCCAGGGCTATGCCCAGGCCTCCATGGACGAACTGACGGCCAAGGCCGGCCTGACGCGCGGCGCGCTGTACCACCATTTCGGCGGCAAGCCGGGCCTGCTGGCCGCCGTGGTGGCGCAGATGGATGCCGAGATGGACGCACGCCTTGAGCAGGTGCTGGCCGACCATGCAGATCCCTGGGAGGGGTTCCTGGCCTACTGCCGTGCCTACCTGGCCATGGCGCAGGAGGGCGAGATACGCCGCATCGTGCTGCAGGATGCGCGCGCCGTGCTGACGGGCACGGACCAGGGCGAGCAGCACCGTGCCTGCATCGCCTTCGTGGCCGGCTACCTGGAGCAGCTCATGGAGCGCGGCGTGATCGTGCGTGCCAATCCGCTGGCCATGTCGCGCCTGCTCAATGGCTGCCTGGTGGAGTCGGCATTCTGGATTGCCGAGGAAGGGGCGCCCCCCGAACGCCTGCAGCAGGCGCTGCAGGCGCTGGAGCTGACGCTCAAGGGGTGGAAGGCGCCTGCGAGGGGCTGAGCGCCCTCGCTCGTGCTTCACTCGTACTTCTTTTCCAGCGCATCCCAGAACGGCTTGTTGACCAGGCGCTGGCGCTCGGCAAAGGGGGCGACCACGGCGGGGTTCTCGTCCACCCTGCGCTCGTTGCGCAGTTGGCCCAGCGCCTTTTGCATGCCGGCCACGGCGCCTTGCAGCGCGGCATTGGCATACAGCACCAGGCCATAGCCCAGGTCTGCCAGCTCGCCCGCGTCGGTGATGGGCGTCTTGCCTCCGATCACCATGTTCATCAGCTGCGGCGTGGACAGGCGCCGGGGCAGGGCGCGGATTTCTTCGGCCTGGGTCACGGCCTCCACGAAGAGGATGTCGGCTCCCGCCTCGGCAAAGCGCTGGGCGCGCTCGACGGCAGCCTCGAAGCCCTGCGTGGCGCAGGCATCGGTGCGCGCCATGATCAGCGTGCCCTGGTCGCGGCGCGCGTCCACGGCGGCCTTGATCTTGCCCAGCATTTCCTCGGTGGAAATCACTTCCTTGCCATTGAAATGGCCGCAGCGCTTGGGGCTGATCTGGTCCTCGATCTGGATGCAGTCGGCGCCCGCGCGCTCCAGCGTGCGCACCGCATGGTAGGTGTTGAGCGCGTTGCCGAAGCCGGTGTCGGCATCGACGATCAGCGGCAGATCCACGGCGTCGCGGATGCGGGCCGTGTGGTCGGCGATGTCGGTCAGGCCCATGAAGGCCTGGTCGGGCAGGCCGAACCACATGTTGGTCACGCCGGCGCCGGTCACATAGATGGCCTCGAAGCCGAGATCGGCCACGACGCGCGCGGACAGTGCGTTGAATGCGCCGGGCACGAGCACGCCGCGGCGCGCTTCGGCCAGGGCCTTGAGTTGTTGCTTGGTGTTCATGGAGGGTTCTGTTGGATGAGGAAAAGCGATGCGCGGGCTGGCGCTCAGTCCAGCGTGATGTTGGCGTTCTTGATCACCGGGCCCCACTTGGCGCGCTCGGCCTCGATGAACTTTCCGTAGGCCTGGGGCGTGCCGCCCATGACCATGCCGCCCGTGTTCTCGATCATGGCGCGCACCTCCGCGTCCTTGAGGGCCTCGTTCACGGCCTTGTTCAGGCGCTCGATCACGGCCGGCGGCGTGCTGGCCGGCGCGATCATGCCCAGCCAGTTGTACGACTCGAAGCCCTTGATGCCCGCCTCATCCAGCGTGGGCACGCCGGGCAGCACTTTCAGGCGCTGCTTGCTGGACACGGCCAGGGCCTTGACCTTGTCGCCCTGGATGGCGGGCAGGGCCGCATAGCCCATCTCGAACATGAAGGCCAGGTGGCCGCCCATCAGGTCGGTGGCCGCCAGCGCGCCGCCCTTGTAGGGCACATGGACCATTTCCGTGCGCGTCTGGAAGGCCAGCAGCTCGCCCGACAGGTGGTGGGCACCGCCCACGCCCGACGATCCATAGGTCAGCGTGCCGGGCTTGGCCTTGGCTGCCGCGACCAGTTCGGCCACGGTCTTGAACGGCTGGTTGGGCGCCGTGGTCAGGATCAGCGGCGCCTCTTCGATCAGGATGATGGGCTGCAGGTCGCGTGCGGCGTTGTAGGGCAGCTTTTTCATCAGCATGGGATTGGTCACCAGCGGACCCGGCGAGCCGAAGCCGAAGGTATGGCCGTCCGTGGCCTTGGCGATGGCCTCCGTGCCCGTCACGCCGCCCGCGCCGCCGCGGTTGTCGATCACGATGGGCTGGCCCAGGCTCTGGCCTATCTTGTCGGCGATCTTGCGGGCCCGCGTATCGGCAAAGCCGCCAGCCGCATAGGGCACGATGAGCTTGATGGGGCGCGAGGGCCAGGCATCTGCGCCCTGGGCCATTGCGGTGGCGGGGGCGGCGAGCAGGGCGGCAGCGGCGGCGATGGCGCTGAGGGCCAGGCCCATGCCCAGGCGGAGGGTGTTGCGGCGGGTATTCATGGTGTCTTGTCTCGGTTGGGATCGGTGGTGATGGCGCAAGCGGTTCACTTTTCCTGCATGTTCGCGGCCTTGACGATCTCGCCCAGGCGCTTGCGTTCGGCGTCTGTGAACTTCACGAACTCGGCGCGCGTGCCGCCGATGGGCTCGATGCCCAGGCCCTTGAGCTTTTCCACCGTGGCCGGCTCCTTCATGGCCTTGTCCACGGCGGCGGCCAGCTTGTCCAGGATGGCGGGCGGCGTCCCCTTGGGCGCATGGATGCCGGCCCAGTGCGCGATCTGCAGCTCGGCAAAGCCCTGCTCCACGGCGGTGGACAGCTGCGGATAGGCCGAGATGCGCTGCGTCCAGGTGGTGGCCAGGGCCTTGAACTTGCCTTCGTTGAGGATGTGGGGCAGGGCGATGATGCTGGCCTCCGACGTGCCCTCCACCTGCCCGCCCAGCACGGCCGTCGTGCTCTCCGACCCGCTCTTGTAGGGCACGGGCTGCAGCTGGGCGCCGTACTTCACGTTCAGCATCTCGGCCACGAAATGCGGCGTGCTGCCCGTGCCGGCCGTGGCGAAATTGAAGCCCTGGCCCTTCTTCGATGCCTCGACGAAATCGCGCAGGTTCTGGTAGGGCGCGTTCTTGGGAACCACGATCACGGACGGCGCCAGGCCGATCATGGCCACCGGAACCAGCGCATCGTCCTTGAACGGCATGGTCTTCTTGATCATGCTGTTGGAGATCACGCCAGCCGCGCTCACCAGCAGGGTGTAGCCGTCGGGCTGAGCCTTGGCCACGATGTCGGCGCCCACCGTGCCTCCCGCACCCGCGCGGTTGTCGACCACCACGGGCTGGCCCAGGATCCTGGACGCGCCTTCGGCAGCCGATCGTGCCATCAGGTCATTGGCGCCGCCTGCCGAGAACGGCACCACCAGGCGAATGGGGCGGGTGGGCCAGGCATCGGCGGCGCCGGCAGCCCGTGCAGCGACGGAGCAGGTCACGCCGGCCAGCGGCAGCGCGGCGGCAAGCAGGGTGGCCAGGGCGGTGCGGCGGGGCAGGCGGGATGGCTGGTTCATGGGGTCTCCTGGAAATGCTTGAAATGATTGAAACGCCTGCCCTGTTTGCAAGTGGCATGCCACCGGATCAAAGGGTAAACCCTTGATATCGCAAGTTGTTGATGTGAATGGGTTTTGTGATTCTTGAAAAGTCTGCTCTGCAGGCATTCACCGATTCGCCCGGTGCGGTGTTGCATGAATGAAATAATCGGTTGCATGAATGAATCAGTTGTGCCTTCCATGCATGCAACCCCTGCCGGCCCCCGCGCAGCCTGGCCGCGCGTCGTCACCGTGGGCCGCCACCGCATCGGCCGCGTGCTGGAGCGCATGTCGCTGGCCGTGGGCGACCAGGTGCGCGTGGAGCATGTCAGCGCGGCCTTTGACGATGCCGTGCAGGCCGTGCGTGCGCTGCAGGCGGTCGAGCCCATAGACGCCCTGGTGGCCGCAGGGGCCAGCGGCGCCTGGGTGCGCGAGCGGGTCGATATCCCCGTCGTCATGATCGAGGTGCGCGGGTTCGATCTGCTGCAGGCGCTGGCCAGCGCACGTGCACTGGCACAGTCCGGCGGCACGCCGCGCATCGGGCTGGTGTCGTTCGACCATCCCTCGCCGCATCTGGCCCAGTTCGACGCGCTGTTCGGCGCCGGCATTGCGCAGTTCAGCTACCACGGACCCGAAGATGCCCAGGCCTGCGTGCGTGCGCTGCAGGCCGCCGGCGTGGGCGCCGTCGTCGCGCCGGGCCTGGTGGCCGACCTGGCCGAGCAGGCCGGCATTCCCAGCGTGCTGCTGTACTCCGATGGCGCCGTGCTGCAGGCCCTGCGTGACGCCGTGCTGCTGGCCCGCCACCGCCATGCCGAGCGCGCCCGCCACCAGCGGCTGGAAACCGTGCTCGGCCAGTTGCAGGACGGCGTGGTCGCCGTGGACACGCAAGGCCGCATCCAGGCCCTGAACCCCACCATGGCCGCGCTGCTGGGCGCGCCCGCCAATGCGCTGCATGGCCGGCTGCTGGACGAGGTGGCACCCGCGCTGGCACTGGCACAGGCGCTGCAGTCGCAGTCCCTGGAGCCCGAAGGCAGTGAAGACGTGGTCCAGCTGGCCATGCGCACCCTGGTGGTACGGCGCGCGCCCATCGTGGAAAACGGCCAGCTCACGGGCGCCTTGCTGGTGTGCCGCGACCCGGCCACCATCCAGCGTGCCGACCGCCACCTGCGCGCCAACCGCAGCCTGCGCGGCGCGGGCGTGCGCTGGCGCATCGAAGACTACGCGGGCGACAGCGAACCCGCCCAGCGCGTGCGCCGCCTGGCGCGCCAGTTCGCGGCCAGCGATGCCACCGTGCTCATCCAGGGCGACAGCGGCACGGGCAAGGAGTTGCTGGCCCAGGGCATGCACCGCGCCAGCCGGCGCGCGGCCCAGCCCTTCCTGGCGGTGAACTGCGCGGCCCTGGGGGAAAGCCTGCTGGAGAGCGAACTCTTCGGCTACGACGAAGGCGCTTTCACCGGCGCGCGGCGCGGCGGCAAGACCGGGCTGATCGAGGCGGCCCATACGGGCACCTTGTTCCTGGACGAGATCGGCGACATGCCGCTGGCCCTGCAGTCCCGCCTGCTGCGCGTGCTGCAGGAGCGCGAAGTGCTGCGCGTGGGCTCCACCACGCCCGTGCCGGTGGACCTGCGCGTCATCGCCGCCACGCACGCCGATCTGGCGGCCCTGGTCGAGCGCGGTGAATTCCGGCGTGACCTGTTCTACCGCCTGGCCGTGCTGCGCCTGTACATGCCCGGACTGCACGAACGCGGCCCGGCCGATGTCCAGGCCCTGGCCCGCGCCATGCTGGCGCGGCGCCTGCGCACGCAGTCGCTGCAGGCGGAAGGGCCATCGCTGGAGCCCTTGCTGGCGGCCTTGCTGGAGCTGGCATCCGGCCACCGCTGGCCCGGCAATGCGCGAGAGCTGGACAACTGGGTGGAACGCCTGCTGGCCTGCCGCCACGACCTGCGCGACAGCGCGGGCCGCGTGGACATGGGCCGCTTGCGGGAGCTGTTTCCTGAATGCGGCGGGGCTGGGCAGGGTACCGTTCAGGCCCTGCCAGCGCAGCAGCGGCAACTGCAACTGCGCGAGGCCCGGCGCGATGCCGAGCGCCAGCGCATGCGCGAAGTGCTGGAGCAGGTACAGGGCGACCAGCGCCGCGCCTGCGAGATCCTGGGCATCAGCCGGGCCACGTTGTGGCGCAGGCTCAGGGCGCCGGACTGATCAGGGTGCATGGCCACCCAGCCGCTCGGCCAGGAAATCCATCAGCACGCGCAGCTTCAGTGGCAGATGTCTGGTGGGCGGGTGAAGAATCCACAGCTGGCCGCTGTAGTTGGGCAGGAAGCTCCAGTCCGGCAGCACCTGCACGATGCGCCCGTCCGCCAGGGCCTGCCGTGCCGTGAAGCGGGGCAGGCTGGCGATGCCGATGTGCTGCAGCACGGCGTCCAGCCGCACACCGGTGTGGTTGGCCGCATAGCGCCCGCGCACGGCCACGGTGACGGTCTTGCCGCGGCCGCGCAGCTTCCAGTGCGCGTCGCCGGGCTCCTCTCCCAGGTAGATGCAGCTGTGGGCCTTGAGGTCCAGCGGATGCGCGGGCGTGCCGTGCCGGGCCAGGTACTGGGGCGAGGCGCACAGCAGATGGTCGATGTCCATCAGGTGGCGGCCCATGAGGCCTGGCGGCGGGTGGTTGGTGATGCGTATGGCCAGGTCCACGGGGTCATCGATCAGGTCCATGTAGCGGTCTTCCAGCCGCATTTGCACGTCGACCTCGGGATACAGGGCCAGGAAGTCGGGCATGTGGGGATGGACCACGGTATGGCCCACGGCCTTGGGCACGCTGATGCGCACCAGGCCGCGCGGCTGCGCGTCCTGAAGCAGGGATGCAGCCATGACGGCCTGCGCGGCGCCCACCATGTCCAGGCAGCGCGCATGCACTTCGCGGCCGGCCTCGCTCAGGCGCAGCTTGCGCGTGGTGCGTTCCAGCAGGCGCAGGCCCAGCGCCTTTTCCAGCCGCGCCACGCCCCGGCTGGTGGCCGATGGCGTGCTGCCCAGCTGGCGCGCGGCCTCGGAGAAGCTGCCCGTGTCCACCACCTTGACGAAGATGGCCATTTCTCCGAACAGGGGCAGGGCTTGATTTGTGCTCATGGCGCAAAGAATATTTGGAATACCGGGGGATTATCGCGATGGCAGCCCGGTTCTACACTGCCGCTCCATGCCTTTGCACACCTCCACTCCCCTCATCGAATCCCATGCCCTGGGCCAGGCCAGCGGCCAGAACATCTGGCTCAAGCTGGACGCGCTGCAGCCTTGCGGATCATTCAAGTTGCGCGGCATAGGCCATGCCTGCGAGACCCTGGCGGGCCAGGGCAAGAAGCGCTTTGTGGCCTCGTCGGGCGGCAATGCCGGCATTGCCGTGGCCTATGCGGGACGGCAGCTGTCGATGCCCGTCACCGTGGTCGTTCCCCAGACCACGACCGAGCATGCACGGGCATTGATCCGCGCCCAGGGCGCCGAGCTGATCGTGCATGGCTCCGTCTGGGACGAGGCCAATGCGCTGGCCCAGTCCCTGCTGGGTGCCGACGATGCCTTTGTCCACCCGTTTGACGATCCGCTGCTGTGGGCCGGGCATTCCACCCTCGTCGACGAACTGGCCGCTGCCGGCTTCAAGCCCGACGCCGTGGTGCTGGCCGTGGGCGGCGGCGGCCTGCTGGCCGGCGTGGTGCAGGGCCTGGAGCGCCATGGCTGGACCGATGTGCCCGTGATCGCGGCGGAGACGGCCGGCGCCGATTCTCTGGCGCAGTCCCTGGCCCAGGGCCGCCGCGTACTGCTGGACCGCATCACCAGCGTGGCTACTTCGCTGGGCGCGCGCCAGGTCTGCCAGCGGGCCTTCGATCTGGCGCAGGTGCACCCCGTGCGCAGCGCCGTGGTGACGGATGCGCAGGCGCTGCAGGCCTGCCTGCGCTTCATTGACGACCATCGCCTGCATGTGGAGCCGGCCTGTGGCGCCGCGCTGGCCCTGGCCTACGGGCGCGCTCCTGCGTTGCAAGGCTTCCAGCGCGTGCTGGTGGTGGCCTGCGGCGGCACGACGAACACGCTGGAGCAGCTCCAGGCGTGGCGTGGGGCGGCGCTGGCAGCCGAGGCGTGAGCACGGCTGCGGCCTGAAGTCCCGGCCCGCGCATTCATGCGGCGCTCAACACCTCGCCGGGGACCCTGATCCAGCCTTCCATCAGGATGCGTGCGCTGCGGCTCATCAGGGCCTTGGTCACCTGCCACTGGCCGTTCACCAAACGGGCCTCGGCGCCCACGCGCAGCGTTCCGGAGGGGTGGCCAAAGCGCACGGCGCTGCGCTCGCCGCCGCCTGCCGCCAGATTCACCAGCGTGCCCGGCACAGCCGCTGCGGTGCCGATGGCCACGGCAGCCGTGCCCATCATGGCGTGGTGCAGCTTGCCCATGGACAGGGCGCGCACCAGCAGGTCCACGTCACCCGATTCAATGCGCTTGCCGCTGGATGCCGTGTAGGCGGCCGGTGGCGCCACAAAGGCGATCTTTGGCGTGTGCTGCCGTCTGGCGGCCTCGGCCAGGTCCTTGATCAGCCCCATCTGCAGCGCGCCGTGGGCGCGTATGGCCTCGAAGCGGGCCAGGGCCTCGTCGTCCGTGTTGATGGCGTCCTGCAGCTCGCAGCCCGTGTAGCCCAGGTCCTGGGCGTTCAGGAAGATGGTCGGAATACCCGCATTGATCAGCGTGGCCGCCAGGCTGCCCACGCCGGGCACGTCCAGCCGGTCCACGAGGTGGCCTGTAGGGAACATGGCTCCGCCATCGTCTCCTTCATCGGCGGGATCCAGGAACTCCAGCGCCACTTCGGCGGCCGGGAAGGTCACGCCATCGAGCTCGAAGGAGCCGGTCTCCTGGACCTGGCCTTGCGTGATGGGCACATGGGCCACGATGGTCTTGGCGATGTTGGCCTGCCAGATGCGAATGGTGACCGTGCCGTTGCGAGGAATGCGCGCGGGATCTATCAGTCCCATGTGGATGGCGCAGGGCCCCACGGCGGCCGAGAGGTTGCCGCAGTTGCCGCTCCAGTCCACAAACGGCTGGTCGATGGCGACCTGGCCAAACAGATAGTCCACGTCATGGCCTTCCCGCGTACTGGGAGCCAGGATCACGGCCTTGCTGGTGCTGGACGATGCATTGCCCATGCCGTCGATCTGCTTGCCGTACGGGTCGGGGCTGCCCAGGGCGCGCAACAGGATGGCGTCGCGCACCGGTCCGGGGCGCTGGGCCGCCTCGGGCAGATCCTGCAGGCGAAAGAACACGCCCTTGCTGGTGCCGCCGCGCAGATAGGTGGCAGGGATGCGCAACTGGGGAAGAAAGGTTTCGGGGATCGCGCCCATCTCAGGCCTCCTGTGCTGTTGTTCGTATCTGTGTCTGTTCTTGCGGTCTGCCGATCGCCGGAGCGCGCAGCCTCTGGCGGCGGTTGATGCCCATGGACGGTGTCCCCTGCGGTGTCAGGCGATGGCAGTAGGCCAGGTTTGTTGCAAGCGCCATGCCATCCGCATCAAGGGAAAACCCGTGCAAGCCTTGCAGCGCGCCAGCACAGGGCGTGTGCACTGCGGTGCTGGCTGCCGCCGCAACATTCGTTTCACTGTCGTTTCAAAATTGCTGCTTTTGATTTCATGGATGAGGGAGCGTGCAACGGTTCGGTCCCCCAGTCCCACGCCGGCCTGCGGAGCTCTCTAGGGTTTGCCCGGGCCAGCCTTCAGCAAGTGTGCTTGCAGACGATAGAGGAAGGGTGTTTGTAGGATTTGTCTTATCCATGGTTCGCCTGCCGCGTGCCGAAATCCATTTATCCTCGCGCTCTGCTCCACATGGCCTGTACTGCCCTTTCCGGTGAACCTGCCATGGGGCTGGCAACGAGCGGTTCCGTGCTCCTGGACCGATTTCCCGTGACCGCCTATTCCGCCTTAGCCGCTCCATGTCAGTTTTTGCCCAGCGCACGCTTGTAGCCATCCGGGCCGCCTGGCCAGCCGCAACCGTCATGGCGGTGGGCATGTGCCTGAGCGCTGTGCTTGCCTTGCAGCAGCAGCGGGCGCTGGAGCGTATCGACCTGCAGCGCCATACCCAGCAGGCCCAGTCGGCCCGCCAGGCGCTGGAGATGCGCCTGGATGCCTACGCGGTCATGGTCCAGCATGTGGCCAACCAGCTGGCCGCCTCTCCCGAGATGGGGCAATCGGCCTTCGCGCGCATGGCGCAGGCGCTGCGCATACAGGCGCAGCCGGGCATGCAGGCGCTGTCCTTTACACGGGCCGCAACGCAGCGCGGTCTGCCCGGCCAGGATCAGGCCTTCACCGCCCGGCCCGGGCCCCACTATTTCTTCATCGACTATCTCTGGCCGCTGGAGGGCAACGAGTCCATTGCCGGCCTGGACATGCACGACCGCCCCAGCCTCATGGCCAGCATGGTGCGCAGCCGCGACAGCGCGGCCGCCGTGGTCTCGGCACCGTTTGCGCTGAAGCAGCCCGGCGAGCATGCCACCGCCGTGCTGGTGCGCGCGCCTGTCTTTGCGCTTGTGGACCACCAGTCCCCGGACGGGGAGGCCGCGCAGCCGCTGTTTCTGGGGACTGCAGACGTCAGCGTGCGCGTGCACGACCTGGTGCAGGATCTGCATGAACGCGGCTTTCTGCGCCGGCTTGCGCTGGCCATGCATGACGCAGGCCCGACCTCGCCCCTGCCGCCGGCCGGCATATCGCCGCTGCCGCTGTACCTGGGCGCGGCCTGGCCGGAGCGCGGGCAGGAGGCGGCCGGCATGGGCGACACCGGCCAAGTGGTGCTGGAGCAGACGCTGCAGGCCCAGGACCGGCTGTGGCGGTTGAACTTCATTCCCATGGGGACGGCCCTGTCCTGGACCGAGCGTGTCCAGCCCCTGGTTCTTTTCGCGCTGGGCATGCTCGTGTCGGCCCTGCTGGCGTCGCTGGCGGCGGCCTGGTGGCGGCGCCATCCTTCCAGCTGGGCCCAGCTGCGCGCCTCCTCCCGCAGCATGCGCGAGAGCGATGCCCGCTTTCAGGCCCTGTTCGAGCAGGCTGCCGTGGGCGTGGTGCAGGTCGATGCGGCCAGCGGCAACGTCCTGCATGTGAACCGCAGGTACTGCGACATTACGGGCCATGAGGCGCAGCAGCTGTGCCAGCGGCCCCTGCTGGCCCTGTTGGCGGCCGAAACCCTGGAGGGCGACCGGGTGCTGCTGCAGGAGCTGACGGCGGGCCAGCGCGGGGCCCTGCAGATCGAGCGGCAGCTGCGGCGCCGCGACGGCACCCTGGTCTGGGTGGAGCTGCATATCTCCGCGCTGGGCCATGGCCCGTCCCGGCGGCTGATGGCGCTGGTGCAGGACATCAGCGCGCGGCGCCACCTGCAGCAGATGCAGCGCGATGGATCGCGCCATCTGCGCATGGTCATCCAGCGCCTGCCTCTGGGCCTGGCCATGCTTCAGGACGACGGCCGCTTCGCCTACTGGAACGAGGAATTCATGCGCCTGGCGGGCCACGGTGCCACGGCCGGCATGGATGGTGATGGCTGGTGGTGCAACATGTGTCCCGATGAAGCCCGCCGCCTGCGCATGCAGCGCCGCTTCGAGGCCGCGCAGGCGAGGGCGCGCGTGGCACAGAGCCTGCACAGCGGCGAGTCCGACAGCTGCGGCACCCTCAACTGCGAGGAATACCAGCTCATGGGCAGCGATGGCCGCACGCGTTCCGTATCGATAGGCGGCATGCTGCTGGACGAAGGCTGCCTGCTGATCCTGCAGGACCAGAGCCAGCGCAAGACCGCCGAAGAGGAAATCCGCCGCCTGGCCTTCCACGACGCGCTCACCGGCCTGCCCAACCGCCGCCTGCTGGTGGACCGGTTGCAGCAGGCGCTGGCCTCCAGCCGCCGGCGCGGGCGCTGCGGCGCCGTCATGCTGCTGGATGTGGACAACTTCAAGGCCTTCAACGACAGCCTGGGGCTGGAGCTTGGCGATGTGCTGCTGCGCATGATTGCCGAGCGCCTGGCGCAGTCCCTGGGGCCCGAGGCCACGCTGGCCCGCCACAGCGGCGATGACTTCGTCGTGCTGCTGGAGGACCTGGGCAAGGACTCCATGCATGCGGCCTCGCAGCTGGAAGGCGAGGTCCAGCGCATGCGTTCGCTGCTGCAGCAGCCGCTGCAGTTGGCAGGCCAGTCCTGCCACATCACGATGAGCATTGGCGCCAGCCTGTTCGGCGAGCAGGAACTGAGCGCCGACGAGGTGCTGCGCCGCGCCGAAATGGCCATGTACCAGGCCAAGGGCATGGGGCGCAACACGCTGCAATTCTTCGATCCGCAGTTGCAGGCCGTGCTGCGCTCGCGCACGGCCATGGAGCAGGAAATGCGCGAGGGCCTGGTGCGCAGCCAGTTCGTCCTGTACTACCAGCCGCAGATGGCGCACGGACGCATCGTGGGCGCCGAAGGCCTGCTGCGCTGGAACCACCCGCGCGAAGGGCTGGTGCCGCCCTCGCTCTTCGTCTCGCTGGCCGAGGAGACCGGCCTGATCCAGCAACTGGGCGAATGGGTGCTGGGCGAGGCCTGCAGGCAGCTGGCGCAATGGGCGGCGGACCCCGAAATGGCCTGCATGGTGCTGGCCGTCAACGTCAGCCCGCGCCAGTTCCACCAGGCGCGCTTCGTGGAGCAGGTGCTGCAGGCGCTCAAGGAGCATGGCGCCAACCCGCGCCTGCTCAAGCTGGAGCTGACCGAAAGCCTGCTGCTGGCCGACGTGGACGACACGGCCGCCAAGATGGCCACGCTCAAGGCCCACGGTGTCGGCTTCTCGCTGGATGACTTCGGCACAGGCTATTCCTCGCTGGCCTATCTCAAGCGCCTGCCGCTGGACCAGCTCAAGATCGACCGCAGCTTCGTGCGCGACGTGCTCAGCGACCCCAACGACGCGGCCATTGCGCGCACCATCGTCGCCCTGGGCACCAGCCTGGGACTGCAGGTCATCGCCGAAGGCGTGGAAACCGAGGCGCAGCGCCAATTCCTCGAAGACCAGAGCTGCCACGTCTGGCAGGGCTACCTGCTCAGCCCGCCCGTGCCCGTGCGCAGCTTCGAGGCCCTGGTGCGCGAGGCCGCCCCCTTGCAGCGCCCCCCGGCCTTGAGCCCCGCATGCCTGACCCCGCCGGCGCAACACCGGCCCGAAGTGGCGGAATGCACGGACGCCAGCACGGGGCCAGAGGTCCCTTCAAACCATTCTTGACATTCGCAGCGGCCCCGCCCGGGCCGCTTTCCATTCTTGAGAGGGGGTGGCGCGCGGTATCATCCCGAGCTGCCTTGTTCTTTCCCCACCTCCTTGTTTGTCCGTTCGCCGCGGACCGCTTTGTGCCTGCATCGTGCGCCTGAATTCCATCAAGCTGTCCGGCTTCAAGTCCTTCGCCGAGCCCACCAACTTCATGCTGCCGGGTCAACTGGTGGGCGTGGTGGGCCCCAACGGCTGCGGCAAGTCCAACATCATGGATGCGGTGCGCTGGGTGCTGGGCGAGAGCAAGGCCAGCGAGCTGCGCGGCGAGTCCATGCAGGACGTGATCTTCAACGGCACCACGCACCGCAAGCCGGCCAGCCGCTCCAGCGTGGAACTGGTTTTCGACAACAGCGACCACCGTGCGGGCGGCCAGTGGGGCCAGTTCGGTGAGATCGCCGTCAAGCGCGTGCTCACGCGCGAGGGCAACAGCAGCTACTTCATCAACAACCAGGCCGTGCGCCGCCGTGACGTGCAGGACGTGTTCCTGGGCACGGGCCTGGGCCCGCGCGCCTACGCCATCATCGGCCAGGGCACGATCAGCCGCATCATCGAGTCGCGCCCCGAAGAGCTGCGCCTGTTCCTGGAAGAGGCCGCAGGCGTGTCCAAGTACAAGGAGCGCCGGCGCGAGACCGAGAACCGACTCTCGGCCACCACCGAGAACCTCACGCGCGTGGAGGACATCCTGCGCGAGCTCAACAACAACCTCGACCGGCTGGAGAAGCAGGCCGAGGTGGCGGCGCAGTACAACGCGCTGCAGTCCCAGGTCACGCTCAAGCAGCAGCAGCTGTGGTTTCTCAAGCGCGCCGAGGCCGAGGCCGAGCAGGACCGCGTGCGCGTGGAGGGCCTGAAGGCCGTCAACGAGCTGGAAGAGCGCATGGCCGACATCCGCAACAACGAAAGCGGACTCGAAACCCTGCGCCAGGCCCACTACGACGCCAGCGACCAGGTCAACCAGGCCCAGGCCAAGCTCTACGAATCCACGGCCGAGGTCGGCAAGCTGGAGGCCGAGATCCGCTACGTGCTCGAAGGCCGCCAGCGCGTGCAGCAGCGGCTGCAGCAGCTGTCCGAGCAGGTGCTGCTGTGGAACAGCCGCCGCGAGGAGGCCGAAGCCGAAATCGAAAATCTCGACGGCGCCGGCATGGACGCCGAGGAACAGGCCGAGATGCTGGCCGCCCAGGTCGAGGAGCAGAGCATGCGCCTGCCCGACCTGGAAGAGGCGCTGCGCAATGCCCAGAAGGCCGATGCCGACCAGCGCGCCAGCGTGGTGCAGGTGCAGCAGCAGATCCAGGTGCTGGCCGCCGAGCAGCGCAGCCTGGACGAGCAGCGCCGCCAGTTCGAGACCCGCTTCGAGCGACTGCGCGCCGACCGCAATGCGCTGGAGACACCCGACGAGGCCCGCCTCAACAATCTGCAGTCCCAGCTGGACGAGGCCCGCGAACTGGCTGAAATGGCCGATGCCGTGCTCAACGAGCTGCAGGACTCCGTGCCCCAGCTCGATGAGGACCGTCGCACGCGCCAGCAGGCCGTCAATGCCGAGGCCGCGCGCCATGCCGACCTGTCGGCGCGTCTGGAAGCCCTCAAGGCCCTGCAGGAAAAGGTCAAGACCGACGGCAAGCTCCAGCCCTGGCTGGCCAAGCACGGCCTGGACGGCATGCAGGGCCTGTGGAGCCGCATTGCCATCGAACCCGGCTGGGAAAACGCGCTGGAGGCCGCGCTGCGCGAACGCCTGGGCGCGCTGGAAGTGGGCCGGCTCGACATGGTGCGCGGCTTCCTGGGCGCAGGCGGGCACGATGCGCCGCCCGCGCGCCTGGCCTTCTTCAGCCCGCCGCAGGGCGCCCCCGCGCCCGCGCCGGGGCGCTGGCAGCACCTGTCCGATCTGCTGCGCGTGAACGATGCCGGCCTGCGCGCCGTGCTCGGCGACTGGCTGCAGGACTGCTACACGGCGCCCACGCTGGAAGAGGCGCTGTCGCGCCGCGGCGAGCTGCGGCCCGGCGAGACGGTCTATGTGCCCACGGGCCATGCCGTCAGCAGCCACAGCGTGAGCTTCTATGCGCAGGACTCGGAGCAATCCGGCCTGCTGGCACGCGCCCAGGAAATCGAGCACCTCGAAAAGGAAGTGCGCGCCCAGGCGCTGATCTCCGACGAATCGCGCACGGCCCTGGTGCGTGCCGAAAGCGCCTATGCCGAGGCCTCGCAGCGCCTGGTCAGCGCCCGGCGCGAGGCCAGCGAATCGCAAGGCCGCGCCCATGAGCTGCAGGTCGAGACCCTGCGCCTGTCGCAGCTGGCCGAGCAGGCCCGCGCGCGCAATGCCCAGATCAGTGCCGACCTGGCCGAGGTCGAGGCCCAACTGTCCGACATCGAGGAGCGCCGCGTGGCGGCCGAAGCCCGCTTCGAGGAACTGGACATGCAGCTGGCCGACAGCCAGGAGCGCCATGCCCAGCTGGGCGACAAGGTGCTGGAGTCCGAGCGGCGCCTGAACGAATCGCGCGAGCAGCTGCGCACGCTGGAGCGCCAGGCCCAGGAGGCCACTTTCTCGCGGCGCAGCCTGGAGGCGCGCCGGGGCGAACTCAGCCGCACCATAGAGACGGCCAGCCAGCAGGCCCGCTCGCTGGCCGACGAGCAGCAGCGCGCGCAGGACGAACTCACGCGCCTGACCGATGCCGCCGCCCAGGGCGGCCTGCAGGACGCGCTGGATCTGAAGATGCAGCGCGAGCAGGCCGTGGCCGCGCGCCGCAGCGAATATGACGACCTGACCAACAAGCTGCGCGCCAGCGACGAACGCCGCCAGCAGTTGGAGAAGGCGCTGGACCCGCTGCGCCAGCGCATCACCGAATTCCAGCTCAAGGAGCAGGCCGCGCGCCTGGGCCTGGAGCAGTACTCCACCTTGCTGGAGGAGGCCGGTGCCGACCTGGCAGCCGTCTCCCAGTCCATTGCCGAGGCCAATGTGCGCATGCACGGCCTGCAGGGCGAAATCGACCGGCTGCACCGCGAGATCGCCGCCCTGGGCGCGGTCAACCTGGCGGCGCTGGACGAGCTGAAGCTGGCGCGCGAGCGCAAGACCTTCCTCGACGCGCAGACCGAGGACCTGACCCAGGCCATGAACACGCTGGAAGATGCCATCCGCAAGATCGACGCCGAGACGCGCGAGCTGCTGTCGGGCACCTTCGAGACCGTGAACGGGCACTTCGGGCGCATGTTCCCCGAGCTGTTCGGCGGTGGCCAGGCCAAGCTGGTGATCACCGGCGATGAAATCCTCGACTCGGGCGTGCAGGTGATCGCGCAGCCGCCCGGCAAGAAGAACCAGACCATCCACCTGCTGTCCGGTGGCGAAAAGGCGCTGACGGCGATTGCCCTGGTCTTCGCCATCTTCCAGCTCAACCCGGCGCCGTTCTGTCTGCTGGACGAGGTGGACGCGCCGCTGGACGACGCCAACACCGAGCGCTATGCCAAGCTGGTGGCCAGCATGAGCAAGGGCACGCAGTTCCTGTTCATCAGCCACAACAAGATCGCCATGGAAATGGCGCAGCAGCTCATCGGCGTGACCATGCAGGAGCAGGGCGTGTCCCGCATCGTGGCCGTGGACATGGAGTCCGCGCTGTCCATGGCTGAGCTATCCTGAGCATGTCCGCAACCTTCCGAACCCATTTGCTGGAACGACGTTTCATTCCTTCATTCCATGAGTAACCTGCAAATCAGTCTGGCCGTCCTGGGCTTTGTGGTGCTGGCCCTGATCATTGCCTACAACAGCTGGTCCGCACGCCGCAACGCACCCAAGCGCGCTGACCCCGTCGAAGAGGCGCAGCGCGATCCCTCGCGCCATGAACCCGGCATGGACACCGTGGGCCACGGCCCGGACCTGACGCACAGCCTGCGCGAGCCCGTGCTGGGCGACTTCGGCACCGCAGCCCCGGGCCAGAGCCCTGCCGCCGTGGACCGCTTTGCCGAAACCGATGCCGAACTGGCCCATCTGGTCCAGCTCGAAGAGCAGCAGCGCCAGGCCGAGGCCCAGGCCGCTTTGGCGGCCAAGGCAGCCCAGGCGGTGCAGACCGCGCAGGCTGCCCATGCCCTGCAGGCGGCTGAAGACGCCAGCGCATCGGCACCCGCATCTGCGTCAGTGCCTGCGCCATCCCCGTTGGCACCGCAGTCCATCGAGCCTTCCCTCAACGACGCGGCCCTGACCAGCGCTGCGGCCAGCCGGCCAGGCCTGGATGCGCTGATCGATGCCATTGCCCCCGTGCAGGTCGGCCAGGCCGTGCCTGGCGAGCTGGCGCTGCAGGCCCAGCCGGCCACGCGGCGCGCGGGCAACAAGCCGTTTGCCATCGAAGGCATGAACCAGTCCACCCACCAGTGGGAGCCGCTGCAGCCCGGCCAGCGCTACCTGGGTTTCCAGGCCGGCGTGCAGCTGGCCAACCGCACGGGTGCGCTCAACGAGATCGAGTTCTCCGAGTTCGTTGCCAAGGTGCAGCGCTTTGCCGACGCGCTGGGCGCCACGCCCGACGTGCCCGACATGCTGCAGGAAGTGGCGCGTGCGCGCGAGCTCGACCAGTTCGCCAGCGAGCACGATGCCCAGCTCACCTTCATGCTGCGCGCACGCCAGGCCTCCTGGAGCGCGGGCTATGTGCAGCAGAACGCATCGCGCCAGGGCTTTCTGCCTGGCTCCATGCCCGGGCGCATGGCCCTGCCTTCGCCCACGCCCGGCATGCCGCCGGTGCTGGTGCTCAACTACGACCCGCAGGCGGCCATGGCCGACGACCTGGACACCTCGGTGGTGCGCGAGTTCCTGCTGAGCCTGGACGTGCCCCAGGTGCCGCGCGGCGAGCAGGCCTTCGTGCAGCTGCGCCAGGTGGCCGAGCGCCTGTGCCAGACCATGGATGGAGTGCTCTGCGACCAGAACGGCTACCTGCTTCCGGCCATGGCGCTGGACCCCATCCAGCACGACCTGGAACAACTCTATGACAAGCTCGACAGCCGCGAGCTGTCGGCGGGCTCCATGCTGGCGCGGCGACTGTTCAGCTGACGCGGCGCGGTGCCCCTGGTGCACAACAGGCTCCTGGCCTCAACCCCATGAACGACAATCTGGATCTCTTCTCCGGCGCAGCCCCCGCGGCGCCGGAGTCCGGGGCCGCCCCCGACAAGGTGCTGGCCAAGGTGCAGGCGCTGCGCGCCCAGCTCAACCAATGGGCACATGAGTACTACGTGCTGGACACGCCCACCGTGCCCGACGGCGAGTACGACCGCGTCTTCCAGCAATTGCAGGCATTGGAAGGTGCCTACCCCGAACTGGTCACCCCGGACTCGCCCACGCAGCGCGTGATCGGCGCCGTGCTCGACGGCCTGATGCCCGTGCGCCATGCCGTGCCCATGCTCAGCATCCGCACCGAGACCGACAACGAGGCCACGGGTGCCGAGGCCTTCGACGCACGCATTCGCAAGGAGCTGGAACTGGCCGAAGGCGCACCGCCCGTGGAATACGTGGCCGAGCCCAAGTTCGACGGCCTGGCCATGAACCTGCGCTACGAGAATGGCCGCCTGGTGCAGGCCACCACGCGCGGCGACGGCGAGGTGGGCGAGGACGTCACACACAACATCCGCACCATCCGCAAGATTCCGCTGTCCCTTCCCGAAGGCAAGGGCGTGCCGCCCGTGGTCGAGGTGCGCGGCGAGGTCTACATGGGCCGCGCCGACTTCGTCCGGCTCAACGAACGCCAGCAGGCCGCCGGCGGCAAGAGCTTTGCCAATCCGCGCAATGCGGCGGCGGGCTCGGTGCGCCAGCTGGACTCGGGCATTGCGGCCCAGCGCCCGCTGTCCTTCTTCGCCTATGGCCTGGGAGAGATTACGCCGGCCGCGCAGGGCGGCCCCGACTTCGGCACCCACTACGCCATGCTGCAGACGCTGCGCGACTGGGGCTTCCCGGTGGCGCCCCAGGTCTGCATTGCCAAGGGCGCGGCCGAGCTGGTGGCCTTCCACCAGCGCATGGGCGCCGAGCGCGCCACGCTGCCCTACGAGATCGACGGCGTGGTCTACAAGGTCAACAGCCTGGCCCAGCAGCGCCAGCTGGGCTTTGTCTCGCGCGAGCCGCGCTGGGCCGTGGCCCACAAGTACCCGGCCGAGGAAATGCCCACGCGCATGGAAGGCATCGACATACAGGTCGGCCGCACGGGCAAGCTCACCCCCGTGGCGCGCCTGGCGCCCGTGGCCGTGGGCGGCGTCATCGTCACCAATGCCACGCTGCACAACCTGTTCGAGATCCGCAAGAAGCGCGTGCGCACCGGCGACACCGTGGTCGTGCGCCGCGCCGGCGATGTGATTCCCGAAGTCGTGGGCCGCGTGCCCGGCGACCGGCCGGCCTATGTGCCCAACTTCCGCATGCCCGCTGCATGCCCCATCTGCGGCAGCGCGGTGTCGCGCCCCAAGGGCGAGGCCAACCACCGCTGCACGGGCGGCCTGTTCTGCCCGGCGCAGCGCAAGGAGGCCATCCTGCACTTCGCCGCGCGGCGCGCCATGGACATCGAGGGCCTGGGCGACAAGCTGGTGGACCAGTTGGTGGACGGCCATGTGGTGCGCACGCTGCCCGACCTCTACCGCCTGGGCCTGGTGGCCCTGGCATCGCTGGACCGCATGGCCGAGAAGTCGGCACAGAACGTGCTGGATGCGCTGGAGAAATCCAAGAAGACCACGCTGGCGCGATTCCTCTTCGGCCTGGGCATCCGCCAGGTCGGCGAGTCCACGGCCAAGGACCTGGCCCGCCATTTCGGCCAGCTGGACGCCATCATGGACGCCAGCGTCGAGCAACTGCTGCAGGTGCGCGACGTCGGGCCCATCGTGGCCGAGAGCATCCACACCTTCTTCGCCCAGCCCCACAACCGCGAGGTGGTCGAGCAGTTGCGTGCCTGCGGCGTGCACTGGGAAGAGGGCGCGGCGCGCGAGCAGACCGCCCAGCCCCTGGCCGGCATGACCGTGGTGCTCACCGGCACGCTGCCCACGCTGGGCCGCGACCAGGCCAAGGAGATGCTGGAGGCCGCTGGCGCCAAGGTCTCCGGATCGGTCAGCAAGAAGACCAGCTACGTGGTTGCGGGCGCCGAGGCCGGCAGCAAGCTGGCCAAGGCCGAGGAACTGGGTGTGCCCGTGCTGGACGAGGCCGGCATGCTGGCCCTGCTGGCGGGTGACCCCCCTGCTGCAGCCGCAGCGGAGCAGGGCTGATGGCGCTGAGTCCGCGCAAACCCGTGGTCGGCCTGGCGCTGGGCAGCGGGTCGGCGCGCGGCTGGGCGCATTTCGGCGTGCTGCGCGCGCTGGAGGATGCGGGCCTGCGGCCCGACATCATCTGCGGCTCGTCCATCGGCGCCCTGGTGGGCGCCTCCTATGCGGCCGGTGAAATGCAGCGCTTCGAGGAATGGGTGCTGGGCCTGGGCATGCGCAAGGTCTTCGGCTTCATGGACTTCAACATCGCGGGCGGCATGCTCAAGGGCGAGAAGCTGATCTCGTTCTGGCGCGAGCATTTCGTGGACTCGGCCATCGAGGATCTGAAGATTCCCTTCGGCGCCGTGGCCACCGACCTGCATTCGGGTGCCGAGGTCTGGCTGCGCAAGGGCTCCATCGCCGATGCCGTGCGCGCCTCCATCGCGCTGCCCGGCCTGTTCACGCCCGTGCAGCGCGAAGGGCGGCTGCTGGTCGATGGCGGCATCGTCAACCCCGTGCCCGCCTCGCTGGCGCGCGCCATGGGCGCGGACATCGTGATCGCGGTCGATCTCAATGCCGACATCATGCGGCGCCACATGCGGCCGCTGGCGCCCGCTGCCGCCATGGCCGCTGCGCCGCCGCTGGAGGAGGCCCCGCCCGCCGTGGAGCAGGGCGTGGCGCCCGAGGACCTGTCGGGCCAGGCCAGCGCCGTGGCCGGCTCGGCCTGGATGCGCCGGCTGCAGCGTGGCGTGATGGGGTGGATGCCCGGCCACCACCGCGATGAGGCAGGCCGCGAGACCGAGCCCCCGCCCCGGCCGCCCTCGCTGCTGGACGTGGTGATGACCAGCGTCAACATCATGCAGATGCGCATCACGCGCAGCCGCATGGCGGGTGACCCGCCCGAGCTGGTGATCGCCCCGCGCCTGTCCCACCTGGGCCTGCTGGACTTCCACCGCGCCCGCGAGGCCATCGACGAAGGCTACGAGGCGGCGCAGGCCGCGCTTCCGGGCCTGCGCCACTGGGGTCTGTGAGGCCCCGGGGGAACGCGCCCTATGCCGCCTGGGCATCCCAGGCCGCCTCGCGCTCCACTGCTGCCGCGCTGCGGTCTGCGTTGGCCGCCGCGCCGCGCGAAGGCTGCAGCCGTTGCATCAATGCAGCCGGATCCAGGCACTGGATCAGCGGCAGGCCCGCGCCGGCATGCACCAGCTCCCGCACCAGGGCCGGCGTCGTGGAGGCCACGCTGAGCATGGGCGATTCCACCAGCGCGCTGGCCGGCAGCCGGTGCACGCCTTGCAGCGCGCTGACCAGCAGCCCCACGCGCAGGCCGCCGTGCTGGACCACGATGACCTGCGACTGCTCGGTGACCACGCCGGGCCGGCCCTGCAGCAGCGCGGCCAGGTCGAACACCCAGACATAGCCGCTGACGCTGCCCTGGCTGCGCCGCGCCAGCGCACCCACGCAAAACGGCAGCCGCCCTGCCGCCACGGGCGAGATGGCGCTGGCGGGCAGGGCCTCACAGACATCGGCCGCGCGCAGGGCCAGCAGGCTGGCGCCCACGTAGAAGCTGGCCAGTTCCACCGGCGCATCGCCACCGCCGTGCGCGGCGAGCGCACGCGCGACAGGACGCGAGCCATCCAGCCGCGTGGCCGGCGCCAGGCGCAGGGCGCGGTTGCGCGCATCGGCATGCACAGGCCCCAGCCGCTGCAGGCTCAGGCTGACGAGGCCGGCCAGTGTGTCCTCCGTTGCGCTTTCCTTTGCATCGCGTGCCGCGCCCTGGTCCAGCCGGAACTCGCGGTAGCCTCGCCCGGCGGCCATGCCGACGATGCAGTAGTGGCCTTCGATTTCCTCGATGCTGCTGCGTACCTCTCCATCGGCCAGCGTTGCCAGCCCGGCCACGCCTTCTATGCAACTGCCCAGCGGCCGACCGCCGTGGCTGGCGGCGATGATGCGGCCGTCGCGTGCCACGTAGAAAGCCTCCATCGGCAAACGGGGCAGGCCGTGGTCTTCGGGGCCGGCGTCTTCGGACTGCTCCGGTGCAGCGGCCTGCAGCATGGCCTGCAGTTCTCGGCGCGTGTGGAACAGCAGGGCAATGCCGCCGATGGCGGGGCCCTGATCTGCGCCCTGCCCATGCCCATGTCCATTGGTGGTTGAGGGGGCGCGCAATGCGGCGTGGTAGACGTGGACGGGCAGGCCCCCATCGTCCAGCTCCTGCACGTGATAGGCCTGGGCATCGCGCAGCGCCATGGTGGCCTGCAGTGCCGAGGCCTGCACGCGCACGCCGGGTGACAGCGGCAGACCGGGTTCGTCCTCATGGCTGCAGGCCAGCACCAGGCCCTGGGCGTCATACAGCGCAATGCGCGCATAGACGGTGTACAGCGCATTGAGCTGCTCCAGCAGACGCTGCGCGGCGTCGTGTGCCTGTACCGACAGGGCCAGGCAGCCGCTGTTGTCTTGCAGCACTTTCTGCAGGCCTGGCGTCAGGGCCCACCAGCGGCAATCGTTGGCGCGTTCGTAGAGATTGCGCTCCAGCAGGTCCATCAGCAGCCGGTTCAGCGTGGTGTGCTCCTGCAGCCGCGTGGACAGCGCCGTCTCGTGCAGGCCGTGGATGGCGCGCGTGAACACGGCATGGGTCAGGTCGCCGGTCTCGCTCATCTGCTCCAGCACGGCCTGCAGCGGGTCCGGGTGGGCCGTGCCCTGCACGGGGGACTCCGGCGCCTGGCTGGCAGCCAGCACCTGGCCGTTCCAGACCACGCGGCGTATGTCGTCGGCCGCGCGTGCCATGGCGTGCAGGGGCGGGCAAAAGCCCCGGGACTGGGCCATCAGTCCTTCGGCGATGACAGGCTCCAGTGCCTGCAGTACCTGCGGCCTTTGCTGGGTGGCGAAGGCCAGGTCCAGCGGCGCCATGACCTGGGTCTGCCAGCCCTCGGGGCCCGCATAGCCCTGGTAGGGCAAGGCGCGGGCCGTACGCACCAGATAGGTGCGGCCGGCGTGGATCAGCGGCTGCACGGCATCGCCGTGGTGCATGGGTACGCGGCTGCCGGGGGCGATCCAGTGGTCATCGCTGCTGGCAATGACCAGTCCAGCCGCATCCAGCAGCAGTCCCACCTGGGCGCGCGGCCCGCCCGAGGCAAAGATGGCCTGCATCTCGGCCGCGAAGTCGAAGCTCAGGCACAGCACGCCGAGCACCGCCATGGTGCGTGGATGCAGCAGGCGCTGCGCGTAGATCAGGCGGTCTGCGCCGGGCAGCACGCAGCTGGCGCCGAAATGGCTGACATGGCCGGCCTGCTGCAGGCACTGCTGGAACCAGCCCTCGGCGCAGGGCGGCAGCGGCTTGTCGCCTGCCTGGGCGCGTGCACAGACCTGGCCCTGGGTGTCCAGCAGCAGGATGTCGTCGTAGACCGTGTACTTGGCACGGTAGGCCTGCAGGTGCAGCTGCAGCGGAGCCTGCCAGGCGTGCAGGCCGCCCGCGGCCATGTCCAGCAGGATGTCGCCATCGCCGAGCTGGGCCATGGCCTCGCACAGCACGGAATCGGCGGCCAGGAAGCCGACATCGGCCGTGCGCTCGTAGAGGCTGCGCACCAGCAGGTCGATGGCATGGCTGGACTGCATGCCCAGCTGGGCCATGGCTTCCTGCGCGGACTGGGCCAGCTGCGACTGCAGCAGGCCTTGCTCCAGCTGCTCCAACCCCTGGCGCGTGTCGGTCAGCATGGACACCAGGGCCTGTCCCTGCTGCGAGGCCTGCATGCGGGCCGAAGCCTCGATGAGACGCCACATGAGCCGGATCTCGCGCAGGTCGGCGGCGTTGCGGTTGAGTTCCCGCAGGTGGGGAAGAATCAGGTCGGTGGGCAGGGATGTGGCCATGGGGCGCTCCGCAGTCAGGTTCAGGTTCGGTAAACCAACTTTTCCGCTCAGGGAAAAGCCCTATGCAAAGAGCAAGAAGGAGGCCAGTTTGTGACTAAATGTGTCTGCAAGGTGACATAGGGATGACGGACCGCCGCCTGCTCCCCGCACGCAGCCCGTCCGGTGCCATACCGGGGCATGGCCCGGCATCACCGCAGTGCGTAGGCCGGCGCCCCGTGCAGCACGGTGGTGCCTGGCGGCCGTGCAGGCCTACAGGCTCAGGTCGATGGTGTGCACCCGGTGCGCGTCCAGCAGGCCGGCAGCCCGGTCGGCGAAGTAGCGCTCCAGCGTCACGCGCACGGTGCGGAAGGCCAGTTCTTCCCAGGGAACATCGGCCTGCGCAAACAGGCGGGCCTCCATGGTCTCGGGGCCGGGGTAGAACTGCTCGCTGCGCAGACGGGCGCGGTAGAACAGATGGACCTGGCTGACCTTGGGCACGTCCACGATGGAAAACAGCGGCCCCATCTCGATGTCGGCGCCGGCTTCCTCGTCGGTCTCGCGCTGGGCGCCGCGTGCTGTGGTCTCGGCCAGTTCCATGAAGCCTGCGGGCAGGGTCCACAGGCCCCGGCGCGGCTCGATGTTGCGCTTGCACAGCAGCACGCGGCCGTCGTCGGTCACGGGGATGGTGCCCACCACGTTCAGCGGGTTCTCGTAGTGGATGGTGTGGCAGTGCGGGCACACGGCGCGCTCGCGCGTGTCGCCATCGTCAGGAAGGCGGTAGACCACCGCCGTGCCGCAGGCTCGGCAGAACTTGATGGGGCTGCGAAAAATCATGCCGACACCATGAAAGTGAAAGCGCCGCCAGACGGAAGGCAGTAAGGCATTCCGTGCGGCGGACCGTGGGTTCAAACACAAAGGCCGGCAGGCCGGGGAGCGTGCTCCCTGCTGCCTTGCCGGCCTGTCGCCAGGCTCAGAGAAAACTCAGGCGATCTTGACGCTCAAGGGGCTCAGACCGTCGATGCGGCCTTCCAGCAGGTCACCGCGCACCACGGCGGCCACGCCTTCGGGCGTGCCCGTCATGATCAGGTCGCCGGGCTGCAGTTCCCAGGCCGCCGACAGGTGCTCGATGGTCTCGGCAATGTTCCAGATCAGCTTGCCGATGTCGCTGCGCTGGCGGTCGGCGCCATTGACCTGCAGCGAGATCGCGGCCTTGGCGATGTCGCCGGCCTCGGCTGCCGGGGTGATGGGGCCGATGGGTGCGGCATGCTCGAAGGCCTTGCCGATGCACCAGGGTCGGCCCTGCTTCTTCATGTCGTTTTGCAGGTCGCGGCGCGTCATGTCCAGGCCCACGGCGTAGCCCCAGATGTAGTCCAGCGCGTCGGCGGCCAGGATGTTCTTGCCCGCCTTGCCGATGGCCACGACGAGCTCGATCTCGTGGTGCAGGTTGGAGGTCAGCGTGGGGTAGGGCATGGTGCCCGTGGTGCCGGCCTCGACGGGCACGATGGCGTCGGCAGGCTTGAGGAAGAAGAAGGGTGGCTCGCGGCCGGTGAAGCCCATCTCCTTGGCGTGTTCTTCGTAGTTGCGGCCCACGCAGTAGATGCGGTGCACGGGGAAGCGCTCGGGGCGGCCCAGGACGGGTACGCTGGCCACGGCGGGCGGGTTGAAAACGTAGCTCATGTCGGTGTTCCTCTGGCGCCTTGTCTCTTGGGCGCCGCCGCAAGTGTGCCATGCATCGGCGCTGCTGCACGGTATGCTTTGCGGTCTATGAAGCTCCACACCTACTTCCGCTCGTCGGCCTCCTACCGCGTGCGCATTGCGCTGCAGATCAAGGGCCTGGACTATGAATCCGTACCCGTGCACCTGCTGCGCGGCGACCACAAGGCGCCGGCCTATGCCCAGCATGTCGGCGATGCGCTGGTGCCGGCGTTGGAGACCGAGGACGGCCACTGGCTGACCCAGTCCATGGCCATCATCGAATATCTCGATGAGACCCATGCCGAAATACCGCTGCTGCCGCGTGACGCCCTGGGCCGTGCCCATGTGCGCGCACTGGCCCAGATGGTGGCCTGCGAGATCCATCCGCTCAACAACCTGCGCGTGCTCAAGTACCTGGTGCGCAACCTGGGTGTCTCTGACGAGGCCAAGAGCGGCTGGTACGTGCATTGGGTGCGATCGGGCCTGGAGGCCTTCGAGCGCCAGCTGGACCTGCTGGCCGCCGAGCGCGAGGCGGCCGGCCTGCCGCCTTCGCTGTTTTGCTGGGGCGACACGCCCACGCTGGCCGATTGCTGCCTGGTGCCGCAGATCTTCAACGGCCGCCGCTTCAACGTGAGCCTGGACGGCCTGCCGCGCCTGGCGGCCATCGTCGATCGCTGCGAGGCGCTGCCGGCCTTCCAGAAGGCCCATCCCTCGGCCTGCCCCGACGCGGAATGAGCGCGGCCCGGCCTGACTCCATCCCCGGCACCATCCCCGCATCCTGGCTGGTGCCCGACTGGCCCGCGCCGCCCGGCGTGCACGCGCTGTGCACCTCGCGCGAAGGCGGCGTCAGCACGGCGCCCTGGGGCAGCCTGAACCTGGGCGACCATGTGGGCGACGACCCCCAGGCCGTGCGCGCCAACCGCCAGCGCCTGCAGGAGATCGTGCGTGCGGATACGCCGGATGCCTGCGCGGTGTTCCTGCAGCAGGTGCATGGCGTGGATGTCATCGCACTGGATGCAGGCAGCGCGCAGGGCCAGGCCTTCGATGCCTGCGTGACCAGCGCCTCGGGCGTGGTCTGCACCATCATGGTGGCCGATTGCCTGCCCGTGCTGCTGGCCCATCGCAGCGGCGCCGTGGTGGGCGCGGCCCATGCGGGCTGGCGCGGTCTGGCCGGAATGCCGCCTGGCCATGCGGGTCAGCCGTTGGCAGGCGGTGTGCTGGAGTCTCTGTTCAAGCGCTTTGCCGATCAGCTCCGGACCGCGCCCGAGCAGGTGGCGCCGCAGACCCTGGCATGGCTGGGCCCTTGCATCGGTCCGCGTTCCTTTGAGGTCGGTGCCGAGGTGCGAGCTGCCTTCATCGCGCATGACGCCGCCGCCGCCGCGCATTTCACCGCCATACCTCAGGCGGGCGAGGGCACCCCCAAGTACCTGGCCAGCCTGGCCGGGCTTGCGCGACAGCGCCTGGCGGCGCTGGGCATCACGGCCATCCATGGCAATGACGGCAGCGACGCATGGTGCACGGTGCTCAACGACTCACGGTTCTTTTCGCACCGGCGCGACGCTGCCCGCCTGGGCAGCAGCGGCCGATTCGCCGCCTGCATCTGGAAGGACTGAGGGCGCGGGCGCGTCCGGTGCGTCCGCCGTGCCCTGCGAGGCCTGCTGCTGCGCCAGCCAGGCCTGGCGCTCGGCCAGTTCGCGCGCATGGCGCTTTCGGTTGCGCGCGGGCGTACCCATGATGTAGATCACGATGGACAGCGGCAGCAGTCCATACAGTGCGAAAGTGACCAGGGCGCCGAGTATGCTGCCCGTGGGGCTGGCGGCTTCGGCCACGGCCATCATCAGCGTGACATACAACCAGGCGATAACAACGAGATACATGGTCGATTCGAAAAAGGCGCACCGGGCACGGGTTTTTGTGGAGGGCTGTGCCGGGCAACGGGGGGCTCGCCTGGGTCACAATCAAAACGGATGCCCCGCAAGCCCCAGGCTATTGCGAACGGCATCCGCGAACAAGGATGCAGCATGAATTTTGACCCACTCGCAGGCCTGCCAGGCCAACCCATCCAGCAATTCTGGAACGAGCAATGGAGCCGGACGCTGCAGATACTGCAGCAGATGGGATCACCGGGAATGCCGGGGGCACAGGGCGCGGGCATGCCGGACATGGCCCAGGCCTGGAAGGCTGCAGTCCCCGAACCCGGCGCCTTGCCCGAGAACGCGCTATCGCTGGACCCCGAAAAGCTGCTGGAGCTGCAGCGCCAGTACCTGGACGGCGCCAAGGCCATGTGCGAGCAGGGCGGCGCCCAGGCGCTGCTGGCCAAGGACAAGCGCTTCAACACCCAATCCTGGGCCGACAACCCGCTGACGGCGGCCACCGCAGCCACCTATCTGCTCAACAGCCGCATGCTCATGGGCCTGGCCGAGGCCGTGCAGGCCGACGAGAAGACCCGCAACCGCGTGCGCTTCGCTGTGGAACAGTGGCTGGCTGCCATGTCGCCCAGCAACTTCCTGGCACTCAATGCAGAGGCGCAGAAGAAGGCCATCGAAACCCAGGGCGAGAGCCTGGCCCAGGGCGTGGCCAACCTGCTGGCCGACATGCGCCAGGGCCATGTGTCCATGACCGACGAGAGCCTGTTCACCGTGGGCAAGAACGTTGCCACCACCGAAGGCGCCGTGGTGTTCGAGAACGAGCTGTTCCAGCTCATCGAGTACAAGCCGCTGACGGACAAGGTGCATGAGCGGCCCTTCCTCATGGTGCCGCCGTGCATCAACAAGTTCTACATCCTGGACCTGCAGCCCGACAACTCGCTGATCCGCTATGCCGTCAGCCAGGGCCACCGCACCTTCGTGATGAGCTGGCGCAATCCCGACGACAGCCTGGCGCACAAGACCTGGGACAACTACATCGAAGACGGCGTGCTCACCGGCATCCGCGTGGCACGCGAGATCGCAGGAGCCGAGCAGATCAACGTGCTGGGCTTTTGCGTGGGCGGCACCATGCTGTCCACCGCGCTGGCCGTGCTGCAGGCACGCCACGACCGCGAGCATGGCGCAGCTGCTGCTCCGGCGGCCAAGGCGGCTCCAGCCAAGCGCGCGGCTGGCAGCCGCAGCGCCGCCCGGACATCCACAGCCCGCGCCACGGCGCCGGCCGGCGTGCCGTTTCCCGTGGCCAGCGTCACGCTGCTGACCACTTTCATCGACTTCAGCGACACCGGCATCCTCGATGTCTTCATCGACGAGTCCGTGGTGCGCTTCCGCGAAATGCAGATGGGCGAGGGCGGCCTCATGAAGGGCCAGGACCTGGCATCGACCTTCAGCTTTCTGCGTCCCAACGATCTGGTCTGGAACTACGTGGTGGGCAACTACCTCAAGGGCGAAACACCGCCGCCGTTCGACCTGCTGTACTGGAACAGCGACTGCACCAACCTGCCCGGCCCGTACTACGCCTGGTACCTGCGCAACCTTTACCTGGAAAACAAGCTGGTCCAGCCCGGTGCGCTGACCGTCTGCGGCGAGCGCATCGACATGCACCAGCTGCGCCTGCCGGCCTATATCTACGGCTCGCGCGAGGACCACATCGTGCCCGTGGGCGGCTCCTATGCATCGACCCAGGTGCTGGGTGGCGACAAGCGTTTCGTCATGGGCGCATCCGGCCACATCGCGGGCGTGATCAATCCGCCGGCCAAGAAAAAGCGCAGCTACTGGCTGCGTGAGGACGGCCAGCTGCCGCCCACGCTCAAGGAGTGGCAGGCCGGCGCCGACGAGTACCCGGGCAGCTGGTGGGCCGACTGGAGCCCCTGGCTGGCCGAGCACGGCGGCAAGCTGGTCGCGGCGCCAAAGCAGTACGGCAAGGGCAGGGAATACACGGCCATCGAGCCGGCCCCGGGCCGCTACGTGCTGGCCAAGGCCTGAGGCACAATCGTTTCGATGCTGCAGCGCAATAACGCCGCGGCTTGAATGCAGGGTGCCGCTGCCGCAGCTTCGGCAGTGCGCGCCCGGGCATCCCTTCAAGAGTCCAAAGAAAGGTCCGTCATCATGGAAGACATCGTCATCGTTTCCGCTGTCCGCACTGCCGTTGGCAAGTTCGGCGGCACCCTTGCCAAGATCCCCGCCACCGAACTGGGCTCCATCGTGATCCGCGAGGCTCTGAGCCGCGCCAAGGTCGGCACCGACCAGGTCGGTGAAGTCATCATGGGCCAGGTGCTGGCCGCTGGCGCAGGCCAGAACCCTGCACGCCAGGCCATGATGAAGGCCGGCATCGCCAAGGAAACCCCGGCCCTGACCATCAACGCGGTCTGCGGCTCGGGCCTGAAGGCCGTGATGCTGGCGGCCCAGGCCGTGGCCACGGGCGACAGCGAGATCGTCGTGGCCGGCGGCCAGGAGAACATGAGCCTGTCCCCCCACGTGCTGCCGGGCTCGCGCGACGGCCAGCGCATGGGCGAGTGGAAGATGGCCGACACCATGATCGTGGACGGCCTGTGGGACGTCTACAACCAGTACCACATGGGCATCACGGCCGAGAACGTGGCCAAGGAAAAGAGCGTCAGCCGCGAACAGCAGGACGCCCTGGCCCTGGCCAGCCAGCAAAAGGCCACGGCCGCGCAGGACGCCGGCAAGTTCGTGGATGAGATCGTTCCCGTCAGCATTCCCCAGCGCAAGGGCGATCCCGTGGTCTTTGCGGCCGACGAGTACATCAACCGCAAGACCAACGCCGAGGCGCTGGCAGGCCTGCGTCCGGCTTTCGACAAGGCTGGCTCGGTGACGGCCGGCAATGCTTCGGGCCTGAACGACGGCGCCGCCGCCGTGGTGGTGATGAGCGCCTCCAAGGCCAAGGCCCTGGGCCTGACGCCGCTGGCGCGCATCGTCTCCTATGCCACCAGCGGTCTGGACCCCGCCACCATGGGCCTGGGCCCGGTGTTCGCCTCGCGCAAGGCGCTGCAGCGCGCCGGCTGGTCTGCGCAGGACGTGGACCTGTTCGAGCTGAACGAAGCCTTCGCGGCACAGGCCTGTGCGGTGAACCAGGAGCTGGGCATCGATCCGGCCAAGGTCAACGTCAACGGCGGGGCCATTGCCATCGGTCACCCCATCGGCGCATCGGGCGCCCGCATCCTGGTGACCCTGCTGCACGAGATGCAGCGCAGCGGCGCCAGGAAGGGTCTGGCCGGCCTGTGCATCGGCGGCGGCATGGGCGTGGCCATGACCGTGGAGCGCGTCTGAAAGGCTCCGGGAAAACGTTAGCAAGCTTTCAGGGTAGATCCTAGGCTTGACTAGGGCCTGCCCGAAGAGGGGCGCAGCGCACGCGCTGCATACTAGCCATGCGAGGGGGCCGGGCCCAGAGGCTCAGGCACCCTTGGCGATAACCGGCGTCAATGTTCCGGTTGTCATGGATAGATTGATCTGAAGCAACCATTGATTGACAGGAGAGAAGAATGGCTCAAAAAGTAGCGTATGTCACAGGGGGAATGGGAGGCATCGGAACGGCCATCTGCCAGCGTCTGCACAAGGAAGGCTTCAAGGTCATCGCAGGTTGTGGTCCGTCGCGCGACTTCCAGAAGTGGCTTGACGAGCAAAAGGCGCTGGGTTTCACCTTCCATGCATCGGTGGGCAATGTGGGCGACTGGGCTTCCACCGTCGAAGCCTTCAGCAAGACCAAGGCCGAGCACGGCAACATCGATGTGCTGGTCAACAACGCCGGCATCACGCGTGACCGCATGTTCATCAAGATGACGCCCGAAGACTGGCAGGCCGTGATCGAGACCAACCTCAACTCCATGTTCAACGTGACCAAGCAGGTCGTGGGCGACATGGTGGAAAAGGGCTGGGGCCGCATCATCAACATCAGCTCGGTCAATGGCGCCAAGGGCCAGGCCGGCCAGACCAACTACTCGGCCGCCAAGGCCGGCATGCACGGCTTCACCATGGCGCTGGCGCAGGAGCTGGCCACCAAGGGCGTGACCGTGAACACCGTGAGCCCCGGCTACATCGGCACCGACATGGTCAAGGCCATCCGTCCCGACGTGCTGGAGAAGATCGTGGGCACCATCCCCGTCAAGCGCCTGGGCGAGCCCAGCGAGATCGCATCGATCATCGCCTGGCTGGCTTCGGAGGAAGGCGGCTATTCCACCGGCGCCGATTTTTCGGTCAACGGTGGCCTGCACATGCATTGAACCTGCAAGGGTTCGCGCTGCAAAGGAGCCTCCGGGCTCCTTTTTTGTTGGGCAGCCCCGCGGCAAATGTCCCAGAAATGACAAAACCCGCTGAAGCGGGTTCTGTGGAAGAGGGGGTCTGCACGGAAGGCCGTCAGACCGGTGGTGTCAGAGACTGGGGCACCGTGTGCGCCAGCCAGCGCCTCAGCGCTTGCGATCGCGTTCGTCTTCGGGCCAGATGGACATGATGGCGTTCGTTTGCATGGAAACTTCTCCTGTATTGCTCTCTTAACGCGGGCTGGATTCAGCTGGTTGACAGGTTTTTAAAAAATTTTCGAAGGAAGTCGAAACTTTTTCGTGACCCGGTTTTCAAGCGCTGCGGGGGCCGCGCTTGCGGTCACGGTCATCCCATGGCCAGACAGCTTGGGCCAGCGCAGCGGCTGCAAAGCGGGTCTGCAGGGCGGTGTGGGAAAAGATGTCGGTCATTGCAGTCACTCCTTTGCGTGTTCAACGCGGGGCAGTGGCGGCAGGTTGACTCAGGGATTGCCCCAGGACGCAAGCAATTGCAAGCCTGGAGGTGGGGATCTGTCAGTTTGAAGACAGATTTCTGGCGAGGTGAGAAAAAATCCGTTTCCTGACAGAGGCTTACGGGCGTGGCGGGCCGATGTCGATGCTGTTACGTCTCGTTGCCCGCAATGCGTGGGCACAGGTCAACCCGGGGTGAAAACGTCCATCAGGCAAAAATCAGGGTCACGGCAGGCGCGTCGTCCACGATGTAGCCGCGGTACATGCCGGCGCTGTTGAAGGGGCAGTGCACGCGTCCGTCGCTGTCCACGGCCACCACGCCGCCCTGGCCACCGATGTGTGTCAGCGTGCCCCGCACTGCGGCGTCGGCTGCGAGTTCCAGGCTTTGCCCCAGGTAGCGCATGCGCGCATGGATGTCGTGCGCGATGGCTGCGCGCAGGAAATGCTCGCCGGTTCCGGTGGCCGCCACGGCGCAGGTGGTGCTGTCGGCGTAGAAACCTGCGCCCACCACGGGCGTGTCGCCCACGCGCCCGGGGCGCTTGTTGGTCAGCCCGCCGGTGGATGCCGCGGCGGCCAGGTTGCCATGCACATCGCGCGCCACGGCGCCGACCGTGCCCATCTTGCCGTTCTCGTTCAGCGGAGCAGGGTGCGCCGCCAGTCCGCTGGCGTCGTGGTCCAGCAGCGCGGTCTGGCCGGATTGCGCCTGCACCCGGCGCAGCTGTGCCAGGCGCTCGGCAGAGTCGAAGTAGCCTGCATCCATCCGCGCCAGCCCGCGTTCATCGGCAAACCGCTGCGCCCCTTCGCCGACCAGGAGCACGCACTGGCCGTCGTCAAGAACATGCCGTGCCAGCGCAATCGGATTGCGCACCTGGCTGACGGAAGCGACTGCGCCGGCCCGCAGGTTGCTGCCGTCCATCAGGCCGGCGTCCATCTCGTGGCGCGCGTCGCGCGTGTAGACGGAGCCGCGCCCGGCATTGAACAGCGGGCAGTCTTCCAGGGACTGGCACGCGGCCTGGACGGCGTCCAGCGCGCTGGCGCCGCGCCGCAGCAGGGCGGCGCCCGCCTCCAGCGCCTGGGCCAGCGCGGCGTGGTAGGGGGCCTCGTCGGCCTGGCCCTGGATGACGGTGCCTGCGCCGCCGTGCACGGCAATGGAAAATTTTCGGGAGTTCTGGGACATGTTCATTGGAGTGCGTAGCGCGATTCCAGGAAGCGGCCATAGCGGGCGATGCCCAGGCCGATGAGCAGGTAGACGGCACAGACCACCATGTACATCTCCACGAAGTACGCAATCCAGTGGGGGTCGCTCATGGCCATCTTCAGGGAGCCAGTGATGTCGTAGATGTTCACGATCGCCACCAGGGAGGTGTCCTTCACCGCGCCGATGAAGTTGCTCACCGTGGGCGCGATGGTCACGCGCAGCGCCTGCGGCAGGACCACGTGGCGCAGCACCTGCACCCTGGTGAAGCCCATGGCCTGGGCCGCCATGACCTGGCCTTGGGGCACGGCCTGCAGCCCGCCGCGAAACACCTCGGCAAGATAGGCCGCGCTGAAGGCCGCCAGGCAGACGGCGATGCGGACCATGGGGTCCACCCTCCATTGCGCGGGCACCAGCATGGGCAGCACGAAGGCCCCGAAGAACAGCAGCGTGATCAGGGGCACGCCGCGCACCGCTTCGATGAACAACGTGCAGAGCACGCGCAGCAAAGGCAGGCTGGAGCGCCGGCCCAGTGCCAGCAGGATGCCCAGCGGAACGCCGGCCAGGCAGGCGATCACGGCAAGGAACAGGGTCAGCGGCAGGCCGCCCCACAGATCGCTGGGCACGGGTGCCAGGCCGGCCACACCGCCGGCCATCAGCACGCCGAAGCCGGTCAACCCGGCCAGCAGCATCGCCATGCCGGCGCGGCCGAAGAAGCGCGGTAGCGCCGCCACGCCCACGCTGCCCAGCAGCCAAAGGCTGGCGGCGACGGGGCGCCATTGCTCTGCCACGGGATAGCGGCCCAGGAATACCAGGCGGTATTTCTCGCGCACCACGCCCCAGCAGGCGCCGGCCGCAGCGCGGCATGTGTCGGGGTTGGCTGCGGTTTCGGCGTCGAGCAGGCCCCAGGCCAGCAGTTTCCAGCCCGCCCACAGCGCGGCCAGCAGCAGCGTGGCGGTGATGAGCCCGGAGAGCGCATCCGGAAACAGGCTGGCGCGCAGGCGCTGCGCCAGCGGAACCCGGGGCGGGGCCACCGGCAGGGCCGGTGCGCGGAGTACGGCACTCATGGGCAGGTCTTTCCCGGCTAGCGTGTGATGAAGGCACTGCGCTGGTTGAAGGCATTCAATGCCAGCGAGGTCAGCAGGTTGATGGCCAGGTAGACCACCGCGATGATGGTCACGCATTCGATGGCCTGGCCGGTCTGGCTCATGGCGGTGTTGGCGACCATCACCACGTCGGGGTAGCCGATGGCCACGGCCAGCGAGGAGTTCTTGATGGTGCTGAGCGCCAGGTTGGTATAGGGCGGAATGATCACCCGCAGGGCCTGCGGCAGCACGACCAGGCGCAGCTGCTGGCCGCGGCGCATGCCCAGGGCCGAGGCAGCATTCCATTGCCCGCGCGGCACGGCCTGCAGACCGGCGCGCACGATCTCCGCGCAATAGGCGGCGGCATACAGGCCCAGGGCGCCCACCAGGGCCAGGAATTCAGGCGTCAGCGCCAGTCCTCCGTCGATGCCGAACATGCCCGGTTGCGGGGAACTCCAGTGCCAGCCCGCCGCGCTGTCGTACACCGGGCCGGGCAGGGCCAGCCCCGCCTTGCTCAGAAAGCCCAGGGGGCCGATGGCCAGAGGCCGGTCCACGTCGGGCAGCAACGAAGTCAGCGCGAAATACCACAGCAGCACCTGCACCAGCAGCGGGATATTTCGTGCCACATCGACATAGAAGCGCACGGCGCCGCGCAGCAGCGGATGCCTTGCCACTGCGGCCACGCCCAGCAGCAGGCCCAGCACGGTGGCCAGCACGAGCGCGGGCACGGCGGCGCGAACCGTGTTGGCCACGCCGGCCGCGACCGCACGCAGGTAGCTGTCGCCGGGCTCGTAGGGCAGCAGCCCTTCGGAGATGGAAAAGCCGGCCGTCTGCTCCAGAAAGCCGAAGCCCCCGGCAATGCCGCGCGCGGCCATGTTGCGGCTGGCGTTGTGCGCCAGCCAGCCCAGCAGCAATATCAGCAGCCAGCCGATGGCGAGCTGCAAGGCCAGCCGGCCCCAGCGTGGCCGGGTGGGGGCCGGTGGCTGCCGTGCCCCGGCGTCGATGGCATTCACGGCTTTCACAGCATCTACAGCGTTCGCGGCGTTCATGGCAGGGTGCCCTCGGCGCGTCAGTTCATCGGCGGCGACATCATCAGGCCGCCCTTGGTGAACAGCGCGTTCTTGCCGCGCGGCACGTTCAGGCCCGACCTGGCGCCCAGGTTGCGCTCATAGCTCTCGCCATAGTTGCCCACGGCCTTGACGATGCGCAGCGCCCATTCCTTGTCCAGCCCCAGCTGCTTGCCCAGGTCGTCGCTCTGGCCCAGGAAACGCTTGACCTGGATGCTGTCGGAGCGGGTCTTGAGCTCGTCGGCATTGGCCTGGGTGATGCCCAGTTCCTCGGCCTCGATCATGGCGTTGAGTGTCCAGCGCACGACAGCGAACCATTCGTCGTCACCGCGGCGCACGGCCGGGCCGGCCGGCTCCTTGGAGATGACTTCGGGCAGGATCACGTAGTCGTCGGGGTTGGCCAGCTCCTTGCCGCGCAGCACGGCCAGGGCGCCGAGGTCGCCTGTATAGGCCTGGCAGCGTCCGCTGCTGAAGGCCTGCAGGGCGGCTTCGGGGTTGTCAAATACCACCGCCTTGTAGTTGAGCTTGTGGGCGCGAAAGTACTCCGACAGGGTCTTTTCCGTGGTGGATCCGCTGATCACGCAGATGGTGGCGCCAGAGAGCTGCTTGACGCTGTTCAGGCCGGGCTTTTTCCTGGCCATGAAGCCCTGGCCGTCGTGGAAATTGACGCCCGCCCACATCAGGCCCAGGCCGTTGTCGCGCGTGAAGGTCCAGGTGGTGTTGCGTGCCAGCAGATCGATCTCGCCGGACTGCAGCGCCGTGATGCGTGTCTGGCCGCTGGTGGGAATGAACTTGACCTTGCCGGCGTCGCCCAGGGTGGCGGCCGCCACGGCGCGGCACAGATCCACGTCCAGCCCGGACCAGTTGCCGCTGCCGTCGGCGAGCGCAAAGCCTGCGCGCCCCGTGTGCACGCCGCAGGCCACGGCGCCGCGCTGCTTGATGCCATCCAGCGTCTTGCCTGCGTGGGCCGGCGCGGCAGCGAGCGTGGCCGCGGCGGCCATCGAGGCGAAAAGAAAGCGGAAACGGGCAGGGGCATTCATGCGGAGTCCTTTGCGGCGGGATGGGGGGCCTGGGGTTGCGGCTTGCTCGCCGCAGGTGAAGCGGGGCTGCTGTCCGGTGTCAGGTAGGGAAGCACCGAATCGGACAGTTCGACCAGGCTGCGCACGGCCTGGGGCGTGGCGCGGATGACCTGGGTGGCCAGCGCTTCGACCATGGCCATGGCCGCCAGCACCGACGATGGCAGCAGAGGGTGGGCGGCGGGTGCCAGCAGCACGTAGTCGGCCTGGCCGGCCAGCGGGCTGGTGGCCTCGTCGGTGATGGCGATGGTCAGGGCGCCCCGCTGGCGCGCATGCGCCGTCAGCTCCACCGCTTCGCGTGAGTAGCGCGGCAGCGAGATCGCGATCAGCACGTCCTGCTCCGTCAGCCCCGTCATGCGCCTGACGGCTTGCTCCGTGCCGCCTGCGCAGGCCACTTCCAGCACCTGGGGCAGATAGGGCTGCAGCGCGTCGGCGCCAAAGGCTGCCACATGGTGGGAGCTGCCAAAGCCCATGAACAGGACGCGGCGCGCGCGGCAGATGCGCTGGGCCAGTTGATCGAGCAGGCCGGGGTCGCAGGCCTGTGCGGCCGCCTGCAGATTGCGCTGCGTGTGCTCGAAGGCCTGCGCTCCCACGGCGCTTGCGGCAGGCTCGTGCGCCGCGCGCAGCTTGTTCACGGGCTCCAGGGCCTGTTGCAGCTGGCGGCCCAGGTGCAGGCGCAGATCGGCAAAGCCTTCGTAGCCGGCGTGCTTGGCGAAGCGGTTGACGGCTGCCAGGGAGCCTCCGCAGGCATTGGCCACTTCCTCGGCGCTCAGCGTGACGGCCAGGACCGGATGCGCGGCCATCCAGCGGCCTACCCGGGCGACGGCGGGCGAGCCATCGACGCTGGCGCGCAGCAGTTCCTGTACGGCGGGATGGGGATGGAGTTCCATGAATGAATGAAAGTGAATGGTATCTTTCATTCATTATTTTTTAGGAATGAAATCTTTCATTCAGGGGAAACCCTGAACCGAACGATCCATGCGTTCCGCTGGCTACGGGGGAGTGCGAGGGCGTGAGGGGAGTGGGGGGGAGGGCGAGGCCTCAGGGGCGCACTTGGGCGGAGCCGAAGTGGAGCGCCGTCTTCACGCGGGACGACGCTGGTGGCAGACGGTCATGGGTGCGAGCAAGGGCCTCGCACCCATGGGGCCGCCTGATTTTCGAGAACGACTGGAATCAGTCGGACATCGCGGCCGACAACTGCTCGATCTGCTCGCTCAGTTCCAGCCAGCGTTCTTCCAGGCTGTCGATCTCGTCGTTGCAGGCCTTGAGGCTGCGGCCTGCTTCGGCCATCTCGGCGGGCGAGATGGGCTGGCTCAGCAGGCCCTCCAGCCGCGTGCGTTCGGCCTGCAGCTGGGGCAGGCGCTTGTCCAGCTGTTCCAGTTCCTTCTTGAACGGCCGGGTCTTCTCGGCCATCTGCTGGCGGGCCAGGGCGGCCAGGCGCCGTTGCTCGCGCTGGTCTCCGGCGCTGGCGGCCGGTGGCGTGGGCGGGGCAGCGGGGGCCGGCGCCAGCGCAGCAGCCACGGGGGCCTGCACTGCAGGTGCTGCAGCTGCTGCACCTGCTGCGGGCTCCACCTGCGCTGCCGCCTTGCTGGTGGCCGCAGCCGCCTGTTCGGCCTTGCGGGCTTCCTCGCGCAGGCGGCGGGATTCTTCCAGCAGGTAGCGCTGGTAGTCGTCCAGGTCGCCGTCGAAGGGGCCGACCACCCCACGGCCGACCAGCCAGAAGTCCTCGCAGACCGAGCGCAGCAGGGCGCGGTCGTGGCTGACCAGCATGACGGTGCCGTCGAAGTCGTTGATGGCCATGGCCAGGGCCTCGCGCGTGGCCAGGTCCAGGTGGTTGGTGGGCTCGTCCAGCAGCAGCAGGTTGGGGCGCTGCCAGACGATCATGGCCAGCACCAGGCGCGCCTTCTCGCCGCCGCTCATGCTGCCCACGGCCTGCTTGACCATGTCGCCGCTGAAATTGAACGTACCCAGGTAGCTGCGCAGGTCCTGCTCGCGCGCCTGCGGGCCGGTGGCGCCGGTGTCCCGTGCCAGGCGGATCATGTGCTCCATCGGGTTTTCGCCGGGGCGCAGCACGTCCAGTTCCTGCTGGGCGAAGTAGCCGATGTTCAGGCCCTTGCCTTCGGTCACGGTGCCGGCCAGGGCCTTCATCTCGCGCGCGATGGTCTTGACCAGGGTGGACTTGCCCTGGCCGTTGGCACCCAGGATGCCGATGCGCTGGCCCGCCAGCACCGAGCGGTTGACGCCGCGCAGGATGGTGGTCGCCTGGCCTTCGTCGTCCAGGTAGCCGAATGCGGCGTCCGTGATCGCCAGCATGGGGTTGGGCAGGTTGGCGGGCGGCTTGAACTCGAAGGTGAAATCGGCGCTGGCCAGCATGGGCGCGACCTTTTCCATGCGCTCGATCTGCTTGACGCGGCTTTGCGCCTGCTTGGCCTTGGAGGCCTTGGCCTTGAAGCGGTCGATGAATTTTTGCAGGTGGGCGATCTTTTCCTGCTGGCGCTCGAACGAAGCCTGCTGCAGCAGCATCTGCTGGGCGCGCAGTTCCTCGAACTTGCTGTAGTTGCCGCCATAGCGCGTGACCTGCGCGTTTTCGATGTGCAGCGTGGTGTTGGTGATGGCGTCCAGGAATTCGCGGTCATGGCTGATCACGACCAGGGTGCCGGGGTAGCGCTTGAGCCAGGCTTCCAGCCAGACCAGGGCGTCCAGGTCCAAGTGGTTGGTGGGCTCGTCCAGCAGCAGCAGGTCGGAGGGGCACATCAGCGCGCGCGCCAGCTGCAGGCGCATGCGCCAGCCGCCCGAGAAGCTGTTGACGGGGTGCTCCAGCTCGGAGACCTTGAAGCCCAGGCCCAGGATCAGGGCCTGTGCGCGCGGCACGGCGTCGTGCGCGCCGGCATCGGCCAGGTCCACGTGGGCGTGGGCAATGGCCATGCCGTCCTCGCTGGCCTCGGCGGCCGCGAGCTGGGCGTTGAGCTCGCTCAAGCGGGTGTCGCCGTCCAGCACGAACTGGGTGGCCGTCTCCGAGGTCTCGGGCATGTTCTGCGCGACCTGGCCCAGGCGCCATTGCGAAGGGATGGAGAACTCTCCGCCGTCCTCGGCCAGGCTGCCGTTGAGCAGGGCGAACAGGCTGGACTTGCCGGCGCCATTGCGTCCGACAAGGCCGACTTTTTCACCGGGGTTGATGGAGACGGAGGTGCTGTCCAGCAGCACGCGGGTGCCGCGGCGCAGGGTAATGTTGCGAAGGCTGATCATGAATGGGCAGGATTATCCCAGCGATTGCGCCAGGGCAGGATTGCCGCCCGCCATGCCCGTGCCCGGCCACGGTGCAAAGCCCTGGTACCAGGCCCTAGATCGGCTGTATGCCCACGCGCTGCATCATGGACTGGGTGAACTGGATCTCGCGCTCGAAGCCCTTGGCATAGGCTTCGGCGCTGGTGATGGCGACCTTGCCGCCTTCCTGCTCCAGCAAGGCGATGACCTTGGGCTGCCTGAGCACCTCCTCCAGCGCCGTGCGCAGCCGCTGGACGATGGCATCGGGCGTGGCGGCCGGCACGGACACGCCGCCCCAGGACGTGAGGTTGACGTCGGGCACGCCCAGCTCGGCCAGGGTCTGCACCTGGGGCAGCTTGGCGTTGCGCTGGGGGCCGGCAATGGCCAGCGGCACCAGCCTGCCCGCCAGCACCTGGGGATAGGCCACGGAAAACAGCGGGGCGCCGAAGGCCACCTGCTGGCCCAGCACGGCATTGACCAGCTCGGACGCGCCCTTGTAGGGCACATGGTTGACCTGCAGGCCCATGCTGGAGGCCAGCATCTCCACGCCCAGGTGCGATGGCGTGCCCACGCCGCCCGAGGCATAGTCCAGCGCGCCCGGCCTGGCCTTGGCGCGGGCGGCCAGGTCATCCAGCGTGCGCATGCCCGAGTCGGCATGCACGACGACCAGGATGTCCGAGCGCGACATGCCCAGCACATGGCGGAAGTCCTTGAACACGTCGTAGCCCGGGCTTTTGTACATGCGCATGGCGGCGGCCATGGGCGAGCCCGAGTACAGCAGGGTGTAGCCGTCCGCCGGTGCCTTGGCCACCTGGCGGGCGCCGATGTTGCCGCCCGCGCCGGCGCGGTTGTCTATCACCACGGGCTGGCCCAGCTGGGCCGACAGCGCCTCGGCCACGATGCGCGCGGCCGTGTCGGGGCTGGTGCCGGCCAGGTAGGGCACCACCCATTTGATGGGGCGCGTGGGCCAGGCGCTGTCGTGCGCTGAGGCTGTGGCGGCCCAGGGCAGGCCTGCCGCAAGCGATGCGGCGCCTGCAGCCCGCAGGAATTGGCGGCGGTCCTGGCCGCTGCTGGTGATGTGTGGCATGGCTTTGTCTCCTGGTCTTTTGTCTTTTCTGTTTGCTGGGGGAGTGCTGGGGCTGGCGGTCAGCCTCAGGCGCCGGCCCGCTCCAGCAGTTCCTTGGCGATGGTGTTGCGCTGTATCTCGCTGGTGCCCGTGAGCACGCGGTACATGCGCAGCATGCGGAACAGGAATTCCACGCGCCGGCCCTGGACGATGCCTTCGCCGCCATGGATCTGCACGGCGCGGTCGGCGATGCGAAACGCCGTCTCCGAGCAGAACAGCTTGCTCATCGAGGCCTGGGCGCGCGCGTCGATGCCGGCGTCGATGGCGCGGGCCGTCTGCACCATCAGCGCGCGCGCGGCCATCCATTCGGTGGCCATGTCGGCCAGCATGTGCTGTATGGACTGGAACTGGGCAATGCTGCGGCCGAATTGCTGGCGCCCCAGCGCATAGTCGCGCGCATCGCGCAGCGCCACCTGCGCCAGCCCCAGCATGGCCGGGCAGTGCAGCAGGCGGTTGACGGTGATGCGGCCCAGCGCCAGGGCCAGGCCCCGGCCCGGCTCGCCGATCAACTGGGCCGCGGGCACGCGGCAGCCGTCGAGCACGATGTCTCCCGTGCTCGATTGACCGGCCATGGTCTTGTAGCCGCTGACCACCTGCACGCCCGGTGCATGCAGGTCCACGAAGAAGGCGCTGATCTCGCGCTGCGGGCTGCCCTCGGGCGCGGTCGAGGCCATGAGCACGGCGAAGTCGGCAAACGGCGAGCCCGAGATGAAGCGCTTGCGGCCGTGGAGCACGTAATGGTCGCCTTCCAGCACGGCGCGCGTCTCCAGCGCGCCCGCGTCCGAGCCGGCCGCCGCCTCGGTCAGCGCAAAGCAGATGGACTTTTCGGCGCGTGCCACGGGCAGGATGAACTGCTCCATCTGCAAGGGCGTGGCCTTGCGGATCAGCGCGCCTATGCGCGGCGGGCCGCTGAGTTCGCCCAGCACATGGGGCGCGAAGGGCGATCCCGTGGCGTAGATGGCCTCCTTGACCAGCACCTGGTCGAGCACGGACAGGCCGGCGCCGCCCATGGCCTCGGGCAGGGTCATGCCGTAGAAGCCGCGCGCATGCGACAGCTTCCAGACCTGGCGCAGCAAATCGGTGGAGGCGCTGTTTTCATGGTCCACACCATGCGCGCGGGCGAGGTCGGCCAGTTCGCCGTGGATGAAGGCGTTGAGCGCGTCGATCAGGCCGGCTGCGCGCTCGGAGCCTTCAAAGGGCATTTCCAGCAGGGCAGCGTTGGCGGTGGGGAGTGTGTCTTTGGCGTTCATCTCAGTTCACCTTGCGGGCGTGGTTGGCCCAGTAGGGCGCCTGCACGGCGCGGCGCATGACCTTGCCGTTGGGGTTCTTGGGCAGTTGCTGCACGAATTCGATGTGGCGCGGGCGCTTGAAGCCGCCCAGGCGCTCGGCGCAGAAGCGGTCCAGCGCGGCACTGTCGCCGGCCAGGCCGGGCTTGAGCACGATGTGGGCGGCCACGGCCTCGCCCCATTTGTCGTCGGGGATGGCGAACACGCAGGCATCGGCCACCGAGGCGTGTTCGTAGAGCACGGACTCCACCTCGGACGGATAGACGTTGAAGCCGCCGCTGATGACCATGTCCTTCTTGCGGTCCACGATGTAGACAAAGCCCTGCTCGTCCATGCGGGCCAGGTCGCCCGTGTGGTAGCGGCCGTTTTTGAGCACCTCGGCCGTCAGCTCGGGCGCGCGCCAGTAGCCTGCGAAGACATCGGCGCCGCTGACCACGATCTCGCCGATCTCGCCCTCGGGCACGCGGCGGCCTTCGTCGTCCACCACCTCCACCAGGGATTCCAGAAAGGGCCGGCCGCAGGATGCCAGCCGCTCGGGCCGCGACGCGCGTGCCTGCAGGTGGTCCTGCACCGTCAGGCCGCAGACGCCGGAGGTGGTCTCGCCCGCGCCGTAGCCCTGGGACAGGATGGGGCCGAACACGTCCATGGCCTGCAGGATGCGCGCGGGCGCCATGGGCGCTGCGCCGTAGCCCAGGCGTTGCAGGTCGGGCAGCGGGCGGTAGCGGCCGCCGATCTCGGCCAGCAGCATGTTGATCATGGTGGGCACCATGAAGGTATGGGTGACGCGCCGCGCCTGCATCTCGGCCATGAAGGCGCCCGGCTCGAAGCCCGAGAACAGGTGGATGGTGGCGCCCGTGCACAGCGCCGGCACCATCTGCATGCCCGAGGCGTGGGTGACCGGCCCCACCAGTCCCAGCACATGGCCGGCCTGCATGCCCTCGCCGCGCATCAGGAACTTGCGCAGCTGGGCCAGGCGGTTGCCGAAGGTCTGCATGGCGGCCTTGAGCACGCCCGACGAGCCCGAGGTGTAGTGCAGCACGGCCACCTCGTGCTCGTGCACGTCCACGGGCTGGAAGCGGTCGCTGGCGCGGGCGAGCAGCGCTTCGTAGTTGCTGTCGGCAGGGCCGTCCAGCAGCAGCAGGCGCACGTCGGCAGACTGCAGGTGCGGCTTGAAGGCCTCGGCGCGCGCGGCCGTGGTCACGATGATGGAAGCATCGCTGTTGGCCGCGATATCGCCTACTTCGCGTGGAGACAGGCGTGCGTTGAAGGGCGCCTTGATGAGCCCGGCCTTGTAGCAGGCGATCTCGATCTCCACGATTTCCACGCAATTGGGCAGGTAGATGCCCACGCGGTCGCCGCGGGCCAGCCCCTGGGCAAGCAGGGCGTTCGCCACGCGGTTGGAGCGCTGCTCAAGCTCTGCGTAGCTGATGCTGCGCGCGGCGCTGGTCACCGCAGGCTGCTCGGCATGGGCCCTGCAGCTGCGTGCGACGAGTTCGCCGACATTGGGTATGGGGAGGGAATGGGGGTGGCCTGCGGTGGGCCGGGATGTCTCGTGCATGGCATTCCTTGGCTGAAGCCGCGCGTTTTGCGCGGCGTGCCATGCACTGTTGCAGAAGAGGACCGGGCCGGGGAAATACCGATTAGTGATTCAGTTGCATCAGAAAAATTGATGTCCAGACCAACCCTTGCCGTTTTTGCTGATGACCATCGGACTGCCGCACTACGCTGGGCTGCTGCATCACATCTGCTGCGGATGCTGCCAGCGCGCCTGCCAGAGGCCCGCCGTGATCAGTTGCCGGGCCTGGTCCAGCAGTGCCTGCCGGACCACCTTCAGTGCCGGGTCACCGCCGCGGTTGGCCTGCACGGCCAGGAAGTAGCGGCGCAGCAGCGCGGGCGCCGCGACCTGGGCCACGATCCAGCCGGGCTGGAGGCCCGTGGGCGCCGCCTTGGCGCCCTCGCGCAGCCAGGCGGGCGCATCGCTCAGCGAGCAGGCGGGCGTGAAGGTGAAGCCCGCGCCGCAGTGGTAGAGCGAGCGGATGACGCGCGCGGAATCGTGTTCGTGGACGATGTTCAACCGCAGCTCCCGCGCATCGGCGGCGGCCTCCACGGTCTGGCGGATGGAAAAGCGGCGCGACTGCAGCACCAGCGGCAGCTGGCAGGCATGGGCAAAGTCCATGTGCGGCAGGCCGCCGTCCGGCGCCGGGCGCAGCAGCGGGGCGACGCTGCCATCGACATCCTGGCCGCAGACGTAGATGGATTCCTCTGCCATGGGCTGCACCTGCAGGTCATGCAGGCTGGCCGTGTCCACAAGAATGGCCAGGTCGGCGCGCCGGTCCAGCATGGCCTTTTGCACCATCAGGCTGAGGTCGTCGAGCACGAAGATGCGTATGCGCGGGTGGCTGTGGCGCAGGCTGGCAATCAGGGGGCCTGCCAGCAGGCTGGTCAGCAAAAAGGGCAGGGCGATGGTGACCGAGCCTTCGGGGCCCTGGGGCAGGCGCTGTATGCGCTCGCGCATGGCATCGGCGTCGGACAGCAGGCGGCGGGCGTCCTCGTACAGCTGCGCGCCGGCCGGGGTGGGGGTCACGCCGGCGTGGCTGCGCTCCAGCAGTTGCGCACCCAGCTCGCCTTCCAGCTTCTTGATCTGCGCCGTGAGCGCGGGCTGGGCCACGTACAGCGAGTGCGCGGCGCGCGAGAGGCTGCCAGCCTCCAGCACGGCGATGAAGTAGCGCAGCGCCCGCAGGTCCATCTCAGCCCAGGGGGCGGTAGGTGGGGCGCAGGGCCTCGATATCGCCTTCGGTCCAGGCGCGCAGTGCCTCCTGGGTGATCAGCAGCACCTGCTCGTCGCCCGAGCTGGTGTCCAGCCAGAACACGGGCAGGTCGGGGAAGGCGGCTTCGAAGAAGTCCTTTTCATTGCCGATTTCCAGCACGACCACGCCTTCCTTGGCCAGGCGCGAGGGCAGGTCCTGCAGCAGGCGGCGGATGAAGTCCATGCCGTCGGCACCACCGGCCAGCGCCAGCTCGGGCTCGGCCTGGTATTCGGCAGGCAGACGCGACATGCTGTCGGCATTCACATAGGGCGGGTTGCACAGCACCAGGTCCCAGGGGCCGGGCAGGGCGGCCAGGCCGTCGCTCTCCAGCAGTTGCACGCGCTCGGCGAGCTCATGGCGGTCCACGTTGATGCGGGCCACGGCCAGCGCGTCGGCCGAGATGTCGGCGCCCGTGACCTCGACCTCGGGCCAGGCCATGGCCGCCAGGCAGGCCAGGCTGCCGTTGCCGGTGCACAGGTCCAGCACGCGGCGCGTGCGGTCGGACAGCCAGCCGTCGATGCTGCCGTCGGCCAGCAGTTCGGCAATGAAGCTGCGCGGCACGATGGCGCGCTCGTCCACGTAGAAGGGCACGCCCTGCAGCCAGGCCTCGCGCGTGAGGTAGGCGGCGGGCTTGCGTGTGCGGATACGCTCTGCGAACAGCTCGGCCACTTCGGCCTGCTGCTCGGCGCTCACCGGCTGGCTGGCCAGGGACTCGGGCGCGCCCGGCGCCAGTTCGCTGTCCAGTGGCAGGCCCAGCTTCCAGAGCGTGAGCCACGCCGATTCGTCTTCGGCCGTGGCCGTGCCGTGGCCAAAGGCCACGCCGGCCGCCGTGAGCGCCGCGGCGCCCGAGGCCACGAGGTCGGCGATGGTGCTGCCCGAGATGGCGGGAATATTGGCAGGGGTGGGGGCGGATGTCATCGTCGGCTCCTTGGGCGCGCGTTCAGGCGGCCTGCTGGCGCTGCAGCTCCTGGAGCGTGCGGCGGTAAATGTTCTTGAGGGGCTCGATGTCGGCCACCACGATGTGCTCGTCGATCTTGTGGATGCTGGCGTTGGGCGGGCCCACTTCCACGACCTGGCTGCAGATCTGGGCGATGAAGCGGCCGTCGCTGGTGCCGCCCGTGGTGGACAGCTCGGTCTCCAGGCCGGTCTCGGCGCGGATGGCCGCCTGCACGGCGTTCACCAGCGTGCCTGGCGTGGTCAGGAAGGGCTGGCCGCCGATGGTCCAGGCCAGCTCGTACTCCAGCCCGTGGCGGTCCAGCACGGCGTGCACGCGCTGCTGCAGCGATTCGGCCGTGGACTCGGTGCAGAAGCGGAAGTTGAAGTCGATGGTCACATGGCCGGGGATGACGTTGGATGCGCCCGTGCCGCCATGCATGTTGCTGATCTGCCAGCTGGTGGGCGGGAAGAAGGCGTTGCCCTCGTCCCATCGCGTGGCGGCCAGTTCGGCCAGGGCCGGCAGGGCCTGGTGGATGGGGTTGCGCGCCAGCTGCGGGTAGGCGATGTGGCCCTGGATGCCCTTGACGGTGAGGCGTCCGCTCATGGTGCCCCGGCGGCCGTTCTTGATCATGTCGCCCGTGCGGTCCACGGAGGTGGGCTCGCCCACGATGCACCAGTCCAGGCGCTCGCCGCGCTCGCGCAGCAACTCGACCACGACCTTGGTGCCGTCCACCGAAGGGCCTTCCTCGTCGCTGGTCAGCAGCAGGGCAATGTCGAAGGAGGGAGTTGGCGTCTCGGCCAGGAACTCCTCCAGTGCCACGACAAAGGCGGCGATGGAGGTCTTCATGTCGCTGGCGCCGCGGCCGTAGAGCTTGCCGTCGCGGTGCGTGGGCACGAAGGGAGGGCTGCTCCACTGCTCCAGGGGGCCGGTGGGCACCACGTCGGTATGACCGGCAAAGACCAGCACGGGCCGGTCGGTGCCTGCGCCGGAGCGCCTGGCCCAGAGATTGCGCACGCGAAAGCTGTCGGGGCCGCTGTCGATGCGCTCGCAGGCAAAGCCCATGGGCAGCAGGGCATCGGCCAGGAGTTCAAGGCAGCCGGCGTCTTCCGGGGTCACGGATGGCAGGCTGATCAGCTGCTCGGTCAGTTGCAAGGTGCGGGACATGGTGGGAAGGTCAAAAAAACAAAAAAGTCGGAGGGCTGGCTGGCGCCAGCGTGCTCCGACATTGTGAACGCTGCAGGCCCGGCCGTTCAGTTCGGCTTGACTTCCAGCATGATTTCGGTGAACGAGGGCATGTCGTCCTCGCCGGGCGTGGCCAGTTCGGCGAACTGGCTGGACGGCGCGGCATGGCCGGCCTTGACCACGTCGTTTTCCAGGCGCCACATCAGGTTGGTGGGCGAGTCGGCAAAGGCCAGTCCCTCGGCGCGGTCGATGCGGCCCGAGCGGATCAGCTGGGCCAGCGCCTCTTCAAAGGTCTGCGAGCCTTCGGCCATGGATTTCTCCATGGCCTCCTTGACGCCCGAGAAGTTGCCGCGCTCGATGAGGTCGGCGATCAGCTTGGTGTTGAGCATCACCTCGACGGCCGGCATGCGGCCGCCATCCACGGTGCGCACCAGGCGCTGGGAGATCACGCCCTTGAGCGCTGCCGACAGCTCGCCCAGCATGGTCGGCCGGATTTCCTCGGGGAAGAAGGACAGGATGCGGTTGAGCGCGTGGTAGCTGTTGTTGGCGTGCAGCGTGGCCAGGCACAAATGGCCCGACTGCGCAAAGCCCATGGCCGAGGACATGGTCTCGCGGTCGCGGATCTCGCCGATCAGGATCACGTCGGGCGCCTGGCGCAGCGCATTCTTGAGCGCAACCTGCAGCGATGCCGTGTCGGATCCCACTTCGCGCTGGTTGACGATGGAGCGCTTGTTGCGGAACTGGTATTCGATGGGGTCCTCGATGGTGAGGATGTGGCCCGTGAGCTTTTCGTTGCGCGCGTCGATCATTGAGGCCAGCGTCGTGCTCTTGCCCGAGCCCGTGGAGCCCACGACCAGCAGCAGGCCGCGCTTTTGCATGATCAGCTCGCCCAGCACGGGCGGCAGGTTCAGCGTGTCCATGGGCGGGATGTGCTGGGCGATGAAGCGGATCACCACGGCGCAGCTGCCGCGCTGGTGCATGGCGCTGACGCGGAAACGCCCCACGCCGCGCAGCGGCACGCCCATGTTGAGCTCGCCCGTCTCGTCCAGCTCCTGCAGGCGCTCGGCCGGCACGATCTCGGCCAGCAGGCTGCGCGGCGCATCGGGCGGCAGCAGCTGGTTGTTGATGGGGACGCATTCGCCGTTGATCTTGATCAGCGCCGGCGCGTTGACCGCCAGGTAGACGTCGGACGCCTGCTTCTCGCCCATCAGGCGCAAAATCCTCTCCATCGTGCCCATGTGTTCCCCCAAATTCGTGTGCTGTCGCTGTTCTTGGATCGTTGTCACGCGCTTTTGACGTGAAACGGGCGTCCGCTGCCTGGTGGCCGGGGACGCCCTCGAGAGTATGCCTTGGTCCATCCCCTGAACAGGGGATGTTTTGGCGCCGCAACCACGCCTTTGGCGCGGTCCGGATGCAGGTCAATCGCGCAGCAGGTCGTTCAGGCTCGTGGTGGAGCGTGTCTTGGCATCGACCTTCTTGACGATGATGGCGGCGTACATGCTGTAGCGGCCGTTGTCCTTGGGCAGGTTGCCCGACACCACCACCGAGCCGGCGGGCACGCGGCCGTAGCTGGTCTCGCCGGTCGCACGGTCATAGATGGGAGTGGACTGGCCGATGTACACGCCCATGGAGATCACCGAGTTCTCTTCCACGATCACGCCTTCAACGATTTCGGAACGCGCGCCGATGAAGCAGTTGTCCTCGATGATGGTCGGGTTGGCCTGCAGCGGCTCCAGCACGCCGCCCAGGCCCACGCCGCCGGACAGGTGCACGTTCTTGCCGACCTGGGCGCAGGAGCCCACGGTGGCCCAGGTGTCGACCATGGTGCCTTCGTCCACGTAGGCGCCGATGTTCACGTAGGAGGGCATCAGGATGGCGCCCTTGGCCACGAAGCTGCCACGGCGGGCCACGGCCGGAGGCACGACGCGCACGCCGGTGGCGGCGATCTCGGCCTCGGTCATGCCGGCGAACTTGGTGGGCACCTTGTCGAAGAAGTTCAGGTCGCCGGACTGCATCAGCACGTTGTCCTTGAGGCGGAAGGACAGCAGCACGGCCTTCTTGATCCACTGGTGCACGGTCCACTGGCCCACGCCTTCGCGCGTGGCCACGCGCAGCTGGCCGTTGTTCAGGGCTTCGATCACGTGGTCCACGGCCTCGGTCACTTCCTTGGGGGCGGCAGCGGGGGAGAGGCTGGCACGGTTGTCCCAGGCGGTGTCGATGATGGATTGCAGCTGTTGCGTCATATGGCTTTGGTGATCAAAGGGTTTGTGAGGAAAGGGGTGGCCAGGCGTGGCTCAGCGCTGGCGTGATTCTATGAATTGTGCAATGCGCTGGGCCGCCTCCAGGCATTCGGCGGTCTCGGCCACCAGGGCCATGCGCACGCGCCCGGCGCCCGGATTGCGGCCATTGGCCTCGCGCGCCAGGTAGCTGCCGGGCAGCACGGTCACGCCGGTGGCGGCATACAGCTCGCGGGCAAAGTCGGCGTCGTCAAGGCCCAGCGATTCGGGAATGCCGGCCCACAGGTAGAAGCTTGCGTCGGGCAGGCGCACATCCATCACGCGCGCCAGCACGGGGGTGACCTGGTTGAACTTTTCGCGGTACAGGCGGCGGTTTTCCTCGACATGGGCCTCGTCGGCCCAGGCCGCGATGCTGGCCGTCTGCACCACGGGGCTCATGGCGCCGCCGTGGTAGGTGCGGTACAGCAAAAAGGCCTTGATCAGGGCCGCATCGCCCGCCACGAAACCGCTGCGCAGGCCAGGCACATTGCTGCGCTTGGACAGGCTGGTGAACATCAGCAGGTTCTTGTAGTCCGTGCGGCCCAGGCGCTGCGCGGCTTCCAGTCCGCCCAGTGGAGGCGTGCCGTCGAAGTAGATCTCGCTATAGCACTCGTCGCTGGCAATCACGAAGCCATGGCGGTCGGACAGCGCAAACAGCTTTTCCCATTCGGCCAGCGGCATCACCGCGCCTGTGGGGTTGCCGGGAGAGCACACGAAGATCAGCTGGGTCTTTTCCCACACGTCGGCGGGAACGCTGTCCCAGTCCACCGCGAAATTGCGCGCGGCATCGCTGGGGGCGTAGTACGGCTGGGCGCCGGCCAGCAGGGTGGCGCCTTCGTAGATTTGATAGAACGGGTTGGGGCAGATCACGCGCGCGCCGTCCTGGCTGGCATCCACCACGACCTGGGTGAAGGAGAACAGGGCCTCGCGCGAGCCGTTGACCGGCAGCACCTGGGCGGCGGCGTCCAGCGCAATGCCGTAGCGCTGGCGCGCCCACTGGGCGCAGGCTTCGCGCAGCGCGGGCTCGCCGGCGGTGGCCGGGTACTTGGCCAGGCCGCCCAGGTCGGCGCTCAGCGCCTGTTCGATGAAGGGCGGCGTGGCATGGCGGGGCTCTCCGATGCCAAGGCTGATGGGGCGCACGCCCGCCGGTGGCTGGACCCCGGCGAACAGTTTGCGAAGACGCTCAAACGGGTAGGGCTGGAGTCGGGAGAGCAGGGGATTCATGGGCTCGCATTATGGATTGATGCGCTTTCGGCATGCCGTTGTCACAGGGGACTGCGGGTCTGCACGCTGGCTTTTTTGCATTCTGTTACCTATTCTGGCATGGTCTCGACTGGGGCCATGCCAACTCGTGTGGCGGGGCCTCGCAAACGGTGAATTCCAGATACCAATGACAAGAGAGGCAGACAGCTATGCAGGCAGGCGCTGGCATGGAAAAAGATGGAAGCAGGCATCGTAAGCATACATCCGGCCCAGGTGCCGGCTTCCTCGTATGCACGGTGTGGGCATTGGCGGGACCGGCGCTGGCGTTGGTGGCCGATTCGCTGGGCCTGGGGCCCTGGGTTTGGGCAGCCTTGCTGCTGTGGGCCGGGTTGCTGCTGGGCGGCATGCACAGGCTCTGGTCGCGGGTGATCGGCGAGCGCGAATTGCTGCAGCAGGCCATGCAGGGCATCGCCCAGGGAGACCTGAGCCAGCGCGTGGCCGTGGAGGCTGCGGCCTCCCAGGAGGGCGCAGGCGCCGTCCAGACGCCCAAGGCCTTGCTGGGCGGCATGGTGACCTCGCTGTCGGGCATGGTGGCCGATGTGCGCAGCAATGCGGCCCTGGTGGCGCAGGCCGGGCAACAACTGGTGAACGAGCACCAGGCACTGTCCGATCGCACCGAACTGCAGGCCACCAACCTGGCCCAGACCGTGGTCAGCGTGGAGCAGCTCAGCAGCGCCGTGCAGCACAACGCCGACGTGGTGGGCGTGGTCCACCACCAGGCCAGCGCGGTGCGCGGCGCGGCCGATGAAGGCGTGGTGGCCATGGGCCGCGCCGTGGAGTCGGTGGAGACCATTGAAAGCAGCGCCGGCCGCATGCGCGAGATCATCGGCGTGATCGACGGCATAGCGTTTCAGACCAACATCCTGGCGCTGAACGCTGCCGTGGAGGCGGCGCGTGCGGGCGAGCAGGGCCGCGGCTTTGCCGTGGTGGCCAGCGAGGTGCGCTCCCTGGCCGGCCGCTCGGCCGAGGCGGCGCGCGAGATCCGCCACCTGATCGGCGATGCGCTGGCCCAGGTGGAGCACAGCACCGAACTGATCCGCACGGCCGGACGTGGCATGGAGCGCGTGACCGAAGGCATTCGCCAGGTGGCCGAGCACATGGGAGAGCTGTCGCAGTCCACCGGCAGCCAAAGCACGGGCCTGGCCGAGATCAGCCGCGCCGTGCACCAGATCGACGAGATCACCCAGCACAACGCGCAGATGGTGGGCCACGCGCTGGACCAGGCACGCGCGCTGCAGCAGCGCGCGCAGATGCTGTCAGGGGCGGTGTCGCGCTTTCGGCTGCAGCAGGGCACGGCGGAGGAGGCCGTGGCCCTGGTCGAGTCGGCCCTGGGCCTGGCGCGGCGCGGAGTGGCCACCGAGGCACTGCTGGCCGCCGTGAACGACCCCGGCCAGCCCTTCCATGACCGCGATATGTACGTTTTCGCCCTGGCCGCCGACGGCAGCTACCGCGCCTTTGGCGGCAACCCTGCGCGTGTGGGCGTGCGCGTGCAGGAGCTGCCAGGCGTGCGGGGTGAGCAGCTGCTGGCCGACATCATTGCCCAGGCCGAGCGCGGCCCAGGCTGGGTGGAGTACGACTTCAGAAACCCTGCCACGCAACAGGTACAGACCAAGATGTCCTTCGTCTGCAAGCATGGCGGGCTGTACTGGGGATGCGGCGTCTACAAGAGTCTGGCGCTGGCGGCCTAGCCTTGGCCTGGAAGGCAGACTGCCGCCTGGCGGGCTTCACTGGCACGCGTTCGGCGATGGACCGCCGCCCGCGCGCTGGGCACGTGCGCGGGCCAGGATGGCGGCGATGGTGGCCTGCTTGCTCTCGGCCACGGGAGGTGCGGGGCAGGGTGCTTGAGGGCTGGCGTCGTCGGCTGCTGCCTGCTCTGCCTGCGCAAGAGGCGTCGGTGCCCGGCTTGCACTCAAACGCTCACGCTCCACTTCACGCTCGCGGTGCAGCACATAGCGCTGGCGCGCATGCTCGGCCTGCTGGGGGCTCCAGGCAGACCAGCCTGTGGCCGGGCCGCTGGCGTTGTGCAGTTCGATGCAATCGACCGGACACACGGGAATGCACAGTTCGCATCCCGTGCAGTGGGCTGCGATCACCGTGTGCATGAACTTGTTGGCCCCCAGGATGGCATCCGTGGGGCAGGCCTTGATGCACAGGGTGCAACCGATGCACCAGGCCTCGTCGATCACCGCCACGGTGCGCGGGGCTTCCATGCCGTGCTCGGCGCTCAGCGCAACAACGGGCCGACCCGTCAATGCGGCCAGCCGCTCCACGCCCGCAGCGCCGCCCGGTGGGCACTGGTTGATGCCAGCCTCGCCCGAGGCCACGGCCTGGGCGTAGCTGGCGCAGTCAGGGAAGCCGCAACGCGTGCACTGCGTCTGCGGCAGCGCGGCGTCTATGCGCGCTGCCAGATCGTCGCGGGCGAGCATGGCGGTGGAGGACATGGCGTGGCGGGCTTGCTCGGGAATCAGCCTGCCTGCACCTTGGCGCCACGCTTGCGTGGCTGCTCGGCGGCCGTTGGCGCGTCATCGCTCAGGCTGCTGGCATGGCCTGCAGCGCTGGCGGCGGTGGCGCTCTCGGGCTGGTGGGTGCTGATGAATTCGCGCACCTGCGGATAGACGATCTCTCGCCAGCGGCGGCCGCTGAAAATCCCATAGTGTCCCGCGCCCGGCACTTCAAGGTGCCTGCGCTGATCCGCGGCAATGCCCGTGCACAGATCGTGCGCAGCCCGCGTCTGGCCGGAGCCGGAGATGTCGTCCAGCTCGCCTTCGATGGTCAGCAGGGCGCTGCCCTTGATGTCCTGCGGGCGCACCAGTTCAACCTTGTCCTCGGGCGAACGCACTTCCCAGGTGCCATGGACCAGCTTGTAGTCCTGGAACACCGTGGCGATGGTCTCGAGGTAGTAGTCGGCATCCATGTCGAGCACGGCGTTGTACTCGTCATAGAACTTGCGGTGGTGCTCGGCGCTGGCGTCGTCACCCTTGATCAGGTCCTTGAAGTAGTCGTAGTGGCTCTTGGCGTGGCGATCCGGGTTCATGGCCACGAAGCCCGAGTACTGCAGGAAGCCGGGGTAGACGCGGCGACCCACGCCCGGATAGCCTTCGGGCACGCGGTAGATCACATTGTTCTCGAACCACTCGAAGCTGCGGTTCTGCGCCAGGTTGTTCACCGAGGTCGGCGAGCGGCGCGCATCGATGGGGCCGCCCATCATGGTCATGGACAGCGGAGGCGTCTCGCCACGGCTGGCCATCAGCGACACGGCCGCCAGCACCGGCACCGTGGGCTGGCAGACGCTGACCACATGGCACTGGCCGTACTTGCCCTGCAGGTAGCGGATGAACTCCTGCACATAGTTCACGTAGTCGTCGAGGTGGAACTCGCCATCGGCCAGCGGCACCAGGCGGGCGTTCTTCCAGTCGGTGATGTAGACCTTGTGGTCGCCCAGCATGCTTTGCACCGTATCGCGCAGCAGCGTGGCGTAGTGGCCCGACAGCGGCGCGACGATCAGCACCACGGGCTGGCTCAGCATGGTCTGCAGTGTCTCGGTGTCGTCGGAGAAGCGCTTGAAGCGGCGCAGCTCGCAAAACGGCTTGTCCACTTCGACCCGCTCGCGGATCGTCACGTCCACGCCGCCGACATCGACGCTGCGCAGGTTGAACTCGGGCTTTTCGTAATCCTTGCCCAGGCGGTAGAACAGGTCGAACCCGGCGGCCATGCGCTGGGACATCGGACCCTGGCTCAGCAGCGAGTGGGGGTTGCTGTAGAGCTTGGCTGCAGCCTGCGCGAAATCGGCAAAGGGCTCGACCATGGCGCGCTGGATTTCGTAGAGCTGATAGAGCATGGATACAAGGGGTTGTTTGGATTTGTTGCAGTGCAATATATCAGCAGCACGCTAAGAAAATTGGTAGTAAAACCCCTCTAATGCTGTCGCTTAAGTGATAGCTTGACTGATGGTTGTAAGCTGGCGGCCGCCCAGCCCCCGGCATTCCTGCAATGCAGTGCGGCGCGCTAGGCGGCAAGCGCCGCTTCGGCCGGTTTGGTGCGCGCAAGCCGCATCACCTCTGAAGGCGGCAACTGCTTGAACTGGTGGTTGCTCCACACCTGGCGCCAGCGCCGCGCACCTGCCAGCCCGTTGCGCAACCCCAACATATGGCGGGCTATCGAATACCAGTGCGTGCCGTGCGTGCGCGCCTCTCGCTCCATGTAGGCCACCATCTGCTCCTCGATGGACTCGCGCGTGTGCTCCACGCCAGCATCGCCGTAGTACAGCGCATCCCACGAGGCCAGCCACCAGGGGTTGTGATAGGCCTCACGCCCCACCATCACGCCATCGACCTGCTGCAGCAGCTCCTGCACGGTGGCGTCGGCCTTGATGCCGCCATTGATGGCAATGGTCAGCTGCGGAAAATCCTGCTTGAGCCGGGCCACGATCTCGTAGCGCAGCGGCGGGATCTCGCGGTTTTCCTTGGGAGACAAGCCTTTGAGCCAGGCATTGCGTGCGTGAACGATGAACACGCGGCATCCCGCATCGGCCACCGTGCCCACGAAGTCGCGCACGAATTCGTAGCTCTCGTCCTTGTCGATGCCGATGCGGTGCTTCACCGTGACAGGCACGTCCACCACATCCACCATGGCCTTCACGCAATCGGCCACCAGCGGCGCCTCATTCATCAGGCAGGCGCCAAATGCACCGCGCTGCACCCGCTCGCTGGGGCAGCCGCAGTTCAGATTGATCTCGTCATATCCCCACTGCGCTCCCAACCGTGCAGCCTGCGCCAGATCCGACGGCTCGCTGCCGCCGAGCTGCAACGCCACCGGATGCTCCTCGGCCTCGAACCGCAGATGCCGTGGCACATCACCGTGCAGCAGTGCGCCCGTGGTCACCATCTCGGTATACAGCAGGGTATGGCGGCTCAGCAGTCGGTGCAGGTAGCGGCAGTGCTTGTCAGTCCAGTCCATCATGGGCGCCACGGACATGCGCCACATGCTGGAAGATGCTTTATTTTCTACGTTTGTCATTGATCTGATTGGGTTTTTTGCTCTGGCGTCGTTGCCTGGTTCTTCGCCATCCAACCCCGTTTTTGCTGATTTTCTCGCTGGCTTTGCCACATCCTTCACCTGTCGCAAAACAGATGGGACCATCACTTCACGCAAGCGCACGGATGGCTTGCTTGCCCGCTTGCCTGCACCGCACAGATCCGGCTGATGGAGAACGGCACGTTTGTCCACCGCGAAAGCCAGGCCTACCGTCGGAAAGTGCTGGCCAATGGGTGGCTGCGCAGGCGCGAGCACGAGATGGACCAGGAGCACGCTTCTGGCCAGGCGCCAGGCCGTGCGCAAGAAAATTTCAGTGGGGGAGCCACTGCGGGATTATGTCAGTGCGGTCAAAAACGTGACTGAGTGGGGCCGTTGCAAAAAGGCCGGCATCGCGCGACTGCAGGCCTCTGGTCGGGCCGACCTCCAGGCCGCCAAGCTCACGGTGCAGGATCTGATGGGCCACACCAAGAAGCGGCGCACGGAAGACGAGGCCGGCCCGCCGCCGTGCTCAATGACATGGTGTGGCTGCGCCAGGTCTTCCTGCATGCTTCGGCCGCGCGCGGCATTGATGCGCCGCTGCAGGTGCTGGACCGCGCCAGGCTCAAGCTGCTGCGCACGCGGGTGCCCGCCTACGCGGCCGGGCTTCAAGCGTGGCCGACAAGACTGCCTTGAATCCAAGTGAGAGCTCTCCCTGGAGCAAATTTCATCCATTGCGCGAAACTGGGGTAATGGTAGCTAGATGTAAGTGAGTGGCGAGAAGCGGATAAATTTGATCTTAAAGAATTTCTATCTGCACATTGCTTTTCGATGGCATATTGGCGAGGCCATGCATCGAATAAGACAAATGGAGGCACGCCAAATGAATGTTAAAGAGAGGCAAGAATCATTCGCGCCGCAATCGCGGTTGCAAGCATTGATGGTTGATTGCGAGGTGGAAGATTTTTCAGGGTTGGGCCTGTTGCTCGGTCAGGCTGGATATGATACGCGAATGGCGGCAAGTGCGCCGGAAGCGTTGGCTGAGTTTGCTGGTGGACGAATTGATTTGTTGATATGCAATACGCGTGTAATTGACAAGGATGGTGGGCAGTGGCTGGAAAATCTCGTTGGGCAGTCCCCTGATCTGTTCGTGATTTTTCTTTCGGAATGCAGTCCCGTGGCAATTACGAAAGGCCTTGGTCGGTTGCTGGGCTTGCACCGCCATATAGTCAAACCTTGGAATAGTGAGCAATTTTTGGCTGTCATTGAGCAACTGAATGATCAAAAAATTACACGCTATGAGAATATTCGGCTAGAGCAAAAAAATAGAGCGCTGACGAAGGAGTTGGCAGAACTAAATGCAGCTGTTGAGCTGACTGCCCATGAGCATGACGACGAATTGTTGGAGGCGCATAGGAAACTTAAAAAAAGCTTCGTCGCATCGATCCGAATGTTTTCAAATCTGCTTGAGTGGCGAGGGGGGA
>NZ_BCTO01000041.1 GCF_001571325.1 Delftia tsuruhatensis NBRC 16741
CCAGGCTTCTTCGTCGCACCCGGATGCAACATCCGGCGCAGTTTCCTGCGGACAATTCCGCTAGCATTGACGTTAACGTCAACGTCGCATTCCCATGGCCGCCGGCTGTGGATGCCGGCGGACTCTCCAGCCATGTCGACCACCTACACCATCAGCGATCTTGCCAAGGAGTTCGATCTCACGACCCGGGCCATCCGCTTCTATGAGGACATGGGCCTGCTTGAGCCCGAGCGTGCCGGGCCTGGCGGACGCAATCGCGTCTACAGCGCGCGTGATCGCACACGTCTTCGCCTGACCTTGCGGGCCAAGCGGCTGGGACTGTCTCTGAACGAAGCCAAGGAGATCATCGATCTCTACGACAGCCCCCGTGACACGGGCGTGCAACTGCGCAAATTCCTGGAGGTGCTGGCTGTGCACCGCCGCCAGCTCGAGGACCGCCTGGCCGATCTGCAGGCCAACCTGGCCGAGGTGCGAGAGCAGGAATCCGAGGCCCGCACTTTGTTGAAACACCTGGATGGGAAAAATGCTTCATAATTGACGTTTACGTAAACGTAATTTGTGAGGCTTGCCTTGACCGTGCTCCGCCTGGAACCTGCCAACAGCGACTTTGCCCGCCGTGTGCAAGACAGTTTTGCACGCCAGGGCGCGATGCACACCCTGGGCGCCGAGCTGTCCTTGCTGGAGCCCGGTGCCGTCGATGTCTGCCTGGACTGGGCGCCCGGGCTGACGCAGCAGCATGGCTTTTTGCATGCCGGCATGGTTTCCACGGCGCTGGATTCCGCCTGCGGCTACGCAGGGCTGACCCTGATGCCGGCCGATGCTGCCGTGCTCACCATTGAATTCAAGATCAACTTGCTGGCCCCTGCCAAGGGCCAGCGCTTTCGCATGGAAGGCCGTGTGCTCAAGCCGGGCCGCACCATCACCGTGACCGAAGGGCGCGCCTACGCCATCGACGGAGGCCGCGAGAAGCTGATTGCCACCATGGGCTGCACGCTGATGTGCGTGCAGGGCCGCGATCTGGCCGATTGAGCCGGGCGGCGTTCTTTCCCCCAATTTCCACAGGAGACATGAGATGAGCCTTTCCAACCTGCCGGGCCTGAACTTCCAACTGGGCGAGGACATCGACGCGCTGCGCGATGCCGTGCGCGAGTTCGCACAGGCCGAGATTGCACCGCGCGCCGGCGAGATCGACCGCGACGACCAGTTCCCCATGGACCTGTGGCGCAAGTTCGGCGACCTGGGCGTGCTGGGCATCACCGTGTCCGAGCAGTACGGCGGTGCCGACATGGGCTACCTGGCCCACATGGTGGCGATGGAGGAAATCTCGCGTGCCAGCGCATCGGTGGGCCTGTCCTACGGCGCGCATAGCAATCTCTGCGTGAACCAGATCAACCGCAACGGCAATGAAGCGCAAAAGGCCAAGTACCTGCCCAAGCTGATCAGCGGCGAGCATGTGGGCGCGCTGGCCATGAGCGAGCCCGGCGCCGGCTCGGACGTGATCAGCATGAAGCTCAAGGCCGAGGACAAGGGCGGCTACTTCCTGCTCAACGGCACCAAGATGTGGATCACCAATGGTCCCGATGCCGACACCCTGGTGGTCTACGCCAAGACCGAGCCCGAGCTGAACGCCCGCGGCGTGACTGCCTTCCTGATCGAGAAGGGCATGAAGGGCTTTTCCATTGCCCAGAAGCTGGACAAGCTGGGCATGCGTGGCAGCCACACGGGCGAGCTGGTGTTCGAGAACGTCGAGGTGCCGGCCGAGAACGTGCTGGGCGGCTTGAACAACGGCGCCAAGGTGCTGATGAGCGGCCTGGACTATGAGCGCGCCGTGCTGACGGGCGGGCCGCTGGGCATCATGCAGTCGGTGATGGACAACGTAGTGCCCTACATCCATGACCGCAAGCAGTTCGGCCAGAGCATCGGCGAGTTCCAGCTCATCCAGGGCAAGGTGGCGGACATGTACACCGTGCTGCAAGCGGGCCGCTCCTTTGCCTATACGGTCGCCAAAAACCTCGATCTGCTGGGAACCGAGCATGTTCGCCAAGTTCGCAAGGATTGCGCCAGCGTCATCCTGTGGTGCGCCGAGAAGGCGACATGGATGGCCGGCGAAGGCGTTCAAATCTATGGGGGTAATGGGTATATCAACGAATACCCACTGGGTCGCCTCTGGCGGGATGCGAAACTCTATGAGATCGGCGCCGGCACCAGCGAGATCCGTCGCATGCTGATCGGCCGCGAGCTGTTCGCAGAGACCTGCTGATCTTTCGCCTGCCTGCTGCGCCGTTCTTGAGTTTGACCCCAACAAAAGGATTGTTTATGAGCACAACCTCCATCGAAGAGCTGTTTGTCCACAACCGCGAATGGGCCCAGCAGGTGGAGCGTGACCGGCCCGGTTTCTTCACTGGGCTGATGGCGCAGCAAAAACCCCGCTACATGTGGATCGGCTGTTCCGACAGCCGCGTGCCCGCGAACCAGATCACGGGCCTGGAGCCCGGCGAGGTGTTCGTGCACCGCAACGTGGCCAACGTGGTCGTGCCCAGCGACCTGAACTGCCTGTCCACCATCCAGTACGCGGTGGACCAGCTCAAGGTCGAGCACCTGATGGTCGTCGGCCACTATGGCTGCGGCGGCGTGCTGGCGGCACTGGAGGATGTGCGCGTGGGCCTGGCCGACAACTGGATCCGCCACGTGAAGGACGTGCGCGACAAGCACCAGGCGCTGCTGGCCAGCCTGTCGCCGCAATGGCGCCATGACGCGCTGTGCGAGCTCAATGCCATCGAGCAAGTGATCAATGTGGCGCAGAGCACGGTGATGCAGGATGCCTGGGCGCGCGGCCAGAAGGTCACGCTGCACGGCTGGTGCTATGGCCTGAAGGACGGCCTGATCACCAATCTGCAGATGACCGTGCCCGGTGTCGGCGGCATCGCCAACATCCATGCCGAGGCTGTCGAGCTGGTCGCCAGCCGCCAGCGCGACTGAGCGGCCATGGCAGGCGGGACCCCGGGAGACTTCATGCCGATGCCTGCCCAGGACACCCTGCTTGCCCATGACATCGCGCGGGCGATGATGGATGGCTTCAACCGCCATTACCGCCTGTTCCGCGCCGAATCGGCCCGCGCCAAGCACCGCTTCGAGACGGCCGACTGGCTGGGCCAGCAGCGCGCGCAGCGCGAGCGCATCGAGTTCTACGACCTGCGCGTGCGCGAATGCGTGCGCCGGCTTGAAAAGGAATTTGCGGCCGGCGCCCAGCCCATGCCGGTCTGGCAGCAGATCAAGCGCCACTACATCGGGCTCATGGTCAACCACCTGCAGCCGGAGCTGGCCGAGACCTTCTTCAACTCGGTCACCACCAAGATCCTGCACCGTACGCACTTCCACAACGACTTCATCTTCGTGCGGCCGGCCGTCAGTACGGAATACATAGAGAACCAGGAGCCGGCCGCACGCCCGGCCTACCTAGCCTTCTATCCCACGCGCGAGACACTGTCGCAGACGCTGCGCGAAGTCGTGGAGCAGTTCGCGCTGCAGCGCCCCTTTGAAGACCTGGAGCGCGACATCGCCCGCCTGGCCGAGCGCCTGGAGCCCCAGCTGCAGGCCATGCGCCTGTACGCCAACTTCCAGATCCAGGTGCTGTCCAGCCTGTTTTTCCGCAACAAAGGCGCCTACATCGTCGGCAAGATCATCAACGGCTTTGCCGAGCTGTCCTGGGCCGTGCCCATCCTGCATGGGGACAACGGCCGGCTGGTGCTGCATGCGGCCCTGTTCGGCGAGAAGGACCTGCACGGCCTCTTCAGCTTTGCGCGTGCCTACTTCATGGTCGATACCGACGTGCCCAGCGCCTACGTGCAGTTCCTGCGCAGCCTCATGCCGCGCAAGCCGCGCGCCGAGCTGTACAACGCCCTGGGCCTGGCCAAGCAGGGCAAGACGCTGTTCTACCGCGACTTCCTGCACCACCTGCGCCATTCGCGCGACCAGTTCCGCATCGCACCCGGCATCAAGGGCATGGTCATGCTGGTGTTCGACCTGCCCAGCTTTCCCTATGTGTTCAAGCTCATCAAGGACCGGTTCGCCGCGCCCAAGGAGATCACCCGCGAGCAGGTCAAGGCCAAGTACCGCCTGGTCAAGCAGCACGACCGCGTGGGGCGCATGGCCGACACGCTGGAGTACAGCCTGGTGGCCTTCCCGCGCGAGCGCTTCTCGGAGGCGCTGATCGCCGAGATCCTGGAGCACGCGCCCAGCCAGGTCGAGATCAGCGACCGCGACGGCGATGGCCGGCAGGAGGTCATCATCTCCCACCTCTACATAGAGCGGCGCATGGTGCCGCTGAACCTGCTGCTGCAGGAGTGCTTCGATGACGGGCTGGACCTGCCGGGACCGCGGCAGCGGCTGGAGAGCGCCGTGATCGAATACGGAAATGCCATCAAGGACCTGGTGGCCGCCAACATCTTCCCGGGCGACATGCTGTGGAAGAACTTCGGCATCACGCGCGGCGGCAAGGTGGTGTTCTACGACTACGACGAGATCGAATACCTGACCGACTGCCATTTCCGCCAGGTGCCTGCGCCGCGCAACGAGGAAGACGAGCTCAGCGGCGAGGTCTGGTATCCCGTGGGCCCGCGCGATGTGTTCCCGGAAACCTTCGCGCCCTTTTTGCTGGGCAATCCGGCCGTGCGCGAAGTTTTCATGCGCCACCATGCCGACCTGCTCGATCCCGCCTTCTGGCAGGGGCACCAGCAGCGCATCCGCGAAGGCCACGTGCACGACGTCTATCCCTACGAGCGCAGCCGCTGGCTGGCCTGACCCGTTTGTTTTCCCCTCACCATCACCACATCCAGGAGATAAGCATGCAAGACCCCATCGTCATCGTCGGCGCAGCCCGCACCCCCATGGGCGCATTCCAGGGCGACTTCGCCGATCTCGCGGCCCACGATCTGGGCGGCGCCGCCATCAAGGCCGCCGTGCAGCGTGCCGGCGTGGCGCCGGAGAAGGTGGACGAAGTGCTGTTCGGCAACTGCCTGATGGCGGGCCAGGGACAGGCGCCTGCGCGCCAGGCAGGCTTCAAGGGCGGCCTGCCGCGCAGCACGGGCGCCGTGACCCTGTCCAAGATGTGCGGCGCCGGCATGGAGGCCACCATCCTGGCCCATGACCAGCTGGTGGCGGGCAGCCGCGATGTGGTGGTCTCCGGCGGCATGGAGAGCATGACCAATGCGCCCTACCTGCTCAAGAAGGGCCGTGGCGGCTACCGCATGGGCCACGACAAGGTCTATGACCACATGATGCTCGACGGTCTGGAGGACGCCTACGAGCCGGGCCGCTCCATGGGCACCTTTGGCGAGGATTGCGCCGCCAAATACCACTTCACGCGCGAGCAGCAGGACGCCTACGCCATCGAAAGCGTCAAGCGCGCCCAGGCCGCCACGGAAAGCGGCGCCTTCGCGGCCGAGATCACGCCCGTCACCGTCTCCACGCGCAAGGGCGATGTCACGGTCAGCATCGACGAAGGCCCGGCCAAGGCCAAGCTGGACAAGATCGCCAGCCTCAAGCCCGCCTTCAAGAAGGACGGCACGATCACGGCGGCATCGAGCTCCAGCATCAACGACGGCGCCGCCGCCCTGGTGCTGATGCGCGAGTCCACGGCCAAGGAGCTGGGCTGCAAGCCGCTGGCGCGCATCGTCGCCCATGCCACGCATGCCCAGGAGCCCGAATGGTTCACCACGGCCCCCGTGGGCGCCACGCAGAAGGCCCTCAAGAAGGCCGGCTGGACGGCGGCGGATGTGGACCTGTGGGAAGTCAACGAAGCCTTTGCCGTCGTGCCCATGGCCCTGATGGCCGAACTGGGCGTGCCGCGCGACAAGGTCAACGTCAACGGCGGCGCCTGCGCGCTGGGCCACCCCATCGGCGCCAGCGGTGCGCGCATCCTGGTCACGCTGCTGCACGCCCTGCAGGCGCGTGGCGGCAAGCGCGGCCTGGCCACGCTGTGCATAGGCGGCGGCGAAGGAACAGCCATGGCGATAGAAATGGTCACCCCCTGAGGCGCTGCGCGCCCTCCCCCTGAAAGGGGGACGACACCCTCGGTGCGGGGCGGCGCGGCCGGCGTAGGCCCTTCCTCGGTGTCTCTGATTTGCATTGCGCCAGTTTTATGGGCAGCGCCACAGACGTCCAGAGAGCTAGACTTGGATCGGCCGATCCGCTATTACTTTGACCTCTCGACCATGATCACCAGCGAAGAACAGTTGCGCAGCCTGTATGCCATGCCGGCCGAAAGGGCCTTGCTCAAGCAGCAGGTGGACCTGGACCGGCATTGCCTGCGCTTCATCGCGCTGTCGCCGCTGTGCATCGTGGCCACGGGGGGCGCGGCGGGCTCGCTGATGGATGCCTCGCCGCGCGGCGGAAAGCCGGGCTTCATCAAGGCGCCCGACAACCAGACGCTGCTGATCCCCGACTCGGGCGGCAACAACCGCCTGGACAGCTTCAGCAACCTGATCGCCGATCCGCGCATCGGCCTGCTGTTCATGGTGCCGGGCTTCGACGAGACGCTGCGCGTCAACGGCGTGGCCAGGCTGCGTGACGAGGCCCACTACACGGCGCTGTTCGCCAACGAAGGCTTCCGGCCCAAGATCGTTCTGGAGATCCAGGTGCAGGAGGCCTATCTGCACTGCGCCAAGGCCCTCATGCGCGCCCGGCTCTGGAAGCCCGAGTCCCAGGTGCCGCGCAACGTCATGCCGTCGGTGAACCAGATGGTCCACCAGCAGATCGGCCTGCCTGCGCCCACCGAGACGCAGGAGGCCATGGTCGAGCGCTACGAAAAACAGATCGCGGGCGAGCAGGGCCGCTGACCGCATTCCATTTGAAAGGTCGAAAGACATGGCAGTCACTCTGGTGTTGGGAGCCTCGCGCGGGCTCGGTTTTGCCTTGGTAGAGGCCTATGCGGCCCAGGACCGCAGCGTGGTCGCCACGGTGCGCAGCGAGGCCGATCGCGAGCGCGTCGAAGCCACGGGCGCCAAGGTGCTGCTGGTGGATGTGGCCGACCCGGCCAGCGTCAGCGGCCTGGCCTGGCAGCTCGATGGCGAGAAGATCGAGCTGGCGCTGTACGTGGCCGGAGTGTGGGATGCCCACAGCTCGGCCACGCCGCCCACGCGCGAGCAGTTCGACCGCGTCATGCACACCAATGTGCTGGGCGCCATGCAGGTGCTGCCCCAGGTGGCGCCGATGGTCGAGGCGGCGGGCGGCGTGTTCGGCCTGTTCTCCAGCGAGATGTCGCTGCTGGCCGGCGCCGAATCCGACGCCTGGCTCTACCGCGTCAGCAAGGCCGCGCTCAACATGGTCGTGGCCAGCGCCCAGCCGCAATGGCCCGGCGCCACCGTGGTCGCGCTGGACCCGGGCTGGGTGCAGACCGACATGGGCGGCGAGTCCGCCACCTTCACCGTGGAGCAAAGCGTGCAGGGTCTGGTCCGCACCCTGGCCGGCGTCACGCCGGCTGATCGGGGCCGCATGCTGCGCCACGACGGACAGCGCATCGCCTGGTAGCTGCGGCCAGGACAACGAACAACGAAACAAGGAATCAGGAGACAAGACATGCTGCTCAACGCAGACCAGGAAATGATCCGTGACGCGGTGCGCGACTTCGTGCGCACCGAAATCACGCCCCATGCCGCACGCTGGGACAAGGAGCACCACTTTCCCAAGAACGTGCACCAGGGCCTGGCGGCGCTGGGTGCCTACGGCATCTGCGTGCCCGAGGAATACGGCGGCGCCGGCCTTGACTACCTGAGCCTGGCCCTGGTGCTGGAGGAAATCGCAGCCGGCGACGGCGGCACCAGCACGGTGATCAGCGTCACCAACTGCCCCGTCAACGCCATCCTCATGCGCTACGGCAGCGAGGCGCAAAAGCAGCAATGGCTGGCGCCGCTGGCGCGCGGCGAGATGCTGGGCGCCTTCTGCCTGACCGAGCCGCATGTGGGCTCGGACGCCTCGGCGCTGCGCACCACGGCCACCCGCGACGGCAACGACTACGTGATCAACGGCGTCAAGCAGTTCATCACCAGCGGCAAGAACGGCGACGTGGCCATCGTCATCGCCGTCACCGACAAGGCGGCCGGCAAGCGCGGCATGAGCGCCTTCATCGTGCCCACCTCCGCGCCCGGCTACCAGGTGCTGCGGCTGGAGGACAAGCTGGGCCAGCACAGCTCGGACACGGCCCAGATCCAGTTCGAGGGCTGCCGCATCCCCGCCGCCAACCTCATCGGTGCCGAGGGCGAGGGCTACAAGATTGCGCTGTCGGCGCTGGAGGGCGGGCGCATCGGCATTGCCGCGCAAAGCGTGGGCATGGCGCGTTCGGCCTTCGATTGCGCGCTGCAGTACTCCAAGGAGCGCGAGAGCTTCGGCCAGCCCATCTTCAACCACCAGGCCGTGGGCTTTCGCCTGGCCGACTGCGCCACGCAGATCGAGGCCGCGCGCCAGCTGATCTGGCATGCGGCCAGCCTGCGCGATGCCGGCCTGCCCTGCCTGAAGGAAGCGGCCATGGCCAAGCTGTTCGCCAGCGAAATGGCCGAGCGCGTGTGCAGCGCCGCCATCCAGACCCTGGGCGGCTATGGCGTGGTCAACGATTTTCCCGTCGAGCGCATCTACCGCGACGTGCGCGTGTGCCAGATCTACGAGGGAACGAGCGACGTGCAGAAAATTCTCATCCAGCGCGCCCTGGCCTGAGGCCCATCACTATGCTGCGGGTCGGGCCGGATGGCCCCGTCACCCGCAGGGCTTAGCATGGAGCGTCGCCGGGACGGCGCCCGGGAGAGGCGGGCACCGGACTCCGGCAGGTTTGTGACCACCTTCGCAGGAGATCCCGACATGCCCATTGCTTCCGTCAACGGCCAGAACCTTTACTACGAGGACACGGGCGGGCGCGGCCCGGTCCTGGTGTTTTCGCATGGACTGCTCATGGACCACACCATGTTCGCTCCCCAGGTCCAGGCGCTGCAGGATCGCTATCGCTGCATCAGCTGGGACGAGCGTGGCCATGGCCAGACGGCAGACCCCGAGCATTGCGCTCCCTTCGACTACTACGACTCGGCCGACGACCTGGCCGCCCTGCTCGAGCACCTGGGCGTGGGGCGCGCGGTGCTGGTGGGCATGTCGCAGGGCGGCTACCTGTCGCTGCGCTGCGCGCTCATCCACCCCGAGATCGTGCGCGCGCTGGTGCTGATCGACACCCAGGCCATGCTGGAAGACCCCGAGCAGATGCCCCACCACGAGGCGTTGCTGCGCGCCTGGATGGAGCATGGCCTCAGCGACGACATGGCGGCCACGGTGGAGCGCACCATCCTGGGCCAGGGCTGGAGCGGCGCGGCCGCCTGGCGCGCCAAATGGAAGAAGGCCACGCCCATCAACCTGGGGCAGAGCTTTCTGGCGCTGGCCCAGCGCGATGACATCAGCCCGCGACTGCCCGACATCCACGTACCGGCACTGGTCATCCATGGCACGGACGACATCGCCATCACGCTCGACCGTGCACGCGCCATGGCCAAGGCCTTGCCCAGGGCGCAGTGGGTGGAGGTGCCGGGGGCCGGCCATGCGGCCAACCTCACGCATCCGCAGCCCGTGAACCTGGCCATCGAGCGCTTCCTGGAGCAGCTCGACTAGGCTCAGACCGGCGGATCGCCGTCGTTCTCGCTGTCGCGGCGGCGCAGGACGACGGTGATGCTGCCGTCGGTCTCCAGCGTGGCGCGCTCCACCTCTCTGAGGTGCAGGCAGCCGCCCGCACGCAGCGCGGCCTCGATATCGTCGCGCGTGATGCGTTCCTCGCGCATCAGATCCTTGTTCAGGTGGCCGTCCGTGATCAGGGCCTGGGCCTTGCCGTCGATGAGCCGCTCCAGCGCGGGAAAACGGAAAGTCAGCCAGGACAGCAGCAGATGGCACAGGATCAGCGTGGAAGCCGAGATCATGCCGCCGATCAGCGAGTTGTCCCCGGCATTCATGGAGTTCTGAACGGCATTCGACAGGATGAGCAGCAGCACCAGGTCAAAGGGCGCGTACTGCCCCGTCTGGCGCCGCCCCGTCAGCCGAAGGAACACCAGCAAGAACAGGTAGACGGCCACGCCGCGCACCACGAACTCCCACCACGGGACCGACATTGAAAACATGGGCTCTCCTTACAGGCCCGAAGGCCCGCGGTCAGTATCATGGCCCGCCTGTCCTCCATCAAGAACCCGGTCGCAGCAAGGCGGCCGTGACTGACATGCACTCCTGCTCCCCCGCCGTCCTCTCCCAGGTTCCGCAAGTTCCGCAGGGCCAGCCGCTATGAGCGCTGCCGCCACCTCCCCGGCCTGTCCCTGTGGCCAGCACGATGCCAAGGGCCGGTCCCTGGCCTTTGATGCCTGCTGCGGCCGCTACCTGGACCATTTCGACGACTGCCCCGCACCCGATGCCCAGGCCTTGATGCGCTCGCGCTACAGCGCCTTCGTGCGTGAGGACGCCGCCTACCTGCTGGCCACCTGGCACGCCAGCCAGCGGCCCGCCACGCTGGACTTCGAGCCCTCGGCGCGCTGGCTGGGGCTGGCGGTCAGGGACTTCCGAAGCACCGGCGAGGACCGCGCCGAGGTGGAATTCGTCGCGCGCTACCGCGTGGCGGGCCGCGCCGTGCGCCTGCATGAGCGCAGCCGCTTCGTGCGCGAAGGCGGGCGCTGGTTCTACGTGGATGGCGACCAGTTCTGAACACGACGGCGGCCCTGCGGAGCCGCTGTGGAAGCTGCAGCAGCGCCAGCGGCTGCTGCTGTCCATCGCATCGCGGGGCTCGTCCGAGGCGGCGGCCCTCATCATCCCCGGCATCGTGGTCTGGCTGCAGCGGCACGAAACGGGTGCCTTCCAGGCGCCGCTGCTGCTGTGGTGGCTGGGCATGGCGCTCATGGCCTGCGTCTTCGTTGGTTTGCGGCGCCAGTTGCGTCGGGACCTGGGCGCTGCCGTGCCCTCGGCCGAGTTGCCAACGCGGCTGCAGCGCTGGGAGCGCGTGATGGGCCGCATGGCCTTGCTCAACGCCGGTTCCTGGGCGCTGGCCATACCGCTGACCCATGGCAGCGGCCATGAATTCCGGCTTTTCATCTACCTGGTGCTGTGCGGCGTCGTGGCCTCGGCCGCCACCTTCCTGGCGCCGGCGGCTGCCGTGTTCAAGCGCTTTTTCGGCGTGCTGTACGGCGCCATGCTGCTGGCCGTGGTCTGGTACTTCCCGAACAGGGGCCTGTACCTGCTGCCTCTGCTCATGCTGTATGGCGCCACCATCGCGCGCCATGCCTGGGGGGCGCGCCAGCTCATGCAGCAGCAATGGGCGCAGGAGCGTGACCGCCAGCTGCTGGCCGAGCGCTACCTGGCGGCCAAGGAGCAGGCCGAACAGGCGCTGGAGGCCAAGAGCCGCTTCCTGTCGGCCGCCAGCCATGACCTGCGCCAGCCCCTGCATGCCCTGGGCCTGCTGGTGGAGACCGCCCGCCAGCGCAATGCCGACGGCGCGCTGGCAGGCGTGCTTGACGATGCCCAGGCCTGTGCCCAGTCGCTGGGCACCATGTGCAACGACCTGCTGGACCTGTCGCGGCTGGAGAACGGCACCTGGGAGCTGCGCGCCCAGGTGATGGACCTGCGCATTCTGCTGGGCGATGCCACGCGCCTGTTTGCGGCCGAGGCCCGCCAGCGTGGGCTGGTGCTGCGCTGGCGCGTGGCGCGCGGCATGGATAGCCTGGTGCGTGCCGACGAGGCCCTGCTGCGCCAGATGGTGTTCAACCTGCTGCACAACGCCCTGCGCTACACCCAGCGCGGCGGCGTGCTGCTGGCCGCCCGCGTGCACGGCGGGGGCTGGCGCATCGAGGTCTGGGATACCGGCCTGGGCATTGCGGCCGAAGACCGGCCCCATGTCTTCGCACCGCACTTTCGCGCGCGTTCCGGCCAGGCGGCCCGGCGCGCGGCCCAGCCTGGGGCCGAGCACCTGCCCGGCGTGAGCAGCCAGGGCCTGGGCCTGGCCGTGGTGGCCGCAGCGGCGCGCCGCATGGGCGTGGAGCATGGTCTGCTGTCCACGCCGGGACGGGGTTCGTGCTTCTGGCTGCAGCTGTCGCCCAGCCTGAACGTGCAAGCGGACCTGCCTCTGGGGCACGCGCAGGCGCAGGCAGGGGCAGGGGCCGAGGCTGCCGCGAATCCGCCAGGCCGCCCCCTGCTGCAGGGCAGGTGCTGGGTGGTCGATGACGATGTGCAGGTGGCACAGGCCCTGGCCGGCCTGCTGCGCGGCTGGGGGCTGACCGTGGACGTGGCGGCTGCGGGCCGCGAGGCGCAAGCCTGGCTGGCGGCGGGGCAGCATCCCGATTTCGTGCTGTGCGACCACCAGCTGGCCCATGGCGAGAACGGCTTTGCGCTGCTGCAGAACGTGCTGGCGCAATCGCCGCAGGCGGCGGGCGCCCTGCTCAGCGGCGACCCTTCCGCTGCGCTGGAGCAGCAGGCGCAGGAACTGGGCTATCTGCTGCTGCGCAAGCCCGTGGATCCGCTGGCGCTGCGGGCCCTGCTTCAGCGCAGGCTGGCCGTGGCCGGCGCCTGAACCGTATCGGTCGGCGGTACGGAGGGCGGCAGCTCCAGCGCAATGCCCTGCATGCGCGTGATGGCGTCGATGCGGCTGTGCACGCCCAGGCGCTGCAGGGCGCCTGCCACATGCTCCTTGACCGTGTGCGGCGACAGGTGCAGCAACCGGGCAATGCTGGGATTGGGCAGGCCGCGCAGCACCAGGTCCAGCACCTGGGCCTGGCGCGGGGTGAGGCCCAGCTCGGCCGCCGTCATGCGGATGGCATGGGCGCCGCCCGGCGGCTGCGGCGCCAGCGGGGCGGCGGGGAACCAGGTCTCGCCGCGCAGCAGGGCCGCCACGGCCTGCTGCAGCACCTGCGGCGGCTGCGACTTGAGCACAAAGCCATGGGCCCCGGCCGCGCGTGCCTTCAGGGCAATCGCGCCATGCGTGTCGCCGCTGGTCATGAGCACGCGGCAGGCGGGCGCCAGCGTGCGGATTTCGCGCACCACGTCCGTGCCTGCGCTGGCACCCAGCCAGAAATCCACGATGGCCAGATGCGGCGATCCCCTGGCGGCCATGCACTGCAGGCCTTCGCCCGCATCGGCCACGGCATGGACTTCGGACAGGCCGAATTGTTTCAGGAACTCGGACACGCCCATGGCCGTCAGCGGGTGGTCGTCGATCACCAGGGCATAGCGCCCCGATTGGAGACAGGAGGAATCGGTCAGGAGGGAATGGCTGTGCATGGTCCGCGCGAAGGCATGTCGAAAGGGCTGGAGCGCCAGGGCGCGCCCGGATACACCTTGCGCACATCGTAACGATTACCCCCCGGCCGGGGGGTGACCGGATGTCGGCCAACTCCCCAAAATCGCCGCCGATGCCCTGAGATTCCGCATGGAACGGGCATGTATTCAACGAGAAGGGGAGATAGTCATGAAGATGGTACAGCTCACGCGCCGCAGCGCGGCATTGATGCTTCTGGGAACCCTGGCCGCCTGTGGCGGCGGCGGTGGTGGTGGATCGGGAGAACCGGGCGGCGGAGATCCCGGCAATGGCGGAAATCCTGGCAACCCCGGTACGCCCGGCAACCCCGGCGGCACGCCCACGCCGGTGACCGGCCAGTACCGCATGGAGACCGGTGCGGAGAACTTCGACGCGGCCCTTTCCGCCATGAACGCGCTGGGGGCGCAGGGCTATGCCTTCACCTACAGCCTGGCCTCGGGCGGTACCGCCTTCCCCGTTCCCATCGGTGACTTCTACGTCACCGACACGGCCCACACCGGCACGCGCCTGGACTACCGCATGGTGCCGGACGTGGCGGGCGTCTCGGCCCTGGTGGCCCAGCTCAACGCACAGGGTGCGCAAGGCTACCTGTACAAGTCGGGCATGGCGTTCCCCAGCAGCACGCAGGACCTGCGCAACCTCTATGTGCGCAGCAGCAGCGCCGCCGCCACCTACAGCTACGAGACGCGCCCCGCCGTGGGTGCGCTGGACACGTCCGGCTTCACGCAGCAACTGGCCGAGATGAGCGGCCGGGGTTTCCGCTACATGGGCCCGCTGATCTCGGGCAACGAGATGTTCAACCTCTACGTCAAGGACTCCAAGGCGCCGGCCTTCGAGTACGCGGTGTTCGCATTGGCCGCGCCCTTCGGCATGGCCAACGGCACGGCGCTGAAGCAGCGCCTGGACGAGATGGGGGCCAAGGGCCACCTGCTGCGCGGCGCCCTGGTGCTGCGCGGCAATACCGAAGGCGTGCAGCTGTACGAAAAGAGCGGCGACCAGCAGGGCGCCATCGAGTACCGCGTCGAACCGGTGTCCCAAAGCGCCAGCCTCGCGCAGCGCCTGGAGCAGTTCAACCGCAATGCGGCCGAAGGCTTCTTCGCCTTCGGCGACGTGGTCACCGACGATGGCCGGTTCCATTCCATCTCGGTGCGCAACGTCCGCCGCATGGTGCATCCGCTGGCCGGTGCCTCCTTCCCCTGAGCAGGGCACAGGCATGCGCGGCCGGCGCATAATCCGGCCATTTTCCGCAGCAAGGGCGCCCCAGGGCGCCCTTGCTCAGTTTGTTTCGAGAATCCATCCATGACTGCTTTCGAGGCCGTGCTCTTCGACTGTGACGGCGTGCTCGTCGACAGTGAATCCATCACCAACCGCGTGCTGTGCACCATGCTCAATGAATCGGGCTGGCCCATCAGCACCGAGGAATGCCTGCGCGAATTCATCGGCAAGACCGTGCGCAGCCAGGCCGCGCTGATCGAGGCGCGCACCGGCAAGCCGCTGACCGACGCATGGATGGCCGCCTTCTACGAGCGCCGCAACGCCGCGCTGCGCGCCGAGCTGGTGGCCATTGACGGCGCGCTGTCCGCCGTCAGCCAATCCCATGCGCTGTGCGCTGGCCGCATCGCCTGCGCCTCGGGCGCGGACCGCGCCAAGGTGGAGATGCAGCTGGCCCAGGTCGGCATGGCCCCGTATTTCGAGGGCCGCGTCTTCAGCGGCCATGAGCTGCCGCGCAGCAAGCCCTTTCCCGATGTGTACCTGGCAGCCGCCGCCGCACTGGGCGTGGAGCCGGCGCGCTGCCTGGTCATCGAGGACACGGTGACCGGCGTCACCGCCGGCGTGGCCGCAGGCGCCACGGTCTGGGGCTACTTCCCGGCCGACCAGGGCCACGCATCGGCCGAGCAACTGCTCGAGGCCGGCGCCAGCTGCGTATTCGGCGACATGGGCGAGCTGCCGGCCATGCTGCGCGCCATCGGGCAGGCCAGCGCCAGCGCTTGAGCCTGAGCCGGCCCTAGCGCAGCTGCGGCGAAGGCGTCTCGTCCACGGCCTGCGCACGCGCGGCCTGCTGCTCGGCCTGCAGTGCCCGCTGGAAGGCGGGCCGCTGCTGCAGGCGCTGCCAGTAGGCCTGGGTGGCGGGCCCCCATTGCGGCTCCATCTCCAGGTGCGCCGACAGCATCAGCGCATAGCCCACGGCCACGTCGGCAGCGGTGAAGCGGTCTGCCGCGAGCCAGTGGCGCTGTTCCACGGCCTGCTCCACCGCGCGCAGCCGCGCAAGGAACCAGCGCTGGTAGTCCTGGGCCACCTGGGGCTGGCGCCGTTCGGCTGGCTCGAAGTGGGTGTAGCGCAGCACCAGGGTCTGCGGGAAGGTCAGCGTGGCATCGCTCATGTGCAGCCAGTTGAGGTAGGCGGCGAAGTCTGCCTCCTGCGGCTGCACGGACAGGCCCGCCCCGGGGTGCAGGGCGGCCAGGTATTCGCAGATGGCGGCTGACTCGGTCAGCCTGGCCTCGCCGTGGCGCAGCAGCGGCACCGTGCCCAGCGGGTTGAGTTCCAAGTAGCTGCGCTGCAGCACGCGCGGCGGAAACGGCAGCATGTGCAGCGTGTAGGGAAGCTGCAGTTCTTCGAGCATCCACAGCGCGCGGAAGGAGCGCGCGCTGACGCAATGGTGGAGATGGTGCATGCGCAAAGCCTAGGCCAGATGCGCGGACGGCGGCAGTCGCGCAGGATGCAAATCGCGCCAGGATGCGCGCGGCCCTCACTCGGGCCGGGCTCGTGCGCTCTTGCGGAATTCGGAAGGCGACAGCCCCGTCCACAGCCGGAAGGCGCGGATGAAGCTCTTGTCGTTGAGAAACCCGCAGGACTGGGCGATGCGCTTGATGGGCCGGCTGGTGCGCAGCAGCAGGGCCACGGCCCGCTCGCGCCGCACCTCGTCCTTGAGCGCCTGCAGCGAGGCGCCTTCTTCCTTGAGCTGGCGATGCAGGCTGCGCTGGGACAGGTGCAGCTGGCGCGCCAGCGTGTCGGCCGTCTGCAGGCATTCGGCGTCGGCCGCCAGCAGCTGGCGCACGCGCTGCACCAGCTGGCGCTCGCGCCGGTAGGGGCGCACCTGCAGCGGCAGGGCGCGCTGCAGCATGCGCTGCAGCGCGGGCTCGTCGCGCGTCAGCGGCATATCCAGAAAACGCGCGTCGAACTGGAGGCAGGCCCGGGCCGCGCCAAACTCCACCTCGCCCGGCGGGAACAGCAGCGCATACACGCCCGCATGCGGCGGGGGATCGAAGGGAAAGCAGGCACGCCGCAGCGGCAGCGGCTCATCGATGAACCAGCTGGCCAGGCCGTGGATATTGCGCAGCACCGACAGCAGGCAGAACTCGCGCATGGCGCCCAGCGTGGACAGCTCCTCGATGGCCAGCGTGGCCAAGCCGTCTTCCTGCGTCAGCGTGAGGCGGATGTCGTCGGCCAGCAGGCCATGGTGGCGGCACCAGCGCGCCAGTGCCAGGCCCAGTTGCTCGCTGCCCATGCTGGCGCGCGCCAGCATGCCGTAGCTGCCCCAGGGCAGGCGCCGGGAGAACCAGCCCAGGGCCTCGTCGTCGAGTTCGCGCATGGCGGCATCGGACAGTGCCTCCATCTGCAGCGCCGTGATGCACTCGTTGCGCTCTTTGACGGAGTCTGGCGCGATTTGTGCCTTCTCCAGGGCGGACAGGGCGCTGATGCCCCGGCGTTCGTAGGCCAGCATAATGGCCTGCACAAAGGCCATGGGCGTGACTGCAGGGTGTGCGGAGGCCATGGTGGCGGCCGCCTGGGGCAGGGGGGTCTTGACCAGCGAGGGGGTGAACATGCTGGCAATTATTGCAACCTTCGTGGCCTGTTCTGCTCGGGGTTGGCCCTTATGCTGCCACGCAATAGCTGCCGTGACGGGGCAGGCCACTGCATTTGCCCGTCCCAGGCGCCGCCGACGACACAGGAGACAACGCATGCCCGCCCAGAACGCCCCGCTCGCTTCCAGCCATGCCCAAGGCCGCACCGATGTGCCGCTGATCGAGCAGACCATCGGCGATTTCTTTGCCGACATGGCGGCCCGCCAGCCCGATCGCGAGGCCCTGGTCAGCCGCCACCAGGGCCTGCGCTACAGCTATGCCGGCCTGCACACCGAGGCGCGCCGCCTGGCCAGCGCGCTGCTGGGCCTGGGGCTGGAAAAGGGCGACCGCGTCGGCATCTGGTCGCACAACAACGCCGAATGGGTGCTGATGCAGCTGGCCACGGCCCAGGTCGGCCTGGTGCTGGTCAACATCAACCCGGCCTACCGCACCTCCGAGGTGGAGTACGCGCTCAACAAGGTCGGCTGCAAGGCCCTGGTGACCATGGCGCAGTTCAAGACCAGCGACTACCTGGGCATGCTGCGCGAACTGGCCCCCGAGCTGGCCACGGCCGAGCCCGGCCGCCTGCATTGCGCGCGCCTGCCCCAGCTGCGCAGCGTGGTCTGGATCGACGTGGCAGGGCAGGGCGAAGAGCAGCCCGGCATGCTGCGCTTTTCCAGCCTGCTGGCGCGCGGTGATGCGCAGGATGCGCGCATCGACGCCGTGGCCGCCACGCTCAAGAACACCGACCCCATCAACATCCAGTTCACCAGCGGCACCACGGGCTTTCCCAAGGGCGCCACGCTGACCCACCGCAACATCCTGAACAACGGCTTTTTCATCGGCGAGTGCATGCGGCTGACGCCCGAGGACCGGCTGTGCATTCCCGTGCCGCTGTACCACTGCTTCGGCATGGTGCTGGGCAACCTGGCCTGCTTCACGCATGGCTCGGCCATCGTCTACCCGAATGACGGATTCGATCCGCTGCTGGTGCTGGAGACCGTGCAGGCCGAGCGCTGCACGGGCCTGCACGGCGTGCCCACGATGTTCATCGCCGAGCTGGACCACCCGCGCTTCAAGGAGTTCGACCTGAGCACGCTGCGCACCGGCATCATGGCCGGCTCGCCCTGCCCCATCGAGGTGATGAAGCGCGTGGTCAGCGACATGCACCTGTCCGAGATCACCATCGCCTACGGCATGACCGAGACCAGTCCCGTCAGCTGCCAGAGCGATGCCGACACGCCGCTTCAGCGCCGCGTGTCCACCGTGGGCAAGGTGCAGCCGCACCTGGAGGTGAAGATCGTCGACCCGGCCACGGGCGAGGTGGTGGCGCCCGGTGTCTCGGGCGAGCTGTGCACGCGCGGCTACTCGGTCATGCACGGCTACTGGGGGGACGAGGCCCGCACGCGCGAGGCCATCGACGACGATGCCTGGATGCACACGGGCGACCTGGCCACCATGGATGAGCAGGGCTATGTGAACATCGTCGGCCGCATCAAGGACATGGTGATCCGCGGCGGCGAGAACATCTACCCGCGCGAGATCGAGGAATTCCTCTACCGCCACCCGCAGGTGCAGGACGTGCAGGTCGTCGGCGTGCCCGATGTGCGCTACGGCGAGGAGCTGTGCGCCTGGATCATCGTCAAGCCCGGCCAGGCGCTGACCGAAGACGGCGTGCGCGACTTCTGCAAGGGCCAGATCGCCCACTACAAGGTGCCGCGCTACATCCGCTTCGTCGAGGCCTTCCCGATGACGGTGACCGGCAAGATCCAGAAATTCAAGATCCGCGACGAGATGATCGCCATGCTGGATCTGCGCCCGGCCAGGACCGCCTGAGGGCTGCTTTCATGCGCTGCCGCCAGCTGTCCACCGCGTGCCGCCTAGGGCGTGCCGCCCTCGGGCGCGGCCATGGCCGAGGCTGCAGCGCGGCGCGCCACGACCAGGCGCTTGCGCAGCGAGATCTCCTGCATGTCCAGCTCGCTGACCAGGCGGCGCAGCGACTCGTCGTTGATGCGGTGGGCCTGGCGCTCGGCGTAGAGCGCGTCGCGCTCCTGGTGGATGCAGCGCAGGCGCAGCTCGATCTCCAGCAGGTAGCGCAGCTTGCGCTGGCGCACGACTTCGGGCGCCTCGCGCTGGATCTCGATGCTGGAGGCCGTGCCGCTGCCGTCGTCCAGCAGCTGGACGCGGTTGCGGTACTCCTGCGTCAGGTGGCCCATGACCTCCTGGTGCATGGCCACCCATTCGGGCGTGTGGCCCTGGATCTCTTCCTCGCTCAGCGTCAGCCCGCCAATGGCGGACTGGCAGGCGGCCACGCGCGCCAGGCGCTCCTCGCGCACCGTGGGCGATTCGCCGGGCTGGGGCATGCGGCGCAGGATCAGCGGCAGGGCGATGCTGCCCAGCACCAGGGTGAACAAGATGGTGCCCGTGGCCAGGAAGACCAGCATCTCGCGGCCGGGGAAGGGCTGTCCGTTGTTCAGCAGCATGGGCACGGACAGCGCGCCGGCCAGCGTCACGGCGCCGCGTATGCCGGCCATGGTGGTGGCCAGGTTCAGCAGGTGCGAGGGGCGCTCGGCCATCTTTCCCTGGAAGTGGGCGCGAGCCAGGCTGCGCTGCACGCCCAGGGTCAGCCAGATCCAGCGCATCAGCAGCAGCGCGCTGGAGATGATCACCACATAGCCCACCAGCACCCACCATTCGCTGCCCGCATCGTGCAGCGTCACGCCGATGATGGACGGCAGCTGCAGGCCCAGCAGCAGGAAGATGGCGCCGTTGAACGAGGCTTCCACCATGCTCCAGGTGCCCTCGGTCTGCAGCCGCTCGCTGATGTAGCTGCTGCGCTCCAGGTCGGCGAAGTTGGTGGCAATGCCCGCGGCCACGGCCGACAGGATGCCCGACACGCCGATCTTCTCGCCCACGATGTAGGCGGCGAAGGGCAGCAGGATCAGCAGCAGCACCATTTGCGTGGCCGCCACGTCGCCCAGGCGGCGCGTGATGGTGCTGCGCGCATAGGAAAAGCCCCAGCCGATCAGCGTGCCCACGCCCAGGCCGCCCAGGGCCATCCACATGAAATCCTTGGCCACCTCGGTCCACGAGAACAGGCCGGTCAGCGTGGCCGCGATGGCGAATTTCAGCGCCACCAGGCCCGAGGCGTCGTTGAGCAGGGACTCGCCCTCGAGGATGTGCATGGTCTTCTCGGGCATGCCCAGGTTGCGCGTGATGGCCGAGACGGCCACGGCATCGGTGGGCGAGACCACGGCGGCCAGCGCAAAGGCCACGGTCAGCGGCATGCCGGGCACCAGCCAGTGGATCAGCCAGCCCAGCCCCACCACCGTGAACAGCACCAGGCCCAGCGCCAGGCGCAGGATGGGGCGGTACAGCGCAAAGAACTCGCGCTTGGGAATGCGCCATCCGTCGGCGAACAGCAGCGGCGGGATGAACAGCAGCAGGAACAGCTCGGGATCGAAGGCGATGTGCAGGCCCTTTTGCGGCCAGGCCATCAGCGCTCCCAGGGTGATCTGGATCAGCGGCAGCGGGATGGCGCGCACGTAGCGCGCGGCAATGCCCGTCAACGCTCCCAGCAGCAGGACGAGCAAGACGATTTCAACGGTGTGCATACGGCATTTTCCCCAGGCCGGACCGCCGTTCTTTGCAGGACATTCGGAAAAACCAAGCGCCCGCATCGGGCAAACACAAGAAGAGGCCACACATGAGCATTCTGGGCACCCAACTCAATCCGCGTTCGGCGGACTTCCTGGCCAATGCCGCGGCCATGCGCGCCGTGGTCGAGGACCTGCAGGCCCAGGTGGCCAAGGTCGCCGAGGGCGGCGGCGAGGCCGCGCGCGCCAAGCACGTGGCGCGCGGCAAGCTGCTGCCGCGCGACCGCGTGGCCATGCTGCTGGACCCGGGCACGCCCTTCCTGGAGATCGCCCCGCTGGCTGCGCTCAACATGTACCGCAACGATGCACCCGGCGCGGGCCTGATCGCCGGCATCGGGCGCGTCAGTGGCGTGGACTGCATGATCGTCTGCAACGACGCCACGGTGAAGGGCGGCACCTACTACCCGATGACGGTGAAGAAGCACCTGCGCGCCCAGGAGATCGCCGCGCAGAACCGCCTGCCCTGCATCTACCTGGTGGACTCGGGCGGCGCCAACCTGCCCAACCAGGACGATGTGTTCCCCGACCGCGAGCACTTCGGCCGCATCTTCTTCAACCAGGCCAACATGAGCGCCGAGGGCATTGCCCAGATCGCCGTGGTCATGGGCTCGTGCACGGCCGGCGGCGCCTATGTGCCGGCCATGAGCGACGAGTCCATCATCGTCAAGAACCAGGGCACCATCTTCCTGGGCGGCCCGCCGCTGGTGAAGGCCGCCACGGGCGAGGTGGTCAGCGCCGAGGACCTGGGCGGCGGCGACGTGCACACGCGCCTGTCGGGCGTGGCCGACCACCTGGCCCACAACGACACCCACGCGCTGGCGCTGGCGCGCCAGGCCGTGGCCAACCTCAACCATGCCAAGCAGCCTTCGGCTGGCGACCTGCCGCCCGAGGCGCCGCTGTTCGACGGCGGCGAGCTGTACGGCGTGATCCCCGTGGACACGCGCAAGCCCTTCGACGTGCGCGAGATCATCGCCCGCGTGGTGGACGGCAGCCGCTTCGATGAGTTCAAGGCCCGCTTCGGCGCCACCCTGGTCTGCGGCTTTGCGCGCATCGAGGGCATGCAGGTGGGCATCATCGCCAACAACGGCATCCTGTTCAGCGAATCGGCCGTCAAGGGCGCGCACTTCATCGAGCTGTGCTGCCAGCGCAAGATCCCGCTGGTCTTCCTGCAGAACATCACGGGTTTCATGGTGGGCCGCAAGTACGAGAACGAAGGCATTGCCCGCCACGGCGCCAAGCTGGTCACGGCCGTGGCCACGGCGGCCGTGCCGAAGTTCACCATCATCATCGGCGGCTCCTTCGGCGCGGGCAACTACGGCATGTGCGGCCGCGCCTACTCGCCGCGCTTCCTGTGGATGTGGCCCAACGCGCGCATCTCGGTCATGGGCGGCGAGCAGGCGGCCAGCGTGCTGGCCACCGTCAAGCGCGACGGCATCGAGGCCAAGGGCGGCCAGTGGACGGCCGAGGAGGAAGAGGCCTTCAAGGCCCCCATCCGCCAGCAGTACGAGGATCAGGGCCACCCCTATTACGCGACGGCGCGCCTGTGGGACGATGGCGTCATCGACCCCGCCGACACGCGCCGCGTGCTGGCGCTGGGCTTGGCGGCCACGCGCAACGCGCCCATAGCGGACACGCGCTTCGGCGTGTTCCGCATGTGACGGCGGCTTCCCTTTCCTTGCAGCGAGGTACTTCATGAAAACCACCGCACTGACCCTCGAATTCCAGGGCCCCCTGGCCACCATCACGCTGACCCAGCCCGAAGTGCGCAATGCCTTCAGCGACGAGGTCATTGCCGACATCACCCACGCCTTCCACGCCGTGGGCAAGCGCAGCGACGTGCGCGCCGTGGTGCTGGCCGCCGAGGGCCCGGCCTTTTGCGCAGGCGCCAACCTCAACTGGATGCGCCGCATGGCCGACTACTCGCGCGACGAGAACCGCGAGGACGCCGGCCTGCTGGCCGAGATGCTGCGCGTGATCTACGAATGCCCGCAACCCACCATCGCGCGCGTGCAGGGCGATGTCTATGCGGGCGGCATGGGCTTGGTCGCGGCCTGCGACATGGCCGTGGCCGCCGAGGGCGCGGGCTTTTGCCTGTCCGAAGTGAAGATCGGCCTCATCCCCGCCACCATCAGCCCCTACGTGATCCGCGCCATGGGCGCGCGCGCCGCCCACCGCTACTTCCTGACCGGTGAGCGCTTCGACGCGGCCGAGGCGCTGCGCATCGGCTTCGTGCACCGCGTCGTGCCCGCCGAAGAGCTGGACAACGCCGTGGACGGCCTGCTCAAGCACCTGGTCAGCGCCGGTCCCGCCGCCGCCCGCGCCTGCAAGCGCCTGGTGATCGACGTGGCCGAGCGCGAGATCAACGAGCAGCTGATCGCCGCCACCGTCGAAGGCATCGCCGACATCCGGGCCAGCGCCGAGGGCAAGGAGGGCGTGCAGGCCTTCCTCCAAAAGCGCAAGCCGGCCTGGCTGGCCTGACACGCGCAGGCTGCCCATTCATCGCGCCACCACCGAGCAACGCCGAGCCAACGCCGAGCCAACACCATGAGCACCCTGACCGACTCCCTCGTCCAGTGGCTGCAGTCCGTGGGCCTGTACCCGGGCCCGGCCGTGCACCACACGGTCAGCGAGGCGGCTGGCGAAGTGGCCGAGCGCGTGGGCCAGGCCACCAGCGGCATGGACATGGCCGGCCTGCTGGCGCTGGCCGCCGCACTGGGCTGGGCCAGCGGTTTCCGGCTCTACGCCGTGGTGTTCGTGACCGGGCTGCTGGGGGCGCTGGGCTGGGTGGTGCTGCCGGGCGGGCTGCATGTGCTGGAGCATCCGGCCCTGCTGTTCGCCAGCGGAGCGCTGCTGTTCGTGGAGTTCTTCGCCGACAAGATCCCCGGGGTGGACTCGGTCTGGGACCTGCTGCAAAGCGTGATCCGCATCCCGGCGGGCGCGGCGCTGGCGGCCGGCGTCTTCGGCGCCGACAGCGCGACCATGGCCACCATGGCGGCCCTGATGGGCGGCTCGCTGGCCCTGTCCAGCCAGGTGGCCAAGAGCACGACGCGCGCGGCCATCAACACCTCGCCCGAGCCGTTTTCCAACGTGGGCGCCAGCCTGGTGGAGGACGGCGCCTCGGTGGGCGCGATCTGGCTGGCGCTCACGCACCCGCTGGCCTTCGCCGCCGTGCTGCTGGTCGTGGTCATCGCGCTGTGGCTGCTGACCTGGGCGCTGTGGCGCTTTCTCAAGGCCGTGGTGCAGCGCCTGCGCGCGCTGTTCGGCGGGTCTCCCGCGATGAATCAAAAACCATAGCCGCCGGTCGCCGAATGACCGGGGCTGCAGAGAAAATACTGGAGATAACGCATGTTCAAGAAGATCCTGATCGCCAACCGCGGTGAAATCGCCTGCCGCGTCGCGGCTTCCGCCCGCCGCATGGGCGTGCGCACCGTGGCCGTGTACTCGGACGCCGATGCCCGCGCCAAGCATGTGCAGGCCTGCGACGAGGCCGTGCACATCGGCGGCAGCGCCCCCAAGGACAGCTATCTGCGCTGGGAACGCATCCTGGAGGCCGCCAAGGCCACGGGCGCCCAGGCCATCCACCCCGGCTACGGTTTTCTCAGCGAGAACGAGGAATTCGCCCAGGCCTGCGCCGATGCCGGCCTGGTCTTCATCGGCCCGCCGCCCTCGGCCATCCGCGCCATGGGCCTGAAGGCGGCCTCCAAGCAGCTCATGGAAAAGGCCGGCGTGCCCCTGGTGCCCGGCTACCACGGGGCCGACCAGGACCCGCAGCTGCTGCAGCGCGAGGCCGACCGCATCGGCTACCCGGTGCTGATCAAGGCCAGCGCCGGCGGCGGTGGCAAGGGCATGCGCCTGGTCGAGCGCAGCGAGGACTTTGCCGCCGCCCTGGCCAGCTGCCAGCGCGAGGCCATCAACAGCTTCGGCGACGATGCCGTGCTGGTCGAGAAATACGTGCTGCGCCCGCGCCACATCGAGATCCAGGTCTTTGGCGACACCCAGGGCAACTGCGTCTACCTGTTCGAGCGCGACTGCTCGGTGCAGCGCCGCCACCAGAAGGTGCTGGAGGAGTCCCCCGCGCCCGGCATGACGCCTGCGCTGCGCCAGAAGATGGGCGAGGCCGCCGTGGCCGCCGCCCAGGCCGTGAACTACGTGGGCGCGGGCACGGTGGAATTCATCGTCGAGCAGCCCGGCGGCTACGACCAGCCCGAGGCCATGAAGTTCTACTTCATGGAAATGAACACCCGCCTGCAGGTCGAGCACCCGGTGACCGAGGCCATCACGGGCGAGGACCTGGTGGACTGGCAGCTGCGCGTGGCCAGCGGCCTGCCCCTGCCCAAGCGCCAGGACGAGCTGCGCATCACCGGCCATGCCATCGAGGCGCGCATCTGCGCAGAAAACCCCGACAACGGCTTCCTGCCCGCCACCGGCACCCTGCATGTCTACCGCAAGCCCGACTGCGCCAGCTTCCGTGTCGGCGACGTGCGCGTGGACGACGGCGTGCGCGAGGGCGATGCCATCAGCCCCTTCTACGACTCCATGATCGCCAAGCTCATCGTGCATGGCGACACGCGCGAACAGGCGCTGGCGCGGCTCGATGCCGCCCTGGCCGAGACACGCATCGTGGGCCTGGCCACCAATGTGCAGTTCCTGCGCCAGGTCATCGCCAGCGATGCCTTTGCAACCGCCAAGCTGGACACGGCGCTGATCGAGCGCGAGAAGCAGCATCTGTTCCACCAGCAGCGCCTGCCGCAGGCCCAGGCCGTGGCCGCCGCCGTGGCCCAGGTACTGCAGGCCGAGCGCGCGCAGGAAACCGCCGACCCCTTCAGCCGCCGCGACGGCTGGCGCTCGCACGGCGTGGCCGAGCGGCGCTGGGACTTCCGCCAGGGCGAGGCCGCCGTGCCCGCGCGCCTGCGCTACCTGCATGACGGCGCGCTGCAACTGGCCGTGGGCGAGGGCGAGTCCCTCGCCGAGGGCCTGCTGTCCTGGCAACAGGCCGGGGACGGCGCCTTCGACGTGCAATTCGCGGGCCAGCGCCTGCGCGCCCAGGTCCATGTGCTGGGCGAGCAATGCCATGTGTTCGCTCCCCAGGGCGCGGCCGTGCTGGGCCTGGCCGATCCGCTGGCCCATGCGGGCGATGTGCATTCGGAAGGCGGCCGCCTGACGGCGCCCATGCCGGGCAAGGTGGTCTCCTTTGCCGTCAAGGCCGGCGACAAGGTCAGCAAGGGCCAGCCGCTGGCCGTGATGGAGGCCATGAAGATGGAGCACACCATCGCCGCGCCCGGCGACGGCGTGGTGGCCGAACTGCTGTATGCGCCCGGCGACCAGGTGACCGAAGGCTCCGAGCTGCTGCGCCTGGAAAGCTGAGCCCGCAGGCAAGACAGTTTTGCGCAAAAGTCGCGCGTGGGCGTCGCCAGGCCGTTAGGCTTGGCCACCTATGCGAGTGACTTTCTGCTGCGAAGACACCAGGCCCGACGCCTGGCTGCAAGGACTGCGCGCGGCCCTGCCGGGCGCCGAGGTGGACATCTGGTCGCCGGGCGCGCCGCAGGCCGACTACGCCCTGGTCTGGGCGCCACCCCAGCGCTTCATCGACGAGCAGCCGGGCCTCAAGGCCCTGTTCAACATCGGTGCCGGCGTCGATGCGCTGCTGCCGCTGCGCCTGCCGCCCGACCTTCCCGTCTACCGCCTGGAGGACGCCGGCATGGCCGTGCAGATGGCCGAATACGTCAGCCAGGCCGTGATCCGCTTCTTCCGGGGCCTGGACGGCTACGAGGCCGACATGGCCGCCGGCCTGTGGCAGCACCGGCCCAATCCCCGGCGTGCCGACTACCCCGTGGGCGTCATGGGACTGGGCCGCATGGGCGAGCGCGTGGCGCGCGCGCTGGCGGTGTTCGATTTCCCCGTCAACGGCTGGAGCCGTACGCCGCATGCCATCGACGGCGTGCGTGGCTTCTGCGGCCCGCAGGACTTCGACGTCTTTCTGCGCGCCACCCGCATCCTCGTCAACCTGCTGCCGCTGACCCCCGAGACCGACAGCATCATCGACGCGCGCAGCCTGGCCCTGCTGCAGCCGGGCGCCTATGTCATCAACGTGGGACGCGGCGGCCATGTGGCGGACGAGGACCTCGTCGCTGCCATCGACGGGGGCCATGTGTCCGGCGCGTTGCTCGATGTGTTCCGCACCGAGCCGCTGCCCGACGGCCATGCCTTCTGGCGGCATCCGCGCATCACGCTCACGCCCCACACTTCGGCGCGCACCCTGGCGCGCGACAGCGTGGAGCAGATCGTGGGCAAGGTCGCGGCGCTGAGCCGGGGCGAGGCCGTGAGCGGCCGCGTGGACCTGCAGCGCGGCTACTGACGGGCGCGCTCAGTCCAGCGTCACGCCGGTGCTGCGCACCAGTGCACCCAGGCGCTGGGAGTCGCTCTTGATCAAGGCACCGAATTCGGCCGCCGTGCCGCCCACGGCCGGCGTGCCTATGGCCTCCCAGCGCGTGCGAAAGGCCGGGTCCTTGAAGATGGCGTTGACCGTGGCATTGAGTTTGTCGATGGCGGCTGGTGGCGTGCCCGCGCGCACGGCAATGCCATGCCAGCCGGTGATCTGGTAGCCGGGCACGCCGGCCTGGGCCATGGTGGGCACGTCGGGCAGCACCTTGGTGCGCTCGGCCGAGGTGACGGCCAGCGGGATCAGGCGCCCGCCCTGGATGTGCTGCAGCGAGCTGCCCACGATGTCGAACATCACGCCCACCTGGCCGCCGATCAGGTCGTTGAGCGCCGGTCCCGCACCCCGGTAGGGCACATGGCCCAGCTTGACCTGCTCCATGGAGTTGAACAGCTCGCCCGCCAGGTGCTGGGGCGTGCCGTTGCCGGCCGAGGCAAAGCTCAGTGTCTTGCCCGTTTTGGCCAGGGCCAGCAGCTCGGCCACGGTCTTGACGCCCAGCGAGGGATGGACCTCCAGCACCAGCGGGAAAGCCGACACCTGCACCACGGGCTCCAGGTCCTTGAGCGGGTTGAAGGGCATGCTCTTGTACAGCGAGGAATTCACGGCCATGGGGCCGCTGGCGGCCAGCGCCTGCGGGGTGACCGGCAGGGCTCGGTGGTCGGCCGGCTGCTTGTAGGCGCCGTTGGGGGCCACGGTGATGATCAGTGGGTCGTTCCACTGCGAGGTGGGTGACGTGGGTGACGTGGGCGATGTGGGGACCGGCGTGCTCATGGCGTGTCCTGTGCCTGCTCCGGCACCGGCAGCTCGCTGGCCAGCAGGGCCAGGCCCTGGCGCAGCAGCGCGTCGTAGCGGGCACGCTCGGCCAGGCGGCGGTCCTCGGGCCAGTCGAAGAAGCCCTTGCCGGTCTTCATGCCCAGATCGCCCCGCGCCACGCGATCGCGCAGGGCCTGGGCCGGCACATCGGTGTTGGACAGTGTGGGGTACATGGTGGCGGCGGCCGCGCAATGCACCTCGATGCCTGCATGGTCGCGCTGCAGCACGGGGCCGGCCGCCAGGAAGCGGAAGCCGAAGCCGAAGCGCACGGCGGCATCCACGTCCTCGGGCGAGGCAATACCCTCGTCGATGAGGGCGAAGGCCTCGCGCGACAGCGCATGCTGCATGCGGTTGGCCAGAAAGCCGGGCTTGTCCTTCTTCACCAGTACCGGCACGCTGCCGCAGCCGCGCATGAAGGCGTGCAGCCACTGGCCCAGGGCCGGGTCGCTGCGCTCTCCCAGCACCACCTCCACCAGCGGCACCAGGTGGGCGGGCATGAAGAAGTGCAGGCCCAGCATGCGCTGCGCCGTGGGCAGGCCGCTGGCGATGGCGCTGATGGGAAAGCCCGAGCTGTTGCTGGCCAGCACGGCGTCGGCCGGCGCATGCGCCTCCAGTTCGGCGAACAGCGCCTGCTTGGCGTCCAGCCGCTCGGTGATGCATTCCACCACCAGGGCGACGCCGTCCCAGGCCACATCCTCCAGCGCCGCGCAGACCGAGACCTGGGACGCGCACCGGGCAAAGCCGGCCGTGGCCAGCTCGATGGCAATGTGCTGCAGCAGCAGCTCGCGCCGTGCCGCGCCGGGGTCGACCACGATCACCAGGGCGCCGCCCCGGGCCAGGACCACGGCCACATCGGCACCCATGGTGCCTCCCCCGACGACCACCGTGCGCGCGTTGCGCGGCGAACTGCTGTGCATGCTGTCTCCTGCTGATTTCATGGATTTGAGGCGCAGTCTAGGCAGCCGTTATTGAACGGTAAAGACGCATTTTTTGATAAACTGATCGGCCATGAAGATCAATTGGTCGGCCCGCGAGGTCGATGTCTTTCTGGCGCTGGCCGATTCGCTGAGCTTTCGGCGCACGGCGCTGCAGATGCACCTGTCGCAGTCGGCCGTCTCGGGCACGCTGGCGCGGCTGGAAGAGATGCTGGGCGCGCGCCTGTTCGAGCGCACCACGCGCGCCGTGGAACTGACCCAGGCCGGCGAGGTCTTCGCCGAGCAGGCGCGCATCCTGCGCCACCAGATGGACGAGACCGTGCGCCGCGTGCAGGAGGTGGCCCAGGTGCAGGTGGGCCGGCTGGCGCTGGCGGCCCTGCCTTCGCTGGCTGCGGGCCTGCTGCCCCGCGTGCTGGCGCGCTTTGCGGCCGAGCATCCTGGCGTGCACCTGGAGCTGTTCGACAGCCTGGCCGGGCCGGCCTTCGACATGGTGCGCGCGGGCCGCGTGGACTTTGCGCTCACGGCGGCCAACCCCGCCTATGCCGACCTGGACTACCTGCCGCTGGCCTCCGACCGCTTCGTGCTGCTGCTGGGCCGCGGCCATGCGCTGGCGCGCGGGCGCGGCGATCTGGGCTGGGCCGACGTGGCCCATCTGCCCCACATCTCCATGCCGGCCGGCACCAGCGTGCGGCAGTACGCCGACGAGGCCCTGCTGACCCACGGCATACGCTTTGCGCCCCAGTACGCCGTGGAGCACCTGGCCACCATCGCGGCCATGGTGGCTGCCGATCTGGGCGTGAGCGCGCTGCCGCTGCTGGCCGCGCAGGTGGTGCAGCGGCCGGAGGTGGTGGCGCGCCCGCTGGCACGGCCGGTGCTGCGCCGCCCCATCGGCCTGGTGCGCCTGAGCGGCCGCCGCCTGTCGCCGGCTGCCGCGCGCATGGTGGAGATGCTGCGCGAGGAAATGGCGGCCCTGTCGGGCTGAACGGGGCGCTGGCAGCCGTTGTGCATGGCCCGGCAGGATATGGGGTGGTGCCCGGGCCTGCAAGACTGGACAATAGGGGCCGTACCCGTCATCCCGGTGAGAACACCCCATGAGCATTCCTTCCCGCGTCAAACTCGTCGATGTAGGCCCCCGCGACGGCCTGCAGAATGAAAAACAGCCCGTGCCCGCCGCCGTCAAGATCGAGCTGGTGCACCGCCTGCAGGAAGCCGGCCTCAAGGAAATCGAGGTCACCAGCTACGTCAGCCCCAAATGGGTGCCGCAGATGGCCGACAACGCCGAAGTCATGGCCGGCATCGTCCGCCGCCCCGGCGTGCGCTACAGCGTGCTCACGCCCAACATGAAGGGCCTGGAGGCCGCGCTGTCGGCGCCGCGCGAACTGTGGCCCGACGAGATCGTGGTCTTCGGCGCAGCCAGCGAGGCCTTCAGCCAGAAGAACATCAACTGCTCCATTGCCGAAAGCATCGACCGCTTCGCCCCCGTGGCCGAGGCCGCACGCGCCCAGGGCATCTACGTGCGCGGCGCCATGAGCTGCATCGTGGGCTGCCCCTACGAAGGCGAGATCGCCCCCGAGCGCGTGGCCTACCTGGCCGGCCTCATGAAGGGCATCGGCGTGCAGCATGTGGGCGTGGCCGACACCATCGGCGTGGGCACGCCCGTCAAGGTGCGCAAGGCCATCGAGGCCACGCTGCAGCACTTCGCCATCGACGATGTCTCGGGCCACTTCCACGACACCTACGGCCAGGCCGTGTCCAACACGCTGGCCGCGCTGTCGCTGGGCGTGTGGCAGTTCGACACCTCGGTGGCGGGCCTGGGCGGCTGCCCCTACGCCAAGGGCGCCACGGGCAATGTGGCCACCGAGGACGTGGTCTACATGCTGCAGGGCATGGGCATCGAGACCGGTATCGACCTGGACAAGCTGATTGACGCCGGCCAGTTCATCAGCGACCACCTGGGCCGCCCCACGCAATCGCGCGTGGCCAAGGCACTGCTCACCAAGCGCGCCAGCGCGTCTGCATGCGAGGCGGTGTGAGCATGTGCGGATCTGAACTCCACCATCTTCCCGAAGGCGTGCAGCGCGTGGCGGCCTTCCTGCAGCAGGCCGGCCATGGCGAGGGGCCGCGCATGCTGGACGGCGCGGCGCGCACGGCCCAGGAAGCGGCCGACCAGCTGGGCATCCTCGTGGGCCAGGTGGCCAAGAGCATCATCTTCCGCCGCCGCAGCGACGGCGTGGCCGTGCTGGTCGTGGCCTCGGGCGACCGCCGCGTGGACGAGAAGAAGGTCGCCGCCCTGGTCGGCCCCGTGGGCCGTGCCGATGCCGACTTCGTCAAGGCGCAGACGGGCTTTTCCATCGGCGGCGTCAGCCCCGTGGCCCATGCCAACACGCCCGTGACCCTGGTGGACCGGGAACTGCAGCGTTTCGACACGGTCTGGGCGGCCGCCGGCCATCCGCATGCGGTGTTCGCGGCCACGCCGGCCGCGCTGCAGGCCCTGGCCGGTGCGCCCTGGGCCGACGTGGTGCAGGAGGTGGCGGCATGATGGGCCCCAAGGAAATGCTGGCCCACAAGGCCGGCGCAGCCTTCGCTGCGCGCGCTGACGACGAGCCCGTGCCATCGCCCTGCATCTCGGTCTGCCGCATGACGCCGGACCGCAGCCATTGCGAAGGGTGCTTTCGCACCATCGACGAGATCCGTGCCTGGTCCAAGTCCGATGCGTCGCAGCGCCTGGTCATCTGGAACGCGCTGCTCGAGCGTGCGGGCATCACGGTCGCCGTCCCCTAGACCCCCTGGACTGCACTGCAGGAGCCTGCCGCCATGAAGCAGATCACCTTCCATCTCGACTTCGTCTCGCCCTATGCCTGGCTGGCCTTCGAGCAACTGCCTCAGGCCCTGCAGGGCATCAGCCACCACATGCAGTACCGCCCCGTGCTGCTGGGCGCGCTGCTGCAGCGCCATGCCAACCCGGGGCCGGCCGGCATCGCGGGCAAGCGCGAGTGGACCTACCGCCATGTGAGCTGGCTGGGCCATGCCATGGGCGTGGGGCTGGACATGCCGGCCCGCCATCCGTTCAACCCGCTGCCGCTGCTGCGCCTGGCGCTGGAATGCAGCGACGACGGCACGGTCAACCGCTTTGTCGCGGGCACGGTGCTGCGCCATGTCTGGCTGGGCGGCGCCGACGCGCTGGACCCGGCGCGGCTCGACGCCCTGCGCGCCACGCTGGCGCCACAGCTGCGCACGGATGCGGCGGACAACGCCAAGCGCCTGCTGCGCGAGAACACCGACGCCGCGGCCGCGCAAGGCCTGTTCGGCGTGCCGGCCTGGGAAGTCGACGGCCGCCTCTTCTGGGGCCTGGACAGCCTGCCCATGCTGCGCGCCTACCTGGAAGGCGACAGCTGGTTCGACAGCGGCTGGGATGCGGCTGCAAGCGTGGAGCAAGGCCTGAAGGTTTGAATGGCGGGGCTGGAACAACGGCCCCGCCCCATGCCCAACGCCTTCAACTTCGCCGCCTCGCCCTTCGACTGCCTCACGCCCGACGAACAGGCGCTGGTGCGCGATGGCGTGGACATCGCCTACTTCCCCGAGGGCGCCGTGGTGCTGGACGCCGGCTCGGCGCCCACCCACCTCTTCGTCATCATCAAGGGCCATGTGGTGCAGACCGAGGGCGACGAGGTCCTGGCCAGCTACGGCCCCGACGACAGCTTCGACGGCCGCGCCCTGGTGGCCGGCCGCACAGGCAGCCGCTTCACCGTGGCCGAGGAGCTCATCGCCTACCAGCTTGCGCGCGAAACCGTGGGCGAGCTGATCGCGCGCAACACGGCCTTTGGCGCCCTGCTGTTCTCCGACCTGGGCCACAAGCTGGGCACATTGGCCCAGCGCGCCGACCGGCACGAATTGCAGTCGCTGACGCTGGCGCGCGTGGACCAGGCCTATCTGCGCGCCGCCCATGTGGTGGATGCGGCCACCGACATTGTCTCCGTGGTGCGCCTGTTCCATGCAGAGCGCACGACCAGCGTGCTGGTCTCGGGACTGCCGCAGGGCGGCCTGGGCATCTTCACGGGCACCACGCTGCAGCGCGCCATCCTTGACGGCCGCCCGCTGGAGCGGCTGGCCGTGGGCGAGTTCGCCAGCCAGCCTGTGTTCACCGTGCGCGCCGACGACCAGCTGGGCGATGCCCTGGTCGTGCTGCTGCGTGCGCGCGTGCACCGGCTGGCCGTGCTCGATGCACAGGGCCAGGTGCTGGGCATCCTGGAGGCGCTGGACCTGTTCAGCTTCCTGGCCAACCACTCCCACCTGATCACCGTGCAGATCGAGCAGGCTGCCGACCTGCAGGCGCTGGAGCAGGCCGCCGCCCAGATCACGCGCCTGGTGGCCGCCCTGCACCGGGGCGGCACGCGCATTGCCCTCATGGCGCGCCTGGTGCAGCAGCTCAATGCCCGTTTGTTCGAGCGTGCCTGGCAGATGCTGGCGCCGCCGGACCTGGTGGCCCACAGCTGCCTCTTCGTCATGGGCAGCGAGGGGCGCGGCGAGCAATTGCTCAAGACCGACCAGGACAACGGCCTGCTGCTGCGCGACGGCTATGCGCCGCCCCAGGACCTCGATGCCATCTGCGCGCGCTTTTCCGCGCAGCTGCAGCGCTTCGGCTACCCCGAATGCCCGGGCGGCATCATGCTCAGCAATCCGCTGTGGCGCGGCACGGTGGCCGACTTTGGCCGTCGTGTGCGCGAATGGCTGATCCTGCCCAGCCCGCAAGGGCTGATGCACCTGGCCATCTTTCTGGACGCCCACGCCGTGGCAGGCGATGCAGCCTTGCTGGCGCAGGTTCGGCGGGACCTGATGGCGCTGGCCCTGGACAGCGACGCCCAGGTGGCGCGCTTTGCCTCGGCCGTCGACGCCTTCGCGCACGAGCCGGGCAGCTGGTGGGAGCGGCTGCTGGGCCGTGGTGACGAGGGGGCGCCCGTGCACCTCAAGAAGGCCGGCATCTTTCCCATCGTCCACGGCGTGCGCAGCCTGGCGCTGGCCCACCACATCGCCGCCACGGGAACGGCCGAGCGCCTGGCGGCCCTGGTGGCCGAAGGCGTGCTCGATGAAGTCCAGGGCCGCGAACTGCTTGAAGGACTGCACTTTCTCATGGGCCTGCGCCTGCAGGCGGGCCTGGCCGAGATCGACCTGGGCCGGCCCGTCACCGGCCATGTGGACCCGGCGCGCCTGAGCAGCCTGGAGCGTGATCTGCTCAAGGACACGCTGGCCGTGGTGCGGCGCTTTCGGGAACTGCTGCGCCAGCGCCTGCGGCTGGACGCGGTATGAGCGCGGCACCCCTGTCGAAATGGGTGGCGGGCCTGCGGCGCAACTGGCAGCGGCGCAGGCTGGCGGACCCCGCCTATGACTTCCTTTTCGGTGCGCCGCCGCCCGGCGAATGGGTGGCGCTGGACTGCGAGACCACGGGCCTGGACGTGCGCTGCGACCAGATCGTCTCCATCGGCGCCGTGCGCATCGTGGGAGAGCGCATCCTGTCCAGCGAGCGCCTGGAGCTGCTGGTGCGCCCCTCGCGCAGCGTGCCAGCGGACAGCGTGCGCATCCACCGCCTGCGCGAGCGCGACCTGGCCCGGGGCCTGGCCATCGAGGACGCGCTCGCGCAGCTGCTGCGCTTCATCGGCAGCCGGCCGCTGGTCGGCTACTACCTGGAATTCGACGTGGCCATGATCGAGCGCGTGCTGCGCCCCTGGCTGGGCACGGGCCTGCCCAACGAGCGCATCGAGGTCTCGGCCCTGTACTACGACCACCGCTTCCGGCAGCTGCTGCCCTGGCAGCAGCAGGCGCCCGAGATCGACCTGCGCTTTGCCACGCTGATGGCCGATCTGGGCCTGCCCCGGCGCGAGGCCCACGACGCGCTCAACGACGCCGTGATGGCAGCGCTGGCCTTCATCAAGCTGCGCAGGCTGGCCGGCGGGACGCCGGCCCCGCTGCATCAGCGCAAGGCGGACGGCGAATAGCCGAAGCGCGCACGGAAGCGCTCCGAAAAGCGCGCACGCGACTGGTAGCCACAGGCCTGGGCGATGTGTTGCAGGCTCCAGCCGGTGGTCTGCACCAGCAGCATGGCGTGGTGCATGCGCGTGTCCACCAGCAGTTCCTCGAAGCGGACGCCCTCGCCGGCCAGGCGCCGGCGCAGCGTGGCCTCGCTCATGGCCAGCGCGCTGCCGGCGCTGTGCGCTGTCCAGTGCTGCTGGGGCGCCTGGGCAATGAGGGTGCGCAGGCGCGAGGCCGTGCCGGGCGGGCCCGCGCGGCGCAGGATGTGGCCGCGCTCCGCGAGCGCGGCGAGCAGGTCCATCAGCCGGTAGCGCAGCCGTTCGTCGCTGAGAGTCGGCGACGGTACGCTGGCCAGCACCTGCCGCAGAGCGTCTTGCAGGTCGTCGTCCAGCGGCAGTTGCCGAAAGGCCTGCTCGTCCAGCGGCAGCGCTGCGGGCTGGGCGCGTGTGCGGTGGAACGCCTCCAGCAGCTCGGGCGACAGTGCCAGCAGCACGGAGCGAAAGGGCTGTCCGCCGCTGCCCGGTGTCTTCATCAGATCGGCGCTGGTATGCGCCTGCACCAGCAGCAGGCAAGAGGGCGTGTCCACCGTGGTCTGGTGGCTGCCGTCGTGCAGGTCCAGCCTGCCTGCCGCCACCAGCAGCAGGCAGGCTTCATGGAACAGGAAGCGCGGCGTATGCCGGGCCTGGCGCAGGCTGGGCTGCGCCAGGCTGCACAGGCCGGCCCGCACCACGGGGGCGGCAGAAGGCAGCAGCCAGTGGCTGCCGGGCACCGGGTCGCCGTTCAGGTTCAAGCGGCGCAGACCGCAGGGTTCAGGCTGTACAGGCCGGTGATGCTGGCCTTGCCCAGCACCTGGCCGGCTTGCAGCGCCGCGCGCACATTGGCGCCGGTCAGTTCGCCGGAGACCGCCAGCGTGGGCGTGGCCAGCGCATAGACGGTGAAGACGTAGTGGTGGACGATGCTGTCGTTCCACGGGGGGCAGGGGCCGTCGTAGCCGTAGTAGTCGCCCTTCATCTGCTCATCGCCCGCGAACCAGCCCGTGTAGTCGTTGACGCCGTGGCGCAGGCCGCCGGGGGCGGCCGGGCCGCTCTTGCCGCGCGGCGTGACGCCGTCGGACTGGGCACCTGCCGCGATCTCGGTGGTGGCGGCCGGAATGTCCAGCAGCAGCCAGTGGAAGAAGTCCACGCGCGGCAGGCTGGCCGGCACTTCGCGGCCTTCCTGGTTCACATCGTCGCCGCGGCTGGGCACGTCGGGATCGTGGCAGACCACGACGAAGGACTGCGTGCCCGCCGGTGCGCCGCTCCAGGCAAGGTGCGGATTGCGGTTGGACGACAGCGCCACGTGGGATGCCGCATCGGGCACGGCGAACGCGAATTCGCCGGGGATGGCCTGGCCGTCCTGGAAGCTTTGGCTGGTGAGTTGCATGTCGGATGGATCCTGTGCGTTGAAGAGAGAAGTCATGCTGCACGAAGCGCTCGGCAGACCCCCGAGTCTAGGGGCGGGGAAAACGCAGGACATCGCCCATCCGCTCAAAAGGCTTCTCCAGCCGATCAAACTGAGTGTCTCTGGTGTGGCGAGGGATGAAAAAAGCCGGGCGCATGGCCCGGCTTGTGCGTGGTTGCCGCTTCGGCAGCTCAGTGGCCGGAGGCGCCCGAAGCTCCCAGACCCGTTTCCGAACGCACCTGCTGCGCGGGGAACACGGCGCGTTCCCTGGTGGCCTGGGCACTCTTGTCGAGCACCGAGAACAGCCACACGCCCACGAAGCCGATGGTCATGGAGAACAGCGCGGGTGATGCATAGGGGAACCATGCCGAGCCTGCAGGGTTGCCCAGCGTGGCTTCCCAGACCGGGGGCGAGACGATGGTCAGGCCCACCGAGGACGCCAGGCCCATGAAGCCGCCGATCACGGCGCCCTTGGTCGTGCAGTCCTTCCACAGCACCGACAGCAGCAGCGGGGGGAAGTTGGCCGAGGCCGCGACCGCGAAGGCCAGCGACACCATGAAGGCAATGTTCTGCTTCTCGAACACGATGCCCAGCAGCACGGCGATGGCGCCCAGCGTCAGCGTGGTGATGCGCGAGACGCGCAGCTCGGCGGCGCTGTCGGCCTTGCCCTTCTTGATCACGGTGGCGTACAGGTCATGCGATACGGCCGAGGCGCCCGACAGCGTCAGGCCCGCGACCACGGCCAGGATGGTGGCGAAGGCCACGGCCGAGATGAAGCCGTAGAACACGTCGCCGCCCACGCTCTTGGCCACCAGCACGGCCGCCATGTTGGCCGTGCCCGCGCCGCCGTGGATCACGCCCTTGACCGTGTCGGCCATCTCGGGGTTGGTCAGCACCAGGGTGATGGCGCCGAAGCCGATGATGAAGATCAGCACGTAGAAGTAGCCGATCCAGGTCGTGGCCCAGAACACGCTCTTGCGCGCTTCCTTGGCGTCGGGCACGGTGAAGAAGCGCATCAGGATGTGGGGCAGGCCCAGCGTGCCGAACATCAGCGCCATGCCGAAGCTGATGGCCGAGATCGGGTCCTTGATGAAGCCGCCCGGGCCCATGATGGCCAGGCCCGCCTTGGCGGCGGCCGAGGGGTCGGCGCCGTTGTTGGCAGCGATCTCGGAGCGCACGCGCACGCCTTCGGCGAACAGCGCCTCGGGGCTGAAGCCGTACTTGGCCAGCACCATGAAGCCCATGAAGGTCACGCCGGCCAGCAGCATGCAGGCCTTGATGATCTGCACCCAGGTCGTGGCCGTCATGCCGCCGAACAGCACGTAGATCATCATCAGGCCGCCCACCAGCACCACGGCGATCCAGTAGTCCAGGCCGAACAGCAGCTTGATCAGCTGGCCCGCGCCCACCATCTGCGCGATCAGGTAGAAGGCCACCACCACCAGCGTGCCGCTGGCCGCGAAAGCGCGGAACGGCGTCTGGGAGAAGCGGTAGCCGGCCACGTCGGCGAAGGTGAACTTGCCCAGGTTGCGCAGGCGCTCGGCCAGCAGGAAGGTCAGGATGGGCCAGCCCACCAGGAAGCCGATGGAGTAGATGAGGCCGTCATAGCCGCTGGCCATGACCGAGGCCGAGATGCCCAGGAAGGAGGCGGCCGACATGTAGTCGCCCGCAATCGCCAAGCCGTTCTGGAAGCCCGTGATGCCGCCTCCGGCCGTGTAGAAATCGGCCGCCGACTTGGTGCGGCCCGCGGCCCATTTGGTGATCCACAGCGTGGCCACGACGAAGGCCGTGAAGAGAATGATGGCGGTCCAGTTGGTGGCCTGCTTGGCGGCCACGCCGACATCTCCGCCGGCGGCCAGCACGGGCCCCGTCAGGGCCAGCGCCACGGCGGGCGCCAGCAGCATGCGTTGTGCGGAATTCTTCATTTCGTGGCGTCCTTCAGGATGTCCTGGGTGAGCTTGTCGTACTCGCCATTGGCACGGCGCACGTAGAGGCCGGTGACGATCACCGAGAACACGATCACGCCCATGGCGATAGGAATGCCCAGCGAGGTCACGCCCGCGCCAATGGGCTGGGCCAGAAAGGATTTGTCGAAGGCAATCAGCGCGATATAGCCGTAATAAACGACCAGCATCAGCAGCGTCAGAAAAAGGCCCAGGCGATTGCGTCTGGACCGCAGCTCCTGGTATTTGGGATGGCGCTGTATCTTGTCTACCACCGGATCGGTCATGGTTTGTCTCCTGAAGTTGGAATCGCGGCGGCAGCCCCATGGATCTGCAGCCTTGCGGCGCATTCTGGAAAGCGCTTCTGACCGAGTGCTTACGCAGTGCAGCATGGTTTGCCAGGGTTTTTACGGTGCTTTTCACATGGAAAAAGACGGCATCAGGGTTGCTGCTGAGTTAGTAAGAAATCGTTCAGTTCGCCGTCAATTTCTGTAAGAGGTGAGTCAGATTCGCGTCAGCAGGCAGGCGGATAGTGAATCGGCGGGCCTATGGCAAGCCCGCTAAATATTCAATAAATCAAGGAGACAGACATGGCTATCAACGCATCGCAAGGCGCGGGGGTCAAGGCGACCCCGCGGCCCATGACTCCGGAAGAACGCAAGGTGATCTTTGCCTCGTCGCTAGGCACGGTATTCGAGTGGTACGACTTCTATCTCTACGGATCGCTGGCGGCCATCATCGCCAAGCAATTCTTCAGCGGGCTCGATGCGGGATCGGCCTTCATCTTCGCGCTGCTGGCCTTCGCGGCCGGCTTCATCGTACGGCCCTTCGGCGCACTGGTGTTCGGGCGGCTGGGCGACATGATCGGGCGCAAGTACACCTTCCTCGTGACCATCCTGATCATGGGCCTGTCGACCTTCATCGTCGGCATCCTGCCCACCTACGCCAGCATCGGCGTGGCGGCGCCGGTGATCCTCATCGGCCTGCGCATGCTGCAGGGCCTGGCCCTGGGCGGCGAGTACGGCGGTGCGGCCACCTATGTGGCCGAGCACGCGCCGCACGGCAAGCGCGGCGCCTACACCTCGTGGATACAGACCACGGCAACGCTGGGCCTGTTCCTGTCGCTGCTGGTGATCCTGGGCGTGCGCACCTCCATCGGCGAGCAGGCCTTCGCGGACTGGGGCTGGCGCATCCCCTTCCTGCTGTCCATCGTGCTGCTGGGCATCTCGGTGTGGATCCGCATGACGCTGTCCGAGTCGCCAGCCTTCCAGAAGATGAAGGCCGAGGGCAAGGTCTCCAAGGCTCCGCTGTCCGAGTCCTTCGGCCAGTGGCGCAACCTCAAGATCGTGATCCTGGCGCTGATCGGCCTGACCGCCGGCCAGGCTGTCGTCTGGTACACGGGCCAGTTCTATGCGCTGTTCTTCCTGACCCAGCAGCTCAAGGTCGATGCGGTGACGGCCAACCTGCTGATCGCGGCGGCACTGATCATCGGCACGCCGTTCTTCGTGATCTTCGGTTCGCTGTCCGACAAGATAGGCCGCAAGCCCATCATCATGCTGGGCTGCGTGCTGGCCGTGGTGACCTACTTTCCCGTGTTCAAGGCGCTGACCGAGGCGGCCAACCCCGACCTGGCCGCGGCCCAGGCCAAGAGCAAGGTGGTGATCGTTGCCGATCCCAAGGAATGCTCGTTCCAGTTCAATCCCACGGGCACTTCCAAGTTCACCAGTTCCTGCGACGTGGCCAAGCAGCTGCTGGCCGCCGGCTCGGTCAGCTATGACTCCGAGGACGCAGCGCCCGGCAAGACGGCCTTCATCCGCATCGGCAGCACCGAGATCCCCTCGTTCTCCGTCAAGGGCCTGAGCCCCGAGGAAGCCAAGGCCAAGGACGCCGAGTTCAAGAAGACCGTGGCCAAGGTGCTGGCCGAGGACGGCTATCCCACCAAGGCCGACCCCGCGAAGATGAACAAGGTGATGATGGTCGCCATCCTGACCTACCTGGTCATCCTCGTGACCATGGTCTACGGCCCCATCGCCGCCATGCTGGTGGAGCTGTTCCCCACCCGCATCCGCTATACCTCCATGAGCCTGCCGTACCACATCGGCAATGGCTGGTTCGGCGGCCTGCTGCCCACCATGTCGTTCGCCATCGTGGCCCAGACCGGCAACATGTACAGCGGCCTCTGGTATCCCATCGTCATCGCGGGCGCCACGGCCATCATCGGCACGCTGTTCCTGCGCGAGACCAAGGATGTGGATATCTACGCGAATGATTGAGGGCTCCCCCTGAGGCGCTGACGCGCCTACCCCCGTATGCACGGCGCCC
>NZ_BCTO01000042.1 GCF_001571325.1 Delftia tsuruhatensis NBRC 16741
CGGCGTCTCTGAGTTGGGCCGCGCCGGTTGCATGCGGTGTGCGCAGTATCCGACTGTGTTTTGTGGCGCTGCATTGACGAAAGCCCATGGCGGTTTGCCATGGGCTTTTTTCGTATGGCGCTTCTACTGGTTTTCCATGTCATGCCTGTGGCAGCAAAGCATCAGATCGCGCATTTTCAGAGGCGGCCGTACATTTTTTGACATGCCCGCACCTAGAATTCGCAGCAGCCGCAAATGGCACTGATCTAGAGCCGGAGTCGGCCCTGAGATTTCAAGAATACCCACTCAACAATCCCAAGGAGATGCCGAGATGATCAAGATGAACCGCGTTGCCCTGGCCGTGCTGGCCGTGCTGGGTTCCACCACCGTGATGGCGCAAAGCAGCGTCACGATCTATGGCCGTATCAACACCACGATCGAGCGCCAGAAGATCGGTGACGAAAGCGTCAGCAAGATGGAGAACAACTCCTCGCGTTGGGGCATGCGCGGTGTCGAAGATCTGGGCGGCGGCCTGAAGGCCGGCTTCGTGCTGGAAAGCGGCTTCGCTTCCGACACCGGCATGGGCTCCTCCTCCACCGGCGCGCTGACCTTCGGCCGCCAGAGCGAAGTGAACCTGTCGGGCAACTTCGGTATGCTGCGCCTGGGCAACTTCTTCCCCGGCTCGTACTTCGCCACGGCCGACTACGTGAGCATGCACAACCATGACACGGGTTCGTCCTCCGACGCGCTGTACTTCGATCCCGTCTGGTTCGCCAGCGGCCTGGGCACCGCCAACAAGATCTCCTACACCACGCCCAACTTCGGCGGCCTGACGGTGGAAGGCTCGGTCTCCATGCACGAGAAGGCCACCGCCCTGGCCAAGAAGAAGAACGGCTACGACCTGGCCGCCAACTACAACGTGGGCCCCCTGGCCCTGGGCGCCGGCTACAGCCAGTTCGACGAAGACAAGCAGCTGGCCTTCCGCGCTGCCTACACTCTCGGCCAGTTCGTGCTGGGCGGCTACTACCAGCGCAACGACGAAGAAATCCGCGGCACGCGCAACAACTTCCGTCTGTCGGGCATGTACACCCTGGGCGCTTCCGAGTTCCACGTGAACCTGGGCCACGCCAACAAGTGGAGCAACATTGCCGACTCCGGCGCCAACCAGTGGACCCTGGGCTACAACTACAACCTGAGCAAGCGCACCAAGGTCTACGGCTACTACACCAAGGTGGACAACAAGGCCGGCGCCAACTACATGACCGGCGTGAAGGGCGCGGACTTCTCGTCCTTCGCCGTCGGCGTGCGCCACGCATTCTGATCGCCGCGCGGCGTAAGCCGCGAGCAAAGCAGGTCTGTTCCAATCAGCACCTGCCTGCCATCAGGCCTCGTACCGAAAGGTGCGGGGCCTTTTTGTCTGGGCCCGTCTTTTCACAGCCTGATCAAGGAAATACCCATGAGGATCATCGCGGCCGGTTGCCTGGCCTTTGTTGTCGTGTCGCTGCTGGCCATCACCCAGGTGAAGGGCGTGCCGGACGGGCAGGCCATGCCTGCCTCCGTGCAGATGGCCAAGTAAGGCCTTGAAAGAGGCACGAGCCCCGGACTGGTTCCGGGGTTTTTTTATGGTCGCGCGGATTTGTTGAGGAGGCGTTTTGTGTTTAACCTGTATGAAAATACAGGTATTGAGAAGCGTCCGATGCCTGACGCATGGACTGCCTAGAATGTTTGGCTCCCACTGACCACACAACATCCATGACGCACGGTCTGATTCGAATTCGCGGCGCACGCCAGCACAATCTCCAGAACCTGGATCTCGACATCCGTACCGGCGAGCTGACCGTGGTCACGGGGCCCAGCGGCTCGGGCAAGTCCAGTCTGGTGTTCGATACCCTGTATGCCGAAGGCCAGCGCCGCTATGTCGAGACCTTCTCGGCCTATGCGCGGCAGTTCCTGGACCGCATGGACAAGCCGGCCGTGGACCGTGTGGAAGGTGTGCCGCCGGCCATCGCCATCGACCAGACCAATCCCGTCCGCAACTCGCGCTCCACCGTGGGCACGATGACCGAGCTCAACGACCACCTGAAGCTGCTGTTCGCGCGCGCAGCCCAGCTGTTCGACCGCGACACCGCCGTGCCCGTGCGCCACGACACGCCCGACAGCGTGCTGGAGGAGCTGGCCGAGCGTTGCCGGCAGGCCGGTGATCCGCGCATCGCCATCACTTTCCCCGTCGAGCTGCCCGCCAACACCACGGCTGCCGAGGTGGAGCAATGGCTGTCGGCCAGCGGCTTCACCAAGGTCCAGGCCGAGCGCGAGGCCGAGAAGGCCGGCGCCGTGGAGCCTGCCGCAGACGCCAAGGGCAAGAAGGCCAAGGCGGCGGCGCCGCTCAAGGTCAAGATGCTGGACGTGGTGGCCGACCGCTTCCGCCTGGGCAATGTGGAGCGGGCCCGCGCCTACGAGGCCATCGAGGTCGCGCTCAAACGCGGCAGCGGCCACATGACGGTCTATGTGCTGCCTGAATCCGCCGTGGAAGCCGCAGGTGCCCAGCCCACCGAACCCCAGCTGTGGAAGTTCTCGCTGGGCCTGCACTGCCCCGAAAGCGGCCTGAGCTACCAGGAGCCGATTCCCTCGCTGTTCTCCTTCAACTCCGCCGTGGGCGCCTGCGAGGCCTGCCGGGGCTTTGGCCGCGTGATCGGCGTGGACTGGGGGCTGGTCATCCCCAACGACAAGCTCACCCTGCGCACGGGCGCCATCAAGCCCGTGCAGACACCGGCCTGGAAGGAGATCCAGGACGACCTGATGCGCCACGCCGAGGCCGAAGGCATTCCGCGCGACACGGCCTGGGCCAAGCTCACCGACGCGCAGAAAAGCTGGGTGCTGGACGGCTCGCCCAACTGGAATGGCAAGTGGACCCAGACCTGGTACGGCATCAAGCGCTTCTTCGAATACCTGGAGAGCAAGGCCTACAAGATGCACATCCGGGTGCTGCTGTCCAAGTACCGCAGCTATACCGAATGCCCCACCTGCGGCGGCGCGCGCCTGAAGACCGAAAGCCTGCTGTGGCGCCTGGGCGGCAAGCAGGCCGCCGATGCCGTGCTGCCGCCCGGCGACGAAGGCCGCTACCGCCGCTTCATACCGAAGGGCGTGGCCTGGAGCCGCGAGCAGCTGGAAGCGCTGCCGGGCCTGTGCCTGCACGACCTGATGCAGCTGCCCCTGGTGCGGCTGCGTGATTTCTTCCAGCAGCTGGCGCCGGCAGTCGACGCCCCATTGCATGACGGCGAGGCCCAGGCCCTCAAGATGCTGCACGCCGAAATCATGGCGCGCGTGCAGTACCTGTGCGACGTGGGCATCGGCTACCTCACGCTGGACCGCCAGAGCCGCACGCTGTCGGGCGGCGAGGTGCAGCGCATCAACCTGACCACGGCCCTGGGCACCTCGCTGGTGAACACCCTGTTCGTGCTCGACGAGCCCAGCATCGGCCTGCACCCGCGCGACATGGAACGCATCACCGAGGCCATGCAGCGCCTGCGCGATGCAGGCAACACCCTGGTCGTGGTCGAGCATGACCCGGCCGTGATGTTCGCGGCCGACCGCATGATCGACATGGGCCCCGGCCCCGGCGCGCGCGGCGGCCAGATCGTGTTCGACGGCACGCCCGACGACCTGCGACATGCCGACACGCTGACCGGCGCCTACCTGGGCGGCCGCAAGCAGGTGGGCTTCGGCCTCAAGCGCATGGTGACCGAGTCCACGCCACGCCTCATCCTCGAAGGCGCGCGCGAGCACAACCTGCGCAGCATCGACGTGGACTTTCCGCTGCAGCGCCTGGTCACCATCACCGGCGTCAGCGGCTCGGGCAAATCCACGCTGATCCAGGACGTGCTGGTGCCCGCGCTGATGCGCCACTTCGGCAAGCCCACGGATGCGGCCGGCGCCTTCGAGCGCCTGCTGGGCGCCGACCACCTGAGCGACGTGATGTTCGTGGACCAGTCGCCCATCGGCAAGACGGCGCGCTCCAACCCGGCCAGCTACGTGGGCGCCTGGGACTCCATCCGCGAGTTGTTCGCCATTGCGCCGCTGTCGCGCCAGCGCGGCTACACGGCCGCCAAGTTCAGCTTCAACAGCGGCGACGGCCGCTGCCCCACCTGCGGCGGCTCGGGCTTCGAGCATGTGGAGATGCAGTTCCTCTCCGACGTCTACCTGCGCTGCCCCGACTGCAACGGCACGCGCTACCGCCCCGAGATCCTGGAAGTCACGATCGAGCGCCACGCGGCCGGCGAGTTGCAGCCGCGCAAGCTCAACGTGGCCGATGTGCTGGAGCTCACCGTGGCCGAGGCGGCCCTGCTGTTCGCCCAGGACCGCGAGGTCATCCGCGCCCTGCAGCCCATCGTTGATGTGGGCCTTGAATACGTGAAGCTGGGCCAGCCCGTGCCCACGCTGTCGGGCGGCGAGGCCCAGCGCCTCAAGCTCGCGGGCTTCCTGGCGGAGGCCGCCAAGGCCCAGGCCAAGTCGAAGCAGGCGCTGGCCAAGAAGGGCACATTGTTCCTGTTCGACGAGCCCACCACGGGCCTGCACTTCGACGACATCGCCAAGCTCATGCGCGCGCTGCGCAAGCTGCTGGAGGCCGGCCATTCGCTGATCGTCATCGAGCACAACCTGGACGTGATCCGTGCCAGCGACTGGCTGATCGACCTCGGTCCCGAAGGCGGCGACGGCGGCGGCGCCATCGTGGCCCAGGGCACGCCCGAGGAGGTGCGCCAGGTGCCTGGCTCGCACACGGCCCAGGCCCTGCGCGAGTACGACCTGGCCATGGGCGTGGGCGGCGAGGCCGTGCGCGAGGTCGCCCCCATGCTCTACAAGAGCCAGCGCAAGGCGCATGCCATGTCGGGGGCGGCCGCCAGGAATGCCATCGAGATCGTCAACGCCAAGGAGCACAACCTCAAGCAGCTGTCGGTGGAGATCCCGCGCGGCAAGTTCAACGTGGTGACGGGCGTCTCGGGCTCGGGCAAGTCCACGCTGGCCTTCGACATCCTGTTCAACGAAGGCCAGCGACGCTACCTGGAATCGCTCAACGCCTATGCGCGCTCCATCGTCCAGCCTGCGGGCCGGCCCGAGGTGGATGCCGTCTACGGCATTCCGCCCACCGTGGCCATCGAGCAGCGCCTGTCGCGTGGCGGGCGCAAGTCCACCGTGGGCACGACCACCGAGGTCTGGCACTTCCTGCGCCTGCTGTACGTCAAGCTGGGCACGCAGCACTGCATCCACGACGGCGCCGCGGTGCAGCCGCAGACGGAGGAAAGCATCGCGGCCCAGCTGCTCACGCAGTTCCGGGGCCAGACCATCGGCCTGCTGGCGCCGCTGGTGGTCAACCGCAAGGGGGTCTACACCGAGCTGGCCGACTGGGCTCGGCCACGCGGCTACACCCATCTGCGCGTGGACGGCGAATTCCTGCCCACCACGGGATTCCCGCGCATCGACCGCTTCAAGGAACACACCATCGAGCTGCCCGTGGCCAGCATCACCGTCACGGCGGCCAGCGAGCGCGAGCTGCGCGGCCACCTGGCGCAGGCGCTGGAAACAGGCAAGGGCGTGCTGCATGTGCTGTCCGGCCTGGACAACCTGGCCGATGCCATGGCCGGCGGCCGGAGCACGGCCGGCATCGGCAGCCTGCAGGTGTTCTCCACCCAGCGCGCCTGCCCGGTCTGTGCCACCAGCTATGCCGAGCTGGACCCGCGCCTGTTCTCCTACAACAGCAAGCACGGCTGGTGCCCCGACTGCGTGGGCACGGGCGTCAAGCTCACCAAGGACCAGCGCAAGGTCTATGACGACACCCTGCTGGTCGAGGACAACCGGGGCCGCGAGGTCAAGTTCGAAGGCCAGGAAATCGAGGACCTGGCCGAAGTGACCTGCCCCACCTGCCAGGGCACACGCCTGAACGCCACGGCGCGCGCCGTGCGCTTCCATGGCGTGGGCATTGCCGAGATCGCCCAGCTGTCGGTCAACGACGTGCGCAAATGGGTGCAGGCGCTGGCGATGTCGGGCCGCGAGGCCGATATTGCCCGCGACCTCATCCCCGAGATCCAGAGCCGCCTCGAATTCCTCGAGGAAGTGGGCCTGGGCTACCTGACGCTGGACCGTGGCGCGCCCACGCTGTCGGGCGGCGAGGCCCAGCGCATCCGCCTGGCCGCACAACTGGGCAGCAACCTGCAGGGCGTGTGCTATGTGCTGGACGAACCCACCATCGGCCTGCATGCGCGCGACAACCAGATCCTGCTCAACGCCCTGCACAAGCTGGGCGACAAGGGCAACACCCTGGTCGTGGTCGAGCATGACGAGGACACCATCCGCCGCGCCGACCACATCATCGACATCGGCCCCAGCGCCGGCATACGTGGCGGCCGCCTCGTGGCCCAGGGCACGGCGGCCGACATCATGGCGGCCGAGGACTCCATCACGGGCCGCTACCTGCTGCATGCCATGCGCCACCCGTTCCAGCCGCGCCGCTGGGTGGGCGAGGGCCAGCCGCCGCAGGCGGCCGCCGAGCTTGCCGCCGTGGCCGAACCGGTGCCGGAACCCGCGCCTGTCAAGGTATCCAAATCCAAAAAGAAGGCCGCGCCTGTCGTTGTCGACGCCGAACCCGCCTCCGACGCGCTGGGCTGGCTGACCGTGCGCGGCGCCCATTTGCACAACCTGCAGAACGTGGATGCGCGCGTGCCGCTCAAGCGCCTGGTGGCCGTCACCGGCGTCAGCGGCTCGGGCAAGTCCACGCTGGCGCGCGACGTGATGCTGGCCAATGTGGCCGCCTGGGTGGGCCAGCGCGCCACCAAGGCCGGGCGCGATGCCATGGACGCGGGCAAGGCGCCTGCGCTGTCGGGCTGCAAGGGCCTGCAGGGCTTCGAAGGCATTGACCGCGTGCTGGAAGTGGACCAGACCCCCATCGGCAAGACCCCGCGCAGCTGCCCGGCCACCTACATCGGCTTCTGGGACACCATCCGCAAGCTCTATGCCGAAACGCTGGAGGCCAAGGCGCGCGGCTACGCGGCCGGCCGCTTCTCGTTCAACACCGGCGAAGGCCGCTGCCCGGCCTGCGAGGGCCAGGGCATGCGCACCATCGAGATGAGCTTCCTGCCCGACGTGAAGGTGCCCTGCGAGGTCTGCCACGGCGCGCGCTTCAACCCCGAGACCCTGGCCGTCTCCTGGCGCGGCAAGAGCATTGGCGACGTGCTGCAGATGGAGGTGGACGAGGCCGTCGAGTTCTTCGCCAGCATGCCCAGCATCGCCCACCCGCTGCAACTGCTCAAGGACGTGGGCCTGGGCTATCTCACGCTGGGCCAGCCCTCGCCCACGCTGTCGGGCGGCGAAGCCCAACGCATCAAGCTCGTCACCGAGCTGACCAAGGTGCGCGACGACGTGACCCGGCGCGGCAACAAGGCGCCGCACACGCTCTATGTGCTGGACGAACCCACGGTGGGCCTGCACATGGCCGATGTGGACAAGCTCATCCGCGTGCTGCATCGCCTGGTCGATGCGGGCCACAGCGTGGTCGTCATCGAGCATGACCTGGACGTGATCGCCGAGGCCGACTGGATCATCGACCTCGGCCCCGAAGGCGGAAAGGACGGCGGCCGCATCATCGCGGCCGGCACGCCCGAGGATCTGGTGGCTGCGGGCACGCACACGGGCAAGGCGCTCAAGCCCGTGCTGGCCCGTTGAGCCTCAGGCGCAGGCCACGCCTGCGCTGCGTGCGGAGCCTGCGGGCAGGCGGCTGCTCCAGAAGACCAGCACCAGGCCCACGGCCGTCAGCGCGGCGGCGGCCCAGCCCAGGTTGACCAGGCCCAGGCCACCGGCCAGGGCCAGGCCGCCGACCCAGGCACCCAGGGCATTGCCCAGGTTGAAGGACGCAATGTTCAGGCTGGAGACCAGGTTGGCGCCCTGGGGGCCGGCCTGGTCCAGCACGCGCATCTGCATGGGGGCCACCGTGGCGAAGGCCACGACGCCCAGCACGATCACATAGGCCATGGCCACGGCCTGGTTCCCGAAGGCCCAGCGGCCTGCCGCCAGCACCACCATCAGCGCCGCAATGCTCCACACCAGGGCGCGCATCACGCCCCGGTCGGCCAGCTTGCCGCCCAGCAGATTGCCTGCGGCCAGGCCCGCGCCGAACAGCAGCAGGGTCAGCGCCACCAGGCTGTCGCCCATGCGGGTCACCTGGGTCAGCAGCGGCTCCACATAGGTGTAGAGCGCGAACACGCCCGCAAAGCCGAAGGCCGTGATGCCCAGGCCCAGCCAGACCTGGCCGTTGGCCAGCACGGCCAGCTCCTGTGCCAGCGGCGTGACCTCGGGGCGGCCCTGGTCGCGCGGCACGAAGGCGGCCAGGATGGCAAAGGCCAGCACGCCGATCGCGGCCACGGCCAGGAAGGCGCTGCGCCAGCCGAACATCTGGCCGATCCAGGCACCGGCAGGCACGCCCAGCAGGGTAGCCAGGGTCAGGCCCGAGAACATCAGCGCAATCGCCGACGCCTTCTTGTCCACCGGCACCAGGCCCGTGGCCACCACGGCGCCCACGCCGAAGAAGGTGCCGTGGGTCAGCGAGGTCAGCACGCGCGCCGACATCAGCCATTCATAGCTGGGCGCGAACGCGGCGGCCAGGTTGCCGGCGATGAAGATCAGCATCAGCGCCAGCAGCAGGCGCTTGCGCGGCCATTGGCGCGTCAGCAGCGTGAGCACGGGCGCGCCCACGGCCACGCCGATGGCGTAGCCCGAAATCAGCGAGCCCGCCGTGGGAATGCTGATGTGCAGATCCTGGCTGACCTGTGTCAGCAGGCCCATGATGATGAATTCCGTGGTGCCGATGCCAAAGGCACCGGCCGCCAGGGCGAGTAGGGAAAGAGGCATGGACGGATTCCTTGTGATCCTTGGTGTGATGTCCAGTAATGTCGCACTGCAACATACCTTTGTGTAGATGGAATAATGGAAACGGATCTGTTCCTGTGTGGAATAGATGATCCTTTTCTCGGAGACACCATGCCCGCACTTGTTCCTCTCGCCGCCGCCGACACGGGCAGCGCCGATGCCAACCGCTTTGCCGAGCTGGAAATGCTGATCCTGGTCGCCGAGCGCGGCAGCCTCTCGGCCGCGGCACGCCACCTGGGCATCTCGCCCTCGGCCGTCAGCAAGAGCATGTCGCGGCTGGAGGCACGGCTGGGCGTGCAGCTGCTGCAGCGCAGCACGCGCCGCCTGCATCTCACGCCCGAAGGCTGCCAGCTGTTCGAGCGCGGCAAGCGCGTGCTGGCCGACCTGGAGGAACTGGAGGCCTGCGTGGCCGTGCGCAGCGAGCCGCGCGGCCTGGTGCGCATCAACACCAGCTCATCGACCGGAAAAATGCTGCTCGTGCCCCTGGTGCCGCAATTGCTTCAGCGCCATCCCGGGCTGAGCCTGGAACTGAGCTTCACGGACCAGATCGTGGACCTGGTCGAGGCCGGCACCGACATCGCCGTGCGCTGGGGCCAGCTTCCGCCCTCGGACATGGTGGCGCGGCTGCTGGGCCACACGCGGCAGGTCATCCTGGCCTCTCCGCAGTACCTGGCCCGCATGGGTCGGCCCCTGCATCCAGACGAGCTGGGCCACCATGTGCGCCTGGGCTGGAGCTACCAGCGCGCCATACCGCACTGGCCGTTTCTGGTGGACGGCCAGCGCGTGGCCGTCGATATCGGGGAGGTGGTGCGCGTCAACGACGGCGATGTGATGCGCGAGCTGGCGCTGCACGGCACGGGCCTGGCCCGCCTGTCGCTGTACCACGCCTGGGCCGACGTGCTCGCCGGCCGGCTGGTGCCCGTGCTGGAGGAATTCAACACGGGCGACCTGGAGCCCATCCACGCCGTCTACCTGGGCAAGCCCGACCGCCTGCCCCCGCGCACGCGCGCCGTGCTCGACTTCCTGCAGGCGCATGTGGACCTGCGGCATGCGGAGCAACTGCCGGCGCTGCCCTGAGGGGTGGCCGGCAGCGGGGGCGTCACTCCTGCTCGGCTGGCAGAGGTGCGGCGTTGAAGGACAGGTTCTCGATGATGTCGTGCAGCACGGTGGGCACTGGGTCCAGGGGTGCGTCGGCCGCGTAGACGATGCCTGTACCCACGCCCTTCGGGTCAAGCAGGCGTTTGACCACCAGCACCTGTTCGGGGCGGGTGCCATTGGTGCGGGAGCTGCCTTCACCCTCGTTCACGCTGTAGACGAAGTAGTAGGAGCGCAGCAATTGGCCGTAGTTGTTGACCTTGACGCACAGGACGCCGCCCGCCAGATTGCCCCGGATCTGGTGTTCGCAACCAAATAGCCTGTCCGCCGTTTCCATCAGGCCATTGCCATTCGCGGTGGCAGGCGTTTGCAGCTGCATATTCACCACTTCGGAAGCAACGCCTTCGCTGCCGAACGAAGTCAGCGCCCAGAGTCCCCTCAGGCTGGATGCCACGGCGGGGTAACCGAAGTTGAAACGCGAAATCGCCACTTCCTGTTCGCCGGGCAGCGTGATGAAACCCGACACGCCGCTGGTGAAGCGCATGCTGACCTGGCCCATGTTCCGGTCTTCGGAGCCTGACATCGGGCCGCTGCCCAGAAAGCGGCCGCCCTTGTAGCGGATCAGCGGAGCGGCAAAGCGGTTGTTGGTCAGCGCGCCCGAGGTCATGTAGAAGGTGGGCTGGCCGCTGGGTTCGTAGGCATACATCTGCATGACCAGCGTGCCGTTCTGTGCATCGATGGCCAGCCCGCGGCCCGGTTTGCCATTGAGTTCCGACGTCACCACCCAGGTGCCGTTGCTGGGCATGAACGCGTGCGCCAGGCCGCAGCCCAGCAAGGTGGCCGCAGCCAGTATTTTTTTGAACATGAGTCCCTCTCTATTGGTGAACGGCGAAGTCTGTGAAGGATTTCACCGGGAATGGATTTTCAACGAAAGCCGCCAGTTGCGGAATATCTCTTGGAAGATCCAGTGGGCTTTGGCGGATTGGTGAGATGACGGCTTGATGAAGCCAGATGGCGGAATATCTCAAACAGTGCATGTCCTGGAGGATTCAGCACTGCGCAGCCACACACCGGACGCTCTTCTCGAGATTTTATGCAGCGGATTCTCGATGAATTTGAAGTAGAGCAAGGAGCAGATCACGACCGACACCAGATAGACAAGCAGCGAGAGCTTTCCGCCACCTATCCACAGCAGGCCGGGGATCTTGGGAAAGAGCAGGCCGTAAAGAATGACCAGCAAGGGAATGTGCAGCAGGTACAGCGCATAGGAGGCATCACCCAGCTTGCAGAAGAAGCGGCTCAACAGGCTGCCGGACGAGGGCAGCAACGCGGCCAGTGCCACCAGGCCCAGGGAGGCGCTACCAAACAGCATCACCCGTTCGGGATAGTAGAGAAACGCCGCCATGCCCACGCCCATGAGGCCGCCATATTTCTGCATCCATATGCTGGCGCACAGTGCCACGGCGGTGAATAGGGACCATGCTGCAATGGACTGCCCGGGTTTTCTATGAATCCACTCGCTCAGCAGAAAGCCAGCAATGAATTCAATGATCAGCGGAGATGTCAGAAAAACATTCAAGAGAAAATTGTTTTCCCTGGGCGTTGCCGACCGATAAACCCCCAGATTGAATTGCACGGCAACAATGACCACGAATGCCAGCAGCAAAGCAAGGAACACGGGAACGGCCTGCTTTCGTGTGAAGCAGAGCATGGCGCCAATCAGCAGATAGAAATACAGCTCATAGGTCAGCGTCCATGAGACATTGAGCAGATAGAACTCCTGAGGCAGCAGCAGAAATGACTTCCAGCGGCTGATTTCTGGCCCGTTGAAAATACCAAGCCAGATGCTGAGAAAAAGCACCAGCAGGAAGGCTGGCCAGTAACCGCTGTAGATTCTCAGGAAGCGCCGGAAGACAAAGCCGGATGCCGTGCTGGCTCCGGGCTGCATGGAGCGCGTGGTCTCGGCCATGATGAAGCCGCTGATGACGAAGAAAATATCGACACCGGCGAAGCCGTAGACGGAAATCTCGGTGATCCAGGCCGGGATGTTCGCGTAGTGGGCCGGATGCACATTGGGCGGAAGCGTATGGTGCAGAACCACGAGAAAGGCGGCAATGAATCGCAGTATTTGTATATTTTTATAGATCATGCAGCCAAGGTGATACCTGATAGTGCATGCCTGCCTGACATGCGGTTGCGATATGGAGGGTGAATCTGCCGGAATCTTTTTGCCATGCGGCCTGGCCGTTGATGGCTACCTTTGCGGACTGGCGCCATCCTAAACCAAGACGGCTCTATGGCGGCAAGGTGGGCGTGGATGCGGTCTATCGTTCAATGCGAAAAAGCTGCCCGATCGGCAGCTTTGATCTCGGACCCTTGCAGCTGCACCGCAAGACAAATGGGCTATCTGACCAAGGGCTTCATACTGGCAAAGCTCTCTTGCCGGCCCCCATCCCTCCCAATCGCCCAGGCACACCAGGCCGATACCGCTCCCGCAAACACCACATACAGGCACACCAGCCACGGGCTGCCACCGACTGTCTTGACCAGCGCCGTCGCAATGATGGGCGTGATGCCCGAGGCAAAGATCCCCGAGAACTGGTAGACGAAGGAAATGCCGGTGTAGCGTACCTTGGCGTCGAACAGGTCGCAGAAGAGGGCGGCTTCGGGACCGTAGACCGCCGCGTAGAGAATGCCGAAGGGCACGACGATGGCGATCCATATCAGCAGCACATTGCCGCCGCTGTGGGCCATGAGCCAGAAGGCCGGGAAGGCCGAGACCGCGGTGATCAGCGATCCCCACAGATACACGCGGCTGCGGCCCATGCGGTCGGACAGGCGGCCGAACAGCGGAATCGTGAAGCACATCACCACGGCGGCGACCATCACGCCGATCAATGCGTCGGTGCGGCTGATCTGCAGGGTAGAGGTCAGGTAGCTGATCGAGAACACGCCGAAGACGTTGAAGAAAACGCCGTCGATATAGCGTGCGCCCATGCCCTTGAGCACATTGCCCGGATAGCGCCGCATTATGTCCATGAAAGGGATGGCCGTTTCCGCATTGCGTGCCTTGACGGCCGCGAATTCGGGCGTCTCCTTCACATGCAGGCGGATGTACATGCCTACGGCCACCATGAGGCCCGAGATCAGGAAGGCGATGCGCCAGCCCCAGGCCATGAATTGCTCTTCCGTACACAGCCAGGACAGCAGGGCCACCACGCCCGAGGCCATGAACAGGCCGATGGCCAGGCCCACCTGGGGCAGGGAGGCATAGAAGCCCCGCTTTTCCTTGGGCGCGTATTCGTAGGCCATGAGCACGGCACCGCCCCATTCGCCGCCCAGGCCTATGCCCTGGGCCACGCGCAGCAGCAGCAGCAGGATGGGCGCGGCCGCGCCGATCTGCGCATGCGTGGGCAGCAGGCCGATCAGGAAGGTGGACACGCCCATGATCATCAGCGTGACCACCAGGATGCTCTTGCGCCCCACGCGGTCGCCGAAGTGCCCGAAGATCACCCCGCCCAGCGGCCGCGTGACGAAGCCCACGGCAAAGGTGGTGTAGGCCAGCAGGGTGGAGATCAGCGGATCGTCGCTGGGAAAGTACAGCTTGCTGAACACGATGCCGGCGACCACGCCGTACAGGAAGAAGTCATACCACTCGATGGTTGCGCCGATGAGCGCGGAGGTCACCACCTTGCGGATGACCTTGGGATCGGTTGCCGTCGTCATGCTGTCTCCTGGTTGTCTGTCGCATTGCCGGGATGCAGGAACGGGCAGTCATGCGACCTTGAGCTGCCCTGTCTCTCCGTGCCTGTCTTCGCGAACCATGTCGGCGGCCTTCTCGGCCATCATCACCACGGGCGCATTGGTGTTGCCCGAGACCAGGGTGGGCATGACCGAGCAATCGACCACGCGCAGCCCGGCCATGCCATGCACGCGCAGGCGCGCATCGACCACGGCCAGGGCGTCGCTGCCCATGCGGCAGGTGCCGCTGGGGTGGAAGATGGTGGCGCCGTGGTTGCGGCAGAACTCCAGCAGCTCCGCATCGCTGTGCGCATCGGGGCCGGGCTTGACCTCGCGCTTCACGAAGGGGCGCATGGCCGGTGTGTCGGCAATGGCGCGTGCCGCGCGCACGGCCGCCACGTTGGTGCGGCGGTCCAGGTCGGTGGCCAGGTAGTTGGGCTGGATGGAGGGCGGCTCGAAGGCATCGCGCGAGCGGATGCGCAACTGCCCGCGTGACTCGGGCCGCAGCTGGCAGACCGACATGGTGAAGCCCGAGTACGGATGGACCTGGCCGCCTGCCATGTCGGCCGACAGCGTGGAGACGTGGAACTGGATGTCGGGCGTGGCGGCCACGGGCCGGCCCTGCTCGTCCCTGAGCGCACGCATGAAGCAGCCGCCCTGGTTGATGCCCACGGCCAGCGCGCCCGAGCGGAACAGCAGCCACTCCAGCCCCAGCATGGTCCTGCCCACCCAGGAATTGAGCTGGTCATTGGTGGTGATGGGCTGGCTGCATTCGTAGCCCAGGCGTATCTGAAGATGGTCCTGCAGGTTATCGCCCACGCCCGGCAGATCGTGCACCACGGGAATCCCCAGGGACTGCGACAGCGCGGCCGGGCCTATGCCCGACAGTTGCAGCAGCTGCGGCGACTGGATGGCGCCTGCCGACAGAATCACCTCGGCCCGCGCCTGGGCCTGGCGCTCCTGCCCGCCTTGCCGGTAGCGGATGCCGGTGGCGCGCCGGCCGCGCAGCACCAGCTGCGTGGCCATGGCATCGGTCTCTATGCGCAGATTGGGGCGGCGCCGAGCCTCGCCCAGATAGGCCTTGGCCGTGCTGCAGCGCAGGCCCTTGTGGGTGGTGAGCTGGTAGTAGCCCGCGCCCTCCTGGTCGCGGCCGTTGAAATCCTCGGTGCGGGGCACGCCGACCTGGCCTGCACCGGCGATGAAGGCCTCGATCAGCGGATGCCGGGCGCCGATGTCCGAGACCTTGAGCGGCCCGTCCGCGCCATGGCCCGGGAAGGCGCCGCGCGCATTGCCTTCGGACTTCACAAAGTAGGGCAGCACCTCCTCATACGACCAGCCCGCATTGCCCAGCGCCGCCCAGTGGTCGTAGTCCTCGCGCTGGCCGCGCACGTAGATCAGGCCGTTGATGGAGCTGCTGCCGCCCAGCGTGCGGCCGCGCGGCCAGTAAATGCGCCGGCCGTTCATGTTGGGGTCCGGATCGGTCTCGAACTTCCAGTTGTAGACGGGGCTCCACATGGTCTTGCCGTAGCCGATGGGCAGGTGGATCCAGGGCGAGCGGTCCGGCGGGCCTGCCTCCAGCAGCAGCACCCGCGTGGCCGGGTCCTCGGACAGGCGCGCGGCCAGCACGCAGCCGGCAGAGCCTGCTCCCACGATCACGTAGTCATAGCTGTCGATGGGGTCCGGCATGCAGTGGCTCCTTTTGAGTTTCTTTTTAAGGAACTATTTGTTCCTTTTGGTGAAACTTATTCGTTGCCGCCGTGGACCGCAACCCCGCGCAAACCCTTGCCGCCTCCTGGCGATCAGGCATGATCGAAAGCGTTTCCGGCCTTTCACACGACACGACACCGCCCCATGCCGCCATCCCTTGCCAGCGCTGCCCCGGACCCCACCCCTGCACGGCAGGACGAAGCGAACTCGGTCTCCGATCGCTCCCTGGCCGTGCTCGATTTCGTGACCCAGGCCGAGGCCCCGCCGGGCCTCATGGACATCGCAGCCGCGCTCAACCTGCCCAAGGCCACGGCCTCGCGCCTGTGCTCCCACCTGGAGGCGCGGCAATGGCTGCTGCGCCATGAGGGTGACCGCAGCTTCTCGCCAGGCCCCAAGCTGCTGAGCCTGGCCGTGCGCGCCCTGCAAGCCGACCCGCGCCAGGCCCTGCGCCATGAGCTGCTGTCCCAACTGGTGGCCCGTCTGGGCGAGACCTGCAACCTCACCGTGCTGGACGGCACGCGCGTGCGCTACCTGGACCGTGTCGAGACCCACTGGCCGCTGCGCATCCAGCTGGAGGCCGGATCGATGGTGCCCATCCACGCCACGGCCAGCGGCAAGCTGTTCCTGGCCCATATGCCTGCGGCCCGGCGCGCCGCCATTCTGGACAGCGTGGAACTCACCGCCTGCACGGCCAACACGCTGACCACGCCCGAGGCGCTGGCACAGGAGTGCGCGCGCATCGTGCGCGAAGGCCACTCCTGCGACCGCGAGGAATTCATGCGCGGCATGATCGCCGTGGCCGTGCCCGTGCGCGATGCCAAGGGCCAGTGCCGCGCCACGCTGGCCGTGCATGCGCCGGAGGCGCGCATGCCGCTGGCGCAGGCGCTGGAGGGCCTGCCGCACCTGAAGGAAACGGCCCAGCGCATGGCCGGCCTGCTCTTCTGAGGCGCTGGGCACCCCGGAAAAAAGGCCCCCACGCTACCCTTGCTGCGCAAGGTCCGCTGCCCACCAGGGGGGCGCTTTATGCCTTGGGGCGGCCAGGCGGCAAAAAAAAGGGCCTCACTCGGAGGCCCTTGTCGTCACTGGAAGCCCAGTGTATGCGGCAACCAGGTGGACAGCGCGGGGATGAAGGTCAGCAGGCACAGCACCACGAAGTGGGCCAGCAGGAACAGCGGCATCTCGCGCGTGAGATCGGTGATGGACACGCGCGTGGCCACCGAGGTCACGAACAGCAGCCCGCCCACGGGCGGCGTGATCATGCCCAGCGTCAGGTTCACGATCACCACCATGGCGAAGTGCGTGGGATCGATGCCCAGGCTGAACGCAATGGGCGCCAGGATGGGCACCAGGATCATCACGCCGGGCAGCGGCTCCATGAAGATGCCGAACACCAGCAGCAGGATGTTCACCGCGATCAGGAACAGGGTGGGCGACAGCTGCCAGCTCACGATCAGCTCGGACAGGTACTGCGGAATGCCCTCCACCGTCAGCACCCAGGCAAAGGCCGCCGAAGTCGCCATCACCAGCAGCACCGAGGCCGTCAGCATGGCCGAGCGCGCCGCAATGCCCGGCAGCGCCGACCACTGCAGCGTGCGGTACACCCACTTGCCGCAGACCAGGGCGTAGAACACGGCCACCACCGAAGCCTCGGTGGGCGTGAAGATGCCGAAGCGGATGCCCACCACGATGAGCACGATCAGCATCAGCGCGGGAATCGCCTTGAAGCTGTTGATCCACATCGTGCGGCCGTCGGGGCGCGGCTCGGTGGAGCGGTAGTCGCGCTTCTTGCACACCCACCAGTTCACGGCGGCCATGGCCAGCGCGATCAGGATGCCGGGGATGAAGCCGGCCATGAACAGCCCGCCCACCGACACGTTCTCATCCTGCAGCGCGTAGATGATCATGCTCACCGACGGCGGAATGATGGGTCCCACGATGGCCGTGCTGGCCGTCAGCGCCGCCGCGTAGGAGCGCGCGTAGCCGGCCTTGTCCATCATCTTGACCATCATCGAGCCGGGGCCGGCCGCATCGGCCAGGGCCGAGCCCGAAATGCCCGAGAACAGCGTCAGCGACAGCACATTGGCATAGCCCAGGCCGCCGCGCAGATGGCCCACGAACTGCGCGGCAAAGCGCAGCAGCACATGCGTGAGCGCCCCGCCCGACATCAGCTCGGCCGCCAGGATGAAGAAGGGCACGGCCATCAGCGGAAAGCTGTCTATGCCCGTGAACATCTCCTTGAACACGATGAGCTGCGGATAGCGGCCCCCCACGAAGACGGCCAGCGCGGCGGAGATCGCCAGCGCGAAGGCCACCGGAAAGCCCAGCGTGAGCAGGACGATGATGGCGATGAAAAGCGTGATACCCATGATGTGCGTTCGAATCAGTTATTCATGGCAGAGCGATGGAACTGACACGCTCCAAGGCAGGAGACACCAAGCAAGGGCCTGGGCCGGCCGCGCCGCCCCGCAGCGAGGGTGTCGTCCCCTGGGGGAAGGCGCGCAGCGACTCAGGGGGGTCATATGGATGCGGCTGCGTCGGCATCCATCTCGTCGGATTCGGCGAACGAGCCGTCTGCGATATAGCCGCGCGCAATGAACAGCAGATGCACCAGCATCAGCACGAAGCCCACGGGCATGGCCGCGTAGACGAAGGAGATGGGAATGTCCGTGGCCGCCGTGGTCTGGAAGCGCGTGGCCCAGACGTACTGCGACGAGGCCACCGCCATCACCGCGCAGAACAGGCCCACGCCCAGCACCACGAGGCGGCGTAGCCACTGCGCCTTGCGCGTGCCCACCGAGCGGTGCAGGTTGTCGATGGCAACATGGCCACCGAAGCGCAGCACCAGGCCCGCGCCCAGGAAGGTGACCCAGATCATCATGTGCCGGGCCACTTCCTCGGCCCAGACAATGGAGTCGCCCGTGGTGTAGCGCAGCACCACATTGGCAAACACGATGCAGGCCATGGCCAGCAGCAGCACGATCAGCAGCCAGCGGTTGCAGGCCACAAGGGCGCGTTCGATTCGGTTGAGCATAGGAGTGGGCGAGGGCAGGAGGGCAGGGGCGAAAAAGCCGCAAGAGCCGCGATAGCGGCAAGGGCCGGGCTGCCGTCGGAGGTCAGATCATCGGCGCGGGCGCCGTGCGGGGCCACAGGTGTTGCCCGCAGCGGGGCGCCCTGCATTGCGGGCCGCAGCCCGCAATGCGTCAGGGGACTACTTGGCGTTGGCGATGGTGTCCAGCGTCTTCTGGCCGAACTTCTTTGCGTATTCCTTGTAGGCGGGCTCCAGCGCCGTGCGGAAGGCGGCCTGGTCCACCTTCTCCACCACCTGCATGCCGTGGCTCTTGGCTTCTTCCACGCCCTTCTTCTCCACCGTGTCCACGAACACGCGCGAAGCGATGGCGCCCGACTTGGCGCCCTGCGTGAAGGCCGCCTTCTGGCTGTCGTTCAGCGTGCCCCAGAACGAGGGCGACACCAGCAGGGCCATGGGCGCGTACACATGGGCGGTCAGCGTCAGGTGCTTTTGCACCTGCCACAGCTTGGCCGAGGCCAGCACCGAGATCGGGTTCTCCTGGCCGTCGATCGTGCCCTGCTGCAGCGCACCGATCACCTCGGGCCAGGACATGGGCGTGGGCGATGCGCCCAGCGTGCGGAAGGCCGTGATGTGCACGGGGTTCTCGGTCACGCGGATCTTCAGGCCCTTGAGATCGGCCACGCCGTTGACGGCGTGCTTGTTGTTGGACAGGTGGCGAAAGCCCTGCTCACCCCAGGCCAGCGCGACCAGGCCGCGCTTGCTGAACTTGGCCAGCAGCTCCTGGCCGAAGGTGCCGTCCAGCACGGCGCGCGCATGCTGCGTGTCGCGGAACAGGAAGGGAATGTCCACCACGCCCACATCGGGCACGAAGTTGCTGATGGCGCCCGTGGAGACGATGGCCGCCTCCACCGTGCCCAGCTGCAGGCCCTCGATCAGCTCGCGCTCGCCGCCCAGGGCGGAGGCGGGGAACTGCTTGAACTTGTAGGCGCCGTTCGTGCCCTTTTCCACCGCATCGGACCAGGCCTGGGCGGCCGCGCCGTAGTGCGAATTCACGGCCAGTGCGTAGCCCACCTTGACCTCCTTGGTCTGGGCCAGTACGGCGCCAGCCGAGGCAGCCGCCATGGCGGCCACGCAGGTCGAAAGAAGGGTGCGGCGGATCATTTGCATAGCGGCAGTCTCACTTGTTGTGTGTTGAAAAATGGCCCCCACGCTCCCCTTGCAGGGCAAGGTCAGTGGCTACCCCGCAGGGAGCCGTTTTTCATCCTGGGGCGGCCCGGCGATGAAAAAAAGAGCCCATGGATTGTAGTGACCACTCCCCTTGTGGCGACCACGTACAAAGCGCTCGTCATGTGCGTTGAGGTGCATCTGATTTGGCGATGTCGTGGGCAGCGACCGGCATATCAACCAATGGACAGACGCACCGGCTTTCCCACGCGGCTCAACATTTCAACCAGGGCATCAATGGTGAACTTTGCAGTCTTTCTGTTCACTACATCCGAGATGCGCGGGCGGGACACCATCAGGATCTCCGCCGCGTCTGACTGCTTCAGGTGATGCTGTGCAATCCATTGCGCCAGCTCCGCCATCAGCTGCTCCTTGAGAAGATGGGTGTCGTTGATCTGCTGGCGCGATGCAGCTTGCAGCTTCAATGCCTCGTCTTCAGGAAAGCCCAGCTCCAGAAAGAGGTTTGCCTTCGCCTTGGTCACATGGCGGATTTCTGTATCGATCTTCATTTGTTGGCCTTTCTCATGTGGACCACGGCACGGTAGCGCGCCGATGCGATGTCCTTGTCGTGCCGGCTTGTCACCTGTGATTTCTTCTGGAAGCAGTGCAATACATAGACCGCTTCCTCGAACTTGGCCACATACATCACCCGGAACGCTCCGCTGGCGTCCCTCACGCGGATCTCCCGTGTCCCGGCGCCCACGTCGTCGAAGGGTTTCCAGTCCTCCGGTTCCTGGCCTGCCTGAACCTTGCTCAACTGAAAGCCCGCATCTCGCCTGGGGCCTGCGGGAAAGTCCCGCAGATCGTCGTATGAGGATCCGACCCAGCGGATGTCTTTGTCCTGCTCCATGGAAGATCCTTGTATAAAATTTTATACAGGCATGCCGAAGGCGTAAAGCGGCTGTATGGCCTTTCGAGTGCGTGCATCAAAGCAAAAACGCCCGAGGCGCAGGCATCGGGCGTTTTGCGTCATGGCAGGGGTGCCGTCTTCGTGCGCACGGCTCAGCGTGCCCCGATCCGCTCGAACTCGTTCTCCACCGCCGCATGCGCCTTCAGGATGCTTTGCGAAGGCGCAGGGCCCATGCGGCTGACGACCACCGTGGCCAGCCAGGCCAGGATGAAGCCGGGGATGATCTCGTACAGGCCCAGCCAGCCGAACTGCTTCCACACCAGCACCGTCACGGCGCCGGTGATGATGCCGGCCAGCGCGCCGCCGCGCGTCATGCGGCTCCAGAACAGCGACAGGATGATCACCGGGCCGAAGGCGGCGCCGAAGCCGGCCCAGGCGTAGCTGACCATGCCCAGCACCTTGGAGTCGGGATTGCTGGCGATGGCGATGGCGATCAAGGCCACCAGCAGCACCATGGCGCGGCCGATCCAGACCAGTTCGATCTGGCTGGCGTTCTTGCGCAGGAAGGTGCGGTAGATGTCTTCGGTCAGCGCGCTGGAGCACACCAGCAGCTGGCACGACAGCGTGCTCATCACGGCCGCCAGGATGGCTGCCAGCAGCGCGCCCGAGATCCAGGGGTTGAACAGCTGCTTGGTGATCTCCATGAACACCGTCTCGGCATTGGCGTTCACGGCGGCGGCGCCACCGGGGTTGGCCGCGAAGTAGGGGATGCCGATGAAGCCCACGGCCACGGCGCCGGCCAGGCACAGGATCATCCAGGTCATGCTGATGCGGCGGGCCGAGGGAATGGTCTGCACCGACGATGCCGCCATGAAGCGCACCAGGATGTGCGGCTGGCCGAAGTAGCCCAGGCCCCAGGCCAGCAGCGAGACCACGCCCACGAAGCTGGCGCCACGGAACAGGTCGAACTTCTCTGCCGCCACGATGGCGTGCAGGTCCTGGCCCGGCTGCAGATGGCCCTGCACGGCCAGCCAGGCGATCACGGGCGCCAGGATCAGGGCCGTGATCATCAACGATGCCTGGATGGTGTCCGTCCAGCTCACGGCCAGGAAGCCGCCGATGAACACATAGGCGATGGTGCACAGCGCGCCCACCCACAGGGCCGTGCTGTAGGGCATGCCGAACATGTTCTCGAACAGGCGCGCTCCCGCCACCACGCCCGAGGCGCAGTACAGCGTGAAGAACACCAGGATCACCACGGCCGTCACGATGCGCAGCACGCTGGAGTGGTCCTCGAAGCGGTTGGCCAGGTAGTCGGGCAGCGTCAGCGCATTGCCGGCGCGCTCGGTGTACAGGCGCAGCCGCGCCGCCACCAGGCGCCAGTTCAGGTAGGCGCCCAGGATCAGGCCGATGGCGATCCAGGCTTCCGACAGGCCGGACAGGTAGATGGCGCCGGGCAGGCCCATCAGCAGCCAGCCGCTCATGTCCGAGGCACCGGCCGACAGCGCCGTCACGAAGCTGCCCAGGCTGCGGCCGCCCAGGATGTAGTCGGAAAGATTCTTGGTGCTGAAGTAGCCGATGGCGCCGATGCCGAGCATGGCGACCAGGTAGATGGCGAACATGATCGCCGTCGGGTCGTTCCAGTTGAATTGCATTGAAGTGTCCTGCGTTGGTCGTGTTTTTTCGGGTGGTGCGGGGCGCTTGCCAGGGGCCGGTTGTGCCGGCCCCGGCGGTTCAAGCCATGGTCATCAGTTGAGCGTTTCCGCCTGCGGCAGCGGTATTGGTGCTGATGGATTGCTCGTGGAACAGCGCGGCCAGGTCATAGCCGCGGCCCGCGTGCAGCTCGTCGCTGTTGCGGCTTTCCACGCGCACCAGGGCGCCGTCGCGCGCGGCGACCTGGGCGCAGACCTGCAGCAGGGCGTCGCCATCGCCCTCGAACAGCAAGGCCGCCATGGGCGCTGCCGAATCGCCCAGGGAGTCGGCGCTGGCGCTGTGCAGCCATGGCACACCGGCATCGCCCGCAGCGGCGCGCAGCGCCTGCCAGGTGGCGGCGCAGCCGCTGTCGGCGCCTGTTCCGTTGTCGGGCAGCACCGCATGGCAGGCGTTGCCGCTGGCCAGGGCTGCTGCCACCTGGGCCACCAGGCCCAGCGGCGTACGCGGCAGTGCCCAGACGGGGCCGCGCGGCAGCAGGCGGTAGCGGTTGGATTCGCCCGTGGGGCCGGGCAGCGGCATGGCCGCGTCCAGGCGCGATGCGGAGGCTGCCGCATCGCAGGCGGCCAGGGCCTGCACCTGCTCGTCGGCGGACATGGCATCCGGCGGCGCCTTGGACAGTGTCTCGCGCAGCAGGCCCAGCAGCTGCAGCGGCGCCTGGACGGGCGACTCCGCCCGTGCGAAGACCGACAGCGCCGCGCTGGCAGGCCCCTGCACCAAGCGGTGCAGATACAGCGGGCCGCCGGCCTTGGGGCCCGTGCCCGACAGGCCCATGCCGCCAAAGGGCTGCACGCCCACCATGGCGCCGATCACATTGCGGTTCACATAGATGTTGCCCGCATGCACGCGCTGGGTGAGGTGGGCAATGGTCTCGTCGATGCGGCTATGCACGCCGAAGGTCAGGCCGTAGCCGGTGGCGTTGATGCCATCGACCAGCGCGTCCAGCTGCTCACGCCTGAAGCGGATCACGTGCAGCACGGGGCCGAAGACCTCGCGCTGCAGGCGCTCCGTGCTGTCGATCTCGATGAGGGCGGGTGCCACATAGTGGCCGTTGAGCACGCCGTCCTTGCGCTCCACGCGGGTGACCTTCTGGCCCGCTGCGGCCATCTGCTCTATGTGCTCCTCGATCTGGCGGCGTGCCGCGTCGTCGATCACGGGGCCCACATCGGTGCTCAGGCGGTCGGGGTTGCCCAGCGTCCACTCCTGCAGCGCATCGCGCAGCATGGTCAGCGTGCGGTCGGCCACCTCTTCCTGCAGGCACAGCAGACGCAGGGCAGAGCAGCGCTGGCCGGCCGAATCGAAGGCCGAGGCCAGCACATCGGCCACCACCTGCTCGGCCAGGGCCGAGGAGTCCACCACCATGGCGTTCTGGCCGCCGGTCTCGGCAACCAGCGCAATGGGGCGGCCTGCGGGCGACAGGCGGCGCGACAGCTGGCGCGCAATCAGGCGTGACACCTCGGTGGAGCCCGTGAACATCACGCCGGCCACCAGCGGATGCGCCACCAGGGCGGCGCCCACGGTCTCGCCCGCACCGGGCACCAGCTGCAGCGCATCGCGCGGCACGCCGGCCTCGTGCAGCAGGGCCACCATGGCGGCGGCCGTCAGCGGGGTCTGCTCGGCGGGCTTGGCCAGCACGGTATTGCCGGCAGCCAGGGCTGCGGCCACCTGTCCGCAGAAGATGGCCAGCGGAAAATTCCAGGGGCTGATGGCCAGCACCACGCCCAGCGGGCGCTGCGTGGCGTTGTCGAAATGCGCAGCCACCTGGGCGCCGTAGTAGCGCAGGAAGTCCACCGCCTCGCGGATCTCGGCCACCGCGTTGGGCAGGGTCTTGCCGGCCTCTCGCATGATCAGGCCCATCAGCGGCTGGCTGCGCTGCTCCAGCAGATCGGCGGCGCGGGCCAGCGCATCGGCGCGGGCGGCAGCAGGCGTGCCGGCCCAGATCGGCGCGGCCTGGGCGGCGCGGGTGGCGCAGGCCTCGGCCTCGGCAGCGGTGGCCTCGCGCACCCAGCCCACGATGTCGGACAGCTCGGCCGGATTGCGCATGGCCTGCCAGCCCTCGGCACGCGCCGGGTCGGCAGGCAGGTCGGCCTCTGCGGGCGCGGCCAGATAGGTCTGGCGCGTGCTGTGCAGCAGTGCGGCGGCCAATGAGGCCAGCTGCTGCTCGTGCGCCAGATTCAGGCCCTGGGAATTGGCGCGGGCCTGCGCGTCTTTCTCGCCCTGCCGTGCAAACAGGTCGGCCGGCAGTGCAATGCGCGGGTGCGGCGCACCCAGCCGGCCTTCAACGCGGGCGATCTTCATCACCTCGTCCACCGGGTCGGCCACCAGCTCGGAGACCGGCACGGAGGCGTCGCCGATGCGGTTCACGAACGAGGTGTTGGCACCGTTTTCCAGCAGGCGGCGCACCAGATAGGCCAGCAGCGTCTCATGGCTGCCCACGGGCGCATAGATGCGGCAGGGGCGGGCCAGCTTGCCTTCGGAGGCCGGGCCCGTCACCTGTGCGTACAGCGGCTCGCCCATGCCGTGCAGGCACTGGAACTCGTACTGGCCGCTGTAGTAGCTGCCGCCCACAGCCTGGGCCATGTGGTAGATGCTGGCCAGCGTCTGCGCGTTGTGCGTGGCGAACTGGGGGTAGACGGCGTCGGGCGCATCCAGCAGCTTGCGCGCGCAGGCCAGGTAGCTCACGTCCGTATAGACCTTGCGCGTATAGACGGGGTAACCGGCCTGGCCGCCTTCCTGGGCGCGCTTGATCTCGCTGTCCCAATAGGCGCCCTTGACCAGCCGCACCATCAGGCGGCGGCGGCTGCGGCGGGCCAGGTCCACCAGGTGGTCCAGCACCTGCGGGCAGCGCTTTTGATAGGCCTGCACCACGAAGCCTATGCCGTTCCAGCCCTTGAGCGAGGGCGCCGCGCACAGCGACTCCAGCAGGTCCAGCGACAGCTCCAGCCGGTCGGCCTCTTCGGCGTCGATGTTCATGCCGATGTCGTACTGCTTGGCCATCTCGGCCAGCCGCAGCACGCGCGGCAGCAGCTCGGCCATCACACGCTCGTACTGCGCGCGGCTGTAGCGCGGGTGCAGGGCCGACAGCTTGATGGAGATGCCCGGCCCCTCGAAGATGCCGCGCCCGTTGGACGCCGCGCCGATCGCGTGGATGGCCTGCTCGTAGGCCTGCAGGTAGCGCTGCGCATCCGCCTCGGTGGCGGCCGCCTCGCCCAGCATGTCGTAGCTGTAGCGAAAGCCCTGCTTTTCATAGGCGCGGCTGTTGGCCAGCGCCTCGGCGATGTCCTGGCCCGTCACGAACTGCTCGCCCATCAGCTTCATGGCGCGGTGCACGCCCTGGCGGATCAGGGGCTCGCCGCCCTTGCCGATCACGCGCGTCAGCGCCGAAGACAGGTTCTTCTCGCTGCTGGTGGATGTGAGCTTGCCCGTCAGCACCAGGCCCCAGGCCGCCGCGTTCACGAACAGCGAGGGCGAGCGGCCCACATGGGCGCGCCAGTCGCCCTTGCTGATCTTGTCGCGGATCAGCGCATCGCGCGTGGCACGGTCGGGAATGCGCAGCAGCGCCTCGGCCAGGCACATCAGCGCCACGCCTTCCTGGCTGGACAGGGAAAACTCCTGCACCAGCGCCGCCACGCCGCTGCCGGCCGGCGCATCGCGCAGGCCCTGTACCAGCCGGGTCGCCAGCTCGCGCACCCTGTCGGCCTGCTGGGCATCCTGGGCGCGTGCCAGCGGCAGCAGCACGGGCAGGCACTCGGGCTCGGGCCGGTGCCAGGCGGCCGTGATCGCGGCGCGCAGCGGCGTCTGCGGCAGGATGGATTGGGCGAATTCCAGAAAGGGTTGCACCTCTTGGCTGGCGTTGGGTTGCGCTTCTTCCAGCGCCACATCGCCCTGGCTGTCGCCCGCGCTGGACAGCCGGATGGTGGTCGCGCCGCGCTCCAGGGCATCGACGTACTGGACAACCGCCTGCTTGATCAGCCAGTGCGGTGTGCGCCCTATCTGCTGGGCGGCGATGCGGATGCGCTCGCGCAGAGCGTCATCAACCTTGATGCCTACGGTGGTGGACATGGTGTGCCAGTGAGGAATGGAAGAGGTGGGAAATGCGAATGGAGATGCACCATGAAGAAGACATGGTGCAACCTTGCTTGGTTGAAATGTCGCAGAGGTTGCGACGTTTTTGGACTGGGGTTAACCCTTTTGTCTCGTGGCCCAAGCCGATACCGCCGTGTTACGGCCGTGCTGCGACCGGCCTACTGGTAGTCGATGGTGAAGGTCGCCAAGGCATTTGCACTGCCACCGCCGCTCACGGTATTCCTGATTTGCCGGTAGCGCGCCTCCAGGTCGATCTGGAAATTTGCCGTGCCCTGCGAAATCGTGCCCGCCTGCCAGCCGTTGGCTGCGCCAAAGCCCTGGATCGCGCCATTTCTCAGCACCTCCACGCCAACGCCGCTGACCTGCGAGCCGGTCAGCGCCAGCACTGAGGGGACTTGCGTGTCCGTCGTGCCCGACAGCGTCACGAAAGGCTTGATCTGGGTGTTCGGGTCGCCGCCGGAGCAGCTCAGCTCGATGGAGAAGGGCACCTTGTCCGTGGTCGCACCCAAACCCGTGAAGCGTGTGTCGGGATGCGTGCCCAGCGGTACGCTGATGCTGTCCGACACCAGCGTGCAGGTGGGATTGGTGGGGACCAGGGTGACACCGGAGAAAACGTATTGCGCGGCGAGTGCTCCGGCAATTTTCATTTCCATGTATGGTCCTGCCAGTTGGATATCTCCAAAAATAGTACTGATGGGTCCTGTTTTTATGAATTCTATTGTAATGATGAAATTTTCTCCCTCGGGAATGGGATACGAATTTGTTAGTATGGGCAGTTCGTTGGGAATTGTTCCAATCCCCTTCATCGATATTCGCAATCCTATTCCGGAGACATTGCTGGGGTAGATTCTGACATCAGGTGCTCCAATTCCTGAAAATGAAGGTCTGCTAGCGCCGGAGCAAACCACTTGCGCAATTATTGATGAATGAGTCTTGTTGTTGACTACTGGTTTAATCGGAATTGTTGCAAACACTTTGCCGTTTGGTTCGGAGTTTATGTTGATGGGTAAACTCAGGACCTGATTCACGGGGTAAGATGCAATGTAATGGTTCTTTCCATCAGTGGTCGGATTGGAGTCAGCCGGCATGCAGATTGCTGCATGGGATGCGGAAATGGTGGAAAAAATGATTCCCATGGAAAATGCGAAAAGCTTGTATATATTCATTCTGGTTCTCCATCTGGAATCAAGGCGCCACTTCGAAAGAACAACGTGGCGTCTTGTGCCGTGTGCCGTTAGCCCTGGCATGTGCAGGCGCATGGCATCTCTGAGGAGTGCAGCGCCTGCTCCAAGGCCCTCGCAAAGGCAGGCTTGGGATCAGTGGCGGTTGAACGAAAGCTGGGCGACACTGGAACTTCCCATGACCGGCTTGATGCCTGGCAGTTCATCCGCAAGGCAGGATGGAGCTTTGGCGATCATTTTCGGCAGCCTGCCCTCAGCAGCGGGGCGACCGGAAGAATGGGCGACGGCGGCCGTGGCCGGGTTCTCTGCGCTGAGGCTCGCGGTGCAGAACGGACCGGTCGGAGCGGCGGCCTCACGGTCAAACTGGTATTGGGCGATGACCACGTCGTCGACCTTGTATTGAAGGAAAACCCCTTTGAGGGGCCCTGCCTGTTTGATCGGGCCAATCTTCACCAGATAGATATAGATGGGAGCATCGGACAGTTCCTGGATGGGAAAGTAGCTCTGTATTGCATTGCTTGGGTCGGTCGGAACAGGCATTTTTCTGAAATCTATGCGCAGTCCTATGCCGGGAATGGAGCTCTCATAAGCCCGGTGCTTCTGGTGAAAGGTGCCCACGCCATACCAGCCAGAGGTTTGGTATTTTGCACAGAACATTGCACCCCCTTTCATTCCAGTATATTTCTTGTTGATGATATAAGGGAGAAAGGCGACGCGGCCCACTACACTGCCGATTGCACGAGATTCAATATCAAACGGCAGTGGGACCTCCAGCGTTCTACTGGGCAGGAGGACATAGTGATTTTTGCCATCGTTGATGGAATTGCCGACTCCATCGTTAGAGCAAAAAGCTTGCGCGTGTGCCTGACCTATGGAAAAAATGAAGAGTACTGAGGACAATGCGATGGCACGGGTAATGGTCATGAAAATGCTCCGTTGCTGAATGAAAAGGCGGTTCTTGGATTTCAATATCGCAGGGCAGGTGACCGGCGGACCGCGTGCAGGAAAGGGGGTGGGCACAGCCATGTACCGCGTCGGTTCAGACGCCGACCGAGGCCTGGGCTTGCGTCGGCGAGTCCCGCAATTCACCCACCAGGCTGCGATCGATCCGCAGGCCAGGGCTGTTGTCTGCCTGGCCGTCCGGCACCAAGGGCGGCTGCGCCTGGCCCGTGTACTGCTTCGCATCGGCCGTGGTGCGCAAGACACTGATGCGCAGGCTCAGCCGCAAATCGCCAAGATGCTTCTCGGCCTGGAAGGGCAGGCTGGACTGGCGGATGGCGATGGGGCGCGAGGTCTCGGCTCTGTGTGTCAGCGCGGCCTGATGGGACGGCGCTGCGGCAAGATGGGACGGCACGCAGTGCAGGTCCATGCTGGCTGGCACACGGGAGCCGGTGGAGCGCTCCCGCGCCGGCAGCGAATAGGCCATGCTGCAATGGGCCGTGCCATCTCCGGCCTTCCACTGGGCGTGCAGCTGCCCCTGGTCCGACAGGCCGCGCAGCATGAGCTTGCCGGCCTGGCCGACCATGCCCAGGTCCTTGCCGCTCTCGTCCGAGACGACGGCGCCGAAAGGCACGGGCGACGTGTCCGCCTGTGTCAGGCGCAGCACGGCCGAGCGACTGTAGGCCGTCCTGAACACCACCATGGCGGCGGCACCGGCCACCGGTGCGACGCGCCGGTTGGTTTCCTGCAGTTTCACATCCATGGACATGCCCTTGGGGTCCAGCGACACCTCGTTCATGGCATAGGGTGTCATGTAGGGCACCACGGCATAGCCCCGTGCATCGATGCGTACACCGGGCGCATTGGTGAGGCGCGCGCCCTCGGCATGCGGGGCCTGCACGATGGCGAAGGTCTCGCCCAGGGGCTGCGACAGCGTGACCCCTCCGGGGTGGGCGACCAAGGCGCCGCGCGCGCCCAGTGACAGTTGCTGGCCGGCCCGGCCCGCGCTCACGCTGCCGCTGAACAGCGTGTACGGGCGGCGGTAGAGGGCATTGGCGCCTGCATTGAGGCGCGATCCCTGGTTGCCGCTGCTGCCGTATTCGGCATTCAGGCCATAGGAGAGATCGCTGCCGACCTGCCCGTAGGTGCTGGCCTGCAACTGGTTGCCGCCGCTCGAGTCATGTGTGAAACGGCTCATGACTCTGGGCTTTCCCGCCCCCAGCGGAATTGTCACCCCTGCGTACAGCTGCGTGCTGGGGCGGCCCCAGGCATCGCGCTGGCGCGAGGCCGACAGGTTGTAGGGAACGCCCAGCCACGAGCTGCTGTAGTTGAGCGTGTAGTCCACGCGGCGGCCCGCGCGGTTCCAGTAGTTGTCCATGGAGGCGGAAATGCTCAGGTTGCCGCCTTGCTCGCCCAGGCGCTGGCTCAGTGTCATTGCGGCGCGCGTGCGCGGGCGCGACAGCAGGGGCGGTGCGCCGCTGGCAGCGGGCCGGGTCAGGTCGCGCGCCCGCATGGCCTCGTTGATGCCGAAGAACCCGTTGGTGGAATAGCGGTAGGCCGCCAGGGTGATGCCCGTGCCGGACTCCGGGAAGGTCTTGGCGTAGGTGACTCTCAGGCTTTGTCCTGAGTAGCTGCGGTCATGGGGGATACGGGTGTTGGCGTGTGTGAGGTCCAGGCCAAAGGCACCCCATGGTGTATTGAACACGGCGCCCACCGTGGGCGAGAAATAGCCCTTGGCCACCGTGGCGCCGCCATAGGCCGTGAGCATGTTCGAGAAGCCGTACTGCCAGCCTGCCTGCGAGAAGAACGGAGCGCTCTCACGCAGGCCGCGCACCGCGCCCGCTGTGAGGCTGTAGCGGTGCTGGCCCTCGCGCAGCGAACGAGGAACGGCCGCATAGGGCACCGAGAAGGAACGCACGGAGCCGTCAGCCTCCTCGATGTCCACCTGCAGGTCGCCGCCATAGCCGGTGGGGTACAGGTCATTGATCACGAAGGCGCCCGGTGCCACCGTGGTCTCTTGCAGCTTGATGCCGTTCTGGCGGATAACCACCCGGGCGTTGGAATTGGCCACGCCGCGCACCACGGGCGCGAAGCCGCGCTGCGACTCGGGCAGCATGCGGTCGTCCGTGCGCAGCCGCAGGCCGCGGAAGGAGACCGAGTCCATGATCTCCCCGTCGGTGTAGGTGTCGCCCAGGATCAGTTGCGATGACCAGTCGGCGATGTCGCGCTGCGCATAGGCCGAGATGCTCTGATAACGGCTCGGTCCCTGATCGCTCCAACTGAACGAGCCACTGTGCCGGAAATGCCAGCGCGCATAGTTGAAGCCGCTGTTCAGGCCCAGGTAGCCCTGGGTGCTGCTGCCCGCTGGCCCGCCGCGCGCATGGTAGGTGTTGAAGTCATAGCCGAGCGAGCCGGTCGTCACGCCCGCGTTCCACTGCTCCGGACTCACGTAGCCGCTTGGCACGCGCCGCATCAGGATCTGGGGAATGCTCACATCCAGTCGTTGCAAACCTACGTTGAAGCTTGCGGAAGCGCCGGGGACGGCCTTTTCAATGCGCAGGCACGCTGGGTCTCCATCCACAACATCCTCGTTCGCCGGCAGGCTCGCCATGTCAATGTCCATTTGCTCCAGCAGGGACATGTTGAAGCAGGGCTGGGCACTGGTACCCCGACTGCGTTGAGTGAACCGCATCTCGGTGCGGGTCATCCAGTTGCCGTTGACCAGAAGGTCCGGGTTGTAGAGACCCGGTTCCACAGAATTACCCTCTGCAAAACGCAAGACATCAATCCCGTCGCCTCCTCGCAGAAAGCTGCTGTTGAATTCGATGTGCTGTGCGCGTGCGGGCGGCATCCTGCCGGCGGTGTGCTCTGTTTGCGATGCGCGCATATCCATTTGCCAACAGGCCAGTACTGCCAGCAGCAAGGCATGTAGTGGTTTGGCCTTGAACGCGAAACAGCCTGGCTTCCGTACCCTGTCGGCTTTTTTCTTCATAGCAATCCCTCTCGATGGACATGCCTTTTTTTTGCACCTGCTGTGCCGTGCTGCCTACCTCGGCCAGTCACGCGTGACCGGCATGGAGGCTTTCGGTGCTGCGTTAGGGATTCGGCTACCGTCGGCGCCCAAGTTCGACCCTGTGGCCCTCGGCACCACCCCAGTCGTTGAGGCTGGTGTAGACCACGACTGCGTCCGCGGGAAGCTCCTTGGGTAGTTGTTCGTTTTCGGCGGGCTTCTGGAATGCAAACTTTGCCGTTTCTCCTGGCAGCACATGTCCTACATTCATCTTGAAACTCTGGCCAGCTGCCTCTACGGCGATATGGCCCAAATTGGCGACATACGCGGTCGGATTACGGGCCTGAAGTACGGCCTGCCCGTCTCGGGTCGTGCTCGCGGACCACTGCAACTGCTCAGGCGCATCCTTCGGTTCGCCCGGAAGGCCCTTGGGGCGATATATCAGCTTGATGCGCGTGCGAAAGGCCAGTGCGAGGCTGCCCTGGGAGCCTTTCGCGTTCTCGGTCTTGGGCGGCACGTCCAGCACGTTGATCCAGAACAATGACTCTCTGTCCTGGAGTAGGGGCTGGCCGGAATAGATGATGCGCAGCATCTGCTGGTCAGAGGCTTCCAGGCGGGTGAGCGACGGCGCGATCACAAAGGGCACATCTATGCCCTCGGGCGCCATATCTCCATCGCCCGTGTCCAGCCATGACTGCACCAGCGATGGCAATTTCCCTTCATTGGAAATCTTGAGGGTGGCTTCCGTCTCGTCGCCTGAAAATATGACCCGTGTTCCATAGAGGACTATGCTGGCATTGGCCGGGAGGACGCAAATAAGCAATGCGGCCATGGCGAAACAATGTGACAGCAGACTGGATCGGCGATTTTTCACCGGCATAGGAGATCCTGAATTTCTGTATATGAGAGAAATGCCACAGGCATTGGGGGTGAATGCGCCAGCCACCAGAAGGTGGCCGGCGCTTCTCTGAGGCGGTGGACTGCCTATTGATAGTTCATGGTGAAAGTCGCTTCAGCATTCGCCTCTCCTGAGGCAAGGGGCACGGCAGCCACGTAGTACCTGGCGATGTAGTTGAGCGTATTGGTTCCTGATTGCAGGTTGACAGGCGCGGACGGGCCGCTCAGATCCCAGATGGCCGTTGTCGAGTTGTTCTCCAGTAACTGGATGTCGGCCGTGGCATTGCTCGTATTGATGCGGCCGTTCCTGATGGGGCCATCAAAACGGACCGTGGCAGTGGTGGGCTGACTGTTCGCTCCTGGGGTTGAGCAGCCATCCAGCCTGATGGTGATCGTTCTATGATGGGCGGGAAGAGCAACGTTGCCGACGGCGCCACCGCCAGACGTGAAACCGCGTTCATTGGGAGGGACGATACCGAAATCGATCTTCTGGTCTCGACTTCCCAGATTGACGATGCAAGTGACAGGAGAAATATTTCCTGTGAATCTGACGATTCCACTCTGAGTGGATTGCGCATGGACAGAACTCAGTGCAAGCAAGGACAAGCCCGCAACCGAAAATTTCAATGCAGAAAATTTCATATTTATGCCTGATGAAATTGAGTTTGATGAATATGGTGGATTGAAGTAATGATCTTGTTTGAAACTTTCTCTTTGGCGCACCTCCATTTTTGATTTGATATTGGATATTTTTGAATGATTCCAGATATCGATGGCTATAGAGTTGCTGCTGCTGAAAGTTGCAGGTAATATATTTTTTTTATGCGTCAATTGGGTGTGGCTGAAGAGGCTTTTTGGGAATATGAATTGACGGTGGATTGTTCTCGTTGATGACGAAATTTCGAAGAATCAGATTCTGATTCTTGGCAATTTATCTGATCGGCTTATTGTCAACACATGCTCGCTGAAATGAAATTGGATAATTCTGAATTTCGCGATTTTCTCTCTAGGAATTCCCTGATTTTTTGAGCGAATTTATCGGGATTCCCTAGGAATAGTCCTATCTTGTCTTCAATTGCTTACGAATTGGTGATCCGAACTGTGCGTGCGCGGGTCCAGAAATGGCGGGGCAAAGCCTTGTGGGAAGGCTGTCGCCTATGGGGTGGGGGATCTGCGATGCAGCTGATGCCGGCAGACAAGCGGACGATGGTCTTTGCGAGAAGAGCAAGGTCTCGGCTGTGCCGCCCTGCGGCACAAGGCCCGCAGTCAATCTTGCGGGTCTTGATGAACAGCGTTTGGGCAGTGACGACAAATAGCTGCATGCCGATGGCTACCCGTACCAACGTATCTGCAGTCGGCGCGGGAGTCGGAAATGGAAGCCTGCTGGTGCAGGCAATCAACGTGGCCCTGCATTGGCAGGGGCCATTTGGGCTGCTTTTCCGGTGCTTATGTCTGATCGGCCGATGCCAGGACCCTGATCTTCAAGCTGGGCTGCAGGATGGCCAGCGGACGGTCAGCCCGCAGGGTTTGCTGCGGCGGCTTGTGCTTGCCGGTGCCTGCGTCGTGCCCTGCCGCTACGGGAGTTCTGCCCGCGTTGCCGATGACTGGTGCAGTGGTGGGCAAGGCGCTGATCTTGACGCTCATGCGCAGGCCGTCCAGGTCGCGCTCCAGCTTCAGTGCCTGCTGGCTGCCGCTCGGCTGTGTGGCACGAGCGGGCAGCACTGCCGCCGCAGTGACTGCCGGGGCGCTGGCGACTGCCGTGGCCGGTGCCGTTGCTGCCATGCGTTCCTGGGTGATGCCGGCCAGAGCCACAGCGGACGCAGCGTTGGAGGCCGGGGCGCCTGCCACGGCTGTCTTGGCATTGGTGGTTGCGGTTGAGGTTGCCGCGGTCTTGCCCGGCTTGGCAGATGCCACGTCGGTGGCCGCAGGCAGCAGCTTGTTGCTGGCCACGCAGGGCAGTTCCAGGCTTTGCGGCGGCTGGTGGGTGGTGCTGCGCTTTCTTTCAGGCAGGGTATAGGAGAGGTTGCAGCCCACCATGCCGGTGTCGGTCTTCCACTGCACCTGCAGTTCGCCCTGGTCTGATAGCCCGCGCGCCAGCAGCTTGCCGGCCTGGCCGATCACGCCCAACTCCTTGCCGTCCATGTCCAGCACGCTGGCGCCAAAGGGCACAGGCATGTTGCCGGCCTGCCGCGCGCGGATCACGGCCGAGCGGCCGTAGGCCGTCTTGAAGACCAACAGCGGCACGGCACCGGCCAGCGGCGCGACGTGCTGGCTGGTTTCCTTGAGCTCAACGTCGGTGGAAAGGCCCTTGGGATCAATGGAGACCTCGTTCATCGAGAACGGTGTGAGGTAGGGCACGACGGCATAGCCCCGGCTGTCCACCTTCACTCCGGGCGCGTTGTTGATGCGCGCGCCCTCCGCGTTCTTGGCCTCCACGATGGCAAAGGTGTCAGACACCGATTGCGACAGTGTCACGCCGCCCGGGTGGGCCACGATGGCGCCACGCGCGCCTACCGAGAACTGCTGGTAGCCGCTGCTGGCGCTGACGCTGCCGCTGAGTTCGGTCTGCGATGCGCGGTAGGTGGCGTTGGCGCTGGCACTGGTGCTGCTGCCATTCATTCCACCGGTGTTGTGGTTGGCGCTGAGGCCGTAGGAGATGGCGTTGTCGTCGCCCAGCAGACCGGACAGGTTGGCCTGGGCCTGCACGCGGCCGCGCGAGTCGCGGTTGGTATTGGTGGAGAGCATCATGCCGCGCTCCATGCTGAGCGGAATCGACAGGCCCACGTGCAGGAATGTGTTGGACTGTCCCCAGGCATCACGCTGGCGCGCCGCAGAGAGGTTGTAGGAGATGTTGCGGAACGAGTTGCTGTAGCCAATGGCGTAGTCGACGTTGGAGCCCTGTCGGTTCCAGTACTTGGCAGTGGACGCCGTGAGGCTGAGGTTGCCTCCCCCAGGCCCGAACTGCTGGCCCATGACCAGGGAGGCGCGGTTGCGCGGCCTGTACAGGTCCGTGGAGGGCCGTAGCAGATTGGCCTGATCCCGTGCGCGCATGGCGTCGTTGAGGCCGAAGAATCCGTTGGTGGAGTAGCGATAGGCGGCAATGGCCACGTGGGTGCCGGTCTGCGCAAAGGACTTTGCGTAGCTGGCCCGCAGGCTCTGCCCGGAAAAGGAACCGTCGTGGGGGATGCTGGTGGAGGCGTGCGTGATGTCTGCACCGAAGGCGCCCCAGGGCGTGGTGAGCGCTGCGCCAATCATGGGCGAGATATGGCCCTTGGCCAGGGACACGCCGCCGTAGCCTGTCAGCATATTGGTGAAGCCGTGCTGCCACGTGGCCTGGGAGAACATGGGCGAGGTGTTGGGCAGGTGGCGCACCACGCCCGCAGTGAGGCTGTATCGGTTCTGCCCTTCACGCAGCGACAGCGGCACGGCCGCGTAGGGAACGGAGAAGCTGCGCACGGCGCCATTGGCCTCGGTGATGCTGACTTGCAGGTCACCACCGTAGCCCGTGGGATAGAGGTCGTTGATGACGAAGGCGCCGGGCGCCACCGTGGTTTCGTAGAGCTTGATGCCGTTCTGCGTGATGGTGACTCGGGCATTGGTGTTGGCCACGCCGCGCACCACGGGCGCGTAGCCGCGCTGGGAGTCGGGCAGCATGCGGTCGTCACTGTTCAAGCGTATGCCGCGAAACGAGGTGGAGTCCATCAGGTCGCCACCCGTGTAGGTGTCGCCCAGTATGAGCTGGGAAGACCAGTCGGCAATGTCGCGCTGTGCGTAGGTGGAGATGTTCTGGTAGTTGCCCCGTCCAGTGTCCGCCCAGTTGAAGGAGCCGTTGTGCCGGAAATGCCAGCGGTCGATGTTGACGCCGCCGTTCAGGCCCAGGTAGCTCTGCGTGGTGTTTTCTGCGTTGCTGGAGCGCCCGTGGTAGGTGTTGAACTGGTAGCCGAGCAGGCCGACAGGCACGCCGGCGCTCCATTGGTCAGGGCTGACATAGCCGCGCACCGAGCGGCGCAGCGAGGCCTGGGGCACGCTCAGGTCCAGTCGCTGCTTGCCGAAATCGAAACTGGTGAAGGCGCCCGCGATGATCTGGTCCAGCCGGTTGCAACCACCGTCGGCCGCCAGCTTCAATGCGGCCTCGGGCGGCAGGCGCGAGAGGTCGATGCCCACCTTCTCCAGCAGGGCCTTGTCCAGGCAGGGCAGCGCGTCCTGCGAGCCGGCCTGGGCCTTGAACTGCACTTCGCTGCGGCCAACCCAGTTGCCGTTGATGTAGATGTCTGGGTTGTAGCTGCCTGCCATGACCACGTTGGCGCGCGAGTAGCGCGAGACGTCAATGGTCTGCTTGCCGGTGTTCAGAAAGCTGGGGTCGAAGTCGACAGCAGCCGGCGTGGGCTGCCACTGGCCGGTGGACGTGGAGGTCGTGACTTCCTTGACCTGCTGCCCCTGCTGGGCCTCGGACTGCCAGCACACCAGCACGGAGAGCAGCAGCGCATGGCCGGGCTTCAGTTGGAAATATCCGGCAGGGCCTTGGCCTGGCCCCGGCATTGTTCCTTTTCCTTGCCTTGTATGCCGGCTTTTGATTCCCTTTTCTGAATCTGGAAAGACTGGCCTGATCATTTGCTTATCTCCTAATGCTGTGCGCCCGATGCAAAGCGAACGGCCAAGGCCGATGTGCCAGTCCCGGTAAAGAGACCGATGCCGTTTCGCCGGGTATTAACGCTGGGTATCGGTGTGCTGGCCGGGCTGAAAATGCAGTGGCATTAGATAGTCAGGCCGGAAAGGACGGGGGATTCGCGTGGCTGTGCTCGCATTGCCCTGTTTATTGGGCGGAATTTCCGATTCTGGCTTCGTGGTTGAGACTGGCGCCCCAATCATTGATGCTGCTGAACATCACCGTGGCACCTGCCGCGCCAGCCATATTGACACCCGCAGGTTCCTTGATTGGAAAGGTGGCCACCTGGCCGGGAAGAACGGGCCCGACGCCTGCCTCGAAGGATTTGCCGCCGAGTTGCACTTCAACGCCAGCCACATTGACCACAAAGGCGCTGGGATTGCGTGCTTTCAACACAGGCTGGTTTTTGGCGTCAACGTCTACCGACCATTGAAGCTGGGCAGGAGCTTCCTGGGCATTGCCGGGCAGGTTGCTGGGTCGGTACATGAGCTTGACACGGGTGCGAAAGGCGAACTGGAGATTGTTGGAGTCGCCTTCCATTTCCGCCTTGGGCGGGACGTCCAGCACGTTGAGCCAGAACAGGGATTCCTTGTCGGCAGGCAGTGCTTCGCCCGAATAGATGATGCGCAACGTCTGGCTCTTGCCCGCCTCGATGCGCATGATGGTGGGCGTGATGACGAAGGGAACGTCGATGTTCTCAGGCGATTCCTGGTTGTTGCCCTTGTCCAGCCAGGTCTGCACCAGGGCAGGTTTGCTGCCTTCGTTGGTGAGCTGGATGGTGGCTTCCTTCTCGCCACTGGGGAAGATGATGCGCGTGCCCGTCAATGTCACGCTGGCCTGTGCCGCCGTTCCAAGAAGAAGGGACAACAGGATGGCAGCAAGCCCATATGAACGTTTGATCGTCAGCATCGGAGAACTCTCTGGGTTTTGAGCGAAAGAATGGGGCCGGGCCCATGTCGGGAAAGCAGAAGACACGGCATATCGACCACCGCAAGGCGGCCGATATGCCTGAAAGTCAGTGATTACTGATAGACCAGCGAGTAGGTCACCGAGGTGTCGGTACGGCCTGCGGTCACGGGGCCGGTGGCCACGTATTCGGAGGCGAAACGCATGACGGCCCGGCCCGTGCCACCGACCTTGTTGTCGATGTCCACAAAGCGCGATTGGGCGGAACCGATCTTCAGGCGCTCGTTGTTGCTGGGATCCACGATGGCGATCTGGACACCGGAGGCCACGGTGGGCGCACCAGCACCGCTGGCCGCTGCGGGCTTGAGCATGCCGGTGACCAGGTCCACGTTGGGGCCGGCCTCGAAGAACACGGCGACCTTGGAGACAGGCGTCGTGGCGGTGGCGCTGGAGGCCAGCTCGCAGCCACTGAGTTCCAGCGAGAACGCCTGGCGGCCGACAGTGGCACCCACGGTGGCCAGCTGGTTGTTCGCCACGTTGGGCAGCTTCACGCCGTCCTTGGCGGCGCCGGCGACCGTGGTGTCCACCTTGCAGGTGGTGGTGACCACCTCGCCCGTGAAGTTGATGGTGCCGTCTGCTGCTTGAGCGGTGTTCATGGCCATCATGACCAGGCTGGCGACCGATGTCAGCAATGCGATCTTTTTCATGGGTATTCCCTCGAGTTGAAGAGATAAATGAAATTCCAGCAGCGATGAATGCGCTGATGGAATAAGAGATTGTGTGAATGGTTGAGTGGTTAATAAATCATCAGTGTTCCATGTTCACCTCATCAATCCAATGGTTGGTAACTGTCAGCATGGTCAATGATTTGCAGGGGTTGCGATCATGCTGGAATAGGTGGTGGCGCTGACATGGAGAAATTGTTCGGATGAGGGAGCGTTGGCGAGGGATGGGCGAGGTTTGTTTCTCTGGCATGTTTGAAATTGAATTGCTCAAAGACACCAGTGCCCAATGGCGCGGACGGGGTTCAGGAGAGAATATGTCAAAGAAAAAGGCGAAAAAACCTGTTCTTTGGGTATGTGATGGATTCTAGGTGTGCGCCGCCGTTATATGAAATAGGGCGCATTCTGATTATTTGAGCCTGAATCTAGGAATAGTCCTAGATTTGCTCTGTCGAATGGGGGAAAGAGGGTGCGCAGCCCGCCTGCGCCGGGCGGTTGCCTGTGCTGAGGGTGATGGTGTCTGCGGAGGGGGCGCGGGTCCCGCAGATCGGGAGGGGTGGTCGAGGGCGAAGGCCTGCAAGGGCAGCACCGGCCCTCGGCCCTGTGGATCAGGGGCGCTGGGACAGCAAATACTGCGCCATTTCGGCAAAGCCGTCGCCGCGCTCGGCCTGCGTGACATGGCGAGGCAGGTGCTTGAGCTGGGGCACGAAGCGCGCGATGTTGGCCACGCCCAGGCTGTGGGGCATGTGCTCGAACATCAGCTGGTCGTTGGTGGAGTCGCCGATGTAGATCCAGCGGTCCAGCGTGGCGTCGAGGTCGATGTCGAACAGGGTGCGCAGGATCCATCGCGCGCCTTCGAGCTTGTTGTGCGCGCCAAACCAGCCGTTGATGTGGATGGAGCTGACGGTAGCGTTCATGCCCGCCGCCTTCATGATGGCCACGCACCGGTCAATGTCCTGCTGGGGCATCTGCGTGAATTCGCTGTGGTCCACGGCAATGTCGCATTCGCGGCCCGCCGAGTCGGTGGCGCGCAGCGCGCCAGGCACGGTGGCCTCGATCTCGGCCAGCACCTGCTGCATGCGCGCGTAGTTGGCGGTGCGCGTGGCCTCGTCCTGCTGGTAGAGCTTGTCCAGCCCGCCCTGCGCATTGCGCCGCAGTGCCACGGCGCCGTTCTCGGCCACGATGGCATCCACGGGCCAGGCCTGGGCAAACGGCTCGCTCCAGCCTACGGGGCGGCCGGTGATCGGTACCACGCGCAGCCCGGACTGCTTGAGCTGGGCAATGGCATCAACGACATGGGCCGGCACCACGCCTTCCGTGGTCAGGGTGTCGTCGATGTCGGTGAGGATGCCGAGCGGCGATGCGGGAGGTGTCCAGAGGGACAGCGGCTGGAGGGTTGTAGGCACGGTCGTCAAAATGCAAAAAGCCGCCCGGGGCGGCTTGTAAAAGGGCAGCGTTTGCACGCACGGACCGTGCGCGCAAGGGCTCCATCCTACTGCCTGGCGAACTCGACGATGGCCTTGTAGAACTTGTCGGAGCCGTCCTTGGGGTTGTCGGGGGACAGTTCCATGCGGTTGACGCCGTGTTCGGCTGCGCCCTTGAAGCGCTGGTTGATCACCGAGAAGTAGTAGGGGCTGATGAAGGTGGCGCCTGCGTCATAGTGGGCCTTCAGCGCGGCCAGGTGCGTTCCGTCAAGTTTCCATTGCTGCGGATTGAACTCGGGCGCGCCGTAGCCGCTGCCGATCTGGTGCTGCTTCATGAAACCGCGCAGCCAGTCGCTGTTTGTGGCGCCGCCGTACATGTTCAGGCCCTGCTTCCAAGGTGCCTTGCCGTCAAGCGTCTGGGTCGAGGCGAACAGCTGTGGATTCCAGGAGGGGTTCACATCGGGAATGATCTGGTGGGAAAAGAGCTTGGCGGCGGGCAGGCCGGCTGCAATGGCACGTTCATGGAATACCGCAAGCTGCGCATACACCTGGGATTCGCGGTACTGGTTCCAATCCTTTGCCAGGGGGTTGTAGTAGACGTCCTGCAACTGAACAGGCATGTCTAGCCAGAAGCGCACGCCCTGCTTCTCCAGCATGGACGTGGGCGGCATCCACCCGAGCCGTCTGGGGTACAGATTGACCATCTTGCCCTGATTGCGTGGAACGACAACGAAGTTGGCATTGGCCAACTGGTATTTGCGTCCCTTGGACTCGGCCACCACTTGCACGATGTGCTGTCCGGCGGTCAGGTTGCTGAAGTCGAGGTTGTAGCGGAACCCGGTGTTGGGACTGGTGATGTTGTCCACAGCGCGGTAGACATCCAGGCGATTGAGTCCGCGTGCCATGGGCCCTGCGAGCTTGCCGTCCAGATAGAGATCCAGGCGTTCTATGGCCTGGTTTGGGTCCCACAGCCAGCCACCCACGGGCAGTGTGCCGTCGGCAAATGCATCGTAGTGTTCGCCGAAGCCGTTGAGTTTTTCCTTGCGTATGTCCTTGGATGGGGCAGGAATGACGTCGAACGACGCGTAGTCCAGCCCGGTCTGCGCCTTGAACTGCGCGATGCCTTTGTATTTGCTCTGCAGCCATTGGCGAAAGCCTGCCACCGAGCCTGGGCTGTAGTCGGTGACGCGGATGTCCTTGTAGGCGCCCATACCGTTCTCGAAGTCCGGGAACATGTGGTGCAGTTCACCGGGCAGGGTGTAGGCAATGATGCGGTCCTGTACGGGCTGGGGCAGCTCCCGGATCTTCCTGGCCATGTATTCGAGGGCCTTGAAGCGGTAGTGATTGACGGGCACCGAGGGGTCTGTGGAGAGCGTGTAGGGCAGGATGCGGTAGCCGAAATAGCCCAGTTCCAGAGGCTTGCCGTCGCGTAGCTGCATCAGGTTGACGGGGTCCTTGGCCAGCTCGGCGGCAATGGGGCCGACCGAGTCGAAATGGTCTGCCGAGAAATACAGCACGACCGGGCGCTGTACCTTGCGGATGACGTTCAGGAAGCTGTCCACCTTGGCCTCGTCGATTTCCCAGCCCTTGGACGTGCGCTGGTACAGCCCCAGCAATTGCAGCGTGGCGGTGTAGCCGATCTGCACGTTACCCTTCGGGCCGCCCGGTTCCAGCGTGTCCAGCAGGCGGTTGACGGCCGCGGAGCCGTCCAGCTTGCGCTGCTGGCAGAAGGCGTAGGCCTCGTCCATGGACTTGATCCTGATGTCGGCAACGGCTTCATCGCACAGGAGCATGCCTTCCACCGTGGGCGCGATGACCAGGGGCTGGCTGCGCGTGGCACCAGAACCTGTCTGTGCATGGGCCGCCATGGATGCCAGGGCAAGGCCTGCGGCGATCAGCGTGGATGCGTATGGAAGGTGGAAGGTGCGAGGCAGGTGGGGCATGGATGGGCTGGTGGACAGGACTGGATGTGGCAGGCCGCGAAGACGGCGCGGTCAGGCGACGGCTTCGTCTTCAAGGGACAGGCTGACCGGCTCGGTGGGTACGCTGCTGACGTCGTAGTGCAGAAAGGCGATCAGGCACTGGATGCCGATGATGATGGGCAGTGCCGCGAGCATGACGGTTCCGCTGGTGGCCGGGTGGCTGGTACTGCTGCTGACGACCCAGCGCCAGAGACCAAAGAAGGTGCCTAGCAGCACGAGCAGCGTGCCGCTCAGGCTGTACAGCGTTCCCACGTTGAAGTCGCGCACCAGATAGTTGTAGACATAGCGCCGCCACAGTCGCGAGGCGTGCTTGCGCAGGAATTCAGGCAGCACCTTGCCTATCTTGAGGTTGGATTCCTCATCGGCATAGACCGAATCCATGGGCACGTCCTTGACGACGGCGCGCACGGTGTTCAGGCGGAACAGCATGTCGGTCTCGAAGAAGTAGCGATTTTCCAGCTTGTCCAGCGGGAGTTCGGCCAGCACGCAGGTGCGTACGGCCGTATAGCCATTGGTCGGGTCCATCACGTTCCAGTAGCCGCAGCTGAGCTTGGTCATGAAGGACAGCACGGCATTGCCGAACAGGCGTACCGGAGGCATGTCCTGTACCGACTCAGGCCGGTAGAAGCGGTTGCCCTTGGTGTAGTCGGCCTGGTGGCGCAGCAGGGGACGCACGAACAGCGGCAGCAGCGAGGGGTCCATCTGGCCGTCGCCATCGATCTTCACCACGATGTCCATGCCGTCGGCAATCGCCGCCTTGTAGGCCGTGACGATGGCGCCGCCCACGCCCCGGTTCTCGGGGTTGTAGAGCACGCGCACGCGTGGGTCCGTGTTGTTCTCCTCGATGAAGCGTCCGCTGCCGGCAGGGCAGGCGTCGTCCACGGCATAGATGGCCTCTACCTCGGGACCGATGGCATTGATGACACCGAGCACGTGCTGGGTGACCTTGTAGCAGGGGATGGCGACGGCAATGCGCATGGTCGTGGACATGGAGCTCAGGATGCGTGGGCGGTGATGGTAATGCCGGCGAGGATCAGGGCGCCGCCGATCAGCGTGGGAATGCGGATGGGCTCACCCAGGAACAGCCAGCCCAGGCACGGCACGATCACGAATGCCAGTCCCATGAAGGGATAGGCCAGATGCAGCGGCGCATGGCGCAGCACCCAGATCCAGACCAGGGTCGTGATGCCGTAGAGGGCGAGTGCGGTGATGAGCCAACCGTTGAACACCCAATGCTGCCAGGTGGCGGCATCCGGTATGGATTGCGCGGCTTTCTTGAAAAGCATCTGTCCTAGCGATATGCCCAGGACGCACAGGATGGTGATGCTGGTGAGGAACGGAGTCATGTAGTGGATTGGACGAGGGCGTCAGCGAGGTTCGTGGCGGTAGTAGGGGTCGATGGGCACGCCTTGCTGTATCAACGCGCGAGCGGCTTCGGGAAGCGTGGACCTTAGCAGTTCCGCTCCAGACCAGGTGATGATGGTGTCCTTGGGGCAGTGGAAGGTAATGATCAGCTTGCCTGGTCCTGCCGGGCGAAGATGGTCGTTTCCGTGGAGGGCGTAGGTGTGGGCTTTCCCATCGGGGCGCAGCCGCAGGGCGGTATCGGGCTCATACCAGTCGTTCGACTGATAGGCGTTGGAGACCTGTACGGCGGCTTTGCGGCAGGTGCGGGCTTCTTCTCCCTGCAGCTCGATGGCGAAGCGCGCTCGCCAGATGGCATCCATGGTGCGATGCGGGGAAAGGATGCCGGGCTCCTTGATTTCCAGCGGTATGACCAGGGCGGCCGGGCTGGTGGTCAGCTTCCACCGGCCCTCGCCGAGGTCCGTGGCATCCTGGGACTGAAGGGCGCCCATGGCGGTGCGGTCCAGTGCCATCTCCACAGGGCCGGGCCGATACGGGTCCATGCCCCAGGTTTCGTGCCGGGCCGCGTAGCGTGCGAGCGCAGGCGGCAGCAGTGCGAGCACCAGCACGATGGCCACCTTGCGCGGCAGCCATTGCGCCAGCTGGCGCAGACCCCTGGCTGCAGAGCCGGAGGATGTGGCCAGCGCGGCAGGTTTTTGCAGCAGGATGGCGCATGCCACACCGCACAGCAGCATCAGCCAGGGCTCCAGGAAAAAGAGGTTGTAGCGCGTGTTGTAGAGCACAGGCGCCAGTTGCGCCGCCATGGCCAGCACCAGCAAGAGCAGTGTCAGCAGGATGGTGAGCCGTTCCGGCTCGTGCCCTGGAGGGCCGGGCAGCCGCAGGCGTTCGCCCTTGGGGCGTCGCCGCGCCTGGAGAGCGAGCGAGATGGCGGCAAAGCCGATGGCAAGCCACTCGAACACCCGCAAAGCGCGCAGTTTGCGCAGGAACTGCAGTTCGGGCGTGCTGTAGATCAGCCAAGCCTTGATTTTGTGGGTGAAGAACCCGGCGTTGTCCGCCAGCGAGGTGTTCCTGATGATTTCCAGGCCCACACGGGCGTTGATGCGGTCCGACTCGTGGGCAAGTGGGTTGGTTGTGGCCATGTCGGAGGCGATCTGCGGAACAAGTGAGGCGTCATAGCCGAAGCCAGAGTAGATCGGTTCCAGCCCCATCTTGGAGGGGCTCACGCCATAGAGCAGGCCCGAGCCTGCGCCCGTTCCCAGCGCCCAGACGTCAAAGCATGCGCCGTTCTTGATGATGACCGCAACGGGCAGCAGAATAGCTGCCACCAAGGCCACGCAGAGACGGCGATCAATGATGCGCGAAAGGCAGAGCAGGGTGCGGCCAAGCGCCGGGCCGCGCCAGGCAGCGTATGCCGTCAGCACCAGCGCAGCGATCAGGGCCGCCAGTGTGAAGACCTGCAGAACAGGGCGCGACAGCAGGGTGATGGTCAGGCCGATGGCGAACAGGCCTAACAGCAGGCGAGGCCGCCGCCCTCCCAGTGCGTATTCAATGCCCGCTGTCATGCACAGCATCAGGCCGAAGAGATAGATAGATTCGGTCAGTACCTGCGGAATGAACGAAGCCAGTGCCGGGTAGCTGACCAGCAGGCTGGTCGCGATCACCCCGGCCCACAGTCCGCCCAGCCGCGTGGCGCAGCGCCACATCATCAGAACGCAGGCAAGAAAGAGTACGCAATTGGCCAGTTCGACGCGCGCATGGTCGGCGCCCCATACGGCGGCCCAGATGTAGCCCAGCGGGGCGACGTAGTAGCTGGCGGGGTCGGTGGTCAGGAAGGTCCAGGGGTCTGCAAGCAGCTTGCGGGCGTTGGGAAGGTAGGTCCAGTAGGCGTCGCCGTTGAGCTGGTCATCGGGCAAGGGAAAGAAGCGGATGAGGCGCTTGGTCGCTGCAACCAGGATGAACGCCAGCCACAGAGCTGAAAAATAGAATCCGAATTTGCGCTGCATAAATTATGAGGACATCATTTCAGGGCTGGACTGGATTTTGATTTTATCTTATGAAGCTGGCGGTTGATAAGAGAATATCTGCCAATTTTAATCGATGGTGCAATTGCTCTGCACGCCGGTGATTCTCATGTTATGTGTGTCTATGTCGCTGATTGTGTGAGTGGCTTGCCTGAGGTTTTCGATGGCAAGTGAGAAAGTACGGGCAGCAGTACCAGCGGAGCGGTGAAGAAGGAAAGCAGATATCGATATTCCCCGGCGATGGAGAAAAAGAATACGGCCGTCAGTTGGAGTGTGAAGATGCTGCACACTATCAGGCTGCTCCGATCCCGCAGGCGCCATGCCTTTGCTGTGGTGAAAATGATGAGGAATATTCCCAGCCATGGAGCCCAGAATATGGCTCTATATTCCAAGGCAAAATTGTACCAAGGCATAAGAATTCTATGCGGAAGGAGTTCGCGAAACTGTACGGTTGATTCCGATTTTGTCTGGGAAAGAATGTATTGAGCGGCTTCCGGGGGGGGGAGTCCGCCATTGGCCAGGGATGCATAGAGGAAAATATTCACTCTGCTTGCCATGAAAGCGGGAAAATTGTGCCAGAGATTGTATTTGAAGAACTCTTTGATAATGGTTTGCTTTGCCTGCCTGGGAAGATGCAGAAGGGCTGGGCCTGCATCACTGAAAATGAGGGGATCCCAGTAATAGTGATCATGAAATTTCATGATGTGATTCAGGGATTTTCCAGTGGAGGTGAGTGCCTCTGCTGATTTTTGGGATATGCGAGGTTTGTTATATTCCCACAATCCCATGGGGCGATGTTCCATGAAGCCCACGGTTTCATAGAGAGCGAGAGGGAAAATGCTGCCGATAGGTGTATGGTATTTGTATTGGGAGTTGGCAAATATTGCTATGGCACACCATGGCAGCGTGATGGCCAGAAGCCTCCAGCGATGAAGTTTCGGCAGGGCAAAAAATAATGCGACAAGGGCAATTGCATTGATGAATCCGTTGGGGCGTGCGAACAATGCAAAAGGAATGGTCAAGGCCAGCATCCAGCATGCAGCTGTATCGAGGCGTCTGGCACGGTGGGAGCGCCATATCTCGAACAGCATGCCCATCATGGCCATGGCATAGATTCCATCAGAATAAAGCGCGATGGAGTAATAAAGGACGCTGGGGGCCAGTGCAACAAAGAAAAGGCAATACCAGAAGCTCTTGTAGAGGCGTTCGCCCAGCATCCAGCTCAGAATACGTGCACTTACAACCGTGCTGACGCTCATTTGTATGAGGATGGGGACTTCCACCAGCCTCCAGGGGGCATAGAGCAGAAGATTGTAGAGGTACCAGAATGCAGGTTTGCCTGCCTGAGCAACCCGATCGGTCTCCACTTCAAGAATGATGGCAAGACTGTCTTGCCCTAGAACGCCTGGCCAGAAGGCCAGCAGCCATAGCATGTAGACAGCGCTGATGAGCGCCAGCAGCCATATGAATCTTCGTTGTGGACTTCCGGGCATGCTTTGTCCTAGGGTTTGCGAGGCTTGATCTTGAGTGCCCTTTTTTCTATGCCGTGCCACGACGCATAGGCAAGAACCGTGGTGATGGCAACGGACAATGCAAGAACGCTGGCCGAGCCAATGGTTGGCCAGAAAAAATGGATAACGGTCTGCTGGATGGGGAAGGCAATCAGATACAGACCATAGGATGGATCTCCCCAGCGGCCGAATTGACGCAATATGGGGGTCGATTGAGTGCCAAGATAAATAAGGAGGTAGGGCAGTGCAATCATCAATGAAAGGTATCGCAGCCCGAAAAACCAGGCGCACAGACTTGCAACTGTCAATGCCGCAAGCCACGGCAATGGTCGCCTGCTCCAGCTAGGTTGAAGAACTGCCAGCGCGGATCCAAGAATGAAATAGACCATCATTTCACGCTTGAGCTTCCAGTCAGGGTGAAAATCAGGGCCGTATTTGACTTGGTACCAAATGGTCGTCACCAGTACCATCAGCAGCCATACAGTGCGAATGCGCAAGGCGCCAAGCAATCCTGCACAGGCCAGGATCACATAGCATTGCACCTCGTAGGGAATGGTCCAGATTGAGCCGTTGGCCGCTCCTCTGAGAGGATTGTTTTCGAAGAGTCCCGGAAGTCCGGCCTTGCCATGCAGCCATATATTGGATAAATAGCCGGAAGTTGCGCTGTCTTGCAAATATTCCTTGGGGGCAAGGGTTGTCAGCCACACGCCCAAGCCATAAGTAGTCAGAACGACTACAGCAATAAGCGCTGGCCAGATACGCAGGGCACGCCTCAAGGTAAAGCGTACGAGATGCGGGTCATTGTTCCAACTGCAGGTGACCAAGTAGCCGCTGACCACGAAAAACACAAGCACCGCGAAACCGCCCAGCGAGTGTATTCCCAGCACCAGTGGCTCAAATTGCCCTATGAGTGCATGGTGGTGACTGACGAGAACCGCCAGTGCCGCAACGATTCGAATGGCATCGAAATTGTTGGTGTGGGAAACGGGCCGATGAAGGTTGGGAGTGCTTGCTGTCATGCCTATGGTATGGCCTGTCTTTGGTCAGTTTCCGGATTGCAGCGCCAACCCCGCATGCTCGCGCAGCGGATGAAAGTGAATCTTCGGAAACCGCTCCTGCGCCAGCCGCACGTCATAGGGCGAGGTGCACAGATAGGCCAGCGTGTCGGCCGCATCGCGCGCCATGCGCAGCGGGTAGGCGTTCTCGAATTCACGCAGCTCGGCCGGGGTGTCGGCCGTGATCCAGCGGGCGGCCGTGTACTGGCAGCCTTCCAGACGGATGTCGCAGTCGTATTCGGTGTTCAGGCGGTGCTGCACCACTTCGAACTGCAGCTGGCCCACGGCGCCCAGCAGCATGTTGCCGCCGGCTTCGGGTTTGAAGACCTGGATGGCGCCTTCCTCGCCCAGCTGCATCAGGCCCTGCTGCAGCTGCTTGGTGCGCAGCGGGTTCTTGAGCACCACGGTCATGAACATTTCAGGGGCGAAGAAAGGCAGGCCCGTGAATTGCAGGCTCGCGCCGTCGGTGATGGTGTCGCCCAACTGCACGCCACCATGCGTGGTGAAGCCGATGATGTCGCCCGCATAGGCTTCTTCGACGGCTTCGCGGCGCTGGCTCATGAAGGTCACGACCGAGGTGGGGCGCAGTTCCTTGGCGGTGCGCTGCACCTTCATCTTCATGCCGGGCGTGTACTTGCCCGAGGCCACGCGCACGAAGGCGATTCGGTCGCGATGGTTGGCGTCCATGTTGGCCTGGACCTTGAAGACCACGCCGGAGAAGCCTTCGTCCTCGGGGTGGATGATCTTTTCCACAGGCTGCTTGTTGACCAGCAGCGAGCTTTTTCGGGGGCCGGGCGGGGGCGACATGTCGACCACGGCATCCAGCACTTCCATGACACCGAAGTTGTTCACGCCCGAGCCGAAGAAGACCGGCGTGAGCTTGCCGGCCAGGAAGGCCTCATGGTCCCAGGGGGCCGAGGCGCCCTGGGCCAGTTCCATGCTGTCGAGCGCGTCGTCAAAGGCCTGCCCGAAGCGCGCGCGCAGCTTGTCGGCCTCGGCCAGGGGGATGGCCTCGAAGTCCTGGGGGCGGCGTTCGCTGCCAGGCTGGAACACCGTCATGGTCTGGGTGAGCAGGTTGATGATGCCGCCAAACTGCTTGCCCTGGCCCACGGGCCAGGTGACGGGGCAGCAGGGCATGCCCAGCTCGCGCTCCACTTCGTCAAGAATGTCCAGCGGATCGCGCACTTCGCGGTCCATCTTGTTGACGAAGGTGATGATGGGCGTGTCGCGCTGGCGGCAGACCTCGATCAGGCGGCGGGTCTGCGATTCCACGCCGTTGGCGGCGTCGATCACCATCAGCGCCGAGTCCACGGCCGTGAGCACGCGGTAGGTGTCTTCCGAGAAGTCCTTGTGGCCCGGGGTGTCGAGCAGATTGACCACATGGTCGCGGTAGCTCATCTGCATGACCGAGCTGGCCACCGAGATGCCGCGCTGCTTTTCGATTTCCATCCAGTCGGAGGTGGCGTGGCGGCTGGCCTTGCGGCCCTTGACGGCGCCCGCGATCTGGATCGCGCCCGAGAACAGCAGCAGCTTTTCGGTTAGCGTGGTCTTGCCCGCGTCGGGGTGGGAAATGATGGCAAAAGTCCGGCGGCGCCGGGTTTCCAGGGCGTAAGTCAAGGGGGAATCCAGGAGATGGGCTGTCGAGAGCGCACGGGCGTCTGGCACCCGTGGCGAATCGGAGCATTTTACAGAGCGTGGGCAAGAGAAGGCTTTTGCATGGTGTCCCGGATTGGCCTGTGCATTGACCTGCTGCCTGGGGACTGTTACGACCTGCTTTCGTGTGCCGACGAAACCATTATGGGAATGAGTGCCAGCGGCATGGCAAAGAAAAGCAATAAGTAACGATACTCGCCCGCCGAGGCGAATGCAGCGATACCGGCCAGTTGCAACGCCAGGGGAATTGTCACAAGCAGGGCTGGCAGTTCCTTGCGGCGACAACTGCGCCACAGCAGCATTGCCAGCAGGCCCATGCCCAGCCAAGGTGTCCACAGCAGCCACCGCCACGCGTAGCTATATCTGTGCACGGTGCGCAGTGCCTGTTCTGCCCGGTCCAGCCCGAACCGGCGCATCTGTGACTGTGCCTGGGTGCGTTTCAGGACGTATTGCGCGTAGTCGAGCGCAGGAAAACCACCCTGCGCAAGGGCTGCAGCCAAAAAAACGTTCACACGGCTGGCCGCCACGTCCGGCAGGTTGTGCCACAGGTTGTAGCGGAAAAATTCGCTTACCAACTCCTTGCGCTGCTCATCGGGTAGGCCCAGGAGCTGGGGTCCTGATGGATGGAAGACAAGCATGTCCCAATAGGCTGGATCCGAATATGCGAGCATCAGGTCCCGCGGGCGATAGCTGTCGAGGATTTCCAGGGTGCGCGCGGAAAGCTTGGGCTCCTGCAGCACCCACGGGTCGTTCATGAGGGGCTGCTTTTGCCATAGATCGTTCATGGCCCTGGGCTGGAGTAGCTTGACGGTCTCGAAAAGGACCAGTGAATCCGAGGCGCTTTGCGCGGTCGATTTGTGCAATTGGGTTCCTGCATAGACCGTGGCGCACCAGAACGCGATGATGGTCCCGAGATACCAGCGGCTGCGAAGGTCGGCGAGAAACAGGGCGAGCATGGCAGGTGCCAGGAAAACGATCCCGTTGGCGCGCACGAACACGGCCAAGGGCAAGGCAAGGGCAATCATCGCAAGGGACGCCCAGCTGTGCTGGCGCCGGCTGCACAGCAGCCATATTTCGAACAGCAGCGCGCAAGAAGCCACGGCGAAGATGGCGTCCGGGTACAGCGTGCCTGTGAAATAGACCATGTGCGGCGCCGCGCAGATGAAGAGCAGCAGAAAAACGCACAGCGCGCGGTGCCGCGAGGTCCAGTACCAGGCCAGCATGCGGGCGAAGAACATGGCGCACAGCAATATCAGCGCGATGATGGGTACTTCCACCAAGTGGGTGGCACCGTAGGTGATACGGACGAAGTAGTACCACAGCACACCCTTGCCGGAACGGAATTTGTCCGGGTTGTCCACTTCCATGAGGACGGCCGCGCTGTCCTCGCCCAGCACGCCGGGCCAGAAGATCAGCAGCCATCCCAGGTACAGGAGGCTGAGCAAGCCCCAGAAACCCAGGAAAGTCCTGCCATCGGTTGCCTGGGCTGTCGTAGAAGTGTTTTTCACTTGGAGTGCAGGAGTCATAAGGGTGGGATGGCAGAGCGTGAAGGGCGGGGTTCTGAACCATTCGATAAGACGCAATGGTGGACATCTTGATGCCGTCTTGATACGGCACGTCGCAATCTCAATCCGCTTTTGACAGCCCCGGCCCTAGAGTTTTCCCCATCGCAACAACAGGTGCCGCCATGCGGCGCCGATGCGGGAGAAATCCCTATGACCCTGACCGAAATCACCGGATGGCTGGGCGCCCTGGGCGCCCTGGCTGTGTTTGTCTACCTCGGATACGCATTGCTGCGGCCCGAACAGTTCTGAGGTGGCGCAGATGCAAGACCTGATCTTTATCGCCCTGAGCCTGGGCTGCTTCGGGGGCCTGCTGGCCTTCGTGGCGGCGCTGGGCCGGATTTGACTGCCTGAAAGGAGACCTCCATGTGGTTGACCTGGATGGAATATGCACTGGTGCTGCTGCTGATGACGGCGCTGGCCGTGCCCATGGGGCAGTGGCTGGCACGCTGCTTCACGAGTGAGCACCATGCCTGGATCGAGCGGCTGAGCTTTCGCGCTCTGGGCGTGAACCCGGCCGAGCGCATGGGCTGGCAGCGCTACGGGCTGGCGCTGCTGCTGTCCAACGGCGCCATGCTGCTGCTGGGCTATGCGCTGCTGCGCCTGCAGGGCTGGATGCCGCTCAATGCGCTGAGCAATGCGGCGCAGACACCGGACCTGGCCTTCAACACGGCCGTGTCCTTTGTGACCAATACCAACTGGCAGGCGTATTCGGGCGAGAGCAGCCTGTCCAACGCCACGCAGATGGTGGCCATCACCTTCATGATGTTCGCTGGCGCGACCACGGGCGTGGTCGCCGCGGCGGGTGTCATCCGCGGCCTGGCGCGCTCCAGTGCCTCGGACCTGGGCAACTACTGGGTGGACTATGTGCGCATGCTCTGGCGCGTGATGCTGCCGCTGAGCTTTGTGGTGGCCCTGGTCTATGTGTGGCAGGGTGTGCCTCAGACGCTGGATGGCCAGGTCTGGGCGACGACGCTGGAAGGCGCTCGCCAGCAGATTCTTCTCGGCCCCGTGGCCAGCCTGGAGAGCATCAAGCACATCGGCACCAACGGTGGCGGCTTCTTCGGCATGAATGCGGCCCATCCGTTCGAGAACCCCACGCCGCTGACCAACGCATTCCACATCCTGGGCATGCTGCTGATCCCGTCGGCGCTGACCTATGCGCTCGGCTCCATGCTGCTGCGCCGTCGCCAGGGCTGGGTGCTGTTCGGCGCCTGCCTGGTGATGTTCGTGGGCTTTCTGGCGCTGGTGTTCACGGCCGAGCAGGCCGGCAATCCGCTGCTCACGGCCGCAGGTGCCGACCAGCAGATCAGCGCCACCCAGCCGGGCGGCAACATGGAGGGCAAGGAGCTGCGCTTCGGCATCGCCGATACGGCGCTGTTCGTGACCACGACCACGGCCGCGACCACGGGCTCGGTCAATGCCATGCATGACTCGCTGACGCCCCTGGGCGGGCTGGTGCCGCTGGCGCAGATGATGCTCAACTGTGTGTTCGGCGGCGACGGCGTGGGCCTGATCAACCTGCTGCAGTACGCCATCCTCACGGTTTTCCTGGCCGGCATGATGATCGGCCGCACGCCCGAGTTCCTGGGCAAGAAGATCGAGGCGCGCGAGATCAAGCTGGTGATGCTGGCCGTGATGGCGCACCCGATCTCCATCCTGGGCTTCACGGCGTTGGCTGCGGTCTGGCCCGACACCATGGCCAGTCTGACCAACCGGGGGCCGCACGGCTTCTCGGAGGTGCTCTATGCCTATGCCTCGGGCACGGCCAACAACGGCTCGGCCTTTGCGGGCCTGAATGCGAACACGCCGTTCTTCAACACCACCATCGGCCTGGCCATGCTGGCTGGCCGCTATCTGACACTGCTGCCCATGCTGGCCCTGGCCGGCAGCCTGGCGGCCAAGCCCACCGTGCCTGCGGGGCCGGGCACCTTCCCGACGGCCACGCCGCTGTTCATGGGCTTGCTGGTCTTCGTGGTGGTAGTGGTCGGTGGACTGACCTTCCTGCCTTCGCTGGCCCTGGGTCCTGTGGTCGAGCAACTGCAGATGCTGTCAGGACAGGTCTACCCCTGAACACCCCTGAGCCCGTTTTTTTCCTGGCCGCCTGCTGTGCCTGACACAGCAGCGCGGCGGAGGTTTCCGAAATGCAAGTTCAAACACACACTTCCGGCCCGTTGCCGGTGCTGCGCACCGATGCGCAGGTTCCATCCCAGACCGATGCCGGCGGGCTGCGCTCGCTGTTCGGCCCCAGCCTGCGGTCGGCGCTGTTCGTCGCCGTGGTCACGGGCCTGGCGTATCCGCTGGTCACCACGCTCGTGGCCCAGGCCGCGTTTCCCAAGGCCGCCAATGGCAGCCTGATCACGCGCCAGGGCTCGGTCGTGGGCTCGGCCCTGATCGGGCAGGAGTTCGCTTCGCCCCGTTATTTCCAGGGTCGGCCCAGCGCCACCACGGCGCCGGATCCCGACAAGGCCGATGCCACGGTGGCCGCGCCCTACAACGCCGCGCTGTCGGCCGCCACCAACCAGGGGTCGACCCACGCGGCGCTCAAGGAGTCCGTGGCGGCGCGCGTGGCGGCCTACCGCGAACTCAATGGTCTGGCGGCAGATGCCGCTGTGCCTGTGGATGCCGTGACGGCCTCGGCCTCCGGCCTGGATCCGCACATCTCTGTGGCCAATGCCGAGCTGCAGCTGCCGCGCGTGGCACGCGAGCGCCAGCTGCCTGTGGCCAAGGTCCAGGAACTGCTGCGCCAGCAGATGCAGCCGCGCGTTCTGGGCCTGCTGGGTGAGCCGCGCGTGAACGTGCTGCAGTTGAATCTGGCGCTGGACGATCTCTCGGCCGCGACGCTGCAGCCTGCGGCAGCCAATGCCGCCAAGGAGTAAGCCATGTCGCGCAAAACTGCTTTGTCCCTGTTCGATCCTTCGCTGGTGCGCCAGGCGCTGGGTGACTCCATCCGCAAGCTGGCACCGAGCGCGCAATGGCGCAACCCGGTGATGTTCGTGGTCTATCTGGGCGCCATCTTCACCAGCCTGCTCTGGGCCCAGGCCCTGGCGGGCGAGGGCGAGGCGCCTGCGGGCTTCATCCTGGCCATTGCGCTGTGGCTGTGGTTCACCGTGCTGTTCGCCAATTTTGCGGAGGCGCTGGCCGAGGGGCGCAGCCGCGCCCAGGCCGCCAGCCTGCGCAGCATGAAGCGCAGCACCGTCGCCAAGAAGCTGGAGCAGGCCAGCTACCAGAGCCGCTGGCATCCCGTGGGTGCCGAAGAACTGCGTTCGGGCATGTGGGTGCTGGTGGAGGCCGGCGACACCGTGCCGCTGGACGGCACCGTGATCGAGGGCGTGGCCTCGGTGGACGAGAGCGCCATCACCGGCGAATCGGCCCCCGTGATCCGCGAGGCCGGCGGCGACTTCTCTTCGGTCACCGGCGGCACGCGCGTGCTGTCGGACTGGCTGGTGGTGCAGATCACCGTGAACCCCGGCGAGTCCTTCCTGGACCGCATGATCTCCATGGTGGAGTCGGCCCGCCGCCACAAGACGCCCAACGAACTGGCGCTGACCATCTTGCTGGTCGGACTGACGCTGCTGTTCCTGCTGGTCATCGTCACGCTGCGGCCCTATTCGGCCTTTGCGGTGGAGCTGACGGGCAGCGGGCAGGTCGTGGGACTGACGGTGCTGGTCGCCCTGCTGGTGTGCCTGATCCCGACCACCATCGGCGGCCTGCTGTCGGCCATTGGCGTGGCAGGCATGAGCCGCATGATGCAGGCCAACGTGATCGCCACTTCGGGCCGCGCCGTGGAGGCGGCCGGCGACGTGGACGTGCTGCTGCTGGACAAGACCGGCACCATCACGCTGGGCAACCGCCAGGCCAGCGAATTCCTGCCCGCTCCCGGCGTGACGGCCGCGCAGCTGGTCGATGCGGCGCAGCTGGCATCACTGGCCGACGAGACACCCGAGGGCCGCAGCGTGGTCGTGCTGGCCAAGGAAATGCATGGCCTGCGCGAGCGTGACCTGGCAACCCTGCATGCCGTCTTCGTGCCCTTCACGGCCCAGACGCGCATGAGCGGCGTGGACATGCCGCAGCCCGACGGCGGCACGCGCAGCCTGCGCAAGGGCGCGGCCGACGCCGTGCGCCGCCACGTCGAAGCCATGGGCGGCAAGTTCCCGCCCGCCATGCTCAAGGTGGTGGAGGATGTCTCGCGGCGCGGCAGCACGCCGCTGGTGGTGGCCGATGGCGCCCGCGTGCTGGGCGTGATCGAGCTCAAGGACGTGGTCAAGCACGGCATACGCGAACGCTTTGCCGAGCTGCGCCGCATGGGCATCAAGACCGTGATGATCACGGGCGACAATCCGCTCACGGCCGCCGCCATTGCGGCCGAGGCCGGCGTGGACGACTACCTTGCCGAAGCCACGCCCGAGGACAAGCTGCGCCTGATCCGCGAACACCAGGCCGCCGGCCGGCTGGTGGCCATGACCGGCGACGGCACCAATGACGCACCCGCACTGGCCCAGGCCGACGTGGCCGTGGCCATGAACAGCGGCACCCAGGCGGCCAAGGAAGCCGGCAACATGGTGGACCTGGACAGCAACCCGACCAAGCTCATCGAGGTCGTGGAGACCGGCAAGCAGATGCTGATGACGCGCGGTGCGCTGACCACCTTCAGCGTGGCCAACGACGTGGCCAAGTACTTCGCCATCATCCCGGCCGCCTTCGTGGGCACGTATCCGCAGCTGTCGGCGCTCAATGTCATGGGACTGGCCAGCCCGGGCTCGGCCATCCTGAGCGCCGTGATCTTCAACGCGCTGATCATCATCGTCCTGATACCGCTGGCCTTGCGTGGCGTTCCCTACCACGCCATCGGCGCCTCGGCCCTGCTGCGGCGCAACCTGCTGGTCTACGGGCTGGGGGGCCTGGTCGTCCCCTTCATCGGCATCAAGCTGATCGACATGCTGCTGGTGGCTTTCGGCCTGGCCTGATCTTTGGCGGCAAGCCTGCCCGCCCGGGCAGGCACCGCCTTGCTTTCTCTGTACAAAAACCAAGATGAAATCCGCTTCTTCCATGACGGCCGCTTGTGCCGTCCCCCGCTTCTTCCCCCGTGCCTCGCTGGCTGCACTGCTGTCGCTGGCGGCTGCGTCCTGCCATGCCCAGGCCGAGACCTCCCCAGTCAACGCTGCCAGTGCCGATGCCCAGCAATCGCCCGCACCCGCCTACGCGCTCACCGGCAGCGTGGCGCTGCTCAGCGACTACCGTTTCCGTGGCATCTCGCAAAGCTGGATGGGGCCGGCGCTGCAGGGCGGGCTGGAGCTGTCGCTGCCGCGCGGCGCCTACCTGGGCGTGTCCGGCTCCAGCGTGTCGCGCCACAGCTATCTGGACGGCCGCGCGCTGGAGCTTGACCTGTACGGCGGCTGGCGCACCGAGCTGCTGCCGGGCTGGACGGGCGACATCGGCCTGCTGCACTACAACTACCCCGGCGCGCGCGTGCCCCGCGGGGATGGCAGCGGCGGCGTGCGCTACGACACCACCGAGGCCTATCTGGGCGTCACCCACGGCGGCTTCAGCGCCAAATGGTCGCTGGCGCTGACGCCTTACTTCGGCCTGCGCGACAGCACGGCGGCCACGGCCTTTGCCGAGGCACTTCCCGGCAGCGGCAGCTCACGCGGCAGCAGCTATCTGGACCTGAACTACCAGCATCCGCTGGGCGACTGGGCGGTGCTGGGCCTGCATGCCGGCCACACGCAGGTGCGCAACTACAGCGAACTGTCGTACGCCGACTGGCGCGTCTCGCTGGCCCGCAGCTGGGGGCCATGGACGGCCACGCTGGCCTGGGCCGGCACCTCGGCCGACACGCGCTACTACCGCGCGGCCAATGCGGCAGGCCAGATGCAAAGCCTGGGCCGCAGCGGCTGGGTGCTGTCGCTGTCGGCGGCGTTCTAGTGTGGGGGCACGCTCTGGTGCTAGGCTGAGAACCATGCCCATTTCGTCCTCTGCCGAGCCGGCGCCGCCCGGTCTGCCGCGCCCCGATCCCGACGCCCTGGTCGCGCGCCTGCGCCATGAGCGGGCGCAGGAGGGGCGGGGCAAGCTGCGCATCTACTTCGGATCGAATGCAGGCGTGGGCAAGACCTACGCCATGCTGGCCGCCGCCCAGCGCGAACGCCAGGGGGGCCGCGAGGTTCTGGTGGGACTCGTGGAAACCCATGGCCGCAAGGAAACGGCGCAGCAGCTGCATGGCCTGGAGCAACTGCCGCTGCGCGAGCTGCCGCACCAGGGGCGGACGCTGCGCGAGTTCGACCTGGATGCGGCGCTCGCGCGGCGTCCGCGCGTGCTGCTGCTCGATGAACTGGCGCACAGCAATGCGCCAGGCTCACGCCATCCCAAGCGCTGGCAGGACGTGCAGGAGCTGCTGGACGCAGGCATCGATGTCTGGACCACGATCAACGTGCAGCACCTGGAAAGCCTGAACGACGTGGTGGGCGGCATCGTCGGCATCACGGTGCGCGAGACCGTGCCCGACCAGATCTTCGACGATGCCGACGAGGTCATCGTCGTCGACATCTCGCCCGACGAGCTGCTGCGCCGCTTGAAGGACGGCAAGGTCTACATGATGGAGCAGGCCGAGCGGGCCTCGCGCAACTTCTTCAGGCGCGGCAACCTGCTGGCGCTGCGCGAGCTGGCACTGCGCCGCACGGCCGACCGCGTGGACGAGGACATGCGCGACTACCGGCGCGAGCGCTCCATAGGCACGGTCTGGCCTGCGCGTGAGCGCCTGCTGGTGGCCGTGGCAGGGCACGCGGGCGACGACGCCCTGGTGCGCCAGGTGGCGCGCATGGCACGCCGGCTGGATGCTGGCTGGATGGTGGTGTACGTGGACGCGCCCCAGCGCCAGCACCGCCCACGCAGCGTGCAGGCCGCCGTGCTCAAGACCCTGGCCCTGGCCGCACGCCTGGGGGCCGAGACGGCCACGCTGCCGGGCGCCGATGTGGCCGAGGCCCTGGTTGCCTTCGCGCGCGAGCGCAACGCCAGCCGCCTGGTGCTGGCCCAGCCGCCGCGCCCGGCATGGTCGCCCTGGCGCTGGTGGGGCCGCAGCCTGCCCGACCGCATCGTCCAGCTGCATCCCGACATCGACGTGCTGGTGCTCTCCGGGGGCTCCAGCGCGGCCCGGACCGAGGCCGCGCCTGCCGCACCGCTGCGGCGCAGGCCGCTGCCCTGGAAGGGCTATGCCGGCGTGACCCTGGCCTGCTTGACCGCCACGGTGCTGGCCGAGCAGCTGCTGCGCATCTTCGACCCGGCCAACGTGGTGATGCTGTTCCTGCTCATCGTCGTGCTGTCTTCGTTGCGCTGGGGGCGTGGCCCGGGCGCCTGGGCGGCGCTGCTGTCGGTACTGTGCTTCGACTTTTTCTTCGTGCCCCCGCGCGGATCCTTCCATGTCAACGACACGCAGTACCTGTTCACCTTCGTGCTGATGCTGGGCGTGGCCCTGGTCTGCGGCCAGCTCATGGCGCGGCTGCGCCACGAGGCGCGCGTGGCGGCCGAGCGCGAGCGGCGCGCGGGCGCCCTGGCGCGGCTGGCGCGCGACCTTTCGGGCGCGCTCACGCAGGAGCAGGTGGTGGAGATTGCGCTGAGCACGGTCTCGGGCGTGTTCGACGCCCAGGCCGGGCTGCTGTTGCCCGATGCCGACGAGCGCCTGCGCCCCGCCGGCGGCGGCTCCTGCCCCATGGACGACAGCATTGCGCGCTGGGCCATGGACCACGGCCAGCAGGCCGGCCAGGGCACGGACACGCTGCCGGCCGCGCCGGCCCGCTACGTGCCGCTGGCGGCGCCCGTGCGCATGCGGGGCGTACTGGTGCTGCAGCTGCGTGCGCCCCAGCGCCTGGAGGTGCCCGAGGAGCAGCGCCTGCTGGAGGCGTGTGCCAGCCAGGTGGCGCTGGCGCTGGAGCGTCAGCACTTCGTGGCCGTGGCCCAGCAGACCCAGATCGCCATGGAGGGCGAGCGCATGCGCAACACCTTGCTGTCCGCCGTCTCGCACGACCTGCGCACGCCGCTGACCACCATCCTGGGCGCGGCCGAGGCCGCGCAGCGCCATGTGCCGCCGGGCGGCGCAGCCGACATGCTGGAGCAGGTCCGCATCCAGGCCCAGGCCATGCAGCGACTGGTGGAGAACCTGCTGGACATGGCGCGCCTGCAGCAAGGCGGCGTGCACCTGCAGCGCGAATGGCTGCCGCTGGATGAAGTGGTCGGCAGCGCGCTGCGCCAGATGCGCGCGCGCCTGCACGAGCATCCCGTGAGCACCGACGTGCCCGCCAGCCTGCCGCTGCTGCAGCTCGATGCCGTGCTCATGGAGCGCGTGCTGGTCAACCTGCTGGACAACGCCGCCAAGTACACGCCGGCCGGCACGCCGCTGACCATCCACGCACGCGAACAGGACGGCGAGGTGCTTGTGGCCGTGCAGGATGGCGGGCCCGGCCTGCCGCCACACCTGCCCGTGGAGACGCTGTTCGAGCCCTTCACGCGCGGCACGGCCGAGTCCACCGTCTCGGGCATAGGCCTGGGGCTGGCGCTGGTGCGCAGCATTGTCGAGGCCCATGGCGGGCGCATCGAGGCCGCTGCCGCGCGCCCAGGCCCCGGCACCGTGTTCACGCTGCGCTTTCCGGTGCCGGAGCAGCCATTGCTCGATTAGAGTCTTGCGCCATGAGCACGCCCACCAACCGCATCCTGATGATCGAGGACGACCCCGGCATCCGCCGCTTCGTGCGCCTGGTGCTGGAGGACGAGGGCTGGCAGGTCTTCGAGGCCGACAGCGCGCGCCGGGGCCTGATCGAGGCGGCGAGCCGCCAGCCCGATCTGGTCATCCTCGACCTGGGCCTGCCGGATGCCGACGGCAAGCAGGTTCTCACCGAGCTGCGCGGATGGTCCTCCGTGCCCGTGCTCGTGCTTTCCGCGCGCGAGCGCGAGGACGAGAAGGTGGCCGCCCTGGACGCCGGCGCAGACGATTACCTGGTCAAGCCTTTCGGTGTGCCAGAGCTGCTGGCCCGGCTGCGCGTGATGCTGCGCCGCCGCCAGCAACTGGGGGCCGCAGGCGGCGCAGTTGCATCCAGCCAGGTGCACTTCGGCCAGGTGCAGGTGGACCTAGCCACGCACGAGGTGCGGCGTGCGGGCCAGCCGGTGCACCTCACGCCCATCGAATTCCGCCTGCTGGCGGCGCTGATCGCCGCCCAGGGCCGTGTGATGACCCACCGCCAGCTGCTGCTGCAGGTCTGGGGACCCGAATACCTGGGCCGTGCCCATTACTTGCGCGTGCACATGGCCAATCTGCGCCAGAAGATCGAGGACGAGCCGGCCCAGCCGCGCCACCTGGTGACCGAGCTGCAGGTGGGCTACCGGCTTGTGGGGCTGGGCGGTGAGGCATCCCCGGGATCGGTATAATCAGCGCCTCTCCGAGGAGCGTTGCAGCAGGCCCATTCACCAGATGCGGTCTGCGAGGCTCGGAGTCATACCTGCAACGACGCTCGCCCACGCTTTCTGTGCGGTGAGCTTTTTTTCGTCTCCCGCAGAACGTGGTTTTTCATTCATCTTTTGGAGAAAACCATGAACGCTGCTGTTCGTCCCGTTTCCGCCGACACGGCCATCGCTGACATTTCCCTCGCCGCCTGGGGCCGCAAGGAAATCCTGATCGCCGAAACCGAAATGCCCGGCCTGATGGCCACGCGCGAGGAATTCGCCGCGGCACAGCCCCTCAAGGGCGCGCGCATCGCCGGCTCGCTGCACATGACCATCCAGACGGCCGTGCTGATCGAGACGCTCAAGGCCCTGGGCGCCGACGTGCGCTGGGCCTCGTGCAACATTTTCTCGACGCAGGACCATGCCGCCGCCGCCATCGCCGCCACGGGCACGCCCGTGTTCGCCATCAAGGGTGAATCGCTGGCCGACTACTGGGACTACACCCACCGCATCTTTGAATTCGGCGCCGCCGGTACCGAAGGCGAAGGCCCCAACATGATCCTGGACGACGGCGGCGATGCCACCATGCTGCTGCACCTGGGCATGCGCGCCGAAAAGGACCTGTCCGTGCTGGACAACCCCGCCTCCGAGGAAGAGAAGATCGCCTTCGCCGCCATCCGCGCCAAGCTGGCCCAGGACCCCACCTGGTACACGCGCAAGAGCGCCCACATCATCGGCGTGACCGAAGAGACCACCACCGGCGTGCACCGCCTCAACGAGATGTCGGCCAAGGGCACGCTGAAGTTCCGCGCCATCAACGTCAACGACTCCGTCACCAAGAGCAAGTTCGACAACCTCTACGGCTGCCGCGAATCGCTGGTGGACGGCATCAAGCGCGCCACCGACGTGATGATCGCCGGCAAGGTCGCCGTGGTGGCCGGCTACGGCGACGTGGGCAAGGGCTGCGCCCAGGCGCTGCGCGCGCTGTCGGCCCAGGTCTGGGTCACCGAGATCGATCCCATCAACGCCCTGCAGGCCGCCATGGAAGGCTACAAGGTCGTGACCATGGAGTGGGCGGCAGACAAGGCCGACATCTTCGTGACCACCACCGGCAACCGCGACATCATCCGCCACGAGCACATGGTGGCCATGAAGAACGAAGCCATCGTCTGCAACATCGGCCACTTCGACAACGAGATCGACGTCGCCTCCATCGAGCAGTACCAGTGGGAAGAGATCAAGCCCCAGGTGGACCACATCACCTTCCCTGACGGCAAGAAGATCATCCTGCTGGCCAAGGGCCGCCTGGTGAACCTGGGCTGCGCCACCGGCCACCCCAGCTTCGTGATGAGCGCCTCGTTCGCCAACCAGACCATCGCCCAGATCGAGCTGTTCACCAAGCCCGATGCCTACGAGGTCGGCAAGGTCTACGTGCTGCCCAAGATCCTGGACGAGAAGGTTGCCCGCCTGCACCTGAAGAAGGTCGGCGCCATGCTGACCGAGCTGACGGACGGCCAGGCTGCCTATATCGGCGTGAGCAAGCAGGGGCCCTACAAGCCCGAAACTTATCGCTACTAAGCACCCCCTGAGGCGCTGACGCGCCTTCCCCCTCTCTATCCGCTTCGCGGGGGAGGGGGACGACGCCCTCGCTGCGGGGCGGCCCTTGCTTGGCGTCCCTGAGTTGGGTCGCGCCGGTTTCGGGCATTAGTCAACTGAGATTTCCTGGAGCGACGCTATGCGCGCAGATGTATTTTTGGTGGAAGCCGGCCATGCGGCCACGCGCTCGCAGGCGCAGCGGCTGATTGCGGGTGGCGTGCAGTGGCGCATGACGCCGCTGACGCCTTGGAAGAAGGTTGCCAAGAACGGCGACGAGATTCCCGCGGGTGCCGAGCTGCAGTTGCTGGACGGGGCCGAGGCCCGGTTCATCTCGCGCGGCGGGCTGAAGCTGGAAGGCGCGCTGGCGGCCACCAAGCTGTCGGTGGACGGCCTGCGCTGCCTGGACGTGGGCCAGAGCACGGGCGGTTTCACCGACTGCCTGCTGCAGGCAGGCGCCGCCCAGGTCATCGGCGTGGACGTGGGCCATGGCCAGCTGCATGACCGGCTGCGCTCGGATGCGCGCGTGATCTGCGTCGAAGGCGTCAATGCCCGCGCGGTGACGGCCGAGGGCCTGCAGGAGGCCTGCGAGGAAGTGCTGTCCGAACGCTGGGAAGAAGATCCCGACGACAACGACACCCAGCCCGTGGCGCCCTATGCCTGGATGCGCAACGGCGGCGTGGTCGACGAGGACTACGACGACAGCGACGACGCCAAGGAAAACGAGATCGAGGCCTTCAAGGCCGAGCGCGCGGCCAAGGGCAAGGCGCGCGATGAGGGCACGGTGGCCACGCAGCGCCGCCGCCGCGCCGAGTTTGCCGACGTGGACATCACGCCGCAGTTCGACTTCGTCACGGGCGATCTGTCCTTCATCTCTCTGACCCTGGTGCTGCCGGCCGTCACGCGCCTGCTCAAGCCGCATGGCCAGCTGCTGATGCTGGTCAAGCCGCAGTTCGAGCTGCAGCCGGGCCAGGTCGGCAAGGGCGGCATCGTGCGCGATGCGGCCCTGTTCACCGAGGTGGAGCAGCGCATCCGCACCTGCCTGGGCGAGCTGGGCCTGGAGGTCAAGGGCTGGATGGAGTCGGCCATCGAAGGCGGCGACGGCAACCGCGAATTCTTCGTGCATGCCCAGCAGGCGGCCGTGGTGAAGGAGCCAGAGCAGCCTGAAGCGCAGGACGACGACCAGCCCCGTTCGGCCGTGAAGGCAGCTCCTAAGCCGGCCGCGCCTAAGCGCGTGTCCCGCACCGTGCTGCGCGAGCAGCGCAACGAGCGTGTGATCGACACCAGTACCGAGTTCGGCGTGCCCGGTCCGGGCCGCGCCAAGCTGCGCAAACGCAACGAATGAAACACTGAGCAGCGAGTCTTACATGAGCTTTCCGATCAGCTTCGAGTTCTTCCCGACCAAGACGCCCGAGGGCGCGACCAAGCATGTGCAGGTGCGCAAGAACCTCTATGCGCGCAAGCCCCAGTTCTGCTCCGTCACCTATGGCGCGGGCGGCTCCACGCAGACGGGCACCTTCGCCATGGTGCGTGACATCCAGAACGAAGGCGTCAGCGCGGCATCGCATTTCTCCTGCGTGGGCGCCACGCACGACAAGGTGCGCGCCGAACTGCAGGAGCTGAAGGCCATGGGCGTGCGCCGCATCGTCGCGCTGCGCGGCGACCTGCCCAGCGGCTATGGCCTGGGTGGCGAATTCCAGTACGCCAGCGATCTCGTGGAATTCATCCGCCGCGAGTTCGGCGACTGGTTCCACATCGAGGTGGCGGCCTACCCGGAGGTCCATCCGCAGGCGAAATCCCCACAGTCCGATCTGGATGCGTTTGCGGCTAAAGTGCGCGCTGGCGCGGATTCCGCGATCACCCAATATTTCTACAATGCCGACGCCTACTGCCGTTTCGTTGATGCGGCGCGCGGCATGGGGCTTGATGCACCGGTTGTTCCCGGCATCATGCCCATCACCAGCTCTACGCAGCTGATGCGCTTCTCGGACGCCTGCGGCGCCGAGATCCCGCGCTGGATCCGCCTGCGTCTGCAGGCTTACGGAGATGACACGGCGTCCATTCGCGCCTTCGGCCTCGATGTCGTGTCCCGTCTATGCGAGCAGTTGCGCAGCCAGGGCGCTCCCGGGCTGCACTTCTATACGATGAACCAGAGCGTCGCCACGCTGGAAATCTGCGATCGATTGGGCCTTTGAGCGCGCAGCCACTGCGCTGGCCCCGGGCGACCCTCTAGAACTTGGGAACGGTCAGGCGTTCCCTGGAGGTTTTTGCCCATGGATCGTGGTTTTCGACGCCTGCACTGGCGCTGGCTGGCCATGTGCGCCATCACCGCCACCCTGGCCGGCTGCGCGCCGGCTCCCGTGGCACAAAGCGATGCCGAGTCCGGCGCCCTGACCGCAGGTGCGGCGGCAATGGATGAAGGCCAGACGCCAGCGGCCGTGCCCTCGGCCGGCAAGCGCGGTGGCCGCACATCGCGGACCGCGCAGCCGGCCAGCAAATCCCCGGATGCCAAGCCCTCCGAGTCGGCCTCGCCCGAAGACAGTGCCGAGGCTCCCTCCAATCCCGACTTCGCCCTCGTGCCCTCGCGCGACAGCGACCAGCAAGGCCTGGCCTCCTGGTATGGCCCGGGCCTGCATGGCCGGCTGACCGCCAGCGGCGAGCGTTTCGACAAGGAAGAATTGACGGCCGCGCACCGCAGCTTTGCCTTCGGCAGCCGCGTCTGCGTGCGCAGCGCCGCCACGGGCAAGACAGTGGTGGTGCGCATCAACGACCGCGGGCCGTTTGCGCCTGGCCGCGTGATCGATCTGAGCCAGGCCGCAGCGCAGGAGCTGGGCATGGTCGGCCTGGGCATCAAGCCCGTGGAGCTGTGGCAGCTCGACGATGGTGAGCAGGAATGCCCCGAAACCCTGGTCACGGCCAGGAAGGCCAAGTCCATCGAGAAGACGCAGCAGGCCAAGGCACAGGCACAGACAACACAGGCACGGACCCGGGTTCAGGCCAAGGCGCCAGTGCGTCCGCGTGTCCAGGCCAAGGCGCCTGCCCCCAGGTCCAATGCACGCACGGCCGTGGCCAGCCGTGCCGTCCCTGCCGACAAGCCGGTGGCGAAGGCTGCGGCGCCCGCCGCTGCCTCGTCCACCGCAGTGGCCTCTGCGGCCTCGAACGCGCGCTGAACGGGTTCAGCCGCCGGATTCGAGCGTGAAGGCCGCGTTCTCGTCCTGACCGAGCAGCTTGACCAGCTGCGGCATGGCCGGCTTGAGCTGTTCCTTGAGATTGAACGGCGGATTGATCAGGAACATGCCGCTGGCCGGCAGGCCGCCGCGCTCCGAGGTCTTGTTGCTCTTGACCGTGAGCTCCACATGCAGCCAGCTCCTGCCGGCCTTGGTGGTCATGGTCTTCAGGCGGCGCGGCAGATCGTGCGCCTCGGGGCGCGGGATGATCGGATACCAGAACGCATACGTGCCCGTGGCAAAGCGCTTGAGGCTGTCGGCCGCCATGTCCAGCACCTTGGCGTAGTCGCTCTTGAGCTCGTAGCTGGGGTCGCACAGCACCAGGGCTCGGCGCGACGGCGGCGGCAGGAATTTCTTGATGCCCTCGAAGCCGTCCTCGTGCAGCACGGCCACCTGGCGGCCCGCTTCGAGCTGGGCAATGTTGCCGGCCAGCGAGCGCATGTCGGTGGGATGCAGCTCGAAGACCTTGAGCTTGTCGCGCTCCTGCACGCGCAGCAGGGACTGGATGATGAACGGCGAGCCCGGATAGTTGCGCAGCTGCGCGCCCTGGTTGAAGGAGCGCACCGAGGCGATGTAGGCCTGCAGCACCGGGGCCAGCTCGGACTCCTTGGCCTGGGCCAGGCGCAGGATGCCGTCTGCGGCCTCGCCGCTCTTGTTGGCATAGTCGCCATCCAGACGGTACAGGCCGGCGCCGGCGTGCGTGTCCAGCACCGTAAGGGCGGCCTCCTTCTGGAGGAGGTATTGCAGGGTGGCGATCAGCACGGTGTGCTTGAGCACATCGGCATGGTTGCCTGCATGGAAGGCGTGGCGGTAACTGAACATAGGCGTGATGGTAACCAGCCGCGCTGGCGGGTGGACACCCATGGCGGCTGCAAGGTTGCCCGGCGCTGGCGCCTCGCGGCGAGGGCTGCCGGGGACTTGCGGATCGGGGGGATGGTGCGGTTGCGCCAGTTTTGTATAATGGCGGGCTTCGCAGCGATTTTATGGGTCCCGCGGCGAAGTTTACATCCCCGCCTAAGAGGCTTCCTTTTTGAAGAAGCACCGACCGCGGAAAAGGGCCCGCCAAACCTTTCTTGAAAGAGAAAACTCATGTCTACATTCAGCGCAAAGCCCGCTGAGGTGCAACACGAGTGGTTTGTGATTGACGCCACCGATAAGGTGCTCGGACGTGTCGCCAGCGAAGTGGCACTCCGTCTGCGCGGCAAGCACAAGGCCATTTACACACCTCACGTTGACACCGGCGACTTCATCGTCATCATCAACGCCTCCAAGCTCAAGGTCACCGGCACCAAGAACCTGGACAAGGTGTACTACCGCCACTCTGGTTTCCCCGGCGGCATCACTGCCACCAACTTCCGCGACATGCAGGCCAAGTTCCCCGGCCGCGCTCTGGAAAAGGCCGTCAAGGGCATGCTGCCCAAGGGTCCCCTGGGCTACGCAATGATCAAGAAGCTCAAGGTGTACGGCGGTGCTGAGCATCCCCACACCGCCCAGCAGCCCAAGGCTCTGGAAATCTAAGGAGACCTAGATGATTGGTGATTGGAACAATGGCACCGGCCGTCGCAAATCCAGCGTCGCACGCGTGTTCCTGAAGAAGGGCTCCGGCAAGATTACCGTGAATGGCAAGGACATTCAGGAATACTTCGGCCGCGAAACCTCGATCATGATCGCAAAGCAGCCCCTGGCTCTGACGAGCAACCTGGAAGCTTTCGACATTCAAGTGAACGTCCACGGTGGTGGTGAATCCGGCCAGGCCGGCGCTACCCGCCACGGTATCACCCGCGCCCTGATCGACTATGACGCAGCGCTCAAGCCCGTCCTGAGCCAAGCCGGCTTCGTGACGCGTGACGCTCGTGAAGTCGAACGTAAGAAGGTCGGCCTGCGCTCCGCACGCCGCGCCAAGCAGTTCTCCAAGCGTTAATCCGCTGGCACTGCAGGAAAGTCCCCCGGGGCTTTCCCCAGAAAAAAACCGCCTTTGCCGGCGGTTTTTTTCTGGGCGATGCAAACCTTTCTCATTCAGTGGGCAATGCCCCCACTTGCACTGTCGTCAAGCCGGCAGCCCCGGGAATTCCCGAGCCCTTTGCTGTACCATTCGGGCCAATTGAGAACTTCGGAGTATCCCCATGAGCGCCGTCGCAGAAATCACCGAAACCACCACCGCCGAAATGCCCACCCCGATCGTCTTCACCGACAGCGCAGCTGCCAAGGTGGCCGATCTGATCGCCGAGGAAGGCAACCCTGACCTGAAGCTGCGCGTGTTCGTGCAAGGTGGCGGCTGCTCGGGCTTCCAGTACGGCTTCACCTTCGACGAGATCACCAACGAAGACGACACGACCATGACCAAGAATGGCGTGTCGCTGCTGATCGACGCCATGAGCTACCAGTACCTGGTGGGTGCCGAGATCGACTACAAGGAAGACCTGCAGGGCGCGCAGTTCGTGATCAAGAACCCCAACGCCTCCACCACCTGCGGCTGCGGATCGAGCTTCTCGGTGTAAGCCGTGTCGGCCGCGCTGCAGTGAAGCCCGCAGCAGCCCGCCGCACAACACGCCACCAACCGCCGCGCAGCAATGCGCAGGCGGTTTTTTAACGCCTGCGCCCTCCCTGCCTTGCCATGATTCCTGAAGACAAAAGCGCTTCCGCCTCCACCACATCCTCCTCGCGTTCGGTGCTCCTATGGCTCGTGGCCATCGGCTTTTTCATGCAGACGCTGGACGGCACCATCGTCAATACCGCGCTGCCCACCATGGCCGAGGCCCTGGGCGAGAGCCCGCTGCGCATGCAGTCCGTCATCGTCGCCTATTCGCTGACCATGGCCATGCTGATCCCGGCATCGGGCTGGATGGCCGACCGCTTCGGCACGCGGCGCGTCTACCTGTGGGCGATTGCGCTGTTCGTGCTGGGATCGGTGCTGTGCGCGATTGCGCCCAACCTGCAGCTGATGGTGGCCGCACGCGTGCTGCAGGGCATGGGCGGTGCGCTGCTCATGCCCGTGGGCCGGCTGGCCGTGCTGCGCGCCTTTCCGCGCGAGCAGTTCCTCAAGGCCATGAGCTTCGTGGCCATTCCCGGCCTGGTCGGGCCGCTGATCGGCCCCACGCTGGGCGGCTGGATGGTGGAGTACGTGAGCTGGCACTGGATCTTCCTGGTCAACGTGCCCGTGGGCCTGATCGGCCTGGCCGCTACCCTGCGCTTCATGCCCGTGGGCGACCGCTTCGCCGTCAAGCGCTTCGACGGCGTGGGCTATGCGCTGCTGGCCTTCGGCATGGTGGCCGTGTCGCTGGCGCTGGACAGCATGTCGGGCAAGGGCATCCACGGCGCCATGGTCTTCGTGCTGCTGATCTTCGGCCTGGCCAGCCTGGCCGCCTACTGGCTGCATGCGCTGCGCCGGCCCGACCCGCTGTTCGCCCCCGAGCTGTTCGCCGTGCGCAGCCTGCGCGTGGGCCTGCTGGGCAATCTGTTCTCGCGCCTGGGCAGCTCCTGCATGCCCTTCCTGATCCCGCTGGTGCTGCAGGTCTGCCTGGGCTTTTCGCCGCTGCAGGCCGGCATGATGATGCTGCCCACGGTGCTGGCCAGCATGGCCATGAAGCGCCAGACCACCACGCTGATCCAGCGCATCGGCTACCGCCGCGTGCTCATGGGCAACACCCTGGTGCTGTCGCTGATGATCGCCAGCTTCGGCACGGTCTCCACGGCGCTGCCGCTGTGGGTGGTCATCGTCCAGCTGCTGATCTTCGGCGCCACCAACTCCATGCAGTTCACGGCCATGAACACCGTCACGCTCAAGGACCTGGATGCCGGCAACGCCAGCAGCGGCAACAGCCTGCTGTCCATGGTGCAGATGCTGGCCATGGGCATGGGCGTGGCCGCCGCAGGTGCGGTGCTGGCCGGTTTCAGCGAATGGTTCGGCGGCGATACGCCGCAGCACACCCTCAATGCCTTCCGCGCCACCTTCGTCTGCATGGGCGCGGTGACGCTGGCCTCGACCATGATCTTCTCGCAGCTGGGCGACGATGAGGATGTGCGGCCCAAGCCTTTGGAGCCGGCCGAGCACGAGTGAGGGCTGTGCATAGCTTTTGAACCCTGAACCGCTGCAATCCACACTTTTGTTGCGGGTTTACCCTTGTTTTTGGCAAGGATATATGGCAGCCCGCATAGGAAATATCGAGGCCGTCTTATGCGTTTGGGCGGGGCTGGACTTAATCTCGGGTACATCCGCAGGACTTACGCAAGCAAGAACGCAAACACGCCATCGCCACAGGGCCAGCGGCTTTCTTCCTCGGAATTTGCGTAAGTCGTGATCCGAACAGTCCACGCACCAGCAGTTGCCCCCACGAGCATGAGCCAGAGCCCCAGTTCCCAACCCATCCGCTTCTATCACCGCGGCCAGATCGTCGAGGTACAGGGGCCGCATCCCACGCGCTCGGTGCTCGACTGGCTGCGCGGCGACGCGCGCTGCACCGGCACCAAGGAGGGCTGCAACGAAGGTGACTGCGGCGCCTGCACCGTGGTCATCGCCGAGCTGGCCGAAGACGGCGCGCCCGACGCCGTGGGCGGCCTGCAGCTGCAGACGGTCAATGCCTGCATCCAGTTCCTGCCCACGCTGCACGGCAAGGCGCTGTTCACGGTGGAGGACGTCAAGGGCCAGTGCGCCGGCAAGCAGGGCTGTGCCACGGGCAAGCCCGCAGGTGGTGCCGAGCTGCACCCCGTGCAGCAGGCGCTGGTGGACTGTCACGGCTCCCAATGCGGCTTTTGCACGCCGGGCTTCGTGATGTCGCTGTGGTCGGCCTACGAGCACCACCAGCAGGCCGGCACGCGTCCCTCGCGCCAGCAGCTGGCCGACGAGCTGTCGGGCAATCTGTGCCGCTGCACGGGCTACCGTCCCATCCTGGACGCAGGCCAGCGCATGTTCGACCTGCCCGCCACGCGCATGGCCACCGAACCCGTGGTGCAGGCACTGCAGGGCCTGCGCGCGCAGGATGCCGGCCTGGACTACGCCGCTCCCAACGCCGCCCAGGGCGGCCGTGTGGACAGCTTCCACGCTCCGCGCACGCTGGACGAGCTGGCCGCCGTGTGCGAGGCCAAGCCCCGCGCGCGCCTGCTGGCAGGTTCCACCGATGTGGGGCTGTGGGTGACCAAGCAGTTCCGCGACCTGGGCGACATCGTCTATGTGGGCGACGTGGCCGAGATGAAGCGCGTCGAGGAGCGCCGCGGCGCGGGCAGCCTGGACGGCGGCGAGCTGTACATCGGCGCCGGTGCCTCGCTGGAATCGGCCTGGTCGGCGCTGTCGCAGCGCTTCGAGGGGCTGACCGATGTGTGGCTGCGCTTTGCCTCCGTGCCCATCCGCCATGCGGGCACCATGGGCGGCAACGTGGCCAATGGCTCGCCCATTGGCGACTCCCCGCCCGTGCTGATGGCGCTGGACGCGCAGATCGAGCTGCGCAAGGGCGCGCGCGTGCGCCGCATGCCGCTGCATGACTTCTATCTGGACTACATGAAGAACCAGCTGGAACCGGGCGAGTTCGTGCAGGCACTGGCCGTGCCGCTGGACGCTGCACGGCGCCAGACCCGTGCCTACAAGATCAGCAAGCGCTTTGACTGCGACATCTCGGCGCTGTGCGCAGGGCTGGCCATCGAGCTCGATGGCGAGGTGGTGAAGTCCGCGCGCCTGGCCTTTGGCGGCATGGCCGCCGTGGTCAAGCGTGCGGCCCTGGCGGAGGCGGCCATCGTGGGCCAGCCCTGGGACCAGGCCGCAGTGAAGGCCGCCCAGGCCGCGCTGGCCCAGGACTTCAAGCCCATGTCCGACATGCGCGCCAGCGCCGACTACCGGCTCAAGGTGGCGCAGAACCTGCTGCAGCGCCTGTGGCTGGAGACACGTCCGCAGCAGCCGCTGCCGCTGCAGGCCACCAGCGTCTGGAGCGTGATGCCCCACGCAGTGCACCAAGGAGCCTGAAATGAACCGCCCCATCGACCCTTCCCTGCTGCACTCGTCCGAGGCCTTTGCGCATTACCTGAAGAACACCGCCTTCCGCGTGGACGAGCGTGCCGAGGCCGGCGCCCACACCCAGGGCCAGCGCGTGGGCATCAGCCGCCCGCATGAGTCGGCCCATCTGCATGTAGCCGGCGAGGCCGCCTACATCGACGACCTGCCCGAGCTGGACGGCACGCTGCACTGTGCGCTGGGCCTGTCGCCCGTGGCCAATGGCCGGCTCAATGCGCTCAAGCTCGACGCCATCCGCGCCATGCCCGGCGTGGTGGCCGTGCTCACCGGCGAGGACATTCCCGGCGTCAACGACTGCGGCTCCATCATCCACGACGACCCCATCCTGTGCAGCGGCGAGATCCGCTACCTGGGCCAGCCGCTGTTCGCCGTGATCGCCGAAAGCCGCGAGGCGGCGCGCCTGGCTGCGGCCCAGGCCAAGGCGGCGGCCGACATCACGGCCGAGCCGCCCGTGCTCACGCCCCAGCAGGCGCATGAGCTGGGCCAGTACGTGCTGCCGCCCATGCACCTGGCGCGCAGCACGAATGAAGGCGGCGCGCGCCGCGCCATGGACGAGGCGCCGCACCGCCTGAAGTCCTCGTTCTACGTGGGCGGCCAGGAGCAGTTCTACCTGGAAGGCCAGATCAGCTACGCCATCCCCAAGGAGGACGGCGCCGTCCACCTGTACTGCTCCACCCAGCACCCCAGCGAGATGCAGCACCTGGTGGCGCATGCGCTGGGCGTGGCCTCGCACGCCGTGCATGTGGAGTGCCGCCGCATGGGCGGCGGCTTCGGCGGCAAGGAGTCGCAGTCTGCCCTGTTCGCCTGCGTGGCCTCGGTGGCCGCGACGCGGCTGCGCCGCCCCGTCAAGCTGCGCCTGGACCGCGATGACGACTTCATGATCACGGGCCGCCGCCACTGCTTCTGGTACGAGTACGAGGTGGGCTACGACGACGAGGGCCGCATCCTCGGCGCCGAGATCTCCATGGTCTCGCGCGCCGGCCACTCGGCCGACCTGTCCGGCCCCGTGATGACGCGCGCGCTGTGCCACTTCGACAACACGTACTGGCTGCCCGATGTGTCCATGCACGGCTACTCCGGCAAGACCAATACGCAGAGCAATACGGCGTTCCGCGGCTTCGGCGGCCCGCAGGGCGCGATCGCCATCGAGAACATCATGGAGACGGTGGCGCGCGAGCTGGGGCGCGACGCGCTCGACGTGCGCCGCGTCAACTTCTACGGCAAGACCGAGCGCAACGTCACGCCCTATAGCCAGGTCGTGACCGACAACATCATCCACGAGCTGGTGGCCGAGCTGGAAACCTGCAGCGACTACCGCGCGCGCCGCGATGCCATCGCCGAGTTCAACGCGGCCAGCCCCGTGCTCAAGCGCGGCCTGTCGCTGACGCCGCTCAAGTTCGGCATCTCCTTCAACGTCAAGCACTTCAACCAGGCCGGCGCCCTGGTCCATGTCTACAACGACGGCTCCATCCTCGTGAACCACGGCGGCACCGAGATGGGCCAGGGCCTGAACACCAAGGTGGCCCAGGTCGTGGCGCACGAGCTGGGCGTGGGCTTCGGGCGCGTGCGCGTCACGGCCACCGACACCACCAAGGTGGCCAACACCTCGGCCACGGCGGCATCGACGGGGGCCGACCTCAACGGCAAGGCCGCGCAGGACGCGGCGCGCCAGATCCGCGAGCGCCTGGCCGCCTGCGCCGCAGAGCGCCATGGCGGTCGCGCGGAGGACGTGCGCTTTGCCAACGACCAGGTCCACGTCAACGGCAAGGTGCTGGACTTCAAGGCCGTGGTGGGCGAGGCCTACATCGAGCGCGTGCAGCTGTGGTCCGACGGCTTCTATGCCACGCCCGGCCTGTCGTGGAACAAGGACACCATGCAGGGCCGGCCCTTCTTCTACTACGCCTACGGTGCCGCCGTGAGCGAGGTGGTGGTGGACACGCTGACCGGCGAGTTCAAGCTGCTGCGCGCCGACGTGCTGCACGATGTGGGCCGCTCGCTGAACCCCGCCGTGGACGTGGGCCAGGTCGAGGGCGCCTTCATCCAGGGCATGGGCTGGCTGACCACGGAAGAGCTGGTCTGGCACCCGCAAAGCGGCAAGCTCACCACGCACGCCCCGAGCACCTACAAGATCCCGACGGCCAACGACTGCCCGCCCGTGTTCAACGTGCGGCTGTTCGAGGGCGACAACTTCGAGGACTCCATCCACCGCAGCAAGGCCGTGGGCGAGCCGCCGCTGCTGCTGCCGTTCTCGGTGTTCTTCGCCATCCGCGATGCCGTCTCGGCCGCGGGCGGGCACCGCAGCAACCCGCCGCTGCAATCGCCGGCCACGCCGGAATCCATCCTGCGCGCCATCGAGGCCGTGCAGGCCGCCGGGAGCTGAGCGGACCGGCGCCGCCCCCTCATTCCTTGAATCCGCGCGCAGCGATGCGCGCAACCAGGTCCATGGCCGCCCGGCAGGGTGCCATGCCTTGTGCCGGCCTGGACAGCCGGTGCTCAACCCTGGGCGCTTTCACAACCGTTGCGCCCCGCATGCGAAAACAACACGGAGACAATGCGATGAACTGGATGGAACGGGTGTTCAAGCTCAGTGAGCACGGCACCAATGTAAGAACCGAGCTGGTCGCGGGCCTGACGACCTTTCTGACGATGGCCTACATCATCTTCGTCAATCCCTCGATCCTGGGGGATGCGGGGATGCCCAAGGGGGCCGTCTTCGTGGCCACCTGCCTGATCGCGGCGCTGGGCACGACCATCATGGCGCTGTACGCCAACTATCCCATCGCGCTGGCGCCGGGCATGGGCCTGAACGCCTATTTCGCTTACGTGGTGGTGCTGCACATGGGCTTCACCTGGCAGGCCGCGCTGGGTGCGGTCTTCGTCTCGGGCTGCCTGTTCCTGCTGGTGACGCTGTTCGGCCTGCGGGAGCTGATCATCAAGGGCATACCGCAGTCCATACGCATAGCGATCACCGTGGGCATCGGCCTGTTCCTGGCGCTGATCGCGCTCAAGAGCGCGGGCATCGTCGCCGCGTCGCCGGCCACCTTCGTGACCCTGGGCGACCTGCACAAGCCCGAAGTCATCCTGGCCTCGCTGGGCTTTCTGATCATCGTGGTGCTGGACCGCCTGAAGGTGCCGGGCGCCATCCTGATCGGTATCGTCGTGGTCACCGTGGCCTCGTTCTTCTTCGCGGGCAACGAGTTCCACGGCGTGTTCTCGGCGCCGCCCTCCATCGCGCCCACCTTCCTGCAGCTGGACATCAAGTCCGCGCTGACGGGCGGCATCCTCAACGTGGTGCTGGTGTTCTTCCTGGTCGAGCTGTTCGATGCCACGGGCACGCTGATGGGTGTGGCCAAGCGCGCGGGCCTGCTGGTGCCCAGCCGCATGGGCCGCTTCAACCGTTCGCTGCTGGCCGACAGCGGCGCCATCTTCGCGGGCTCGCTGCTGGGCACCTCCAGCACCACGGCCTACGTGGAAAGCGCGGCCGGCGTGCAGGCTGGCGGCCGCACGGGCCTGACGGCGCTGACCGTGGCCGCGCTCTTCCTGTGCTGCCTGTTCCTGTCGCCCCTGGCCGGCGTGGTGCCCGGCTACGCCACGGCGCCCGCGCTGTTCTTCGTGGCCTGCCTGATGCTCAAGGAGCTGACCGAGATCGAATGGGGCGAGACCACCGAGGCCATCCCCGCCGCCGTCACGGCACTGCTCATGCCCTTCACCTACTCGGTGGCCAATGGCCTGGCCTTCGGTTTCATCACCTATGCCGTGCTCAAGCTGTTCACGGGCCGTTCCAAGGAAGTGCACTGGATGGTGTGGCTGATCGGCGGCGTCTTCCTCTTCAAGTTCGTCTATATCGGCGGATAGCACCCCCTGAGGCGCTGACGCGCCTTCCCTCGTATGCACGGCGCCCTCTCTCGCTTCGCGGGAGGGGGACGACGCCCTCGCCGCGAGGCGGCTCTTGCTCGGCGTCCCTGCTTTTGGGCCGCGCCAGTTTCATAGGCTTTGGGCTCAGGCAAGATGTTTGGTGGGCCCATGCTTGGCGGATGCCTTGCATGGTTTTTTTATGCGGGGTAGATGGCGCCCAGGATGCGCGGGCCGCGTGCGCCTGTGACGGCCGGCAGGTTGCCGGGCAGGCCCAGCAGGGCCTGGCGCGCCAGCCAGGCGAAGGCGGCGGCCTCCACCTGCTGCGGCGGCAGGCCGCGCGCGGCCGTGGTGTCCACGGCCACGCCGGGCAGCAGGGCGGCGATGCGCTGCATCAGCTGCGTGTTGAAGGCGCCGCCGCCGCAGACCAGCAGCTCGCCGCCGCCACGCCCGAAGCGCTGCACGGCACTGGCGCAGGCCCGGGCCGTGAATTCGGTGAGCGTGGCCTGCACGTCGGTGGGGCGGGCATCGGCGGCGCTGGTTGCACTGGCGGACAGATGGCCGGCCAGCCAGTCCGCGTGGAACAGGTCGCGCCCCGTGCTCTTGGGTGGCGGCTGCTGCAGGAAAGGCTCGGCCAGCAGGCGGTCGAGCAGGGCGGGCAGCACCTGGCCCGTGGCCGCCCACTGGCCGCCGTCGTCATAGGGCTGGCCCGTGTGTGTCTGGCACCAGCCGTCCATCAGCGCATTGCCGGGGCCGCAGTCGAAGCCCAGCACCGTGCCATCGCCGGCCAGCACGCTGAGATTGGCAATGCCGCCGATGTTGAGCACCAGCACCGTCTCGCCGGGCCGGCCGAACACGCCCTGGTGGAAGGCGGGCACCAGTGGCGCACCCTGGCCGCCAGCGGCCACGTCGCGGCTGCGCAGGTCGGCCACCACGGCAACGCCGCTGAGCTCGGCCAGCAGGACCGGGCTGTTGAGCTGCAGCGTGTAGCCCGTGCCGTCGAACATCTGCGGCCGGTGGCGCACGGTCTGGCCGTGGGCGCCGATGGCCGCGATCTGGCCGGGCGCCAGGCCCGTGGCCTGCAGCAGCTCCCGCACCACCTCGGCATAGCTGCGCGCCAGCGCATTGGCCGCCAGCGCCGCGCGGTGCAGCTCGTCGCGGCCCTCGGGGGTGTTCAGGGCCAGCAGCTCGGCGCGCAGCGCGGCATCAAAGCCACGGCTGGCATGCCACAGCACCTGCGTGCCTTCGGCAAAGTCCACAAGCACGCCATCCACCCCGTCTAGCGAGGTGCCGGACATCAGGCCTATGCAGTAGCGGTGGGCGATGGGGGAGGGGGCTGGCTGGTTCATGCCGGCAATGGTAGCCCTGCAGGACCCCGGGGCTGGCGATCACAAAAGGATGCGTCTGAAACAACAAAGGCTGCCAGGGCAGCCTTTGGAGGGGGGTGCAGTGCTCAGCGCTCGGTGGCCAAGGCCAGCGCCTCGTTCGATGCCTGCAGCTCGATGCGCATCTGCGCGGCCATCTTGTCGAAGGCGGCGCGGCCGGCCTTGGAGACGGGGCGGGCGGCATCGGTGGCCTGGACGATGGTCATGGGGTCGCGGTGCTCGCCATTGACGCGGAACTCGAAGTGCAGGTGCGGGCCCGTGGCCCAGCCCGTGGAGCCCACGTTGCCGATGATGTCGCCCTGTTCCACGCGCTGGCCGCGCGTGACGCCGATGTGGCTCAGGTGGGCATAGACCGTGGTGTGGTTGTTGGCGTGGTCCACGAAGATCACGTTGCCGTAGCCGTTCTGCACTCCCGCGAAGGAGACGGTGCCGTCGCCCACGGTGCGTACCTTGGTGCCCGTGGGCGCCGCGAAGTCCGTTCCCAGGTGGGCTCGCCAGGTCTTGTGGATGGGGTGCATGCGCATGGCAAAGCCGCTGCTGATGCGCGAGAACTCCACGGGCGAGGTCAGGTAGGCCTGGCGGCGGCTCTTGCCGTCCATGGTGTAGTAGTCGCCCTTGGCCTTGCCTTCGTCCTGGAACCACAGGGCCTGCACGACCTTGCCGTTGTTGTGGAACTCGGCGCTGAGCACGCGGCCCGCGCGCAGCGGCTCGCCATCGGCTTCCAGCGATTCGTAGACCACCGAGAAGCGGTCGCCCTTGCGCAGGCCGCGGCGGAAGTCCACGTCGCCCTGGAAGATGTCGGCCATCTGCATGGCCACGGCGTCGGGAATGGAGGCCGCATCGGTGGCGGCGAACAGCGAGCTGCGGATGATGCCGCCGGCCAGGCGCGGCGAGGCGGTCAGCTTGCCCGTCTCGATGCGTGTGCTCAGTTCATTGTTCTTGCGCTCGACCACGAGGCGGCGGAAGCTGCCGTCCTCGTCGGGTGCCCAGCGCACGGTCAGCAGGGACAACTGGTGGTCGGGCGTGGTCTCGGCCGTCACCAGGCGGCCGGCGCGGCCCAGCACATGCTGGCGCACCTGGTCGTTGCCGCGCATGAAGGCGGCGGCGGCCGGATCGGCCACGCCCAGGCGCTGCAGCAGGGTTTCGGCCGTGTCGCTGCCACGCGTGTATTCGGAACGGTACAGGGACATGCCCTGCACACTGTCGGTCAGCTCGGCCAGGGTCTGGCCTTCTGCCAGCGATTCCACGGGCGTGGAGAGCATGCGCACCGGCAGGTCGGCCGGATCGGGTCCCAGGTTGGCCACGGCGAAGGCGCCGCCGCCGCCCGTGAGCAAGATGGCTGCCAGTGCTGCGGTGACACGCTGGGGGTGTTGCTGGATCACGGAGGTCAGCCGCGCAACAAGAGCACCGCTGGCATGGTTCAAGCCATATTTCACAACATCAGATCCTTGGGTTGCGCGCATCCGGCCTGGGGGCCGGACAGCATCGCAGCGGCGGGATACGCTCTCCAGACGGGCAACAAGTCCGCGCTCTGTGGTGCGGAAAGGCGGGCGTCTAGAATTCGCCGCAGCGGGAAAATCCCCGGAGTATACCGACGCGGTCCTACGCGGCCTGGCGAAAAACCCTTATGAATCAATCTGCTGTTACAACATACCCGGTCACTGAAGGTGTAGGCCAAGCGCTTGAAATCACCCTGCGCGGCGTGGATGAACTGCTGCCCCAGGCCGACTGGGTGCAGAAACTGGCCCGCTCCGAGGCCACGGGCGTGCCGCTGCGCATCAAGCTGGGCCTGGATCCGACGGCGCCCGACATCCACCTGGGCCACACCGTGGTGCTCAACAAGATGCGCCAGCTGCAGGACCTGGGCCACCAGGTGATCTTCCTGATCGGCGATTTCACCACCCTGATCGGCGACCCTTCGGGCCGCAACAGCACGCGCCCGCCGCTGACGGCCGAGCAGATCAAGGTCAACGCCGAGACCTACTACACCCAGGCCGCCAAGGTGCTGGACCCGGCGCGCACCGAGGTGCGCTACAACAGCGAGTGGTGCGACAAGCTGGGCGCGCGCGGCATGATCGAGCTGTCGGCCAAGTACACGGTGGCCCGCATGATGGAGCGCAACGACTTCCACCAGCGCTTCACCGAGGGCAGCTCCATCAGCCTGCATGAATTCCTCTACCCGCTGCTGCAGGGCTATGACTCGGTGGCGCTGCGCGCCGACCTGGAAATGGGCGGCACGGACCAGAAGTTCAACCTGCTCATGGGCCGCCACCTGCAGCAGGAATACGGGCAGGACACGCAGTGCGTGCTCACCATGCCGCTGCTGGTGGGCCTGGACGGCGAGCACAAGATGTCCAAGTCCAAGAACAACTACATCGGCATCACCGAGGACGCCAACACCATGTTCGCCAAGGTGCTGAGCATCTCGGACACGCTGATGTGGAACTGGTACACCCTGCTGTCATTCAAGAGCCTGGCCGAGATCGCCGCGCTCAAGGCCGAGGTGGAAGGCGGGCGCAATCCCAAGGACGCCAAGGTGCTGCTGGCCAAGGAGATCACGGCGCGCTTTCACAGCGCGGCGCTGGCCGATGCGGCCGAGCAGGATTTCAACAACCGCAGCAAGGGCGGCATTCCCGACCAGATCGACGAGGTCAGCCTGTCGGGCGCGCCGCTGGGCATCGGTGCCCTGCTCAAGCAGGCCAACCTGGCGCCCTCGACCAGCGAGGCCAACCGCCTGATCGACGGCGGCGGCGTGCGCGTGGATGGCACGGCCATCAGCGACCGGGGCCTCAAGCTCGAAGCCGGCACCTATGTGGTGCAAGTGGGCAAGCGCAAGTTTGCGCGCGTGACGCTGGGCTGATGCCCGCGCCGGGCCATGCGCCCGGCTGCACAGGGATGAAGGACGCCGGCATGCCCGCGTCCTTTTTTCATCGCCGGGCCGCCCCAAGATGAAAACGGCCCCCTCGGGGGGCGCGGACCTTGCGCAGCAAGGGGAGCATGGGGGTTATTTTTCAAGCCGGGGGCGATTCGACGGTTTCGCGCGTGACCTCGGCCTGCTCCTGCAGCCACCGGCAGAAGGCGGCCACCTCGGGACGCGCGGCGCTGCGCGGGCCCACGATCAGCCAGTAGGCCAGCGGCGATTCCAGCCGGTGCGCGGGCAGCACCTCGACCAGGTCGCCAGCCGCCAGCGCATCGGCCACCAGCGGCAGGCGTGCAATGGCCAGGCCCTGTCCGGCCAGTGCGGCCTGCACGATCTGGTGGGCGTAGTTGAAGTACAGCCAGCGCGGCGGCTGCAGCTGGTCGCAGCCCTGCACGCCGAACCAGCGCTGCCAGCCCAGCCACTCCAGCTGGGGCATGCGGTGGGCGTCGCCGGTCTCGATCAGCGTGTAGCGGGCCGCGTCGGCCGGCGTCTTGAGCGGCGGGCCGCCGGCCAGCAGGCGCGGGCTGGCCACCACGGCCAATTGCTCGCCGAACAGGCGCTGCGCCTGGTGCCAGCCGTCGCCCGCGCGGCCGTAGCGCAGGGCCAGGTCCACATCGGTGGTGTCCAGGTCCATCACGGTGTCGCTGGTGTCGATGCGGATGTCGATATCGGGCCAGGCGCGCTGGAAGGACTCCAGGCGCGGGATCAGCCACATGGCGGCAAAGCTGGCCCAGGTGGTGATGGCCACGCTCTTGCGGCCCACGGTCTGGCGGATCTGGCGCACCGAGGCGTCGATCTGCTCCAGCGCGGGCGCCACCGAGCGCAGCAGCTGGGCGCCGGCCCCGGTCAGCTCCACGGCGCGCGTGTGACGCAGGAACAGCGGCACGCCGACTTCATCCTCCAGCGACTGGATCTGGCGGCTCACGGCCGACTGCGTCAGCGACAGCTCGTCGGCGGCCGCGCGGAAATTCAGGTGCCGGGCCACGGCCAGGAAGGCACGCAGATGGCCGGCTCCGATGGCGCGTGTGCGCAGCAGGGGAACGGGTGCAGTGGTGGCATGGGGCATGGCGCCGCCAGCATACGTCAATCGTGTGACCGGCCGCAGCCCTTGGCGGGCAGATAATCGGCGGCGTTGCCGGCACAGGTTCTGGCGTTTTGGATGAATCACCTATGACAGCACCTCTGGATCTCGTCATCATGGCCGCGGGCAAGGGCACGCGCATGAAAAGCCGCCTGCCCAAAGTCCTTCAGCGCCTGGCGGGGCGCCCGCTGCTGGGCCATGTGCTGGCGACCGCAGCGCAGCTGGATGCGCGTTCGGCCGTGGTGGTCACGGGCCACGGCGCGGACCAGGTGGAGCCCGCCATGGCGGCGGCCTGCCAGGGCGGCTCCATGGCGCTGAAGTTCGTGCGCCAGGAGCCGCAGCTGGGCACGGGCCATGCGGTGCAGCAGGCCGTGCCTGCGCTGGCGGGCGACGGCATGGTCATCGTGCTCTCGGGCGATGTGCCGCTGACGCAGGCCGACACGCTGCGCGCCCTGGTCGATGCGGCCGATGGCCAGCGGCTGGCGCTGCTGACCGTGCGCCTGCCCGATCCCACGGGCTATGGCCGCATCGTGCGCGGCGAAGACGGCACGGTGCAGCGCATTGTCGAGCAAAAGGATGCCAATGACGCCCAGCGCGCCATCCAGGAAATCTACAGCGGCATCATGGCCGTGCCGGCCCGCCACCTGGCCGGCTGGCTGGCCCGCCTGACCAATGACAACGCCCAGGGCGAGTACTACCTGACCGACGTGGTCGCCATGGCCGTGGCCGACGGCGTGCCCGTGGTCGCGCACTGCATTGCCGACCCCGTGCAGGTGGCCGGCGTCAACAGCCCGCTGCAGCTGGCCGAGCTGGAGCGCGCCCACCAGGGCGCCCAGGCCCGCACGCTGATGGAGCAGGGCGTGCGCCTGGCCGACCCCGCGCGCTTTGACCTGCGCGATGACCCGCGCACCGGCCGCGCGGCACGCCTGGTCTGCGGGCAGGATGTGGAGATCGACGTGGGCTGCATCTTCAGCGGCCATGTGGAGATTGGCGAAGGCGCGCGCATCGGCGCCTATTGCAGCATTGCCAACGCCACGATTGCGGCGGGCGCCGTCATCCATCCGTACACGCATGTCGATGGCGAGAAGGCCGGCGTCAGCGTGGGCGAGGGCGCCCTGGTGGGCCCGTTTGCGCGCCTGCGCCCCGGGGCGCAGCTGGGCCGCGAAGTGCACATCGGCAACTTCGTCGAGGTCAAGAACTCCGTGCTGGCCGATGGCGCCAAGGCCAACCACCTGGCCTACCTGGGCGATGCCACGGTGGGCGAGCGCGTCAACTATGGCGCCGGCTCCATCACGGCCAACTACGACGGCGTGAACAAGCACCGCACGGTGATCGAGGCCGACGTGCACATCGGCAGCAACTGCGTGCTGGTGGCGCCCGTCACCATTGGCGCGGGCGGCACGGTGGGCGGCGGCTCCACGGTCACCAAGAGCACCGAGCCTGGCGTGCTCACGGTATCGCGGGGCAGGCAGGTGAGCATCACCAGCTGGAAGCGCCCGGTCAAACTGCCCAAGTCCTGAGACTTCCGAGACACGTGGGCTCGAGGGCCCGCATCGCCGGCGGGTCCCGTACGGGGCAAGCCGATTTTCCGAATCTCCTGACCCTGTCCATGCCATGACGGAACCTTTCGCCCACCCTCCGCCCGACCCTGCCGCCGACCTGCAAGGCCCGCCCCGCACGCTGCAGGACGCGCTGGAGCGCCTGGCCCAGCGCGAGCAGGAGCTGCAGGCCCTGCGCGCCGCGCAGCAGGAATGGCTGCACGCGGTGTCGCACGACCTGCGCGCGCCGCTGCGCCATGTGCTGTCCTTCGGCCCCCTGGTGGACGAGCTGCTGTCGCAGGCCGCGCCTTCGCCGCAGGAGCTGCAGGAGGCACGCGGCTTCCTGCAGACCATGGACCAGTCCGCCCGACGCATGGGCGGCATGCTCGACGGCCTGCTGGCCCTGGCGCGCGCCGCCCGCACGCCCATGCAGTGGCAGCCCATTGCCTTGCAGGAACTGCTGGAGCAGGCGCGCACGGCGGTGCTGGCGCAGCCGCGCTGGGCGGCCTGCGGCGCGGCGGCGCGGCTGCAATGGAGCCTGCCGCAGCAAAGTCCCGCCGTGCGTGCCGACGCGGCCCTGCTGCGCCAGGTGCTGGAGGCGCTGCTGGACAACGCCGTCAAGTTCACCCAGCCCGTGGCCCAGCCGCGCATTGCCATCGATGTGGAGCGTCATGCCGACGGCGGCATCACGCTCAGCGTGACGGACAACGGCGTGGGGTTCGACCCCTCGCGTGCGGGCGCGCTGTTCGGCATCTTCCAGCGCATGCACCGTGAGTCGGAGTTTCCGGGCCTGGGCACGGGCCTGGCCCTGGTGCGCGGCGTCATGCGCCGCCACGGCGGCGAGGCCACCATCCGCGCCACGCCGGCGGGCGGCTGCAGCGTATGCCTGAACTGGCCCGGCGGCGAAGTGCGGCGCACGGATCGCGGGCTCTGAGTCTGCCTGCCGCTGGCGCCAGCCCTCAGATCAGCGTGTCGTCCGGCTCGGGCTGGTGTGCCTGGCGCGAGGCCTCGCTGCCCGCGTCCGTGCCCGACCTGGTGGGCGCGCTGCCGGCCATCAGCGGCGCAGCAGGTATCACCTGGTCGCGCCCGGCGTCCTTGGCGCTGTAGAGCGCGCTGTCGGCCGCATTGATCCAGTCCTTGACCGACAGAAAGCTGGGGTCCGCCGCCGCCACGCCAATGCTGGCGCTGACGCGCAGATGCGGGTGCTCGCGCACGCGCAGCTGGCTCAGCTGGTTGCGTATGCGCAGGGCCACCGCATAGGCATCGTCCAGATGGGTGTGCATGCACAGCACGGCGAATTCATCGCCTCCGTAGCGGCCGGCCGCGTCATGCGATCGCAGGCAGTGCCGGATGGTCAGGCCGATGGCCTGCAGCACCTCGTCACCCACGGTGTGCCCAAAGCTGTCGTTGATGCGCTTGAAGTGGTCTATGTCCACGATCAGCAGGCAGGCCGAGGTCTGCGTCTGCCGGTAGTCGCGCAGCGCGGCGCGCGCCTTCTGCCACCAGTAGTCGCGGCTGTACAGCGTGGTCAGGGGGTCGATGCGGCTGAGCACCTGCAGCTTCACGTTCTGTCGTGCCAGCTTGCGCACCAGCTGGCGCGTGGACCAGCTGGAGAACACGCTGTGCAGCAGGAGCAGGGGCAGCATGCTCAGCTGCACTGCCAGGCTGGCCTCCCACTCGGGCGCGGGCCGCAGCAGCAGGGCCCCCACGGCGGCGGCCAGGAAGGTGGCGAACAGCGATTGCAGCCAGCCGTCGCGCGTGGCCGTGTGGTTGCGGTCTGCAATGCTGATGGCCAGCAGCGCAATGCTGGGCAATGCACAGAAATGCATGACGGGAATCCAGCTGCCGATGATCAGCGCATCTATCTTCAGATTGGCGTGTTCGGCGCGGTGGCTGTCACGGCTGTGGCGGGCGTGGAGAAAGGCGATGTGCGGCCAGACGAGGGCGCTCACCAGCACAAAGCCCCAGACAGCCGTGCTGGCGCCCAGCTCGGTCATGGTCGTGCCCACGACGAGGCCACCCAAAGCCATGCTGGAGACGCGCAAGGGATAGGTGCGGCGATGGATGCGCTGGCGCAAGGACATGGCGGTGCGAGCCGAGTGCGCGCCGATTGCCTAGCGCGTCAGAAAGTGTTGTTGCATCAATTTGTATCATTGTCCCCGTGCGTGCGCAACGCCTTAAAGTCCAACGTTGCCCAAAGTTGGCGTTCGGGACACATTGCAGGCTTGCTGTCCTACGCAGTCCCGCCGCCGCGCAGTTTCCTGATGCGCACAATTACTCGCAAAATCAAGCGTCCTGGCCTCATTGGGCGCCTGTTCCGGGATTTGCCGGCGGCAGCGGCATGGCGGTGGAGAACTTGGCGCGCCTGACGCTGAAAAAACTCTTGACATTGCGCACGTTGGCGTCGCCCGTGAATAGCGCCCGGCTCAACTCCAGGTAGGCCGGCATGTCGGGCGCGGCCACCACGAGGATGAAATCAGGCCCCGCCGATACGCGCCAGCACTGCTGCACGGCGTCCAGCGCCACGGCGCGGCGCTCGAATCCGTCCAGCGCGTCACTGTCCTGGCGGTCCAGCGAGACCTCCACAATGGCCTGCAGCCCATGGCCCAGGGCGGCGGCCAGGCGTTCGGGCTGCAGGATGGCCACCTGCCGCTCGATCAGCCCGGACTCCTGCAGCCGCCGCACGCGGCGCAGGCAGGTGGGCGGCGACAGCTGCAGCAGCGCGGCCAGGGCCTGGTTGCTGCGGCTGCAGTCTTCTTGCAGCAGCTGCAGCAGCTGCAGGTCGGTAGCGTCCAGTTGAATGGAATTTTGGTTCATTTTGTTATTTATATTGAAATAATATTTCTTGAATGCCTGATGATGAAATATTAGGTCAATAGATAAGGAAATCTGGAGAGAAATTTCTTTTCAACCTGCGTAGCATCCGTCGTCATCTCGAAACAAGGAGCTTGTCCATGTGTGGCATCGTCGCAGCGGTTTCCTTCCGCGATATCGTCCCCGTTCTCGTCCAGGGCCTGCAGCGCCTGGAATATCGCGGCTATGACTCCTGCGGCGTGGCCGTGCAGGCGCTGGACGCACAGGGCGTGCACAGCCTGGGCCTGCGGCGCGCCCGCTCCACGGCGCGCGTGGCCGAACTCATGGACCAGGTGCAACAGGACAAGGTCATCGGCCACACCGGCATTGCCCACACGCGCTGGGCCACGCATGGCGAGCCGGCGGTGCGCAACGCCCATCCGCATTTCAGCCACGGCCCTGGCGTCTCGCCCGTGGCCGACACCGACCAGCCGGCCCGCGTGGCCCTGGTGCACAACGGCATCATCGAAAACTACGAAGCCCTGCGCGCCGAGCTGCAGTCCAAGGGCTATGTCTTCGCCAGCCAGACGGACACCGAGGTCATCGCCCACCTGGTGGACAGCCTCTACGGCGGCGACCTGTTCGAGGCCGTGCAGGCCGCCACGCAGCGCCTGCATGGCGCCTTTGCCATCGCCGTCATGCACAAGGACGAACCGCAGCGCGTGGTGGGCTCGCGCGCCGGCTCGCCGCTGATCCTGGGCGTCGGCCAGGACGGTGCCGAACACTTCCTGGCCAGCGACGCCATGGCCCTGGCCGGCGTGACCGACCAGATCGTCTACCTGGAAGAGGGCGACATCGTGGACCTGCAGCCTGGCCGCTACTGGCTGGTGGGCAAGGGCGGCGAGCGGCTGGCGCCCGAGCAGCGCCCCGTGCGCACCGTGCACGCCCACAGCGGCGCGGCCGAGCTGGGTCCCTACCGCCACTACATGCAAAAGGAAATCTTCGAGCAGCCGCGCGCCATTGCCGACACGCTGGAAGGCGTGCAGGCCATCGTGCCCGAGCTGTTCGACGGCGTGGCCTCGGACGGCAAGGCCGGCACTTCGGCCTGGCGCGTGTTCAAGGAGATCGACCGCGTGCTCATCCTGGCCTGCGGCACCAGCTACTACAGCGGCTGCACGGCCAAGTACTGGATCGAGTCGCTGGCCGGCCTGCCCTGCAGCGTGGAAGTGGCCAGCGAATACCGCTACCGCACCAGCGTTCCCCATCCCAAGACCCTGGTCGTCACCATCAGCCAGTCGGGCGAGACCGCCGACACCCTGGCCGCGCTGCGCCATGCCCAGAACCTGGGCATGAAGCACACGCTGACCGTCTGCAACGTGGCCACCAGCGCCATGGTGCGCGAATGCGAGCTGGCCTACATCACGCGCGCCGGCGTGGAGATCGGCGTGGCCTCCACCAAGGCCTTCACCACCCAGCTGGCGGGCCTGTTCCTGCTGACCCTGGCCCTGGCCCAGTCGCAAGGGCGGCTGAGCGAGGAAAAGGAGCAGCAATACCTGGCCGCCATGCGCCACCTGCCCGTGGCCCTGCAATCCGTGCTGGCGCTGGAGCCCCAGGTCATCAGCTGGTCCGAGGACTTCGCCAAGCGCGAGAACGCGCTCTTCCTGGGCCGTGGCATCCACTACCCGATTGCGCTGGAAGGCGCGCTCAAGCTCAAGGAAATCAGCTACATCCACGCCGAGGCCTATCCGGCCGGCGAGCTCAAGCACGGCCCGCTGGCCCTGGTGGACAGCGCCATGCCCGTGGTCACGGTGGCGCCCAATGACGAGCTGCTGGAAAAGCTCAAGAGCAACATGCAGGAAGTGCGTGCGCGCGGCGGCGTGCTCTATGTGCTGGCCGATGCCAAGACCAACATCGAAAGCAGCGAAGGCATGCATGTCATCCGCATGCCCGAGAACTACGGCGCGCTCAGCCCCATCCTGCACGTGGTCCCGCTGCAGCTGCTGGCCTACCACACGGCCTGCGCACGCGGCACCGATGTGGACAAGCCGCGCAACCTGGCCAAGAGCGTGACGGTGGAGTGAGGCGGGGGCGGGGTAGGGCGCAGGTATTCTGGGTAATTAAAGTCGTGAACACGCAATTAAAGTCGTAAACAAGCCTCCAGGATTCATGCAGATCTGCGCCGTGGTCGTTTACAAGGGTAAAACCGTAAACCGAATCAGACGGCTAGTGCAGACATAGATATGCGGAGATAACCATAGCCTGGTTTAGGTTTGTTGCTATAAAAAGAGCGCACATTTGGGGCGCTCTTTTTTTGTTTCACGAGGACTCCAGCTCGGCAATTCGCTGGACTACGCCAAGGCTCGATACAGCAGGTTTATCAATAACTTAGGCGAGTTCAACATATGCCGGTGCTTTCCGAAGCTTGACCCGGCTTCCTCTCGCATGGCTCCCATGCGGCTCTTGGAAACCGGGCTTTCCGAGGAGTCATCATGGCGAAGATCAAGCTCACCAAGTCCGCAGTCGATGCGGCACAACCTCAAGACAAGGCCATCGAACTGCGGGACACCGTGGTGCCCGGCTTCCTGTGCAAGATCACCCCGGCGGGCCGCAAGGTGTTCATGCTTCAGTACCGCACGAACGCCGGCGAGCGCCGCAAGCTCGCCTTGTAGCAGTACGGGGAACTGACGGTCGATCAGGCACGCACGATGGCGCAGGAGTGGCTGACCGAACAAGCCTGCCCGCCTTTGGCAATCTGCATCGCTACAACGCGACCCGGTTTGCTTTCTACAGGCTCTCATGTAGCTCCCAGCCCACAACGCTGCATCCTCTACTAGCGGCGTGAAACAGAGCTAACCTCTTGCTCCATATATGGTTTCAAGTCCCGTGTGATTTCAACAAAAGGCTTGACGCCAGCCATTTTTTATCAATAGATGCGTGGGCTGCTGCCGGT
>NZ_BCTO01000043.1 GCF_001571325.1 Delftia tsuruhatensis NBRC 16741
CCACGCGCTTGACCGGGACCAAAACCTTCATTGCAGCGGCTCCTGATTGATTGATAGATTGACGTTTACGTAAACCGAAATCATTGTATGCGGCGCTGCAGCAGCTGCGGCAGGTTTCCCTCACGGCCGAGGGCCGCATGCGCGCTCACAAAAAAGAACGATCGTGCCATTTTAAGCACGACCATTGAGATTTCCTGCAGGGGAACAGCCTGAACTCAGGGTATGCACCTAGGAATAATCCTAGCTGCTTTTCTCTGCCGCCTGGGCCACCACGCCCCCGCGTTCGGTGATCTGTACCACCTGCCTGGGGACCGGCAGGCTCACGCCTGCGGCACGCAGGCCGCGCAGTACGGCGAGGTTGACCTCGGAGCGCACATTTCCCTGGCCATTTTGCGGGTCGTTGATGTAGTAGCTGAGACTGAACTGCAGGCCCTGCTCCACAAAGTCGACCAGAGCCACCGAAGGCGCGGGCGTCTTGAGCACGCGCGGCTGCGCGGCTGCGGCTTCGAGCAGGATGCCGCGCACCTGCTCCACATCGCTGTCCATGCCCACGACGATGTTGGTGGACAGGCCGAACTTGACGTCGAATCCGGTGAGGTTCTCCACACGCTGGGTGATCAGCGTCTCGTTGGGCACGATGGATTCGCGGCCGTTGAGCGCGCGAATGATGGTGTAGCGCGTGCGGATGTCGGTGATGCGGCCCTCGAAGCCGTCCACGCGCACGTTGTCGCCGATGCGCAGCGCACGCTCGATCAGCACCAGAAAGCCGCTGACGTAGTTGGAGGCGATCTTCTGCATGCCGAAACCCAGGCCCACGCCGATGGCGCCGCCCATGACGGACAGCGCCGTCAGGTCCACGCCCACCATGGACAGCGAGACCAGCAGGCCCACCAGGATCAGCACGCTGCGCGTGATGTTCATGGCCACCTTGCGCATGGACAGGTCGCTGACCCACTGGTTGATGACCTTCTGCTCGAACAGCGTGGACAGCCAGAGCACGGCCACCATCATCAGGCCCGCCGACAGCGTGCCCTCGATCAGGTTGAGCAGGCTGACCGGCGTCTTGCCGATGTTGAACTGCAGGGCCTCCAGCTCCTCCATGACCTGCGGCAGCAGGCCGATGCTGTGCAGCACCGCCGCGCCCCAGGCCAGCCAGGAAAAAATGCGCTCGATCAGGCGCACCACGGTGGAGTGGGGGAAGGTCCGGCTGAGCACCCGCGCCACGAAGCGGATCACCGACAGGGATACCAGCAGCGACACGGCCACGCGCAACCAGAACACCGTGGAAAACCGCGCCAGGATCTCCTGGCTGGTGAAGACCAGCACCAGCGCCAGCAGCGGGAACAGTGCGCCATCGAGCGCATGGCGGCCAATCCATACGGAGGGCTTGCCATCGTTCAGATGGCCGTAGCGCGCATGCAGGCCGCGCATGGCGCCGTAGGCCAACAGCAGGCAGCCGATGAGAACGGAGAACTCCAGCCAGGCGCTGGAGCTTTGGAAGTCGTTGATGAGCTTGTCGAAGATGTCCATGGATCAGGGCCGTTCCGCCGCAAGGGTGCAGGCCGCCATCATCGCGCAGATCCAGGACAGGCCAACCGGACCGGGGCCTACATGCAGGTCGGTCAGCGGCCCGTCTTCCAGGCCGGTTCGCGCTTGGCGGCGAAGGCCTGGGCGCCCTCCTGGGCGTCGGCATCCATCATGTTGGCGGCCATGGTCTGGCCGGCCAGCTGGTAGGCGGCCTCGATGCCCATCTCGCGCTGGCGGTAGACCAGGGCCTTGCCCATGGCCACGGCCGCGCGGGGCTTGCTGACGATGGACTGCACGAAGTGCTCCACCGCATCGTCCAGCGCCTCCTCGGCCACCACGCGGTTGACCAGGCCCTGGTCCAGCGCCTGCTGCGCGTCGATGAAGTCGCCCGTGAGCAGCATCTCCATGGCCTGCTTGGCCGGCACATTGCGCACCAAGGGCACGCTGGGCGTGGCACAGAACAGGCCATAGTGGATGCCACTGGTGGCAAAGCGCGCCGCCTGCGCAGCAACGGCCAGATCGCACTGGGCCACGAGCTGACAGCCCGCCGCCGTGGCAATGCCGTGCACGCGCGCAATCACGGGCACGGGCAGCCGGTGGATGGACAGCATCATGCGGCTGCACTGGGCGAACAGCTTCTGGTAGTAGTCCAGCTGCGGATGGGCCGCCATGTCCTTGAGATTGTGTCCGGCGCAAAAGGCCTTGCCGGCTGCAGCCAGCACGACCACGCGCACCGACTCGTCACGCGCCACATCGTCCAGCGCCTGCTGCAGCTGCGTGAGCATCTGCTCGCCCAGGGCATTGAAGCGCTGCGGATCGTTGAGCGTGAGCCGCACGACGCCGCGCGCGTCGCGCTGCACGTCGAGCAGGGGGCTGGCTTCAGAAGGATGGGTGCTCGCGTTCATGGTGCTCCAGATCGGATTCAGAGGTCGGCCAGCACGCGCACGTGCGCTTCCACGCTGCGCGCAAGCGGCCCCATCACGTAGCCGCCTTCCAGGCAGGAGACGATACGCCCCTTGGAGAAGCGCCGCGCAATGTCCTTGATGCGCGAGGTGATCCAGGTGAAGTCCTGCTCGGTCATGCCCAGCTGGCCCATGTCGTCCTCGCGGTGGGCGTCGAAGCCGGCGCTGATGAAGATCAGCTCGGGCTTGAAGGCCTCCAGTCGCGGGATCCACATCATCTCGACGATCTCGCGGATGTCCATGCCCTTGGTATAGGCGGCCACCGGCACGTTGACCATGTTGGCGGCCGGGTGCTGGTCGCCGCTGAAGGGATAGAAGGGGTGCTGGAAGATGCCGCACATGAGCACGCGGTCGTCGCCGGAGAGGATGTCCTCCGTGCCATTGCCGTGGTGCACGTCGAAATCGATCACGGCCACGCGCTTGAGGTGGTGGCGGCTGAGCGCGTACTTCACGCCCACGGCCACGTTGTTGAAGAAGCAAAAGCCCATGGCCTGGTGGCGGGTGGCATGGTGGCCGGGAGGGCGCACGGCGCAAAAGGCGTTCTCCAGCTCGCCGGCCATCACCGCATCGGTGGCCGCCAGCGCGGCACCGGCCGCATGCAGCGCGGCCGAGAAGGTGTGGCTGTTGATGGATGTGTCGGTGTCGATCTGGGAGTACTCGGGGCCGCCGGCCTGCTGCTCCTCGATGAGGCGCTGGGTCAGGCCCTGCAGCGCGGCCACATGCATGCGGTCATGGGCCAGTTCGATGTCGGCCAGCGAGGCCTGGGGGGCCTCGTGCCGCTCCAGCGCATCGGCCACTCCGGTCACCAGCAGCCGGTCCTCGATGGCGTCCAGCCGGGCCGGGCACTCTGGGTGCCCCGGCCCCATCTCATGCCGCCAGCACTCCCTATGGGTGAAATAACCCGTCTTGCCCACAGTGATGTCTCCGCGATGTTTTTTTTAGGATAACGTCGCGCCATGCAAGCTACACACAAGATCAAGGCGCTTCTGGATCAGCTTAACACGGTGGTTGTAGGGAAGCCGGCTCAGGTCCGCGACAGCGTGGCCTGCCTGCTGGCCGGGGGACACCTGCTGCTGGAAGACGTTCCCGGCGTGGGCAAGACCACGCTGGCCCATGCGCTGGCGCACAGCTTCGGGCTGCAGTTCTCGCGCGTGCAGTTCACGGCCGACCTCATGCCCAGCGACCTCACCGGCGTGTCCATCTATGAGCGCAGCAGCGAGTCCTTCGTCTTCCATCCAGGTCCCGTTTTCGCCCAGGTACTGCTGGCCGACGAGATCAACCGCGCCAGCCCCAAGACACAGAGCGCCCTGCTCGAAGCCATGGAAGAGCGCCAGGTCTCGTCCGAAGGCCGCACGCACCGCCTGCCCGAGCCCTTCTTCGTGATCGCCACGCAGAACCCGCAGGAACAGCTGGGCACCTTCCCGCTGCCCGAAAGCCAGCTGGACCGCTTTCTGATGCGCATCAGCCTGGGCTATCCCGACCGCGCGGCCGAGCGCTCCCTGCTGTCCGGCAATGGCCGGCGCGCCCAGGCCGATGCACTGCTCCCGCTGCTGGCCACGGACGAGCTGCAGCAGTTGCAGGCCGCCGTGCTGCAGGTCCATGCCAGCGATGCCTTGCTCGACTATGTGCAGGACCTGCTGGAGGCGACGCGCTCGGGCCAGTGGTTCGTGCAGGGCCTGTCGCCTCGCGCGGGCATTGCGCTGCTGCGCGCGGCCAGGGCGGTGGCCCTGATGGAGGGGCGCGACTACGTGGCGCCCGACGATGTGCAGGCCATCCTGCCGCAGACGGCCGCCCACCGCCTGGTGCCCATAGGCTCCAGCGGCCGGGGTGCCGTGGAGCAGGTGCGCGCCATGCTGGACGCCGTGGCGCTGCGCTGATGCCGGCCGCTCCCGCGTCCTCGCCCGGCGCCGCCCAGCCGGGGGCATCGCTGCGCCAGCGCTGGTCTCCTGCGCGGCGCGTGCGCCAGTGGTGGCATGCCCGCCTGCCGCGCACCGACAGCCTCAGGCTGACCCAGCGCAATGTCTACATCATGCCCTCGCGCGCAGGCTGGGCCCTGGCGCTGACGCTGTGCGTGCTGCTGGTGGCGGCCATCAACTACCAGCTCAACCTGGGCTACCTGCTGACCTTTTTGCTGGCCGGAAGCGCGGCTGCGGGCATGGTGGTCGGCCACGGCAACCTGCGCGGCCTGGCAATGCACCTGCTGCCGCCGGCCGGCAGCTTTGCCGGCCAGCCCTGCCGCTTCGACGTGGTGCTGCACAACAGCCGCCGCAGCACGCGCTGGGGCATAGGCCTGGCCGTGCAGGGCGATGTCCCGGCCACCGACTGGACCTGGATCGATGTACCGGCACAGGGCAGCACCACGGCACAGTTGGCCTTCACGCCGCTGCGCCGGGGACGGCAGCCGCTGCCCACGATCACGGCGGCCACCCGCTATCCGCTGGGCACCTTCCGCGTCTGGGCGCTGTGGCGCGCACAGACGCAGGCCTGGATCTACCCGGCGCCCGAGCACAATCCGCCGCCCCTGCCACCGGCCAGCGCCGATGCCGGCGGCCGCAGCGCGGCTGCCACGCGGCACGGCGACGAGTTCGACGGTGTGCGGGCCTACCGTCGCGGCGATCCGCTCAAGCTGGTGGTCTGGAAAAAGGCTGCACAGGCCTTTGCCACGGGCAGCAACCAGCTGGTGAGCCGCGACCGCCCGCTGTCCCAGCAGCACCGCCTGTGGCTGGATGCCAAGGCCACCGGCCTGGCCGACCCCGAGGCCCGCCTCAGCCGCCTGACCGCCTGGGTGCTGGCCGCGCGCCAGCAGGACCTGACCTGGGGCCTGCGCCTGCCCGACGGCCGCGAGATCGCCCCCGACCAGGGCCCGGCCCATGCCACGCTCTGCCTGGAAGCCCTGGCGGCCTGCCCATGAATCGCACGTCCATGCCCTCCTCCTTCCAAGCCATTGCGCAGCCTGCGGCCACTTGGCGCCAGCGCCTGGCCGCCCTGCCCCGCGATGCGCGCGACACCCTGTTCCTGCTGGCCGTGGTGGCCTGGGTGCTGATGCCCCAGGCCGCCCACACGCCCTGGTGGACCATGGTCTTCGTGGCCGGCCTGCTGCTGTGGCGCGCCCTGCTGGCCTGGCGTGGCCAGCCCCTGCCCGGCCGCTGGCTGCTGGGCGGACTGCTGCTGCTGGCCCTGGGCGCCACCTGGGTCTCGCACGGCACCTTTGTCGGGCGCGATGCGGGCGTGACGCTGATCGTGCTGCTGCTGGCGCTCAAGACACTGGAGCTGCGCGCCCGGCGCGACGCCATGGTGGTGTTCTTCCTGGGCTTCTTCGCGCTGCTGGCCAACTTCTTCTACTCGCAGTCCCTGCTGCTGGCCCTGGCCATGGTGCTGGGCCTGCTGGGCCTGCTCACGGCCCTGGTCAATGCCCACATGACCGCCGGCCGGCCGCCGCTGACCCAGGCGCTGCGCACGGCAGCCCTGCTGGCGCTATGGGGCACGCCGGTGATGGTGGCGCTGTTCCTGTTCTTTCCACGCATGGCCCCGCTGTGGGGCGTGCCGGGCAACGACCTGGCGGGCCGCAGCGGCCTGTCGGAGAACATGCGCGTGGGCTCCATGGCCTCGCTGGTGCTGGACGAGAACATCGCACTGCGCCTGCGCTTCGACACGCCCGACGGCGCCCCGCCACCGGCCAACACCCTGTACTTCCGCGGCCCCGTGCTGTCGCGCTTCGACGGCCAGGAATGGCAGATGGACACGGAGGCCGGGCTGGACAGCGCCCAGCTGCGCGTCTCGGGCGAAGGCGTGCGCTACCAGATGACCATAGAGCCCAGCCGCCGCCCCTGGCTGACCATGCTTGACGCCACGCCCCAGCCCCCCGAACTGCCCCAGGGCATGGGCACCGCCCGCATGACACCCCAGCTGCAATGGCTGACCTGGCGCCCCATCACCGACGTGGTGCGCATCAGCGCCCAAAGCCATGTGCAGTTCAGCTACGGCCCGCTCAAGCCCACGCGCGGCCTGCGCCGCTACACCCAGCTGCCCGAAGGCAGCAACCCGCGCACGCTGGAACTGGCCCGGCAGATGCGTGCCGACCCGCAACTGGCCGATGCCACGCCCCGCGCCTGGGTGCAGGCCGCGCTGGCGCGCCTGCGCAAGGGCGGCTACACCTACACGCTGGAGCCCGGCGTGGTGGACAGCGTGCACACGGCCGATGACTTCTGGTTCGACAGCAAAGAGGGCTTTTGCGAGCACATCGCCTCCGCCTTCGCCGTGCTGATGCGCGGCATGGGCGTGCCTGCCCGCATCGTCACCGGCTACCAGGGTGGCGAGCGCAACCCGGTCGACGGCTACTGGACCGTGCGCAACGCCGACGCCCATGCCTGGACCGAGGTGTGGCTGGAGGATGAGGGCTGGGTTCGCATCGACCCCACCGGCGCCGTGGCCCCGTCGCGCGTGGGCGAGTTCCAGCGCCTGCGCGCGCCGCAGGGCGCCATCGCCGGAGCCATGGGCAACTTCGTGGGCGTGGGCATGCTGCAGCAGATGCGCGCCGTGTGGGAGGCCGTCAACAACGGCTGGAACCAGTGGGTGCTCAACTACACGCAAAGCCGCCAGCTGGACCTGCTCAAGAACCTGGGCGTGCAATCGCCCTCGTGGGTGGACATGCTGCGCCTGCTGGGCGCGCTGGCCGGCGTGGCCGCGCTGGCGTGGCTGGCCTGGATGGCCCGCGCCCAGCGCACCAGCCGCGACGAATGGCTGCGCCTCATGGACAGGACCCGCGCCCGGCTGCGGCGCATCGGCCTGGACGCCGACGCCAGCCTGCCCCCACGTGCGCTGGCAGCCCAGGTCATGGACCGCTGGGGCCGGGACGATGCCAAGGCGGCCCAGGCCCTTCACGACTGGCTCCTGGGCATGGAGCGCCAGCGCTACGCACGGCCATCCCCATCCTCATCCGCACCCGACACCCCCGGCCTGCCCGCCCTGCGACGCCAATGGCGGGCGCTGGACTGGCCACGCACTCCGCAGCCACGGCCACAAGCCGCCGCTGCCGGCCCCACGACAAGCACACCATGACCAAGCAACGACTGATCCCCTCCGCCCTGCTGCTGCTTGCGGCCGCCGCCCTGCCCTGCGGCGCGCTGGCCAGCAAGCCGGCGCCCGCCCAGACCGGCGCAGCCAAGACTGCCGCCAAGTCCACGGCCAAACCTTCCACGAAAAAGCGCACGGCCGCTGCTGCCGCCGCTACGGCCGCTGGCGGCGCCGCCGTGGCCAGGACCGTGCAGGGCAGCACGCCCTACGGCGAACGGCCTGAAGCCATGCAGATGGCCGCCGACATTGCGATGCGCCACGACCTGCCGGTGGACTGGGTGCGCGAGACCATCGCCCAGGCCCGCTTTCTGCCCCAGGTGCCGCGCCTGATGACGCCGGCCGTCCAGGGCACGGCCAAGAACTGGGGCGTCTACCGCAGCCGCTTTGTCGAGCCCGTGCGCATACGTGCCGGGACACGCTTTTGGCAGGCCAATGCCGCTGCGCTGGCGCGTGCCGAAAAGCAGTACGGCGTGCCGGCCGAAATCATCGTCGGCATCATCGGCGTGGAGACCATCTACGGCCAGCAGATGGGCAACTTCCGCGTGATGGACGCCCTGGCCACGCTGAGCTTCGACTTCCCTGCCGCCCACCCGCGCGCTGCGGCGCGCACCGAGTACTTCCGTGGCGAGCTGGAGCAGTTCCTGCGCTTCACCCACCGTGCGGGCACGGACCCGTTCTCGCTGCGCGGCAGCTACGCAGGCGCCATGGGCATGGGCCAGTTCATGCCCAGCAGCTGGGTGAAGTGGGCCGTGGACTTCGACGGCGACGACCGCATCGACCTGTTCGGCAGCGCGGCCGATGCCATCGGCTCGGTGGCCAACTACTTTGTCGCGCATGGCTGGAAAAGCGGCATGCCCACCCACTACCCGGTGATCATGCAGGCCCAGGGCGCCGACCTGGCCGCCCTGCTGGCGCCCGACATCCTTCCCCAGTTCACGGCCGACGAGATGGCCGCACGCGGCGTGCAGTTGCCAGGCGACGGCGCCGCGCACCCGGGGCCGCTGGCCCTGGTCAAGCTGGAAAACGGCGCGCAGGGCCAGCCGCTGTACATCGCGGGCACGGAGAACTTCTATGCCATCACGCGCTACAACTGGTCCAGCTACTACGCGCTGTCCGTGATCGAGCTGGGCCAGGAAGTCGCGGCAGCCATGGGCCGCTGATCCAGGCCATCCAAACCGTCGAGGCGGTCAGGGCCGGCGCATGCGGCACATCGCGGGCTGCTCGGCACGCGCGGCCTCGATCTCTCGCACCACGCGGAAGCCGTAGCCCGAGCCTTCCACATCGAAGGGCACGCCGGGCGCGCCCTGCCTGTCCATGACGCCGACCACCAGCGCCTGCTGGAACTGGTGGTCGGCCGCGCGCATGCGGCCCCTGCGTCCGGCCAGGGTCACGTCCGCGCTTTCCAGCGCCTGCGCCACGGCAACGGTGTCCGTGCTGCCCGCGCGCGCCATGGACTGGGCCAGGGCCTCGATCATCAGCTGCATGCGCATGTGCACATAGTCATCGGCCGGCCTGGGAAAGCGCTCGCGGAATGCCTTGTAGAAGGCCTGGCTGTCGGGCCCCGGCACGTTGGGCAGCCAGTCGGCAACGGCCAGCACCTTGCCCACGCCGGCCTCGCCCAGGGCGGCTGGCGCGCCCAGCGCATTGCCGTAGAAGGTGTAGAAGCGGCCGTCAAAACCCGCCTCCCGCGCGGCCTTGACCAGCAGCATCAGATCGTTGCCCCAGTTGCCCGTGATCACGGCCTGGGCGCCGCTGGCCTTGATCTTGGCGGCATAGGGCGCAAAGTCCTTGACGCGGCCCACGGGGTGCAGCTCGTCGCCCACGATGGCCACATCGGGCCGCTGCGCGGCCAGCTGGCGCCGTGCCTCGCGCAGCACGGCCTGGCCAAAGCTGTAGTCCTGCCCGATCAGGTAGGCGCTGCGCACGGCCCCGTCCTCGCGCAGCACCTGCATCAGCGCGGCCATGCGCATGTCGGCATGGGCGTCGAAGCGAAAGTGCCAGAAGCTGCAGCGCTCGTTGGTGAGCGCAGGATCGACGGCCGAGTAGTTCAGGTACAGCACGCGCCGGGCCGGATCGCGCTCGTTGTGCTTGGCAATGGCGTCGACCAGCACGGCGGCCACGGCCGATGAATTGCCCTGCATGACCACGCGCGCGCCGCCGTCGATGGCTGCGCGCAGCGCAGACAGCGCCTCCTCGTTCTGGCCCTTGCTGTCATGGCGTTCGATGGCCAGGGGCCGGGCGCCGCCCTGCGCGGCCGGCAGCAGCACACCGCCGCGCGCGTTCACGCGCTCGGCGGCCCACAGCAGGTTGCGGAACACGGCCTCGCCCGTGTTGGCAAAGGGGCCGGACAGGCTTTCGATCAGCGCCAGCCGTATCGGCTCGCCGCGCGGCGGCGACACGGGCCGGTCGTGTCCGCTTGACGCCCGGGCCAGCAGCGCGGGCGCCGCAAATAGCGCCATGGCGCCGCTTTTCAAGACCTTGCGGCGCAATTTATTCATGGCTTTTTCCTCTTGAAATGCGTTCAACACCGCTTAACTAGGCTCCATGCGGCGACAACTTCGATGAAGCCGCGCAGTTTATAGGAGCCAACCCACCATGATCTTCACGCCTGTTCTCCGCCGCAACGCCTTCGCTCCCCAAGCCGCCGATCTGGCCCTGCAGCGCTTCTTGCAAGGCACCCTGGGCAACGCGGCCCCTTCGCTCTCGTCGGTGCAGGTTCAGCGCGATGAAAAGGCCACGACCTTGCAGCTGGATGTGCCCGGCCTGTCCCGCGAGCAGCTGCAGCTGAGCATCGAAGGCGCCGTGGTCCGTCTGTCCAGCGTCGAGGGCGCGCCCCGCCAGGTGCAGCGCGCCTGGGAGCTGGACCATGAAATCGACACGGCCGCCAGCAGCGCCAAGCTGGAAAACGGCGTGCTCACGCTGTCCCTGGCCCGCCTGGAACCCCAGAGCAAGGCCACCATGCTGAGCATCCAGTAAGTCCGGTCACGGTCAGCGCGTTTGTGCACCCGGGCTGTCAACCATCCTTTCTTCCATCCTCTTGGCAAGGTGACAGCCCGTTTCCAGAGCCCGGCCCGCGCCGGGCTTTTTTTGCGCCTGCCGTGCAGTGCAGGCCGGGCACGCGGCCCCGGACCATCAGGCCAGCGAATCGAGCGGCCAGCGCGGCTTGACGTCGAACGCGTAGTGCCTGTTCGCCATTTCGCGGCCTGCCTGCAGGCGCATGGCGGCGGCCATGGCGATCATGGCGCCGTTGTCGGTGCACAGGTGCAGCTCGGGGTAGTGCACGCGCAGCTTGCGCTTGGCACAGGCCGCATCCAGCTGGGCGCGCAGCAGACGGTTGGCGCCCACGCCGCCGGCCACGACCACGCGCTTCATGCCGGTCTGCTGCAGCGCCGCCAGCGTCTTCTTGACCAGCACCTCGACGATGGCCGCCTGCGTGCTGGCGGCCAGGTCGGCCTTGCGCGCCTCAAGGTCATCGCCCAGCTTCTTCGCCTGGGTCAGCACGGCCGTCTTCAGGCCGGCGAACGAGAAGTCCAGGTCGCCCGAATGCAGCAGCGGCCGGGGCAGCTTGAAGGCCTGCGCGTCCCCGCCCTCGGCCAGGCGCGAGAGCACGGGGCCGCCCGGATAGGGCAGGCCCATGAGCTTGGCCGATTTGTCGAAGGCCTCGCCGGCCGCGTCGTCGATGGTCTCGCCCAGGATGGCGTAGCTGCCCACGCCGTCCACGCGCATCAGCTGCGTGTGGCCGCCCGAGACCAGCAGGGCCACGAAGGGGAATTCGGGGGGATCGGCGCTCAGGAAGGGCGACAGCAGGTGGCCTTCCAGGTGGTGCACGCCCAGCACGGGCTTGTCCAGCGCCGCAGCCATGGCGCAGGCCACGCCCGCGCCCACCAGCAGCGCGCCGGCCAGGCCGGGGCCGCGCGTGAAGGCGATCACATCGACCTGGTCCAGCGTGCGGCCGGACTCGCCCAGCACGCTTTCGGTCAGCGGCAGCACGCGGCGGATGTGGTCGCGGCTGGCCAGCTCCGGCACCACGCCGCCATAGGCGCGGTGCATGTCGATCTGGCTGTGCAGCGCATGGGACAGCAGCCTGGGCACGCCCGTGCCATCGGGGGCCTCGACCAGGGCCACGCCGGTTTCATCGCAGGAGGATTCGATCCCCAGAATCAGCAAACTCATGGGACTGAAGTGTAGAACCTGCGGGCGCGGCGCACGGCCGCCCGCGTCAATGGCCCCTGGCCGGCGGGCAGTTGCGGGGCCGGCGGGCCGCTACAGGTTGTCCAGGTATGACGAGCGCGAGAACTGCACGGGCTCGATGCCGTCGGAGGTCCAGATTTCGCTGGCGATCAGCGCCTGGGCGTTCATGGGGCGAGCGAAGTAAAAGCCCTGCAGCTCGTCGCAGCCCAGCGTCTGAAGCACTTCGCGCTGCTGCTGGTCGGTCACGCCTTCGGCCACCACGCGCAGCTCCAGCGCATGGGCCAGGCGCACGATGGCATCGACCACGGCCCGCGCGTCGCTCTTGATGGCCACGTCCCGCACGAAGCTGCGGTCGATCTTGACCTCGTCGGCGCCCAGCTGGCGCAGCAGGGCCAGGCTGGAGTAGCCGGTGCCGAAGTCGTCGATGGAAATCTGCACGCCCATGCCCGTCAACTCGGCAATCACGGCCATGGTGGTCTTGTCGTCCTCCATGGCCACGGACTCGGTGATCTCGAAGACCAGCTGCTCGGGCCGAATGCGGTGCCGCTCGATCGCTTCGCCGATGTACTGCGCCAGCCGCGTCTGAAAGAGCTGATAGCCCGAAATATTGATGGAGACGCGCATGAAGCGCCGCTGGCGCGTCCACTGGGCAGTCTGGCGGCAGGCCTCGTCGATGACCCAGTCGCCGATCTCGCTGATCAGGCCGAAGCGCTCGGCCAGCGGAATGAACACGCGGGGGCTGATGAGGCCGAATCGGGGATGGTTCCATCGAACCAGCGCCTCCACGCTGCGGATGCGGCCCGTGCGGGCATCGATCTTGGGCTGGTAGAACAGCACCAGCTGCTGGCTTGCCACGGCGCGGCGCAGGGCTTGCTGCAGGTCGAACTGCACGGCCACATCCTTGCGCATGCTTTCCTTGAAGATGGCGCAGGAATTCCCGCCGGCGCGCTTGGCCGTGTACATGGCGAGGTCGGCCGCCGCCATGAGCTTTTCCTTCTGGCCATGATCGGGATAGATGGCCACGCCGACGGAGCTGCCGATGGAGATGGACTTTCCCGGCAGATCGAAGGGCTGACCCAAAACCTTCTGCACCCGGCCGGCCATGGCCACGGCATCGTCCTCCGATGCCAGGCAGCCCAGCAGCAGCACGAACTCATCGCCCCCCACGCGCGCCAGCGTGTCCGACTTGCGCGTCATACGGTTCAGGCGCACGGCCACCTGGCACAGCAGCGCGTCACCTGCGGCATGGCCCTCCACGTCGTTGATGGGCTTGAATCCGTCCAGATCGATGTACAGCAGGCCCACGCGCACCGGTCCGCCGGGCCCTGGCTGCTCCACCGAGCTGTCGGCGCGCGCAATCGCCCGGCCAAGCCGGTACTCGAGCAGCGCCCGGTTGGCCGTGCCGGTCAGCGGGTCCCTGAAGGCGATGCGCTTGAGCTTCACATTGGCGCGCAGCAGCTTTTCATTGGTCTGCTGCAGCGATTGCGTCAGGCGCTGAGCCTTCTCGCGCAGGCGCACATGGACCACCAGCGAAACCAGCAGGAATATCAGAACGGGAATGGCGCCCCACAGGCCGAAAGCGCTCCACCCCGCGGCCCAGCTTCCCTGGCCATCGGATGGCGCCGATGCGGCCAGGAGCTCGCCCCCCGCCAGTGCCCGGCACTGCGCCAGGCCCAGCAGCAGCGCAGCCAGGGACGGGCCACGCCGGCGCACAGCAGTCCGCCGCAACACCGCCTGGGTCATGAACCGCCAGCGCACGGGGGACATCCGATCTTCTCGTGATATTGCAAGCTCATGCTGATTCAGCCTCGCTGCCGCATTGCGCAGCCCGATCTTGTGGATGGCTATGCCATGGGTGTCGTGTGTGCCGGAAAGCCGGGCTTTTTCCTGAAGGGTGCCCGGCAAATATTCGACACATTCGCGCGTCCAAATTTGTATCGACGATTTCAAAACGTTAGAAAAATTCTATCAAACCCTGCGCCTTGCTTCTACTTGTCCTTTTGCGCCACGGCAGGCCCGGCATGGGAATTGCATCAACGCAGGCAGACAGGACCCGTCCCCCATGAAAACCGCTCTCAACTTTCTTGTGGCCGCGCGCCAGTGCGAAATCGGCGAGCTGGAGCAACTGCAGCGCACCAGCGCACTGGTGGATCTGCTCAGCCGCCTCATCCATGCGCTGCAAAAGGAGCGCGGCCTGTCCAACGTCTTTCTGGCCAGCGCGGGCGCGCATGGCGGCGAGGCACGGCTGGCGCAGATGGCCGAGTGCGACCGGATTGCCGCGGCGGCGCTTGACGGCTTCGACCGGCTGGACATGCAGCCCGGCCAAACAGACTCCACGGGACACCCCGGCCATGGCGCGCGGCTGTTCAGCCGCATCGCCCATGTGCTGCAGTGCCTGGACGCCCTGCCTGCGCTGCGCGAGCGCGTCGCCAGCCACGACCTGTCGCCGGAGGCGGCCACCGCCATCTACATCGAGCTGGTGGCAGGCCTGCTGGCCGTGGTGTTCGAGGCGGCCGACAGCGCACCCGAGCCCGGCATCTCGCGCCTGCTGGTGGCCTTGTTCAACTTCATGCAGGGCAAGGAATTCGCGGGCCAGGAGCGTGCCACGGGCGTGGCCGCCTTTGGTGCGGGCGTCAGCGATGCGCCGCGCCAGCAGCACTGGCTGCACCTGATCGCCTCGCAGGAGCGCTGCTTTCAGGTCTTTGCGGAGTTCGCGCCGCCCCATTCCCTGGCCCTGTGGCAAGAAAGCAGCGCGGCCGACGCCACGCTGGCCGTGATCGAACGCCTGCGCCGCGTGGGCTGCACGGCCGCGCCGGGCACTCCCCTGGCGCCGGAGATGGCCGAGCCCTGGTTCGACAGCTGCTCGCGGCGCATGGATGCGCTGCACACCGTCGAGGCCCGCCTGACGGCCGAGCTGCAGCAGCAGTGCCAGCGCTGCATTGTCGATGCGCGCGCCGCCCTGCAGACGCTGCTGCAGGCGCCGCAGGCAATGGAGATCACGCCCGTCTCCGCCACGCTGGCGCTGGGCGGGCTGCAGCCCCCGGCCGCGCGTCTGGGCCCGCAGCTGGACCGATCCGTGATGGACCTGGTGCAGGACCAGTCCCAGCGGCTGCAGGCCATGCAGGCCGAGCTGGAGACCGTGCGCGCCACGCTGACGGAACGCAAGCTGCTGGAGCGCGCCAAGGGCCTGTTGATGACACGGCGCCAGCTCAGCGAAGGCGAGGCCCACAAGCTGCTGCGCCAGACCGCCATGAACCAGAACCGCCGCCTGGCCGAAGTGGCGCAGGCCGTGCTTTCCATGGCCGATCTGCTGCCGCCCGCCCCATGAACCCGGGCCGCTGCGCGCCATGTTGCAGCGCAGCACCGACTTGGTGCAGTGCTGCGGCAAGTCGCGCACCAGAAGGTGGCCCGGCGCGGACGGCAAGGCCGGTGGAGTGCATGGTCCCCCTTGAACGCCGCCTGGCACGGTTTCTGCATTGACTCTGGCAAATCCCGGCCAAAGGCGGCCGGGAACCCGGTCTTGATTCAGGGCCCCAGGACAACGGCGTCACTCTCCCCGCGCAGCGCGGCCGGAGAGGACGCCGTTTTGCTTGGGACATGCCGGTTTGCAAGTGTTCCATTCCCGACGATCGAAGGAGTTCCGCCATGGCGTCCACGCCCCAGCCCACCACAGGCCCTCTCACCTCCGGCCCGGCACTGCCCCGGCGCGATTTTCTGCGCCAGGCCGGCACGCTGGCAGGCGGCGCGGCGCTCTACACCCAGCTGGGCCACCACGGCGCCTGGGCGGCAGGCTCGGATGCGCCCGAGAAAAAGGAAGTGCGCATCGGCTTCATTCCGCTGACCGATTGCGCCAGCGTGGTCATGGCCTCGGTGCTGGGGATCGACCAGAAGTACGGCGTCAGGATCATTCCCTCCAAGGAAGCGAGCTGGGCCAGCGTGCGCGACAAGCTGGCCAATGGCGAACTGGACTTTGCCCATGTGCTGTACGGCCTGGTCTACGGCATGCACCTGGGCGTGGGCGGCGCCCGGAAGGACATGGCCGTGCTGATGACGCTCAACCACAACGGCCAGGCCATCACGCTGTCCAAGAAGCTGGCCGACAAGGGCGCCGTCAACGGCGCAGGCCTGGCCAAGCTGATGGCCAGCGAAAAGCGCGAATACACCTTTGCCCAGACCTTTCCCACGGGCACGCATGCCATGTGGCTGTACTACTGGCTGGCGGCCAACGGCATCCACCCGCTCAAGGATGCCAAGGTCATCACCGTGCCGCCGCCGCAGATGGTGGCCAACATGCGCGTGGGCAACATGGACGGCTTCTGCGTGGGCGAGCCCTGGAACCACCGCGCCATCATGGACGGCATCGGCGTCACGGCCACCACCTCCCAGGCCATCTGGCAGGACCATCCCGAGAAGGTGCTGGGCACCACGGCCGAATTTGCCCGCCAGAACCCCAATACGGCACGCGCCGTGACGGCCGCCATCATCGAGGCCGGCCGCTGGATCGACGAGAGCCTGGCCAACAAGACCCGCATGGCCGACACCATTGCCGGCAAGGCCTATGTGAACACCGGCGTGGACGCCATCAACCAGCGCATCCTGGGCCGCTACCAGGACGGCATGGGCAAGACCTGGGACGACCCCCACCACATGAAGTTCTATGGCGACGGCAGCGTGGGCTATCCCTATCTGTCCGACGGCATGTGGTTCCTCACCCAGCACAAGCGCTGGGGCCTGCTCAAGGACCACCCCGACTACCTGGGCGTGGCCCGCTCCATCAACCGCCTGGACATCTACCAGCAGGCCGCCACCGCCGCCAAGGCCCCGCTGCCCAAGGGCGAGATGCGCAGCAGCAAGCTGATGGACGGCACGGTCTGGGACGGCAAGGACCCGCGCAAGTACGCGGACAGCTTCGCCCTCAAGGCCTGAGAGATCCCCTTTGAAGACCCATCCCACCGAGGAACACACCATGGTCAGCGCCGTCTTCCACTTCCCGGCAGAGTCCTCCACCGCCGCCGCCCCGCCTGCGCCGGCTTCCCCCACCGCTGCATCCCCGGTCCCGGCCATGCAGGCTGCACCGGCAACGCCCAGGACTCCCGCCCCTGCGCGCGACTGGGCGGCGCTGCCGCGCGCCTTCTGGCTGGCCGTGCTGCCGCCGCTGTGCGGCCTCGGCCTGCTCGTGGGCGTGTGGTCCCTGGTGGCCGCAGGCTCGGGCCAGAGCATTCCGGGGCCCCTGGCGACCTGGCAGCAGGCGGTGGAGATTTTCAGCGACCCGTTCTACCGCAACGGCCCCAATGACCAGGGCGTGGGCTGGAACGTGCTCGCCTCGCTGCAGCGCGTGGCCGTGGGCTTCGGCCTGGCGGCCCTGGTCGGCATTCCGGCCGGCTTCGTGATCGGGCGCTTCAACTTCCTGTCGCGCATGTTCAACCCGCTGATCAGCCTGCTGCGCCCGGTGTCGCCGCTGGCCTGGCTGCCCATAGGCCTGCTGGTCTTCAAGGGCGCCAACCCGGCGGCCATCTGGACCATCTTCATCTGCTCGATCTGGCCCATGCTCATCAACACCGCCGTGGGCGTGCAGCGCGTGCCCCAGGACTACATGAACGTGGCGCGCGTGCTCAACCTCAGCGAGTGGAAGATCGCCACCACCATCCTGTTCCCGGCCGTGCTGCCCTACATGCTGACCGGCGTGCGCCTGGCCGTGGGCACGGCCTGGCTGGTCATCGTCGCGGCCGAGATGCTCACCGGCGGCGTGGGCATCGGCTTCTGGGTCTGGGACGAGTGGAACAACCTCAACGTCAAGAACATCATCATCGCGATCTTCGTGATAGGCATCGTGGGCCTGCTGCTGGAGATGGCCCTGGTCAAGCTGGCAACGGCATTTACGTTCGAAGAGGTGAAGGCATGAATGCATCGTCCAAGTTCATCGAGATCCAGGGCGTGGAGCAGAGCTTCAAGACCGCCAAGGGCCTGTTTCCAGCACTGCGCAATATCGACCTGACCATTGCGCGGGGCGAGTTCGTCTCGCTGATCGGCCACTCGGGCTGCGGCAAGTCCACCCTGCTGAACCTGATCGCGGGCCTGACCACGCCCACCACGGGCGTGCTGCTGTGCGCCAACAAGGAGGTCAAGGGCCCGGGACCCGAGCGCGCCGTGGTCTTCCAGAACCACTCGCTGCTGCCCTGGCTGACCTGCGAGGGCAACATCCACCTGGCCGTGGAGCGCGTCTATGGCCGCACGGAAAGCCGCGCCCAGCTCAAGGCCCGCACCCTGGCCGCGCTGGAACTGGTGGGCCTGGCCCATGCCGCGCACAAGCGGCCCGGCGAGATATCGGGCGGCATGAAGCAGCGCGTGGGCATTGCGCGCGCGCTGTCGATGGAGCCGCAGGTGCTGCTGATGGACGAGCCCTTCGGCGCGCTCGATGCGCTCACGCGCGCCAAGCTGCAGGACGAGCTGCTGGAGATCGTGGCGCGCACGCAAAGCACCGTGGTCATGGTCACGCACGATGTGGACGAGGCCGTGCTGCTGTCCGACAAGATCGTGATGATGACCAACGGCCCGGCCGCCACCATCGGCGAGGTGCTGCAGGTCGGCCTGGCCCGCCCGCGCAACCGCGTGGCGCTGGCCGAGGACGACCTCTACCGCCAGTGCCGCAAGGCCGTGATCGATTTCCTCTACACCCGCCAGGGGCATGTGGAAAAGGCGGCCTGAACCTTCGCAGGTCCTGCCGCCTTCGAGACCCTGCCCATGGCGGGCAGGCCGAGCCCCGGCTCAGTGCCGGCCCGAGATGTAGTGCTCCAGCTGCTCGATGATGAACTTCTGCTCGGAGATGATGTCCTTGACCAGGTCTCCGATGGAGATCAGGCCCAGCAGCTTGCCGCCTTCGTCCACCACGGGCAGGTGGCGCAGCCGGTTCTCGGTCATCACCGCCATGCACTCCTGCGTGGTCTGGGTGGGGCCGACGAACAGCACGTCGCGCGTCATCACGTCGCGCACCAGGGTGGCGCCGGAGGTGCGCCCCAGCAGCGCGATCTTGCGCGCGTAGTCGCGCTCGGTGACGATACCGGCGATCTCGCTGCCCTCCATCACGAGCAGGGCGCCAATGCCCTTGTCGGCCATGAGCCGCAGCGCATCGAGCACGGAATCGGTAGGCGCGATGCTGTACACCGCGCTGGTGGCCTTGGACTTGAGAATGTCTGCAACTGCTGTCATGGGTGCCTTTCAGTCGTTCGCCAATTCGGTTCTAGTGTCATCCGAACTGCGCCCAAAAAGCAACAGGGCCAGCGCGTGTATGCACACGCACCGGCCCTGCCCGATTCAGTGAATGCGGCCCTTCAGCGGCGGCCGCCCAGCAGGCTGCCACCAATCTTCATCAGATCGCTGAGACCTACCTGGCCGTCGCCATCCTGATCGAGCAGGCTTCCCAGCAAACCACCACCCAGGCCGCCCTGCTGCTGCGCCTGCGCATGCTCGCGGCCCAGCACCTGGCCCAGGCCGCCGGCATCCATGCCGCCTGCGCTCACGCGCTGTGCAAGAAAGGACATGACGATGGGGGCCAGCAGCTGCAGCAGCTGGGCCGCGCCGCCGCTGCCCAGGCCCGTGGCCTGGCCCAGGCCGTCCTGCGCGCGCTGCTGGTTGCCGCCCAGGATATGGCCCAGGATGGCTGCGCCGTCGAGCCCGCCGCCCGCATTGCCGCCTGCGCCTGCGCCGCCGCCCAGCAGCGAGCCCAGCAGGCCTCCCAGATCCAGCCCGCCGGCGCCACCGCTGGCCGCGCCGTGGTCGCGCTGCAGCGCGCCGAAGAGATTGGCCGCGCCCTGCGGATCGGCCGCATTGCGGCCCAGCGAACCCAGCAGCACGGGAAGGGCCGCGCCCACGGCACTTTCGGTCTGAGCGGGGCTGGCGCCGATCTGGTCTGCCATCTGCTGCATGGGCGCGCCCTGCAGTTGGGCCATCAGTTCCGCGGCCAGGGAAGAGCTGGAGTTCATGGTCGTTCCTTCATCCGGTCGCCCGGTCAACACAAAGTCACATGGTAGCGCCGGCCGGTGCAGCGGGCATGACGGCGCAGCGCCCCAAGTGTCAACGATGTTTTCCAGCGCCCGGATCGCGCTCAGCCCGTGGTCAGCGCCGGCTGCGGCTGGGTGCGCGGCGGCCGCAGCGGCGGCAGCGGCGCCTGCGCCTTCATGGACCGGCGCAGCGCCACTGCATCAGCCACGGCCGCCGGTGCCCGGGCCGTGGCGTCCAGCCGGAAGACCTGCACGGTCTCCGACACGGTCTGCGCCTGGGCCTGCAAGGCCATGGCCAATGCCGCGTTCTGCTCCACCAGCGCCGCGTTCTGCTGCGTGATGTTGTCCAGATGCGCCACGGCCGCGTTGACCTGCGAGATGCCGCTGAGCTGCTCGTTGGAGGCGCTGTGGATTTCGCCGATCAGCAGGTTCACGCGCCGCACCAGGTCCAGCGATTCGGTCATGGTTTTCTGCGCGACCTCGGTGCGCCGATTGCCATCCAGCACCTTGGCGGCGGAGTCGTCTATGAGTTCGCGGATCTCCTTGGCCGCTGCCTGCGTGCGCTGCGAGAGGCTGCGCACTTCGGCCGCCACCACCGCAAATCCCCGGCCCTGGTCGCCCGCGCGCGCGGCCTCCACGGCGGCGTTCAGCGCCAGGATGTTGGTCTGGAAGGCGATGGAGTCGATGAGCTGCGTGATCTCGCCGATACGCCCCGACGCGGCCTGGATCTGCTTCATGGTGGCCGCCACGCCGTCGACGGCGCCGCTGCTGCGCTCGGCCACCTCGCTGGCCTGGGTGGCCAGGTCCGTGGCCTGGCGCGCCGACTCGGCCGTGTGCTTGACCGTGCCCGTGATCTCCTCCATCGAGGCCGCCGTCTGCTGCAGGTTGCCGGCCTGGGTTTCCGTGCGCGCGGACAGGTCCTGGTTGCCCTGCGCGATTTCCCGCGTGGAGATCTGCATCTTGTCGCTTTCCTCGCGCGCATCGCGCACGATGGACAGCAGGTTCACATTGAGCTGGCTCAGCGCCTTCTGCAGATCGCCCACCACGTCCTTGCGCGTGATGCGTATGGTCTGCGTCAGGTCGCCGGCCGCCAGGCGGTTGGCCTGCAGCACCATCTGCGCCAGCGGCGCCACGGTCAGCCGGTACGCCCAGGCCCCGGCCAGCCCCGTGAAGATGCAGACCGCCAGCCAGGCCAGCGCGGACCATGCATCCAGCGTGTGCCCTCCCGCCATCGCCGCGCCAAAGGCTGCCGCCACCACCAGGAAGAAGATCAGCACCAGCTTGCCTGCCAGGCCCAGGCTCAGCGCGCTGGCAAGGCGTCCGCGCAGGTTGTTGCGCACCAGATGGCCGGCGCGCAGCACGTGGACCTTGCGCCCTGCGTCCTTTTCGGCGCGCATGGTGGCGTAGAGGCGCTCGGCCGCATCCGTCTGCTCGCGCGTGGCCTCGGTGCGCACCGACATGTAGCCCGAGGGCCGGTCGCCTTCCATCAGCGGCGTGACATTGGCCATGACCCAGTAGAAGTCGCCGTTCTTGCGCCGGTTCTTCACGGGCGCCGACCAGGGCAGGCCGGCCGAGATGGTGGCCCACATGTCGCGGAAGGCTTCCTCGGGCATGTCGGGGTGGCGGATCATGTTGTGGGGCTGGCCCAGCAGTTCTTCGCGCTCGTAGCCGCTGACCTCGATGAACATCGGGTTGCAGTAGAGGATGCGCCCCTTCAGGTCCGTGGTGGACACCAGGGTCTGGCCCTTGGGAAATGCGTATTCACGCGTGCTGACTGGCAGATTCACTCTCATAGGCGTGGTCCCTTGAAGAAGAAAAATCCTTCACGTCATTGCGGCCCTGGCTTACTGCAGGACCCGGTGGCTTGTTGTACCCCGATTCGTCGCATTTGAAACAAATCGCCACAAAACCTCCATTCGATTCAGACATCTGATTGCGCGCTCTCGATAGCGGGCGCACCGCCTTGAGGCATGCGACGCACCACCATGGCTCGGCCGCCGGGCGGCAGCCCCGAGGACAGCGCCCGCGCAGGGCTGCGCGCCCTGGCATGCCGCTTGCTTCATCCCGTGCGTGGCCATTGCAGGCCATGGGGGCAAGGCGCAACGAGGTGCCGCTGCCCCAGGGACAAAGGCGTCAACCCGCGCGCAGGCAGCAGCCGCGCAGTGGGGATGACGCCTTTTTGCTTTTCGAACCGATGCGGGGGCGCAATGAAGAAATCCAGGCTGGTGATGGTGGGCAACGGCATGGCCGGCGTGCGCACGCTGGAAGAGCTGCTCAGGATCGCGCCCGACCTCTACGAGATCACCGTGTTCGGCGCCGAGCCGCACCCCAACTACAACCGCATCATGCTGTCGCCCGTGCTGGCGGGCGAGCAGCAGCTGGACGAAATCATCCTCAACGACTGGTCCTGGTATGCCCGGCACGGCATCACCTTGCATGCAGGCTGCCGCGTGCATGCGGTGGACCGGGCGCGCCGCGTGGTGCATGCCGTGGACGCCACCGGCCAGCCCGTGAGCGCCGGGTACGACCGCCTGATCCTGGCCACGGGATCGCGCCCCTTCATGCTGCCCGTGCCCGGGCGCGAGCTGGAAGGCGTGCTCGGCTACCGCGACATTGCCGACACCCAGGCCATGATCGCGGCGGCCGCCAGCCACCGCCAGGCGGTGGTCATCGGCGGCGGACTGCTGGGCCTGGAGGCCGCCAACGGCCTCATGAAGCGCGGCATGGAGGTCACCGTGGTGCATGCGGGCGAGCGCCTGCTGGACCGCCAGCTCGACGAGACCGCCGCCGCCTTGCTGCAGGCCTCGCTGGCCGAGCGCGGCATGCGCTTTCTGATGCAGGCCCAGACCCGCGCGCTGACGGGCGATGGCCGGGGCCGCGTGGCCTGCGTGCACCTGCAGGACGGGCGCGATGCGCCGGCCTCGCTCGTGGTCATGGCCGTGGGCATCCGGCCCGAGACCACGCTGGCCGAGCAGATGCACCTGCACGTGCAGCGCGGCATCGTGGTCAGCGACACGCTGCAGACCGTGACCGACCCGCGCATCTATGCCGTGGGCGAATGCGCGGCGCACCGGGGCGTGGCCTACGGGCTGGTGGCGCCGCTGTTCGAGCAGGGCAAGGTGCTGGCCAACCACCTGGCCGAAATCGGCATCGGCCGCTATCCGGGCTCGCAGACCTCGGCCAAGCTCAAGGTCACGGGCATCCATCTGTTCAGCGCAGGCGACTTCCGCGGCGACGACGGCACGGAGGAAATCGTGCTCAGCGACCCCGGCGCGGGCGTGTACCGCAAGCTGGTGCTGCGCGGCGACAGACTGGTCGGCGCCTGCCTGTATGGCGACACCGAGGACGGTGGCTGGTACTTCCGCCTGTTGCGCGATGGCGTGGCAGTGCAGGAACTGCGCGACCGCCTCATGTTCGGCGAAAGTCAAGCCAGCCAGGCCGACCCGGCCAGCGGCCCGTGACGGCGCCCGCCCCCGTGCCCTGCCCTTCCCTCATCCACCCCAGGCCCACCATGCAAGAAACCCGATCCACCTGCCCCTACTGCGGCACAGGCTGCGGCGTCATCATCGAAAGCGATGGTGCGCGCATCACGGGCGTGCGTGGCGATCCGGCGCACCCCGCCAACCACGGCCGCCTGTGCACCAAGGGCAGCACGCTGCATCTGACGGCCTCGCCCGCCCTGGCGCGGCAGACCCGGCTGCTGCAGCCCGCCCTGCGCACCACGCGCGGGGCGGCGCCCCGGGACATCAGCTGGGATGCCGCGCTGGACCTGGCAGCCGGCAGGCTGGCCTCCATCGTGCAGGAGCACGGCCCCGACGCCGTGGGCCTCTATGTGAGCGGCCAGTTGCTGACCGAGGACTACTACGTCTTCAACAAGCTGGCCAAGGGCCTGATCGGCACCAACAACATCGACACCAATTCGCGCCTGTGCATGAGCAGCGCCGTGGCGGGCTACAAGGCCACGCTGGGCGCCGACGCGCCGCCGGCCTGCTACGAGGACGTGGACCATGCGGACTGCCTGTTCATCGTGGGCAGCAACGCGGCATGGGCCCATCCCGTGCTCACGCGGCGCATCGAGCAGGCGCGTGCCGCGCGGCCGCAGATGAAGATCATCGTGTCCGACCCACGCCGCACCGACACGGCCGGCATGGCCGACCTCTTCCTGCCGCTGCGCCCCGGCAGCGACACCCTGCTGTTCCACGGCATGCTGCACATCATGGAGCTGGAAGGCTGGCTGGACCGGGCCTACATCGCGCGCCACACCAGCGGCTTTGCCGACCTGCAGGCCCTGGTGCGGGAGGCCACGCCCGAGCGCGTGAGCGAGGTCTGCGGCCTGCCCAGCCACGACCTTTTCCAGGCCGCGCAGTGGTTCGCGCTGGGAGGAGATGCGCGGGACGGCGCCGCCCGTGGAGCAACGCTCAGCCTGTACTGCCAGGGCCTGAACCAGAGCAGCAACGGCACGGCCAAGAACGCCGCGCTGATTGGCCTGCACCTGGCCACGGGCCAGATCGGACGCGCAGGCGCAGGGCCGTTCTCGCTCACGGGCCAGCCCAATGCCATGGGCGGGCGCGAGGTGGGCGGGCTGGCCAATCTGCTGTCGGCGCACCGCGACCTGGCCAACCCCGCCCACCGCGCCGAAGTGGCCGCCCTGTGGGGCGTGGACGCCGTGCCGCCCCGCCCTGGCAAGACCGCCGTGGAGATGTTCGAGGCCGCCGCCGAGGGCGAGATCCGCGCGCTGTGGATAGCCTGCACCAACCCCGCGCAAAGCATGCCCGACCAGGCCCTGGTGCGGCGCGCACTGCAGCGGGCCGAATTCGTCATCGTGCAGGAGGCCTTCGCCACCACCGCCACCTGCGCCTACGCCGACCTGCTGCTGCCCGCCACCACCTGGGGCGAGAAGATCGGCACGGTGACCAACAGCGAAAGGCGCATCTCGCGCGTACGCCCCGCCGTGGCCGCACCGGGCGCCGCGCGCCATGACTGGCACATCGCCGTGGACTGCGCGCGGCGCATGGAAACGCGGCTGCGCCCGGGCCGGCCCAGCCTCTTCCCCTACGACACCGAGGACGCCGCCGCAGGCGCCGAAGCCATCTGGAACGAGCACCGCGAAAGCACGCGCGGGCGTGACCTGGACATCACCGGCCTGTCCTGGGATCTGCTGGACGCGCAAGGCCCCCAGCAATGGCCGCTGCCCGAAGGCGCAGCCCTGGGCCGCGCACGGCTCTACGAAGACGGCCGCTTTCCCACGCCCGATGGACGCGCCCGCTTTGCCCTGCTGCCCTGGCAGCCGCTGGCCGAGTCGCCCGATGCGAGCTACCCCTTCAGCCTGACCACGGGCCGGCTGCGCGACCAGTGGCACGGCATGAGCCGCACGGGCCAGCTGGGACGACTGTTCGGCCAGGCTGCCGAGCCCAGTGTGCAGATGCATCCGCAGGACATGGCCGAGCGCGGCCTGCGCGCGGGCGACCTGGTGCAGATGAGCAGCCGCCGCGGTGCCCTGCTGGTGCCGGTGCAGCCCGATGCCACGCTCGCGCCCTCCCAGCTCTTCATGGCCATGCACTGGGGCGGCGAGTACCTGGGCGGCACGGCCACGGGGGGCCTCAACGCACTGACCACGCCAGCCTTCTGCCCCGCATCCAAGCAGCCTGAACTCAAGCACACGGCCGTCAAGCTGCAAAAGGCCGCTCTGCCCTGGACCCTGCTGGCCATGGCCTGGCTGCCCGAGGACCGCGTGCTGGCCGTGCGCGAGCAGTTGTCCGCCCTCATGCCGCACTTCGGCTTTGCCAGCTGCGTGCCTTTCGGCAATGCCGTGCCGCTGCAGGACGCCGCCCGCGCCCGCCACGGCGTGCTGCTGCGCGCCGCCGCGCATGAGGCGCCCGACGACGCCCTCATCGCGCAGATCGAGTCCCTGCTGGGCCTGGATGCCGCCGACACCCTGCGCTACAGCGACCGCCGCCGCCAGCACAGCCGTGCGCTGCGGCTGGACCGCACCAGCCTGTCCACCACGGTCGAAGCCTTGCTGCTGGCCGGAGACACACGCGCCGGCAGCTGGCTGGGCACCCTGCTGAAGGACCAGTTGCCGGCCCAGGACTATGGGCGCCTGCTGCTCATGTCCTCGGCCTCGGCACCCCTGCCCCTGGCGCAGCGCACGCGCCAGGTCTGCGCGTGCTTCGACGTGGACGAGGCCGCCATCGAAGGCGTGCTTGCACGCTGCGAGGGCAGCGACGATGCCCGCCTGGCCGCTTTGCAAGGCCAATTGCGCTGCGGTACCAACTGCGGCTCCTGCCTGCCTGAACTCAAGCGCCTGGTGCGCCACATCCCCCTCGCGCCCAGCCCGCAGGCGGCATGAAAGAGGCCATGGAACGACAGGTTTGCATATATAGCGAAAAGTAATGAAACCTGCGGGAAAATATGCGCCCACAGGATTCCACCCACGATCACCACGCCATGGGCATCAGCCAATACATCAAGGAAATAGGCCGCGGCGCACGCGGAGCCAAGGCGCTGGAGCGCGCGCAGGCCGCCGACCTGTTCGGCCAGGTGCTGGACGGGGGCGTCAGCGACCTGGAGATCGGCGCCTTCTGCATCGCCATGCGCATCAAGGGCGAGACGGTCGAGGAGATGAGCGGCTTCCTGGATGCCGTGCATGCGCGCGCCGCGCGCTTTCCCGCCTCGGCCCATGGCCGCCCCGTGATCGTGCTGCCCAGCTACAACGGCGCGCGCCGCCTGCCCGTGCTCACGCCCCTGCTGGCCCTGCTGCTGGCGCGCGAAGGCCTGCCCGTGCTGCTGCACGGCATGCGCACCGAGGCGCGGCGCATCCTGGCCAGCGATGTGCTGCAGGCGCTGGGCATTGCGCCGCTGCAGGCACCCCAGGCACTCGATGGCGGCCAGGTGGCCCATCTGCATACCGAACACCTGCATCCGGCGCTGGCCCGGCTGCTGTCCGTGCGCGAGGTCATCGGCCTGCGCAATCCGGGCCACAGCGTGGTCAAGCTGCTGGCGCCCTGCGACGGCCCGTCCTTGCTGGTGACGGCCTACACCCATCCCGAGTACCTGCCCATGCTGCACGGCACCTTCGGGACGCTGGGCATGAATGTGCTGCTCTCGCGCGGGCTGGAAGGCGAGGTCGCGGCCGACCCGCGCCGGCTGCCGCGCTACGACGGATTCGTCGCAGGCGCCCACCAGCTGCTGGCCGAGCAGCAAAGCGGCACGGCCTCCGAAATCCCGGGCCTGCCCGCCGAGATCGACGTGGACACCACGGCGCGCTACACCGAGGACGTGCTTGCGGGCCGCCTGCCCGTGCCGCCGGCGCTCACGCGCCAGGTGGAACACATCGTCCACCTTGCCGATCAGATTCGCTGAACACCCCAGAAAAACGGAGCCCCGCCATGACGACCCCGTCCCACACCCCCGCAAACACCGCCCGGCGCGGCAGCTGCACCCTAGTCGGCGCCGGCCCCGGCGACCCGGAGCTGCTGACCATCAAGGCCCTCAAGGCCATACAGACGGCCACCGTGCTGCTGGTCGATGACCTGGTCAGCGATGCCATCGTGGCCCATGCCTCGCCCACGGCGCGCATCGTCTACGTGGGCAAGCGCGGCGGCTGCAAGAGCACGCCCCAGGCCTTCATCGAAAAGCTCATGCTGTCCGCCGTGCAGGATGGCGAGACGGTGGTGCGCCTCAAGGGCGGCGACCCCTTCATCTTCGGGCGCGGCGGCGAAGAGGTGGAGCATCTGCGCGAGGCCGGCATCGAGGTCCAGGTCGTCAACGGCATCACGGCCGGCCTGGCCGGGCTCACCAGCCTGGGCGCGCCGCTCACGCACCGCGACCGGGCGCACGGCGTGGTCTTCATCACCGGCCACGCCAAGCCCGGCGACAGCGGCACGGACTGGCGCCAGCTGGCCGCCACCGCGCGCGATGCCCGGCTCACCCTGGTGATCTACATGGGCGTGAGCAGCGTGGAACACATCCGCGCCGAGCTGCTGCACGGCCTGCCCGCCGCCACGCCCGTGGCCGTGATCCAGCACGCCAGCCTGCCGCAGCAGCGCCATGCACTGGCCACGCTGGACACGCTCGTGCAATGCATTGCCGACACCGGCCTGGGCAGCCCCAGCGTCATCGTCGTTGGAGATGTGGTCCATGGCATTCGGGCAATGGCCGAACCCCAGGAGCAGCCCAACCCTGCGGTTGCTGCCGCCTGAGTGCCGAGCTGCAACAAAGAAAAAATCTATCGATAGATAAAATCATTAGTTTTCATTAAAAATCTCCTGTTGGTTGCCGAAAACAGCGTCTAGACCGTTTTCGCAGGCCGTCAGCTGCGCCGGACGGCGGCAGCGCCACCGGGGGATTCAATGAAAACATCAAGCCGTACTCTCACTTCCACAGCGACGCAGGCATGGTGGCCGGCATGCCGACACCTGGCGGCCCAACTGCTGGCCGGCTGCGCACTTGGCATGGCCATGCCCATGCCCGGCCTGGCCAGCGGCGCCGACATGGTGCTGGCCACGCGCGTCACGGCAGGCGCCAAGCCCTGGCTCACGCCTGCGCACCGCCAATGGCTGCAGGCGCGCGGGCCGCTGACGCTGGGCATTTCCACGCCGGACCATCCGCCGCTGGGCATGATCGATGGCGATCGCTTCCAGGGCATCACGGCCGACCACCTGGGCCTGCTTTTTCCCACGCCCGTGCGCTTCAAGTCCTATGGATCGCGTGCGGCCGTGCTCGATGCGCTGCGCCGCGGCGAGATCGACCTGGCCTGCGGCGGCACCGAGCTGGAAGCCGAGCGCGCCGACCTGGCCCTGAGCGTGCCCTACCTGCCCAGCCAGCCCGTGCTGGTCTCCCCGTCGAATGCTCCCTTCGACGCCCGGCGCCGGGGTGCGCGGCTGGCCATGACGCCCGACCAGCTGCTGCGCTCCCAGGTGGCTGCCGCCTATCCCCTCAGCGAGCTGCTGACCTATGAAACACCCCGCCGCGCGCTGGAGGCGCTGAGCCTGGGCGAGATCGACGGCTTCGTCGGCGACACGGTCACGGTGCACTACCTGATCCAGGCCAACTACCTGCTCAACCTGCGCGTGCAGGGCTTTGCGCCCATAGAAAGCCGTGGCTTCGGCATGCTGGTGAGGCATGGCGATGCACAGCTGAAGGCCTACCTGGACCAGGCCCTGCCCAGCATCACCGTGCAGCACGGCGACGACATCCTGCGCAGCTGGAGTGGAAGCCGCCGCCCGCTGCTGGGCGGCGACCGCGTGGCGCTGACGCCCTCGGAAAAGCAGTGGCTGGATGCCCATCCGCGCATTCCCGTGGTCCTCAACGGCTCGCTGGGTCCGCTGGGACAGCTCGATGCCGACCGCCAGGCCCAGGGCATCGGCCCCGACTACCTGGACCTGATCAGCCGCCGCGCCGGCCTGCAGTTCGAGTACATCGCCGCGCGCAACTATTCCGAACTCGAAACCGTGCTGGGCTCCGGCAAGGCCCTGCTCACCCCGGCGTACACCTCGCCGCCCACGGCCTCGCCCGATATCAGGCTGCTGCCGCCCTATCTGCGCAGCACGGTCGTGGTGATGGCCCGGCCCGAGGCCAACGCAGGCACCCCGCGCGACAAGCCCATACACCACCTCCAGCGACTGGAGGGCAAGCGCGTGGCCATGGTGGCGGGCTTCTTTCTCGAAAGCACGGTGCGCAGGGAACATCCGAGCATACGGCTGCAGCTGTATGCCGACCTGACCCAGGCCCTGGCCAGCGTGGCGGCCAATGACAGCGATGCCTTCGTGGGCAACGACTACGCGGCGCGCTATGCCAACGCCCAGCAATTGGGCAGCCGGCTGCAGCTCACCGGCATCCTGGACGACTACACCCGCCCCATCAGCCTGGCCGTGCACGCCGCCGAACCTGAACTGCTGGGCATCCTGGAAAAGGCCCAGCTGTCCATCGCACCCGAAGAGGTGGCCGAAATCGTCCACCACTGGGCGCCGCACCATAACGGCAACGGCGCGAGCTTCTGGCGCGAGCACCGCCAGCGCCTGCTGCTGCTGGCCGGGGCGCTGGCCCTGGTCACGGTCATCTCCCTGGTCTGGGGCTTTTACCTGAGCCGCCAGATGCGCAGGACACGCCGGGCCGAGCGGCGCGCCGAGGCCGCCAACCAGGCCAAGAGCCTGTTTCTGTCCACCACCAGCCACGAGATACGCACGCCGCTGAGCGCCGTCATCGGCCTGCTGGAACTGGCGCAGGACCGGGAAAAGCTCGGCCTGCCCCACCGCGATATGCTGGCCTCCGCCCACAAGGCCGCCCAGGGCATGCTGCTGTTGCTGGGCAATGTGCTGGATCTGCACCGCATCGAGTCGGGCCATATCGACTCCACGCTCCAGCCCGTGGCACTGCGCCCGCTGATCGAAGACATGGCCCCGCTGCTGCAAGGACTGGCCCACGGCAAGCGGCTGTCGCTGCGCACCGAAGTGGGCAGCGGCGTGGACCACAGCGTGACGGCCGACCCGCTTCACCTCAAGCAGGTGCTGTTCAACCTGCTCAGCAATGCCATCAAGTTCACCGAGCGCGGCAGCGTCACCCTGCGCGCGCATGGCGCCAGCCGGCATGACCGCCTGCTGCTGCAGATGGAGGTCGAGGACACGGGCATCGGCATTGCGCCGCAGGACCAGGCCCGGCTGTTCCAGCCTTTCTCGCAGGTGGAAGGCGCCCACCAGGACAGGGCCTTTGGCAGCGGCCTGGGCCTGAGCATCACGCGGCGCCTGCTGGAGCACATGGGGGGAACCATCACGGTGGACAGCGCACCGGGCCGAGGCTCGCGCTTCACGGTCAGGCTGAGCCTGCCACTGGTGGAGCCGGACCATCGCATGCAGGCCGACGTCACGCCCGCGTCAGAGGGAATATTGCCCCTGGTGCTGCCCGCCTCGGTGGCGCTGCAAGGAAAGCCCCAGGCCAGTGCCGAGCCCCTGCCCGCATCACAGCCCGGGTCCGACCTCAGAATCCTGGCCGTGGAAGACTATCTGTTCAACCGCGAGCTGCTCAAGAGCCAGCTGGCCGCGCTGGGCCACGGCATCTGCCTGGCCGGCGATGGACAGGAAGCCTGGGCACGCTGCCTGGTCGAGTCCTTCGATCTCATCATCACCGATGGACGCATGCCGCTCATGGACGGCTTCGAGTTCATCCGGCGCCTGCGCCAGCGCGAGGCCGAAAACCAGCTGCGCCGCTGCCGCGTGATCGCGCTGACCGCCAGCCCCGAAGCCTCCGAAGCGCTGCGCTACCTGCAGGCCGGCGCCGACGAGGTGCTGTCCAAGCCGGCTGCCATGGAAGACCTCAGGCGCGTCATCGAACAGGTGCGGAACGAGCTGCAGGGCGGCACGCCCGGCACCTGGCATCCGCCGCCCGCCGCGCCCTCCACGCTCAGCCCGGCCTGACCGTGCTGCTGGCCGTCACGCGGCTTTGCTCGAAGCGCTGGGCCAGCTCGCGGCGCAGGTCCTTGCGGATCAGCGCAGCCTGCCAGCGGCGCCTTTCCTCGTCGTTGGACGGCACCAGCGTCGGCACGGCGGCCGGCTGCTTGTTCTCGTCCACGGCCACCATGGTGAAAAAGCAGCTGTTCACATGGCGCACCACCTGGGTGCGGATGTCCTCGGCCACCACCTTGATGCCGATCTCCATCGACGACTTGCCCGTGTGGTTGACGCTGGCCAGGAAGGTCACCAGCTCGCCCACGTGGATGGGCTGCAGGAACATCACCTGGTCCACGCTCAGCGTGACCACATAGCGGCCCGCGTAGCGGCTGGCGCAGGCATAGGCCACCTGGTCGAGCTGCTTGAGAACGGCGCCGCCATGGACGTTGCCCGAAAAGTTCGCCATGTCGGGCGACATGAGCACAGTCATGCTCAGCTGGTGCGATGGGAAATTCATCGCTGGATTTTAGGTCCCCCTGAGTCGCTGCGCGCCTTCCCCCAGAGGGGGACGACACCCTCGGTGCGGGGCGGCCCTTCCTCGGTGTCCCTGGCTTCAGGACACGCCAGTTTCACAGGGCACGCGAAGGGCTGGCTCAAGTGCGCGAGAATGGGCGCCCTTTTGCCCCCCGAGTGACTTTTTTGTGACCTCTTCCCTCTCTTTCGACGCCATCGTCATCGGCGCCGGTGCGGCCGGTCTGTTCTGCGCGGCCCAGGCCGGACAGCGTGGCCTGTCGGTGCTGCTCCTGGACCACGCGGAGAAGGTGGCAGAGAAGATCCGCATCTCGGGCGGTGGCCGCTGCAACTTCACCAACCGCGACCTGGACGTGCGCGCGCCCCACAAGCACTTCGTGGGCGGCAACCCGCAGTTCTGCCGCTCGGCCCTGTCGCGCTACACGCCGGCCGACTTCATTGCGCTCATGGACAGGCACGGCATCGCCCACCATGAAAAGCACAAGGGCCAGCTGTTTGCCGACCGCTCGGCCGAAGACATCATCGCCATGCTGCTGGCCGAATGCCAGGCCGGCGGCGTGCAGCGCTGGCAGCCCTGCAAGGTCGATTCCGTGGCGCACTCGGACGGCCAATACCGCCTGCAGACCAGCCGGGGCGCCGTGCAGGCGCACAGCCTGGTCATCGCCACGGGCGGCCTGTCCATCCCCAAGATCGGCGCCACCGACTTCGGCTACCGCCTGGCCCAGCAATTCGGCCTGCCCCTGGTCGAACGCACGCCGGGCCTGGTGCCGCTGACCTTCGATGGCGACGCCTGGGCCCCCTACGCCCAGCTCGCGGGCCTGGCCCTGCCCGTGGAGATCAGCACCGGCAGCAAGAAAGAGCGCATGGCCTTCATGGAAGACCTGCTGTTCACGCACCGGGGCCTGTCGGGCCCGGCCGTGCTGCAGATATCGAGCTACTGGAAGCCCGGCACGCCCCTGAGCATCAACCTCGCGCCCGAGGTGGACCTGCAGGGCGAGCTGCTCAGGGCCAAGTCGCGCTCGCGCAAGCTCATCGCCAATGAACTGGCGCAGTGGCTGCCCTCGCGACTGGCCGATGCCTGGGTGCAGCAGGATGCTGCCTGGCAGCGCCCCATCGCCGAAGCCTCCGACAAGGCCCTGAACCAGCTGGCCGAGCGCCTGTCACGCTGGGAGATCGTGCCCACGGGCACGGAAGGCTACAAGAAGGCGGAAGTGACGCTGGGCGGCGTGGACACGCGGGCGCTCTCGCAGCAGACCATGGAATGCAAGACCCAGCCGGGCCTGTACTGCATTGGCGAAGTGGTGGATATCACCGGCTGGCTCGGCGGATACAACTTCCAATGGGCCTGGGCCAGTGGGCACGCCTGTGCGCAGGCCTTGCCTTCTGCCTGATTTGTCAGACCGCTTTCGTCTCGCGTATAATCGCCCGCTTTGCTGGCAATCGCCCCGTCGGCCAATACTAGTTAACTTTGGACGGGGACCAACCGCTGAACATGGCTCTCAGGCCCGATCTTCCCGGGAACCCGCTGTCAGCACAGATATCTGGAAATCTAGCTAATGACCACCATCCGCGTAAAAGAAAACGAGCCCTATGAAGTTGCCCTGCGCCGCTTCAAGCGCACCATCGAAAAGCTCGGCCTGCTGACCGACCTGCGCGCTCGCGAGTTCTACGAGAAGCCCACTGCCGAACGCAAGCGCAAGAAGGCTGCCGCCGTCAAGCGTCACTACAAGCGCGTTCGCAGCATGCAGCTGCCCAAGAAGCTGTACTGATCAGCCCTTGACCAGCCGGCTCTCGTCAGCCGCAAAACCCGCGCTCGGGACGCCAGGCGCGGGTTTTTTGTTTTTTTGTTCCGTGTTTTCCGACGCCATCACCTCAGGAGAAAAGCCATGAGCCTCAAGGCCCAGATCACCGAAGACATGAAGACCGCCATGCGCGCCAAGGACAGCGAGCGCCTGGGCACCATCCGCCTGCTGCAGGCAGCGATGAAGCAAAAGGAAGTCGATGAGCGCATCGAGCTGGACGACGCCGCCGTCATCGCCATCGTGGACAAGCTGATCAAGCAGCGCAAGGACAGCATCGCCGCCTTCGAGGGCGCGGGCCGCCAGGACCTGGCCGACAAGGAAAAGGCCGAGATGGCCGTGCTGACCGCCTACCTGCCCGAGCGCATGTCGGCCGAGGAAGTGGCCACCGCCGTCAAGGCCATCGTGGCCGAACTGGGCGCATCCGGCCCCGGCGACATGGGCAAGGTCATGGGCGCGGTCAAGGCGCAACTGGCAGGCAAGGCCGACATGGGCCAGGTCTCCGCCGCAGTGAAGGCCGCCCTGGCAGGCTGATCCCCGGCCAGTCCGCTGCAGCAGCCGCCCCGCTCAGGGAGCGGCTGCCATCCACTCCTTCTTGAAGTGTTCCTGCAGGAACTCCACGCACACCCGCACCTTGGCCGACAGCTGCAGCCGCGTCGGATACACAGCCCAGACATTGGCCTCCTGCCGCCATTCGGGCAACACCTGCACCAGGCGCCCGGCCTGCAGATGGGCGCCCACATCCCATAGCGAGCGCAGCGCAATGCCGCGACCGTCCACGGCCCACTGCACCACCATCTCGCCGTTGTTGGCCGACAGCGGCCCCGTGACCTTCACCGCCTGCTCGGCCGCGCCCGCGCGCAGCCGCCACACGCCAAAGGCCTGGTCGCGCTCCTTGATGGCCAGGCAGTCATGGGCCGACAGCTCGGCCGGCGTGCGCGGCGTGCCACGGCGCGCCAGGTAGGCAGGCGCGGCGCACAGCACGCGGTGGTTGTCGGCCAGGCGCCGCGCAATCAGGTGGGGCGCGATCTCGTCGCCCACGCGCACATCCAGATCGAAGCCCTCGCCCGCCACATCCACCAGCCGGTCGAACACGTCCAGCCGCACCTGCAGCCCCGGATGGCGCTCCACCAGCCTGGAAAGCGCGGGCGCGATCACATGCCGCCCGAAACCGAAGCTGCTGCTCACGCGCAGCAGGCCGCGCGGCTCGCTGCGCGTGATGGCCACCTCCTGCATCAGCTGGTCCATGTCGTCGAGGATGCGCTGCGCCCAGTGGAAGACGCGCTCGCCCTCCTCGGTCACGGCCACGCGGCGCGTGGTGCGGTGCAACAGCTTCACGCCCAGCTCTTCCTCCAGCAGGCGGATGCGCTTGCTCACATAAGCGGGCGAAGCCCCCAATTCCTCGGCCGCAGCGGCAAAGCCGGATTTGCGGGCCACCACGGTGAAGACGCGCAGGTCTTCGGGAGACGGCTGTTTATTCACGATCTGTAAATAATGGAACCACAGTTGGCCGATTGTATTTAGCCCTGGCGCAGCCAACAATGCCATGCATGCGGCCAGGCTGTCAGCGGCGCCGCTTCATATCCATCCATTCGATACAAGGACAGACACCATGCAAGACACATTCAAGATCGCCGTCATCGCCGGTGACGGCATTGGCAAGGAAGTCATGCCCGAAGGCCTGCGCGCCCTGGAAGCTGCCGCCAGCCGCTTTGCGATCAAGCTCGAATTCCACCATTTCGACTGGGCCCACTGCGACTACTACCTGGCCCACGGAAAAATGATGCCCGACGACTGGAAGGCGCAGCTGTCCGGCATGGATGCCATCTTCTTCGGCGCCGTGGGCTGGCCCGCCACCGTGCCCGACCATGTCTCGCTGTGGGGCTCGCTGCTCAAGTTCCGCCGCGAGTTCGACCAGTACATCAACCTGCGCCCCGTTCGCCTGTTCGAAGGCGTGCCCTGCCCGCTGGCCGGCCGCAAGCCCGGCGACATCGACTACTACGTGGTGCGCGAGAACACCGAAGGCGAGTACACCTCGCTGGGCGGCATCATGTACGAGGGCACGGACCGCGAGATCGTGATCCAGGAATCGGTCTACTCGCGCAAGGGTGCCGAGCGCCTGCTCAAGTACGCCTTCGACCTGGCCCAAAGCCGCGAGCGCAAGCACGTCACCCTGGCCACCAAGAGCAACGGCATCGCCATCAGCATGCCCTGGTGGGACCAGCGCGCCGAGGACGTGGCCAAGGCCTACCCGGAAGTCACGCTGGACAAGCAGCACATCGACATCCTGACCGCGCGCTTCGTGCTGCAGCCGGGCCGCTTCGACGTGGTGGCCGCCACCAACCTGTTCGGCGACATCCTCAGCGACCTGGGCCCGGCCACCACGGGCACCATCGGCCTGGCTCCCTCGGCCAACCTCAATCCCGACCGCAGCTTCCCCAGCCTGTTCGAGCCCGTGCACGGCTCGGCGCCCGACATCTACGGCAAGAACATCGCCAACCCCATCGCCATGGTCTGGTCGGCGGCGCTGATGCTGGACTTCCTGACCCACGGCCAGGGCGCAGGCCGCGCGGCGCACGACGCCATCGTCTCGGCCATCGAGGAAGTCATCAGGAGCGGCCCGCGCACGCCCGACCTGGGCGGCACGGCCAGCACCACCGAGGTGGGCCAGGCCATCGCCCGGCGCATCGCTGCCGCCTGAGGCGCCGCGCCGGGGTTCATGCCGCCCGGCAGCCTGGCCTACCGGCCCATGCGGCCCATGCTGCCCCTGGGCAGCCTGCCGGCCCCCATCCCGGCCGCCAGCAGGCTCAGCATGACCAGCGCCACGGTGTGCAGGGCCGGCACAGGCGTGGGCACCGGCGCCGCCACCACGGCCTGTGTGAAGCCCTGGCTCATCGGGGCGTGGACTGCATCCCCGCTGTAGTCGACCACAAGGCCGTGGGATCCGGCCGCCACGGGCAGCCGGACCGTGATGCTGGCGGCGCCGCCAACCAGGGGCGCCGACCCCAGCTGCGCCCCGTTGTACGAGACCGTGATGCTGCCCGAGGGGAGCGCCGCCGCCATCGCCCGCAGCGCCCCCCGTCGGTCCTGCGCCCCGGTCACGGCCGACACGCTGATGGTCACATCGTCGCCGGGCCAGGAAGGGTTGGGGGTGGAGGTGATCGCCAGGGTGGTTGTGGCCTGGGCGATCTGCACGCTTTGCTGCTGCCTTGCCGCCGCCTCGTAGTTCGCATCGCCGGCCTGGTCTGCCAGGATGCGGCAGGGTCCCGGCGCAATGAAGGAGACAGAACCGCCCGCGATGGTGCAATGGGCAGCCGTCGCCGTATCCACGGAGAACACCACCGCCTTCCCGGAAGCCCCGCCCGTTGCTGCCACGGCATAGGTATCGCCCACCTTGGCGGCCGCTGGCGCCACGGAAGTGAAGGCAATGGCCTGCGCGCCCTTGCCGATGCTCAGGGACAGGACTTGCCGGGCCGCAGGCAGGTGGTTGGCATCCCCCTGCTGATCGGCGGCCAGCAGGCAGTTGTCCGTACCCGCCAGCCTGCCGGACACCTCGGCACCGCTGACGGAGCACGCCGCCGGCGTCAGGGAGCTGAACTGCACGGCCTGGGACGAGCCACCGCCGGCGGCGCTCAGAGCCACCCGTGCATCCACGACCAGGGGCGCCGGCATGCTCCAGACGATGTTCTGCGCAGCAGGCTGCACCGTCACCGGGTAAGCCACCTCGGGGGCGGGAGCATAGGTCGCGTCGCCGCCCTGCCGGGCCGTCATCGTGCAAGTGCCTGCGGAATGGAAGCTGAACACCCCTGCGGCATCGACGGTGCAAACCTCTGGCGCAGATGCGGAAAACGTCACGGCCAGGCCGGAGGTAGCCGTTGCAACGGGCGTGAATGCCGTGCCGAAGGTTTGCGCCGACGGCTGCGCAAAGTCGATGCTCTGCTCCAGCCTGAGCGTGGTGAAGGGCACGCTGGCCACATCCGGCTGCACGCGGCCTGCGCCATCCCTGGCGATGAAGTGCAGCCTGTAGGCCGTATTCACCGCCAGCCCCCCGATATCGATATCGTGGACCACGCCTGCCGTCATGCCGACCGGGGAGCCGCCGGCCTGCAGCGTGGCGGCATCCGGCGCCGCGGCGGCCGCAGCAAGCACCTGCCAGTAGCCCGTGCCGTCCCGGTCCAGCGCCACGCGGGCCTTGGCCGTCACGCCGCCCGCCTGCGGGTCGACGACGGGAGCCAGACTGAAGACCGGGCGGCCCAGCACATAGCCGGCAAACCCAGGGTTTTGCGCTGCATGCCACCCATCGGACAGGGATGACAGACCCGCCCAGACCGCATTGGCGGGGATGGACGATGCGTCCATGGCGAGCAGGGTCTGGATGCCATCGAGCGAATAGTGGAAAACAGTGCTGTCGATGGGGCGCGGGAGGGAGGACCCCTCGATCTGAAAGGAGCTGATCGTGGCCCAGGCTGCCGCTGCGGGAATTCCCATGGGATCGGTCGTCCGCAGGACCTGGCCCTGGTAGCTGTATGTGTAGTCCTCGTTCCAACTGTTGAGACCCCAGCCGTCATCCCAGTAGTTGGAAGGGGTGACCCAATCCGCAGTGGAGGGCGGCGAGCCGCCTTGCTGCACCACGCCGCCCACGCTGAACGTGTATTCGGTCACCATGGACGTATACCAAGCGTTGGACTGCGTCTGGTAGCCCGTCATGACCAGCCCCTGCGCCGGCGCGGCCACGGCCGCGACGCAATGCAGGCCGGCTCCGAATACCACCACCCACGGCATCATGGCCCTGGAAAATTCCGCCTGAAGGCGACTGCCTCGTTCTCTCACATGCACTCCCGTTTCAACTTGCTGTTCTTCTGGTCCGTGCCGGGGGTACCGGCAATGCAGGAGCCTAGCGGCCGCACCTGCCCGCGCCTTGACTGCGCGTTGCGCTTTTCTTGACAGTGCGTCCCGCCCCCTGCGCAACGCGGGCTGCCGCGCCACCGTCCGTTCATTTGCCACCAAACGCCTGCTGCCCCCGGCCCTGCAAAGCGGCGATACGCCGTCCAACCGGGCCGTCGTCTGGGCGCGGAGATGGCGGCATTGCCCCCGCCGCAGGCCCCTGGCCGGCGAACAGGGCAAGATGGCCGGCTGCGGCATTCGGGCCGCTCAGACACAGCACGGAATCTCCATGAAGCACTACGACTACATCGTCATCGGCGGCGGCAGCGGCGGCATTGCATCGGCCAACCGCGCCGCCATGCACGGGCGCCACTGCGCGCTGATCGAAGCCGGCGAGATCGGCGGCACCTGCGTCAACGTGGGCTGCGTGCCCAAGAAGGTCATGTGGCATGCAGCCCAGATCGGCGAGGCCATGCACCGCTACGGCCCCGACTACGGCTGGGATGCCACCGTCGAGGGCCTGGACTGGCAGCGCCTGCTGGACAGCCGCAGCGCCTACATCGACCGCATCCATGCCTCGTATGAAAGCGGCCTGGCACGCAACAAGGTCGAGCTGATCCAGGGCTTTGGCCGCTTCGTGGATGCGCGCACCGTGGAGGTGGGCGGCCAGCGGCTCAGTGCCGACCACATCCTCATCGCCACGGGCACGCGCCCGGCACGGCCCGACATACCTGGCGCCGAGCTGGGCATCGACTCCGACGGCTTCTTCGCCCTCAAGGCCCTGCCTGCGCGCACGGCCGTGGTGGGTGCCGGCTATATCGCCGTGGAGATTGCCGGCGTGCTGCACGCGCTGGGCTCGCAGACCCATCTGTTCCTGCGCCAGAACTCGGCACTGCGCGGATTCGATCCGCTGCTGAGCCAGACCCTGATGGAGATCATGGAGGCCGAAGGCCCCGCCGTGCACCGCCAGGCCACCCCGAAGGCCGTGGTCCGCAATGCCGACGGCAGCCTGGACCTGCAACTGCAGGACGGCAGCAGCCACACCGTGGACTGCGTGGTCTGGGCCGTGGGCCGCAGGCCCGACACCTCGGGCCTGAACCTGGAGGCCGCAGGCGTGGCGCTGCAGGACAGCGGCCACATCGCGGTGGACAAGTTCCAGGACACCAATGTGCCCGGCATCCACGCCGTGGGCGACATCACGGGCCGTATCGAACTCACGCCCGTGGCCGTGGCTGCAGGCCGGCGCCTGTCCGAGCGCCTGTTCAACGGCAAGACCGGCGAGCACCTGGACTACGACAACGTGCCCACCGTGGTCTTCAGCCACCCGCCCATCGGCACCGTGGGCCTGACCGAGCCGCAGGCGCGCGAGCGATTTGGCGACGATCAGGTCAAGATCTACCAGTCGGCCTTCACCGCCATGTACACGGCGGTCACGCGCCACCGCCAGCCCGCGCGCATGAAGCTGGTCTGCGTGGGCCCCGAGGAACGCATCGTGGGCATACACGGCATCGGCCTGGGGATGGACGAGATGCTGCAGGGCTTTGCCGTGGCGCTCAAGATGGGCGCCACCAAGCGCGACTTCGACGACACCGTGGCCATCCACCCCACGGCGGCAGAAGAGTTCGTGACCATGCGCTGAACGGCGCGCACCACCTGCCTTCGGCGGTTGACCACCGCCCTGGGCAGGGCACGCGCCGGGCGAGCGCGTGAGCTCCTTGAGCCAGCCCGGCAAATAGGGGGGCCACCAGGCCGCCCAGGTGGGCGAAGGCATCGGGAATGGCCGTGAGCCGGCCGATCTGCGCCGTGCTCCTGACGCCAGCCTCGCGGACGCTGGTGGGCAGCCGCAAGCTGCGCGCGATCCGCAGCCGGCTCCGCTCCTCCTCCTTCTCCTTTTCCTTCCCCCGACATGGACCTCCTGCCCCTGCATGCCGCCGCTGCCTGCATGGCTATGGGCTGACATTTCAGCTGCTTGCGGTGCATTGCCACCGTCCAGGGTCCTGCGTCGCCACGCTGGCCCCGGTGGAAACATCCGTCCACCGCGGGAATTTCAAGCGCCTACGCTCAAACACCCAAATAAATAGTCAAAAACAAATAAAGTATTTTCCCGATAGTCAAGTCAAATCGAAAAATTCACAATCCTTGTACGCGGGGAAAAAGAGGCATTGCTCCATGGAAAGCCTTGGTGTTTCTTTGTAGGCAATCCGACTTAATTCGAGTGCATACACCTTGATTTTCCGCATCGACCCAGCAGCCATGGGTCGAGAGCCGCGATCGGAGCCCAGGAGACATCCCATGCCCAGACTGCATTCGAAGACAGGGCATGGCGAGCCCGCGCCAGGCGGCATGCAGGCCAGCTTCTGGCCCCTGCGGCAAACGCACGCGCCGGGCAGCAGACTGAAAGCAGTGTTCGCGCTGGAGGCCTTCCACCGTGCGGGCAGCGGCGCCGGGAGCCGCTTGGCCGATGAAGCCTTCTTGGCCCGCAGCGCCTATGGGGCTGAGCAGCGGCCGGGGCGCAACACCACACTCAACAAGGAGACAGATCCATGACAACCGATGTACTCGATGCCCGGTCCCCGTTGACCGGGTCGCGCAACGCGGGCCACCCTCTGCCGGCGGACCGCATGATCGTGGGCGCGCCCACTGGCGGCTGAGGGGCAGGTCATGCACGAAGCCCCCCGCCCCACCCTCCCGCCCATCGGCTGCAACGGCCGTGGCGTGCAGCGCTCCTCGCGCCACCAGCCCATCGGCCTGCAGGAGCTGCCCATACGCGAGCAGTTCCGCCTCGTCAGCGAGACCGGCGTGTTCGACTGCTTCGACCGCCTGCCGCTGCGCCACCAGCTGGCCGACTACGAGTCGGCCATCGCCGAATTCAAGCTGCCCGTGCACACCGCCAGCTGGTTCTACCGCCTGGGCGAGGACGAGGTCCTGCTGGCCGGCAACCTGCGCATCTGCCGCGAGATCGGCGTGCGCTGCCACAACATCATGACCTTCAAGCACCACCGCGACGGCCATGTGCTGTCCGATGTGGAAATCGCCGAACACTATCTGCGGGTCTATGACGACGCCATGGGCCTGGGCGTGGAGCCCAGCTTCGCGCTGCATGTGAACACGTGGACCGAAGACTTCCTGCGCGTGCGCAGCGTGGCCGGGCGCGTGCAGGCACGCGGCGTGCCCTTTCACTTCACGCTGGACTACAGCCATGTGAACTTCAAGATCGGCAACCCGGCCGAGCTGGACCGGTCGGGCGTGCGCGGGCTGCTCGAGCGCGGCGAACTGGTGCTGGACCCGTTCGAGCCCGGCTCGCTGTGCGAACAATGGCTGGACATGGGCATCGTGCGCTGGGCCCAGCTGCGCGCGGCCGGCCCCAACCAGCCCCTGAACCTGTGGCACCGCGACGAGGACGGCAGCCCGGGCCGGGGCATCCAGTACCCCATGCTGCGGCCCGGACCCGGCGAATGGCATTCGCCCTGGCATGCCTACCTGCTGGAGCCCTCCAAAGAGGCCATCCGCAAGGTGCTGGCCTGCCACCATGCGCAGCCGCACAGCCCGCTGCGCTACCTCACCACCGAATTCATCAATCTCCCCGACTACGGCCTGGGCGCAGGCTATGACCTGCTGGAGCAGAACGTGGCGGCCGCGCGCTTCATGCGGCAAGCCTGGGACGAGATCTGCGCCCGCCCCGTACTCCGGGCCTCCTGCGAAGGTGCAGCATGAACCCCGCACAACACCCCCAAGGCCATGCCGTCATCATCGGCGCCGGACACGCCGGTGGCACCCTGGCCGCCCTGCTGCGCCAGTACGGCCACCCGGGCCCGATCACTGTGGTCGGCGGCGAGGACCTGCAGCCCTACCTGCGCCCGCCGCTGTCCAGGGCCTGGCTGCAGCAGGCCATGGGCCCGGACGAGCTGTTGCCGCGGCCCGCCGGCGCCTCCGCGGACCAGGCCATCGCCCTGCGCCCGGGCATGCGCGCCATGGCCATAGAGCCGGGCTCGCGGCAGGTGGCGCTGAACGACGGATCGGTGCTGCACTACGAACACCTGGTCATTGCCACAGGCTCCGCGCCGCGCTGGCTGGTCCTGCCCGGGGATGAGCGGCCTGGCATCACCTACCTGCGCACCATGGAAGACGCGCAGGCGCTGCGGGGCCATCTGCAGACCGCGCGCTGCCTGGCCATCATCGGCGGCGGCTATGCGGGCCTCGAAATCGCTTCCACGGCCCGCAAGCTGGGCGTGCAGGTCCGGATCATCGAGCGCGAAGGCAGGCTGCTGACGCGCAGCGCCTCGCCGCAGATGGCTGCGCATCTGCTGCAGCTGCATGCAGGCCAGGGCGTGGAGGTGCATTTCAATGCAGCGGTCGCCGCCATCCAGGGAGACAGCCCCACCCGCATCACGGCCCTGTGGATGGCCGATGGCTCCCGACTGGAGTGCGATGCCGTGCTCATCGGCGTGGGCGCGGCGCCCTGCATGGAACTGGCGCAATCCCTCGGCCTGGACTGCGCCGACGGCATTGCCGTGGATGGCGAAGGCCGTACCGCCATGAGCGGCATCTACGCCATAGGCGATGCCACGCGCCGCCCGCTGGCCGGCTACCCCGGGCTGCACCGGCTCGAAAGCGTGCCCAGCGCGCTCGAACAGGCCCGGCGCGCGGCCTGCGCCATCACGGGCAGCGAACTGCCCGCCCATGAAACGCCCTGGTTCTGGTCCGATCAGTACGACACCAGGCTGCAGATCGCCGGCCTGCCCGGCCAGGGCGACCAGACCGTGCTGCGCGGCAACCCGGCCAGCGGCAGGTTCGCCGTCCTGCACCTGCGCGGTGGCCAGCTGTGCGCCGCCGAATGCGTGAATTCGCCGGGCGAATTCATGGCTGCGCGCAAGGCCATCGCCGCCACGCACTGCGCCGGCCCCGGTTTCCCAACGCTCCCCTCCAAAGCCCCACTCACGCCATGATCTCCATTGCCTTCATGGAGCACGGCGGCAGCGAGCATGCGGTGCAGGCCACGGAGGGACAGAGCCTCATGCCGAATGCGGCGGCGCCGGTGGCGCAGCGCCAATGCAGCCGCAGCCGCAGCCGCAGGATCAGCGCGTTGCCAGGCTGCGCCCCACCGCCCGCAAACACTCCACCAGCAACCGCGTCGTCGCCGTCATCGGCTGGCCGCGCAGGGTGATCAGGCCCACGGGGGGCAGGTCGATGGGCACGGGCAGGTCCAGCACGGCGACCAGCCCCTGCTGCGCGAAATGCTGCGCCACGCCGCGCGCCATGAAGGCCACGGCGCCGCGCTGGTGCAGGAAGCTGATCTGCGACAGGAATGAGGCGGACTCGACCAGATCGGCCGGAGGATGCAGGCCGTGGGCGAAGAACTGCTGCTCCAGCTTCACGCGCAGCGATGCCCAGGGCGGGGGCATGACGCAGGGCATGTCGGCCAGCGCCTGCCAGCTCGCAGGCTGCGCCAGCAACGCATGGCCGGGGCGCACGACGGCGACCATGGGCTCGTCGTACAGGGCTTCGGTCTCCAGGTCGGGCGAGGCATAGCCGGGTTCGAGCCGGCCCACGAACAGGTCCAGCTCGCCCATGCGCAGCTTGGGCAGCAGCCGCGTGAGATCGCCCTCCTCGACCAGCACCGTGGTCTGGGCCGATCGCGCCTTCAACTGCTCGACGGCCCGGGCCAGCAGCACGGGCGTGGCCACGACCATGGCGCCCACGCTGGTGCGCCCGCGCGTGCCGCTGGCCTCGGCCGCCATTTCATCGCGCGTGCGTTCGAAGCCCGCCAGCACCGAGCGCGCAAAGCGCACCATGCTGACCCCGGCCGCCGTGGGCTCGGTGCCGCGCGTGGAGCGCTCGAACAGCGTCATGTCCAGCATGCGCTCGATCTCGGCCAGGGTCTTGGAGACGGCGGGCTGGGTGACGGCCAGGAACTCGGCGGCGCGGCCCAGGTGGCGGAACTGGTCCAGCGCCACCAGCAGCTGCAGATGGCGCAGCTTGAGGTTGGAGCGCAGCACGCGGTCTATCTTGCTCATGGGGTCTTCATAGCTTTGAGGTTATGAAGCCAGTCTATCTTTTCATTGGATTGTCATGATCAGGCACTGAACAATCGCGCCAGTCAGCCCAGGGCCCGGATCACAGGGCTGCAAAAAGCCAATACAGGAGACAAGCGATGAACACCCCACGCACACGCCATGCAAGCCGGCGCGAATTCGTGCTCGCCACCCTCGGCGCCAGCGCACTGGCCGCCACCGGACCTCTTTTCGCCCAGAGCTGGCCCGAACGCCCCATCACCTTCATCTGCCCCTGGCCTGCGGGCGGCACGGCCGACCAGTCCATGCGCGCGCTGTGCACCGTGGCCGGCAAGCTGCTGGGCCAGCCGATCGCGGTGGAGAACCGCGCGGGCGCCTCGGGAATGATCGGCGCCAAGGCGCTGGCCTCGGCCAGGGCGGACGGCTACACCATCGGCCAGATTCCCATCTCGGTCACGCGCTTTTCGCAACTGGGCAGCCTGCAGGCCGATCCGCGCAAGGACTACACCTACATCGCGCGCACCTCGGGCCAGACCTTCGGCATTGCCGTGCCCGCCCATTCGCCGTTCAAGACGCTCAAGGACTTCGTGGCCGCCGCCAAGGCCCGGCCTGGCCAGGTGACCTATGCCCATGCAGGCGTGGGCGGTGCCACGCATGTGGGCATGGAGGAGTTTGCGGGCGTGGCCGGCATACAGCTCAACCATGTGCCCTACAAGGGCGGCGCCGAGGCACTGCAGGGTGTGCTGGGCGGCCACGTGGATGCGCTGGCCGACTCCAGCTCCTGGGCCCCCCATGTGGAAGCCGGCAAGCTGCGCCTGCTGGCCACCTGGGGCGAGCAGCGCACGGCGCGCTTCAAGGACGTGCCCACGCTGCGCGAATGCGGCTACGACGTGGTGGTCGATGCGCCCAACGGCATCGGCGCGCCGCGTGGCCTGGAGCCGGCCGTGGCGGCCAGGCTGCGCGAGGCCTTCCGCGCCGCCGTGGCCAGCCCCGAGTTCAAGTCCGTGGCCGAGAAGCTGGATGCACCGCTGCTCTACCTGGACGGCCCGGACTACGAGAAATACGTCAACACGGTCTATCAAAAAGAGACCGTCCTCATCGACAAGCTCAAGCTGCGCGAATTGATGAAGGGCTGACAGCCCGCGAACCCACACCGATGAAAGCCCCGCATGTCCCGCACCGATAGCCCCCTGCTGCACCTGCATCCCAACGACAACGTGCTGGTCGCCAGGACCGCTCTGTCGCTGGGCCAGGAGATTCCCGAACTGGGCGTGCGCGCCCGCGCCCAGGTGCCTGCGGGCCACAAGATCGCCGCGCGCCGCATCGCAGAGGGCGAGCAGGTGAAGAAGTACGACACCGTGATCGGCGTGGCCACGCGTGAGCTGGAGGCCGGCGACTATGTGCACAGCCACAACCTGCGCATCGTGGACTACTACCGCGACCCGGCCTTCGGCGCCGATGTGCGGCCCGTGGACTATGTGCCCGAGGCGCAGCGCGCCAGCTTCCAGGGCTTTGTGCGCGCCGGCGGCGGCGTGGGCACGCGCAATTTCATCGGCATCCTGTCGTCGGTGAACTGCTCGGCTACGGTGATCAAGCGCATTGCCGCGCATTTCACGGCCGAGCGCATGGCAGCCTTCCCCAACGTGGACGGCGTGGTGGCCTTCGCCCAGACCAGCGGCTGCGGCATGTCCTCGCCCAGCGAGCATTTCGACGTGCTGCGCCGCACGCTGGCCGGCTATGCGCGCCACCCGAACCTGGCCGGCGTGCTCATCGTGGGCCTGGGCTGCGAGCGCAACCAGGTCGATGCCCTCGTGGAGTCGCAGGGCCTGTGCGAAGGCCGGCTCATGCGCACCCTGGTGATGCAGGAGGTCGGCGGCACGCGCGTGACCATAGAGGCAGGCATCCGCGCCATCGAAGAGATGCTGCCCGAAGCCGATGCCGCGCGGCGCAGCACGGTCAGTGCCAGCCACCTGAAGATCGGGCTGGAGTGCGGCGGCTCGGACGGCTTTTCGGGCATCACGGCCAACCCGGCACTGGGCGCGGCCATGGACATCCTGGTGCGCCACGGCGGCACGGCCATCCTGTCGGAAACGCCCGAGATCCATGGCGTGGAATTCATGCTCACGCGCCGCGCCATCACGCCAGCCGTAGGGCAGAAGCTGCTGGACCGCCTGGCCTGGTGGGAGCGCTACGCGGCCGGCCAGAACGCGCAGTTCAACGGCGTGGTCGGCCACGGCAACCAGGCCGGGGGCCTGGCCAACATCTTCGAGAAATCGCTGGGCTCGGCCATGAAGGGCGGCACCACGCCGCTGCGCGCCGTCTACGAATATGCCGAGCCCATCACCGAGCCGGGCTTCGTCTTCATGGATTCGCCGGGCTACGACCCCGTGGCCTCCACGGGCCAGATTGCCAGCGGCGCGCACCTGATCTGCTTCACCACGGGGCGCGGCTCCATGTTCGGCAGCAAGCCCGCGCCCACCATCAAGCTGGCCAGCAACACGCCCATGTACCGGCGCCTGGAGGAAGACATGGACATCAACTGCGGCCTGATCGTGGACGGCGAATGCGGCGTGCCCGAGATGGGGCAGCGCATCTTCGCGCAGATCCTGCGCCACGCCAGCGGCGAGCCCACCAAGAGCGAGGCCCTGGGCCTGGGCGACCATGAGTTCGTGCCCTGGCACCTGGGCATCGTGAGCTGAGCCGCCCTTTACAACACCTGCATCCACCGATTCCATGCCACTGACCCTCACCCGCCCCGAGCTGCTGCGCAGCGCCAACTTCATCGCCGGCCAATGGACGACCGCGACGGCCACGCCCGCCGCACCTGCCCCGCGCCTGGCCGTGACCGACCCCGCCACGGGCGCACTGATCACCGAGGTGCCCGACTCCGGCGCCGCCGAGGCCCGCGCCGCGCTGGACGCCGCGCATGCCGCCTTCCCCGCCTGGCGCAAGACGCCCGCCAAACAGCGCGCCGCCATCATCAAGCGCTGGAACGACCTGGTGCTGGCCCACCAGGACGACCTGGGCCGCCTCATCAGCCGCGAGCAGGGCAAGCCCCTGGCCGAGGGCAAAGGCGAGGTCGCCTATGCGGCCAGCTACATCGAATGGTTTGCCGAAGAGGCCACGCGCATGAACGGCGAGATCATTCCCGCACCCGTGCCGGGCCGGCGCATGCTTGCGCTGCGCGAGCCCGTGGGCGTGGTGGCCGCCATCACGCCCTGGAACTTTCCTGCCGCCATGATCGCCCGCAAGATCGCGCCCGCGCTGGCCGCCGGCTGCACCGTGGTCTGCAAGCCAGCGGAAGACACGCCGCTGACCTCGCTGGCCCTGGTGCTGCTGGCCCAGGAGGCAGGCGTGCCTGCCGGTGTGCTCAACATCGTCACGGCCTCGCGCGAGAAGACGCCCGAGGTGGTGGATGTCTGGCTGGACGACGCGCGCGTGCGCAAGATCACCTTCACGGGCTCCACGCCCGTGGGCAAGCACCTGGCGCGGCGCAGCGCCGACACGCTCAAGAAGCTCTCGCTGGAGCTGGGCGGCAATGCGCCCTTCATCGTCTTCGAGGATGCCGACATCGAGGCCGCCGTCGACGGCTTCATGGCCGCCAAGTTCCGCAATGGCGGCCAGACCTGCGTGTGCCCCAACCGCGTCTTCGTGCACCGCAGCGTGCACGACACGTTCGCACAGAAGCTGGCCGCGCGCGTGGCCGCGCTGCACGTGGGCCCGGCCAGCGACCCGGCCTCGCAGATCGGCCCCATGATCAACGCGCGCGCCGTGGAAAAGATCGAGCGCCATGTGCAGGACGCCGTAGCGCGCGGCGCCAGGGTGCTCACGGGCGGCAGGCGCCTGGATGCCCTGGGCGCCAACTACTACGCGCCCACCGTGCTCACAGGCGCAGATGCCTCCATGGCCTGCGCCTGCGAGGAAACCTTCGGTCCCGTGGCGCCGCTCACCGTCTTCGACAGCGAGGACGAGGTCATCGCCGCCGCCAACGACACGCCCTTCGGCCTGGCCGCCTACTTCTACAGCAACGACGCGCGCCGCATCTGGCGCATGGCCGATGCGTTGGAGACCGGCATCGTCGGCATCAACGAAGGCGCGCTGGCCGCCGAGGCAGCGCCCTTCGGCGGCGTCAAGGAATCGGGCTACGGCCGCGAGGGCTCCACCCACGGCCTGGACGACTACCTGCACACCAAGTACGTCTGCCAGGGCCTGCTGGACTGAATCTTTCCATCAACGAAATCACCGGACACCATGCCAGCCCATAACCCCTTCAAGACCGCCCTGGCCGCAGGCCAGCCTCGCATCGGCCTGTGGCTGTCCATGGCCGACCCCTACCTGGCCGAGGCGGCCGCCACCTGCGGCTATGACTGGCTGCTGATCGACGGCGAGCACGCGCCCAACGACGTGCGCAGCACCCTGGCCGCGCTGCAGGCCGTGGCCCCGCACCCGGCCCAGGCCGTGGTGCGCGTGGTCGAAGGCAGCACGGCACTGATCAAGCAGATGCTGGACATAGGCGCCACCACCTTGCTCGTGCCCATGGTGGACACGGCCGAACAGGCGCGCGCCGTGGTGGCCGCCACGCGCTACCCGCCGCTGGGCGTGCGCGGCGTGGGCAGCGCCGTGGGCCGCGCATCGCAGTGGAGCGCACGCGCCGACTACCTGCAGGTGGCCGACGACGAGGTCTGCCTGCTGGTACAGGCCGAGACCGTGGCCGCGCTGCAGAACCTGCCGGCCATCTGCGCGGTGGACGGCGTGCACGGCGTCTTCATCGGCCCCGCCGACCTGGCCGCCTCCATGGGCCACCGCGGCAACCCGGGCCACCCCGAAGTGCAGGCCGCCATCGAGGGCGCCATGAAGACCATCATCGCCAGCGGCAAGGCGGCCGGCACCCTGACCTCGGACCCCGCCCTGGCCCGCCGCTACCTGGACCTGGGCTGCAGCTTCGTGGCCGTGGGCGTGGATGTGCTGCTGTTTGCGAATGCGGCGCGCAGGCTGCGGGGGCAGTTCGATGATTCGCCGGTGGCCGCGCCTGCACAGCAGGCAGCTGCCGCCTATTGAATCAGCCAGCCACCAGCCAGGCCAGCAGCCCCACCGCCGCTGCAGCGGCCGCCACACGCCGCGCGAACTGCGGCGCATAGGTCAGCAGCAGGCCCAAGGCCAGGGCCGCAAAGGTGAGCAGGCCCAGCCAGGCGGCCACGGCCACCGAGGCATTCCAGCGCAGCAGGCAGGGCGCCAGCGATAGGGCCAACAGCGCGTAGCCGGCCAGCCGCCAGGCCTTCAGGCGCGCGGGTGCCAGGCCTTCGGTGCCCAGTTGGTCCTGGTGCCGGTCCATGGAAGCGGCAATGACGGCAAAGCCTGCAAAGGCCAGGCAAAGGGTGGCAAGAATCATCATGACGCGCGCTCCAGCGTGGAGGCATGGCTGGCGGCGCGGGCTTGCGTGCGGGGGGCTGCAGGCGCTGCAGCCGCTGCCGGCTTGCCGCGCAGCAGCCACCAGGCCACCACGCCGTGGATGGCGGCCAGGCCCAGCATCAGCAACTCGAAGCTGGCGATGCTCCACTGCCCGTTGGCCATGGTTTGCACCAGCGATGCGCCGCCCGTCAGCAGGTTGAGCAGGGGCAGCAGCGCATACAGCACGGCGGCCAGCGCCATCTGCTGCAGCCAGGCATTGCGGTGCGAGACCCGCAGCGGATGCAGCAGGCACAGCAGCCAGATCAGGAAGAAGCCGTTGATCTCCCAATCACTGCGCGCCTGCATGGGCACGGGCAGCAGGCGGTTGAGCCAGAAGAAGCCGGCCACGGCCACCGACAGGCCCGCGATGGAGCCCACGTTGAGCACCTCCACCAGACGGTGGCCGAAGGGCGTGCGGCCCAGCTTGCGGCGCTCGGGCATGCGCTTGACCACCCACAGCACCATGCCGGACGCGGCCATGAAGGTGCCGACCACGCCGCTGAGCAGCAGCAGCCAGCGCGTGGCGGGCTCTGCAAAGCGACCCAGGTGCACGCCGGTGATCACGTTGCTGGTGGCACGCACCCAGGAGATGGCGGGCGCCTCGGGGCTGGCCTGCAACTGGCCGGTCACGCCGTCGAAGCGCAGCGTCTCGGACTGGCCCCGGTTGATGAGGCTCATGCCGCCGCCTTCGCGCAGCTCGACCACCGCGCGCGAGGTGCCGGGCGCGTTGACGGTGATGCTGCCCACGCCGTGCTCGGGCCAGCGGCGCGCGCCCTCGGCCAGCATGGGCGCGATGTCGGCCAGCGCGGCGGCCTGGCGCTCTTGTTTGCCACCACGCGCGCCAGGGCCCTGGTTGGCCGCCTGCCCGCGTGCACCGCGCACATCGGCGAAGTAGGCATTGGTGTCGCCGTTGTAGGCCGCCTGTATGCCCCAGGGCATGAGCATGAACATCAGCAGCACCAGTCCGCTGAAGGTGATGACGATGTGAAACGGCAGCGCCAGCACGGCCGTGGCGTTGTGCGCGTCCAGCCAGGAGCGCTGGCCCTTGCGCGGGCGGAAGGTGAAGAAGTCCGTGAAGATCTTCTTGTGCGTGATCACGCCCGTGATGATGGCCACGAACATCAGCATGGTGGCGAAGCCCACGATCCATCGGCCCCAGATGCGCGGCATGGCGTGCAGTTCGAAGTGGAAGCGGTAGAAGAAGTTGCCGGCGCGTGTCTCGCGCGGCTCCAGCTTCTCGCCCGTGGCGGCGTCGATCTCGGCGCGTTTGGTGCCTGCGCGGCCCGTGGCGGCGCCGGGCTCGCGCCAGGATGCGGCCACCGCCACCTGGCGCGGGCCGGGCAGGCCCAGCGTCCAGGTCGTGGCCTCCGGCGCGATGCGCTGCATGGCCTCCAGTGCGCGCTGCGCGGTATCGGCATCCTGCACCGAGCCGTGCAGCTCGGGCCGCATCCAGTCGTTGATCTCGTCGCGGAAATAGCTCAGGGTGCCCGTGAAGAACACCGCGTAGAGCAGCCAGCCCAGCAGCAGGCCGCTCCAGGTGTGCAGCCAGGACATGGACTGGCGCAGTCCCTCGGGTTTGCCGTCTGCCCTCATGCGGCGGCTCCGTTCGACAGCACCCAGGCCAGAAGTCCCAGGCCCGCGCCCGGCAGGCCGATCACGGCCCAGGCGCGCCAGGCACTGGCGCAGCCAAAGGCCCACATGGCCGCCACGGCGTAGATGATGAAGGCCAGCAGCGTCGAGCCCAGCGCCGCATCGGCCCGTTCCACGCCCAGCCAGACCATGGCGCGCGCGCCCGTGGCGGCGCAGGCGGCCGACAGCAGATAGCCGCCGCCGATCGCCGCCAAGGCGCGCGAGGCCACGGCCACGCGGTAGCGCAGCAGGGATGGAGAGGACCCTCCCGGGGTCGAGGCTTGCATGGGGATGACCTTTCTTGCGGATCGTTGCCCGTCATGGACGCCGCGGCCGCTGCAGACACCGCGCGCAGGCCCGGACGGACAAAGGCGCCACAACAGTTCAAGGTCTGTGCGGCGCCGGGCGTTGGCCGCGCGCCTGGAGCACGCCGCCTTTCAAAGAGCGGGAATGATAATGATTTTTATTACCCGAGTCATTTAAAGAAATGCAAAGCCGGCCTGCTGCCACCGGCCCCGACCATCCCCCTGGCGCCTGTTCCCCTATCGCGCCCGCCCCGCCAGCCAGCGCCCGCCGAACTGGTTGATCACCATGCCCGCCAGCACGGCCAGCGTGCCCATCCACTGCATGAAGGTGGGCCGCTCGCCCAGCAGCAGCATGGCCGAGACCAGGCCCACCACGGGCACCATCAGCGACAGCGGCGCCACCGTGCCGGCCGCATAGCGCTGCAGCAGGCGCGTCCACAGGCCGTAGCCCAGCAGCGTGGCCAGCAGCGCCAGGTACAGGATGGAGGCCACGGCGGTCAGGTCGATCCCCGCCAGTTGCTGCACGACCGTATCCGCGCCATCGGTCCAGACAGCCAGGGCCATCAGCGGCGCGATGGGGAAGATGCTGCTCCAGACGATGAAGGGGAAGGGCTCGTAGGGGCCGCTGCGCGCCGCATAGCGCGTGATCATGTTGGACACGGCCCACATGCAGGCTGCGCCCACGGTCAGCAAAAAGCCGGCCAGCGTCATGGCGTTGTCGCCCTCGCCATGGGCGCTGCCAATGGCAACCAGCCCGCCCAGCGACACCACCAGGCCCAGCCAATGCCACAGGCGCGCGGGCTCGCCCAGCAGGAAGGCGGCCAGCAGCAGCGTGACGAAGGCCTGCGTCTGCAGCACCACCGAGGCCATGCCCGCCGGCATGCCCAGCTTCAGGCCCAGGAACAGCATGCCGAACTGGCCCACGCCCTGCACCAACCCATAGGCGGCCAGATAGCGCCAGCCCACCGACTTGGGCGGGCGCACGAACAGCAAAAAGGGCAGCGACGCCACCACGAAGCGCAGCGCGCTCAGCAGCATGGGCGACAGCGTCAGCAGACCGAACTTCATGGCCACGAAGTTGGTGCCCCAGATCAGGATGACCAGCAGCGCACGCGCCCAGTCGCCACGGCTCAGGTGCTGCGCGGTCATGCCCTGCCCTCGGTGCAGCGGGGCCTGCAATGGTCAGGGACAGCGGCCGGCAGCACCGGCAAGGAACAGGAAGAAGGCATGGCGGGCAATGGGCAAAAAGAAAAAGGGCGGATCACATCCGCCCCCGGCGTTTGTACCACCGCAGCCCGTGCGCTGCCGGGCGGCCGTGGCTCGGCCCTGCGTTTCAGTCCGCCGCGTAGTCGATGGGATCGTGGGCATGCTGGCGCCCCAGCGCGCCGGCCATGGCCAGCATGAAGGCCAGGCCGCGCCGCACATCGGGCTCGCGTGCCATGCGCATCAGGCCGATCAGGGTGGGCGTTTCCTCCATGGCCTGCACCTGGGCCGCCGCCATGCGCGCGGCATTGCCCGCGGCCCAGGCCCCGCCCACGCCATCCTCGAAGGCCTTGGCGACCTTCTCGACCATGTAGTCGTCTGCCATGTCCACCAGGTCCGCCGTGGCCGACAGCAGATCGACCACGCGGTTCAGGCGCCGGCCCGCCAGCAGCGGCTCCAGCTTGCCCATCAGTTCGGCCAGCCCCTGCAGCGCGGCGTCGTCCTGCAGCAGGCCGCCGGCGGCGGGCTGCGCCACGGGAATGTCGGAAGCGATGTTCATCTCGGTGCTCCTTGTCTTCGTGCTTGGAATGACAATGCAAAGGCCCTGGCCTCAGACCAGGGCGCGGGCCACGGCCCAGTACATGCCGCGGTTGAAGCCCTTGCGCATCATGGAGCCGAGCTTGGTCGGCGGCGTGGGCTTGACGTCGACCTGGTAGTCGTACCAAAGCGGCATGCCGCCGTCCAGGCCCATCTGGGCGATGGCCACCACGCGCCCGTCGTAGGCATCGCTGGTGCGGCCGAAGCGGATCTGCGAGGCGATGTTGTTCACCACCACGGGCGACTGGTTGTGGCAGGCGCCGCCGGCCTTGCTCACCGGCAGGTCCACCGTATCGCCCAGCACATAGACATGGCTCTGGCCCAGCACCTGCATGGTCTCGTGGTCGGTGGGCAGCCAGCCTTCGCCGTCCTGCGCCTGCGACAAGCCGCAGTCGCGCACGGCCTGCACGGCGCGTATCGGCGGCGTGGCCATGAGGATGTCGAAGTCCTCGGACTGGCCCTCTTCCGAGTGGGCCACCTTGGCCTCGGGGTCCACGCGCGCCAGCGTGAAGCCGCGCTGGTGGCGAATGCCGCGCTGCTCGAACACCGTGGGCAGGATCTCGCAGGTGTCCTTCTGCAGGAACAGGCAGTTGCGCAGCAGCTGCGAGACCGTGGGATAGGTGTAGACGATCTCCACCTTGTCGCGCACGCCGCGCCGGCGCAGCAGGTCGTCCAGCATCAGCGTGGTCTCTATGGGCGCGATGCCGCACTGGTGCGGCACATTGGGCGTCTTGGGAAAGGTCACGGTGACGAAGATGCGGCCCTTTTCTATGCGCGCCAGCTTGTCGGCCAGTTGCCGCGCGGGCGCGTGCTGGTAGAAGTGGTCGCCGGCCTCGGCCAGGCCTTCGATGCGCTCGGGCGAAGGCACGCAGCCCGTGGAGATCACCAGGTGGTCGTAGCCGAAGCGCTTGCCGCTCTTGCAGTGCACGGCCTGCAGCGCGAAGTCGAAGCGTTCCACTTCTTCCACCTGGAAGTCGATCTCGGGCCGCAGCAGGCCGCGCTGCCTGCGCCGCAGCTCGTCGCGGAAGAAGGCATTGAAGGCCACGTACATGAAGGCCGGCTTGTAGTAGTGCCAGGGCGAGTTCGACAGCATGGTGATGCGCACCTTGCCCGTGACCACCTCCGGATACAGCTTGCTGACCAGGTGGTTGGCGGTCATGGTGCCGCCAATGCCCCCTCCGATGATCAAGATGTGATGCGCCATCCCTGCTACTCCTTGTGCTTTCGCCTCAGTGGAACAACCGCTGGCGCCGCACGGCGCCCGCGCCGGAAAATGCGCCGCTCAGTCAGGCTTGAGCGATCGCCACACCCCGTCCCAGAGCGCGTCGAACAGGGGCTCTATGGGCGTGTCGATGATGCCGTCCAGCCGCAGGCAGATCATGCGGATCGCGCTGCCGTACATCAGGCTGGCCGCCACCATGGGCTCCATCTGGCGGATCTCGCCATCTGTCATGCCGGCGAACACGAAGCCGCGCATGCGCACGAAGGCCGAGGCCGAGCAGATGGCCTGCTCGTCGGGCAGAAACTCGCGGTGGCGCGCATTGACCACGAAGCCCATGGCCTCGGGCTCGGCCTCGGCCAGCCCGAACAGCATGCGCAGCACCTCGCGGCAGCGCTGGGCGCTGCCCGCGTGCCGCTCCTCGATATCGTCGAGCAGCACATTCATGCGCGCCAGCAAATGCCGGTACAGCTCGCGCGCAATGCCTTCCTTGTCGGCAAAGTGGTTGTAGAAGAAACCGATGGACACGCCGGCCTCGGCGCACAGGTCCTGTATCGAGGTATTGAAGAAGCCCCGCTCCACGAACAGCCTGAGCGCCACGCGCAGCGTCTGCACATGGCGCGAACCCGCATGCGGAAAGAAGGTCCAGGCCTCGTCTTGCATGGGAAATGATCGTAGAACGAATCTTCATTCTATTTTTCACAAGCACTTGCAAACTACACCAGGGTTTTCCTGGACCTTGGCCTCAATCCATCAGCCGGAGTGCCTCGGCAAGCGATGCCACGTTGGCAATGCCCAGCTTTTCGTAGATGGAGCGGATCTGATTGCGCACCGTGGCAGGAGCACGCTGGAGTTGGACTGCAATCTGCTTGTGGGTCAGGCCCCGGACCACAAGCCGGGCAACCGTGGCTTCGCGGGGGGACAGCCCGTCGGCTGCGCACCGGGGGCGCGCTCGCAACCACAGCAGACCGTGCTGCGTGAACAGCGTGATGACCAGGGTGTGGGCCACCAGACGATGGGCGCCGCCCTGTGCCGCAGTCTGCACGGCCGCAGGCAGGCGAGGACCTTGCCAGCCCGGCCATTCGGCGCGCAAGGCGTGCTCGAAGACGACGTCCATGTGGTGGATGATGCCGCGCGGGTCTGCCAGTGCCGAGCCCAACCGATCACGGGCCAGGCCCTGCCGAAGCTGCCCCAGATGCGTGAGGCGGTTGAGTTCCAGCGCCTGCTGCACATGGGGCAGCAGCGCGGCCAGCAGTTGGCGCTCGCCCTCGGTGCAATGCGCATCCGTGCGGGCGCGAAACAGCGTGAGCCAGCGCGTGTAAAGAGTGCTCGGGTTCAGCATCCCGCCGATGAAGAAGTGCGACTGCTCGAAGCGCCTGCCGTAGTCGCGCAGCGCCCCCTGATGCCGGCCACTGAACCAAGTCCTCGCTTCGAAGGCCAGCGTCTCGCTGGGATGCATGGTGACGGCCTGCGCCGCCGTGTCCAGGTGCTTGACCTCTTCATAGGCCTGCAGCATTTCGGGTGGCTGCCGATGAAGGTGGATGGTGTGGATATCGATGCCGGCCGCCGTCATGGTGGCCGAGCCCCACATGGCCGAGTCGAAGGGCAGCACGGGTTTGAGCAGGTCCAGCGCCTGGTCCTGGAAATGTTCGACAGGCTGCTCGTGCGATAGCCGGTAGAGGTTCAGCAGCAGGTGGTTGTATGCAGCGTCCATGGCGGCTTGCCTGCCTCTCTTCGATACGTTGAGATCGACTGCACGGGCGGGTGTTGCGCGAGCCGTGCCCTCTTGCCCCACCCCGGCAGCGCTTCAGGATAGTGCAATTGCATCATTTTGTTTGTTGCGTGTCACACATAGAGTTGGCTTGCCACCCACATTCCTGTACCGACACCATGCAAATCCACCCCAGTGCATCCACTTCCTTTCCCGCCGTGCGCCCTTTGCTGCTGTGCGGACTTGTTGCAAGCCTCTATGCCTGTGGAGGAGGCAGCGGCGGCACCGACAGCGGCGGGGGCACCGGCGGCGGCACCGTGACACAGCCGGCCATCACGCTGTCAGGCACCGTCGCCATCGACCAGGCCGTGCGCAACGCTGCAGTCTGCGTGGATCTGAACGCCAATGCAGCCTGCGACACGGGCGAGCCCAGCGCAGCGGCCACCGGCAGCGACGGCACGTTCAGCCTGACCTATCAACCCGGCGATGCGGCAGCCACCGCTGCCTTCAACCAGGCTCCCGTGCTGGCTCGCATCACACCCGAATCCGTGGACGCTGCGGACCCCACCAGCACCGCCACAGCCAAGGCGTTCGTGCTGTCTGCACCGGCTGGCAAATCGGCGCAGATCAATCCATTGACCAGCCTGGTGCAAAAGGCCATCGCGGCCGGCACAGCCAGGGAAGTGGCCGAGGCTGCAGTGGCCCGCCAGCTCGGCATCGACGCCGCCAGGATCTACGACTACCAGAGCGACGCGGCCTCCAGTGCCGCCGTGCTTGCGGATACCGCGCGCACAGCCGCCAAGGTCACCGCCTACGCGCTTGAGTTGGGCGTGCCTATCCAGGTGACGGCACCTGGCGCAGCGGCCGTGGCATCGAACCAACTGGCGTTCCTGAACTATGGCAACGCGCAGAACTACTCCGTGCGTGAACGCAGGTCCGACGGCGTCGTCCAGGCAGACGGCTTTGCCCACCAGTTCGAGACACGCAGCGGAAAAACCAACGGTGCACCCAGTACGCAGGAAGCGCTGTTCCCGTCCGTCACGCTCACCAGCACCGGATGGACGCGCTGCGACAATTCCGTTGCGCGCCTGACGACACAGGGGGTTCCCTCGCGCACGCTGCTGTGCAACCAGTCCACCGCCTACCTGGGCTTTACCACCGCTTCGCAGGACGTCAGCGGCAAGCCCATGGCCGAAGTCATTACGCAATTGCGTGCCGGAGACACAACGCTGCAGGCCGAGGGCATCCGCCATGACCGCTCCATCGAAATGGACCCTGCCACGCTGGGCTCGGCCGTCTTCCCGCAGGGCGCACAGATGCGCACTGCACTGTCGGTGCAGTTGAACCGGTCGCCGGCCTTCATCAACAACACGGCCACGGACCGCTTCGGCTTCGCCACGCTGGAAGCCATGATTGCCGGCCGCCCGGCCAGCGCGGTGAACCTGTCGACTCCAGCCACCGTGCGCGCCTCGACAGTCGGGGCGGCGGGGCCGGTCGATGCCAACCATGTGTTGCGCGTGGCCTTCATCGATGCGGCCAACGCCCAGTTCTACAGCTGTGAGTCCACCCCTCCGGCCTACAGCGATCTGGGCGCCTGCACCGTGCATTCGCAAAGCGCGTACACCCTCTCCACCTCCCAGGGCGTGCGCCTGCTGAGCTTTGCCGACTTCCCTGGCAAGACCTTCATGCAAGGCGTGACGCGGGGCTATACGGAATTCGACGGCAGCGTATTCGGCTATCGCCTGCCTGCCGCCATTGCCAGCGAAGACCAGGCGCTCAGCTATTCCACCCGGCTGAACGGCGTGGCCTGGGCTGCCATGAAAACGGTTCTGGGCATTGAGTGAGCCTTGCAGCCGGGAGCGGGCATTTCAAGCAAGGGATGGGGCGAGGCATCCCACGCGGCGCCCCGCAGCCGCGTGGGCCGGCATGCCGGGCATGCATGCCTCAGCTCCATCCTGCCGGACCGTAGAATCCGCGCGCAGCCATTGGAGACAGAGACAACAATGACGGGCTGCACACGAATCCGACCCAAAGGCCTTTTGCAAATGCAACTCCCCATCCACGTCATCGACGCATTCACATCGGAACGATTCAAGGGCAATCAGGCCGCCGTCATTCCCCTGGATGCATGGCTTGCCGATTCCACGCTGCAGGCCATTGCCGCCGAGAACAATCTTTCGGAGACCTCGTTCCTGGTCTGGAGTGCCGAGCGCGCCGCCTTCGAGATCCGCTGGTTCTCCCCCCTGACCGAGATCGCGTTCTGCGGCCATGCCACGCTGGCAAGCGCCTTCGTGCTGTTCGAGGCCGACCCGGCGCTGCGCAGCATCACGTTCTGGGCCGCCGCCGTGGGCAAGGTCACGGCCGCGCAGGAGGATGGCGGACGCATCGTCATGACCTTCCCGCGCCGCGATGCCAAGTCGCTGGATGAGGTGCCCGCCGCACTGCGCGAAGGCCTGACGCCCGCACCCACGGCCTATCTCGTGAACCAGCAGGCCTACGTGGCCGTCTACGCAACCGAAGACCAGGTGCGAGCCGTCAAGCCGGACCTGGAGCGCCTCAAATCGCTGGGCCCGCTGGACGTGGTGGTGACGGCGCCTGCGGATGCGGGCGCCTCCCATGACTTCGTCAGCCGCTATTTCTGGCCCGCCAATGGCGGCGAGGAAGACCCGGTCACGGGCTCCATCCATGCGGCGCTTGCGCCTTACTGGGCAGGCAGGCTGGGCAAGAACCGTCTGATCGGCCACCAGGCCTCTCGCCGCACGGGCACGCTGTTTTGCGAGGTGACCGATGCCAGCGTCGAGGTGGCCGGCCATTGCGCGCGTTATCTGACCGGGACCATTACCGTCTGACGCCCGACTTTGCGCTGGCACGCAGGTACCATCCGCGCATGAGTACCCACTACGAATCCCTGTCGCAAGCCGACGCCTACCGCGACGCCTTCGGCGTGGAGGCGCCTGCCGCCAGCGAGCGCAACATGACACCGCGCAAGTCCGGCTTTTTCATCCGCAGCGTCGCCGTGGCCGCGGATGCCGCCACCGGACAGCAAGAACCCTCCGCTTCCGACACACCGCCCGCGCCTGCGGCACCGCCCGCACGCGAGCTGGTTGCCGCCCAATGGGGCTTGGTGCCGCACTGGGTGAAGTCAGCCTCCGATGGACGGCTGCGCGCGCTCAAGCTGGTGAATGCGCGTTCGGAGACCGTCTCCACGGCCCAGGCCTTCCGCGATGCCTGGCTCAATGGCCAGCGCTGCATCGTGCCCATGGCCGCCTTTTTCGAGGATGACTACCGCAACGGCAAGGCCCTGCCCACGCGCATCTCGCGCATCGACGGCAAGCCCATGGGCGTGGCCGGCGTGTGGGCGCAGTGGACGGGCCCGGATGGCGAGGTGCTGCTGAGCTACGCCCTGCTCACGGTCAACGCCAACAGCCATGCGCTGCTGCACCGCTACCAGCAGCCCGGCGCGGAAAAGCGCATGCCGGCGATTCTCAACGAGGGCGCCTACGACGCCTGGCTCAACGCGCGCGTGGAAAAGGCGCGCGAGTTCATGCGCCAGTACCCCTCCAACTGGCTCACCGCCAACCCCGTGGAGCGCAAGGCCGACAAGCGGCCTCCAGGGCTGATGGGCTGACGGGCTGATGGGCTGATGGGCTGACGCATGGGCCTTGTCCCGCGCGCTACGGCGCCTTGGGCAACGCGTTGATGGAGCGCAGGATGTCGCGCGTGATGCCCTGGCGCTTGGGCAGGTCGGCCAGCCTGTGGGGCGTGTCCATGTTCATGGCGAAGAACACGGGGCCGGCAGGCCATTCCACCCAGCCCACCCACCAGCCGATACGGCCCGTCCAGCCGGTTTTGGCGCGCAGTATCCAGTCGGTGCCGGCCTCGTTGATCATCACGTCCTTCACCAGCCGCTGGTGTTCCACCGGCAATGGCAGCCGATTGCGGTACAGCTGCTGCAGGAAGGCCACCTGCTCCAGCGCCGAGATGGCCAGGTCGCCCTCCACCCAGAAAGGCGCCTCGCCCGTGGCCAGCGCATTGCCGTAGTCGATCTTGCGCATGTAGGCAGCCTCGCGCGCGCTGCCCAGTTCCCCGGCAAAGCGTTCGTACACCCAGACGGTGGAGTTGCGCATGGCCGAGCGCAGGTCCTGATCGGCATTCCAGGCCGGCAACTGGCGCTTCACGCCATCCCAGGCAATGCGCTGGAATTCATCCCGCACCAGCCCGGCGTCCAGCGCGAACAGGCTGTGCGGGATCTTGAAGGTGGAAGCGGGCGAGTAGCGCCTCACCGCGCGTTCACGGTTGTGGACGTAGACGGCTTCGGCCGGGCCTCTGGCATCGACCACGACGATGCTGCCATCAACCTTGGCATCGGCAAAAAAGCGGGCCCACTCGGGCCTGTCCTGCAGTTCGGCAGCCGCCAGCGCCGCCTGTGACAGACAGGCGAGCAGCGCGGCGCACATCAGATTTCTTCGATTCATGCCGGCAGTTTAAGAGCTGCACCACCGCACGCCGATGGTGCACCGCCCGCCCGGCTGCCCTGTTTTGACTCGCGGTTTTCCCGTTTTGGTGTTCCGGCTGCATCGCACGGCCCCCAAGGGCCCCGTCTGCGCTGGCACGACTTGTGCAAGGCCGCTGCAGGCCGGCCAATGCAGCCATGGCGGCAACGGCAGACGGCCCCATGACCACAACAAACAAGGGAGTCATTGCATGCACAGGTGCGCACGGGCATTGAGAACATTGGTGGCGGGAGGATGGGTCGCGGTCCTGGGTGTGGCGCAGACGGCGCAGGCGGCCGAGCAGGCGATCACGCGGCCGTCGCTGGTGGCGGTGGAATCCCTCAGCGCCGTGGACACGGTCTGGCTGATGACGGCCACGGTGCTGGTGCTGCTGATGACGCTGCCCGGCATTGCGCTGTTCTATGCGGGCATGGTGCGCCGCAAGAACGTGCTCAACACCATGGCCAGCGTGGTGGCGATTGCCTGCCTGGTGAGCATTCTGTGGTTCGCACTGGGCTATTCGCTGGCCTTCACGCCCGGCAATGCGTGGATAGGCGGTGATTCGCGCGCCTGGTTCGCGGGGCTGGATTTCAACGCCGCCAAGGGCCTGGTGGCCGTGAGCCACCTGGCGCCGCATGTGCCCGAAGCAGCCTATGCCATGTTCCAGCTGGCCTTTGCCGTGATCACCGCCGCCTTGCTGGTGGGCGCCTGGGTGGAGCGCATGCGCTTCGGTGCCATGCTGATCTTCGTGGGCTTGTGGAGCCTGCTGGTTTATGCCCCGGTGGCGCACTGGGTGTGGGAGCCGGGCGGCTGGCTGGCGCGCATGGGCGCGCTGGACTTTGCCGGGGGCACCGTGGTGCATGTGAACGCGGGCGTGGCCGGGCTGGTCTGCGCCTGGTTCCTGCGGCCGCGCCGCGGCTACGGGCACGAGCCCTTCGAGCCCTACAACCTGGCCCTGACCATGATGGGCGCGGCGCTGCTGTGGATGGGCTGGTTCGGCTTCAACGCCGGCTCATCGCTGGCCGGGGACAGCCGGGCGGCGCTGGCGCTGGCCGTCACCCACATTGCCGCCAGCGCGGGCGCCCTGGCCTGGTCGCTGGCCGAGTATGTGGTGCGCGGCAAGGCCACGCTGCTGGGGCTGTGCTCGGGGCTGGTCGGCGGCCTGGTGGCGATCACGCCGGCAGCCGGTTTCGTGACGCCGCTGTCGGCGCTGTGCATCGGCCTGATCGCCGGTGTCGCCTGCTACTGGGGCGCCACGGGCCTCAAGCGGCTGCTGGGCGCGGACGATTCGCTGGATGTGTTTGGCGTGCATGGCGTGGGCGGCATCGTGGGATCGCTGCTGACCGGCGTGTTTGCCAGTCCGCAGATCGGCGGCGTGCAGGCCAGCGTGCTCACCCAGGCCGTGAGCGTGCTGGCCGTGGCCTTGTTCACGCTGGTGGCCACGGCAGTGCTGCTGTGGTTGCTGGACATGCTGATCGGCCTGCGCGTGGATGAGGAAAGCGAGCTGCAGGGCCTGGACCTGGCGCTGCACCGCGAACGCCTGAGTGGATGAACGGCCGGGCCGCGAAGCGGCCCGGCACCCGATCGCCCGATGATCGTCAAACCGAAGGAGTGCCACTACATGCCCGAAAGCGAACTCCTGGCCATCGCCGCGCACCTGCATGTGCTGCTGCGCAGAAGCTGCGGCCGCGTGACCGATACCGAATGGCTAGCGGCCAATGCCGAGTACGCCGCCGAAATCATCCGCTTCGCCCGGGAGCAGGAAGGGGCGCGCAGCACGCCCGAACTGGTGGAATGGACCCATCGCTTCGAAGCGGCCTGGAATGCCGCGCTGGCCGGGCCCGCCGAGCGCTCGCCGCTCATGCAGCGCGCAGGCGAGCTGATGCGCCAGCGTACGGAAAACCGCAAGTACGTGGGCACGCTGCGCTAGGGCCTGGCTGGCTCAGGCAGGAGGATCAGGCCGGTGGAGCGGGCACCGAGTGCAACAGCACGGGCGCGTCGCCATCGCCGTTGACGCTTTCCAGCTGCACGCCAAAGCCCCACAGGCGCGCTGCGTGCTTGAGCACTTCCAGCGCATCGTCGGACAGCGGCCGGCCCTGGTAGCGGGTGTGGCGCAGGGTGAGGCAGCGGTCGCCGCGCAGATTGACGTTCCAGACCTGGATATTGGGCTCGCGCGCGCCCAGGTCGTATTGCTGCGACAGCGTCTGGCGCAGGGTGCGGTAGCCGTCGTCGTCGTGGATGGCGCTGACCAGCAGCTCGCGTTCGCTGGCGTCGTCATGGATGGCGAACAGGCGCATGTCGCGCATCAGCTGAGGGCTCAGGTACTGGCCGACAAAGCTCTCGTCCTTGAAGTTCTGCATGGCATGGTGCAGCGCCGGCAGCCAGGTCGTGCCGGCCAGGTCGGGGAACCAGCGGCGGTCTTCTTCGGTGGGGTCCTGGCAGATGCGGCGGATGTCGCGGTACATGGCAAAGCCCAGCGCATAGGGGTTGATGCCGCTGTAGGCGCGGTGACCGGCCGGGGGCTGGTAGATGACGTTGGTGTGGGAGGACAGCCATTCGATCATCACGCCGTCGGTCAGCCAGCCTTCGTCGTACAGGGTGTTGAGCAGGGTGTAGTGCCAGAACGTGGCCCAGCCCTCGTTCATCACCTGGGTCTGGCGCTGCGGGTAGAAGTACTGGGCGATCTTGCGCACGATGCGCACGATCTCGCGCTGCCAGGGCTCCAGCAGCGGGGCGTTCTTCTCGATGAAGTACAGCAGGTTTTCCTCGGGCTCCTTGGGAAAGCGCTCGCTGTGCTGCGCCGCGCTGTCCTTGCCCGGGCGGGCCGGCAGGGTGCGCCACAGCTCGTTGACCTGCTGCTGGGCATAGGCCTCGCGCTGCTCGCGCTCGGCCCGCTCGCGCGCCAGGCTTTTCTTGGAGGGGCGGCGGTAGCGGTCCACGCCCAGGTTGGACAGGGCGTGGCAGGAGTCCAGCCATTGCTCCACCGTCGTCAGGCCGTGGCGCTCCTCGCACTGGGTGATGAAGTCGCGCGCATAGACCAGGTAGTCGATGATGCTGCCGGCATCCGTCCACATGCCGAACAGGTAGTTGTTCTTGAAGAAGCTGTTGTGGCCGTACGCCGCATGGGCGATCACCAGGGCCTGCATGGCCGTGGTGTTCTCCTCCATCAGATAGCTGATGCAGGGATTGGAGTTGATGACGATCTCGTAGGCCAGGCCCATGTGGCCGCGCCGGTAGCGCCGCTCCGTCGCCATGTATTCCTTGCCATAGCTCCAGTGGCGGTAGCCCACGGGCATGCCCACGCTGGCGTAGGCGTCCATCATCTGCTCGGCCGAGATCACTTCCAGCTGGTTGGGATAGGTGTCCAGGCCGTAGCGTTCGGCGGCGGCCGCAATCGCTGCGTGATAGCGTTCGATGAGCTCGAAGGTCCAGTCGCTGGGATCGGGCAGAGGCTCGGCCGGCCGCTCCCCCGCCGGCAGCGGCGCGGAGGGCACGATGCGCTGGGCCCGTTCGCTGGCCAGATGGGATTTCCACTGCGGCGTGGCATGGCGGGGCGCCAGCACGGGATAGTGAGAGAGGTTCATACCGATACCCCCTCTTTCTTGAACAGGTCGCGGAACACGGGGTAGATCTCGCTGGCGTCCGACACCTTGCGCATGGCGAAATGCGAGAACAGCGGCAGCACCTGGCTGTACTCCTGCCACAGGCTCTGCTCTTCCTGCACCACCTGCACATAGGCGAAGTAGCGCACCAGCGGCAGGATCTTGTCGACCAGCAGGTTGCGGCAGTTGGAGCCGTCGTCGCCGAAGTTGTCGCCATCGCTGGCCTGGGCCACGTAGATGTTCCAGTCCCCGGACGGGTAGCGCGCGCGGATGATCTGGTCCAGCAGCACCAGCGCACTGCTGACCACCGTGCCGCCGCTTTCCTGGGAGTGGAAGAACTCGTCCTCGCTGACCTCGGCCGCCTGCGTGTGGTGGCGGATGAAGACGATGTCGATCTTCTCGTAGTGCCGCGTCAGGAACAGGTACAGCAGGATGAAGAAGCGCTTGGCCAGGTCCTTGCGGTCCTGGTCCATGGAGCCGGACACATCCATCACGCAGAACATCACGGCCTGGCTGATGGGCGCAGGCACGCGCGTGCGGTTGCGAAACCGCAGGTCGATGGGGTCGAGAAAGGCCACCGTGCCCATGCGCAGCTTCAGCGCATCGATGCGCTGCTGCAGCTCGGCCGCCGCCTCGCTGGTGCCATCGTCCTGCGCCAGCAGCGCTTGCAGCTGCTCTTCCAGTGCCTTGAGTTCGCGGTGCGGCGCCTTGGTCAGCGCAATGCGCCGGCCCAGGGCGCCGCGCATGGTGCGCAGCAGGGCCAGGTTGTGCGGCGTGCCGTCGTGGCTGTAGCCGGCGCGGCGCGTCTTGTACTGCATGGTGTTGCCGATGTGGGTGCGCAGCAGGCGCGGCAGGGCCAGGTCTTCAAAGAACAGTTCCATGAACTCTTCCTTGGTCAGGGTGAAGGTGAAGTCGTCCTCGCCCTCGCCGCTGTCGCTGGCCTGGGAGCCGCCGCCGCCTGCGCCGCCCTGCGGCCGGGCAATGCGGTCGCCGCGCACATGCTCGGTGTTGCCCGGGTGCACCGTGTCATGGACGCCGCCCTGCCCGTGGTGGAACACGGGCTCGCGGATGTCCTTGCGCGGGATGGAGACGCTCTCGGACTCCTCCATGTGGCGGATGCCGCGCTTGTCCACCGCGCGGCGCACCGCCTCGGCGATCTGCGCCTTGTAGCGGCGCACGAAGCGCTCGCGGTTGCCCACCGACTTGTTCTTGCCGGCCAGCCTGCGATCGATGATTTGCAATGCCATCTGTTCCCCCCAGCCCGGGCGCGCCGAAGGGCGGCGCACCCACCCGTCAGTTGCTCTTGCGAACGCGCAGATACCACTCGCACAGCAGGCGCACCTGCTTGGACGTATAGCCCTTGGCCTCCATGCGGGTGACAAAGTCCTCGTGCTTGCGGGCATCCTCGGCACTGGCCTTGGCGTTGAAGCTGATCACGGGCAGCAGCTCCTCGGTATTGGAGAACATCTTCTTCTCGATCACCACGCGCAGCTTCTCGTAGCTGGTCCAGCTGGGGTTCTTGCCCTGGTTGTTGGCCCGCGCGCGCAGCACGAAGTTGACGATCTCGTTGCGGAAGTCCTTGGCATTGGCGATGCCCGCGGGCTTCTCGACCTTCTCCATCTCGGCGTTGAGCGCGTTGCGGTCGAAGGCCTCGCCGGTATCGTTGTCGCGGTACTCGCTGTCCTGTATCCAGTAGTCGGCGTAGGTGACGTAGCGGTCGAAGATGTTCTGGCCGTACTCGCTGTAGCTCTCCAGATAGGCCGTCTGGATTTCCTTGCCGATGAACTCGGCATAGTGCGGCGACAGGTATTCCTTGATGTAGCTGGTGTACTTGGTCTCCAGCTCGGCAGGGAACTGCTCGCGCTCGATCTGCTGCTCCAGCACATACATCAGGTGCACCGGATTGGCCGCCACCTCGGTACTGTCGTAGTTGAAGACCTTGGACAGGATCTTGAACGCGAAGCGCGTGGAGATGCCCGACATGCCCTCGTCCACGCCCGCATAGTCGCGATACTCCTGGAAGCTCTTGGCGCGCGGGTCCGTGTCCTTGAGGCTCTCGCCGTCATAGACCTGCATCTTGCTGAAGATGCTGGAGTTCTCGGGCTCCTTCAGCCGCGTGAGCACGGCGAACTGGGCCATCATCTTGAGCGTGCCGGGCGCGCACACGGCGCTGGCCAGCGAGGACTCGCGGATCAGCTTCTCGTAGATGCGCACCTCCTCCGACACGCGCAGGCAGTAAGGCACCTTGACGATGTAGACCCGGTCCAGGAAGGCCTCGTTGTTGCGGTTGTTGCGGAAGGCCTTCCACTCGCTCTCGTTGCTGTGGGCCAGCACCATGCCGTCGAAGGGAATGGCGCCAAAGCCCTCCGTTCCCTTGTAGTTGCTCTCCTGCGTAGCCGTCAGCAGCGGGTGCAGCACCTTGATGGGCGCCTTGAACATCTCCACGAACTCCAGCAGGCCCTGGTTGGCCAGGCACAGGCCGCCCGAGTAGCTGTAGGCATCGGTATCGTCCTGGGCAAAGTTCTCCAGCTTGCGGATGTCCACCTTGCCCACCAGGCTGGAGATGTCCTGGTTGTTCTCGTCGCCAGGCTCGGTCTTGGCAATGCCCACCTGCCTGGAGATGCTCGGATAGCGCTTGACCACGCGGAACTGGCGGATATCACCCCCCAACTCCTCCAGGCGCTTGACGGCCCAGGGCGACAGCACATGGTTGAGGCAGCGCCGGGGAATGCCGAACTGCTCCTCCAGCAGCGGCCCGTCCTCCACCGGATCGAACAGGCCCAGCGGCGACTCGTTCACGGGCGAGCCCTTGAGCGCGTAGAACGGCACCTTCTGCATCAGGTATTTGAGGCGCTCGGCGATGGAGCTCTTGCCACCGCCCACGGGGCCCAGCAGATAGAGGATCTGCTTGCGCTCTTCCAGGCCCTGGGCCGCATGGCGGAAGAAGCTCACCACCTGCTCGATGGAGTCTTCCATGCCGTAGAACTCGGCGAAGGCCGGATAGCGCCGGATGACCTTGTTGGCAAACAGCCGCGACAGGCGCGGATCATTGCGCGTGTCCACCATTTCGGGTTCGCCTATGGCCGCCAGCATGCGCTGGGCGGCGCCCTCGTAGGCCATGGGATCGCGCTGGCACAGGGCGAGAAATTCGTCCAGCGACATCTCTTCTTCGCGAAGGCGAACGTAACGTGCAGCCGAGTTGCTGATGACATCCATACGACCTCTCCCGGCGGCACCCGAGGGCGAACAGTGCCGCGAAGTTGCAAGGCATTCGCTACCGTGTGGAACTGTTGTAGCACCTTGCATCCGCTTTGAATAGCTCATACGTCCCACATGTCTGCATTGCGCGCGAGGTCACAATGTCAGGTTCCTGGACTACCCCGCTTTTTGCGGCGCCGGGACAGGGGCTTGAGCCAGCCGGGCCTGCAGCAAGGCCCGTGAATACAGCGCCTCACGCTCCCACTTTTGACAAATAATAGTCCGCACTCACACAGCGGCACAGGCCCGAATTCAGAACCGATGTCTCCTGCCGACAACCCCCTACTTGCCGCCGGTCGCCCATCGCGCAAACTGGCTGCCGTCACGCCGATGCACCTGCTGTGGGCCATGTGCCTGGTGCTCGGCCTGCTGCTCGCCCTGCTGGCACCGGGCCTGGCCAAGGCCGCACCGGCAGCAGGCCCTTTGGGTGCCTTGCAGGGCACCCTGGGCGGTGGCTCCGCGTCCGACAAGGAACGAAGCAACGCCATTCAGACCCAGCTCGATGCCGCAGCCTCGGCCACAAAGGAAGCCGATGCGCTGGCCCAGGAACTGGACCGCATGCGCGCCAGGGCACGCACGCCCGTGCCGCCCCTGCCCGCGCCGCTGAGCGACGAGCAGCTGGGCAGCCTGTTCGATCGCTGGAAGGAACGCGTTCCCGCCAACGCCAGCCAGGAAGTGCTGGAACGCCTGCTGGCCGATGAGCGCGATGCCATTGCCGCCCTCAAGGCCGGCATCGAGAAATCCGCGGCCGACCAGGCCAATCTGGTGTCCCAGCCCGGCCCGGGGCGGATCGATCTGTCCATCCTCCAGCAACGCGCGCAGGAAAACGCCGAGCCCGTGACCGCCGAGCCCGGCGAAGCCCCCGACCTCACCCAGGCCCGCCAGGCACGGCGCAGCGCAGAGCACCGCCGCGCCCTGCTGGAGCTGGCGCTGCGACAGGAAGAGCAGTCCACCATCGAAGCCCGCCAGCGCCTGCTGGCCGCCCAGCTGCAGGCCCAGCGCCGCGAGCTGCTGGAGCGCATGCCGCGCGCCGCCTGGCTGACCCAGCGCATTGCCGAGCGCAGCCGCCAGCAACTGGAGCAGCAGGTGCAGGAGATGGAGCTGGCCGCCCAGCACGCTTCCGCCGCCGATCCCGCCATACGCGACCTGGCCCAGCGCAATGCGGCGCTGGCCGCGCAGATCCTCAAGAACTCCAATGAACTGGCGCAGGAGCGCAAGACCCTGGCCAATGACGAATATGTCCGCGACCAATTGAGCGCCACGCTGCGCGACACCCAGGCACGCCTGCGGCTGGGCGGTGGCAGTGCGGCCGTGGGCCAGTGGCTGTGGCAGCAGCGCGTGGAGCTGTCCTCCGGCAGCACCCTGCAGGCCAGGCACCGGGCCGTGCAGCGCCAGCTGGCCGAGCTGCGCCTGACACTGTTCAACTCCAGCAAATGGCGCCAGAACCCTGGCGCGGACACGGCGGCACAGGCCCCGGCCGACGCTGCGGATGCAGGCGGCGTGGCGGCACCGGAGCCGGCCGCCAACGCCACGGTATCTGCCCAGCAGACCGCTTTGCTGGCCCGGCAGGTGGCACTCACCGACCAACTGCAGCCGGTGTTGCTGCGCCGCATCGCCGTGCTGGAGCAGACCGACGACGCACTGCGCGCGGCCCTGCGCAGCGGCAATGAGTTGCGCCAGGTGCTGGACAAGGAGCTGCTGTGGTTCCCCAGCCACCGCCCCATGGACCGTACCTGGCTCAGCGAGTGGCAGGCGCTGGAGCAGGACATCGAAGGCAGCAGCTCCCCCTGGAAAACCGCGCGCGCCCTGGCCGCCAGCATCTGGAACGATCCCTGGGCCTTTGGCGCCGTCGGCCTGATCGTGGCCCTGCTGCTGGGCCTGCGCCGCTACGCGCTGCGCCAGTTGCAGTCCATCGCCGTGCGCGTGGGCGACTTCATGCGCGACCACTTCGGGCTGAGCCTGCTGGCGCTGGGCTGGAGCCTGCTCTACACCCTGCCCTGGAGCTTTGCGGCCGCGGCGCTGGGCAGCCTGCTGCAAGGCCCGGAAACCGTGGGCACGGCGCTGGAGCCGCTGGGCGCCACCCTGGTCCAGCTCAGCGATTTCATATTCGTGGCCACCTTGCTCAACGCCCTGTTCTGCCCGGGCGGGCTGGCACTGGCCCACTTCGGCTGGCCGGCTGCTCGCGTGCAGATGCTGCGCCAGATGGTGCGCCGCGCCGCCTGGCTGATCGTGCCTGCCGAACTGCTGGGCGGCCTGGCCTTCTACAGCCATGACAACCACGCCATCAGCACCTGGGGGCGCATCTCCATCCTCATGCTGTCGCTGGGGCTGGCCTGGATGGCCTGGCTGTACTTTCGCCGTGTCATGCAGCAAAAGCGGCCCGGCATCCACTGGGGCCAGATCGTCAGCGTGGTGCTGATGCTCATGCTCAGCGCGCTGGCCGTGGGCATCGTGCTCGGCTATGTCTACACGGCCACCGAAGTCATCCAGGCCCTGATGGCCAGCTTCGTGTTCCTGGGCGCGGTCGAGGTCGTGGTCAACCTGCTGCGGCGCTGGCTGCTGCTGGGCGAGCGGCGCCTGGCGCTGAACCGGCTGCGCGAAGCCGCCAGGCTGGCCCAGAGCGGCTCGGGCGTGGACACCGGCAAGGCCCCCACCGACGAAGCCACCCAGATGGCCCTGGTCACCGTGGGCGCCCAGGCGCACCGGCTGCTGGGCCTGCTGCAGCAGGTGCTGGTCGTGCTGACCCTGGTCTACGCCTGGCTGCCCGTGCTGCCTGCGCTGCTGCGCTCCGAAGGCGTGGTGCTCTGGTACACCACCAACACCGGCGCCGACGGCATCGCGCATGCCGCCCCCGTGAGCCTGATGGATGCGCTGCTGGGCGTGATGATCCTGCTGCTGACCTTCAGCTTTGCACGCAACCTGCCGGGCCTGCTGGAAGTGACGCTGTCGGCCTCCAACCGCATCAGCAGCTCCGCGCGCTACACCCTGGCCACGCTGGCGCGCTACGCCATCACCATCGCGGGCACGGTCAGCGCCTTCACGCTGCTGGGCCTGCGCTGGGGCCAGCTGCAGTGGATGGTGGCGGCGCTCACCGTGGGCCTGGGCTTCGGCCTGCAGGAGATCTTCGCCAACTTCGTCTCGGGCCTGATCCTGCTGGTGGAGCGGCCCTTCCGCGTGGGCGATGTCATCACCATCGACACCCTCACCGGCACCGTCACGCGCATCCGCACGCGGGCCACCACGGTGCTGGACTTCGACAACAAGGAAATCGTCATCCCCAACAAGACCTTCATCACCGGCCAGGTGACGAACTGGACCTTGAGCGACGACGTGACCCGCCTGGTGATCGACGTGCCCGTGGCCCACGGCAACGACCCCGAGCAGGTGCGCGACATGCTGCTGGACATTGCCAGGGAGCACCCCCAGGTGCTGCGCGAGCCCGAGCCCAACTGCTGGTTCATGGCGCTGGAAGGCAACGGCCAGCGCTTCGAGCTGCGCGCCTACGTGGGCAAGGTCGAAGACCGCCTGCCCGTGCGCCACGACCTCAACCGCCGCGTCAACGACCGGCTCAAGGACGCTGGCATTGCCGTGGCCTTCCCGCAGCTGGACCTGCATGTGCGCAACATGCCGGCCCATGCACCGGGGCAGGCATCTGGGCAAACCCCACCCCATCCGACGGCATGAGGCCGGCAAGTCCCCCGGTTCCACGCGCACAGCGCGGCATTGCCGCGCTCGCGGTCAGAACACTTCCCAGTTCTCGTCCACACGCTCGCCCGCATTGCGCAGCGGGGTGACCTTGGCAGGCGCTGCAGCAACCCTGGGTGCCGCTGGGGACGCCTTCGTCCGCTGGCCGCCCTTGCTGCCTGAGGCGGCTGGCGCTGGCGCCTGGGCCGGTGAGGACGCGGGCAGGGACACGGACGAGGACACCCCGTCCAGCTTGAACAGACTGACCAGATCGACCAGCTTGGCAGCCTGCGCGTTCAAGCTTGCGGCAGCCGCCGCCGATTCCTCGACCAGGGCCGCATTCTGCTGCGTGACCTGGTCCAGCTGTACGACGGCGTCGCCCACCTGCGCCACACCGTCGGCCTGCTCGGCCGTGGCCGCGCCTATTTCGCCGATCAGGTCGGCAACGCGCTGCGCCTGCTGGACGATGTCCTTCATCGCGGAACCCGCCTCGCCCACCAGGCCCGAGCCCTCGTCCACCTTGGACACGCTCTCGCCTATCAGGGCCTTGATCTCCTTGGCTGCCCCCGCGCTGCGTTGGGCCAGGCTGCGCACTTCGGATGCCACCACGGCAAAGCCGCGCCCCTGCTCGCCCGCCCGCGCTGCCTCCACGGCGGCATTGAGCGCCAGAATGTTGGTCTGGAAGGCAATGGAGTCGATCACGCCGATGATGTCCTCGATCTTCCGGGAACTCGCGGTGATCTGCTCCATGGTGGCCACAACGCGGTCCACGATCTTGCCGCCGCCAGTGGCGGCCTGGCTCGACGAAGCGGCCAGCTGGGTGGCCGTGCGCACTGTATCGGCATTGAGCTTGACGGTGGCGTTCATCTCCTCCATGGAGGCGGCGGTCTGCTCCAGATTGCTGGCCTGCTCCTCCGTGCGCTGGCTCAGGTCGGCATTGCCCGATGCGATCTGGCTGGCGCCGGTCGCGATGGATTCGCTGCTTTGCCGCACATCGGCGACCACGCGCGCCAGACCGGCCCGCATGTCCTCCATGGCGCGCAGCAGGCTGGAGGTGTCGCCGGGCGTCAATTGCACCCGCACGGACAAATCGCCCTGCGCGATCTGGCGCGCCACCCCGGCGGCATAGGAGGGCTCTCCGCCCAGCTGCTGCTTGACCGTCCTGGTGATCATCCAGGCCACCAGAGAGCCCAGCGCGGCGGCCAGCAGCGTCAGCACCAGCATGGCCACGCCGTCTTCGGCCACGCTGCGCAGGGAGCCGTCCACCGTGGCCTGCGTCTGTGCCTTCTGGTAATCGACCAGTGCCTCGACCGCATCGAAATAGGTCGTCTGCAAGGAGCGCAGGCGCCCCATGATCAGATCCCTGGCGGCATCGCCCTGGTTGGCCAGGCCCAGGTCACCGGCCTGGCGCATGGTTTCCACGAAAGGCTGGCGCGCCTGCCTGATGTCGGCAAAGAGCCGGCGTGCCTGCTCGGTCTGCAGGCGCTGGTCCAGCTCCTTCATGACCAGGCCGTTCCTGGCGACCACCTCATCCAGCCGGCGGCTCTCCTCGGCCATCTGCGCCGGATCGGTGATCAGCGCCAGATTGCGCACCACCCGCGCCGACACATTGGCGTTGTCCTTGAGCGATTGCAGCCGGGCCAGATTGCCCATGCGGTCCTCAGCCAAAACACGCAACTGCTCCCCCTGATCGTGCAGCTTCATCCAGCCGAAGCCGGCCACGCACACGCAGACCACGATCACCGCAAGGAAACCCATGCCCAGCATGGTTCCCAACTTCATACGCCTCAGAAAACCCACGTCGCTCTCCCTCGAACCACCTACGCAAACCGGCCAGACTGCTGGCACGGAAGAAACACATCCGGGAACAAATTTGACAATTTGAATCAGTCGCATCGCCTTCCCAAACCCTGCTCATCCGGTAGGACAGCGCCTTGCCGACATGCAGGCATCGGGTTGTCAGCGATTGCCAGAACCCGTCATTTCGCGCTTGATGGCCATGCTTCAATCCACGCGCCCGCACGGGGCGCGACGAGTCTGGTGCACCAGCGTCGGGTCCTGCGTGATGTTTCAATCCACGCGCCCGCACGGGGCGCGACGCATGCTCCGGTTCGCCTTGACCAACAGGGACTGGTTTCAATCCACGCGCCCGCACGGGGCGCGACACTTCCAGACCGTCTACGTGCACATGTTTGACCGGTTTCAATCCACGCGCCCGCACGGGGCGCGACGAAAGGGACAGTCTCCGCCAGTATCCAGCGTTCGGGTTTCAATCCACGCGCCCGCACGGGGCGCGACCTCTGCAATCCCAATGCGAAGGCCCACGGCATAGTTTCAATCCACGCGCCCGCACGGGGCGCGACGGTTGAGGCTGCGCCAGTCGCTGCCGGCCTGCACGTTTCAATCCACGCGCCCGCACGGGGCGCGACCGACAAGGATCAAGGTCCGCTGTACGTCATCGACGTTTCAATCCACGCGCCCGCACGGAGCGCGACCGTCGAAGGGGCCAGCAAGCTCGGTCGCAGGCAGGTTTCAATCCACGCGCCCGCACGGGGCGCGACGATCGAGACTATTACCGGGACGACTACGCCCGTAAGTTTCAATCCACGCGCCCGCACGGGGCGCGACACTGCCGCACAGCGGGCCGCAAATCGTCGCCCTAGTTTCAATCCACGCGCCCGCACGGGGCGCGACCTTCGCGCCAGTCCGCTGGCGGCTCGGCGCCGTGGTTTCAATCCACGCGCCCGCACGGGGCGCGACGCCCCTGCTCAGCCAGCTGGACACGCTCAAAGAGTTTCAATCCACGCGCCCGCACGGGGCGCGACGGTCTTCGGTGGTCAGGTCTTTGATCAGCTCTGCGTTTCAATCCACGCGCCCGCACGGGGCGCGACACACAAGGTCCGTAGCCATGTCCCAAATAGCCTTGTTTCAATCCACGCGCCCGCACGGGGCGCGACATGGCCATGCCAGTTGCTGCAACAGCCTTGGCGCCGTTTCAATCCACGCGCCCGCACGGGGCGCGACGGCACCGCCTCGGGCCTTGTCCAGCACGCCGCCGTTTCAATCCACGCGCCCGCACGGGGCGCGACCAGTGCCAGGGGGCGCAATGGTGTTTGTCCCTGGCAGTTTCAATCCACGCGCCCGCACGGGGCGCGACCCAATCAAGAGGACGCAGCGAGCAGCGACATGGACGTTTCAATCCACGCGCCCGCACGGGGCGCGACCCTGGACACGACCGGGCTGCATTCAATCTCGGGGAGTTTCAATCCACGCGCCCGCACGGGGCGCGACACGGTGAGGCTGTCGTGTTCCGTTGCTATCAATTGGTTTCAATCCACGCGCCCGCACGGGGCGCGACAGACCGCTCTCGGGTCGCTGTCTACTGACGCCCTGTTTCAATCCACGCGCCCGCACGGGGCGCGACCCCAGCGCCCCAGCAGGCGTAAGTCCGATGGGGTGTTTCAATCCACGCGCCCGCACGGGGCGCGACCAGCTCCAGCACCTCGGTCAGTTCGTCCTTGAGGTTTCAATCCACGCGCCCGCACGGGGCGCGACGGCTGGGGCTCGGACTCGCGATCTGTCCAGAGCCGTTTCAATCCACGCGCCCGCACGGGGCGCGACGATAGGGCGTCGCAATGAGCGAGTTCCGTTTCAAGGTTTCAATCCACGCGCCCGCACGGGGCGCGACTCTTGTGGTCGGGATTGATATACAGAGTGCAGCAGTTTCAATCCACGCGCCCGCACGGGGCGCGACTCATGGCGGCCGGCGTCGTCATCTGGGGTCTCATGTTTCAATCCACGCGCCCGCACGGGGCGCGACAAAAAGGCCATCGAAACGATTTGCCCCGCAGAGTGTTTCAATCCACGCGCCCGCACGGGGCGCGACCCTCGGCGCGATCTCCTTGCGGCGCTCCAGCACCGTTTCAATCCACGCGCCCGCACGGGGCGCGACTCGCAGGCAGTGAACAACAGCCGGGCCTACCGCCAGTTTCAATCCACGCGCCCGCACGGGGCGCGACGAGCTCGCTGTGCGTCTGCGTGAGCTCGAAAAAGTTTCAATCCACGCGCCCGCACGGGGCGCGACGGCATGCTTATAACCCAGCCGTACCACTGCATAAAAAGCTTCGCCATCGCGAACCTGCGCGCTCTGTCACGGAAAAACGGCAAGGACCACGAAAGACGCAGTGATGCCTCAACAAAAACAACGGCTTGCAGAAATGCGAACCTCAGGGGAGGACAAAGGTCACTTGGGGTTCGCGGGACGCGAGCTGGTGCGGCCAACTGCGGCCGGGGCACGCGGTGACTGGGTGCCCACAAAAAAGCGGCCTTTCGGGCCGCTTTTCATCAGCATGCGCAGCCGCAAGCCAATCAGCTACCAGCCACCTTCATGCGGTTGATCAGGATAGAGCCCACGGTCTTGGCGCCGTAGTTGTAGGCATCCGCGCCCACGGCCTCGATGCCCTTGAGCATGTCCTTGAGGTTGCCGGCGATGGTGATCTCATGCACGGGGAAGGCGATTTCGCCGTTTTCCACCCAGAAGCCGCTGACGCCGCGCGAGTAGTCGCCGGTCACGTAGTTCACGCCCTGGCCCATGAGTTCGATCACGAACAGGCCCGTGCCCAGCTTCTTGAGCATGGCGGGCAGGTCGTCGCCGGCCTTGGTGCGGCGCGAGGTCATGATCAGGTTGTGCGATCCGCCGGCATTGCCGGTGGTCTTCATGCCCAGCTTGCGTGCCGAGTAGCTGGACAGGAAGTAGCCCTCGACGCGGCCGGCATCCACCACCTTGCGGGCCTGCACGCGCACGCCTTCCTCGTCGAAGGGCGAGCTGCCCTTGCCGCCGAGGATGAAGGGATCTTCCGTGATGTCGATGTGCTTGGGGAAGACGGGCTTGCCCAGCGAGTCGAGCAGGAAGGTGCTGCGGCGGTACAGCGCGCCGCCGCTGACGGCCTGCACGAAGCTGCCCAGCAGGCCGGCGGCCAGCGTGGACTCGAACAGCACCGGGCATTCGGTGGTCGGGATCTTGCGGCTGCCCAGGCGGCTCAGGGCGCGCTGGGCGGCGTAGCGGCCCACGGCTTCGGGCGAGGCCAGGTCGGCCGCGTTGCGCATGGAGCTGTACCAGGCATCGCGCTGCATCTCGCCATTGCGGCCGGGCAGCGATGCGATGGGCGCCACCGACAGGCTGTGGCGCGAGCTGGCGTAGCCGCCACGGAAACCATTGGTATGGGCACTGAAGAAATGGCTTTGCTGGGCCGAAACGCCAGCGCCTTCGCTGTTGGTGATGCGCTTGTGCGTGCCCAGGGCAGCTTCTTCGCACTGCAGCGCCAGCTGCGCCGCAGCCTCGCTGGTCAGCTCCCAGGGGTGGAACAGCTGCAGGTCACGGTGGGTGCCGGGCGGGGCGATGTCGGCCGCATCGGGCAGGCCGGCCATGGGGTCCTCGGCGGTGAAGCGCGCGATGTCGTAGGCGGCCTGCACGGTCTGCTGGATGGCGGCATCCGAGAAGTCCGAGGTGCTGGCGTTGCCTCGGCGGTTGCCCAGGTAGACGGTCACGCCCAGCGACTTGTCGCGGTTGCGCTCCACGGTCTCCAGCGCCCCCTTGCGCACACTCACGCTCAGGCCGCAGCCCTCGGAAGCCTCGGCTCCGGCGTCGGTGGCGCCGAGCTTCTTGGCGTGGACCAGGGCACGGTCCACCAGGTCTTCAAAAAACGGTTGGCTGTAGCTGAAGCCGGAATCAGCCTGCGGTTTGGCGGTGCTTGCCGCGCGGGGACGGGGTTTTTTCATAGCGGCGGCTATGATAGCCGCCACTGCAGCGCCCTCCGCGCCGCCACTGTATTTGTCCCCTACCCCATGTCACGCAAACCCAAAAAAGGCTACTACGTCAAAGGTCACTTCGTTGCCGAAGGCAGCGAACTCGACCTGCAGCTCAAGGCCGAACTCAAAGGCACCCCCGACTCCAGCAAGACGGATCTCAAGCGCGAGTCCGACGCCTTGCAGGACCTCGGCAAGGATTTGCTGACGCTGCGCTCCGACCTGTTCAAGCGCCTGCAATTGCCCGACCAGCTGGCCGATGCCCTGGCCGAGGCCAAGCGCATCACCAATTTCGAAGGCAAGCGCCGCCAGATGCAGTACGTCGGCAAGCTCATGCGCAAGCTGGACGAGACCGAGATCGCCGCCGTGCGCGCCGCGCTGGACGAGCAGCACAACGGATCGGCCGCCGAGAAGATGGCCCTGCATGCGGCCGAGCAATGGCGCGACCGCCTGATTGCCGAGGAATCGGCCCTGTCCATCTGGCTGGACCATTTCCCCGACACCGACACCCAGCAGCTGCGCGCCCTGATCCGCCAGGCCCGCAAGGACATGCCGGGCGCCCATGAGGCCAATGTGCAGGAATCCACCGGCCTGGCCCAGCGCAAGGGCCGCGCCTACCGCGATCTGTTCCAGCTGGTGCGCCAGCAGTTGGGCGGCACGGGCCGCGAGACAGCCGAGGACGGTGACGGCGCTGGCGAGGAAGCCGACGATGAGTGAGCCCGTCCATGACGCCGTGCGCATCGGCATCGTTTCGATCAGCGACCGTGCCAGCAGCGGCGTCTATGAGGACAAGGGCCTGCCGGCCCTGCAGGACTGGCTCACCCGCGCGCTCAGGAACCCCATCACGTTCGAGCCGCGCCTGATCCCCGACGATCAGGCCGGCATCAGCGCCACGCTGATCGAACTGGTCGATGCAGGCTGCTGCCTGGTGCTGACCACGGGCGGCACCGGCCCCGCCCCGCGCGATGTCACGCCCGAAGCCACGCTGGCCGTGGCCGACAAGGAAATGCCGGGCTTTGGCGAGCAGATGCGCCAGATCAGCCTGGCCTTTGTGCCCACGGCGATCCTGTCGCGCCAGGTGGCGGTGATCCGTGGCAAGAGCCTGATCATCAACCTGCCGGGCCAGCCCAAGGCCATTGCCGAAACCCTGGAAGGTCTGAAGAACCCCGATGGCACGCAAAAGGTCAACGGCATCTTTGCGGCCGTGCCCTATTGCGTGGACCTGATCGGCGGGCCTTATCTGGAAACGGATGACAGCGTGTGCAAGGCGTTCCGCCCCAAGAGCGCAGTGCGCACCGCGCGACCTGCGGCCTGATCGCGCGGACACGGCAATCGACAAGCAGCCTGCGGGCTGCTTTTTATTTTTTCAGCCCCTTGAACCAGCGCTGAATCCGGGCCCGCAATTGCCGTTTGCCGTCATCACCCAACGGCATGCTGCTTGCCAGTTTCAGTGCCGCATCGACCTGTACATGGCCATGCTCCATCAGTGCCATACTCGTGGAAGCGAGTGCCTTCGCCAATGGATCCGTCGATCCGGTCCGCCAGATCCGGAGCGTTGAGCGGATAGATGTCCGCCTCTGCGGACATCTTGAAAACCGGCTCGGGATACGGGATGGAGCCCAGGATTGCCTGGCTTCCCACGATGACGAATTCATACTCATTCGTCACATCCCCGCTCGCACGAATGATGTGCTCAAGATCCTCTCGGTTCATAGGCCCGCCCTGTATCTCCCAATGCAACGCCCCGCTTGAGATCCCCCACCTGCGCCCGTATCTGCTGGCGCACCTGTTCGGGCAGCACCGATGTCAGGGGCGAGGCCTGGCGCAGTTCCTGGGCCCTTCGCGTGCGGGCCAGGATGGTGCGCCAGCGGCCATTTTGCAAGACATCCTGCCACTGCCTCCACAGGCTGGCGGAATGCGAATCCCCCTGGCTCAACCACCTCTCCAACGTGTCCTGTGCCTGCTGCAGCAATGCCGGGTCAGATCGCACAAGGCGCACGGCTTCTTCATGCAATGCGAGGCTTTGCAGATCCTGCACTTCATGGCGCGCATCCTGCGCACGCACCAGAACCTGTACGACGGGCCTGGCATGGCGCGAACGGGCTGCGGCAGTTCCTGCGGGCGCGGGCTGCAGGGCGTCGCCCGCCAGCAATGCCAATTCTCCCCCTATGCCCAGTTCCGACATGACCCGCAGGTACGTGCCCATGGATGGCCCGGGATCGCCGGACTCGACTGCAGCGAGCGTGCTGCGGGATATGCCTACGCGCGAGGCCATCTCGACCGTGCCCAGCCCCTGCTCCTTGCGCAGGCGCTTGAGCCGTTCACCGAACTGCAAAAGCAGTTGGCGCTGAAGAAGGGTGGACCTTTCTGGCGATTTCATTTGTCCATTATTCTAAGCAAAACCTAATTTTTTGATTGTTTTTCCAGACAAATTAATTCAAGTCCAGTGCTTTCGCATTCCCAGGTCAAGGAACGGAAAAGCAGGTCCTGACGCGCGCACAAGCCACGGCCGGGATACGCAGCGCATGGCGATCAATCAACGGGCCGGCCACGTTGCAAGGATGAGCGGCTGTACTGTCGCACCGGGGCCACCAAGCCCGTGCTTGCCCCAATGCGGCAGACCCCTGTCCCTGCCAGCATGGAATCACCCGGCCCCTGCGCAACAGCAGCGGGCTTTTTCCATCCAAAGCAAGGAGACTTCATGCAGCAACGCCCCAAGACATCGCTGATGACACCGCTGGCCCTGGCACTGTGCGCCGCCGCACTGGCAACGCCGGCCCTGGCGCAGCAGGACAAGGTTCGGATCGGCTTCATCACCGACATGTCCAGTCTCTATGCCGATGTCGAGGGCAAGAACGGCGCCGTGGCGATACAGATGGCCATCGACGACTACGGCGGCAAGCTGCTGGGCAAACCCATCGAGCTGCTGACGGCCGACCACCAGAACAAGGCCGATATCGCCGCCAGCAAGGCGCGCGAGTGGATAGACACGCAGGGCATCAGCCTGGTGTTTGGCGGCACGAACTCGGCCACGGCCCTGTCCATGGCCAAGGTGGCGCAGGAGAAAAAGCGGGTCTTCATCGACAACGGCGCGGGCAGCTCGGCGCTGACCAACGAGCAGTGCAGCCCCTACACCGTGCACTACGCCTTCGACACCGTGGCCCTGGCCAAGGGCACGGGCGCGGCCGTGGTGGAGGCCGGAGGCAAGAGCTGGTACTTCGTGACCGCCGACTATGCCTTCGGCCATGCGCTGGAGGCCGATACCACCAAGATCATCGAGGCGCGCGGCGGCAAGGTGCTGGGCTCGGTCAAGACGCCGCTGAACGCCAGCGATTTCTCCAGCTTCATGCTGCAGGCGCAGAACTCCAAGGCCCAGATCCTGGGCCTGGCCAATGCCGGTGGCGACACCATCAACTCCATCAAGGCAGCGCGCGAATTCGGCGTGACCAAGGACATGAAGCTGGCCGGCCTGCTGGTGTTCTTCACCGACGTGCACAGCCTGGGCCTGAAGAACACGCAGGGCATGCAGTTCACCACCAGCTGGTACTGGGACATGAACGATGCCTCGCGCAAGTTCGCCGACGCCTTCATGGCCAAGACCCAGCGCCGCCCCAGCGAAATCCATGCGGCCGACTACTCGGCCACCATGAACTGGCTCAAGGCCGTGGAAAAGGCCGGCACGCTGGATGCCGACAAGGTCATGGCCACCTGGCGCGGCATGAAGATGGACGACTTCTTCGGCAGCGGCTACCTGCGCGAGGACGGCCGCTACGTGCACGACATGTACCTGATGGAAGTGAAATCCCCGGCCGAATCCAAGGGCACCTGGGACTACTACAAGCTGGTCAAGAAGCTGCCGGCCGAGCAGGTCTGGACCACCAAGGCCGAGAGCAAGTGCCAATATTGGCGCTGAACTTGCGCTGAACTTGCGGTGAGCCGAGGGGGCAGCCCGGCCGCTCCCTCTCCTCGCTTTTCTCCACTGAATCTCCATGCCTTGGTCAATGCCGGGACATCGAACCGCGCCAGACTGGTAAGTTCGAGCATCTGGCGCGGCGCCGGGCAGGGACTGTCTCCCCTGCGGCCGACCGCGCGGCAGGGGAAGAATGAAGTTCAATCGCAAATGGGCCATGGTCGCCGTCGCAGGCGCATGCATGGTCGCAGGCCTGGTGTGGTGGAAGGCCAGTGCCAAGCCCTCCACCCAATTCGCAACCGCACCCGTCACCGTCGGCGACCTGGAGCAGACCGTGCTAGCCGTGGGCCGGCTGCACCCCAAGGAACTGGTGGCCGTGGGCGCCCAGGTCTCGGGCCAGGTCAGGCGCCTGCACGTGGAGCTGGGCCAGAAGGTCAAGGCCGGCGACCTGATCGCCGAAGTCGATGCCCAGCCGCAGCGCATCAAGCTGCGCAATGCCGAGGCATCCGTCACCGCCTTGCAGGCCCAGTTGGCCGCGCGGCGCGCGGCCCTCGTCCAGGCCCGGCTGACCTTCCAGCGCCAGCAGGAGCTGCTGCAGGCCGACGCCACCTCGCGCGCCGACCATGAAGCCGCCAAGGCTGCGCTGGACACCGCGCTGGCCGATGTCGGCGCCCTTCAGGCACAGATCGAGCAGGCACGCACCCAGGTGGAGACCGAGCGCATCAACCTGGGCTACACCCGCATCGTCGCGCCCATGGACGGCGTGATCGTGGCCGTGGTCACCAAGCAGGGCCAGACCCTGAACTCCTTCCAGACCACGCCCACCATCGTCATGCTGGCCAAGCTCGACGTGATGACCGTGCGCGCCGAGATTGCCGAGGCCGACGTGGACAAGATCCAGCTGGGCCAGACGGTCTGGTTCACCACGCTGGGCAGCGGCCGCCAGCGCCACACCGCCACGATCGAGCGCATAGAGCCTGCGCCCGCCTCCATCGCCACGGACGCCACCGCTGGCGCAGCGACCGCCACCGGCGCCCAGGCCGCCAAGGCCATCTACTACAACGCCCAGTTCGACGTGCCCAACCCGGAAGGCAAGCTGCGCCCCTCCATGACCGCCCAGGTCACCGTGCGCGTGGCCCAGGCCGACAAGGCCGTGCTCATGCCGGCCGCCGCGCTGGGCAGCCGCGATGCCGACGACAACTACAGCGTGCGCGTGCGCGATGCCCAGGGCCAGGTCACCGAGCGCAAGGTGCGCGTGGGCCTGCGCACCAACGCCCAGGCCCAGGTGCTGTCGGGGCTGGAGCCCGGCGAGCAGGTGGTGATCGGCGAGGCCAGCCCCGGCGGCAAGCCGGCCGGCAGCGACCCGATGGGAATGTAAGCATGGACCATGCATTGCTGCAGATGCAGGGCCTGCGCCGGGAGTTTCCTGCGGGCGACACCACGGTGGCGGTACTCAAGGACATCGACCTGACCATCGAGGCCGGCGAGATGGTGGCCATCGTGGGCGCCTCGGGCTCGGGCAAGTCCACGCTGATGAACATCCTCGGCTGCCTGGACCATCCGACCTCGGGCAGCTACCGCATCGCGGGCCGCGAGACCAGCGAGCTGGGGCCCGACGCGCTGGCCGCGCTGCGGCGCGAGCACTTCGGCTTCATCTTCCAGCGCTACCACCTGCTGCCCGACCTCACGGCCCAGGGCAATGTGGAGCTGCCCGCCGTCTACGCGGCCACACCGGCCGGCGAGCGGCATGCGCGCTCGGCCGCCCTGCTCGAACGCCTGGGCCTGGCCGACCGCATGCAGCACCGGCCGGGCCAGCTGTCGGGCGGGCAGCAGCAGCGCGTGTCCATTGCGCGTGCGCTGATGAACGGCGGCGCCGTCATCCTGGCCGACGAGCCCACGGGCGCGCTGGACAAGGCCAGCGGCGAGCAGGTCATGCGCATCCTGCAGGAGCTGCATGCCGACGGCCACACCATCATCCTGGTCACGCACGACATGGCCGTCGCCGCCCACGCCACGCGCGTGATCGAGATCAGCGACGGCGCCATCATTGCCGACCGGCGCAGCACCCCGCACGAAGCCAGGCCGCCCGTGGAGCCGGCATCCGGCGCGCGCCGGGCCTCCTGGCGCGGACTGTCGGACCGCTTTGGCGAAGCCCTGCGCATGGCCCTGCGCGCCATGAACGCCCACCGCCTGCGCACCTTCCTGACCATGCTGGGCATCATCATCGGCATCTCGGCCGTGGTCTCGGTGGTGGCGCTGGGGCGCGGTGCGCAGCAGCAGGTGATGAACCAGATCAGCGAGCTGGGCACGAACACGCTGGACATCTTCCCCGGCAAGGACTTCGGCGACACGCGCGCGGCCGCCATCGAGACCCTGGTCGCCGCCGACGCCCAGGCCCTGGCCGAGCAGCCCTACGTGGACAGCGCCACGCCCAATGTGTCGGTCGGCGTCACGGCGCTGTACCGCGAGAACGCGGCCACGGCCCAGGTGACGGGCGTGGGCTTCGAGCACTTTCGCGTGCGCGGCCTGCGCCTGGCATCGGGCCGCTTCTTCGACCAGCGCGACGTGGACCTGCACGCCCAGGTGGCGGTGATCGACCAGAAGACCGCCACCGCCCTGTTCCCCACCAACCCCAGCCCGCTGGGCGAGGTCGTGCTGCTGGGCCAGATGCCCGTGGAAATCGTCGGCGTGCTCCGGCCTGCGCAAAACAGCTTCGGCGGCTCCACGCCCACCTTCTTCGTGCCCTACACCGCAGCCGCCACGCGCCTGGTCGGCAAGTACCACCTGGACAGCATCACGCTGCGCATCAAGGACGCGGTGCCGGCCGAGATCGCGCAAAAGGCCGCCACCAGCCTGCTGACCGAGCGCCATGGCACCAAGGACTTCTTCATCTGGAACTCCGACCAGATCCGCCAGGCCATCACGCGCACCAGCACCACGCTGACGCTGCTGGTCTCGGCCATCGCCATGATTGCGCTGCTGGTGGGCGGCATCGGCGTGATGAACATCATGCTGGTGTCGGTGACCGAGCGCACGCGCGAGATCGGCGTGCGCATGGCCATCGGCGCGCGCCAGTCGGACATCCTTCAGCAGTTCCTGATCGAGGCCGTGCTGGTCTGCATCGTGGGCGGCATCCTGGGTGTCTCTCTGGCGCTGAGCCTGGGCCTGGCAGTGAGCCTGTCGGGCTCCAGCTTCCAGCTCTCGTTCTCGGCCGCCTCCATCGTGCTGGCCGTGGCCTGCTCCTCCCTCATCGGGATCGGCTTCGGCTTCCTGCCGGCGCGCAGTGCTGCGCGCCTCGACCCCGTACAGGCTCTATCGAGAGATTGACATGCATATGCTGAAGACCGGCGTGCTGGCATGCGCAGTGGCCCTGGCCGGCTGCGGCGCCATCACGCGCACAACCTACGAGGCGCCGCAGGTGGCGCTGCCCGCACAGTTCGAGCATGCGCAGCCCTCGGCGGCCGCGCCTTCGCCCGAGGCATGGTGGCGCGCCTTCGGCGATCCGCGCCTGGATGCATGGATCGACATGGCCCTTGCGCGCAACCCCGACCTGGCAACGGCAGGCATCCGCGTGCGCCGCGCCGCGCTGCAGGCGCAGCTGGCGGGCCGCGCCCTGCTGCCGCAACCCGGCGGCACGCTCAGCACCGGGGCCAGCCGGCCGCTGTCCGGCAACCCGCGCAGCACGCTGGAGACGTCCAGCGCCACGTTGAGCGTGGGCTGGGAGCTGGACCTGTTCGACCGCCTGGGTGCCCAGCGCGATGCGGCCGTCTTCGAGGCCCAGGCCAGCGAGCAGGACAGGCAGGCCGTGGCCCTGTCCCTGGCGGCCACCACCGCCAGCCTGTACTGGCAACTGGCCCTAGCCAACGAGCGCCTGGAATTTGCGCGGCAAAGCCTGGAGTACACACGCCGCACCGGCGAGCTGGTGGAGGCGCAGTACCGCAGCGGCGCCGTATCCAGCCTGGAACGGCGCGAGGCCCGGCAGGCGCTGGCCGAGCAGCAGGCGCTGCTCAGCCAGTACACGCAGGCCCGCGCCGAACTGCGGCAGGCGCTCAACGAGCTGCTCCTGGGCGCCGAGGCACCCGGTGGCGAGCCGCAGGCCCTGCCCACGGGCGCGCTGCCTGCCATTGCCGCAGGACTGCCCGCCGAACTGCTGGGCCGCCGCCCCGACCTGCGCGCCGCCGAACTGCGGCTGCGCGCCTCCCTGGCCAGCAGCGATGCGGCCGCCGCGCGCTACTACCCCACGCTGTCGCTGACCGGCAACCTGGGGGGCTCCAGCAACTCGCTGCTCGACCTGCTGGCCAACCCCGTGGCGGCCCTGGGCGCCAGCATGACCCTGCCCTTTCTGAACGTGGGCGAGATGCGGCTGAACACCGCCATTGCGCGCAACCAGCATGAAGAGGCCGTGGTCAACTTCCGCAAGTCGCTGTACGCCGCGCTGGCGGAAACGGAAAAAGCCCTGTCCGCCCGCACCGAGCTGGCCAGCCAGGAGCAGGCACAGCAGCGCGTCATGCAGGAATCGGCAGAAATCACCCGCCTGTACGAGGCACGCTACCGCGCAGGCCAGGTACCCCTGCGCACCTGGCTGGATGCGCAGGAGCGCAGCCGCAACGCACAGCTGGCCCTGTCGGCCCTGCACCTGGCGCAACTGCAAAACCAGGTGACGATCAACAAAGTGCTGGGCGGCGGATGGCAAGCCCCTTGAGCAAGGGCCGGCAACCTCCGCCAAAGTGCCCCGCCCCTGTCAGAACGAATGCGCCATGCCCAGGTACAGGCCGGTCTGGCTGCCGCCCGGCGCCGGGTTGTTGTTGGTGGTCTCCACCGAGAAGTTCGCATTGCCGCCATTGCGCACATTGCCCACGCTGGCGTACAGCAGCGTGCGCCTGGACAGCGCGTAGTCGGCACCCGCCATGAACAGGTTGGCGCTGCCGCCGCCGTTGTTGACCGTGGTGCGGTAGCCCGCCCCGATCAGCGTCAGCGGGCCTGACACCTTGTAGCGCGCGCCCATCCAGTACTGCCGCGCCTTGTTGGGCACGCCAGCCGCGCTGTCGGGCGCAGACAGCTGCTCATAGCCCGCGAACAGCTTGAGCGCGGACAGCGTCACCGTGCCGCCCAGCGTCAGGTTGCGGGATGTGGTGTACAGATCGCTGAAGCGACCATTGGCATCGCGGGCCACATCGTAGATGGCGCGCAACTCGAACGTGGGCGCGGTATAGGACACCGACAGCGCATCCTTGCGCAGCCGCGATGCGCCCTGCGGCTGCTCGCCCAGGCCGGTCAGCGCCAGCACGCGCAGGCCGCCCCAGCTGGGCGTTTCGTACGAGACCATGTTGTCATGCCCGCCCCAGTTGCGCCCCCGCACCAGCGTGGCCGAGCCGATGAACTGCTGGCCCGTGGGGTCCAGCGCCCAGTGCGCATCCGAGATCGACAGGTCCTTGCCCAGCTTCAGCGTGCCCCAGCCGCTGCGCAGGCCCACGAAGGTGCGGCGGTTGAAGAAACCTGCGCCGTTGAACCTGGCATCGTCGATGCTGAAGCCCGACTCCAGCGTGAACAGCGCATGCAGCCCTCCGCCCAGGTCCTCCTCCCCCTTGAAACCCAGCATGCTCGTGCCCCACTGGTTGCCCACGGCCCGCCACAGATTGCCAGAGCCCCCCGTGGCCGGGTCGTACACATTGTTCTGGTAGTCCACCCCCGCGACCACACGCCCATAGAGCGTGACCGAACTCTGGGCCTGGGCCGCCAGGGCCGTGCCCAGCACCAGCGCGGCCAGGCCAGCGCTGCGGATCATGCGTTTATTCATCTCCCTCTCCTCCTTGACATTGCCGATTGGCGAAAATCCCCATGGCCGCAGCACGGCTGCCATGGGGAGCAGCTTGAAACCGGTCGCCAGCCCCTTTTCTTGTGCTTCTTGTTCTTGTGCTTCTTGCTATTGCGGGTGCATGCAGCCCCGTGGTTGCGATGCCCTGCAGGCTGCTTTCATGAATTCTCCGCAGGGATGGCGCCAGGCCTGAGCGATTCATGCGCAGACCTATGCATTTGCGGCGCGGGCGCCCCGGTGTTTTCCCCTGGAAGGGGGTTGAGCGACGTTCGGGGATGGGGCATGGCCGACGGATGCTCAGTCGCTCACTCCTGCGCAGAATCCTCCAGCCGAAAAATGCAGGCCATGGGCGTCCACTCGTCTCCAGGTGGTGTCCACGGCGTGGGGGCCTGAAAGGCCCACATCAGGTCTTCCCATTCGCACAACTTCGGATCGGTGGCGGAGGCAAGGGCCATGGCCCGGGCGTCATGCACTGCGTCATCGGTGTCCATGACCATCACCATGCGCGTGCCAAGGCGGTGGATTTCCATGCCGACCACGCCATGGCCGCGCAGATGCGCTTCCACCTCGGGCCAGATCCTGCGATGCAGGGCTTCATAGCGGGCGATCAGCGCCGGGTCATCCCTGAGGTCGAGTGCAAGGCATTGGCGCATGGTGTCTCCATGGTGGTCAGGTCAGCGCGCGGTCCAGGTGGGTGTAGCCGCCATCGACGAACAGCCATTGCCCCGTGGTGTGCGATGCCCGCTCGGACAGAAGAAAGACGACCGTGTCCGCAATCTCCTCGGCCGCCGTCATGCGCCGGCCCAGCGGAATCCGGGCGCTGATCTGTTCCAGCTGGCGCCCGGGGTCGTCGAAGCGGCCCAGCCAGTGCAGGTACATCGGCGTCATCACCTCGGCGGGCACCACGGCATTGACGCGCACGCCATCGGCTGCCAGCGCGGCAGCCCATTCGCGCGTCAGCGAGAGCTGGGCCCCCTTGGCCGCGCAGTAGCCGCTGGCCTGGCCCTGCCCGGTCAGCGCGGTCTTGGACGAGATGTTGACGATGGAGCCACGGCTGGCCTTGAGGTGTGGCAGGCAATGGTGGGCCATGACGTAGTAGTGCACCAGGTTGGCCTGCAGCGAGCGCACGAAGGCGTCGCGCCCTGCCTCCAGGCCCACGCCGTCATTGATGCCCGCGTTGTTCACCAGGCCGTCGATGTGGCCGCAGTCCGCCGCAGCGCGGGCCACCATCTCTCCGCATGCCTGTTCATCGACCAGGTCGAAGCGGAAGTGGCGGGCCCGGGGCTGCAGCTCCATGAGCTGCGCCTCGAACCGCGCGCACATGGTGTCCTTGCCGCAGATCAGCGGAATCGCACCTTCACCGGCCAGCCGCAGCGAGATGGCCGCCCCGATGCCGCTGGCACCGCCCGTGACGATGAAGGTCTTGTCTTTCAGGTTCAGGTCCATGCTGCCTCCCATGTGGTCAGGTCATGCCTTGCGGATGCAGGCCGTAGCAGCGCGCGGCGGTGCCGCCCCACAGCGCCTCACGCTCGGAGGCCGACAGCCGCGACGACGCCCAACCATCCACCAGCTCAAAGACCGTGGCGTATGGCGCGGCCAGCAGGCAGACCGGCCAGTCGGAGCCAAACATCAGCCGCTGCGGACCGAACACCTGCAAGGCCATATCTAGACAGCGCAGCAGGCAAGCCCTGCCTGCCCCGTCCAGCCCGGCGCGCCAGTCGGCCTCGGTCACTAGGCCCGAGAGCTTGCAGGCCACATGCGGCAGCGCGGCAAAACGCCCCAGCCGCGCCTGCCAGTGGCCGAATGCGGCCTGTTCCCGGGCCAGCACGGCCAGCGGGGGCTTGCCCAGATGGTCCAGCACCAGCCAGTGCGCGTCGTGCCGTGCGCAGAAGGCGGCAGCCGCCTCCATCTGGTGATGGAAGACGAGCAGGTCATACGCCCAGCCCTGGCGCTGCAACAAGGCCATGCCGCGCCCGAATGCGGCGCAGCCCAGAAAGGCTGCGGCATCGGGCTCGTCCTGCACCTGATGGCGCCAGCCGCACAGCCTCGGCTCGGCACGCCAGTCCTGCAGGCGCTCGCCCAGGCCCTCGCAGGTCAGGTCTTCCCACCCCACCACGCCGCGTATCCAGTCATTGCGCCGCGCCAGCTCCAGCAGGAACCGCGTCTCATCGACCGTGGCGCGCGCCTGCACGGCGATGGCGCCCGTGAAGCCGCAGGCAGACAGCTGGGGCAGGAGATGGCCGGGCGTGCGGTCCACCGCCAGGGCCCGCATGTCCGCGCCTATCCATGGATAGTCCCCGGCGCTGTAGCGCCAGAAATGCAGGTGTGCATCGATGCGCGGATGCAAAAGTGAATGGGAATGGGACAGGGCCATGGCTCAGGCCTGGAAGCGATACCTGGCCAGAGATTCCGGCTTCATCGTGATGGAAAAGCCGGGCGCACCGGGAGGCATGTAGGCCGCATTGCGCACCACGCAGGGATCCACGAAGTGCTCGTGCAGATGGTCCACGTACTCGATCACGCGCCCGTCACGCGTGCCGGACACGCAGACGAAATCGATCATGGACAGATGCTGCACATACTCGCAAAGGCCCACGCCCCCGGCATGCGGACACACGGGCAGACCGTACTTTGCGGCCAGCAGGAGTACCAGCAGCACCTCGTTGACCCCTCCCAGCCGGCAGGCGTCGATCTGCACCACGTCGATGGCGCCACGCAGGATGAACTGCTTGAAGAGAATGCGGTTCTGGCACATCTCTCCAGAGGCGACCTGGACCGGAGCAACGGCTTCGCGCACCGCGCGGTGGCCCTCCACATCGTCAGGGCTGGTCGGCTCCTCGATGAACCAGGGCCTGGCAAAGGCCAACTCCCGCACCCAGCCGATGGCCTGCCCCACCTCCCAGGCCTGGTTGGCGTCGATCATCAGCTGGCGGTCCGGCCCCAGCACCTCGCGCGCGATGGACACGCGCCGGATATCGTCCTGCAGGCTGCGCCCCACCTTGAGCTTGACGTGGTTGAAGCCACCGGCCACCGCCTCGCGGCACAGGCGGCGCAGCTTGTCGTCGTCATAGCCCAGCCAGCCGGCCGAGGTCGTGTAGCAGGGATAGCCCTCGCGCTCCAGCACGCCGATGCGCTCGGCCTTGCGCGGCGACTGGCGATGCAGCAGCTCCAGCGCCTGGGCTTCGGTCAGGGCATCCGTCATGTAGCGGAAGTCCAGCGCGCGGACGAACTCCTCGGGCGTGAAATCGGCCACAAGACGCCACAGCGGCTTGCCCTCGGCCTTGGCCCACAGGTCCCACACGGCATTGACCACGGCGCCGGTGGCCAGGTGCATCGCCCCCTTGTCCGGGCCGATCCAGCGCAACTGGCTGTCGGAGGTGATGTGGCGCCAGAAGCGTCCCATGTCCTGGCGGACCCAGTCGAGCTCCATGCCCTCCACCAGGTGGCGCATGGCCGCGATGGCGGCGCAGCAGACCTCGTTGCCGCGACCGATGGTGAAGGTCAGCCCGTGCCCCTCAAGGCCGGGCGTATCCGTCTCCAGGATCACATAGGCGGCGGAGTAGTCCGGGTCCGGGTTCATGGCGTCAGACCCATCCAGGTGACTGGAGGTCGGAAAGCGCACATCGAGCACGCGCAGGGACAGGATTCGCGTCATGGTCTTCTCAGGCCTTGCCGGTTGTCGAGGGATTCGGTTGCACGCGGGCCGCCACCATGGTCTGGCGCTGCTCGCCCAGGCCGGCGATGCCCAGCCGCATGGCCTGCCCGGCACGCAGGTACATGGGCGGCTTCTGGCCCATGCCCACGCCCGGCGGCGTGCCGGTGGAGATCACATCGCCCGGTTGCAGGCTCATGAAGCGGCTCAGGTAGCTGACGAGAAAGGCCACGCCGAACACCATGGTGGCCGTGCTGCCGTCCTGCATGCGCCGGCCGTCCACATCCAGCCACATGCGCAGCGCCTGCGGATCGGGCACCTCGTCGGCCGTGACCAGCCAGGGCCCCAGCGGGCCGAAGCCGTCGCAGCCCTTGCCCTTGTCCCAGGTGCCGCCGCGCTCGAGCTGGTACTCGCGCTCGGAGATGTCGTTGACCACGCAATAGCCCGCCACGTGCCGCATGGCCCGGGCCTCGTCGATATGGCGCCCGCCCTGGCCTATGACCACGCCAAGCTCCACCTCCCAATCCGTCTTCACGGAGCCGGGCGGAATCTCGATGGCATCGTCCGGGCCGCAGATGGCACTGGTCCACTTGCCAAACACCACGGGCTCGGGCGGCACCTGCATGCCGGCCTCGGCCGCATGGTCCGAGTAGTTGAGGCCTATGCACACGAACTTGCCCACCCGCCCCACGCAGGGGCCCAGGCGCAGCGTGTGCTGCGGCACGCCTTCCACCAGGGGCAGCTGCAAGGGGTCCAGGGCGGCCAGTTGCGCCAGGCTGTCCGGCAGCAGCACAGGGCCGGCAATGTCGTCCACCACGCCCGAGAGGTCGCGCACACGCCCTTGCGCATCGAGCAGGCCCGGTCTTTCATGGCCCCTGGGGCCGTATCGCAGCAATTTCATGGTGCGCTCCTGTGCAGTTCAGTTGGACCAGCCGCCGTCGATCACGCTCAGCGTGCCGGTGACGAAGCGGGATTCATCGCTGGCGAGATAGGTGGCCAGCGCGGCGATTTCCTCGGGCCGACCCACCCGCCCCATGGGCTGGCGCGCCACGAAGGCCGCGCGCACCTGCTGCAGCGGCACGCCCTGCTGCCGGGCCTGGCCGGCGATGCGCGCCTGCAGCGACGGGGACTCCACCGTGCCAGGGCAGATGGCGTTGCAGCGTATTCCCTGCGTGACGAAGTCGGCCGCCACGGCCTTGGTCAGCCCGACCACGGCAGCCTTGGTGGCGCCATAGGCATGGCGAAGGGGCACGCCCTTCACGCTGGAGGCCGCGGACGACATGTTGATGATCGACCCGCCGCCCTGGGCCAGCATGGCAGGCAGCAGGGCGCGGATGATGCGGTGCATGGAGGTGACGTTGAGCTGCCACGCAAAGGCCCAGTCCTCGTCACTGCAGTCCAGGATGCTGCCGTGGTGCACGAAGCCCGCGCAGTTGAGCACTGCATCGAAAGCCCTCTCCTGCCCGGCCAGTGCCAGGATGTCTTGCGCATCGGTCACATCCAGCCGCCGCGTACGCAGGCCGTCCCGTCCCTCCAGTTCTGCCAGCGCATGCATGTCGATGTCGGTGGCCAGCACGCTGGCCCCCTCGCGGGCAAACATCAGCGCGCAGGCACGCCCTATGCCCTGCCCGGCTGCGGTGACGAGAATGTGTTTTCCGGCGAGTCTCATGGAGCCATTCCTTCCCTTGAAAAGCTTCTGCATGGGCGATTCGCGGGCCGCGCCTATTGCTGCTGCTCACCTGCGAGCCGGGCCAGCATCAGGGCGCCGAGGATGATGGCGCCGTAGATGGCCTGTATCCAGAACGATGGCACCTGGGCCAGCGTCAGCAGGTTCTGCACCACGCCCAGCAGCAGCACGCCGCACAGCGCCCCCGACATGGAGCCCTTGCCGCCATCGAGCGAAATCCCGCCGATGACGGCCGCCGCGAACACCGTGAAAATCATCGAGCTGCCCTGGTTGGCATTGATCGCGCCCACATAGCCTGTGACCACCAGCCCGCCCACTGCGGCCAGCACACCGGCCAGCACGAAGACGCCCCAGGTAATACGGTCCACATTGATGCCCGCCGCGCGCGCCGCATGGGGGTTGCCGCCAATCGCATACAGCGCGCGGCCCAGCCGGTGGTGGCGTAGCACCACGGCGGCCGTGCCGAACGCCAGCGCCGCCAGCCAGACCGACAGCGGCAGCCCCAGCAGCGTGGCCGTGGCCAGGGCGAAGAAAGGCTGCGGCATGTCGAATAGGGTGCCGCCCCTGGTCGCGCCCACCAGCACGCCGCGCAGCACGATCAGCATCGCCAGCGTGACGATGAAGGCATTGAGCCGCAGCCTGACGACCAACAGGCCATTGAGAAAACCCGTGCATGCGCCCACGGCCGCGATGGCCAGCAGCCCCGCCGCCACCGGCCATTCCGTGCCAAAGCCTCCCGAGGCTGCAGGAATCACCAGCATGGCGCCCACCGCCGGCGCAATGCCCACCGTGGACTCCACCGACAGATCGAACTTGCCCGTGATGATGATCAGCGACTCCGCCAGCACCACCAGCGCCAGGGCTGCGGAGGCCCCCAGGATGCTGACCAGGTTGGCCGGTGTCAGAAAGCTGGGGCTGGTCAAGGCTCCCAGCACGAACAGCAGGGCCAGCGCAGGCACCAGCGCATAGTCGCGCAGCCGGTGCAGGGCGAGCCGCCCGGCGGCCGGCACGGGCACAGCCGTGTTCGGCGAGACAAAGGCTTCAGTGCGCATGCAGGCTCACTCCTTCCATGGAGGCAATCAGTTCACCGTCGTCCCAGCCTCTGGCGAGTTCGGCCACCACATGGCCATGCGACATCACCAGCACGCGGTCGCAGATGCGCAGGTCGTCCAGCTCGCTGCTCGCCAGCAGCACGGCCCGGCCCTGCCGTCGCTCCTCCTCCACCACGGCCAGCAATGCCTGCCGGGACTTCACATCCACACCCGCAGTGGGATCGATGAGCACCAGCACATCGGGCTCGCTGGCCAGGGCGCGCGCCATCACCACCTTCTGCTGGTTGCCGCCCGACAGGCCGGACACGGCCTGCTGCGGCCCGCTGGCCGCCACATCCAGTGCGCGCATGGCCGCCAGCGCCGCGGCTTGCCTGCGCGATGGCGCGATGAACCCGAACCGGCCCAGCCTGTCCATGATGGTCATGGTTGCGTTCTCGGCAATGGACTGCCCCGGCACCAGGCCCTGGCGGTGCCTGTCCTGCGGCACGCAACCCACGCCGTGCGCCAGCGCGGCGCCCACATCGCCGGGCGGCAGCACGCGGCCCGACACCAGGATCCGGCCTGCCGTGGTGCGCCGCAGGCCCGCCACCGCCTCACCCACGGCCGTGCGCCCGCTGCTGGTGGAGCCTGTCAGCCCCACGGTCTCGCCACGCCGCACCTGCAGGCTGACAGCCCCGAAACCCTTGCCGCACACCTGCTGCAGCGCCAGCACCACGGGGGCAACGCCCGCGCCCCCGCCTGCCGGGGGTGCGTGGGCGGCGCAAGGCGAGCCGGCCAGGCTGTCCCGCTCGCCGGTCATGGCCTCGACCAGCGCCTGCCGGGGCAACTGCGCCACCGGCGCCGTCACCACATGGCGCGCATCGCGCAGCACGGTGACCGTCTGGCAAATCTCATAGATCTCCTGCAAGTGGTGCGAGATGAAGAGAAACGTGACGCCGCCTTGCTGCAGGTCGTGCACGCGCCTGAGCAGCCGCCGCGTCTCGTCGTGGTCCAGCTGCGCCGTGGGTTCGTCCAGGATGATGAAGCGCGCGCCCAGCGACAGCGCCCGCGCGATCTCCACCAGTTGGCGGGCTTCCACCGTCAGATCCCGGGCCAGCGCATCCTCGTGCACATCGATCTGCCAGGCATCCAGCAAGGCCCTTGCCTCGCGCCGCAGCACGCGCCAGGAAATCCAGCCATGGCGCAGCGGCTGCCGGTTGATGAACAGGTTCTCGGCGACAGACAGCTCGCCGATGATGGTCGAATGCTGGTAGACACAGGCCACATGCTGACGCCAGGCCATGCGGTCGGCCACCGCAGGCGCGGGCTGGCCGTTGAAGAGGATGCTTCCCGTGCCGGGCTGGTGCAGGCCGGTCAGCAGGGCGACCAAGGTGGACTTGCCTGCGCCGTTGCGGCCAGCCAGTGCATGCGACTCGCCCGGCATGACCGCCAGGCTCACATCGTGCAAGGCCGTCGTGGAGCCGAAACGCAAGCCGAGCCCACGCGCCTCCATCACCGGCGTGCCCGGTCTGTCAGCCATGAATCCGGGGGGCATCGTCATGGCTGGTTGGCCCACAGCGACTTGTCGTCCACGTTCTCGCGGGTCACCACGGGTGCGGACAACTGGTCCTCCAGAATGCCGGGCGCCACCTCCACGATGCGGCTGCCATGCGGGGTGGGCCCGGGCTTGAACGACTGCCCTGCCAGCGCTGCCTTGATGTAGTACAGGCCGTACTTTGCGTAAAGATCGGCGGGCTGCGAGATGGTGGCGTCGATCTCGCCCCTGCGGATGGCATCCAGCTCCTGGGCGATGCCGTCGTTGCTGATCACCACGATGTGCCTCGGATCGCCGGCCGGATGCAGCAGCCCCCTGCGCCGCAGCGTCTGCAGCGTGGGCGCCAGATAGACGCCGCCTGCGTGCATGTAGATGCCCTTCAGGTCCGGATGCGCGGACAGCAGGCCGTCGAGCGCGGCAGCGGCGGCATCGGACTTCCAGGCCGCGGGAATCTCCAGCAACTGCAGCGCCGGGAAATCCTTCATGCAACTGCGGAAAGCCTCGGCCCGATCACGGCCGTTGACCGATGCCAGGTCGCCCATGATCTGCACCACCTTGCCCGCCTTCACCTGCGCGCCCAGGTACTGGCAGGACCGCGTGCCATAGGCGCGGTTGTCGGCACGCACCACCATCGCCACCTTGCCCCGGGTAGGCGCCACGTCCACCGCCACCACAGGAATCTTCCCCTGCTCGGCCAAGGCGAGCGCGCGACCAATGGCCGCCGAATCCAATGGCGCCACCACCAACCCCTTGGCGCCGAGGTTGATCAGATTGGCCACGTCGGTGATCTGCTGGGCCGGGTCCTGGTTGGAGTTCACCGGCGCCAGGATGTCGACCCCAAGGGCCTTGGCCATTTGCGGGAGGTAGCCGTTGTAGGCCTGCCAGAACGGCGAGGTCAGCAGTGGCAGGTTGACCCCGATCCTGCCCTGCGCCGGGCCAGGTTCCGCCGCCAGCGCCGGCCCCGCGCCGGCCAGCGCCGCCACTGAAGCCAGCGCGGCTACAGCGGACATGAGCCGGCAAAGCATTGCGGAACATCCGGCCGGAACCTGGAAAACGCCGTGCAGTGCAGCCATGGAAAGTGCCTCCTCATGTGTGCCGGGACTCCGGCGGTGCCGCTGGAACGCCTTTTTGCCGATGGCGCGTGGCACATCGCTGGGGCAATTTATTCATCCATGAATTAATTATTTATAAATAAATCTCACTTCGGCAGCTATGGTTTACCCAGCCCACGCACCGCTTGCGCAGGTCGGCAGCAAAAACAGGACTTGTCCTATCCCGAACGTAAGATCTGCACGCATGAGCAAAGCACTGGACAACGCAGAAGACAGCGAGCGCTACCGCGCGCCGGCACTGGACAAGGGGTTGGACATCCTGGAGCTGCTGGCCGAGCACCCCGATGGCCTGACGCGGGCCGAGATCGTCAAGGAACTGGGCCGGGGCCCCAGTGAGATCTACCGCATGCTCGAGCGGCTGGTGGCCCGGCAATATGTGATGCGCTCGGCCGGCGGCGACCGCCATGCGCTCAGCCTCAAGATGTTCGCGCTGGCGCACCGCCACCCGCCCGTCAACCGCCTCGTGACCCAGGCGCTGCCCGTCATGGATGCCTATGCGCGGCAGGCCGAGCAGTCCTGCCACCTGGGCCTCTACGACCGTGGCAATGTCCTGATCGTGGCCCAGGTCCCCGGCCCCGGGAACTGGGGCCTGTCAATCAGGCTGGGCGCACGCGTCGGGCTGCTGGACACCGGGTCAGGCCATGTACTGCTGGCCTGCCAGACACCCGAACGCCGCGCGCAGATGCTGGCCGAGCACACGCCTTTGGAAGGCGAGGTGCCACTGCCCGAGACGCAGTTGCACGACATGCTGGAACAGATACGCAGCACGGGCTACAGGCAGAGCGAAAGCCTGCAGTCCTATGGCGTGGTGGACATCTCCTGCCCCATCCTCGGGCCTGATGGCAATGCCATGGCTGTGCTCACATCTCCCTATATCCGGCGGATCGATGGGCATGCAGGTCCCTCGCTGGATGAGGCACGCGGGTACCTGCTGCAGGCAGTGGCTGGACTCTCTCTCAATGGCGGTCTGCGCGGCGAGGAGTGAGTCAGGCGATTCGTTTCAAATGCGTGGGGCGCTTGCTGTGGCGGCAGGGGTTTCAATCCACGCGGTCGCAAGGGGCGCGACGGTGCACCGTGATCGTAATGGCGCACCTTGGCCTTGTTTCAATCCACGCGCCCGCACGGGGCGCGACGCAGCTTTCGCGTTGATCTCGGGCATCCGGGCGAAGTTTCAATCCACGCGCCCGCACGGGGCGCGACCGGCCTCTGCTGCAAGGCAGCCACCTGAGCGGTGTTTCAATCCACGCGCCCGCACGGGGCGCGACAGGGCGAGAAGTTCTACGACTACAACGAGTGGATGTTTCAATCCACGCGCCCGCACGGGGCGCGACACCGCAGACCCCGCACCGTCTTCACCGTATCAGGAGTTTCAATCCACGCGCCCGCAAGGGGCGCGACCCGGGTGCGATACGAGCGCGACGATGCGCTGGAGTTTCAATCCACGCGCCCGCACAGGGCGCGACCTCCTGGTATGGTGCAGGGCGCCACGGCGGGCGTGTTTCAATCCACGCGCCCGCACGGGGCGCGACTCGCGAGCCTGACCCACGTTACTAGTCATGGACTGGTTTCAATCCACGCGCCCGCACGGGGCGCGACCACATGACGGCCGATTAGCGCGCGCACATTAGCATGTTTCAATCCACGCGCCCGCACGGGGCGCGACACAAGTAACCCACGCGAGCACAACAAGACCGGGAACGTTTCAATCCACGCGCCCGCACGGGGCGCGACCTGTTCACCCCTGGCGGCGGCGCTGGCTCGTTCCAGTTTCAATCCACGCGCCCGCACGGGGCGCGACTGGAAGGCGCTGACCATTGGCGGAGGTGGTCGATGTTTCAATCCACGCGCCCGCACGGGGCGCGACAGCGACAAGCGTGATGGGGTGGCCGATATGCCTGTTTCAATCCACGCGCCCGCACGGGGCGCGACGAGGCCCTTTTGGGTCTCCTTGCTGGAGAACTCGTTTCAATCCACGCGCCCGCACGGGGCGCGACGCTGTACACGGCGTTCAAGGACGCGCTGATCGCCCAGTTTCAATCCACGCGCCCGCACGGGGCGCGACGACCGGCCGGGGCAAGCCCCCGAACTGGATCAACGGGTTTCAATCCACGCGCCCGCACGGGGCGCGACCGCCAGCAGTGCCGCGCCGGGGTTGTCGGCGAAGTTTCAATCCACGCGCCCGCACGGGGCGCGACGCGCAGAAGTCAGCGGACACGGCGGCCGAGGCGGCGTTTCAATCCACGCGCCCGCACGGGGCGCGACAGCGAGCAGAGCCCGCAGGAGCGCGGGCAGTACGTTTCAATCCACGCGCCCGCACGGGGCGCGACAAAAGCGCAGCGGCGTCAAAGACAGCCGCACATGGGTTTCAATCCACGCGCCCGCACGGGGCGCGACCAATGGGCGGGATGGCCATCTGCAGGCACATCATGTTTCAATCCACGCGCCCGCACGGGGCGCGACGTCCGCTGACGCTTCGCCCGCCTTGACGCTTGTTGGTTTCAATCCACGCGCCCGCACGGGGCGCGACCTCGGATCGTCCCTGGACTGCTCCTGCATACGACGTTTCAATCCACGCGCCCGCACGGGGCGCGACTGGCCGAGGCAGGTCCTTCTACTTCGGCAGCAAGGTTTCAATCCACGCGCCCGCACGGGGCGCGACTGCACACAGGTCTCGGCAGTTGGTTCTGGTGGGACGGTTTCAATCCACGCGCCCGCACGGGGCGCGACAGACGGCTCGCCTGCTGGCTCTGCAGGTAGCGCATGTTTCAATCCACGCGCCCGCACGGGGCGCGACCCGTGTCGAGGCCTATGCGCCTGTGGCCTACCTCATGTTTCAATCCACGCGCCCGCACGGGGCGCGACTGTTGCCGGTTGTAATTAATTGGTGGGAGCAAACGGTTTCAATCCACGCGCCCGCACGGGGCGCGACTGTTGTTCAGGTGACGCCCGCACCCCCGAATGATGTTTCAATCCACGCGCCCGCACGGGGCGCGACCTCCCAGCTAGACCCACCGCCGCCAGCTCCTGCAATGTTTCAATCCACGCGCCCGCACGGGGCGCTGGGCTGCTGCCGGTTT
>NZ_BCTO01000044.1 GCF_001571325.1 Delftia tsuruhatensis NBRC 16741
CAATTTCCCATCTTGGATACAGGCATGTATTTGAATGGCAGGCTATCCAATCAGGCATGTTCCAGAATCAGGCAATCCAGACTTGGCTGATCATGTGCTGTGGCAGGCGACCTGGGAATGCGCTGTACTGGGCATGAAAGCATTTGCACTTTTTTGGTGCATTTTTGGTGAGATACCATGTGAGCGACCGCTATCACCGTAACGGTGCAGAACTTCTGCACAAAGCCGGTGCATGGGAGGATGCTGCGGTGCTGCATTGGTAGGTCGGAAGGCGCCCCACCCAGCAGAAAAGACTGGCACGGTCCGTGCTTAACCCGGTTGTCACGAAATTTTTCAAACCGGAGGATCCCATGTCCCGTGCCAGCCTCAAGTCGCTCGCCATCGCCTGTGTCGCCATCGCTCCGCTCTGGGCCCACGCCCAGCTCACGGCCAATGTGTCCCTGACGACGAACTACAAGTTCCGCGGACAGGACCAGGACACGGGACGCAACAAGGCCGTCAAGCCTGCCCTGCAAGGCGGCTTCGACTACACCTTCGGCGACAGCGGCTGGTACATCGGCAACTGGAACTCCAGCGTGGACTGGCTGCCGGGCAACTCCCTGGAAACCGACTTCTACGGTGGCTACAAGTTCAAGGCCGGCGAGGTGGACCTGGACTTCGGGGCCCTGCAATACCTGTACTCGGGCAACTCCAGTGGCAACACCACCGAGCTGTATGGCGCGGCCACGTACGGCCCGTTCACGGCCAAGTATTCGCACACCGTATCCAAGGACTACTTCGGCTGGGCGGGCGAGAAAGCCGGCTCGGGCCTGTCGGGCCGCAATACCGGCTACCTGTGGCTGGGCTTCAGCAAGGAAGTCATGCCCAAGGTGACCGTGAAGGCCTCGCTGGGCTTCACGCGCTTTGCCAGCGACATCAAGGGCCTGGGCGTGCCCAACTATATGGACTACAGCGTGGGCGGTGCCTACGATTTCGGCGACGGCGTGTCGCTGGGCGCGGCCGTCACGGGTGCGAACAAGAAGTCTTACTTTGGTGACGTCAACAAGGCCCGCCTGATCGTGACGCTGACCAAGACCCTGTAACCGGACCTGAGGAGCTAAGCATCATGAAACTGGTGACCGCCATCATCAAGCCCTTCAAGCTGGACGAGGTGCGCGAGGCGCTCTCCGACATCGGCGTGCAGGGCATCACCGTGACCGAAGTCAAGGGCTTCGGCCGCCAAAAGGGCCATACCGAGCTGTACCGCGGCGCGGAATACGTGGTCGATTTCCTGCCCAAGCTGCGCCTGGAGGCCGCCGTGCCCGACGCGCTGGTGGACCAGGTGATCGATGCCATCGAGGCCGCTGCGCGCACCGGCAAGATCGGTGACGGCAAGATCTTCGTGCTGCCCATCGAGCAGGCCGTCCGCATCCGTACCGGCGAGACCGGCGACAGCGCACTGTGAGTTTCAACCCCACGTTTCCCGAAAGACTGCCATGACCAAACGACTTCTTTCCATGGGCCTGGGGCTGGGCCTGCTGGCCGCAGGCGCCGCTGCCCTGGCACAGGAGCCCGCCGCCGCTGCAGCCGTTGCCGATGCGGCCGCTGCAGCAGCCCCCGCCGCCGCGGCCGCAGCCGAGGCGCCGGCCCCCGCGCTCAGCGCCGGTGACACGGCCTGGATGCTGACCTCGACCATGCTGGTGATCCTGATGGTGATCCCGGGCCTGGCACTGTTCTACGGCGGCCTGGTGCGCACCAAGAACATGCTGTCCGTGCTGTGCCAGGTGTTCGTGATCTTCTCGCTGATCACGCTGCTGTGGGCCGTCTACGGCTACTCGCTGACCTTTGCGGGCGAAGGCAACTTCTTCGGCGGCTTCGGCAAGATCTTCCTCAAGGGCATTGCGCCCGACACGCTGGCCGGTGCACTGCCGACCATTCCCGAGTACGTGTTCGTGGCCTTCCAGTCCACGTTCGCCGCCATCACCGTGGCCCTGATCGTCGGCGCCTTCGCCGAGCGCATCAAGTTCTCTGCCGTGATCCTGTTCTCGGTGCTGTGGTTCACCTTCAGCTACATCCCCATGGCCCACATGGTCTGGGGCGGCGGCCTGCTGGGCAAGGACGGCGCGCTGGACTTCGCAGGCGGCACCGTGGTGCACATCAACGCCGGTATCGCCGGACTGGTGGGTTCCTACATGCTGGGCAAGCGCATTGGCTTCGGCCGTGAGGCCCTGCCTCCGCACAGCCTGACGCTGACCATGGTCGGTGCCTCGCTGCTGTGGGTGGGCTGGTTCGGCTTCAACGCCGGCTCGGCAGGTGCTGCCAACGGCATCGCCGGCCTGGCCTTCATCAACACCATCGTCGCCACGGGCGCCGCCACCATCTCCTGGCTGGCCGCTGAAGCCCTGCACAAGGGCAAGGCCTCGATGCTGGGTGCTGCCTCGGGCGCCGTGGGCGGCCTGGTGGTCATCACCCCGGCGGCCGGCCTCGTGGGCCCCATGGGCGCCATCGTCATGGGCCTGATCGCCGGTCCCGTCTGCCTGTGGGGTGTGTCCGGCCTCAAGAAGCTGCTCAAGGTCGATGACGTCTGCGACGTGTTCGGCGTGCACGGCGTGGGCGGCATCCTGGGTGCCATCCTGACCGGCGTGTTCTGCGCCTCCAGCCTGGGCGGCATCGAGCCGGCAAACTTCAACATGGGCCATCAAGTGTGGGTGCAGGTCAAGAGCGTGCTGCTGACCATCGTCTGGTCCGGTGTGGTGGCTGGCATCTCCTACAAGATCTGCGACTTGGTCGTCGGCCTGCGCGTCAGCGAAGAGTCCGAGCGCCAGGGCCTGGACATCACCACGCACGGCGAGGTGGCGTACTACCGCTGATCGGTTTACAGGGAGTTCATTGCGGATTGGCCTCGGTGCTTGCACCGGGGCCTTTTTTCATTGCCGCGCCGCAAACGCCCTTCAGCGGCTGAGGAAATCAGGAGGCCTGCTGCACGCCAACCGCCTTATGGTGAGTTCCGTTATAAGACGGATCTTTGGCCTATATGCCATTGACGGAATATATTCTGGAGGGAATAATGACCCAGCCCTGGGAGGTGGAGTAAACCGACGAGCTTGGCGACTGGTGGGCCGATCTGACGCAGGCCGAGCAGGAGTCCATCGATGCATCGGTTCGATTGCTGGAGGCAAGAGGGCCGAATCTCGGATATCCCCATACGTCCGGCATCGAGCGTTCAAGGCACCCGCACATGCGCGAGCTTCGCGTGCAGCACGAAGGCCGGCCCTATCGGCTGCTGTACGCATTTGATCCGCGCCGCTGTGCCATCTTGCTGATCGGCGGCGACAAGACGGGCGATGGCCGCTGGTATGAGGTGCATGTACCCATCGCCGACCGCTTGTACGACACGCACATCGAGACCCTGAAAAGAGAAGGACGGATCCATGGCTAGGAAATTCAACGAACTGCGCGCCGGCATGTCGCCCGAGGCACAGTCCCGTGCTGCGGCACGGGCCGAGGCCATGCTTGTGGAAATGCAGTTGCAGGAGCTGCGCAAGGCCCGCAACGTGACCCAGGTCGAAGTGGCCAGGGCCATGAGCGTGGAGCAGGCTGCCGTCTCCAAGCTGGAGCGCCGCGAGGACATGTACGTGAGCACGCTGCGCGAGTACGTCAAGGCCCTGGGCGGCGAGCTGAAGCTGGTGGCCTCCTTTCCCGACGCCGACATCCAGGTCCATCCTTTCGAGCCGGCACGATGAAGGCCGCAGGCGGCTGATTCGACTTGCGCCTTTGCCTTTTCGTCCCGGCTGTTTTGCGCCGCCCGCAGAACTTCAAGCGCGCCGTTCAAAAAATTCACGGGTCCGCACCGAGGCGCAAAAGGGCCCAGCCGCTACCATGCAGGCCATGGATTCAGCCCAAAGCCAACTCATCCAGATCGCCGAGCGCGTGCGCGCCGCGGCGGCCGACGCCACGCCGCTGCGCATACGCGGCGGCGGCACCAAGGATTTCCACGGACTGGCCCTGCAGGGCGAACTGCTGGACACGCGGACGCTGGCCGGCGTGGTCAGCTACGAGCCCAGCGAGCTGGTCGTGACCGTGCGCGCCGGCACGCCGCTGGCCGAGGTCGAGGCCCTGCTGGCCGCCCAGGGCCAGTGCCTGGCCTTCGAGCCTCCGCATTTCGAGGGTGCGGATGGCCGCGCCACCGTGGGCGGCATGGTGGCCGCCGGCCTGTCGGGCCCCTCGCGCGCCAGCGTGGGCGCCGTGCGCGACTTCATGCTGGGGCTGGAGATGATCAACGGCCAGGGCGAGCTGCTGCGCTATGGCGGCCAGGTCATGAAGAACGTGGCGGGCTACGACGTCTCGCGGCTGATGGCGGGCTCCTGGGGCGCGCTGGGCCTGATCACCGAGGTCAGCCTCAAGGTGCTGCCCGTGGCGCCGGCCGAGGCCACGCTGCGCTTCGAATGCACGCAGCAGCAGGCGTTGGACTGGCTCAATGCCTGGGGCGGACAGCCGCTGCCGCTCAATGCCAGTTGCTGGCTGCAGGAAGACAGCGCGGCCCAGGGCGTGCTGTACCTGCGCCTGCGCGGTGCGCGTGCCGCCGTGCAGGCGGCCTGCGGGCGCCTGGGGGGCGAGCGCATGCACAGCGCTGCGGCCGACTGGCAGGCCTGCCGGGAGCACCAGCTGCCCTGGTTCACCGCACGCGCACCGGGCCATGCGCTGTGGCGCCTGTCCGTGCCGCAGACGGCTCCGGCCCTGGCGCTGCCTGACGGCTGCACGGAGCCCCTGGTCGAATGGCACGGCGCACTGCGCTGGGTACAGGCGCCGCGTGCGCTGGGCCATGCGCTTCGCGCGCTGGCAAAAGCAGCGGGCGGATCGGCCACCTTGTTCCGCTCCGAGGCAACGGGGCAGCCCGGCGCCGAGCCCGATTTCGACGCCCAGGCGGCCGATGCCACGGCCGCGCTGCATGCGCGGCTCAAGCAGGCCTTCGATCCTGCGGGCATCTTCAACCGCGGCCGGCTGGCCGCCGCCTGGTAGGCCGGGCCAACGCCTGGCTCCGCCCATGCGCATGCGCCACCACCTGCACCTGCTCACGGACCGGCACCGCACGGTGGCCAGCAACCGCACGCTGGGCCTGCTGCTGGCCTTCAACGCGGGTGCGGTGAATGCGGGCGGCTTTTTGCTGGTGCACTCCTATACCTCGCACATGACGGGCTTTGTCTCGCTGCTGGCCGACAACCTCGTGCTGGGCAATACGGCGCTGGTGCTCAGTGCCTGCGGCGCGCTGCTGGCCTTTCTGTGCGGCGCGGCCGCGACGTCGCTGCTGGTCAACTGGGCGCGCCACCACCGGCTGCGCAGCAGCTATGCGCTGCCGCTGCTGCTGGAAGCCGCGCTGATGCTGCTCTTCGGCTTGCTGGGCGCGGCCATGCTGGCCTGGCCCACGCCGTTCGCCGTGCCGCTGGCCGTGCTGCTGCTGTCCTTCATCATGGGATTGCAGAACGCCACGGTGACCAAGATGTCGTCCTCGCAGATCCGCACCACACACATGACGGGCGTGATCACCGACCTGGGCATGGAGCTGGGTCGAGCCCTCTACTGGAACCGCCATGGCAGCCCGCCCGAGCACCGGGTCCACGCCAACCATGTGCGGCTGCGGCTGTTCGCAGGGCTGCTGTCCATGTTCCTGCTGGGCGGCATTGCGGGCGCGCTGGGTTTCAGGCACCTGGGCTTCGTCTTCGTCGTGCCGCTGGCCGTGGTGCTGTGCCTGCTGTCCCTGCCGCCGCTGTGGGCCGACCGTGCGCGGTTGCCCCTGCTGCTGGGCCGGCGAGCCGCGCCTCGCGCATGACCGCCGTGTCCGGCTGCCGTGCCTGACCGTTCCCCGATACCCATACAACAAGAGCCCCACCATGCAGACCCAACTCGCACCCCAGTACCGCGCCACGCCCGAGGGCCAGGAGGCCGAAGCCATTTTGCGCAAGTGCGTGCACTGCGGCTTTTGCACGGCCACCTGCCCGACCTACCAATTGCTGGGCGACGAGCTGGACGGGCCGCGTGGCCGCATCTACCTGATCAAGCAGGTGCTGGAGGGCGAGACCCCCACGCGCGCCACCCAGCAGCATCTGGACCGCTGCCTGACCTGCCGCAACTGCGAAAGCACCTGCCCCAGTGGCGTGCAGTACGGCCACCTGGTGGACATAGGCCGCAAGATCGTCGAGGAACAGGTGCCGCGCCCCTTCGGCGAGCGCGCCAGGCGCTGGGCGCTCAAGGAGGGGCTGAACTCGCCGCTGTTCGCCCCGGCCCTGAAGCTGGGACAGGCCGTGCGCGGCCTGCTGCCCGAAGTCCTGGCCGAGAAAGTGCCCCAGCCGCAGGATGCCGGCGCCTGGCCCGTGCGCGAGCATGCGCGCAAGGTGCTGCTGCTGGCCGGCTGCGTGCAGCCCGCGATGATGCCGCGCATCAACTACGCCACGGCGCGCGTGCTGGATGCGGCCGGCATACAGACCGTGATCGCTCCCAACGCCGGCTGCTGCGGTGCCGTGAAATTCCACCTCAACGACCAGGAAGGCGGCAAGGCGCAAATGCGCGCCAACATCGACGCCTGGTGGCCCCAGGTGGACAGCGGCGCGGTGGAGGCCATTGTCATGAATGCCTCGGGCTGCGGCGTCACCGTCAAGGAATACGGCCACCTGCTCAAGGACGATGCGCAGTACGCGGACAAGGCCGCGCGCATCAGCGCCCTCACGCGCGACCTGAGCGAGCTGCTGCCTGAGCTCCTGCCCGAGCTGGCCGAGCGCCTGCACGGCAGGGTGCGCGCGCCGGCCGCGCCCATGGCCTACCACCCGCCCTGCACGCTGCAGCACGGGCAAAAGCTGCGCGGCGGCGTGGAAACCCATCTGGCCAGGCTGGGCTTCGAGCTGCGCGTGGCGCGCACCGAGTCGCACCTGTGCTGCGGCTCGGCGGGAACCTACTCGGTGCTGCAGCCCGAACTCTCGCACCAGCTGCGCGACCGCAAGATCGGCGCACTGACCGAAGGCTTCGATACCCGGCGGCCTGCAGCCATCCTCTCGGCCAACATGGGCTGCATCGTCCACCTGCAAAACGGAACGGACGTGCCGGTGCGCCACTGGATCGAGGTGCTGGACGAGGCCCTGCCGGCCTGATGCCACCCGGGCAACACCCGCGCATCTGTGCCGCATGCGCGACGCCGTGGGGACTATGCCCGCGCAAGCCTTTGCAATGCTGGCATGATGCGGGGTTTCGTTTTCTCCAAGCCCATGTGCTCCGCCATGACTGAATCCGTGTCTGAACCGCAAGAACAGAACGCCGCGCTGCCGGCGGACGCCGCTGCCGGCACCGTGCCGCAGGCTGCCGCCAGCGCCGATGGCCAGGGCCGCAAGCGCTCGCGCCGCGGCGGACGTGGCCGCAACAAGGGCAAGGCCTCCGAGCCCGCCGCCGACGCCACAACCGACGCGGCCGGCAGTGCCGAGGCTCCCGCATCCAGGCCTGTGCGCACCCAGCACCCGCTGCTGGCGCAACTGGCCCAATGGCATCCGAACCTGTTCGGCGAGCAGCCCCTGCCGCTCAAGCGCGGCATCTTCGAGGACCTGCTGGCCGCCCATCCCGAAGCCATCGACCGCGACCAGCTCAAGCTGGCCCTGTCCCAGCACACACGTTCCAGCCGCTACCTCACCGTGGTGGCCAGCGGCCAGGCGCGCCATGACCTGCAGGGCCAATCGGTCGAGCCCATGGCGCCCGAGCATGTGCACCATGCGCTGATCGAGGTCTTTCGCCGCCGCCAGCACCGCTCGCCCGAGGACCTGGCGCCCAAGCTGCGCAACCGCATCATCGCCGCCTACGAGGCCTCGGGCCTGTCCCGCGACGACTATGCGGCGCGCGTGCAGGGCCGTGACGAGGCCACCAACGCCCTGGTGGCCGAGGCCCTGGCCGAAGCCGATGCGCGTTCTGCACGAGACGAAGCTCTGCTGCGCGCCTTCGAGGCCAGCGGCCAGACCTCCGAAGCCGGCTTTGCCGACATGTACGGCATGAACCCGCGCCAGGTGGCGCAGCAGCTGGAACGCGCCCGCCGTCGCCTGCAGACGCAGGCGGCCTGAGGTACCAAGGACCGGAGCCAAGGACCGGCGCCAAAGACCGGCAGCACCGCCTGCCGGCACACTCCACCGCCGCGTGCCCGGCAAGGGCCGCGCCGGTGCACCTGCCCTGGATCACAGGCGGCATCTCTGCAGCGGACCCTTCCGCCAGCACGCAGATGCCCACCAGGGGCGGGCCCGGGGATGAACTGTTTCACGGACGCCGCTGCACCCGGCCACGGGGCGGCGGCGCCTTGCCGTGCGCGCTCGTTCCCGTGGTCTGGCAAGGGCGCGCAAGGCACTTCAAAGCAAAAAAGCAAAAGGAGACTTGCGATGTGGCTGGGTTTGTCGTTGTTCTACGTGGGCGCCGTGCTGTGCCTGAATGGCCTGTGGATGCTGGGGCGCATTGCCGACCGGGAGATCTGGGTCATCAACGTGTTCGCGGGCCTGGTCTCGCTGATCATCGGCCTGGCCTCGGCCTTCGGGCCCGAGCCTGATGCGGCCTCTGTCAAGACCGGCGCGCTCACCCTGCTGTTCGCCTTCACCTACCTGTGGGTGGCCATCAACCGCTTCACGGGGGCCGATGGCCGGGGCCTGGGCTGGTTCAGCCTCTTCGTGGCGATCACGGCCGTGCCGGTGGCCATCGATTCGCTGATCGGCGCCCGCACTGCCATCGACTGGTGGATGGCCGCCAACTGGGCGGCCTGGGCCGTGCTGTGGGCCATGTTCTTCATGCTGCTGGCCCTGGGCCGCAACATCGGCCGCATGACGGGCACGCTGTGCATTGCGCAGGGCGTGCTCACGGGCTGGCTGCCGGGCTACCTGCTGCTGGCCGGGCAGCTCACGGGCTGATTGCGCAGCGTTGGTGCGGGCAGGGCGTCAAGCCCCACGCTGTCGTGCATGCGCCAGCGCAGACAGCAGCGCGGCCGCGATGATGCAGGCGCCGCCGAGCAGCGTGCGCGGCGTCAGCACCTCGCCTGCAATCAGCACCGAGGAGACGCTGGCGAACACCACTTCGGCCAGCATGACCACGGCCGTCACGCCGGCCGGCAGGCGCGCGGCGCCGAACTGCAGCGCCCAGTTGCCCAGCATCAGCAGCACGGCCAGGCCGGCGGCGATCAGCATCCAGCCGGCCTGCGGAGCCGGCAGCGGCGGCACCAGGCCCACGCTGCTGCCTGCAAAGGCGCTGAACAGGCCCATCGCCATGCAGCCGCTGAACATGGCCAGCATGCGCGCCTGCGCCGGCACGGCCTGCAGGCGGCGCAGCAGCACGTTGGTCAGCGCGAAGGTGAAGCCACCGAACAGTGCCAGGCCGTCGGCCAGCGACAGGCCGCGCAGCAGCCCGGGCGAGCCGCCGCTGAATGTGCCCTCGGGCACCAGCACCAGCGCCACCCCGCCGAAGGCCAGCAGCAGCCGCGTCAGCGCAGCGGGCGTGGGCCGCTCGCCCAGGAGCCTCCAGGCCAGCAGCACCGACCATGCGGGCATCAGATAGAACAGCAGCACCACGCGCACCACGTCGCCAATGGTCACGGCCCAGTTGAAGGCGATGTTGTTGCTGCCCGCGCAGGCGCCCAGCAGGATCAGGGCCGGGTACTGCAGCGCCTGGCGCAGGCTGGCCGGGCGCAGCGCCACCAGCCCCGCCAGCACCAGGGCATACATCAGCGCCGTGGCCCACAGCGGATGCAGGCCGGCCTCGTGCATGGCGCGGAACGGCCACCAGGCCAGGCCCCAGACCAGGGTGTTGAACAGCAGGGCGAGAACGGGCAGCGGGCTATGCATGGGGCAATGAAAAACGCCCGGGCAGGCAAGGCCTGCTCCGGACGCCGTGGGGACAAGGGCAGGCTAGTGGCAATCCTTGCGGGCAATCGCCAGCAGGCGCTCGACTTCCTCGGGATGCTGGCGCAGGTTGTTCCTGTGCCAGCGTCCGATCAGCCACATGATGCCGGCCACCACCAGGCCGAACACCGTGATGGCACCAAAGGCCGACAGCCCGAACTTGGTGGACAGCGCATAGAAGGCGCCCAGCGCCAGGATGCAGGCCTGCTCGTTGAAGTTCTGCACGGCAATCGAGCGGCCCGCGCCCATGAGGTTGTGGCCGCGGTGCTGCAGCAGCGCATTCATGGGCACGACCAGGAAGCCGCCCAGGCCGCCCAGCAGGATCAGGAAGGGAATGGCCACCCACACGCTGTGGATGAAGATCATGGCGATCACCAGCAGGCCCATGGTGATGCCCAGCGGAATGACGCGCGTGGCGTTGTCCAGCCGCATGCGCATGGATGCGAGGATGGCGCCTGCCGCCGTGCCGATGGCCACCACGCCCACCAGGGCCGATGCCTGGGAGGTGCCGTAGCCCAGGGCCGCCGCGCCCCAGGCCAGCACGATGTAGCGCAGATTGCCCGACACGCCCCAGAACAGCGTGGTCGTGGACAGCGAGATCTGGCCCAGCTTGTCCCCCCACAGCCGCTGGCTGCAGGTCCAGAAGTCGGGCAGCAGGGCCAGGGTGTTGGCCAGCAGGCTCTTGCTGGGGTCCTGGCGCAGCGGGCGCAGGATGGTGTCGGTCAGCGGAATGCGCAGGTTGAACCAGGCGGCCAGCGCATAGACGCCGACCAGCACGGCAATCGCCGCCTCGGCCGCAGTGTCCACGCCCGTGTCCAGCAGCGGCAGGTCGAAGTCCAGCAGATGGGTCGAGATGCCCGGGCTCAGCAACTGCCCGCCCACGAGCACGCCCAGGATGATGGAGGTGATGGTCAGCCCCTCGATCCAGCCATTGGCCTTGACCAGCTGGGAGGCGGGCAGCAGCTCGGTGAGGATGCCGTACTTGGCGGGCGAGTAGGCCGCTGCGCCCAGGCCGACCACAGCGTAGGCGATCAGCGGATGGTTGCCGAACAGCATCATCAGGCAGCCCACGATCTTGATCGCATTGCTGATGAACATCACCCGCCCCTTGGGCAGGGCGTCGGCAAAGGCGCCGACGAAGGGGGCCAGGATCACGTAGAACAGCGCGAACATGGGCACCAGGGCGGCGCGCTGCCACTCGGGGGCGCCATTGGTGCGCAGCAGTTCCACGGCGGTCACGAACAGGGCGTTGTCTGCCAGCGAGCTGAAGAACTGCGCTGACATGATGGTGTAGAAACCGCGCTTCATGGATAGGCAGATGGGGTCAGCCGCAGGGCTGCTGACCGGTTAAATAAGGGCCCCGTGGCAAGTGACTGGCGGTTATATCACGCGGCCTTTGGCCGGCAGTGCCAGAATCCCAAGCTTCTGACTGAGTGAAAACCATGCCGCGTCCCATTCTTGCCACCATCCATTCCGCCGCGCTTCGCCACAATCTGGAGCGGGTGCGGCAAGCGGTCCCCGATGCCAAATTGTGGGCCGTGGTCAAAGCCAACGCCTATGGCCACGGTATCGAAAACGTGTTCGAGGCCCTGCGCGGCGCCGACGGCTTCGCCATGCTGGACCTGGCCGAGGCCGAGCGCGTGCGCCAGCTGGGCTGGCGCGGCCCCATCCTGCTGCTGGAGGGCGTGTTCGAGCCGCGCGACCTGGAGCTTTGCTCGCGCCTGTCCATCTGGCATGCCGTGCATTGCGACGCCCAGATCGACTGGCTGGCCGCGCACAAGACGCAGAACGGCCACCGCGTCTTCCTCAAGATGAACTCCGGCATGAACCGCCTTGGCTTCACGCCCGAGCGCTTTCGCGCGGCCTGGGCCCGGCTCAATGCCTTGCCCCAGGTGGAGGAAATCTCGTTCATGACCCACTTCAGCGATGCCGACGCAGGCGCTGGCCAGTCGGGCATCTCCGCGCAGTTGCAGCGCTTTCACGACGCCACGTGCGACCTGCCCGGCGAGCGCAGCGTGGGCAACAGTGCCGCCACGCTGCGCCATGGCGACGATGCCCAGGTGCGCTGCGACTGGGTGCGGCCCGGCATCGTGCTGTACGGCAGCTCGCCCGACTATCCGCAGCACACGGCGGCCCATTGGGGCCTGCAGCCCACGCAGACCCTGAGCTCGCGCATCATCGGCGTGCAGCAGCTGGCTGCGGGGCAGAGCGTGGGCTATGGATCGCGCTTCACGGCCGAAGCTCCCGTGCGCCTGGGCACCGTGGCCTGCGGCTATGCCGACGGCTATCCGCGCCACTGCGGCACCGGCACGCCCGTGCTGGTCGACGGCGTGCGCACCCGCACCCTGGGCCGCGTGAGCATGGACATGCTGGCCGTGGACCTGACGCCCGTGCCCGATGCCGGCATGGGCAGCGAAGTCACGCTGTGGGGCCGCGCCGGCAACGGCGCCGTGCTGCCCATCGACGAGGTGGCCGAGGCGGCCGGCACGCTGGGCTATGAACTCATGTGCGCCGTCGCGCCGCGCGTGAATAAGACCGTCGATTGATCAGGGCGCGGCCTGGACGCTGTCCCTGGCCCGCTCCAGCAGCGCCATCATCTGCTGTTGCGCGGCAGGCTCCCAATCCTTGAGCAGCCGCGCCGCCAGCGCCTGGCGCGACTGGCGCAGCCGGTCGAACAGGGCCTGGCCCTGGGGGCTGAGGCTCAGGCAGCGCACGCGGCGGTCGCGGGCGTCCGGTTCGCGGTCCAGCCATCCCTGCTCCTGCAGCTGCGCCAGCATGCGCGCGAGCTGGGCCTTGTCCATGTGGCTGTGGTCGACCAGATCCCTTTGCGTGCGGCCCGGGTGCCGGCCCACGTACATCAGAACGCGCACCTCGTTGGGCGTCAGCCCGGGCTCCATGGACTCCATGTCCTCGCGCATGCGCGAGCGGAACAGGTGCAGCAGCTCGTGCATGGCCTCGAAGATATCGGCGGGCAGGGAGGCATTCATGGCAGGGTCTTGTGGAAATATGTTGACAAAGTCAACGGATGACAGAGAATTGGTGGACTAAATCAACATTCTAGGCCGTCACAGGCCGTTTCGCCAATGAACTTGCCCAATCCAGCCAACTCTGCCGTGGCGCCTGCCCCCGTCGTCCACCGTGTCCGCCATCCCTTCCGCGCCCGCCATGTGCAATTGCTCTCGCGCGAGCAGCCCAGCCCCGGCTTTGTGCGCCTGACCCTGGGCGGACCCGAACTGGAGGACTTCGTCAGCTCGGGCTTTGACGACCACGTCAAGCTCATCCTGCCGCAGGCCGGGCGCGAACTGCCCGCGCTTCCCGTGCTGCTCGATGGCCGCCCCACCTTCGTGGAGGACGAGCGCCCCACCTTGCGCGACTACACGCCGCTGCGCTACGACGCTGCGCGCCAGAACCTCATCATGGATTTCGCACTGCACGATGCCGGCCCCGCCACCGAATGGGCGCTGACCGCGCCCCTGGGCCAGTGGGTGGGCCTGGCCGGGCCGCGCGGCAGCCTGGTGATCTCGGCCAACCTGCCATGGCATTGGCTGTTCGGCGACGAGACCGCCATGCCCGCCATCGAGCGGCGCCTGGCCGAGCTGCCCGCCGGCAGCCGCGCCGTGGTGCGCGTGCAGCTGCGCAACCCTGCCGACCGCCGCCAGTGGAAGAGCACGGCCCAGCTGGACTGTGCCTGGGTCGAATCGCTGGCCGACGCCGTGCAGGCGCTGGAGCTTCCCCAGGACGACGACGGATATATCTGGGCGGCGGGCGAGCACAGCGCCATGGCCGAGCTGCGGCGCCTGCTGCTGGCCAAGGGCGCCGCGCCCAAGCGCATGCGCGTGGCCTCGTACTGGAAGCAGGGCCAGGCAGACCACCATGAAGACCTAAACGATCCCAGCTGACCTGCGTGGAGAAAAGCAAGAAAGGCACAGACGAAAAAAAGCCCACCGAAGTGGGCTTTTTTTCGTGGTGGTTGCGCGAGAAGGATTTGAACCTCCGACCTTTGGGTTATGAGCCCAACGAGCTACCAGACTGCTCCATCGCGCGGTAATTCCGCAGTAATTTCGTTTCGCCGCATTTTGTGCAGCGAAGAAGGCAACTATAACCGATATCTCTTTGTCACGCAACTGCGTTAGACAACAGGCAGGCGGGCGGGGCGGCAGCCACCGCTCGGTATAGTGCCCAACCCATGGCCAAAGACAAAACCACGTTCATCTGCAATGCCTGCGGCGGCTCCAGCCCGCGCTGGCTGGGCAAGTGCCCGGCCTGCGGGGCCTGGAATTCGCTGATCGAGGCCGTTGCCGAGCCTGCGGGCGCGGGCAAGAACCGGCTCAGCCAGCCGCAGGGCTATGCGGGCCTGGCCAATGCCCAGGCCGTGATGCCGCTGTCGGCCATCGAGGCCCAGGACGTGGCGCGCACGCCCAGCGGCATCGAGGAGCTGGACCGCGTGCTGGGTGGCGGCATTGTCGAAGGCGGCGTGGTGCTGATTGGTGGCGACCCCGGCATCGGCAAGTCCACCCTGCTGCTGCAGGCCATGGATGCGCTGCACCGCGTGGGCTTGCCCACGCTGTATGTCACGGGCGAGGAAAGCGGTGCCCAGGTCGCGCTGCGCTCGCGCCGCCTGGGGCTGGAGGCCAGCCAGGTCAATGTGCTGGCCGAGATCCAGCTGGAGAAGATCCTCGCCACCATGGAGGCCACGCAGCCGGCCGTGGTCGTCATCGACTCCATTCAGACCGTGTACTCGGACCAGCTGTCCTCGGCGCCGGGCTCGGTGGCCCAGGTGCGCGAATGCGCGGCCCACCTCACGCGCGCGGCCAAGACCACGGGCATCACCGTGATCCTGGTCGGCCATGTGACCAAGGAAGGCGCCCTGGCCGGCCCGCGCGTGCTGGAGCACATGGTGGACACCGTGCTCTACTTCGAGGGCGACACGCACAGCAACTTCCGCCTGGTGCGCGCCATCAAGAATCGCTTTGGCGCCGTCAACGAGATCGGCGTCTTCGCCATGACGGAGAAGGGCCTCAAGGGCGTCACCAACCCCAGCGCCATCTTCCTGTCCCAGCACAGCGAGCCCGTGCCGGGCTCCTGCGTGCTGGTCACGCTGGAGGGCACGCGGCCCATGCTGGTGGAAATACAGGCCCTGGTCGACCAGGGCGGCCCCGCGCCCCGGCGCCTGTCCGTGGGCCTGGACCGGGACCGGCTGGCCATGCTGCTGGCCGTGCTCAGCCGCCATGCGGGCGTGGCCTGCGCGGACCAGGATGTCTTCGTCAACGCCGTGGGCGGCGTGCGCATCAGCGAGCCTGCGGCCGACCTGGCCGTGATGCTGTCCATCACCTCCAGCCTGCGCGGCCGCGCCCTGCCCAAGGGATTCCTGGCCTTTGGCGAAGTGGGCCTGGCCGGCGAAGTGCGCCCCGCGCCGCGCGGCCAGGAGCGCCTGAAGGAAGCCGCCAAGCTCGGCTTCACCATGGCCGTGGTGCCCAAGGCCAATGCGCCCAAGAAGGCTATCCCCGGCCTGACCGTGCATGCCGTGGAGCGCGTGGACGAAGCCATGAACATCGTCCGAGGGATGGGCTGAGGCACTGCCTTGCCGAGCGCATTGCGGGGGCATACGCACTGTCCGCAGCGGTCCTGCGGCGCCTCCATAAGACAATCGGCGCCATGAATTTGCGCAATATCCTGATTCCCCTGGGTCTGCTCGTACTGCTGGTGGCTGCGCACCAGTCCTATGGCTGGATGGGCGTGGTTGCCGTGGGCGGCGGCATCATGATGTGGCTGCTGCTGCATTTCACGCGGCTGATGTCCATCATGAAGAAGGCCTCGGACCGTCCCATGGGCTATGTGGGCAGCGCCGTGATGCTCAACGTCAAGCTCAAGCCCAAGGTCTCGCTGATGCACGTGGTGGCCATGACGCGCTCCCTGGGCGAGCGCCTGTCCGAAGACGGCCAGCATCCCGAGATCTACCGCTGGACCGACGGCACGCAATCCCATGTGACCTGCGAGTTCATGCATGGCCGGCTCGTGAAGTGGACCCTGGTGCGCCCCACGCCCGAACCCGAACCGCAACCCGAGACGGTGGCGGCCCCCGAGGCAGCCCCCGCGCCCTAAAATAGCGGGTTGGTGTTCTGTTCAATACCCCCAAGGATGTTTCTATGAGCCCCGTTGTTCCCTCGATGGCCGATCGTGACGGCAAGATCTGGATGGATGGACAGCTGGTGGACTGGCGCGATGCCAAGATCCACGTGCTGACCCACACGCTGCACTACGGCTGCGGCGCATTCGAGGGCGTTCGGGCCTACAAGACCGAACAGGGGCCGGCCATCTTCCGCCTGGAAGACCACACCAAGCGACTGTTCAACAGCGCCAAGATCCTGCGCATGCAGATCCCGTTCACCCAGGAAGCGGTGAACCAGGCCCAGGTGGAGGTCGTGCGTGCCAACCAGCTGGAATCGTGCTACCTGCGCCCGCTGACCTGGATCGGCGACCGCAAGCTGGGCGTCTCGCCCAAGGGCAACACCATCCACCTGATGGTGGCTGCCTGGGCCTGGGGCGCCTACCTGGGCGAGGAAGGCATGCAGCGCGGCATCCGCGTGAAGATCTCCAGCTTCACGCGCCACCATGTGAACATCACCATGAGCCAGGCCAAGGCGGTGAGCAACTACACCAACTCCATCCTGGCCAACACCGAGGCGCTGGACGACGGCTACGACGAGGCCATCCTGCTGGACGCCTCGGGCTTCGTCTCCGAAGGCTCGGGCGAGAACATCTTCGTCATCAAGGACGGCGTGGTCTACACGCCCGACCTGTCGGCCGGCGCGCTCAACGGCATCACGCGCAATACCGTGATGCACATCTGCAAGGACCTCGGCCTGGAGGTGGTGCAAAAGCGCATCACGCGCGACGAGCTGTACATCGCCGATGAAGTCTTCTTCACCGGCACGGCCGCCGAAGTCACGCCCATCCGCGAGGTGGACCGCATCGAGATCGGCGCGGGCAGCCGCGGCCCCCTCACCGAAAAGATCCAGCAGGCCTTCTTTGACATCGTCAACGGCCGCAACCCCAAGTACGCCCATTGGCTGACTCGGGTCTGAAAAAAATGACCCCCCACGCTACCCTTGCTTTGCAAGGTCCACTGCCCCCCGAGGGGGTGCTTTTCATCTTGGGGCGGCCCGGCGATGAAAATGACAGATACCCACGAAAGAGATAAGCAAGCATGACAACGAATGCCACCGTCGAACTGGCGGCCAAGGACCTCAACGCCCAGGGCGGCGTGTTCTGCCCCAGCCCCAAGGCCGACATGAAGCTGTGGAACAGCCATCCCAAGGTCTACCTGGACGTGGCCCACACCGGCGAGGCCAAGTGCCCCTACTGCGGCACGCTGTACCGCTTGAAAGCCGGCGAAGTCTTCGCAGGCGGGCATTGAGCAAAGCGGGCCTCGGCCCGCTTTGCGTGTCTCAGCGCGCCGAAAGCGCGCGGCTCCAGATGCTGTCTGGTGCAGCACCTCCGTGCAAAGCCAGCATGTCCGTGAAATGGCGCCGTTCCCCGCCGCGCAACTTGACGATGGGCGCCGCCACCTGCGGCGCCTTCGCCAGGCACAGCTGGGGGTAGAGCAGGTACCACTTCCAGCGCAGGGCGCGGTGGTAGAAGAAGGCGGTGTCCTCGGCCTTGAACAGCGTGAGCCGGGCATCGGGCAGCCGGCGCATCACCTGCTGGGCCGTCACATGGATCAGAAGGTAATTTGGATCGGGGATGCCCTGCAGCACCTCGGCGGCGTCGGGCCGCGACTGCAGGCGCTGCAGGTAGGCCGCAGGGCCCTCCACGATCAGCGCCTGGTGAAACTCCTTTTGCCATTCCGATACAAAGCGCGAGCCGGCCGGAGCGCAGAATGACCAGCTTTCGATCACGGGGTAGCGCCTGTCCCTGGTGAAGCCCTCAAGGTAGAAGCCGGCCAGCTCGGCAGCGCCTGCGCCGGCGCCCATCCAGTCCAGCGGCGCGGTCAGCAGCGTGGTGGCATCGAACCAGTAGCCGCCGTGGTGCGCCACCAGATACAGGCGCAGCCAGTCCGATTGCTTGGTGGGGTGGAGTTCGGCAAACGCCGCGGGAAGGTCGCCGCAGGCCACGTACTGGCCCAGGCTCTCTGGTGTCACGACGATGACCTGGTGATCCGGGCATTGCCGCCGCCAGCTGTCCACGCACTGCTGGACGAAAGGGTCCAGGCCGGACTGGTTCCAGTACGTCCAGATCGTCTTCGGGATGTCCGCTGCAAGACCATCGGCTGCCGGGGGCGATGGGGGCAGCTGCAACGGCGCGGGCATGGTGTAATCTGCGCCGATTTTGGAAGGGGCTGCCCAGCGATGGAGCAGCCTAAATAAGACCGCAGGAATTTTTTTCATAGCGGATGGAAAGCGGAATGCCCGCATTTTGGGGCAGAAAGTCGCGGTCTTGATGAGATTTGACAAGTCGAAGCTGCCAGGGCTCCTCACGACCCTGGCCGCTGTTCTGGTGCCCGGACTGGCCTTGTGGCTGCGTTCGGGCTATTCCTATGGCGCGGGCCTCATGGCCCTGGGCGCCCTGTGTTTTCTGCCCCGCTGGGTCCGGTACAGGCAGTCGCCTGGCACCTGGCTGCTGGTGGCACTGTTCATGGGCATGGCGGTGATGTGGTACCACCTGTCCGTGCTGGACGGGGGCACCGGGCAGTTCGACCGCCCCGTGAAATTCATCCTGGGCGCGGTCAGCCTGCTGTTCGCCATGTGCTACCCGCCCACGGCGCGGATCTTCCTGTGGGGCATACCGCTGGGCAGCGCAGGCGCGGGCTTCATGGCCCTGTGGCAGGTCTGCGTGCTGGGCATGGAGCGGGCCACGGGCTACACCAATGCCATCCAGTGGGGCAACATGGCCTTGCTGCTGGGCTGCTTCTCCTGCATCTATGCCATGTCCTTCTGGCACCAGCGCTCCCTGCTGTGGCGCCTGCTGGTGCTGGCGGCCGCTGCAATGGGTGCGCTGGCTTCGCTGCTGTCGGGCTCGCGGGGGGGCTGGCTGGCGCTGCTGCCGATGTTCCTCATGCTGATGGTGCTGGTGCGCATGTACCGCCCGCAGTACTTCGGGCGCCTGTTGCTGGGCTGCGCTGCAATCGTGGTGGCGCTGGCCACCGTGATGGCCTTCATACCCCGCGTCAGCGAGCGCGTCGACGAGGTCTACCTGGATGTGAGCAACTACCTTCATGCCGGCAACTCCGACACCTCGCTGGGCACCCGGCTGGAGCAGTACCGGCTGGCCGTGCAGATGATCGGCGAGAAGCCCCTGCTGGGCTGGGGCATGCAGGGCTATGTGGACGAGATGCACCGGCGCGTGGACGCGGGTGACTATGGACGCTCCATCCGCGAATACAACTTCATCCACAACGACTTCCTGGACATCTGGGTCAAGCTCGGCGTGCCGGGCGTGCTGCTGCAGGCGGCACTGTTCATCTCGCTGCTGTGGCTGTTCTGGCCCTCGCGGCGGCGCATGGCGCTGTGGCCTGCGGACAGCACCCCCTGGCGCGAGGCCCTGCTGCTGCGTATCCTGGGCAGCCTGATGCCAGCCATGTACCTGGCGTTCGGCATGTCACAGCAATTTTTCGTGCACAACAGCGGCATCGTCTTCTTCGTCTTCCTCGTGGTGGCCCTGTGGTCATCGCTGCATGGCCTGGAAAGGGCCAGCGGAGCCGTGCGGTGACGGAGCGCGCCACCACCGCCCGGCCCCGGGTGCTGCACTTCGTGACGGGCGGCTTCTCGGGTGCCACCCAGGTGGCGGTGGATCTGGTGTCGGCGCACCGCGCGTCGGGCCGCTTCGACGCCCGGCTGGTGCTGCGGCGCAAGCGCAATACCTCCGATGAACGCGTGCAGAAGCTGCGCGACGGCGGCATCGATGTCGACGTGGTGGCCGGCTGGTCCCATGCCGCCACCGTCTGGCAGCTGCGCCGCATCTGCCTGGACTTCCGGCCGGACATCGTGGTCGCCCATGGGTTCAGCGACCACCTGTGGGGCCGCTTTGCCGCGCTGTGGGCCGGCGTGCCCTGCCTGGTGCATGTGGAACACAACTCGCGCGAGCGCTACACGCGCTGGCGGCTGGCGCAGGCCCTGTGGCTGACCGAGCGCACGGCCGCCATCGTCGGCTGCTCCGAAGGCGTGCGCCAGAGCCTGCAGGACCGTGGATTTCCTGCGGCCAAGCTCATGGCCATCAGCAACGGCATCCGGCCCGAGCCCTATCTGCAGGAGCCGCCCCCCTTGCTGCAGCGCCGCCCGGACATCGTCATGGCCGCGCGCTTTGCGCGGCAAAAGGACCATGCCACCTTGCTGCGCGCGCTGGCCGTGCTGCGCCAGCGCGGCCTCAAGCCCACGCTGACCCTGGCCGGCGGCGGCAAGGCGCGCGCCCAGCAGGCGGCGCAGCGGCTCAGCGCCGAACTGGGCCTGCAGGACCAGGTGCAATTCATCGGCATGTGCAACGACGTGCCCGGCCTGCTGCGCGCGCACCGCGTCTGCGTGCTGTCCACGCACTACGAAGGCATGCCCCTGTCCCTGCTGGAAGGCATGGCGGCGGGCTGCGTGGTGGTGGGCAGCCGCGTGGTGGGCGTGCAGGAAGTGGTGCGGCCCGGCGACAACGGCCTGCTGGCCGCGCACGCCGACCCTGAATCGCTGGCCGACGCCCTGCAGCAGGCGCTGCAGGATGACGAGGCCGCCGTGCGCATGGCCGCCACCGCGCGGCAGGAAGCCCTGTCGCACTACAGCCTGCAGCGCATGACCGGCCAGTACGAAGACCTGTTCGCCCGCCTGCTGCAGGGGGAGCGTCCGTGACCTGGCTCAGCATCCTGGTGCCCGTCTATAACGTGGTGCCCTACTTGGAGGAATGCCTGCAGTCCGTCATGGACCAGGCCGATGCCGGCGTGCAGGTGCTGGTGCTGGATGACTGCTCCACCGATGGCTCCTGGGCCCTGATGCAGCAGCTGGACCAGCGCTGGCCCGGCCGCCTGCAGCTCATGCAGCACGAGCGCAACGCCGGCCTGAGCGCGGCACGCAACACCATGATCGAGGCGGCCACGGGCGACTACCTGTGGTTTTTGGACTCCGACGACAAGCTGCTACCCGGCGCGATTGCCGGGCTGTCGGCCATCGTGAAACAACATGCGCCCGATGCCGTGCTCTGCGACTTCTCCGTCTGGCGCGAGGCCCCGCGCCTCAAGCACCGCCTGCGCGGCGAGGCGCACCGGCACAGCTTCCAGGGTCCTACGCTGCAGCGCTCGCAGGACCGGGGCGCCCTGCTGGCCGGCCTGCTGCGCACGGGCCAGCTGCATGCCTGGTCCAAGATCTCGCGCCGCAGCCTGTGGGATGCCGGCCTGCGCTTTCCTGCAGGCCGCTATTTCGAAGACATGATGACCATGCCGCAGATGGCGCTGCGCTGCAGCAGCTTCTACTACCACCCCCAGCCCTGGGTGGCCTACCGGCAGCGTGCCAACTCCATCCTTGCGTCCATGACGCCTGCCAAGGCCGCAGACCAGTCCGCCGCCCTGTGGCCGCTGGCGCAGGCCGTGCAAGCCCTGGAGGATGATGCGCTGCGCAACGACGGGCGCCTGCACTTCGCCTGGGCGCACCAGGCTGCGCGCAACCTCATCGGCGCCCTGCGCTTTCTCGACCGGCAGCGGGACATGCCGCCTGCGCAGCGGCAGGCACTGGCGCAGCAGTTCCTGGCGGACTTCGGCCGCATCTCCCCGCTGTCCCTGCCGGCCCTGCGCCAGGCCTATGTGCGCAGGGGCTGGGTGCTGCGCGCCTGGAAGCTGCGCCGCTGGGAGCAGTGGGCACGCCAGCAAGGAGCCCCTGCATGAGCGCCCTGAAACTGAAAACCCGGGGCGAGCTGTGGCTGGCGGCCGGCATGCGCCGCTTCTACGCCACCTTCGCACGCCGCCTGGAGCAGGGCCCCGCGCCTGACTTCCGCAGCCACGACATCGGGCCTGCGGCGCCCGTGCCCGTCTCCACGCCCATACCCCGCATCATCTGGGCCTATTGGAACGGCGACTCGGTGCCGCTGCTCATACAGCGCTGCTTTGACAACTGGGCCCGCCTGAACCCCGGCTACAGCCTGCGCATCCTCAACGACGCGCAACTGCCGCAATACGTGCCGCAACTGCCCGGCAACCTGCAGCAGCTGCCCGTGGCCAAGCGCTCGGACTGGCTGCGGCTGGAATTGCTGCACCGCCATGGCGGCATCTGGCTGGACGCCAGCACCATCCTCACCGAGCCGCTGGACTGGCTGCTGGAGCAGCAGCAGCGCAGCGGCGCCGACCTCGTCGCCTACTACCTGGAGCGCTACACCCGCGACCCGCAGGTGCCCGTGGTCGAGAACTGGCTCATGGCCGCGCCCCCGGGCAGCGCCTTCATCGCGGCCCTGCACAAGGAATACGTGGAGCAGGTCCTGCCGCAGACGGGCGAGGCCTATATCGCCCAGCTCCAGCAGGCCGGCGATTACGAACAACTGCGCCAGGGCATCGACATGCCCGCCTACCTGAGCATGCACCTGGCCATGCAGCGCGTGCTGCGCGCCGGTGGCAGCTACCGGCTGCGGCTGGCCAAGGCCGAGGACGGACCCTTCTTCCTGCACGTGCAGGGTAACTGGGGCCGCACCCCGCTCAAGATCCGCCTGATGTTCTCGCGCGCCGAACAGGCGCCCGTGCCGCTGATCAAGCTGCGCGCCCCCGACCGCAAGAAGCTGGACTTCTATCTGGAGCGCGGCCTCTACGTGCCCGGCAGCATCGCCGACCGCTACCTGCGGGGCTGAGCGGCGAGCGCGGACTGGGCCATCAGCCCATTGCCGTCTCATGCAGGTAGTGCCACAGCACCCCTTGGCCCGCACGTTTGAGGATCACGACTGATCGGCGCGAGGTCTCCACGCCGTCCAGGCGATGGGTTTCCAGATAGCGCATGGCCAGGCCGGCCGTGTCCCGCCATACGGGCTGCATGTCGCAGACGCATATCTCCAGCCCTGGCCGCTGGCCGGCCGCGCGCCGGAACATCTGTTCCACATCGTCCAGGCCGACGAGCCTGCCCATGGTGGTCACCATGCTGAACTCCGGGCTGAACTGCGGCATCAGCGCCTGCAGCGCCTCCTGTGCACCCGCTGGTTGGGTGAAGACGGTGTGGATCAGCTCATGCACCTGGTGGATGCTGCGTTCGGCGATGCCGATGTCAATGTCACGGTCGATGGGCTTGTTGTCTTGCATGGTGGTCCTCGGGGGTGTGCAGCGATCGCAGGTGCAGCAGGGGCACAAGCCCTGCCAGCGACGCGATCAGAAACGTCATGTGATAGGCCCGGCCTGCGTCCAGGCGGGTGGCGAGCATGTTGAAAACCATCAGGAAGAACGCGGCGCCCACGCTGAAGGCCATCTGCCGGTTGATGTTCCAGATCACGCTGGCCTGCTGCGTCTGCCGGCCATCGAAGTCCAGCAGCGCCGTCGTCTGCGCGGTATTGGCACCCAGGCCGCCGCCCAGGCCCATCAGCCCGTAGGCGGCCACCAGCAGCCAGGTGTCGGCAGGGGCCGCCACGGCGGCCAGCGCCGCAATGCCCAGGCTGTGCAGCACCATGCTGGCGATGAACAAGGGCCGTGCGCCCGCGCGGTTGTACAGCCGGCCGCCCACCAGCATGGACACCAGGGCGCCGCCTGCGTAGACCATCATGAATCGGCCTGTGGCCTGCGCGCTCAGGTGCAGCATGTCCTGCAGGTAGAAGATGTTGAGCAGGTTCACGCCCGTGAACACGCCGGGAATGGCGTGGTAGACGGCCACCGACATGCGCAGGCGCGGGCTTTTGAGCAGTTGCAGTTCCACAATGGGGTGGGCCGTCTTGCGGGCATGGATGGCATACAGCACCGTGAAGGCCAGGCCCGCCGCCATGCCCAGCCAGGCCAGCGCCAGGCCCTGGCCCGAGCCTTGGCCTGCGCCATAGAGCGACATGCCCAGCAGCCAGGCGGCCAGCGCGGCGCTGACCAGCACCAGGCCCCTGAGGTCGGGCCGCTGCCGGGCCGTGGCCGGTGCATCGCGCACCCACAGCCAGGCCAGGCCTGCGGCGGCCAGGGCCAGCGCAATATTGGAATGGAACACCCAGCGCCAGGAGCCGTGGTCCACGATCATCCCGCCCAGCCAGGGCGAGAGGGCCGGTGCGATCAGCGCCACGGCCATGACCAGCGTGGAGACACGCGCGCGCTCCGGTCCCTGGAACCGGTTGAAGGCCAGGGCCTGGCCCACGGGAATCACCAGGCCGCCCGCCATGCCCTGGATGAATCGCCAGCCCACCAGCTGGCCGAAGCTGCCCGCCTCGCCGCAGGCCCAGGCGGCCAGGGCGAAGGCCAGCATGGAGCCCGCCATCAGCCCGCGCGCGCCCCAGCGGTCGGCCAGCCAGGGGGCGAGGGGAATGGCCAGCGTCAATCCCAGCATGTAGGCATTGGCCACCCAGGCCCCGGCCGAGATGCCCACATGGAACTCGGCCGCAATCGTGGGCAGCGCGACGGCGGGCATGAAGATGTTGATGCAGTCGACGAAGAAACCCATCAGGAAAACGGTGGCCAGGCGGTATCGGTATGTCATCTTGCGCTTTCTGGAGGGGCAAGACTAAAGAGCGCGGGCGGCCACGTCGATGGGGCTATGCTGGACTCTTTGTTTGACTGGATTGAACAATGACCCCCACAAGCACGGCCATGCACACGCTGCTGCACCGCGCGCAGACGTTTCTGGCCGTGGTGGATTTCGGCTCGTACACCAGGGCGGCGGACTTCCTGGGCATCAGCAAGGCCATGGCCAGCCTGCACGTGAAATCGCTGGAAGAGGCGCTGTCGGTGGCCCTGCTGGTGCGCAACACCCGCAGCATCGCCCTGACGGAAACCGGGCGGGAGTTCTACGACGAGTTCAAGGGCATCGTCCGCGACGTGGGCAGCGCCTTCGACAACGCCATGCACAGCGGCAACCGCATCGCGGGCCGGCTGCGCATCAGCACCACCAGCGAATACGGGGAGAAGTACATTCTTCCGCTGATCCCGGCCTTCCTGGAGCGCTACCCGGGCATCTCGGTGGCCTATGACGTCAACTCTTCACTGAGCGACCTGGTGGCCGAAAAGCTGGACCTGGTCGTGCGCCTGGGCCACCTGGCGGACTCCAGCTTCAAAAGCCGCAGGCTGGCCGGCTACGACATCGTGCTGGTGGCCTCGGCCGCCTTCCTGCGCAGCCATCCCGTGCGCAGGCCCGAAGACCTGGCAGACCTGCCCTGGATTGCCAACAGCAACCTCGCCCATCCCACGGCCTGGACGCTGCGCACTGCCGGCGGCCAGGGCGTGGACGTGGTGGGCCGGGCGGCCCACCAATCCAACTCCTCCACCGCCATCCGCGCCCTGGCCCGGTCCTCGCTGGGTGTGGCGGTGCTGCCTGCGTGGTTTGTGGAGGACGACCTGGCCGGCGGCGTGCTGCAGCGCGTGCTGCCGGACCACGCCCTGCCGCCCCAGCCCATCAGCGTGGTCTTTCCCGACAGCAGCCACCTGCCGCGCAAGACCCGCGTGTTCATCGACTTTCTGTGCGAGCACCTGGGCCGGGATTGAGGGCTCGGCTGGCCGGCCGGCCCTGGCCCCGTTAAACTGCCCGCAAGCCGAAAGGCCCGGTGCGTAGAAACACCTTTGAACCAGCGTGCAGCCCCCACCGTAAAGCGGGGCTTTGTCATACCCAATTTCAGGATGTGCGCTTGCGCACGTCCGCAAGTTATGGGGTGTGGTGGGGGCTACCCGTAAGGATGTCCGCATGGCTGGTTCCATGTTTCTAACCGCCACACTCCACCCGTTGTGCGTAGAAACGCAGCGCGTGGTTCTTCAGTCTCAACCAGGAGCTGCAGCCATGAACGTATTCACCTTGTCCGGCCTTTTCCGACAGGAGGGCTGACCCCATGACATCCCGCAAAAACACTGCCGGCGCGGCAGTGCAGGCGCAGCCTTTGCCCAAGCGGTCGCAAGCCGCAAGGCCTTCCGACTGGCCCAGCGCGTGGCAGGCCATGCATGTCTGTCTGGTCGTCATCGAGGGGCGGCTGGTCACCCTGGCCGAGGTCTGTGGCAAAAAGCCCGACCGCAAGGCCCGCCAGTTCGACGTGGAATGCGCGGTGGAGCTGGCGCTGGCGCACATACGCCGCATGCGCGCCGACCCGCCGGACAGCCACCAGGCGTTCGAGCAGCAGTGGCACCTGGCGTCCTGCGCCATCGAACTGGCCGATGGCGCCTACCGCTTCCCCCGCTCGCGCTACGGCCGCCTGCTCAAGCGCACCCGCTGGCATTTCGACCTGCTCAGGGATCTGGTGGAACGTGTGGAGTGGCAGCACCGGCGCGGCTGAGCCGCAGGCGGCAGCTCAGGCCAGCGGCAGCCGCAGCACGAAGCAGGCGCCCGGCTGGCCGTCGGCGCGGCCTTCGCAGTGCACGCTGCCGCCGTGGCGCTGGGCGATGGAGCGCACCAGGGCCAGGCCCAGGCCCACGCCGCCCGAGCGCTCGCTGGCGCCGGGCAGGCGGAAGAACTTCTCGAAGATGCGCTCGCGGTGGGCCGGCGCCACGCCGGGGCCATGGTCGCAGACGCGGATCTCGGCCATGGCGTCCTGGCGCGCAAGCTCCAGCGTGATGGCGCCCTGGCTGTAGCGGCGCGCGTTCTCCAGCAGGTTGCGCACGGCACGGCGCAGCAGCTTGGAGATGCCGGGCACTTCCAGCGCGTCGGTGGACTGCAGGTCCAGATCGGCATCCACGCGCGCGCATTCCTCGGCGGCCAGGCCGATCAGGTCCACGGGCTCGATCGTGCCCACGTCGCCCTCATAGGTCTCCAGCCGGCTGGCCAGCAGGATCTCGTCCACCAGCTGGTCCAGCTCGCTGATGTTGCGCTGGATCTCGGCGCGCGCGCGGGCGCTGGCCGGGTCGTCGCCCATGAATTCCAGGCCCATGCGGATGCGCGTCAGCGGCGAGCGCAGCTCGTGCGAGGCATTGGCCAGCAGCGATTTGTGCGAGGTCACCAGGGTCTCGATGCGCGCGGCGGCGGCGTTGAACTGGTGGGCCAGGTCGGCCACCTCGTCGCTGCCGTGCTCGGGCACGCGCACCGACAGGTCGCCCTCGCCAAAGCGCTTGACGCCGCGCTGCAGGTTCTCCAGCCGCTTGAGCAGGCGGCGGATGATGGGGAACACGCCCACGGCCACGGCCACGCCCACCAGTCCCAGCAGCCAAAGGAAGCCGAAGGGCGGGCGCAGCCAGAAGGCGGCTGCACCGTCGTGCGGCGGGCGGTCGCCGCGCGGCGGGCGCGGCGCCATGTGCAGCATGTAGGTCTGGCCGTCCGTGCCTTCGATCTCGAAGCGCAGGCCCTCCTCGGGCGGGCCGGGCAGGCGCCGCGCACGGCCCTGGGCGATCACGTTGCCCTGGCCGTCGCGCATGGCCACGTCGCGCGAGGGCGGCGAACTGGCGCTTTGCACGTTCTGCGCGTTCTGCTCGGCCGCGATCTGCCAGGCCCAGGCCACCGTCAGCGTGAGCACGGCCACGCCGCCGACCACGGCCAGCCAGATGCGCAGGTACAGGCGCTGGGAGAAGAGGGACAGCAGCTTCATTCGCTTGGCTAGTCTTGTTGTTTGGCGAAGACGTAGCCCACGCCGCGCACCGTCAGGATGCGCTTGGGCGCCTTGGGGTCGGCCTCGATGGCGGCGCGGATGCGGCCCATGTGCACGTCGATGGAGCGGTCGAAGGCCTCCAGCTCGCGGCCTCGCACGGCCTCCATGATCTGGTCGCGCGTGAGCACGCGGCCCGCGCGCTCGGCCAGCGTGACCAGCAGGTCGAACTGGTAGGAGGTCAGCTCGCAGGGCTGGCCCGCCACGGTGACGCTGCGCGCGTCGCGGTCGATCTCCAGGCTACCGAAGCGCAGCGCCGTGGCCGGCTGGCCTGCGGCCGAGCCCTCGCCGCCGCCGCCGCGCCGGCGCAGGATGGCGCGGATGCGCGCCAGCAGCTCGCGCGGCTCGAAGGGCTTGGGCAGGTAGTCGTCGGCGCCGATCTCCAGGCCGATGATGCGGTCCATGGGGTCGCCCTTGGCCGTGAGCATCAGCACCGGCACCTGGGCTGCGGGGCCGGGCAGGGCGCGGATGCGCCGGCAGACCTCCAGGCCGTCCATGTCGGGCAGCATGAGGTCGAGGATGACGAGGTCGGGCAGGTCGGCGCCGGCCACGCCGTCGGCGGGCTGCAGCTGCTCCAGGCCGCTGCGGGCGTCGCCCATGTGCGTGACCTGCAGGCCGTTGTTGCCCAGGTAGTCACCCACCATCTGCGCGAGGCGGGTGTCGTCTTCGATCATCAGAAGATGGTGCGTACTCATGGAGGGCAGTGTATTCATGCTGGGGCCTGGCGTCGTATTGCGACGATGCTCGCAGCGCCCCGTCAGCCGTGCTTGTCGCTTGCGTAAAGTTCGGTAAAACAGCGCAGCCTGCGGCCAGCCGCTCAACTGCCGCGTTGCGCGGGCCGCACCGCATGCACGCGCGAGGCCAGCGCGATCAGCACCAGCACGGGCAGGCCCAGCAGGGCCGTGGCCTGGAAGAAGCTCACGTAGCCATGCGCATCGACAAAGGCGCCCGAGAAGCCGGCCAGCCACTTGGGCGCCAGCAGCATCATGGAGCTGAACAGCGCGTACTGCGTGGCCGAGTACTGCACATTGGTCAGCCCTGACAGGTAGGCGATGAAGGCCGCCGAGGCGATGCCGCCGGCCAGGTTGTCCGCGCTCACCACCCAGACCAGCGCATTCACGTCATGGCCGCGCGTGGCCAGCCAGGCGAACAGCAGGTTGGTGGCGGCCGACAGCGCGGCGCCCAGCATCAGCACGCGCATCACGCCCCAGCGCATGGCCAGCGCCCCGCCCAGGAAGGCGCCCGCCAGCGTCATGATCACGCCGTACACCTTGGTCACGGCGGCCACCTCGTCCTTGGTGAAACCCATGTCCACGTAGAAGGGGTTGGCCATGATGCCCATGACCACGTCGCTGATGCGGTAGATGGCGATCAGGCCCAGCACCAGCAGCGCCTGCCAGCGGTAGCGGCCCAGGAAGTCGGCGAAGGGCTCGACCAGCGCGCCGCGCAGCCACTCGGCCGCGTTGCGGGCAGGCGCCAGCGGGCGCGGCACCGGTTCCGGCGAGAGCAGCACGGTCAGCATGCCCACGGCCATGGAGGCGGCCATGGCCAGGTAGGCCACCTGCCAGGCGCCGCTCTGGTAGCCCGCCATGCCCGCCACCTCGGCGCGGGCGGCCAGCCACAGCACGCCGGCGCCGGCCCAGATCATGGCCAGCCGGTAGCCGGTCTGGTAGGTGGCGGCCAGCGCGGCCTGGCGCTCGGTATCGGCCGATTCGATGCGGTAGGCATCCAGCGCAATGTCCTGCGTGGCCGAGCCGAAGGCCACGGCCAGCGCGCACCACACCAGCGGCGTGAGCGAGACGCGCGGATCATTGAACGCCATGCCGCACAGCCCGGCGACGATGAGCATCTGCGCGAACAGCAGCCAGCCGCGCCGCCGCCCCAGCCAGCGCGTGAGCAGCGGCAGCGGCATGCGGTCCACCAGCGGCGACCAGACCCACTTGAAGGCATAGGCCAGGCCCACCCAGCTCAGGTAGCCGATGGTGGTGCGGTCCACGCCGGCCTCGCGCAGCCAGAACGACAACGTGCCCAGCACCAGCAGCAGCGGCAGGCCTGCCGAAAAACCCAGGGCCAGCATGCGCAGGCTGGCCGGCTCGGCATAGACGCGCAGGGTCTGGGCCCAACTGCGGCGGGGCGCTTCAGTGGGGGTGGAAGGGGCGGAGGAGGTGGTGGTGGACGGCTCGGTCATGTTGGGCTGCGGCAGGCTGCGGCCATTATCGGGCCCATGGTGGCGCGGACTGGCGCGCGCTACCATCGCGGGCACAGGATGCCGCCATGGCCTACACCCTCTCTTCCCTCCACAGCGATGCCGCCGCGCAAGACGGCGCGGCCGATGCCACCGATACCGCCTTCGCGCCGCACAGCTCGGTGCGCAGCTACAGCGGCGAGCACCAGGCCCATGCCCACGGCCATGCGCAAATCCTCTATGCCCTGCAGGGCCGCATGGAGCTGGAGGTGGGCGGGCGCAGCGCCTTTGTGGACGCCGTCAGCGGCATGCTCATCCCCGCCGGCGTGGACCACGGCTACCTGGCGGCGCCGCGCTCGCGCGTGTTCGTCATCGATGCGCCCAGCGGCCCGGGGCTGGACCGGATGCGGCGCTTTTCCGTGCCGCCCGCCCTGCGCGGCCGGGAGTCGGAAGGCCCGGCCACAGAGCAGCTGGCCCAGGTGCTGCAGGCGCCCGGCCTGCTGGCGCGCCGGGGGCTGGACCTGCAGCAACTGACCACGAGCGTACAGGCCGCATTGCACGAGGACTGGTCCACGGCCCGGCTGGCCGCCCTGTGCCATATGAGCGCCCAGCGCTTTCACGCGCGCTTCGTGGAGCTGGCGGGCCAGCCGCCCCAGGCCTGGCTGCGCGGCCTGCGCCTGGATGCGGCCGAGCGCGGGCTGGCGCGGGGCCTGCCCCTGGAGGCCACGGCGCTGCGCTGCGGCTATGCCTCGGCCAGCGCGCTGGCCTATGCGCTGCGGCGCGACCGGGGCGTGACGGCGCGGCAACTGCGCGGCTAGCCCGTTCACAGTCTTGCGGACTACGAGCGTTTCTCGACAAATGCCCGGCCGCGCCAGGCGCAACATGGCGCCATGGTTCGCAATTCTTCCGCTTCTTCCTCCGCCGTCGGCATCGCCTTCGTTTCGGTGGCTGCCGTGCTGTGGGGCACGACGGGCACGGCGCAAAGCCTGGGCGCAGGCGGGCTGTCGCCGTTCTGGGTGGGCGCCGCGCAGTTGGCGGTTTCCAGCCTGTTCCTGGGCGCGCTGCTGGCGGTCTCCCATTGGAGGCTGCGCGGGCGGGCCGGGCAGGGCGGGGCACCCGTCCAGCCGCTGCTGCCCAACCCGGTGCACCTGGGGCTGCGCCCGGCCTGGTTTCTGCTGGCTTCCATGGGAATCGGCGGCTACAGCATCTTCTTCTACGAGGGCGTGACGCTCACGGGCGTGGCCGTGGGCACGGCCGTGGCCATTGGCAGCGGCCCCATCTGGGCCGGGTTGATGCAGGCGCTGGTGCTGCGCGCGCCCCTGTCGGCCCTGTGGTGGGCCGGCACGCTGGTGAGCGTGGCGGGAGGCGCGGCCATGGTGATGGCCCGGGGCGGCGCCACGCTGTCCTGGAGCGGCCTGGCCCTGTGCCTGCTGGCGGGGCTGTCGTACGCGGGCTATGCGCTGATCAACAAGCGCCTGGTCACCCACATGTCGCCGCGCGTGGTGAATTTCTATGTCTTCACCGGGGCGGCCTGCATGGCGGTGCCGATTGCGCTGGTGCAAAGCGGCCTGCCGCAGTGGAGCCTGGCGGCCGTGCTGGTGGTGGTCTACCTGGGCGTGGTGGTGTCGGGCCTGGCGCACATGCTGTTTTCCATCGGGCTGCGCAGCATCTCCGGCCCCACGGGCGTGACGCTGAGCCTGATCGAGCCCGTGGCGGCCTTCGTGCTGGCGGTGTGGGTCGTGGGCGAGCGGCAGCCGCTGCAATCGTGGCTGGGGCTGCTGGCCGTGCTGGCCGGGCTGATGCTGGTGATCGGCGCCGAGATGCGCTCGCAGCGGGCCGTGATGGCCGCGCAGATGGCGTGACTCTTTGTAGGCCGGCGCCGCTCTTCACGATGCGCTGTTCTCCGCATGTTGCAGGCATGCACGGCCGCTAGACTTGGCGGCATGCAGCAGCCATCCCATCTCTCCTCCGAATCCTGTGCCCCGTCCGCCTGGGGCTGTGCCTGCGCGCCCTGGCGCGCGCGTCGCGGTTTCTTGCTGGCCGGCAGCGCGGCGGCCCTGGGCTTGGCCACGGCGCCGGTGGCGGCCCAGGTGCAGGTGGGCGGTGCCTCGGGCCTGCGCAAGCTGGTGCCGGCCGAGACGCTGGAAGGCGCCGCCACCGACCAGTACCAGCAACTGCTGGCCAAGGCCCGCGCCCAGGGCGCACTGGCCGGCGACAGCAACCCGCAGCTGCAGCGGCTGCGCGCCATTGCCCGGCGGCTGATCCCCTACACCGCCCAATGGAACCCGCGTGCCAATGCCTGGCGCTGGGAGGTGAATCTGATCGGCAGCAAGGAGATCAATGCCTTTTGCATGCCGGGCGGCAAGATCGCCTTCTACACCGGCATCATCGACCAGCTGCAGCTGACCGACGACGAGATCGCCATGATCATGGGCCACGAAATGGCCCATGCGCTGCGCGAGCACTCGCGCGAGCAGCTGGCCAAGAACCAGGCCACCAGCATCGGCATTTCGCTGGGCGCCCAATTGCTGGGCCTGGGCGACCTGGGCAATGCGGCGGCCCGCCTGGGCGGCCAGCTGCTGTCGCTGAAATTCAGCCGGGGCGATGAGAGCGAGGCCGACCTCGTGGGCCTGGAACTGGCTGCGCGCGCCGGCTACAACCCCCAGGCCTCGGTCTCGCTGTGGCGCAAGATGGGCCAGGCCACGGGCGACCGCGGCGGCCTGGAATTCCTGTCCACCCACCCCGCAGGCCCCGAGCGCATCCGCGAGCTGGAGCGCAACATCCCGCGCGTGGAAGGCCTCTACGAGGCCGCACGGCGCGGGTAGGCAGCCGCCTTCAGGCGGCGGCTTTTTGCTTGGGTTGATAGCCCATCACGGCCTTCACTTCAAGGTACTCCTTGAAGCCGTGCTCGCCCCATTCCCGGCCCGTGCCCGATTGCTTGTAGCCACCGAACGGCGCGCCGAAGTCCGGCCCCGCGCCGTTGAGGTGGACCATGCCGGTGCGCAGGCGCGAGGCCACGCGGCGTGCGCGCTCCAGGCTGCCGGACTGCACATAGCCCGACAGGCCGTAGGGCGTGTCGTTGGCCTGGGCGATGGCCTCCTCCTCCGTGTCGTAGGGCAGGATGACCAGCACGGGGCCGAAGATCTCCTCGCGCGCAATGGTCATGTCGTTGCGCACGTCGGCAAACACCGTGGGCCGCACGAAGTAGCCGCGCGCAAGGCCCTCGGGGCGGCCCGTGCCGCCGGCCACCAGGGTGGCGCCTTCGGCGATGCCGGCCTCGATCAGGCCCTGGATCTTGCGGAACTGCGCCTCGCTGACCACGGGGCCCATGTGCATGGCGCCCGTGTCGGCCAGTGCATCGCCCACCTTCATGCCTTCGGCAGCGGCCTTGGCCGCGGCCACGGCGCGCGCATGCAGGGCGCGCGGCACGAACATGCGCGTGGGCGCGTTGCAGCTCTGACCGGAGTTGGTGAAGCAGGCGTTCACGCCCTGGGTCACGGCCTTTTCGATGTCGGCATCGTCCAGCACGATGTTGGCCGACTTGCCGCCCAGTTCCTGCGTCACGCGCTTGACGGTATCGGCCGAGGCCTTGGCCACGGCAATGCCCGCGCGCGTGGAGCCGGTGAAGGTCATCATGTCGATGCCGGGGTGCACGGACATGGCCTCGCCCACCGAGGGGCCGTCGCCGTTGACCAGGTTGAACACGCCGGCCGGCACGCCCGCTTCGTGCAGGATCTCGGCCACCAGGATGGCGTTCAGCGGCGCGATCTCCGAGGGCTTGAGCACCATGGTGCAGCCCGCCGCCAGGGCCGGTGCCACCTTGCACATGATCTGGTTGATGGGCCAGTTCCAGGGCGTGATCATGCCCACCACGCCCACGGGCTCATGCACGATGCCGGTGGTGCCGCGCACGCTCTCGAACTCGAATTCCTTGAGCACCTGCAGGGTCTGCTTCAGGTGCCCCGCGCCCACGGTGGCCTGGGCCGCGCGCGACAGCCACAGCGGCGCGCCCATCTCCAGCGAGATGGTCTGCGCCACCTCGTCGATGCGGCGCATGTAGACCGCCAGCACCTTGTCCAGCAGGGCCAGCCGCTCGTCGCGCGTGGTTTGCGAGAAGCCGTCGAACGCGCGGCGTGCGGCGGCCACGGCTGCATCGACATCGGCGGCCGAGCCCATGCTGATGCGGGCCGCCACCTCCTCGGTGGACGGATTGATCACATCCAGCGTGCGCGGCACGGCCGGGGGAACCCATTGGCCGTCGATATAGAACTGCAGGTGCTCTTGCGTGCTCATGAAGCTGTCTCCGTGTCTCGTTGTCATTGGGTGGAAGGGGTGTCGAAGGTGACGCGCTGGTTCACGCGGTAGTGGGGCCAGTAGTCGGCCACAGCATAGTGCTGCGTGCTGCGGTTGTCCCAGATGGCGATGCCGCCCGCGTCCCATTGATGATGCACCATGAACTCCGGCTTCTTCAGCCAGTCCAGCAGGAAGGCGAGCACGCCGCGCGCCTCGTGCCGGTCCACCCCCGTGATGTGGCGCGTGAAATCGGCATTGACGAAGATGCACTTGCGGCCTGAATCGGGGTTGGTGCGCACCACGGGATGCGTCACGGGCTTGAACTGGCGCAGCGCCTCGAACAGCGCCTCCTCGCCCTTGCGGCCCAGGTATTCCCGGAAGCCCGATTCCTCCCAGGTATGGACCGCCTGCAGGCCTTCCAGGTACTGCTGCATGCCGGGCGAGAGCCAGTCATAGGCCTTGCTGGTGCTGGTCCAGCAGGTGTTGCCGCCGGCCGGCGGCGTGGTCACGATCTGGATCACGGTGCCCAGCGGCGGCTGCTGCTTCCAGCTGATGTCGGTGTGCCAGTTGTCTATGGCGGGCGGGCGGTCCTTGTCGGAGATGATCATCTCCACGTCGGGCATGCCGCTCTTGCGCTCGAAGTACGAGCCCTTGGACAGCGGGCCGAACACCTGCGCCAGCGCCACATGCTGCTCGGCCGTGATGGCCTGGGGCCGGAAGAAGATGACCTCGAAGTCGTACAGGGCCTGTCGCAGTTCTGCCTGCACCTCGGGGGACAGGGGCCGGGTCAGGTCCACGCCCTCGATCCAGGCCGCGAAGTTGGGCATGCGCGGCACGGGGCGGATGTGGTGGTAGCGGGCGTCGATGTCGAACAGCTGCATGGGGGCGGCATTGGCCATGGGGTACTCCTTGGAGGAACGGATGGAACGGATGGAACGGATGGAACGGATGGAACGGATGGAAGGGGAGGAAGGTGGGGAGAGAGGGCTGGCGGGCTCACTGCCAGTGCAGCAGCCGCCTCTCGGCCCAGGAAATGAAGCGCACCATGCCCACGCCCAGCAGGGCCAGCACCAGCAGCAGCGCCATGACGCCATTGATGTCGAAGGTGGAGCCCAGGTAGGCCAGGGTCTGGCCCAGGCCCTTTTCGCTGGCGATGATCTCGGTGCCCACCACGCCCAGCAGGGCATAGATCAATCCCAGGCGCAGGCCCGAGAAGATCACCGGGACGGCGCCGGGCAGCGTGACCTCGAAGAAGGTGGTGGCGGCGCTGGCGCCCAGGGTGCGGCACAGCGTGACGTGGTCCTGGCTGACGCCCCGCATGCCTGCCACCGTGGCCGACAGCACGATGAAGAAGGTCAGCGAGCAGCCCACGGCGATCTTGCTGCCCAGCCCCAGCCCGAACCACAGGATGAACAGCGGCGCCAGCGCGATGCGCGGCATCACGTTCAGCGCGTTGAAGTAGGGCTCCGCAAAGCGCTCGATGGCCGGCCAGCGCACGAAGGCCAGCCCCGTGGCGAAGGCGGCCACGCTGCCCAGTACGAAGGAGCAGCCCACGGCGGCCAGCGTCCAGCCCAGGTCGGACCAGAACCGGGCCGTGCCCGCATGGTTCCAGAGATAGGCGGCCACGCCGCTGGGCTGGCCGAAGAAGGTGGGGTCCAGCCAGCGGCGCGCGGCGGCCCATTCGGCCAGTCCCAGCACGAGACAGATGAACAGCGCATGCAGCGCCAGCCATTGCAGACGGTCAGCCTTCATGGTGCACCCATCCCGATTCAAGCTGCGACCACAGGGCCGCATAGAGTTCATGGAAGCGCGGCGACTTCTGCAGGTCGCGGATGGAGCGCGGGCGCGGCAGGTCTATGGGCAGGTCGGCGATGATGCGGCCCGGGCGCGAGGACATCACCACCACGCGGTCGGAGACGGCCACGGCCTCGGCCAGGTCGTGGGTCACGAACAGCACGCTGTGGCGGTGCTGCTGGCACAGGCGCAGCAGCAGGTCCTGCAGCTGCAGCTTGGTCTGCGCGTCCAGGGCGCCGAAGGGCTCGTCCATCAGCAGCAGCTGCGCGTCCAGCGCAAAGGTGCGCGCCAGTGCCGTGCGCTGGCGCATGCCGTGGGACAAGGCCTTGGGCAGGGCCTGCGCATGGTCGGCCAGGCCCACCTCCTGCAGCATGCGCAGTGCGCGCTCCGTGCTGTCGGCCGTGCCTTCGCCGCGCACGCGCGCGCCGAAGGCGGCGTTCTCCAGCGCCGTGCACCAGGGCAGCAGGCTGTCGCGCGCCAGCATGTAGCCCACGCGGGAACTGCCCAGGCGCGGTGCCTCGCCCAGCACGCGCAGCGTGCCGGCGCCGGTGTGGGCCACCAGGCCCGCGCAGAGGTTGAGCAGGCTGGTCTTGCCGCAGCCGCTGGGCCCGACCAGCGAGACGAATTCGCCCTCGGCCACCTGCAGCGCAATGTTGTCCAGCACCTGCGTGCGGCCGTCGAAGCTCAGGTGCAGGCCGTCGGCGGCAATGGCCTGCGGCGGCAGTTGCGATCCATTGGAAGTCATGGCGCGCGCCCCCTTCACTGCGCCAGCAGGGGCGCGGTGTCGATCAGCCGGCTGATCTGCCCCGTGCGCTGCAGGTAGCGCGCGGCATGCTGCAGGGCCTTGGGGTCCACCGCAAACTGCATGGAAGGAATGGCGTTGCGCAGCGCCACTTCCAGGATCCGTTCGCCGCCGGTCGTGTTGATGCGGAAGCTGTCCTGCGCGACTTTGAGCAATGCATCGAAATGGGCCGGTTCGCGGGCATAGTCGGCCGCCTCGTTCATGGCGCGGCGCAAGCCCTCCACGGCCTGGGCGTTCTTGCGCAGGAAGTCGGCGCGCACCACCTGCAGCACGCCGGCGCCGTTGGTGTCCACGACATCGGCCGGACCCTCGCCCCTGCGCGGATCGACGACGATGCGGCAGGCCTGGCTGACCTCGCAAAAGCCGTCCATGGGCGAGAACAGCATCAGGCCATCGACCTGCCTTTGCGCAATCGCCGGAAAGGCGGTGTTGGGCGAGCCCACGGCGACGATGGTGACGTCGTCCGCCTTCATGCCGGCGCCCTGCAGCAGGCTCACGAGCTGGAACTCGGCCGCGCTGCCGCGCGCCGTCACGCCGATGCGCCGGCCCTTGAAGTCCTGCATCACGGCGGGATAGCCCTGGCCGGCATGCGCCATGGGCAGGGCCGCCGAGGCCATGAGGAAGAACGTCGGCGCGCTGGCGCCGCTGCCGATCACCTTGAGGTCGGCGCCCTTGTTGACCGCCTGACGCAGCACCTCTGGCGGCGTAAACGCCACTTCGAGGTCACCGGCCAGCAAGGTCTGCAGCGCCAGCGGCGCCTGCGGGATGGGGCGCAGTTCGCAGCGTATGCCGTGCTTCTCGCACAGTCCCCGCGCGTTGGCCACGCGCACCAGGAAATTGCCGATGCCGGGGTAGTCCTGGATGCGCAGCGTGGGCGTCTGTGCCAGGGCTGCCTGGGTCGAGAGCAGGGCGAACACGAAGGCGGATACCAGGGCGAGCGTGGTGCGGATCATGGGGCGGGCTCCATACGTGTGGGTATGGGGCCGATTACAAGGACGGTGCTATGCGCCAATTGCCGCGAAAGGGACAATGATCGGGTGAACACCAAGCTCGGTTCCCCCAACACCTCTTTGGCGCAGGCGCGCAGCGAGCGCTATCGCGTGGACCTGCTGGCCGAATTGCCGGCCGCATCGGCACGCGGGCTGCGGGCCATAGGCTCCAGGCGCCGCTACCGCGATGGACAGTTCGTGCAAAAGCGCGGCGATGCGGCCGACCATGCGCTGGTGCTGCTGTCAGGGCGCTTTCGTGTCGTGGCCTTCACCGTGGGCGGCACCGAGCGCATGACGCGCTGGCTGGAGGCCGGGGAGATCACCGGCATCAGCTCGGTGCTGGGCAATGCGCCCGTGCCCGTGGACCTGGTGGCCGATGGCGATGTCGAGGTGCTGGTCCTGCCGCGCCAGCCGCTGCTGGACTTCCTGGAGCGCGATGCGCCCGCATGCCTGGCTGTGGCGCGCCTGCTGAGCCTGCGCGTGAACGGGCTGCTGGACACCATCTTCATCAGTTCGGAGGACACGCTGCATGCCCGGGTCTGGGCCACCTTGCAGGTGCTGGCGGCAGAGAACGGCCAGCCCCTGCCCGGCGGCCGCACCCTGCTGCGCATATCGCAGGGTGATCTGTCGCATGTGGTGGGCGCCTCGCGCCAGCGCGTGAACGAGGAGCTGCGCAAGCTGCAGGCGGGCGGCAGCGTGCGTCTGGGCTATCGGTGGATCGAGGTGCTGGGCTGAGGCAGCTGCAGGCTCAGGTCCCGCCCACGTAGGGGTTGCTCTTGCGCTCGCGGCCGAAGCTGCTTTCGGGGCCGTGGCCCGGGATGAACACGGTCTGGTCGCCCATGGGCCACAGGCGCTGGACGATGCTGTCGATCAGCTGCTGGTGGTTGCCCTGGGGAAAGTCGGTGCGGCCGATGCTGCCCGCGAACAGCACGTCGCCCACGAAGGCGCGGTCGATCTGCGGCGCATGGAACACCACGTGGCCGGGCGTATGGCCGGGGCAGTGGCGCACCTGCAGCGTCTCCTGGCCGATGCTCACCGTGTCGCCATCGTGCAGCCAGCGCGTGGGCGTGAAGGGGTCCGAATGCGGGAAGCCGAACATGGCGCCCTGCTGGGGCAGCGCATCGATCCAGAACTGGTCGCCGGGATGGGGGCCGATGATGGGCAGCTGCTGTGCATCGGCCAGCTCGCGCGTGCCGCCCGCGTGGTCTATGTGGGCGTGCGTGAGCCAGATGGCCTTGAGCGCCAGGCCCAGGCGCTCTATCTCCCAGCCGATCTGCTCCAGGTCGCCGCCCGGGTCGATGACGGCGGCTTCCATGGTCTGGTCGCACCAGACCAGCGAGCAGTTCTGCTGGAAGGCGGTGACGGGGATGGTGTGGTACTGGAGCATGGGCGGCGTGGGTGCTTCTGGCGAAAGCGCCCATTATTCCCGCTCCTTCCCCTGATGGCAGCGCAGGGCCGCCTCCGCTTGCGCCGTCAGGTGGTCGGTTGGCCGCATTGCCCGCAGAACCGCGCACCGGCCGGATGGCTGGCGCTGCAGCTCCTGCAGGCCTGCGGCAGCACCGCGCCGCCGCACTGCGGGCAAAAGCGCGAGCTGGAGGCAATCGATGCATGGCAGCCGGGGCAGACCGCCGCCACGGCCGCAGGCGGGTATGCGCCGCCGGCGTGATGCCCGCCGATATGGACGCCGATATTGCCGCCGTGATGGCCGCCGCGCGCGTGTTGTCCGAACAGTCTTTGCAAGAGTCCCATGGTGCCTTCCTTCGCACTGCGCGGCTGCGCCGCTGCAGTCGCTCAAAGGTGCATTGGGACACGGCAGCGGTGCGCCGGGTCGTGGATGGCGATCATTTAATGTGGCTGTCATTTCGCGGCAATCCGACGTCTTGTGACGGACAGGCGACATCCTCGCGGGCAGACCCCGTGGCTGCCGCCACGCGGCCGTGATACAAGCTAGCCGTGCCGCCAAGCCAGCCTGCCGTCATGCAGGCGCGCAAGGATTTTTTCGAGGATGGGCCGGGCCGCCGCCTGCGCAATGCAGCGCAGGGCGGGTACCGGCATCACGCGAGGGAGAACCGGTATGTTGATTGGCGTGCCTGCCGAGACCATGGCAGGAGAAACCCGGGTGGCCGCGACCCCCGAGACCGTCAAGAAGCTGCGTGCGCAAGGCCATGTGCTGCGCGTGCAGTCGGGAGCGGGAGTGGCGGCCAGCGTGCCCGATGCCTTGTTCGAGGCAGCGGGCGCCGAGATCGTCGATGCGGCAGGCGCCCTGGGCGCCGATCTTGTGCTCAAGGTGCGCATTCCTTCGGAGGATGAGCTGCCCCTGGTCCGCAAGGGCGCAACGCTGGTCGGCATGCTGGACCCCTTCCAGCCCGCAGGCCTGCAGCGCCTGGCCGATGCGGGCATCACGGCCTATGCGCTGGAGGCGGCTCCGCGCACCACGCGTGCGCAGAGCATGGACGTGCTGTCCAGCCAGGCCAATATCGCCGGCTACAAGGCCGTGATGATTGCGGCCAACCAGTACCAGCGCTTCTTTCCCATGCTGATGACGGCGGCCGGCACGGTGAAGGCCGCGCGCGTCGTGGTGCTGGGCGTGGGCGTGGCCGGCCTGCAGGCCATTGCCACGGCCAAGCGCCTGGGCGCCGTGATCGAGGCCAGCGATGTGCGGCCCAGCGTGCGCGAGCAGGTCGAGTCGCTGGGCGCGAAGTTCATCGACGTGCCCTACGAGACGGCCGAGGAAAAGGAGGCCGCCGAAGGCGTGGGCGGCTACGCCCGCCCCATGCCGCAAAGCTGGCTGGACCGGCAAAAGGCCGAGGTCGCCAAGCGCGTGGCCCAGGCCGACGTGGTCATCACCACGGCGCTGATCCCGGGCCGGCCCGCTCCCGTGCTGGTCACGGCCGAGATGGTGCAGGCCATGAAGCCCGGCGCCGTCATCGTGGACCTGGCGGCAGAGCGCGGCGGCAACTGCCCGCTGACCCAGGCCGGCATGACCGTGGTCACGCATGGCGTGACCATCGTGGGCCTGACCAACCTGGCGGCGCTGGTGGCGGCCGATGCCTCGGCCCTGTATGCACGCAATGTGCTCGATTTTCTCAAGCTCATCATCAACAAGGATGGCGCCCTGCATGTGGACATGGAGGACGACATCGTGGCCGCGTGCCTGATGGCCCATGAAGGCCAGCTGCGGAGGAAATGACATGGAAGCCGTATCCCCCACCATCATCCATCTCATCATCTTCGTGCTGGCCATCTACGTGGGCTACCACGTGGTGTGGACCGTCACGCCCGCGCTGCACACGCCGCTGATGGCGGTGACCAATGCCATCTCGGCCATCGTCATCGTCGGCGCCATGCTGGCGGCGGCGCTCACGGAAACGGGCCTGGGCAAGACCGTGGGCGTGCTGGCCGTGGCGCTGGCCGCGGTCAACGTGTTCGGCGGCTTCCTGGTCACGCGGCGCATGCTGGAGATGTTCCGCAAGAAAGAGCGCAAGAGCGCTCCGGCCAAGGACGGCAAGGATGCCAAGGCGGAGGGCCAGTCATGAGCATGAACCTCGTCACGTTGCTCTACCTGGTGGCCAGCGTCTGCTTCATCCAGGCGCTCAAGGGGCTGTCGCATCCCACCACGTCCATACGGGGCAACCTGTTCGGCATGGCCGGCATGGTGATCGCCGTGCTGACCACGGCGGCGCTCATCGTGCAGCTGGCCGGCGGCAATGCATTGGGGCTGGGCTGGGTGCTGCTGGGCCTGCTGGTCGGCGGCACGGCCGGTGCCGTCATGGCCCAGCGCGTGGAGATGACCAAGATGCCCGAGCTGGTGGCCTTCATGCACAGCATGATCGGCCTGGCGGCGGTGTTCATCGCCGTGGCCGCCGTGGCCGAGCCCTGGGCCTTTGCCATCACGGCCAAGGGCGGCGCCATCCCGGGCGGCAACCGCGTGGAGCTGGCGCTGGGCGCCTTCATCGGCGCCGTGACCTTCACGGGCTCGGTGATCGCCTTCGGCAAGCTCAGCGGCAAGTACAAGTTCCGCCTGTTCCAGGGCGCGCCCGTGCAGTTCAAGGGCCAGCATGCGCTCAACGCCGTGCTGGGGCTGGCAGCAGCCTTCTTCGTCTTCGGCTTCTGGCACAGCCAAAGCTGGATGGACATCGTGCTGGTCATCGCCCTGGGACTGCTGCTGGGCGTGCTGCTGATCATTCCCATCGGCGGCGCGGACATGCCGGTGGTCGTGTCCATGCTCAACAGCTACTCGGGCTGGGCGGCGGCGGGCATCGGCTTCTCGCTGAACAACAGCATGCTGATCATTGCGGGTTCGCTGGTGGGCAGCTCGGGCGCCATCCTGAGCTACATCATGTGCAAGGCCATGAACCGCTCGTTCTTCAGCGTGATCCTGGGCGGCTTCGGCGGCGAGGCCACCAGCGCGGCGGCAGGCTCCCAGCAGCAGCGCAACGTGAAAAGCGGCAGCGCCGACGATGCGGCCTTCGTCCTGGGCAATGCCGAGACCGTGGTCATCGTGCCCGGCTACGGCCTGGCCGTGGCGCGTGCCCAGCACGCGGTCAAGGAGCTGGCCGACAAGCTCACCGAGCGCGGCGTGACGGTGAAGTACGCCATCCACCCGGTGGCCGGCCGCATGCCCGGCCACATGAACGTGCTGCTGGCCGAGGCCGAGGTCCCCTACGACCAGGTCTTCGAGATGGAGGACATCAACAGCGAGTTCGGCCAGGCCGACGTGGCCATCATCCTGGGCGCCAACGACGTGGTGAACCCCGCCGCGCACGTCAAGGGCAGCCCCATCTACGGCATGCCCATCCTGGAGGCCTACAAGGCCAAGACGGTGATCGTCAACAAGCGCTCCATGGCGGCCGGCTATGCGGGCCTGGACAATGAGCTTTTCTACATGGACAAGACCATGATGGTCTTCGGCGACGCCAAGAAGGTGGTGGAGGACATGGGCAAGGCGCTGGAGTGAGGCATGCGCCCGGGCTGAAGTCCGAGGAGGGCAGGGCCCAAGCCCTGGCCTCCTTGAAAACGATCTTGGGTCAGCCCCCGGACCGGGTCAGCAATTCGTCCAGCGCATCGGCGATGGCTTGGCCTTCATGCTCCAGTGAGGCCACCACTTCACCCAATTGATCCAGGGCGACTGAAACCATGTCCAGGGCATGCAGGACGACCGGCACGCCTTCAATGACAAACACAGGATTCATCCTCGCACCCACGGTTGGAGTGCCGTGCGGCAGCAGATTCTGCCGAACCAGTGGAACCACGACGCGACGGCGGTAGCGGTCAAACAGCGAGGACTGGACCACGACGACGTAGGGAATCGAGTCGCGCAAGGCTCCCTTGTTGCGATGAACGTCGAATTGCGCCACTAGAGCGTCGAGTGCTCGTCTGCGAACGAACCCACCGCGATGTTGACCGCGTTCCAGTCGCTGGCGCAGGCGTCGGCAAGCCGTTGGCGCTCACGCTGTGCGCCCTCCTGCCTGGCAACGTATTCGGCCAGCAGGGATTCCATGGTGGCCGAGAGATTGTCGGTATAGGCCTTGGCCTGCGTCACCAGATCTGCATTGATCGTGAGATGGATTGGCCGCTTGGCGCTGGAGACAGCAATGGATTTCATCTCGGAACCCTCAGATAAAGATCATGCGCACAGTGTCTGTATGAGAGCGCGACGAGTCAAACCGCCGCGACCCAAGGCCCTGCTTGAACGTCTCACAGCTTCATGTCGTAGCCGATGGTCACCGGCGCATGGTCCGAGAACTTCACATCCTTGTAGATGTTCTCGGTGCGGGCCAGCGCGGCGGTAGCGGGGGTGGCCAGGTGGTAGTCCAGGCGCCATCCCACGTTGTTGGCGTAGGCCTGGCCGCGGTTGCTCCACCATGTGTAGCAGGTGTCGGTGGTGTCGGGCTGGAGCAGGCGATAAACGTCCACCAGGCCGCCAGTCGGCTCAGTTTTGTTCAACAATTTTGTCATCCACTCGCGTTCCTCGGGCGTGAAACCGCTGTTTTTCTGGTTGCTGCGCCAGTTCTTGAGGTCGATCTGCTGGTGGGCGATGTTGATGTCGCCGCAGAGGATGAACTCGCGTTCGCCCTTCATGCGCATCAGGTGGGCGTGCATTTCGGCCAGGAAGCGGAACTTGGCCGTCTGGCGCAGTTCGCCGGAGCTGCCGCTGGGAAAGTAGGCGCTGATGATGGACAGCTTGCGCGATGGCGTGTCGAAGCGCGCCTCCACGTAGCGGCCTTCGGCGTCGAATTCGTGCGAGCCGAAGCCGACCACGACGTCGCTGGGCTCGTGGCGGCTGTAGACGCCCACGCCCGAGTAGCCCTTTTTCTCGGCGTAGTGGAAGTGGCCGCGCAGGCCGGCCAGCAGCTCGAAGCGTCCGGTCATGTCGGCGGCCTGGGCCTTGATTTCCTGCACGCAAATACAATCCGGCGCAGTGGCCTCGATCCAGGCTTCGACGCCCTTGGTCGAGGCCGAGCGGATGCCGTTGAGGTTGAGGCTGGTCAATTTGAACAAGGATGAATCCATGGTGGTGAGTAATCTGCAGGCCGATGACGCAGGCCGTCTGGCGCAGGAATTTGTGCAATTCGCCGTTGACGCAGGGGTGCTGCGTTTCGGCGAGTTCAAGACCAAGGCCGGGCGCATGAGCCCGTACTTCTTCAATGCCGGCCTGTTCGATGACGGCGGCAAGATGGGCCGTCTCGCCGAATTCTATGCAAAAGCCATTGCGGCCAGCGGCATCGAGTTCGACATGATCTTCGGCCCGGCCTACAAGGGTATCCCGCTGGCGGCCACCGTGGCGGTGGAGCTGGCCCGCATGGGCATCAACAAGCCCTTTGCGTACAACCGCAAGGAAGCCAAGGACCACGGCGAGGGCGGCACCCTGGTGGGCGCGCCGCTCAAGGGCCGCGTGCTGATCGTGGACGACGTGATGAGCGCCGGCACGGCCGCGCGCGAGTCCATCGCCATCATCCGCGCCGCCGGTGCCACGCCGCATGCCGTGGCCATCGCGCTGGACCGCCAGGAAATGGCCACGGAAAATGGCCAGGACGTGCCCCACAGCGCCGTGCAGTACGTGCGCAACCAGCTGGGCATGCAGGTCTGCACTATTGCAAAACTGGCAGACTTATTGCTTTATCTTGAGATTCAAGGTGGCAGCGCAGGCAGCGGCCACCATGAGCGCGTGCTGGCCTACCGCCAGCGTTATGGAGTCAACGACAAGGGGTGAGCGGTTGATGAAGCGGGCGATGCATGCACGATCCTTGCTGTGTGCCATGGGCTTGGCCACGCTGGGCTGCGCCGTGCTCGCCCAGGATGTGCCCCTGGGGCCGGGCATCTATTCATGCACCGACGCCCGTGGCCGCCGCCTGACGGCCGACCGCCCGATTGCCGAATGCGTGGACCGCGACCAGCGCGTGCTGGGCAACTCCGGCGTGGAGCTGCGCCGCGTGGGCCCCACGCTGACCGACAACGAACGCGCCGAACTGGACGCCCAGCGCCGCCGCGACCAGGCAGAGCAGCGCCGCATGCGCGAGGAGCGCTCGCGCGACAAGGCGTTGATCACGCGCTACCCCAACCAGGCCGCCCACGATGCCGAGCGTGCCGAGGCCATCTCCCAGGTCGATCAGGTCATCTCCGTGGCGCGCCAGCGCCAGCAGGAACTGCAGACGCGGCGCACGGCCCTGAATGCCGAGATGGAGTTCTACAGGAAAGACCCCGCCAAGGCGCCGGCATCGCTGCGCCGCCAGCTCGACGAGAACACGGCCTCGCAGGAGGAGCAGCAGCGCTTCGTCCAGCAGCAGGACCAGGAAAAGCGCCGCATCCAGGAGCGCTTCGATGCCGAGCTGCAGCAGCTGCGCCAGCTGTGGGCTGCGAGCGCACGCCGCTGAGGCAGGCCCAACGCCGCGCCCGCCGCCGCGTTCTTTCTTCTTCCTGCCCCTCCTTTCCTTCCTCCTTCTCGTTGCACGCTTGCTGAGTCGAATTCGTCCTGCATGCGGCGCCCGCATGCAGGGCTAGGCTTTGCGCATCGAGTCTGCGGGCTGACATCAAGGGAGGCAGCATGACGGTGTGGCGTTGGTTGATGGCCTTGCTGCTGTGGGCAGCCGGGGCCTGGCTGTCCTGGGGCGGCGCCCAGCTCCTGCTGGCCGGCGGCAGCGGCTACTACGTGATCGCCGGCCTGCTGCTGCTGGTGGTGGGGTGGGGCGTGGCGCGCCGTTCGGCCATGGCGCTGTGGCTGTTTGCGCTGTGGCTGCTGGGCACCGCGCTGTGGGCGGTCTGGGAGATAGGGTTGGACTGGTGGCCGCTGGCGGGGCGCCTGGGGGTGCCCTGGTTGATGGGCCTGCTGCTGGTGCTGCCCTGGTCGGTGCGTGCGCTGCGCCATGAGCCCGACATGGGCCAGAACCGGGGCCTGGCACCGGCCCATGCGGCGCTGGCGCTGGTGGTGCTGGGCACGGCCATTCTTGCGGGCCTGTCCTTCGGGCGCCAGCGCGATGCCCATGAAACCCAGGGCCAGTTTGCGGGCGCGGCCGCCGCTGCGTCGGACCTGCCTGCCGACGGCCAGGTCACGGCCGTGCAGAACATGTCCATGGTGGCCTCCGAGGCCGGCGGCCTGCGCAGCCCGCCGGTGCTGCAGGGCGATGCCACCGATGCCGTGCCCGATGGCGAATGGCATGCCTACGGCCGCACCGGAGCGGGCCAGCGCTATTCGCCGCTGCGCCAGATCGGCCCGCACAACGTGCGGCTGCTGCAATTGGCCTGGGAGTTCCGCACGGGCGATGTGCGCGGCAAGCCCGGCGATCCCGAAGAAACCACGTTCGAGGTCACGCCGCTGAAGATCGGCGAGCGCCTGTTCCTGTGCACGCCCCACCAGTCGGTGATTGCGCTCGATGCCACCACGGGCAAGCAGCTGTGGCGGCGCGACCTGCCCATGCCCAAGGGGCTGGCGCTGCAGCACCTGACCTGCCGGGGCCTGTCCTACCAGTCGGCGCAGGCGGCCGCGCAGTTCGATGCGGCGGCAGGGCAGACGCATTCGGCGGTGGCGCCGGCTGCAAGGAAGGCCGGCGCACAGGCGGCACAGGCGGTACAGGCTGATCCGGCTTCCTCGGTCTCCCCGGCCCCTTCCTCCGATGATGGCCGCTGTACCGCCAAGCTCTTCATGGCCACGGCCGACGGCAAGGTGGTCGCCCTCAATCCCGCCGACGGCCAGACCTGCGGCAACGTGGCGGGCGGCCAGGGCCAGATCGACCTCTGGCAGGGCATGCCCGAGCGCAAGCCGGGCTCGTACTACTCGACCTCGCCGGTGGTGGTGGCGCGCGACCGCATCATCGTGGGCGGCACGGTGCTGGACAACCATTCCACGCGCGAGCCTTCGGGGGTGATCCGTGCGTTCGACATCCGCTCGGGTGCGCTGCTGTGGGCCTGGGACCCGGGGCGGCCAGCGACCAGCACGCCGCTGCCCGAAGGGCAGACCTATGTGCCCAGCTCGCCCAACAGCTGGTCCATCTCCAGCGTGGACGAGACGCTGGGCCTCGTCTTCGTGCCCATGGGCAATGCGCCGCCCGACCAATGGGGCGGCCGGCGCAGCGCCGAGGCCGAGCAGTATTCGTCCTCCGTGGTGGCTCTGGACATCGCCACGGGCGCCGTGCGCTGGGTGTTCCAGACCGTGCACCACGATCTCTGGGACTATGACGTACCCTCGCAGCCCAGCCTGATCGACCTGGAGATCGGCGGCCACAGCGTGCCCGCCCTGGTGCAGCCCACCAAGCAGGGCGAGCTGTTCGTGCTGGACCGGCGCACGGGCCAGCCGCTGCTGCCCGTTACCGAGGTGGCTGCGCCGCAGGGCGCGGCACGCGGCGACCGCACGGCGCCCACGCAGCCGCATTCGCAGCTGAGCTTCAATCCCCCGGCCCTGACCGAACGCGACATGTGGGGTGCCACGCCCTTCGAGCAGCTGTGGTGCCGGCTGGCCTTCCACCGGCTGCGCTACGAGGGGCGCTTCACGCCGCCCTCGGAGCAGGGCTCGCTGATCTATCCGGGCAACTTCGGCGTCTTCAACTGGGGCGGCGTGGCCGTGGATCCGCGCCGGCAGGTGGTGTTTGCCACGCCCACGCGGCTGGCCTTCGTCTCCACCCTGGTGCCGCGTGCGGACGATACCTCGCTGCTGGTGCAGGATGGCGGACCGCCCAAGGACGGCCTGCCCGCGCTCAACGAAAATTTCGGCGCACCGTTTGCGGTGCGGCTCAAGCCCTTTGTCTCGCCGCTGGGCATTCCCTGCCAGGCGCCGCCCTGGGGCTTTGTGGCGGGCGCCGACCTGCGCACGGGCCAGATCGTCTGGCAGCGCCGCAACGGCACGCCGCGTGACCTGAGCCCGCTGCCGCTGGGCTTTCGCATGGGCGTGCCCGGCATTGGCGGCCCGGTGGTGACCGCTGGCGGCGTGGCCTTCTACTCGGGGGCTCTGGACAACTATGTACGCGCCTACGACGTGGACAGCGGCCGCCAGCTCTGGCAGGACCGCCTGCCCGCAGGCGGCCAGGCCACGCCCATGACCTACCTGGGCACGGACCAGCGCCAGTACCTGCTGGTGGTGGCGGGTGGTCATGGTTCGACCGGCACCAAGGCTGGCGACAGCGTGCGTGCCTATGTGCTGCCCAAGGAGGTGGCGGCGCCCTGAGCGCTCAGCGCCGTGGGGGTCTGCGCCGGCTCATGCCGATCCGGCCCGGCCCAGCATGCGCAGCACGCGCGTGACCAGCAGCGCGGCCACCCAGGCCAGTCCGCCGATCAGCAGCGGCAGGCGCAGCAGCGCGCCTTGCTGGGCGAACAGCATCAGCGCGTCTGCCTTCCACAGCGCGGCATAGCCCGTGTACAGGCCGTAGGCCAGCCAGGCCAGGGCGCCCAGGGCGAACAGGGCCGCCATGCGCCGGGCGCTGCGGCCATCGCGCGAATCCGCGGGCAGGGCGCGCGTGCCGTGCCAGACCCAGCCGATGGAGGCGAGCACCAGCAAGGCACTGGCTGCCACGGACAGCTGCAGCCAGGTATGGGGGGAGAGTGAGGACATCAAAAGGAAACTGCGCGCCGACACCGTGCCGGCCGCAGCGAGTGTAGCTGCGCCGTGCTTTGCGCCGCCTGCGCGCTCAGGCCGGCTGCCAGACGGTGGCGCCGTGGCCCTGGCCGCCGCTGCCGGGGACGGAATGGATGCCCAGCACGGCTGCATGGCGCTGCAGCAGGGCGTCGAACTGCTCGATGCTTTCCGCCGTGGCCGGGGCGTCGTCGTATTCGCTGGCCACCTGGTCCGTGGTGAAGGAGCTGGCGCCGAACTTCTGGACGATGTTGCGCAGCTTGTCGAGGTTGGGGCTGGAGGATGGTGTCATGGCAACTCCTTGGGGTCATGGACGCCTGCTGCGCCGCAGGCCTGTGGGCCAGTGTAGCCCCGGGGCCTGGGCAGGCCATCCGGGGCATCCCCGCAAAGCGGCGTAGGACTTGGAACCCGCCGTCAGCCGCCCGTGGCCACGGGGCCGGCGCTCAGCACTTCGGCCAGCGGCTTGCGCGGCGTGGGCACCTCGCGCTCGCGCAGATCGTCGGGCAGGGCGGCTGCATCGCCGCGCCAGCCCACGGCGATCACCACCTCGGGCTCCAGGTGCTCGGGCAGGCGCAGCACCTCGCGTGCAGCGTCGGCCGAGAAGCCGCCCATGGCGTGCGTGGCCAGGCCCATGGCATGGGCTTCCAGCGCCAGGTAGCCCCAGGCGCAGCCCGCGTCGAAGCTGTGCTTGCCGGGCGAGGCCTGGCGGTCGGACATCAGCACGATCAGCGCGCCCGCCTCCAGGCACCAGCGGCGGTTGAACTCGTTGGGGATGGTGCTGAAGGCCTGCCAGTTCGCATCGCCGCGCAGCGCATAGGCAAAGTGCCAGGGCTGCTTGTTGCTGGCCGAAGGCGCCCAGCGCGCGGCGTCGGCCAGCTGCTCGACCTGGGCCTGGCTCAGTGCCTCGGGCCTGAAGGCGCGCGGCGACATGCGGCCCAGGAACTGCGGATGGATGGGGGTGGTGGTGTCGCGTGTCATGCGGATAGGCGGCAAGCAGAAAGGAAAGCGGCAACGATAGCGCAAGGCCTCAGGGCTGGCGCGGTGCCTGGCCATGCTGCTGGCTGATCACGCGCAGGTGGCGCTCCATGCGGATGAAGACCAGCACCATCACCACCAGCACCAGGAATGACATCAGCATGCTCCAGAAGGCCGTCTCCACGGCGCCGAAGCGTTCCTTCCAGGAGCTGCTGCCGTGGCTGTCCTCGCCGCGCAGCGCGCGCGCCGCATTGTCCAGGGACAGCGTGTAGTTCAGCAGCACCGTGGACAGGATCTGCTGGGCCGTCTGCGCCTGCAGCCGCGGCTCCAGCGCGGCATTGCCGAAGACCTGCTCCAGCGCGGCGGGCAAGCCCTGCACATAGGCCGCATAGGCGCCCTTGCCGTGTTCCAGCTCGGCGGCCTGGGCACGCTCATGGATGGCGGCGGCGGTATCCACGGGATCGACCATCCAGCTGTCTTCCTCGTCGGCGGAGGCGGCTGCGGCAGCCGCTGCATCGGCCGCCGCATCGGCCGCCGCATCCACCGCCCCGGCATCGCCTTCGCGCTGGCCGCGCTCCTGGATGCGGCGCTGCACATCGGCCTCGGACGGCAGGGCGTCGCCTTGCAGCAGCGGGTGCAGCGGTGCCAGGCCCCGGGCCTGGTGGTCCCGCTCGGTGCGCTCGCGCCGCGCAGGATCCTTGTTCACGAAGGCGCGCACCAGGGCGTCGGCCTTCTGGAAGGCGGGGCGCAGCGCCGGATCGGCCAGGCGCTTTTCCATGGCGGGTTCGCCGCCGCCCGCGCCCAGGTCACGGCTGGTTTCGTCCACGACGAACTGCAGGTCGGGCCTGGCGTCCTTCCAGTTCAATTCCTGGGCCACGGCCTGGGGCGCCTCGGCCTTGCCGGGCCTGAAGCTCTCCCAGGTCCACAGTGCCATGCCCATCAGCACGAGCAGGGAGAACACCAGCAGCACCACGCGCACCACCTGCACCAGCAGGTCCTCGATCCTGCGCAGCATGTTTGTAATCATCGGATTCCTCGGTTGGTTCGTAAAACAAGGGCGCGTCCGGCCCGCCTGCAGGCCTGTTCTGTTGCTATTGATTTGAAAGCACCGGACGCAGACGCGCGAATTCTAGGAAGGCTGCCGCGCACGGGCGCACCGGTTCTCAATGTTTTACATTTCGCGCCAATCTCGAAGTGTGCATGTGCTCCCGTGGCATGCGCCGTCCTGCAATGGGTGTCTGCCGGATGGCGGGATATTCATGGCCGCAGGGCGCATGGTTCTCCCGCTTGCGGGCGCGCTGGCTTTGGGCCTACCGGCTGTAGCGGCTTCCCGAATCCGCTGTAATGCTCGCTTTGATTTCTGACTGACTAGAGAGGGCTTGCCCATGACCAAAACGTCGCTGGATAAATCGAAGATCAAGTTCCTGCTGCTCGAAGGCATCCATCCTTCCGCACTCGAAGTGCTGCGCAACGCGGGCTACACCAATGTGGAGACCGTGACGGGCGCGCTGGAAGGCGAGGAGCTCAAGCGCAAGATCGCCGACGTGCACTTCGTCGGCATCCGTTCGCGCACGCAGCTGACGGCCGACGTGTTCGCCGCCGCGCAAAAGCTCGTGGCCGTGGGCTGCTTTTGCATCGGCACCAACCAGGTGGACCTGGACGCGGCGCGCGAGCGTGGCGTGGTGGTCTTCAACGCGCCTTACTCCAACACGCGCTCGGTGGCCGAGCTGGTGCTGGCCGAAGCCATCCTGCTGCTGCGCGGCGTGCCCGCCAAGAACGCCTCCGCCCACCGCGGCGGCTGGCTCAAGAGCGCCGAGAACTCCTACGAAATCCGCGGCAAGACGCTGGGCATCGTGGGCTACGGCTCCATCGGCACCCAGCTGTCGGTGATGGCCGAGTCGGTGGGCATGCAGGTGCTCTTCCATGACGTGTCCACCAAGCTGCCGCTGGGCAATGCGCGCCAGGCCGCATCGCTGGCCGATCTGCTGGCCGGCAGCGACATCGTCACCCTGCACGTGCCCGAGCTGCCCTCCACCCAGTGGATGATCGGCGCCAAGGAAATCGCGGCCATGAAGCCCGGCGCCATCCTGATCAATGCCTCGCGCGGCACCGTGGTGGAAATCGAGCCGCTGGCCGAGGCCCTGAAGGCCGGCAAGCTGCTGGGCGCCGCCATCGACGTGTTCCCCACCGAGCCGCGCAGCAACAAGGATGAATTCGTCTCGCCCCTGCGCGGCCTGGACAACGTCATCCTGACCCCGCACGTGGGCGGCTCCACCATGGAGGCCCAGGCCAACATCGGCCTGGAAGTGGCCGAGAAGCTGGTCAAGTACAGCGACAACGGCACCACCACCTCGGCGGTGAACTTCCCCGAAGTGGCCCTGCCCGCCCACCCCGGCCAGAACCGCATCCTGCACGTGCACCACAACCAGCCCGGCGTGCTGTCGGCCATCAACCAGGTGTTTGCCGAGAACGGCATCAACATTGCCGGCCAGTACCTGCGCACCGACGAGAAGGTGGGCTATGTGGTGATCGACCTGGCGGCCCAGTCCTCGGGCCTGGCGGTCGAGAAACTGACCCAGGTTCCCGGCACCATCCGCTGCCGCCTGCTGTTCTGATGGCCAGGTTTCAGGATGCTGCGCTTGGGCGCACTTCCTGAAACTGGCGCATTGCCGGCTCGCCCTATCTGCCCGGCTGCAGCAGAAGCCGCATCAGGTCCGTGCGCGTGATCAGGCCGGTCAGCCGGCCTTCGCGCATCACGGGAATGCAGGGCACGCTGTGCCGGGCCAGGGCGTCCAGCAACTGGCCCACGGGCGTGTCTTCGTCCACGCTGAGTTCAGGCGCATGAACCAGCTGGGGCAGCTCCGACAGGCGGGGCGCGGCCCGGCTCTTGCCGGGCAGGCGCTGGCCCAGCCAGTTCAGCAAAGAAGGCTTTGCCGCAGATTCGGCCGGGCGCACGGGACTCATCCACAGCCACTCGTACAGCTCGGCACGGGAGACCGTGCCGGCCAGGCCGCCATCGGCGTCCAGCACCGGCAGGCTCTTGGCCGGGTGCGCGCGAAAGCGTGCGTCCACGGCGTGCACGTCGTCGTCCAAGGAGCAGCTCACGGGATCGCGCGTCATCAGCTGGGCGCAGCGCACGCCGCCCAGGCGGTGCTCGATGGCGGTTTCCTCGGCGGCGGCCAGCAGCTCGGCCAGGTCGTCGGCTTCCAGGTTGTTTTCCTGGCCGAAGCGCAGCAGCAGCGCCTCCAGATCGGCATGGGACAGGCCCAGGCGCGAGGCATGGCGATGGGCCGAATCGGCGGGCGAGGCCTTGGGCGCCGTGTCGGCATGGTGGGGATAGCGCCGGCCCGTGGCGCGGTGGAGCGCCGTGGCCGCCAGGACCAGCGCCAGCGTCAGCGCGCCCACGGGCACGAAGGGCAGCATCCAGCCGGCGGCCAGCGAGGCCTTGGCATTGAGCACCGTCAGCAGGGCCATGGCGCCACCCGGCGGATGCAGCGAGCGCGTCAGCAGCATGCAGCCTATGGCGCCACCCACGGCCAGCGCAGGCGCCAGCTGGGGCGGGCACCACTGCAGCACGAACAGGGCCCAGAGCGCAGACACCGTATTGCCCACCACGCAGGACCAGGGCTGGGCCAGCGGGCTGGTGGGCACGGCGAACAGCAGCACGGCCGTGGCGCCCAGCGGCGCGAACAGGCGCAGGGGAAGATCCCAGGTGCCCGCATGCGCCAGCCAGACCAGGGCCGTGGCCAGCCCCATGCCCACGATGGAGCCCATGGCCACGCGCCACATGTCCGCAGGCGCGGGGCGTGGCACCACCGGCCCCCATGCTTTTCTGTTCCAGCCCATGGCCTTGTTGTCTTGTTGTCTTTGCCTGCGCGGCCCTGGGGCAGGGCTGCAAAAGCGCGTCATTTTAGGAAGGGACGCCGCTCTTGCTCGCAGCATGGGCTTTGCACCCTTTCGGTGCAGCGCGCCTGCCGGCTCAGTCCACCACGGACTGGTACACGCCCTCGCGCATCACCCAGCGGTAGGGAATGCGCTGAGCCATGGACTGCATCATGAGGATGGCGAACAGGTCCTCCTGCGGATCGATCCAGAAGAAGGTGCCGTAGATGCCGCTCCATGAAAAGTCGCCCACGCTGCCCGGCAGCGGGTTGAGGCCCGGCGCCGTGCGCACCGCAAAGCCCAGGCCGAAGCCCTGGCCCACCTCGGGCGAGGGCAGCTGGGCGCCGAAATACGCCATGTCCGGCCCCATGCGCACGCTGGCGGGCAGGTGGTTGGAGGTCATCAGCTCCACGGTCTTGCGCGAGACCAGGCGTACACCGTCCAGCGTGCCGCCGTTGCGCCAGAACAGGCACAGCCGCGCGTAGTCGGCCATGGTCGAGACCATGCCACCGCCGCCCGACTCGAACATCATGGCGCGCGTGACCGGGGGGATGGGCGGCATCTGTTTCTGCGGCCCTTCGGGCTGGGGCCGCGCGGCGCGTGCGATCTCGCTGTCGGGCGCATGAAAGCCCGTGTCGGCCATGCCCAGCGGCCCGGTGATGTGCTCGCGCACGAAGGCGGCCAGCGTCTGGCCGCTGACCAACTCGACCACGCGGCCCAGCACATCGGTGGACATGCCGTATTCCCAGGTCTCGCCGGGCTGGGCCACCAGCGGCAGCTGCGCGAGCCTGGTGATGAACTGCGCATTGGTGAACTTGCCGCTGAACAGGCCCGCATCCAGGTACATCTTCTTGACGGGGTGCTCGGTGCCTGCAAATCCGTAGGGAATGCCGGAGGTGTGGCGCAGCAGGTCCTGCAGCGTGATGGGCCGCGCCAGCGGCGCGCGCTCCAGGCCCACGCGCAGCGCGGCCAGCTCAGGCAGGTACTGCTCCACGGGCTCGATGATGGACAGCCGCCCCTGCTCGGCCAGCATCATGATGGCCAGCGAGGTGATGGGCTTGCTCATGGAGGCGATGCGGAAGATGGCATCGGGCCGCATGGCCGTGCCGGCCTCGGGGTCCAGCAGGCCGAAGCTCTCCAGGTAGGCGAGCTTGCCGCGCCGCGCCACCAGGGCCACGGCGCCCGGGATCTCGCCGGTGTCCACGCCGCGCTGCAGCCGGGCCGACAGGCGTGCCAGGCGCGCGCCGCCCAGGCCCACGGCTTCAGGGGAGTCGGCCCAGGGCAGGCCGGGGATGTGCAGGCGGTCGGTGCTGGCGGTCATGCTGTCTCCTCAGGTGCGATGGCAGGGATTCTGGAGACATGCGGGCGCAGGCGCTGTTCGGTGCGGGACAGCCGGCGCGGAGCGTGCACACGAAAAAAAGCCCGCCACGGTGGGCGGGCCTGGTGGGCCGGGTGGACCGGGCGTGTGGTCAGGCCAGCTTGGCCTTGAGCAGCTCGTTGACCTGCGCCGGGTTGGCCTTGCCCTTGGAAGCCTTCATGACCTGGCCGACCAGGGCGTTGAAGGCCTTGTCCTTGCCTGCGCGGTACTGCTCCACGTTGGCCGGATTGGCGGCGATCACCTCGTCGATGATCTTCTCCAGCGCGCCCGTGTCGTTCATCTGCTTGAGGCCCTTGGCCTCGATGATGGCGTCGACATCGCTGCCTTCACCGCTCCACAGCGCCTCGAACACCTGCTTGGCAGCGTTGTTGGAGATGGTGCCGTCGCCGATGCGCTGGATCAGCGCGGCCAGCTGGGCGCTGGAGACCTTGGCGGCCTCCATGCCGATTTCCTCGGTGTTCAGGCGGCGCGAGATCTCGCCCATGATCCAGTTGCTGGCCAGCTTGGGCGCATTGCAGGCCCGGGCCGTGTCCTCGAAGTAGGCGGCCATGGCCTGGCTTTGCGTCAGCGTGGTGGCGTCGTACTCGGGCAGGCCGTATTGCTCGACAAAGCGCGCGGCCATGGCGCGCGGCAGCTCGGGCATGTCGGCCCTGACCTGTTCCACCCACTCGGGCGCGACCACCAGCGGCGGCAGGTCGGGGTCGGGGAAGTAGCGGTAGTCGGCCGCGTCTTCCTTGGTGCGCATGGAGCGCGTCTCGCCCGTGTCGGGGTCGAACAGCACGGTGGCCTGCTGGATGCGGCGGCCGTCCTCGATTTCCTCGATCTGCCAGCGGATCTCGTAGTCGATGGCCAGCTGCATGTTCTTGAAGCTGTTGAGGTTCTTGATCTCGCGGCGCGTGCCCAGCGGCTGGCCGGGCTTGCGCACGGAGACGTTGGCGTCGCAGCGAAAGCTCCCTTCCTGCATGTTGCCGTCGCAGATGCCGATCCAGGTGACGATCTGGTGCAGCGTCTTGGCGTAGGCCACGGCTTCTTCCGTGCTGCGGATGTCGGGCTCGGTCACGATCTCCAGCAGCGGCGTGCCGGCGCGGTTCAGATCGATGCCCGACTGGCCGATGAAGTCCTCGTGCAGCGACTTGCCGGCATCTTCCTCCAGGTGGGCGCGCACCAGGCGGATGGTCTTCTTCTCGTCGCCGAGGAAGAAGGACACCTCGCCGCCCTGGACCACGGGAATCTCGAACTGCGAGATCTGGTAGCCCTTGGGCAGGTCGGGATAGAAGTAGTTCTTGCGCGCGAAGATGCTGCGCGGCGCAATGTGCGAGCCCAGCGCCAGGCCGAGGCGGATGGCGCACTCGACGGCCTTTTTGTTCATCACCGGCAGCGTGCCGGGCAGCGCCATGTCCACGGCGCAGGCCTGGGTGTTGGGCTCGGCGCCGAAGGCGGTGCTGGCGCGGCTGAAGATCTTGGACTGGGTGGCCAGCTGGGCGTGGGTCTCGAAGCCGATGACGACTTCATAGCCCTGGATGAGTTTCGCGGTCATGGGGTCTCAGATGCCCTTCGGAGCTTGAAGGTGGAAATCGGTGGCCTGCTGGAAGCGGTGGGCGGCGTTGAGCAACTGGCCTTCCTTGAAGTAGTTGCCGATCAGCTGCAGGCCCACGGGCATGCCGGCCTCGCCAAAGCCTGCGGGCACGCTCATGCCGGGCAGGCCGGCCAGCGATGCGGGCAGCGTGAAGATATCGGCCAGGTAGTTGGCCAGCGGGTCGCTCTTTCCGCCCAGCTGCCAGGCCACGGTGGGCGCGGCGGGGCCGGCGATCACGTCGCACTGCTGGAAGGCGGCCTGGAAGTCGTCGGCGATCATGCGGCGGATCTTCTGCGCCTGCAGGTAGTAGGCGTCGTAGTAGCCCTCGGACAGCACGTAGGCGCCGATCATGATGCGGCGCTTGACCTCGTCGCCGAAGCCTTCGGCGCGGGTCTTCTTGTACATGTCCACCAGGTCCGTGTAGTCCTTGGCGCGGTGGCCGAACTTCACGCCGTCGAAGCGCGAGAGGTTGGACGATGCCTCGGCCGGGGCCAGGATGTAGTACACGGGAATCGACAGCTCGGTGCGCGGCAGCGAGATCGGCACCAGGCGGGCGCCCAGCTTCTCGTATTCCTTGAGCGCGCCATCCACGGCGGCGCGCACGTCGGCCGACAGGCCTTCGCCGAAGAACTCGGCGGGGATGCCGATGCGCAGGCCTTCGATGCCGTCGTTCAGGCGGGCCGTGAAGTCCTCGGCGGGCACGTCCAGGCTGGTGGAGTCGCGGTCCAGGTCGGGGCCGCACATCTCGGACAGCAGCAGGGCGCAGTCCTCGGCGCTCTTGCCCATGGGGCCGGCCTGGTCCAGGCTGGACGCGAAGGCGATCATGCCGTAGCGGCTGGCGCGGCCATAGGTGGGCTTGATGCCCGTGATGCCGCAAAACGATGCGGGCTGGCGGATGGAGCCGCCCGTGTCGGTGCCGGTGACGGCGGGCGCCAGGCCGGCGGCCACGGCCACGGCCGAGCCGCCCGAGGAGCCGCCGGGCACGCGGTCCAGGTTCCAGGGATTGCGCACGGGCGCGGGTGCGTCGAAGCCCACGGGCGCGACGGCCGAGTTCTCGTTGGCCGAGCCCATGGCGAATTCATCGCAGTTGAGCTTGCCCAGCGTCACGGCGCCGGCCTCGGCCAGGCGGGTGACCACGGTGGCGTCGAAGGGCGAGCGGTAGCCGGCCAGCATCTTGCTGGAGGCCGTGGTCGGGAAGTCGCGCGTGACGAAGATGTCCTTGTGCGCAATGGGCACGCCAGCCAGGCGACCGCCCTTGCCTTGGGCAATCAGGGCGTCGGCAGCGCGGGCCTGGGCCAGGGTGGCCTCTTCGTCGATGCTGACGAAGGCGCCCAGGTTCTGGTGCGCCTGGGCGCGGGCCAGGAAATGCTGGGCGGCTTCGACGGCGCCGAGCTTGCGCTCGCGCAGCAGGGCCGACAGGGCCGACACGCCGAGCGTGTGCAGATCAGTGGTTTGCTGGGTCATGTATGGGATGCGGAAAACGGGGACGGATGCCAGGGGACAGGAAGCAGGGCGAGCGACGCCCGGCGCTCACTCGATCACCTTGGGGACCAGGAACAGGCCGCGCTCGACGGCCGGGGCGCTGCGCTGATTGGCGTCGCGCTGGTCGGGCTCGCTGGCAATGTCCTCGCGCAGGCGCAGGGCAATGTCCTGGATGGCGGCGACCGGATGTGACAGCGGGCTGACGCCCGAAGTATCCACAGCCTGCATCTTCTCCACGATGCCGAAAAAATCATTGAGCTGGCCTAGCATGCGCTCACTCTCTGCGGAAGAGAGCTCGAGCCGTGCGAGGTTCGCGATGCGTGCGATGTCTTGTGCGTTCAGTGCCATAGGAATTTTGAAGGGGGCAACGGGATGTAAACCCGCATTTCAAGCCCCGGCAGTACAAGTTATTCACAGGGGATACGGTATTATCTCGGCTTTGCCGCAAGACCCTCTCCGAGCTGGTCATTGTGCGAAAAGCCAACCCCATCCAGACTCCCTAACTTTCATCCCGGCGATGGCAGGCCGACGAGCATGCCGTGCCTGAGAGGACTCTCGTAATGTTCGGAGCTTTCCGTCGGTATTTCTCCACCGACCTTGCCATTGATCTTGGCACAGCCAACACCCTGATTTTCGCCCGCGACAAGGGCATTGTTCTGGACGAACCCTCCGTTGTCGCCATCCGCCACGAAGGCGGCCCGCATGGCAAGAAGGTGATCCAGGCGGTGGGCCGTGAAGCCAAGGCCATGCTGGGCAAGGTGCCCGGCAACATCGAGGCCATCCGCCCGATGAAGGATGGCGTGATTGCCGACTTCGTCATCACCGAGCAGATGATCAAGCAGTTCATCAAGATGGTGCATCCGCGCTCGGTGCTCACGCCCAGCCCGCGCATCATCATCTGCGTGCCCTGCGGCTCCACCCAGGTCGAGCGCCGCGCCATCAAGGACGCGGCCGAGGCGGCAGGCGCCACCTCCGTCTACCTGATCGAGGAACCCATGGCCGCCGGCATCGGTGCCGGCCTGCCGGTGTCCGAGGCCTCGGGCTCCATGGTGGTGGACATCGGTGGCGGTACCACCGAAGTCGGCGTGATCTCGCTGGGCGGCATGGTCTACAAGGGCTCCGTGCGCGTGGGCGGCGACAAGTTCGACGAAGCCATCATCAGCTACATCCGCCGCAACTACGGCATGCTGATCGGCGAGCCCACGGCCGAATCCATCAAGAAGAACATCGGCTCGGCCTTCCCCGGCTCCGAAGTCAAGGAGATGGAAGTCAAGGGCCGCAACCTCTCCGAAGGCGTGCCGCGCAGCTTCACCATCTCGTCCAACGAGGTGCTCGAAGCCCTGACCGACCCGCTCAACCAGATCGTCAGCGCCGTCAAGAACGCGCTGGAGCAGACCCCGCCCGAGCTGGGCGCCGACATTGCCGAGCGCGGCATGATGCTGACCGGCGGCGGCGCGCTGCTGCGCGACCTGGACCGCCTGCTGGCCGAAGAGACGGGCCTGCCCGTGCTCGTGGCCGAGGAGCCGCTGACCTGTGTGGTGCGCGGCTGCGGCATGGCGCTGGAGACCATGGACCGCCAGGGCAGCATCTTCACCAGCGACTGACGCGGCGCAGGCCGGGGCCCGTTGTCGCGGGCCCGGGCGGCAGCCGACCGACTGCAACGTTTTTCTTCTCCCTTCCGTGGTGACCTGCATGCTTGCCCTGCCTTCCTTCGCACCGGGCCCGGCCCGTGCTTTCCAGGCCGCAGCAAGTGCGGCAGGGCAGGCCCTGCCGCGCGGGAGGGGCGCATGAATCCCAACACCCTGGACCACTCGGCGCCCTCGCTGTTCAAGCGGCGGCCCTCGCGCGTCTCCCAACTGGCCATCTACAGCGCATTGGCGCTGTTTCTGATGGTGGCCGACGCGCGTTTCAGGATCACCGACCCCGTGCGCGTGGCCGTGTCCACCGTGCTGTACCCCGTGCAGTGGGTGATGCTCAAGCCGGTGGAGGCCGTGCACGACGCCAGCCGCTACCTGGGCTCGCTGGACGAGGCCCAGGCCCGGGAGCAGGGCGCGCGCAAGGAACTTGTGGCCATGGCCCAGCGTGCCTCGCTGGCCGACGAACTGATCCAGGAAAACGACCATCTGCGCGAGCTGCTGCAGCTGCGCGACCGCCTGACCACGCCCGGCACGGCGGCCGAAGTGGTCTACGACAGCCCCGACCTCTATACCCGCCGTGTGGTCATCGACCGAGGCCAGGTGGACGGCATCGCCCAGGGCTCGCCCGTGCTCGATGAAAAGGGCGTGGTCGGCCAGGTCACGCGCGTGTATCCGCTGCGTTCCGAGGTCACCCTGCTCATCGACCGCGACCAGGCCATTCCCGTCTTCAACCCGCGCACCGGTGCACGCAGCGTGGCCTATGGCGACCCGTCGCCGCTGCGCACCGGCGGCATCGAGCTGCGCTTCATGCCCAGCAATGCCGATGTGCAGGAAGGCGACCTGCTGACCACCAGCGGCGTCGACGGCCTGTACCCGCCGGGCCTGCCCGTGGCCAAGGTGGTCTCGGTGGAGCGCCGCGCGGACTCGGCCTTCTCCCGCATCTACTGCGAACCCGTGGGCCGCGTGCAGGGCGTGCGCCACGTGGTGGTGCTCAAGCCGCTGGACCGCGCCACGCATCCCGAGGCGGAAGGCGCTGCCGAACCCCTGCGCGCCGGCAAGGGCAAGGAAAAAGACAAGGGCAAGGAAAAAGACAAGCCCAAGGATGGCAAGGGCAAGGAAGCTGCCAAGGACGGTGGCAAGGCCGGCAAGACAGATGCGCCGGCCACGCCTGCAGCACCCGCTGCTCCCGCCGCACCCGCCTCCGCCAGGAAGGAGCCCGCATGATCATGCCGCGCGGCCAGCAGCTGCTGCTGCCGGTCAACCCCCTGTTCATCGTCGTCAGCCTGCTGGCGGCGCTGGCACTCAACATGCTGCCGCTGGGCCGCCAGGCCTGGCAACCCGACCTGCTCATGGTGCTGCTGGCCTTCTGGGCATTGAACCAGCCCCAGCGCGTGGGCATGGGCGTGGCCTTCCTGCTGGGCCTGTGCATGGACGTGGACCGCTCCTCCCTGCTGGGCCAGCATGCGCTGGCCTATGCGCTGCTGGTGTTCGCGGCCGGCGCCATGGGCCGGCGCCTGTCGTGGTTCTCCACGCCCGTGCAGGCGCTGCACCTGCTGCCGCTGTTTGCCGTGGTGCACGGCCTGCAGGTGCTGCTGCGCATGGTGGCCGGTGGCATCATGCCCGGCCCGCTGGTGGTCGTCGCGCCTTTGATCGAGGCCTTGCTGTGGCCCCTGGTCAGCGGCCTGCTGCTGGCGCCTCAGCGCCGCCCGCCGGACAGTGACGAGAACCGTCCCCTGTGAGGCTTGACGCGTGATGGAAATCCGCAATACAGAAGCCGAGCTGCAGCGATTCAGGCTGCGCGCATGGGTGATGAGCGTGGTGGTGCTGCTGGCCTTCGGGCTGGTGGTGGCGCGCTTGCTGGTGCTGCAGGTGCAGCGCCATGAGGAGCTGTCCGAGCGCGCCGAAAGCAACCGCACGGCCGTGGTGCCCATCGTGCCCAACCGGGGCCAGATCCTGGACCGCAACGGCGTGGTGCTGGCCACCAACTACTCGGCCTACACGCTGGAGATCATGCCCTCGCGCGCGGGCAACCTTGAAGAGACCATCGACAGCCTGGCCGAGATCGTCGAGATCACGCCGCGCGACCGGCGCAAGTTCAAGCGCCTGGTGGACGACTCCCGCAGCTTCGACTCCCTGCCCATCCGCACGCGCCTGACCGATGACGAGGTCGCGCGCTTTGCCGCGCAGCGCTACCGCTTCCCGGGCGTGGACATCAAGGCGCGGCTGTTCCGCACCTATCCCATGCAGGACACGGCCAGCCATGTCATCGGCTACATAGGCCGCATCAACCAGCGCGAGAAAGAGGCGCTGGAAGACTCCGACGACGCCGCCAACTACCGTGGCACCGACGTCATCGGCAAGCTGGGCGTGGAGCAGAGCTACGAAACCGACCTCCACGGCCAGACCGGCTGGGAGGAAATGGAAACCTCGGCCGGCGGACATGCCGTGCGCAAGCTCGGCAGCCGCCCCGCCACGCCCGGCGACAGCCTGGTGCTGTCGCTGGACATCAAGCTGCAGCGCATGGTGGAGGAGCTGTACGGCGACCGCCGCGGCGCCCTGGTGGCCATCGATCCGCGCAGCGGCGAAGTGCTGGCCATGGTCAGCCGTCCCACCTTCGACCTGAACCTCTTCGTCGATGGCATCGACCAGGAGAGCTGGACCACGCTCAACGAATCCATCAACCGCCCGCTGCTCAACCGCGCGCTGCGGGGCACCTATCCGCCGGGCTCCACCTACAAGCCCTTCATGGCGATTGCCGCGCTGGAGTCGGGCAAGCGCCGCCCGGACACCACCATCATGGACAACGGCAGCTGGACCTTCGGCGGCCACACCTTTCGCTCGGGTCACCCCAACGGGCCGACCAACCTGCGCCGCTCCATCATCAAGTCGTCCAACGTGTACTACTACATGCTGGCCAACGACATGGGCGTGGACATGATCCACGACTACATGAAGCCGCTGGGCTTCGGCCAGCTCACCGGCATCGATGTGCGCGGCGAGGCGCGCGGCGTGCTGCCCAGCACCGAGTGGAAGCGCAACACCTACAAGCGGCCCGAGCAGAAGAAGTGGTACGCGGGCGAGACCATCTCGCTGGGCATCGGCCAGGGCTACAACAACTTCACCATCCTGCAGCTGGCCAATGCCATGTCCACGCTGGCGGCCAAGGGCGTCAAGCACCGCCCCCACCTGGCCGTGGGCCGTGTCGATGCCGTCACGCAGCAGTTCTCGGCCATCAACAAGGACCCTGGCACCAGCATGGGCTACAAGCCCGAGAACGTGGAGGCCGTGCGCGCCGCCGTGGCCGCCGTGACGGTGGAGGGCACCTCGCGCGGCATCTTCGGCAACGCGCCCTACACATCCACCGGCAAGACCGGCACGGCCCAGGCCGTGGGCGTGCGCCAGAACGAGAAGTACAACGCGGCACGCCTGTCCGAGTTCCAGCGCGACCACTCGCTGTACATCGCCTACGCGCCGGCCGACAACCCCACCATTGCCGTCGCTGCCATCGTGGAGAACGCCGGCTTCGGTGCCGCTGCCGCCGCACCGCTGGCGCGCCGCGTGTTCGACTACTGGCTGCTGGGCCGCTACCCCAGCCTGGAAGACATGGCCGCCATGCGCAAGGGCCAGGCCGGCGTGCCCATAGGCACCCCGCGCCGCGTCTCCGAAATCACGCTGGATGCGGAAACCGTGAACCTGCCCGGCCTGCCGCGCTACGAGCCGCCCGAGGCATCGGCGCCTGTGGCATCCAACCGCGCTGCCGCGCTGCCGCCGCCGTCTGCTGGCGAGCTGGAGGATTGAGAAAGCAAAAAAGCCGGCATTGCCGGCTCTTTGCTTTCTTGAGCAGCCTGTGTGCGCAGGCCCGGGCCTCAATGCCCCATGCGCCCGATGAACGCCGCGATCCGCTCGCTGGCCGGGTTGCCGAAGAATTCGGCCGGTGGCGCCTCGTGGGCGATGCAGCCCTGGTCGAAGAACATCACGCGGTCGGCGACCTCGCGGGCGAAGCCCATTTCGTGGGTGACCACGATCATGGTCATGCCGCCGCGTGCCAGCTCGCGCATCACGTCCAGCACCTCCTGCACCATCTCCGGGTCCAGCGCGCTGGTGGGCTCGTCGAACAGCATCACCTGCGGCTCCATGGCCAGGGCGCGGGCAATGGCCACGCGCTGCTGCTGGCCGCCCGACAGCTGCCACGGGTACTTGTGGGCGTGGGCCTGCATGCCCACGCGCTCCAGCAGGGCCATGGCCTTGGCATTGGCCTGGGCGCGCGGCGTTTTGTGGATGCGGCGCGGCGCCAGGGTCACGTTGTCCAGCACCGTCATGTGGCCGAACAGGTTGAACTGCTGGAACACCATGCCCACTTCGCAGCGCTGCTTTTGCAGCGTGGCTTCGTTGTCGGTGACTTCGACGCCGTCGATGGTGATGCGCCCGCCATCATGCGGCTCCAGCCGGTTGATGGCGCGCAGCAGCGTGGACTTGCCCGAGCCCGAGGCGCCGATGATCACCGTCACCTCGCCCGTGCAGAACTGCGTGGAAACGCCCTTGAGCACCTGGTGGCTTCCAAAGGACTTGGTGACCTTGTCGGCCACGATGTAGGGCATGCCCCGTGCCAGCTTGTCGGCGCTCATTTGTGGCGGCCCTCCACGTCGAAGCGGTACTCCACGGCAGCCGTGACCTGGGTCACCAGCGTGGTCAGCACCAGGTAGGTCACGCCCACGGTGACCAGGGTCTCCACGGGCTGGAAGGTGGCCGACTGGATGCGGTTGCCCACATTGGTCAGCTCCACCACGCCGATGGCGTACGCCAGCGACGAATCCTTGAGCAGGGCCACGAAGTTGCTCACCAGCGGCGGCAGCGAGATCTTGAAGGCCTGCGGGAACACCACGTCCATGAAGACGCGGCTGCGCGGCAGGCCCAGCGCGCGTGCGGCCTCGGCCTGGCCGCGCGGCACGGCCTGCAGGCCGGCACGCACGGCTTCGGCGTTGTAGGCGCCCACGTTCAGCGCCAGCGCAATGCAGGCGGCGGCGAAGTCGGGCAGGTTCAGGCCCGGGATCAGCACCGGCAGCGCGAAGTAGATGAACAGGATCTGCACCAGCAGCGGCGTGCCACGGATCGCCCAGACGTAAAAGCCTGCAGCCCAGCGCAGGGCGGCCGTGCGTGAGGTGCGCGCCAGCGCGGCGGCGATGCCCAGCACCAGGCCGGCGGCGCCGCTGGCCAGCGTCAGGTACAGCGTGGTGCGCGCGCCATCGGCGAAGGTGTCGGCATTGGAGCCTATGGGCTCGGGCAGCAGGGACAGCAACTGCCCCAGCAGCGAAACCACGAGCACCATCAGCAGCAGTGCCGTGACCAGGGTGGCGTTGCTGCGCTGCGAGCGGCTCCAGTGGGCGGGCCAGAGGACGGTAAGCATAGGTGGGCTAGAAACAAAAAGGCGCCCTGCAAGTGGGCGCCGGTCGGGCAGATCTGCCCGGGGCCTCAGTCAGGGCAGCGGATGTCTTCGTGGAAATATTTCTGCGACAGCTTGGCGTAGCTGCCGTCGGCCAGGGCGTCCTTGAAGGCCTTGTTCCAGGCGTCGGCCAGCGACTTGTTGTCCTTGGCCACGGCGGCGGCGATGCGCTCGACCAGCAGCATCTCGCCCTGCTTGAGCTGGGCATTGGGGTTCTTCTGCTGCAGTTCCTTGGCAATGAAGCGCTCGGTCACCCAGGCGTCCACCCGCTTGGACAGCAGCGCATTGCGCGCGGCCTCGTTCGTGGGGAAGTTGACCAGGCGCTTGATGCCGGTCACGTTCTTCTCCATGTACTGCAGATAGGTGGAGCCGGTCTGCACCGACACCGTCTTGCCCGCCAGGTCCTTGGCCGAACGGATGGCCGGGTCCAGCGACATCACGATGCCGCCCGAGCAGTAGTGGGGCTGGGTGAAAGTCACGGCCTTCTCGCGCTCGGGCGTGATGCCGTGCGAGGAAATCACCAAATCCCAGCGGTCCTGCTGCAGGCCGGTCAGCAGGGCGTCGAAGCTGATGGTCTTCCACTCGTACTTCACGCCCATCTTGCCGGCCAGCATCTGTGCCAGCTCGACCTCGAACCCGGTCAGCTGCTTGCCCTCGAAATGGGCAAAGGGCGCGTAATAGCCTTCGGTGGCCAGGCGCAACGTGCCTTCCTTCTGGATGGCGTCGAAGGGGCGGGCCTGAACGCCTGCGGCGGTCCACAGGGCCAGCGCGGCGGCGGCGATGACGGTAATGCGTTTCATGGAAGCTCCAGGAGGGCTGTCGCTCAGGACCTGACCCCGGCGCCGCAAGGGGGGGAAAGCGCCAACGCACGGATCGGTGCATGGCCATGGACGGCGGGGCCGATTGCGTGGCTGCGCGGCGGGTCGGGTGCAGCCGCTGGCAGGGGTGCGACATGCACCTGCCGCCGCAGCTCAAGGCGAAAAGTCGGCAATTATAGAAGGTTGCCGTCGCCGATGCCGATGGCAGGTGTTGCGGATGCCGCTGGCCTGCGTGCTCAGGCGATGAAGGCGTCGTAGCCGGTCTTGAGGATCAGCAGGCTCACCACGCCGATGAAGATGCCCCGCACGAAGCCCGTTCCGTGGCGCAGGGCCATGTGCGTGCCCAGCATGGCGCCCAGCACGTTGGCCACCGCCATGGGGACGGCCAGGTGCCACCAGATATGGCCCTTGAGCGTGAACAGCGCCAGCGCCGCCAGGTTGGTGGCCATGTTCAGCAGCTTGGCCGAGGCCGAGGCGTTCAGGAAGTCATAGCCCATCAGCCGCACGAACAGGAACACGAAGAAGCTGCCCGTGCCGGGGCCGAAGAACCCGTCGTAGAAGCCGATGGCCAGGCCGATGGCGCAGGCGATCAGCGTCTCGGCGCGGCCCGAATAGCGCGGCGTGTGGTTGCGGCCCATGTCCTTGCGCACCAGCGTATAGACCAGCACGCCCAGCAGCACCAGCGGCAGCAACTGGCGCAGGAAGTCGGGGGAGATCTGCGTGACGGCCCAGGCCCCCGCAAAGGAGCCCGCCATGCCCACGCAGGCGGCCGGCATCATCGCGCGCCAGGGCAATTGCACCTTGCGGCCGTACTGCCAGGTGGACATGGCCGTGCCCCAGACGGAGGCGCTCTTGTTGGTGCCCAGCAGGGTGGCCGGTGGTGCGGTGGGGAAGGTGGCGAACAGCGCGGGCAGCAGGATGAGGCCTCCGCCGCCCACGATGGCGTCCACGAAGCCGGCCAGCATCGAGGCCAGCGAGACGATGATCCATTCCATAGGGCGGCGATTGTCGCACCGCCACGGTGCCGCATCAGGCTGGCCGCAGGCATAAAAAAAGCGCCGGACTTGCCGGCGCTCTGGGAAATGCATCTTGGGATGCTATTTATGAATGTTGATCTGGTTGTGTACGAGTTGTCTCCTCGGCCCCTCTTGTGCAGCACTGTGGTACCGCGAGAGTGGATGGACTTTAATGGCCGCACCTGGGTGGTGCATCGGGGATTTCCCGCAGTTGCCGCGAAAGTGCAGGATTGCACCAGCAAGGGGCTGGGACGATGATTGCCGGTTGCCGGACGTTCAGCGCATGCGCAGCACCAGCTTGCCGAAAGCACCCCGCTCCAGATGCTCCAGGGCTGCCGGCAGATCGGCCAGCGCGTATTCGCTGTCGATCACAGGTTGCAGCTTCAGCCAGTCCACGGCACGCACCAGATCCTGCAGCGCACGCCGGTGTGCCACGCCGATGCCCTGAACGGTGGCGCGTCCCAGCAGCAGCGGATAGACCGAGCCGCGCAGCTCGTCGCCCTGCAGATTGCCGATCACCGACACGCGGCCTCCCTGTGCCAGGGCCGATAGTGAGCGGCCGAAGTTATCCCCCCCGGCCAGTTCCAGCACATGGTCGGCGCCGCGTCCTCCCGTGAGGGCGCGCACCTCGGCGGCCCAGTCCGGCGTGCGGTGGCGGTGGATGCCGTGGTCTGCACCCAGCTGTGCAGCCCGCGCCAGCTTGTCGTCGCTGCCCGAAACCACCACCACGCGCGCACCCTGGGCATGGGCGATCTGCATGGCGAACAGCGCCACGCCGCCCGTGCCCATGATGACCACGGTGTCCCCGGGCCGCGTGGGCGCGGACTCGGCCAGCGCGAACCAGGCGGTTGCGCCCGCGCACGTCAGGGTGCTGGCCTGCGCAAAGTCCAGCTGACGGGGCGCGGCGACCAGGTTGTCTTCGCCCAGCACCACGTATTCCGACAGCATGCCCGGCCCGGGCGAGCCCAGCGGCAGGCTGGTGCGCGGCTGCACGCCGTCCTGCCAGCCGCAGAAGAAGGTGCTGATCACGGCGTCGCCAACCGCGAACTCCGCGACGCCCGGGCCGATGGCGACCACCTCGCCAGCCATGTCCGAGCCGGGCACCAGGGGCAGGGCCGGCCCCATGCCCATGCCGTCGCGCAGGATCAGCAGATCGCGGTAGTTCAGCGATGCCGCATGCACGCGCACCAGTACCTGGCCCTGCCCGGGCTCGGGAATGGGGACTTGCACCAGCTGCAGGTTTTCATGGCCCAGGGCGGGCAGTTGCCATTGCTGCATGAATGGGGAAGACGCAGGCGCGGTCATGGAAGGCGGTCCTTTCGAGGCAGATATCAAACAGGACTTCAGTCTATTGATTCCTCCATAATTGCATTGATTCAATTGAGGCTATGGTTTGTAGAATTTATGGAACCAATTGCAAATGACAGGCTGGCAGGCGTCAGCGCTTTCGTCGCCTCGGCCGAGGCCGGCAGCTTCGCCCAGGCGGCCGAGCGCCTGGGCCTTACGCGCTCGGCTGTTGGCAAGGCCGTGGCGCGGCTGGAAGAGCGCCTGGGCGCGCGGCTGTTCGTGCGCACCACGCGCAGCCTGGGGCTGACCGAGGACGGTCAGATGTTCTACGAGCGCTGCGCGCAGGCGCTGGAGGACCTGGATGCCGCCCGGCACATGCTGGAAGCCGGGCGGCGGGAAGTGGTGGGCCGGCTGCGCATCAGCGCACCCGTGGTCTTCGGCCGCCACCACGTGGCTCCCTTGCTGCTGGAGCTGGCGCAGCTGCATCCGCGCCTGCGCATCGAGGCCAGCTTCACCGACCGCCAGCTGGACTTCGCCGATGACGGCATCGACCTGGCCATACGCAGCGGGGAACTGTCTGACAGCGACTGGCTGGTTGCGCGGCGCCTTGGCATGCAAACCATGGTGCTGTGCGCATCACCCGCCTATCTGCAGGCCCATGGCGCGCCGCGCAGCGTGGCCGACCTGGCCGGGCATCGCTGTATTGCCTATATGCGCAGCGGCCGCGCCGCCCCCTGGGGGCTGGCCGGTGAGGATGGATCGCTGGCCGCGCCCGTGCTGGAGCCGGCGCTGGGCTTTGACGACATAGAAACCATCGCCACGGCCACGCTGCAGGGCGCGGGCCTGGCCCACATGCCGCTGTGGCGGGTGCGCAGCGCGCTAGACAGCGGGGCGCTGGTGCGCCTGCTGCCCGACGTGCCGGCCGCGCGCATTCCCCTGCATGTGCTGTGGCCGCGCACGCGCTTTCTGCCCTACCGGCTGCGCGTGACCATCGATGCGCTGCTGGCGGCGATTCCGCCGCTGCTGCAGGAGCCGTCCTAGGCGGCCAGCGCAACGGCCGGTTCCGTGCTCTGCCGTGCCGGCTCCTGGCCCCGGCCCTGCCTGTCCGCAAGAATCCAGCCGGCGGCCTTCTCCGCCATCATCAGCGTCGGGCTGTTGGTGTTGCCGCTGGTGATGCGCGGCATGGCGCCTGCATCGATCACGCGCAGGCCCTGTACGCCGCGCACGCGCAGGCGGCTGTCGAGCACGGCCATGGGGTCGTCGGCGCGGCCCATCTTCGTGGTTCCCACGGGGTGGAAGATGGTGGTGGCAATGTCGCCGGCCAGGCGGGCCAGGTCCTCGTCGCTCTGGTATTGCACGCCGGGCTTCCATTCCTCGGGGGCAAAGCGCGCCAGCGCGCTCTGGCTGACGATGCGCCGCGTCACGCGCAGGCTGTCGGCGGCCACCTGCCGGTCCTCGGGCGTGGACAGGTAGTGCGGCGCAATGGCAGGCGCCTGGCGGAAGTCCCCGCTGCGGATGCGTACCGTGCCCCGGCTGGTAGGGTTGAGGTTGCAGACGCTGGCCGTGAAGGCCGGAAAACCGTGCAGCGGCTCGCCGAAGGCGTCCAGCGACAGCGGCTGCACGTGGTACTGGATATTGGGGTGCGCCTGCTGGGGGCTGCTGCGCGTGAAGGCGCCCAGCTGCGAGGGCGCCATGCTCATGGGGCCGCTGCGGCGCAGCAGGTACTCCAGGCCGATGCCGGCCTTGCCCCACAGCGAATTGGCCATGGTGTTGAGCGTGCGCGCCCCCTTGATCTTGTAGACCGAGCGGATCTGCAGATGGTCCTGCAGGTTCTCGCCCACGCCGGGCAGGTCGTGGCGCACGGCGATGCCGTGGCCTTGCAGCAGCGCCCCCGGGCCTATGCCCGACAGCTGCAGGATCTGCGGGGAGTTCACGGCGCCCGCGCACAGCAGGACCTCCTGGCTGGCCTGCACATCGACCATTTCCGAGCCGGTCCAGACCTGTGCGCCGCTGCAGCGCAGGCCGCCGGCGGGCAGCGGCTCGAACAGCAGCCGGCTGACCTGGGCATGGGTCCACAGCTCGAAGTTGGGGCGGCCATAGCAGGTGGGCCGCAGGAAGGCCTTGGCGGTGTTCCAGCGCAGGCCGCCCTTTTGGTTGACCTCGAAGTAGCCCACCCCCTCGTTGCTGCCGCCGTTGAAGTCCTCGGTGGCCGGAATGCCGGCCTGCTGGGCGGCTTCGGCAAAGGCATCCAGGATGTCCCAGCGCAGGCGCTGCCGCTCCACGCGCCATTCGCCGCTGCCGCCTGTGCCCGTGCCGCCGTGCAGGGCGCGAAAGCGCGCATCGGCGTTGCCCCCGGCGTCCAGCCGCCAATGGCTTTCATGCTGGCGAAAGGCCGGCAGCACCTGGTCCCAGCGCCAGGCGTCGTCGCCGGTCAGCTCGGCCCAGCCGTCGTAGTCGCGGGCCTGGCCGCGCATGTAGATCATGCCGTTGATGCTGGAGCAGCCGCCCAGCGTCTTGCCGCGCGGATAGCGCAGGCTGCGGCCGTTGAGCCCTTCGTCGGGTTCGGTCTGGTACAGCCAGTCGGTGCGCGGATTGCCGATGCAGTACAGGTAGCCCACGGGGATGTGGATCCAGTGGTAGTCGTCCTTGGCGCCCGCCTCGATCAGCAGCACGCGGCTGCGGCCGTCGCGCGAGAGCCTGTTGGCCAGGAGGGCGCCTGCCGTGCCGGCGCCGATGACGATGTAGTCGAAGGTGGTATTGCTCATGGAGATGGGCGGGCGTCCGCTGCGGGCCGGAACGTCCTTGGGAGCCGGGGTTGGTGCTTCGGCCCATTGTGCGGACGGCATGCGCACTGTCGAGAGGGAAAGCGCGCTGGACTCCTTTTTTCGCAGCAGCGCATGCAGCAGCGATGGCCGTCCCGCTGGTTTTTTGATAAAAATTGCACGCGTAGGGCAAAGCCGTCGCGCACACGGCGTTGCGGGGCAATCTGCGGGCCGCGCCGCTCGGTTATCCTGCGGTCTTGGCGGGCGTGCCACCGTGCCTGCCCGCGCGCCTCGGCCCCGCCTTCGCAACCCCCAAGGACTTCCCGCACTTGTCTGCCCTCAACAATCCCCCCCAATGCAGCCTGCGCCGTGACAACGACGGCCAATGGGCGTTGCTGACCGGCTCCTGGGGCGCGGCCGAGCTGGGCCGGCGGGCGCAATGGCGCAGGCTGCGTGCACAGCTGGCCGACGCCAAGGGCGATGACCTGGGCTGGAACCTGCAAGGGCTGGACTGGCTGGACCACGTGGGCGCGCAACTGCTGTGGAACCACTGGGGCCGTCGCCTGCCCGCGCGCCTGGCGGCCAGCGACGCGCAGCGCGCCATGCTCGACCGCGTGGCCCGTTTTTCCAAGGAGCCTGCACCGCCGGCCCCGCGCCTGAGCCTGCTGGAGCACATCGACAGCCTGGGCTGCCTGGTCATCAACGCCTGTGGCCATTTCGCACAGCTGACGCGGCTCATCGGCCAGTTGCTGATCGACCTGGTGCGCTTTGCGCGTGCCCCGCACCGGGGGCCCTGGCGCGACATTTCCGGCCACCTCTACTCCATGGGCGCCACGGCCCTGCCCATCACGGCCCTGGTGGGCTTTCTGATCGGCGTGGTGCTGGCCTACCTGATGGCGCTGCAGCTGCGCCAGTTCGGGGCGGAATCCTTCATCGTCAACATCCTGGGCATCTCGCTGATCCGCGAGCTGGGCCCGCTGCTGGCAGCCATCTTGGTGGCGGGCCGCACGGGCTCGGCCATCACCGCCCAGATCGGCGTGATGCGCGTCACCGAAGAGCTGGACGCCATGCAGGTCATGGGCATACCGCACGGCTTTCGCCTGGTGCTGCCGCGTGCGCTGGCGCTGGCCATTGCCATGCCCCTGGTCTCGCTGTGGACCACGCTGGCTGCGCTGGCCGGCGGCATGCTGGCAGCCGACCTGACCATGGGCGTCACGGGCGCCTACTTTGCCGAGGCGCTGCCTGCCGCCGTGAAGATCGGCAACCTCTGGATCGCCATGGGCAAGTCCGTGGTCTTCGGCGCCCTCATCGCCTTGATCGGCTGCCACTGGGGCCTGCGCGTGGAGCCCAATACGCAGAGCCTGGGCAAGGGCACGACGGCCTCGGTGGTGTCGGCCATCACCATGGTCATCGTGGTGGATGCGATCTTCGCAATCCTTTTCAAAGATGTCGGAATCTGATGGCCATGGACACCGAAACCTCCTCCACGCCCGCAGCCGACGAGCCCATCGTGCGCATCGCCGGGCTGTGGAGCGTGTTCGGCGAAGGCGAGAACGCCTTTGCCGTGCACCAGGATCTGGACCTGGATGTGCAGCGCGGCGAGATGCTGTCCATCGTCGGCGGCTCGGGCACGGGCAAGACCGTGCTGCTGCGCCAGATGCTGGGGCTGCTGGAGCCCACCAAGGGCCGCGTCGAAGTGCTGGGCCGCCCGGCCAGCGAAATGGGCCGCGAGGGCGCTGCCAGCCGCGTGGGCATGCTGTTCCAGCACGGGGCGCTGTACTCGGCCTTCAGCGTGCTGGACAACGTTGCCTTCGCGCTGCGCGAGCAGGGCACGCTGCCCGACGAACTGGTGCGCGACGCGGCCCTGGTCAAGCTGCAGATGGTGGGCCTCAAGCCCGAGCATGCCTCGCGCATGCCGGCCGATCTCTCGGGCGGCATGATCAAGCGCGTGGCGCTGGCGCGGGCGCTGATCATGGACCCGCCCCTGCTGCTGCTCGACGAGCCCACGGCCGGCCTGGACCCCACCAGCTCCGACGAATTCTGCGAACTGCTGCGCGAGCTGCGTGCCGAGCTGGGCCTGACCGTCATCATGGTCACGCACGACCTGGACACGCTGTTCGCACTGTCCTCGCGCGTGGCCGTGCTGGCCGAGAAGAAGGTGCTGGTCAGCGGCCCGCCGCGCGAGGTGGCCGAGTTCAAGCATCCGTTCATCGAGCATTTCTTCCAGGGCGAGCGCGGCAGGCGCGCGATGAGCACGGTATGAGAAGCCCCCCTGAGTCGCTTCGCGCCTTCCCCCCTCTCGCTTTGCGGGGGGGGACGACACCCTCGCGGCGGGGCGGCCCTTGCCCGGTGTCCCTCGCCTTGGGGTGCGCCGGTTTTGAAGGCCGCGCTCTGAGTGCTGGCCCTGGGGGCTGTGGCCCCATGCCTTGTTTTGCTGGGCTCAACGTTATGGACCATTGATATGGAAAACAAATCACATGCCATGGCGGCCGGCATTTTCGTGCTGGTCGTGGCGGCCCTGCTGGCGGGGCTGGCGATCTGGCTGACGCGGGATACGCGGCAGTACAACGAGTACGAGCTGTCCACCAAGGATGGCATCAGCGGCCTGCAGGCCCAGGCGGCCGTGCGCTACAAGGGCGTGGCGGTGGGCAAGGTCACGCGGATCGGATTCGATCCGCAGACCAATGGCAATGTGCTGATCCGCATCGCCATCGGGGTGAACACGCCCATCACGCCCACCACGTTCGCCGTGCTGGGCTACCAGGGCGTCACGGGCCTGGCCCATGTGCAGCTCGATGATGCGGACCAGCCGCAGCCCCAGCTGCCGCCCGGCCCCAGCGGCCTGCCGCGCCTGCCGCTGCGCTCGTCGCCGCTGAGCATGCTGGCCGACCAGGGGCAGGTGCTGCTGGAGCGCGCCGATGAAATCTCGCGCCGCCTCAGCGACATGCTGGACACCGACAACCAAAAGCGCGTGAGCCAGGCGCTGGAGAACATTGCTGCCGCTGCCGCAGGCGTGCAGCAGCTCACGCAGAACCTGGACCGCACGCTGTCCACCCAGGTGCCGCAGCTCGCCGCCGACGCCCACAACACCCTGCAGTCGCTGGAGAAGGCCAGCAACGGAGCCGCCGCCGTGGCGTCCGAGCTGCAGCAGACCGTGCGCCGCGTGAACGCGCAGGACGGGCCGCTGGAGCAGATCGCCCAGAGCACGCGCGCACTGACCCGCATGGCCGATTCGCTGGGCCGCAGCACGGTGCCGCACGCCAACCGAGCGGCCGATGATGTCTCGCGCGCCGCGCGCCAGATGGGCACGGCGGCCAGCCGCTTCAGCGACAACCCGCAGGCCGTGATCTACGGGCCGGGCCAGGCCCGTCCGGGGCCGGGCGAGCCCGGCTTCGTCGCCCCGTCTGCAGCCACCCAGCCCTGACCGAGGAACCCGCATGTCCCCATCTCGCAAGACCGCCGTGGCCAGCGCTGGACTGGCCGCCGCCCTGATCCTGCTGGCCGGCTGCTCGGCCCTGCCGCAGCCCCCCGCCCAGCCCGCGCGCTATGACTTCGGCCTGGCGCCGCTGTCCACGCCCGCGCAGTCCGCCACATCCGCCGCCCCGCAGGCACGCACGCCGCTGGCGCTGGCCGATGTGGAGGCCCCCGCCCTGTCCGACGGCAGCACGGCCATGTTCTACCGCCTGGCCTATGCCAACGGCCAGGAACTGCGCCCCTACCAGCTGGCGCGCTGGAGCCAGCCTCCTGCACTGCTGCTGCAGCAGCGCCTGCGCAGCCAACTGGGCCTGCAGCGCCCCGTGCTGGCCAGCAGCGAAAGCGTGGCCCAACCGCGCCTGCAAGGCGCCGTGCCCACGCTGCTGCGCGTGGACATCGAAGAGTTCAGCCAGGTCTTTGACGCGCCCGGCTCCAGTGCCGGCGTGGTGCGCCTGCGCGCCACCCTGGTCGAGCAAAGCGGTGCCGTGGACCGCCTGCTGGGTCAGAAGCTGTTCGAGGTGCGCAGCCCTGCCGCCTCCGGCGATGCCGCAGGCGGCGCGAAGGCGCTGGCGACGGCGGCCGATGCCGCCATTGCGCAGATCGATGCGTGGCTGGGGCAGCAGGGGCACTGAGCTGCTGCTGGATTTCCAGCCCATCCATTCTCTTGAGAACGGCTGGTGGGTGCATTGCATCCGCTGGCCGTTTTTTGTTTTCGGCAACTGGCTCTGCACGCAAGTGGACTTTTTCTGCCCCTGCCGGATGGTTGCTTTTCGAGGCCGGGTCTCGGCCCGGCAGCCGACTGCCCTTTTCTTGATTCGCCAAGAAAGGTCAGATCACGAAGCAAGCCTGTCCTTCGGCAGGCTTGCAACCCCGCAACCGCCACGGCGCAGGCGCGGACATACGGGGAAAAGGCCGGGTACTCAGGGCAGGGGCGGGCCGCGCCTGACCCAGCGCTTCCCGCGCGTCCGTCAGGGGCTGTAGTCCCGATCCCACCGTCTCGGCTGCCCCTGGGACGACCGTCAACACTAGGTCCAGACTACGGCGCGCGGCGCGCAGGTTTTTTACAGTGAAACCGTCGCTGATGCAGATCGCGGCTTTGAAAAAACAAGGCCTGATTGCACGGCACGACTTCAACATCACTGAAAGGAACAAGCCATGAATGAAGACCGCATCAAGGGCAACTGGAAGCAATTCACCGGCAAGATCCGTGAGCAATGGGGCAAGCTCACCGATGACGATCTGGACGTGATCGCCGGCAAGCGCGAGCAATTCCTGGGCAAGCTGCAGGAGCGCCAGGGCCTGGCCCGCGACGCTGCCGAAAAGCAGCTGACCGACTGGCAAAAGCGCAACCCCGACTTCCGCTTCGAAGACTGACGAGGGTGGACCCCGCGGGTGGCGGATGCCCTGGCCGGCGCCACCACCCGCTCCCCGACAGCCAGCGTGCCTGAGGGCACGCACCAATGGCCCGCCGCCGCAGGCACCAAGGGCCGGTTCAGTACAAATACAAGGAGTTCCATCATGCAAACACCGCAACGCTTTCGCCACATGCTGTCCGCCGTCGCCCTGGGCCTGATGGCCTCCGGCGCCATGGCCATGACCAATGCCGAGCACACGGCCGCCAAGAACCAGATCGAGGCCGACTACAAGGCTGCCAAGGAACAGTGCAAGCCGCTCAAGGACAACGCCAAGGACGTCTGCGAGAAGCAGGCCAAGGGCCAGGAAAACGTCGCCAAGGCTGAACTGGAATCGCGCCGCAATCCTTCGCCCAAGAACAGCGAAAAGGCACTCAAGGCCAAGGCTGATGCGGACTACGACATCGCCAAGGAAAAGTGCGATGACCTCAAGGGCGACGCCAAGGACGTCTGCGTGAAGGATGCCAAGGCTGCCCATGTGCGTGCCGTCGAAGCCGCCAAGGTGAACAAGGCCCAGGCCGAACCTGCCGCCAACTCTGCCGCCAAGGCCGCCAACGTGGCCGAGACCCGCAAGGACGCTGCCGAGGAAACCCGCGAAGCCGACTACAAGGCCGCCAAGGCCCGTTGCGACACCATGAGCGGTGACGCCAAGGATGCCTGCGTGGCTGATGCCAAGCGTAAATATGGACAGTAAGCTCTCCCTGAGCGGCTGACGCCGCTTCCCCCTCTCTACCCGCTTCGCGGGGGAGGGGGACGACGCCCTCGCCGCGAGGCGGCTCTTGCTTGGCGTCCCTGATGTTGGGGCGCGCCAGTTTTATCCGCCTTGACCAAGCCCCGCTCGCGGGGCTTTGCTGTTTTCGGGTTGGCTGATGTGGGTCAAACGGGTTGGGCGGTGCTGTTCCTAAGCTGCAGTCTTTCATGATGAAGGCAGGAGAAGCATATGGCCGTGCTGGAATGGAGCGGAGCGCTGGCATTGGAATTGCCGGCCATGGACGAGGTGCACCAGGAGTTCGTGCTGCTGCTGGCCGAGGTGGAGGCGGCCGATGATGCGCAGCTGTGCGTGCGCTGGGACGAGCTGATCGCGCATACGCAAGTGCACTTCGACCAGGAAGACCGCTGGATGCAGTCCACGCGGTTCACCAGCACCAACTGCCACAGCCTGCAGCACAAGGTGGTGCTGCAGGTGATGCGCGAGGGGGCGGCCAAGGCGGCAGCGGGGGATCTGGCCGTGATCCGCAGCATGGCGGGCGAGCTGGCGGCCTGGTTCGTGCACCATGCGCAGACCATGGATGCGGCGCTGGCCCTGCATCTGCGCAGCGCGGGCTTCGATCCCGCCACGGGCTCGCTGGCCCACCCCGAGGCCTTGCCCGAGCAGCCCATCACGGGCTGCGGCGGTACCTGCGATGGCAGCGCCGACCGCGCGCGGGCCGTGCCGGCCTGATCCGGCGGGCCTTCAATCGGCCAGCCAGCCCGTTCAGGGCACGATCGCGGGCGAGGCCAGGATGGGGAAGATCTTCACCAGCCCGCCCGCCATCACCTCTACGGCCAGGGCCGCGAGGATCAGGCCCATGAGCCGCGTCATCACGTTGATGCCGGTCTTGCCCAGCACGCGCGCAATCGGGTCGGCCAGCGAAAAGCAGACCATCACCACCAGCGCCACCACCACGCCATAGCCCACCAGCGCCAGGTGCTGCCAGATGGTGCGTGCCTGGTCGGCATAGATCACCACGGTGGACATGGAGGCCGGCCCCGTCAGCAGCGGAATCGTCAGCGGCACCACGGCAATGCTGTTGCCCATGGCGGCCTTTTCCGCGCCTGCCGCCAGCGTGGGCGCGTTGGGCCGTTCCTCGGCCGGGCGGGCGTTGAGCATGTTCATCGCGCTGATCAGCAGCAGCAGGCCGCCGCCCACCTGGAAGCTCTGCAGCGAGATGTTGAAGAAGTCCAGCACCTGCAGCCCGATGATGGCGCAGGCCGCGATCACGCAGAACGAGGCCAGCGCCGCCGTGCGAATGGTCTGCTGGCGCTGCTGGGCGCTGAATCCCTCGGTGTAGTGGATGAAGAAGGGGACGATGGCCAGCGGGTTGATGATGGCCACCAAAGTGATCAGCGGTTTGAGGTCCATGGTTGCCTTGGAGCTAGAGGTTGCCGCCCGAGATATCGACCAGGCTGCCCGTGGTGTAGTGCGAGCCGTCGGACATCAGCCAGAGGATGGCGTCGGCCACCTCCTCGGCCCTGCCGCCGCGCTGCATGGGCACGTTGGGCGCCAGGCGCTCGACGCGGTCGGGCTGTCCGCCGCTGGCGTGGATGTCGGTCTCTATCAAGCCGGGCCGCACGGCGTTCACGCGTATGCCCTGGGCGGCGACTTCCTTGGACAGGCCCAGCGTCATCACGTCCAACGCGCCCTTGGCGGCCGCATAGTCCACGTACTGGCCCGGTGCGCCCAGCCGCGAAGCGATGCTGGAGACGTTCACGATGGCGCCTCCCCTTCCGCCGTGGCGGGTGCTCATGCGCCGCACGGCCTCGCGCGCGCAGATGAAGCTGCCGATGGTATTGACGCGGAACATGCGCTCCAGCCGCTGCACGCTCATCTCGGCCACGGTCTGCGCGCGGTCCACCACACCGGCGTTGTTGACCAGGGCATCCAGCCGGCCGAACTGCGCATCCACCGCACCGAACAGGGCCAGCACCTCGGCTTCGTCGCCCACATCGGCCTGCACGGCCAGCGCGCGGGTGCCGGCCAGTTGCACGTCGGCCACCACGGCCTCGGCCGCATCGCGCTGGTGCTGGTAGCTGATCACCACGTCCCAGCCCCGGTGCGCTGCCATGCGTGCCGTTGCGGCGCCTATGCCGCGGCTGCCGCCGGTGATGAGCACGACTTTTCGTTCCATCGAATGTCTCCTGTGAAAGAATTGCCGCACGGGCCGGCCCGCCGCCATTACAGCATTGCGGGGCGCGTCCGCCCACCGGGAAATCACAACAGGTTCTCAGACAGAAAGGAACGCGGACATGGGCAGTTTTGTGCAGTTGACTTCATTGGATGGCACGTCTTCGCCGGCCTGGGTGGCCCGCCCCGACGTGCCCGCGCGCGGTGCCATCGTCGTGCTGCAGGAGATCTTCGGCGTCAACGCCCATATCCGCGCCGTGACCGACCGGCTTGCGGCGCGGGGCTATGTGGCCGTGGCGCCGTCACTGTTCACGCGTGTGGAGCCGGGTGTGGACCTGGGCTACGGCGACGCCGACCGTGCCAAGGGCATGGCGCTGAAATCCGCCGCCGAGGCGCTGCCCCAGCCCGGCGTGCTGCCCGAGATCGAGGCCGCCATCGCCCATGCCGCCACGCTGGTGCCCGGCGGCAAGGTGGGCATCGTGGGCTTTTGCTGGGGCGGCCTGTGGGCCTGGCGCGCGGCCTGCAACCTGCCCAGCCTGTCGGCTGCGGCCTGCTACTACGGCGGCGGCATGACCACGCCGCTGGAGATGGGCCGCGAGCCGCTGTGCCCCGTCATCGCCCACTTCGGCCGGCGCGATGCGCACATTCCCGTGGACGCCGTGCAGGCCTTCGCCCAGGCGCAAAACCATGTGCAGGTGCACCTGTACGACGCCGACCACGGCTTCAACTGCGACCAGCGCAGCGCCTACGACGAGGCCAGCGCCCTGCAGGCGCGCGACCGCACGCTGGCCTTCTTCGACCAGCACCTGGCTTGATCTGCCGTGCCGGGCGTGGCCCGGCATGGAAAATCCAGGCATCGGGATTTCCGGGAGTGCTGCTTGAAACCCGGTGCCTGATGCAATAGGCTTTCCAGAAGTCTCAACAGGAAAGGATGTCCATGCGACCGTCCGTGGTACTCGACATGAATCGCAGCGCAGTGCGTGAAATGGCCAGCCGTTTCCGCACTGCGAACCCGCGCGTCTTCGGCTCCGTGCTGCATGGCACCGACCGGGACGGCAGCGACCTCGACCTGCTGGTCGATGCATTGCCGGGCGCGACGCTGTTCGACCTGGGCGGCCTGCAGGACGAGCTGGAATCGCTGCTCGGCCTTCGCGTTGATCTGCTGACGCCCGGAGACCTGCCGCTGAAGTTCCGTGCCCAGGTGCTTGCGGAGGCGCAGCCGATATGAACGGGCATCGCCTTCCCGATTACCTCGATCACATACAGCAGGCCGCAACGGATGCCTGTAGCTTCGTGGAGGGCTTGGCCAAGGAGGATTTCCTGGAGGACAAGCGCACCCAGCAGGCCGTCATCATGAGCCTCGTCATCATCGGCGAGGCTGTCACGAAGGTCATGGATGGCTATGCCGAGTTCGCCCAGACACACGGGCAAGTGCCATGGCGCAACATGCGCGGCATGCGCAACCGCATCGCCCATGGCTATTTCGACATCAACCTCGATCTGGTGTGGGACACCGTGCAGACGGCCTTGCCTGAATTGCTCAGGCAATGGCCATCCATTCGCCGGGATGCGGACGGCGCCAGGCCGGGCTGACCGGTGCTGCGCGAGTGTCCGCAACTGGCCTGATCAACCCCCGGGGTCCGGATCACAGGCCGGCCCCGGCGTCGCCTTGCGCGCCTGCACGGTCTGCAGCGTGCCCCGCAGCGCGCGCTGCTGCGCGGTCAGGAAGCTCATCAGCCCGCCCAGGTCGCTCAGTTGTTGGTCTGGGCCGGCCATGCAGCACAGGTCGATCACCAGGCCCATCTGGTGCATGCAGTCCTTGAGGCGATAGACCTCGTATTCGGAAATGGGGTAGTACAGGCTGGTTTCTTGACCGGGCGTGCACACAGGGGCGAAGGGAAAGGCCGGGGTGATTGTTTCGCCGGGGACGGTGGTGTCAGCCATGGCGGCTCCTTTGCGACAGGTGTAGAACCTGCCTCCCCCCCGCCAAGAGGGGTGGCAGGACTGTGCAGGTTGGCGGACCGGGCAAAGGAGCCGGCACCCCCTTGCGGAGGTCCCGCACAGCCCCGCCAAAACGGAACTGTGCCCAGCGCAGCACACTGGGAAGATGGAAAAGCCGCTGTCTCGTTGTAAAGACAAACGGCTGCTGCTCCTTTGCTTTCGGGCCGCCAAGCCCGTATCCCCCGAGGGGATCGCGAAATGGTACTCCAAATGCGCGTCCTGCCGCGCTGTGAAGCCAGGTTCAACCTTGGGGTCGCTGCGCGTGCAGCCCCATGTGGTACAGCCCCCAGGGCGCCTGCGCAAAACGTTCCTTGAGCGGCTTGCCTGCCAGATCGGCAATGCGGTCGGCGTCATACATGGCCCATTGCGGGCCCAGGCCGCCCAGGCCCAGGCGCAGGCCGTCCATGCGCGTGGCCAGCAGCATGCGCCATTGCAGGGCCTGCGCCAGCGGCAGCTGGGCGCGGTAGCCGTCGATGGCCTGCAGGGTGATCCACTGGCCCTTGGCCGCTGCGGCGGCGCTGTCCACGCCGGCCGCCTGCAGCACGGTGGCCAGCAGCGGGCCGCGCAGCCGGTGGGGCTGGCCGTCGTATTCGATATGGGGCGTGATCTCCACCGTGGGCAGGCGCTCCAGCGCACCGGCCCCTGTGGTCCAGGCCGAGTCGAAGGCCAGGCCATGGTTTTTCAGCAGCAGGTCGGCCACCGGGTCCAGCGGCCCCCGGTTGCCGCGCACGCCGGGGCCGCTGATGGTGAGCACGGCGGCTCCGGTGCTTTTTCCGGGGGCGGCGGGGGCGGCCAGGGCGCTTTCGCACAGGGCCAGGCCGGTGGCTGCGCTGGCGGCCAGCAGGCTGCGGCGTGAAAGCGGGCTCCGGCTTGCGGATGCGGTCATGGGGAACTCCTGGGGGTGCGTGGCGATGTGCCAGCGCCGATTTTCCGTGAAGTGCCCATCCTGCGCGACAACGCCGCGCCCGCTGCGGTCAGCAGGCTCAGCAGCGCAATCCCCCCGGCGCCCACCGCTGGAATGGGCGCCGCAGATGGTGCGGGGGCCGCCGTGACGGTCACGGTGTTGCTGTCCGAGCCGGAGGTATTGCCATCACCGGGCACATAGCGCGCCTGCACCGTGGCCGTGCCCGGTGGCAGCCGGGGCACGCTGCAGCTGGCCTGCCCGCCGGTCACCGCAACGCTGGCGCACAGCACCTGCGTTCCGTTCAAGAAATCCACCGTGCCGCTGGCGCCGGCAGGCAGCGTGACCTGGGCGCTGAAAGTCACGCTCTGGCCATGGCCTGGCGCAGCGGGGGAGGCCGACAGGTGGGCGCTGGTGGCTGCCGGGCCGATCACCACGGTCACGGCTGCGGGTTCGGTGGTGGCGCCGTTGGCATCGGTGGCGGTCAGCGTGAAGCTGTAGCTGCCTGCCGCCTGCGTGGCTGGGGCCGAGAGGGTGCCGGCGGCCTGGCTGAAGCCTGCGGGCAAACCGCTCACGCTGTAGCTGAACGGCCCTACGCCGCCGCTGGGCACGGGCGCCAGCGGCTTGCTGTAGGCCGTGCCGTAGGTGCCGGAGGCCAGGCTTGCCGTGACGCTGAAGGCCGTGAAGCTGGCCTGCACGCTCCTGGCTGCATCGATGGTGACGCTGCAGGTGGACATGCTGCCGCTGCAGGTGCCACCCCAGGCGGCAAAGGCGTGGCCAGCGTCGGGCGTGGCGGCCAGGGTCACCAGGGTGGGCGCGCCTTCGAAGTAGCCATAGCCGGCCTGGCACAGGCCGCCGGGGCGGCCGCAGTCCTGTACGGCACCCGTGGCCGCAGGCGGGGAGGGCTGCGCCGATACGCCGCCCGCGCCGCTGGCCAGCACGGTCAATGCCGCCTGGAAGACGTTCGCCTCCACGGCGCCGATGTCGCACCGCGCACCCTGCGGCCGGGCCACGCCGCGCTGGTCCGTGCCGGGTGCGGCAGTGCAGGCCACCCCGTCCAGTGCCGGGCTGCCGGTGGTGTTCAACATGGTCTGGGTGGGGCCGCCGTGGCTGGCCAGGGGGCCGAGCTGCGGGTTGCCCGTGGTGAAGGCCAGGGCGCTGATGTCGGCATTGTTCAGGGCCTGCGCCAGGCCCAGCAGATTGTTGCTGCCGCTGGCATCGCTGGTGCCGCCATTGCGCAGGTCCAGCACCACGTCCCTGCCAGCGGGCTGTTTGGTGGCCGGCTCGAACACGCTGTCCTGGGCAATGCTGGCCTGCATCTGCAGCGAGGCACCGCTGCGGGTGCAGCTGATGTTGCCACCCGCACTGCAGGCCGCCTGGGAATCGCCCAGGCTATAGATGGCGCCGCCTTGCGCGGCCGGGTTGTCGTCGCCATTGGCCTGCACGGTATTGCCGGCCAGGGTGGAGAAACGGATGGTGAGCACGCCGTTGTAGTTGAAAACGGCGCCACCCAGGCCGGCGCCGCCGCCGCTGCTGTTGCCCAGCCCGCCGTGTGCACCGTTGCCAGCCAGGGTGACCTGGTTCAGCGTCAAGGTGCCTGCGTTGTTGAAAATGGCCCCTCCCATGCCGCCTGCGCCACCGCCAGCGTCGAAGGGGCCGCCCCCACCGTTGCCGGCGCCGAAGCCGCCACCGCTGCCACGACGGCCACCACCACCGCCAAAGCCGCCACCGCCGGAGCCGCCGCCGCCACCACCGAAGCCGCCGTTCTTGCCGCTGGCGCTGCCACTGCCACCGCCCAGGCCGCCATCGTCCGGGCCGCCAGCGTTCGGCCCTCCCCCCGGGGACAAAGTCCCATCCTCGCCCACGCCGGCACCTGCAAAGGAGTTCAAGGAAAGCCTGCCTCCTTGCCCCCCTTGTGCGTGATTGCGCGTGAGCGTGCTGCGTTCGATGGTGAGCTGGCCCCGATTGAAGATGGCACCGCCCGCACCCAGCGCGCCGCCGCCAAAGCGGCTGGAGCCGCCTGTGGCCTGCCCCCCGGCCAGGGTCAGGCCGCGCAGGACCAGGCCACCCTGCGCATCGATGTCGAACAGCCGGAAGCCGGGTGCGGTACCGAGGCGCTGCACGCTCACGCTCTGGGGCGTCAGGCCATTGGCGGTGGCATCGATGGTGATGTGCTTGCCGCTGATGAAGAAGGCGCTGGGGCCGAACTGCGAGACGTAGCCGGGCCAGCTGGCCAGCGGCAGGCAGGTGGCGCCGGCGGCCTGCCCGGTGTCCAGGCAGTTGGTAAAGCGGGTCAGCGAGATGGTTTGTCCATCCAGGGCCGCGCCGAAGACGATGGTGTCGCCATCGGCGGCATGGTTGATGGCGTCGCGCAGGGTGTCGCAGTTGCGGTCGCCTGCGGCAGGCGAGCATTGCGCACGAGACAGCGGCTCGGTGTCTGCAATCTCGCCGGCGGTGGTGACGGTGAGTGTGGCGGCCTGGGCCGCGGCGCCGGCAAGGGCCAGTGACAACCCGACCGTCAGGCCCGGCAATGTCCGGACCCAGGGGCTTGGCGTGGGCATGGGTGGTGCGTCGGCTGCAGCAGACGGGTGGATGATGGACATGGCGGACCCCCTCGGTAGGCACAGCATCTCGGTGATGTGCTGAAGAGGGCAAATCTATGGGGTGTCCGGCTTTCTGTATGTCCCCCGTTCGGGCTACATGGCCGATGAGAGGGGCGGGGTCGCCATGCCGCTCATGTCGCCCATGTCGCCTATCCGGGCGACATGACAGCGGTCTTGTTCCATGTGAACATGCGGCCCTCGCCACGCACTCCACCTCCATGGACACGCACACAGACCCTTACTCTGCCGCCGCGACGGGTGGCGCCACACCCATCCGCGTGGCCGTGGTGGAGGACGACGCCGCCTGCCGCCACGCCCTGGTGGGCGTGATCAATGCTGCGAAGGACATGGTCCTGTGCTGGGCGGCAGCCAGCCGCGCGGAGGCCCTGCACCAGCTCGGCCGGGCCGATGGGGCCGGTGCCATGGACGTGATGCTGGTGGACCTGGGCCTGCCCGACGGCAGCGGCCTGGAGGTGATTGCTGCCGTGCGCACCCGCCACCCCGGGGCGGCGGTGATGGTCAGCACCATCTTTGGCGACGAGCAGCATGTGCTGGCCGCCATCGAGGCCGGCGCCATGGGCTATCTGCTCAAGGACCTGGCCGCCGACGCGGTGCTGGAGGAAGTGCGCAGCCTGCACGCGGGCGGCAGCCCCATCAATCCCATGGTGGCGCGCAAGCTGCTGCTGCGCCAGCAGCGGGCCGGGGCGGTGGCAGGGCTGGAACGGCCTGTGGAGCCGCAGGCCGCCGCGCAGGCGCTGTCCACGCGCGAGCTGGAGGTGCTGCGCCTGGTGGCGCGCGGCCATACGCTGGACGAGGTGGCGCGCCAGCTGGGCGTGTCGCGCCATACGGTGCGCACCTTCGTGCGGCGCATCTACGGCAAGCTGCAGGTGTCCAGCCGCACCCAGATGATGCATGTGGCCTTGCAGCGGGGCTGGCTGGCCGAGGGGCGGCAATGAGCGCCGCGAGGGTGGGCAGATGACGCAGCCGCTGCTGCGGGGGAGGGTCTTGCTGGTTTCGGCGGGGCTGGTGGCGCTGGCGATGCTGCTGGCGGGGGCGTTCGGGCTGCGTGGCCCCGCCGCAGGCGAAGCGGTGCAACTGCGCCAGGCGCAGCTGTGGCGGTCGGACAGCCCGCACTGGGCGCCGCCTGCGGCGCTTGCGTCGGCCGACGACGCGGTGCTGGATGCATCGACGCCGTGGAGCGATGTGGACCTGCCCTATGGGGGCGACAGGGCCGTGTCGGGCAGCGGCGACCTGGCAGCGGCGCCGCCCGAGGTGCGCTGGTTCCGCGCCGTGGTGCCGCCCGAGGCGCTGGCGCCCACGCCGCAGGGCGCGCGCCTGTATATCCCGCGCTGGCAGACGGTGGGCACGGTGGCGGTGTATGTGGACGGGAAGCTGGCCTGGCAGACGCGCGGCAGCCGGGTGTGGAACAGTTTCAACCGGCCGGTGTGGCTGGACCTGGGCGGGCTGGCGCAGCCGGGCAGGCCGCTGCAGGTGCATGTGCGCATGGCCAGCCAGCAGGGCGTGGGCGGGGCGCTGTCCAGCCTGTGGGCGGGGCCTGCCGAGTCGCTGCGCCTGTCCTGGCGGCTGCGCAGCCTGCTCCAGGCCGATCTGGTGGTCTATACGGCAGGCTCCTACCTGGTGCTGGGCCTGTTCGCGCTGGCGCTGTGGACGCTGCAGCGGCGGCGAGGGGATGTGGTGTTCCTGCTGTTCTTCCTGATGTCGCTGTGCCAGTTGCTGGGCTCGCTGCAGTTCATGGTGGACGGCGAGGGGCTGGCCCTGTCGGACGGCTGGTTCTCCTGGCTGACGCTGGCCGGCCTCATGGGCGCCACGGTGGCGGCCTTCCATTTCCTGTGCCTGATGCAGCGCAGGCGCCGGCCCTGGCTGGGCCGGGTGCTGCAGGGCTATGTGGGCACGGTGCTGCTGGTGGCGGTGCCGCTGTGGGGGCCGGCGCACGAGACCATCCTGCCGCTGCTGCGGCTGCTGATGGTGCCGCCGGAGATCCTGGTGCTGTGCATGGCCGTGGCGGGCGCCTGGCGCATGCGCGATGGCGGCAGCACCATGCTGGCGGTGTGGATGCTGCTGTCGTTTCCCATCGGCTTCCATGACCTGGCGCTGCAGAGCTACCTGATCAGCATAGAGAGCATCTACCTCACGCCCTATGTGTACCTGGGGCTGTTCACGCTGTTCCTGCTGGTGGCCTACCGGCGCTACAACGGCGCGCTGGCCGTGGCAGAGAACGCCAACCTGCATCTGGCGGAACGGCTCAAGGCCCAGGAGGCGGAGCTGGCCCAGGCCCATGAACGCCTGCTGGCCGTGGAGCGCGAGCAGACGCTGATGCAGGAGCGCCAGCGCCTGATGCGCGAGATGCACGACGGCGTGGGCTCTTCGCTGATGAGCGCGCTGCGCGTGGTGGAGTTCAACCAGGCCGGCACGGTGGACCTGGTGCAGCTGCTGCAGGAGTGCATCGATGACCTGAAGCTGTCCATCGACTCGCTGGAGCCGCTGGACTGCGACCTGCTGGCGCTGCTGGCCGGGCTGCGCTACCGGCTGGGGCCGCGCCTGGAGGGGGCGGGGCTGCGGCTGCACTGGGAGGTGAGCGACCTGCCCGCGCTGCCCTGGCTGGACGCGCAGGCCGCCCTGCATGTGCTGCGCATCCTGCAGGAGGTGCTGACCAACATCATCAAGCACAGCGGCGCGCGCGAGATCACGGTGCGCACGGCCCAGGCCCCGCTGGACGGCCGGGCCGGCGTGCAGGTGCTGGTGGAGGACGACGGCCACCCCTTCGACCGCGCCCAGGCACCCACCGAGGGCCGCAAGGGACTGGCGAACATGCGCACGCGCGCGCTGGCGCTGCAGGCGCGGCTGGACTGGGCGCCGCTGGCCGGCGGCAATCGCTTCACGCTGTGGATGCCGCTGGAGCGGGCGGGGCCCTAGCCCTGCGCCGTGCGCGCCATGTAGCGCTTGCGCCAGAAGAACATGGTCAGGCCCACGGCAATCGCCATCATCGAGCCCATGGCCCACCAGAAGCCGTCCTGCTTGTGCACCAGGGGGATGAACTCGAAGTTCATGCCGAAGATGCCGGCAATCAGGTTCAGCGGCAGGAACACGGCCGTCAGCGCGGTCAGCGTGCGCATGATGTCGTTGGTGCGGTTGCTCTGCACCGAAAAATGCATCTGCACCACGGTCTCGGTGCTTTGCTCCAGCCGCCGCACGTGGTGGACCACGCGCTCTATGTGTTCCAGCACGTCGCGGCTGCGCACCTTGAGCAGGTCCAGCTCGCGCAGCGCCGCCACGCCCTCGGGAGGCGCCCAGGTCTCCAGCGCGTCGATCCAGTCCTGCACGGCGGCGCGCTGGTCTTCGCAGACTTCGTCCAGCTCATGCAGGGCCAGCCGTGCGTCCAGCAGCGCCCCCCAGTTGGCAAAGCGCGTGCGCGGGCGCAGCAGCTCGGTCTGCCAGTGGTCCAGCTGGCGCGACAGTTCGCGGCGCAGGTCCAGGAAGCCGTCCACGATGAGGTTGACCACGCGCAGCATGAGGTCGGCCGGGCTGGCCGGCAGCCGCGTGCCGGATGTGGGGTTCAGCCGTCCCTCGCGCAGATCGCTGGGCATGGCGGCCAGCAGCCGCGCGGCATAGGCGTCGCGCACGGTGCAGTCGTCGGGGTGCACGGACAGCAGCACCTGGTCGAACATGGCAAAGCCCACGGGGCTGGTGTCGATGTTGCGCAGCACGGGCGGGCCTGTGCGGCGCACGGGAGGCGAGGGGGGCGCCGCCTGCGCCGCAGGCGAAGAGGCCGTGCCGGCCTGCGCGGCGGCACGCGCCTGCCCGCTGGCCAGGCGGCGAAAGACCAGCAGGTCGTACTGCGAGGTGTAGTCGTAGCGCGATGGCAGCTGGGCGTTGAGCAGGTCCGAGACATGCAGGTCCACCAGCTGCTGGCCCGACAGCAGCTGCAGCGTGCGCTGCACCTCGGCCAGCCGCTCCTGCAAGGTGGCGCGGGTGCAGGAGATCCACAGGAAGCCCTGCGCGGGCGCCTGCCCGGGCAGGTCGGCCAGTTCGGTGGCGCCGCCCGGCTGCAGGTGGAAGATGCGCATGTTCCTGGCGTTCCCGGCTGGGGGAGCGGCTCCCGTGCCCGTGGGCGGCGTCACCGGCGGCATGCGTTCAGCCGCGCAGCTTGCGCGCGGCGTCGATGGCGAAGTAGGTCAGGATGCCGTCGGCACCCGCGCGCTTGAAGGCCAGCAGCGATTCCATCATCACCTGGTCATGGTCCAGCCAGCCGTTGGCGGCGGCGGCCTTGAGCATGGCGTACTCGCCGCTGACCTGGTAGGCGAAGGTGGGCACGCCGAATTCGTCCTTGACGCGGCGCACCACGTCCAGGTACGGCATGCCGGGCTTGACCATGACCATGTCGGCACCCTCGGCCAGGTCCTGGGCGACTTCGCGCAGGGCCTCGTCGGTGTTGGCGGGGTCCATCTGGTAGACGTTCTTGTCGGCCTTGCCCAGCGCGCCGCGCGTACCCACGGCGTCGCGGAACGGGCCGTAGAAGGCGCTGGCGTACTTGGCGCTGTAGGCCATGATGCGCGTGTGGATGTGGCCGTGGGCCTCCAGCGCCTCGCGGATGGCGCCGATGCGGCCGTCCATCATGTCGCTGGGCGCCACCATGTCCACGCCGGCCTCGGCATGGGTGAGGGCCTGGCCCACCAGGACCTGCACGGTCTCGTCGTTGATGATGTAGCCGGACTCATCCAGGATGCCGTCCTGGCCGTGGCTGGTGTAGGGGTCCAGGGCCACATCGGTCATCACGCCCAGTTGCGGGAACTCCTTCTTGAGCGCCCGCACCACGCGCGGGATCAGGCCGTCGGGGTTGAGCGCCTCCTTGCCGTCGGGCGTCTTCAGCGAGGTTTCGATGGCGGGGAACAGCGCCAGGAACGGGATCTCCAGCTGCACGCATTGCTCGGCCACGGGCAGCAGCAGGTCCAGACTCAGGCGGTCCACGCCGGGCATGGAGGGCACGGCCTCGCGCTGGTTCGTGCCTTCGTGCACGAACACGGGGTAGATGAAGTCATGGGCCGTGAGCACGTTCTCGCGCACCAGATTGCGCGTGAAGGCATCGCGGCGCAGGCGGCGGGGGCGGTTGTGCGGGAAGGGGGTGGGGCTGGACAGATGCATGCCGAAAATTGTGCCCCATTCCCGCCGCAGGCCCCGCAACCCCGGCGACGACGCCGGCACGCGGGACTCGGCTTTTGCGCCTGCGCAGCCTGGCGCACCCCTGTACGCACGTACACTGCCCGCATGCTGTGGGTCAAAGCCTTTCATATCGTTTTCGTGGCAAGCTGGTTCGCGGGCCTGTTCTATCTGCCTCGCATCTTCGTCAACGTGGCCATGGTCACGCCCGGCTCGGTGGCCGAGCGCGAGCGCCTGCTGCTCATGGCACGCAAGCTGCTGCGCTTCACCACGCTGCTGGCCGTGCCCGCATTGGGCCTGGGCCTGTGGCTGTACCTGGGCTACGGCATCGGCAAGGGGCCGGGCAACGGCTGGATGCATGCCAAGCTGGCCGGCGTGCTGCTGGTCATCGGCTACCACCATGCCTGCGGGCGCCTGCTGCGCAAGCTGATCGACAACCGGGACCAGCACAGCCACCGCTGGTTCCGCTTCTTCAACGAGGTGCCGGTGCTGCTGCTGGCGGCCATCGTCATCCTGGTGGTCGTCAAACCTTTCTGAGAAACCGATCCAACGAAGAGGGAGGCAGGGCGTGGTGCAAAGGACTTCGGCCTGGCCGCTGGCACTGGTCTATGCGGTGCTCATCGTTTTCGCCAGCCTGTTTCCCTTCGATGGCTGGCGTGCCCAGGGCATTGATCCGCTGGTCTTCCTGACGGCAAAGATCCCGCCGCCGTACTGGACCTGGTTCGACGTCAATACCAATATCGTCGGCTACGCGCCGCTGGGCTTTTTCCTGGCGCTGGCCCTGGTGCGCAGCGGCAGCCCGCGCGCGGCCGTGCCGCTGGCGGCGCTGGCAGGCACCCTGCTGTCGCTGTCCATGGAGTTCCTGCAGATCTACCTGCCGCGGCGCGTTCCCTCCAACCTGGATCTGGTGCTCAATGCGGGCGGCACCTTGTTGGGCGCGCTGGTGGCGCTGCTGCTGGAGCGCCTGGGCGCGCTGGCGCGCTGGAGCGCCTTTCGCACCCATTGGCTGGGCGAGGACGGCGGCGGCGCCATGGTGCTGCTGGCGCTGTGGCCCTGGGCGCTGCTCTTTCCCGCCGCCGTGCCCTTCGGTTTGGGCCAGGTGCTGGAGCGGCTGGAGCAGGGCCTGCTGGACCTGCTCGAAGGCACGCCCTTTCTCATGTGGCTTCCTCTGCGCGAGTCGGCCCTGACGCCGCTGTCGCCCGTTACCGAGATGCTGTGCGTGATGCTGGGCCTGTGGGTGCCCTGCCTGCTGGCCTATTGCGTGATGCGCCACATGGGCCGGCGCGCCGTGCTGGCGGGCTCGGCCATCGTGATCGGCATCGCGGTCTCGGCGATGTCGGCCGCGCTGAGCTGGGGGCCTGCCCATGCCTGGGAGTGGGTGGACCTGCCGGTGCGCATGGGCGTATGGGGCGGCGTGGGCCTGGCCATGGTGGCCCTGCCGCTGCCGCGCCGCGCCTGTGCAGCCCTGCTGATGCTGGTGCTGGTGCTGCAACTGAGCATCCTGAACCAGGCGCCCACCAGTGCCTATTTCTCCGAGACGCTGCAGGCCTGGGAGCAGGGGCGTTTCATCCGCTTCTACGGGCTGGGGCAGTGGCTGGGCTGGCTGTGGCCCTATGCCACCCTGGTCTACGTGCTGCTCAGGGTGGCGCGCCGCGATGCAGGGCCGCTGCCGCCTGCACCTTCAGCGCCCCCGGCGCCTTCGGGGCAGCAGACGCAGGCCTAGAATCCGCTGCATGAGCGAAAACCCACGTCCCGGGGCCGAAGGCGGCCAGCAAGGCGCAGGCAACTACTATGCGCGCCACATCTTCTTTTGCCTCAACGAGAGGCCTGGCGGCGAGGACTGCTGTGCGCTGCACGGCGCCAAGGCAGGCTTCGACCACTGCAAGAAGCAGGTCAAGCAGCTGGGCCTGGCCGGCAAGGGCCAGGTGCGCGTGAACAAGGCCGGCTGCCTGGACCGCTGCGCGGGCGGGCCCGTGGCCGTGGTCTACCCCGAAGGCACCTGGTACACCTTCGTGGACGAGACCGATATCGACGAGATCGTCGAGTCCCATCTCAAGAACGGCCAGCCCGTGGAGCGCCTGCTGCTGCCGCCCGACGTGGGCCGCTGAGCACCGGCTGGAACTTTGGGCCTTTCCGGGCATCAGTGCTTTGTCAGCTTGGACTGGCTGCTACTACTAGGATAGCGATTGTGAATGCGCAGACCGAACGTTTGACCCTGACCGGCCTTGCCGGGGCCGTGGAGGCCCTGCGCGACGCGCCGGCCGCCGATGCGACTGCGCGCGGCGTGGCCATCATCGCCCACCCCCATCCGCTGTTTGGCGGCACCATGGACAACAAGGTGGTGCAGACCCTGGCGCGGGCCTTCGTGCAGTGCGGCTACACGGCCGTACGCTTCAACTTCCGTGGCGTGGGTGCCAGTGCCGGCGAGCACGACGCAGGCATCGGCGAGGCCGAGGACATGCTGTCCGTGGTCCGCCAGGTCGCTCCCGAAGGGCCGATCGCGCTGGCGGGCTTTTCCTTCGGCGCCTTCGTCACCAGCCATGTGCTGGCGGGCCTGTGGAATGAAGGCCGGGTGGAAAAGGCTGTGCTGGTGGGCACGGCGGCCAGCCGTTTCTCGGTGGCCCCCGTGCCGCCCGAAGCCCATGACCGGACATTGGTGGTGCACGGCGAGGCCGATGACACGGTGCCGCTGTCGGCCGTCATGGACTGGGCGCGCCCGCAGATACTGCCTGTTACCGTCGTGCCCGGGGGCGGTCATTTCTTTCACGGACAATTGCCGCTGCTCAAGAGTCTCGTGGTCCGCCATTTGCGCTCACTTCCCTAGCGGCCCGCGCCGCTGCTCAATAGGCCCGCCCCAGCCGGCGGGCATCTTCCGCCTTTCCTGCTTTACCTGCCCTTTAGCGAGAGTTTTCCTCATGAAGCCCATTTCCTCCACGCTGCGAGTCCTGGCACTGGCAGCGGCCATGGCGCCGGCCCTGGCGCTGGCGCAGATCACCCCGCCCCAGCCGCCCGAGATCGCGGCGCGCAACTATCTGCTGGTCGATGTCACCGCCAACCAGGTGCTGGGTGCCAAGGACATCGATGCGCCCATCGAGCAGGCCTCGCTGACCAAGCTCATGACCGGCTACCTGGTCTTCGACGCGCTGCGTGCGAAGAAGATCACGCTGGAGCAGCGCCTGCCCGTCAGCGAGCGCGCCTGGAAGATGCCGGGCTCGCGCATGTTCATCGACCCCAAGATGCAGGTGCCGGTGGATGACCTGATCAAGGGCATGATCGTGCAGTCCGGCAACGACGCCACCATGGCCCTGGCCGAAGGCGTGGGCGGCTCGGCCGAGAACTTCGTGCGGCTCATGAACGAGCAGGCCAAGGCGCTGGGCATGAAGAACACCAGCTACAAGAACCCCGAAGGCCTGACCGAGCCCGGCCACCTGACCACGGCGCGCGACCTGTCCATCCTCGCGCAGCGCCTGATGCAGGACTTCCCCGAGTACATGCACTACTACTCGACCAAGAAGTACTTCTACCCGGGCACGCCGGCCTCCAACGGCACCAACCGCAACTCGCTGCTGTTCCGCGACCCGACCGTGGACGGCCTCAAGACCGGCCACACCGCTGCGGCCGGCTACTGCCTGGTGGCCACGGCCAAGCGCGATCTGCCCAACGTGGGCAGCCGCCGCCTGATCTCCATCGTGCTGGGCGCCGCCAGCGAGAACGCGCGCGCCAATGAAAGCCAGAAGCTGCTGAACTGGGGCTATGCGGCCTTCGACTCGGTCAAGCTGTTCGATGCCGAGCAGGCCGTGGCCACGCCCGAGGTCTGGAAGGGCAAGGCGGGCACCGTCAAGATCGGCCGCACCACGCCCATCGTGGTCACCGTGCCGGCCGGCAGTGGCGGCAAGCTGAGCACCGAAGTCGTGCGCCAGGACCCGCTGATCGCTCCGTTCACCAAGGGCCAGGCCATGGGCACGCTCAAGGTCAAGCTGGGGGCCGACACCGTGGCAGAAGTGCCGCTGGTGGCGCTGGAAGGCGTGGAGCAGGCTGGCTTCTTCGGCCGTGCCTGGGATGCGATCCGCCTCTGGATCAAGTAAGCCCCGCGCCTGTCGCGCAGGCCATCGCGTACCGGCTTGAAGGGGGTGCAGTTGTGCGATCTCCTGCAAGCTGGTACAGTCGAGGGCTTTTCGGAATTTCCGAAGGGATTCACGTTTTCGCTTTTCGCAAGCAATTCACGTTTAGGGACGTTTATTAATGCCAACCATTAACCAACTCGTGCGTCAGGGCCGCACGGTCGAAGTTGTCAAATCCAAGAGCCCTGCTATGGAAAACTGCCCTCAGCGCCGCGGCGTGTGCACCCGTGTGTACACCACGACGCCCAAGAAGCCTAACTCCGCTCTGCGTAAGGTTGCCAAGGTGCGCCTGACCAACGGCTTCGAGGTCATCTCCTACATCGGTGGTGAAGGCCACAACCTGCAAGAGCACAGCGTTGTGCTGGTGCGCGGCGGCCGTGTGAAGGACTTGCCCGGTGTGCGTTACCACATCGTGCGTGGCTCCCTTGACCTGCAAGGCGTCAAGGACCGCAAGCAAGCCCGTTCCAAGTACGGCGCGAAGAAGCCCAAGGCCAAGTAAGCCCTGCGTTTTTTCGAAGAAGGTGCTGTATCCCGCGTGGCGCGAGATCCAGCGTAGTGACCCCAAACGCAAGTGTTTTGCGCGGGTCGAGTAAGTGGGAGTCCTGTTGGCTCTCGCGGTGTCTGAAAAGACGCCAACTGAAGCAAGATAGAGGTAAAAAATGCCACGTCGTCGCGAAGTCCCCAAACGTGAAATCCTGCCGGATCCCAAGTTCGGCAATGTCGAGCTGTCCAAGTTCATGAACGTGATCATGGAAGGCGGCAAGAAGGCGGTCGCAGAACGCATCATCTACGGTGCCCTGGACCTGATTCAAAAGAAGCACCCTGACAAAGACCCGCTGGAAGCCTTCATCGTTGCCATCAACAACGTGAAGCCCATGGTCGAAGTGAAGTCCCGCCGCGTCGGCGGTGCCAACTACCAGGTGCCCGTCGAAGTGCGTCCCGTGCGTCGCCTGGCCCTGTCCATGCGTTGGCTGAAGGAAGCTGCACGCAAGCGCGGCGAGAAGTCCATGGCCCAGCGCCTGGCCAACGAGCTGCTCGAGGCCACCGAAGGCCGTGGCGGCGCCATGAAGCGCCGTGACGAAGTGCACCGCATGGCCGAAGCCAACAAGGCGTTCAGCCACTTCCGCTTCTAAGAGCGCTTCGCTCCTGATCAGACGGGCCGCATGCATTTTTGCCTGCGGCCTTGTCTCGATTAGGAGCATCCCCAGATAAGACTGCTGTCCGTCTGCACCATGAGGCTGGAACGGGCAGAGACTCCCTCCATACGATCAATCAAGGATCCATCATGGCTCGCAAGACCCCCATCGAGCGCTACCGCAATATCGGTATCTCCGCCCACATCGACGCCGGCAAAACCACCACCACCGAACGTATCCTGTTCTACACCGGTGTGACCCACAAGCTGGGCGAAGTGCACGACGGCGCTGCTACGACCGACTGGATGGAGCAAGAGCAAGAGCGCGGCATCACCATCACTTCCGCTGCAGTGACCTGCTTCTGGAAGGGCATGGACCTGTCCTACCCCGAGCACCGTTTCAACATCATCGACACCCCCGGCCACGTGGACTTCACCATTGAGGTGGAGCGTTCCATGCGCGTGCTGGACGGCGCCTGCATGGTGTACTGCGCCGTGGGCGGCGTGCAGCCCCAGTCGGAAACCGTGTGGCGTCAGGCCAACAAGTACAAGGTGCCTCGTCTGGCCTTCGTGAACAAGATGGACCGTACCGGCGCCAACTTCTTCAAGGTCGTCGAGCAGATGAAGCTGCGCCTGAAGGCCAACCCCGTGCCCGTCGTGATCCCGATCGGTGCCGAAGAAAACTTCAAGGGCGTGGTCGACCTCGTCAAGATGAAGGCCATCATCTGGGACGAAGCCTCGCAAGGCATGAAGTTCGAATACCACGAAATCCCCGCCGAGCTGGTGGAGACCGCCAACAAGTGGCGTGAAAACCTCGTGGAAGCCGCTGCCGAAGCCAGCGAAGACCTGATGAACAAGTACCTGGAAGAAGGTACTCTGTCCGAAGAAGACGTGAAGGCCGGCCTGCGCGCTCGTACGCTGGCTACCGAAATCCAGCCCATGCTGTGCGGTACCGCCTTCAAGAACAAGGGTGTGCAGCGCATGCTGGACGCCGTGATCGACTACCTGCCGGCGCCTGTGGACATCCCTGACGTCACTGGTACCGATCCCGAAAACGAAGAAACCAAGCTCAGCCGCAAGGCAGACGACGGCGAAAAGTTCTCGGCCCTGGCCTTCAAGCTGATGACCGACCCGTTCGTCGGCCAACTGACCTTCGTGCGCGTGTACTCGGGCGTCCTGACCAAGGGCGACACCGTGTTCAACTCGGTCAAGGGCAAGAAGGAGCGTATCGGCCGTATCGTGCAGATGATGGCCAACGAGCGCGTGGAAGTCGAAGAAATCCGCGCCGGCGACATCGCTGCCTGCGTGGGCCTGAAGGATGTGACCACCGGCGAAACGCTGTGCGCCGTCGAAGCTCCCATCGTGCTGGAACGCATGGTCTTCCCCGAGCCCGTGATTGCACAGGCCGTGGAGCCCAAGTCCAAGGCCGACCAGGAAAAGATGGGCATCGCCCTGTCGCGCCTGGCTGCTGAAGATCCGTCCTTCCGCGTGCGCACCGATGAAGAATCGGGCCAGACCATCATCGCCGGCATGGGCGAGCTGCACCTGGAAATCATCGTTGACCGCATGAAGCGCGAATTCAACGTGGAAGCCAACGTGGGCAAGCCCCAGGTGGCCTACCGCGAAACCATTCGCCAGAAGGTTACCGATGTGGACGGCAAGTTCGTTCGCCAGTCCGGCGGCAAAGGCCAGTACGGCCACGTCGTGCTGACCCTGGAACCCCAGGAAGCCGGCAAGGGCTTCGAGTTCGTCGACGAAATCAAGGGCGGTGTGGTTCCTCGCGAATACATCCCTGCGGTCGAGAAGGGCGTGATCGAGGCGCTGACTTCCGGCGTGCTGGCCGGCTACCCCGTGGTGGACGTCAAGGTGCGCCTGACCTTCGGTTCGTACCACGATGTGGACTCGAACGAAATGGCCTTCAAGATGGCGGCCATCTTCGGCTTCAAGGAAGGCGCCAAGAAGGCCAGCCCCGTCATCCTCGAGCCCATGATGGCCGTGGAAGTCGAGACGCCCGAAGACTACGCCGGCACCGTGATGGGCGACCTGTCCTCGCGTCGCGGCATGGTCCAGGGCATGGACGACATGGCCGGCGGTGGCAAGTCCATCAAGGCCGAAGTGCCGCTGTCGGAAATGTTCGGCTACGCCACTTCGCTGCGTTCGCAGACGCAAGGCCGCGCTACGTACACGATGGAGTTCAAGCACTACGCCGAAGCTCCCCGCAACGTGGCCGAAGCCATCGTGGCTGCTCGCGCCAAGTAAGGCTTTTTGTATAATCGAAGGCTTTTGAGTCGCAGCCCCTGAAAAGGGGCTGCGATTTTTGCCGGTCTGCGATCCCATGCCGTCCTGTCACCTGTGCGGGGCGACCAAGCAATGGGATGCAGACCTTAAACATCACACAGGTTTTGCTCTTTCGGAGAAATCATGGCAAAGGAAAAATTCGAGCGG
>NZ_BCTO01000045.1 GCF_001571325.1 Delftia tsuruhatensis NBRC 16741
CCATACTTGCCGGACATTCAAGACGCGTTGCGGATCTAACCCGCCGAACCGCAAGTATTATGCAGCTAAGTGAAGCAGAGCAGCAGAATGCTTTTGTCGCTGCGCTCATTCATGATATCGCTCATATTACTCTTCCCGATGGGATGTTAAGCAAGCCCGTCCCAAGTTTAAGTCATGAGGAACTGGATAAGTATAGAAACCATAGCAGTTTGGGAGAGCAACTGCTTCTGTCGATAGATGATGCGCATCTTGTCGCTACTCTCGTCAGGTCTCACCATGAGCGATTCGATGGAGCAGGTTACCCTGATGGCCTAAAGGGGAAGGATATTCCAATAGGTGCTCGCATAATTGCGGTTGCTGATTTTTACGATGACCTGATGGTGGGGCATTTGAGCAGTAAGCCGCTAACTTGCGCAGAGGCAAGAACGCTCATTTCGCATAGTAGAGGAGCACAATTTGATCCAGAGGTTGTGGATGCTTTCTTGCAAATTGTGATTCAGGCGACCCCTGCTCCCGACCCGGCTCCAATTAATGTTCCCTGTTCAGAATTGAGGCCAGGGATGATTTTGGCTCAAGACTTCGTATCGAGGGAAGGCTTGGTCTTGCTTACAGCAGGTCGAGTTTTGACGCCAGAGTTGATACGCAGAATGCAATTGCGTGTTGATCTTGGTCGAAAGTTTCCAATTCGTGCTGTAGCGACGGCTGTTTGATTGGATTGAGTAATTATTTTGGTCTGGACTTGGTCCAGTTTTTTATAGCCTTCGCTCTCTGGTTGTTTTTGAGAATTTGAGTAGAATTTCTCCATTGGTTGTAATTGCTTGTTTTTCTGATATGTCAGCTATAAGTGAAGGCGGTACTTCTGTTGAATACAGCTTGTTTTTGCTTATTCTGTATAAAATCCTCGTTTTTCCGACTATGAATTCATCTCCTTCGATTATTCCTATATACCGGCCATTTTTTGTATAGGCTTTCCACCATCCGCCTTCGATCATTTTATGCCTCGCTGTGCTGTGATTTATTATTGGCGCCACCATGCCAATTCTTGAGCATGAAATGTTATTATGAAAGCCGCTCGATATTTCAATTGATGCAAAATTTGACAAAGTAATTGATTTTGATAATTTATTATCAAAATCACGCTTGGCAAGAGTAATATCTGGATATACGTGGAAACACGGATGGTCACTTGGCGTAAATCTCGACGTCGTGCCTACCAAGGCTGCCACCTTCGGCAGGATGAGCAAGGAGCACATGCAGGCGCCGCAGTGGGAGCGCATCAAGCGGGATTGCTGGAGCCGGTCCTCGCTGCGCGTCCGTAGGACTCTCGCCACCGGAATCTTGCCCAGGGACCGACAGCCTGCAGCCTGTTGCTGGCACACCATGACAGCTCTGAAGCAACAGGAGCAATGAATGGCGATTTCAGAAAAGATCCAGGACCTGCGCAAGTGGGATGACTCTCGCAAGGGATTCACGGGAGAGCATTGGCTTGTGCTCGGTGCCGGCCTCATGGCGCTGCGCCATGCCCGGCGCGCGGAAAGTGGCATGGGCCGCCTTGTGAGTGGTGCGCTGGGCACGGCACTGATAGCGCGCGCGGCCACGGGCCGCGACGGTGTATTGGGAACGGCAGGACGATTGGCTGCAAAGCCCACCCTGGCCGAGCGCCTGCTGATCGCCGCGCGCCGCCTGTAGACGCCCGGACAAAGGAAAGGCCCGCAGTTGCGGGCCTTGCTTTTTCAGGTCAGGCCTGCATCAGCGCTGGCGGCGCATGCGGCGCAGGCCGAATATTGCCAGCAGGGCAGACATCAGGATGGCGCCCCATTCGCTGAGCGTGGGAACGGCTGCTGCGCCGCCTGTTGGGGCTGCTGCCAGCACGGGCACGAGCGGATCGGCGATCACGCCCACGGCAGGGTTGGTGTCACCAGGGCCGTTGTCCGTGATGGTGTAGGTCACCGTGGTGCGCGCGCTGTCCACGATCACGTTCAGCGCGGTCGCAGGGTCAAACCAGCCGCCGACACCATCGGGCTTGCGGAACTGCACGCCTTCGGGGAGAGCGCTGGGATAGGTGAGAGTCATCGTCACAGATCCGGTGCAGTTTTCGGCGCTGAAAGCGAACTGTCCGCTGGGCGCTTGTAGGTTCGGTGGGGTGGAGGTCACAGGTCCGAAGCCGCCGCCAGGTTGCAGCGTGCAAGTGGTGCCGCCGCCGGACATCGTGGCAGACGGTATGCCGGTCATGCCAGGCACGCTGCCGGGCGCGCTCACCAGTTGCAGTTTGCGTGGCGTGGCTTGTGTGCTTGCAGAGGCTGCACCGGTTGTCCCGTTGGAGGCTGCGACCGTGAAGTTATAGGTGAAGCCATTGCTCAGGCCAGCCACGACGATGGGGGATGTCGTTCCTTGCTGAGTGATCACGCCAGGCGCACCGGGCACGGCCACGGGGGTCGCGATCACGGTATAGCCTGTGATGGGCGCGCCGCCATTGGAAGCAGGTGCAGTGAAGGTTACCGTAGCCTGCCCGTCGTCTGCAGCGATGTTGCCGATGGTGGGGGCTCCGGGTGCCGCTGCATTCACCATGAAGGTTTGAGACACCTGTGATGCAGGCAGGTAGCTTGCGTTACCACTTTGGTTCGCATCAACGGTGCAAGAGCCTGTGTTCACAAAAGTCAGCGTGCCGCCCGTGGTGACCGTGCACACCGCAGTTGTGTTTGCGCTGAAGGCCACCGGCAGGCTGGAGCTGGCCGTCGCGGTCAGTGTTGGCGTTGTGCCGAAAGTTTGGTCGCCGGGGTTTGGGAACGTGATGTTCTGGTTTTGCTGTCCATTCACCAGTACGCCGGTCGTGGCGCCTACGTTCGCCAAATTCAGCACAACGTTGGTGCCACCGCTCGTCATCGTGCTCCCATTGAGATCGATAGCGGTTCCTAACGACACTCCATTTGCGTCAACATCACCTGGCTGCACGGTATATATGAAGGTCAGGGCGGAGCTGTTGCTGCCACCGACGAAGTTCGCTTGCCGCAGAGTTGAACCAATCGTCAAAGGAATTGAGGGTGTGCCGCCAGCTGTGACGGTCACGGGAGCGCTGTAGGTCACAGTGAACTGCAGGTTCTGTCCAGCACTATAGGTTCCGTCGGGGGGAACACTTACTGATTGCACTGAGGCGGCAGGAGCTACAAGCGTGTAGCTCAGCGTGGTTTGGCAGGCTTTGGAGTCTGTGATGGTCACCGAATATTGACCGGGAGCCAGTCCTGTCGCGGTTGCCGCTGCGCCACCGGAGGGGGTCCATGAGTAAGCGTAGCCAGGAGTCCCCCCTGTCGCGACAACTGTTGCGCTACCGTTGTTGCCTCCAACGGGATTGATCTGCGACTGCGTGCCTGACAATGTTTCAGGCTGTCCAACGGTCGTAGACGCTGTTCCTTGCAGGCCGTTATTGTCAGTAACCGTAACTATATAGGTGCCTGCTGTGAGCCCTGTTGCGGTAGCGTTTGTGCCTCCAGAGGGGCTCCATGAGTAGCTGAAGGGCGCAACACCGTTCTGGGTGATTTGGGCAGTGGCCGTGCCGTTGTTTGCCCCGTTACAAGAGGCATCGGTGTGGGACGCGGACAAGATCAGCTGTGCGCTTGCAGAGCCGGCGTAGGTGACAAGAGCAAAGATGCCGCCTAGCACCCCTGTGCGGAAAGCCCCAGAAGACATGTTGTTCCCTTACTTTGGAGATCGGCGCAATCTCTCTAGCTCTGTTTGCTGAACTTTTGTTTGATGACCAAACGCGCTGCAAATTGTATGAATTTGTGTATATTGTGTCTATCACTGAAACTTGGTAGTTACTCCGGCTAGGCGGCCTGGCCCTGCGGTGGTCGTCCTAAGCCTGCCAGCTTCGGGGGATGAGCACGGAATACAAGCAGTTTCAGCAGTGGGAACGCATCGAGCTGGACTACAGGGCCGGCATCAAGGGCCTGAGGCAGATCGCAGCAGAGCAGAACATCAGCCAGGGGGGCGATCCGCAAGGCGCTGAGAGTGATGACTGGAGCTGGGTGCTGTCGGAGCGCATCCAGGACAAGGCCGAGCAGTCGGTACGCAAGGAGGCGGTACGCAGCGAGGTCTGCGCGGAACGCAGGGCGTCCGAGCGGCCCACGGCCCTTGTGCGCTCACTGCGACGGCCAAGAAATACGGCAGGACTGAGAGCCATTATTCGAACTCTTCGGCGCCCGAGGAATGATCGTTTCTGAATGGCAGGCTTCGCTTGAGAATAGATCCGCAGGTGGTGATGACTGGACAAAGCGTCAACTTCCGGAGGGTGCTCTGAGGCTATATTCCGTCTGCGGGAAGCTGCGTTCGTAACTTGAACGCATGCGCCTGGGAGGGCGTTTCATGCGTGCGCCTGAAGCTGTGTCAAGGCTTGCGATAAATATTCAGAGGAAATTGGCAATGGGTATCGCTTTTCGTCAGACTGAAATCAACATCAAGATTGCCAAGAAGCAAGGCAAGGAGATTTCCAAGCTTCTGCAGGACAAGGGATGGATTGCCGAGGATATGCCGTTGGATGCCGCAATGGCAGCTATTGGCTGGCATGGAAAATATCAAAAAACTCTGCTAATAATTGATGAGATTGATGTTGATAAAATAACCAAACAGGTATCCGAACAGTTTGAGGCGCTGGCTTCTTTTGTGCGAGATGGAAGCTTCGTCCGTTTTGAATCAGAGGAGAGCAGTAAAGACTACGCTCTATGTGTTTTCGAAGGGGGCAAGGCTCATGGCTATGGATGGTTGGGAACCCATGAAAAGACCGCAGTGGTTGCCGCCATCGGAACTGTGCCCAGCGGTCCATGGAATGAGTATATTCATGACGAATCGCCTTCCCGAGAAAAGCTGACAGATCACCGCTATTGGGCGGTGATGGCCTGGAAAATGGCTGAGTACATTCAGTTCATTGCTCAGAGTTCCAAGAGCTTCAGCGCTAAAGATAAGGAACAAGCTTATTGGATCATCCGCGCTGGTGAGGCCGCCAGAACCACTTTACTGGGGACGCGTCCTTTGCTCGTTCAGGATATTCAGATGTATGAGAAGGATGTGAGTCAGATTCCGCGGCTCATTGCAAGCGACTTGCATGAGGTGAAACTGCGCTGGTTAAAAGGGCCGCGTAAGAAGTTAGCGGCGTTGGATTTTGACATCAATGCTGGTGAATTGCAGGCGCTCCTCCGCTACCGTGATACATTTGCGCCGACGAAAGAGTTCTTGGTTGATGGACAGGAGGGTGTATATCAACCGGAAGTGCTTGAATTCTTAGAATGCCTGCGTGATGCGTCTTGGTTTCAGCAGCTTTGCAAGCTGGCGAAGGATGGCGATAAACGTACGGAGGTCATCCTGGAGTTTCACGGGTGGATGTCCGATGTAATGGAAACTGCCGATCTGAAGGAGCTTTTGTTTAAACTGCATTGGATTGCCTCCGCTGACAAGGGAAGCGCTGCCATCGTTCCTGGTTTGAGCAGTGAAGAGATTTCTTCGTATATGGCTGGCGAAATCTACAACGCAATGCAGAGAATCAGCCAACTGGCCGCGACAAAGTAAGGTTGCTGAGAGGCTTCTCTTGTAGGCGAAAGCACTCTGCTATCAACCGACCATGTGAAGCCTCAGTTAGCGAGCATCAGCACGTCGTGCCGAGCCCGACAGCCTCGGCGTCGGGGGCACTTTTCTTGACACGCTGCATGCGTTCAAAAGAAAGAGGACCCTGGTTCCCCGGGGCCAAACCATGGCTGCTGGCGGCAGGAGTCCTGCGTGATTTACCCGCCCACGCCCTTGCCCAGCGACAGTATTTCGCTCGCATGCACGATGGCTTGGGCAATCTCCTCCACCGAGCTGCGCCGGCTCATGGCCTGGGCGCGGATCATGTCGTAGGCCTGGTCTTCGTTGATCTGGTGGGTCTGCATGAGGATGGCCTTGGCTTCGGCCACGCGGCGCTGGCCCAGCAGCTTGGCCTGGAGCTTGGCGATGCGCTGCTGCTGCTGGCGTGATTCCTTGTGGTTTCTGCGCGCCAGCACCAGGGTGGACAGCAGGCCGAAGGAGCGGATGGGCGTGGGCAGGATGGCTTGCACCTGCAGCTCCAGCACGGCGGAGACGATGGTGGGGTTCTCGTAGTTGACCACGGCGATGGCGGTGGGCGGGCTCTCTCCCTCGCCCTGGGTCCAGGTGTAGTTCAACTGCAGGTGGTCGGGGCGAACGGCCAGGAAGACCACGTCCGTGCCTTCGGGCAGGCTGGGCTGGGGCGGCCAGATGGCCTGGACTTGGCAGCCTATGCGCTGCAGCTGCTGGGCCAGCAGGCGGCCGTCCGCGTCGTCGGGGTGGACGACGGCAATGCGCAGCTGGCGCAGTTCCTTGAGCTGGGGCGAGGTGGCGCGCAGCAGCGGCTTTCTTTCCAGCAGCGGCCGGCCTGTGGCAGCGCTGCCGGTTTCCTTGTTCGGTGCGGCATCCACGCTCAGTTCTCCAGGGCACCGAGGCTGGCGGTCCAGTCGCCCAGTGAATGGGTCACCAAATAGGGGTCGGGCGAGACGGCCCGGGTGGCCTGGCGCACGATGGTGAAGCCGCCTTGGGCATTGGCGCGGCCCACGCGCGGGTACAGCCAGGTGTGGTGGTTGCCGGGATCGAGCCGGATGCGGCCCTGGGGCGCGTCGAACTCGCTGCCCAGCAGATGGGGCAGCAGATCGCCGATGCGGTCGCTGCCGGCCTGGCGGAAGGCGTTGGCGAACAGGTGCATCTGAAAGTAGGCGGCTTCCCAGCACAGGTTGGGCCTGCAGTCGTCGCCCAGGCGCTGGCGCAGCCGGGCCAGGCAGCGCGCATTGGCCGGTGAATCGATGGACTGGAAGTAGGGCGCGGCCGTGAAGTGGCCGGCCGCCACGTCGGCACCCATCTGGGCGATCTCGGCCTCGGAGGTGGTGAGGCTGGCAATCGGCATGGTCTGCGGATTGAAGCCCGCGTCGGCATAGGCGCGGTAGAGGCTGGCCGTGGAGTCGCCGACCACGGTGGAGAAGATGAAGTCCGGCTGCCTTGCGCGGATGTCCTGCATGATGGCCGCGTAGTCGCGCTCGGTGGCGTCCAGCGGCAGGTAGTGTTCGCCCAGCTTGTCGCTGCCCGGGTGCTGCATGACCAGCTCGCCCATGATGCGGTTGGACTCGTAGGGATAGATGTAGTCCGAGCCGATGAGGTAGACCCGCGCGCCGAAGCTGCTGGTCATGTAGTCGGCCAGCTGCACGCTGTTCTGGTTGGGCGCGGCGCCGGTGTAGATGACATTGCCCGAGAACTCGAAGCCTTCGTAGAGCGTCGGATAGAACAGCAGCCGGTTCCACTTCTCGACGATGGGGATGACGGCCTTGCGGCTGCTGGACATGTAGCAGCCGAAGATGACGTTGATGCCGTCGCGCACGATGAGCTGCTCGGCCAGCGCCGCATAGCGGGCCGGCGTGGAGGCCGGGTCGTAGCGCACTGCCACCAGTTCACGCCCCAGCAGGCCGCCCGACTCGTTGATTTCGTCGATGGCCAGCTGCGCGCCCTGCAGCTGGGACTGGCCGATGGTCGATGTGGTGCCGGTGGCCGAGTAAAGAATGCCGACTCTGACGGGGTCGTTCATGGGTTCCTTGTATGCCAGGTGCTGGCGTGCGTTCTTTGCAGGCTTCAGGTTAATCGAGATTTCCGTGGCGCTTGCCGTGGTCAGCGGCCGGCTGCGAGCCTTGCGCCCATCTGGGACAGCCGCCTTGGCAGATGCCGCGCGTCGTCGGCAATGCCGTAGTTACGCCCGCCAAAGATATGGCGCACATAGCCGTCTGCCTGGCTGTCCACGGCCAGGCAACTGATGCGTATGCCTGCGGCGCGGGCCTGCTGCACGGCGTGGCGCGCGTCTTCGATCAGATAGCGGTCGTCATGCACGTCGATGTCGGCGGGTGCTCCATCGGTGATCACCAGCAGATGGCGCTGGCCGGCAGGCTCGGCCGCCAGCAGGCTGCTGGCGTGGCGCAGGGCGGCGCCCAGGCGGGTGGAATGACGCCCCTGCAGTGCCTGCAACCGGGTGGCCGCTGCTGCGGCAAAGGGTTGGCCGAAGTCCAGCAGGCGCAGGTAGCGGACCTCGGCGCGCGTGTTGGACGAGAAGGCGTGGATGGCCAGGCGGTCCACGCCGGTCCTGCGGCCTGCACGCGATTCGGCCAGCATGAGGGCAGCCTGTTTCTCCAGCTCCAGCAGGCTGGCGCCTTGGGGGCCGGGCGTGTTGACCGATTCGGAAGCGTCCATCAGCACGAGCACGCTGGTGGGGCGCGGGCCTTTGCCGGCCCGCATGAAAAGGCGAGGTTCCGGTCGCAGGTTCAGGCGGCGGTCCACCTGGACCTCGATGGCGGCATTGAAGTCCAGGTCGTCGCCTTCCCACTGGCGGCGCAGGCGCTGGCGCCGGTCCAGCTGGCGTGCGGGCGGCAGCGGCAGGGGCGGCAGTGTCTGTCTGCCGGCTTGGGAGCCTTTCCCGGCCAGAGCCTCGGCCTGCCATGCGGGCGGGGTGTCGATGACGGTGCACCAGTCCGTCTTCAGGCGCTCCGACCTGCGGTCCCATTCGGGATAGCTGTGGCGCGACAGTTCCAGGCCTAGGTCCAGCGACTGGCCTTCCTGTGCATCGGACTGCTGTCCTGCGCCGGCCGATGGAGGAGGGGCCGCGCGCGCAGCGGACTGCTGCAGCGCGAGTGTGTCTTCCTCGCCTTGAGGCGACTCCGGATGCTGCCAGAGATAGCTGTTGTCATCACGGTAGATGCTGGGCACGGCATGGTGCTGCGGGTCCATGCGCACGCGCATCTGGCCCAGGTCGTTGGCCAGGACGGACGCAATGGCCCGGAATGCGGCGTAGTCCTCCAGGCCATGGCGCGTGGCGGTGTCCTCGAACAGGTCACGGGCCTTGTGGATCCAGTGGTTGCCGTCCATGCGCTCTGGCCACAGCAGCATGCGGTCCAGCCGGGCCATGAAGGAGGCAAAGCCCAGGTCCGATGGGTCGGGCTCGGGCGCGATGCAGGCCTCGAACCAGCGGCGCACGCCGGGGTGCTGCAGGCACAGCAGCCGTTCCACGCGCGCATCCTCCAGCGCGCCCACCACGGCCTGGCCCATGGGCTTGAGGGCGCTGCTGTCCTGGCGGGCGGGCGAGAAGCGCAGATGGGCTGCGGCATGGGCCATCGTTGCTGCGTGCAGGTGTGCCTGTATGGGCAAGTTGGCGGGAATCAGCAGCCGGGCAGGCTGGCTGATCAGCACGGCGCGCGGCGGCAGGGCGTGGGCCTGGCCCGGCGCCGGGGCACTGGCCGGCGCCCTGGCCAGCGCCTGCACGGCGACAGGCTGGCGCGCGAGGCCGCTGGCCAGCAGGCCCAGCGTGTGCAGCAGACGGGACTCTTCGGGCAAGGCAGCGGAGACGATGGCCATGGCGCGCGGCCCTCAGGCGCCGAACTCGGCTTCGACCAGCTGGCGCAGCGCGGCGGCGGTGTCGGGGTCGTCGGTCAGGGCGCTGGTGATGGTCATGTCGCAGCTGTCATGCACCGGCATGCCGTCGCGCATCAGCAGGCCTGCGTAGATCAGCATGCGGGTGGAGGCGCCTTCATCCAGGCCCCGGTGGCGCAGTTCGCGCGTGCTGCGTGCCAGGCTGACCAGGCTGCGAGCGGTGGCCGGGGCAATGCCGGTCTCGTGGGCCACGATGTCCGCCTCGATCTCGGGCGCCGGGTAGTCGAAGTCCAGGGCCGCGAAGCGCTGGCGCGTCGATGGCTTCATGTCCTTGGCGCTGCTCTGGTAGCCGGGGTTGTAGGAGACCACCAGCTGGAAGTCGGGATGGGCATGCACCACCTCGCCCTTCTTGTCCAGCGGCAGGGCGCGGCGCGCATCGGTCAGCGGGTGAATGACGACCGTGGTGTCCTGGCGGGCCTCCACCACTTCGTCCAGGTAGCAGATGCCGCCGTGGCGCACGGCCAGGGTCAGCGGGCCGTCGTGCCAGGCCGTGCCGTCGGCATCCAGCAGGTAGCGGCCCACCAGGTCGGAGGCCGTCATGTCCTCGTTGCAGGCCAGCGTGACCAGGGGGCGCTTGAGCGCCCACGCCATGTACTCCACAAAGCGCGTCTTGCCGCAGCCCGTGGGGCCCTTGAGGATGAGCGGCATGCGGTGCTGGTAGGCCTGCCGGTACAGCTGCACTTCGCGGCCCGAAGGGCGGTAGAAGGGCTCTTCCTCGATGCGGTAGGCCGCCAGCGGGTCGGCGGCCTGGCTGGCAGGAGCGTGCAGCGGGCCTGTGGTTGTTGTCGTGCTCATCTTCACTCTTCACCTTTCCGTGTTCATGGGCGGGCCTGCCCCCGGGCCTGCAGGCTCGGAGGCAGGACGCTGTCAGCGGTGTTTGGGCGCCTCGTGCGGAATGCCTTCGATGGGGCATTCGGGCGTGCCTACGGTGGTGCGCGTGAAGGACTCCACCATCTCGCGTGTGCCCTCGGGATCGTTGACCCACTGGCTGTAGAAGTTGTAGGGGCAGGCGGCCACGCCCTTGTCGCCGTCGCCAGAGTTGATGGTGCCGGTGTAGCCGCGGTGCACGAGCTTGAACAGATGGTTCTGAGACTGGCCGTTCTTGCGCGCATCGCGGATCAGGTGCTTGGACAACTCGGCGTACTGGATGCCCATCTCCTCCTCGCCGGTCTCGCCCAGGGTGCGGCCGTCGAAGCCGATGATGGCCGAGTGCCCGAAGTACGAGTACACGCCGTCGAAGCCCGCCGCATTGGCCACGGCCACGTAGCAGTTGTTCATGAAGGCCATGGCCTTGGAGACCATGATCTGCTGCTCCTTGGCCGGGTACATGTAGCCCTGGCAGCGCACGACGAGCTCGGCGCCGCGCATGGCGCAGTCGCGCCAGATCTCGGGGTAGTTGCCGTCGTCGCAGATGATGAGGCTGATCTTCAGGCCCTTGGGGCCCTCGCTCACATAGGTGCAGTCGCCCGGGTACCAGCCCTCGATGGGCACCCAGGGCATGATCTTGCGGTACTTCTGCACGATCTCGCCCTGGTTGTTCATGAGGATCAGGGTGTTGTAGGGCGCCTTGTTGGGGTGCTCCTCATGGCGCTCGCCGGTCAGCGAGAACACGCCCCAGACATTGGCCCTGCGGCAGGCGTCGGCGAAGATTTCGGTCTCTTCCCCCGGTATGGCGCTGGCCGTGTCGTACATCTCCTTGGCGTCGTACATGATGCCGTGCGTGGAGTACTCGGGAAAGATCACCAGGTCCATGCCCGGCAGGCCGCGCTTCATGCCTACCAGCATGTCCGCGATCTTGCGGCAGTTGTCCAGCACCTCGGCCTTGGTGTGCAGGCGCGGCATCTTGTAGTTGACCACTGCCACGCCGACGCAATCGTTGCTGCTGGAAATATCTCCGTGTCTCATGCTGCTGCTCCTGAAGGGGTTGAGGGGGCGGCGTGCGGCATCGCTGCCCCTTCGATTCCCGGCCAACAAAAAAAGGCCCGAACCGCTCCAGGTCAGGGAGCGGTTCGGGCCTTGTTGCCCGACATCGGCGCTGGCAGCTTTGGCAGCGGATGTCGTCTTGTCGGTGATGCGGGAATGAACCGGGGCGATGCCTTATCGCCGTGCATGCATTGTTGCCATGCACCCGCCCCGCGCATATACGTCATATGCCGGTTGTGGCGGGCGCGATGCCGTGGTATTTCCCGCGCGCGCTCTGCGCCCTGGTCCCTCAGAAGGACCCGAACATGGTGCCGAGCGTGATCACCAGCACCAGGGCCAGCAGGGGCGCGCCTATGGTCATGATGGCGATGTTGCCGTACGACTGGCGGTGCGTGAGGCCGCAGATGGACAGCAGCGTGATGATGGCGCCGCTGTGCGGCAGGGTGTCGAAGCAGCCGGCCGCCATCACGGCCACGCGGTGCAGCAGCTCGGGGCTGATGCCCAGCTGGGCGGCCATGGCCAGGTAGTCCTTGCCCAGCGTGGACAGCGCAATCGACAGGCCGCCGGACGACGACCCCGTGATGCCCGCCAGCACGTTCATGGCCACGGCCTCGGAGATCAGCGGGTTGTGTGGCGCCACGTTGAGCACGGCCTCGCGGATGATGGCAAAGCCCGCCAGCCCTGCGATGACCGCGCCGTAGCCCACTTCCGAGGCGGTGTTGAAGATGGGCAGCATGGAGCCCAGCACGCCCTTGTTCACCGACTCCTTGAGATTGCGCCAGCGGCCCAGGCCCAGCAGCACCAGTGCGGCGCAGGCCACGGCCAGGGCCATGATCAGCGCCCACAGGCCCGTCTGCTTGGCCGGGTCCACGGCAGGAAAGCGTTCCTTCAGAAAGCCGAAATCCATCTGCGGGAACACACCGTAGGTCAGCAGCGCGTTGACCGCGATCACCAGCACCAGCGGCAGCAGGGCCAGCAGCAGCGGCAGGTCCCGGCGGCTGTGCAGGGCGGGGTCGCTTTCGTCATGCAGGCCCTGCTCGACAGCGTCGTCATGGTCGCCGTAGCCTTCGCCCGCCACGCGTGCCTTGGCCGCGCGCGACTGCAGCCACCACAGGCCCAGGGCCAGCATGGTCATGCCGCCGATGATGCCCAGGCCCGGCGCCGCGAACACGTTCGTGCCGTAGTAGGGAATGGGAATGGCGTTCTGGATGGACGGCGTGCCCGGCAGCGCCGTCATGGTGAAGGTGAACGAGCCCAGCGCGATGGTGGGCGGTATCAGCCGCTTGGGCACATGGGCCGCGCGGAACAGCGACTTGGCAATCGGATAGATGGCAAAGGCCACCACGAACAGCGACACGCCTCCATAGGTGAGCACGGCGCAGGCCAGCACCACCGTGAGGATGGCGTGCTTCTCGCCCAGCACGCGCATGATCCAGTGCGATATCGCGGTGGCCGCGCCCGAGTCGGCCATCAACTGGCCGAACAGCGCGCCCAGCAGGAACACGGGGAAGAACTGCAGCATGTAGTTGCCCAGGGCGCCCATGAAGGTGCTGGTGTACAGCGGCAGCATGTGGCCCAGGTCGCCGGACAGCAGCACGGCCACGGCAGCCATCAGGGGTGCCAGCAGCAGCACGGAGATGCCTCGGTAGGCCAGGAACATCAGTCCCGCCAGTGAAATCACGATTGCCAGGGTACTCAAATCGTCTCCAGTCCAGTAGTTCTAGTCAAAAAGACAGAATAAAGGCGGATGAATGACAATTTGGCGTAATTGGCGTGCTTTGTAGATGACTTGGCGCAATATGTCGCCACGTTTACCCGTGTTCCTGGGCATTGGCGTGCGATTGCTGCCCCAGACGCCGGTGCTGGCCGGGGGCGTTTCCGACCCGGCCTGTGTGTGCCGTGAACAGCGCTTGATCAGCGCCTGATCACGGGGTTTTCGCCGGGGGAGCTTGCCCGCCGCTTCGCGCACGATGAATCGTTGTGGATGTATCGGCTCTGGGTGTGGCCCGGTGCTCTGCCATGCTTGCGTGTCCGTCACGCCACAGCATTTTTTGCATGGCAGAAAACGCAGGGGCTCCAAGCCGTTTCCCTGTGAAAACAGGGCCTGAATGCCGCTGTAAAACCCTAAGTCTTCTACAAGACTTAAAAAATCCGGCAGGTTCCGCTTAGAATTTTGTATTGTGGGATCGCATTGCAGAAAACGCCGGGGCAGCATGCTGGCGCGACGGGGCATTGCGTGACGGTCCTACAGCGTCAGGCTGCACCGGCCCGTTTCCCCTAGCGGATGCCCGGTTCGACGGCCTGCGGCGCGACCCCTACCTTTTTCACTACCTGAGACAAGAGATGAGCACGCAGCAACCCACCATCATCTACACCCTGACCGATGAGGCCCCGCGCCTGGCCACCAGTGCCTTCCTGCCTGTGGTGCGCGCCTTTGCAGCACCCGCCGGCGTGAATGTCGAGACCGCCGACATCTCCGTGGCCCACCGCATCCTGGGTGAGTTCTCCGAATTCCTGGCCGAAGACCAGCGCGTGGCCCACACCCTGTCCGAGCTCGGCAAGAAGACGCTGGAGCCCGATGTCAACATCATCAAGCTGCCCAATATCAGCGCCTCCGTGGCCCAGCTGACGGCTGCCATCAAGGAGCTGCAGGGCAAGGGCTACGCACTGCCCGACTACCCCGAGAACCCGTCCAACGACCAGGAAAAGGACATCAAGGCGCGCTACGGCAAGTGCCTGGGCTCGGCCGTGAACCCCGTGCTGCGTGAAGGCAACTCCGACCGCCGCGCTCCCGCCGCCGTCAAGAACTACGCCAAGAAGCACCCGCACTCCATGGGCGAGTGGAAGCAGTGGTCGCAAACCCATGTCTCGCACATGGAGCACGGCGACTTCTACCACGGCGAAAAGTCCATGACCCTGGACAAGGCCCGCGACGTCAAGATGGAGCTGACCACCAAGAGCGGCAAGACCGTGGTGCTCAAGCCCAAGGTCGCGCTGCAGGCCGGCGAGATCATCGACTCCATGTTCATGAGCAAGAAGGCGCTGTGCGACTTCTACGAAAAGGAACTGGACGACTGCCGCGACGCCGGCATCCTGTTCTCGCTGCACGTCAAGGCCACGATGATGAAGGTCTCGCACCCCATCGTGTTCGGCCACTGCGTGAAGATCTACTACAAGGAAGCCTTCGAGAAGCACGGCAAGCTGTTCGACGAGCTGGGCGTCAACGTCAACAACGGCATGTCCACGCTGTACGAGAAGATCGAGACGCTGCCCGCCTCGCTGCGCGAAGAGATCATCCGTGACCTGCACGCCTGCCAGGAACACCGTCCCGCGCTGGCCATGGTGGACTCCGCCAAGGGCATCACCAACTTCCACTCGCCCAACGACGTGATCGTCGATGCGTCCATGCCCGCCATGATCCGCCAGGGCGGCAAGATGTGGGGCGCCGACGGCAAGCCCTACGACTGCAAGGCCGTGATGCCCGAGTCCACCTTTGCCCGCATCTACCAGGAGATGATCAACTTCTGCAAGTGGCACGGCAACTTCGACCCCAAGACCATGGGCACCGTGCCCAACGTGGGTCTGATGGCGCAAAAGGCCGAAGAGTACGGCTCGCACGACAAGACCTTCGAGATCGAGGAAGACGGCGTTGCCAACATCGTCGACCTGGCCACCGGTGAAGTGCTGATGAGCCAGAACGTGGAGCAGGGCGACATCTGGCGCATGTGCCAGGTCAAGGATGCGCCCATCCGCGACTGGGTCAAGCTGGCCGTCACGCGTGCCCGCAACTCCGGCATGCCTGCCGTGTTCTGGCTGGACCCCTACCGTCCGCACGAGGCCGAGCTGATCAAGAAGGTCAACACCTACCTCAAGGACTACGACACCACGGGCCTGGAAATCCACATCCTGTCGCAGGTCCGCGCCATGCGCTACACGCTGGAGCGCGTGGCCCGCGGCCTGGACACCATCTCGGTGACCGGCAACATCCTGCGCGACTACCTGACCGACCTGTTCCCCATCATGGAACTGGGCACGTCCGCCAAGATGCTGTCCATCGTGCCGCTGATGGCCGGTGGCGGCATGTACGAAACCGGTGCCGGCGGCTCCGCTCCCAAGCACGTGCAGCAGCTGGTGGAAGAAAACCACCTGCGCTGGGATTCGCTGGGCGAGTTCCTGGCACTGGCCGTGTCGCTGGAAGACCTGGGCATCAAGAACGGCAACGACAGCGCCAAGCTGCTGGCCAAGACCCTGGACGAAGCCACCGGCAGGCTGCTGGACGAGGACAAGTCGCCTTCGCGCCGCACCGGCGAGCTGGACAACCGCGGCAGCCAGTTCTACATCGCCCTGTACTGGGCGCAGGCCCTGGCTGCCCAGACCGAGAACGCCGAGCTGGCCGCCAAGTTCGCTCCCCTGGCCAAGCAGCTGGCGGACAACGAGTCCAAGATCATCGAAGAGCTGCGCGCCGTGCAGGGCAAGGCCGTGGACATCGGTGGCTACTACCAGCCCGACGTGGCCAAGATGGACGCCGTGATGCGCCCCAGCGCCACCTTCAACGCCGCCATCGACGCGCTGCGGTAAGCCACTTCGCCTTTGCCGGGGCCAGACCCCGGCAGACTTGAAGCATGACCGGCCGGCCCGCAAGGGCGGCCGGTTTTTTCATGCCGACATCGGCGGAAAACCGCAGGCGAAAAAAAACCGGCCCAAAGAGCCGGTTTTCTTGGAATTGGACGCTATCAGTAGCGACCGCCGCCGTGGCCGCCATTGCCATAGCCGACGTCGGCACGCTTGCCTGCATAGCCTTGCGGGCTGTAGCCACCCGAGCTGCGGCCTTCTTCTCGAGGACGCGCCAGGTTCACGACAATCGAGCGTCCGTCCACGGACATGCCGTGCAGGCCGGTGATGGCGGCCTGGGCGACTTCGGCAGAAGCCATCTCCACAAAACCGAAGCCCTTGGAGCGGCCGGTTTCGCGGTCCATCATGACCTTGGCGGAAGCCACGCTGCCGAATTCGGCGAAGTTGCTTTCCAGGCTGGAGTCGGTCACGGAGTAGGGCAGATTGCCCACGTAGATTTTGGTGGTCATAGGAAAACCTCTTTGCTTAGATGTGCGCAAACGGGCGCACCGTTGGAATGCAGGCGGAGGACTGTGCAATCCGCCGCAGGAAATGGATAGGGGTTCGCAGCAAGCGGGCCATCAGCACGCAGGCGGGTGCTGCATGCAGGTCTGAAGCCAGCCTTGGGTGACGGCAAACAGCCGTGCCGCTTCGCTGGAGGCGAATGCCTTGTCGAAACGGAATACGCGGCAGTAGCTGCCGTTGCCCTGGGAGCGATGGACCGAGAAGGAGGCACGGAAGCGGCCGCAGTCGGTCGGGTGTGTCGAGGGCGAGACGACGTACTTGCCCATGGGAATGCCGGTGTTTGAAATGTGGTTCAGTCAGGTTCGCAGCCTTGAAAAGGCCTGCGTGAGCATCTAGGAACTCGGTTGGCTGCAGCTCTACAGACCAACTGGGCGACAAAGGTCGCGAAACACATCCTGCAGGAAGCGGCTGGCAAGCCGTTGCGCGGGAGATGTGGTTGCCGACTCAGGTACTGGGTACGGGTCTCGACAACGGTGCTGACTATATCCTGTTGAATATTTAAACGCAACTTAATATTCTTTTTAATTGTAAAAACCTGCCTGACAGCCGTTGTTTTGTTATGTTATAACGTCACAATTCTGATGTGGCGCAACATCGCCAACCGTTTTCTGGAACAGGAAATCACCATGCCCACCCCTTTGACCGCCAACCAGCAACGGGTGCTCGACGCCCTGCGCCAGGCCGGTGCGCCGCGCACGGCCTATGCACTGCTCGACCAGCTGCGTGACCACGGGCTGAGCGCCCCCACGCAGGTCTACCGCGCGCTGGACAAGCTGGCCGAGCAGGGCGTGGTCCACCGCCTGGAGTCGTTGAACGCCTATGTGTGCTGCTCGCACCCGGATGAGGGCAGCCATGACTTCTCGGCCTTTGCGATCTGCGACAGCTGCGGGCAGGTGGACGAGTTTGTCGACGACGCGCTCAACCGCTGCCTGGGCAGCTGGGCGCATGGCCATGCATTTGCGCTGGCCCATTCGAACATCGAGCTGCATGGCAAGTGCTCTGCCTGCACTGCGCTGCATGCCTGAGGCCCTGCCTGCCGCACGCGGCTGCAGTGCCAGCAGCGTGCTCCCTTTCCCTGCTTGAGAGATTCCATGATGCATACCGTAGCGCCGGTTCAGCCGCCGCATGCCCGATTGCCGGTGACCGTACTGTCGGGCTTTCTGGGCGCGGGCAAGACCACCTTGCTCAACCACATCCTGCACAACCGCGAAGGTCGGCGCGTGGCCGTCATCGTCAACGACATGTCCGAGGTCAACATCGACGCGGCCCTGGTGCGTGATGGCGGGGCCGACCTGTCGCGCACCGACGAAAAACTGGTGGAGATGAGCAACGGCTGCATCTGCTGCACGCTGCGCGAGGACCTGCTGGTGGAGGTGGCGCGGCTGGCGGGCGAGGGCCGCTTCGACCAGCTGGTCATCGAGTCCACGGGCATCTCCGAGCCGCTGCCGGTGGCCGAGACCTTCACCTTCGCGGGCGAGGACGGACGCAGCCTGGGCGATGTGGCGCGGCTGGACACCATGGTGACCGTGGTCGATGCCTTCAACTTTCTGCACGACTATGGCTCGCGTGACAGCCTGCGCTCGCGCGGCGAATCGCTGGGCGAGGAGGACCGCCGCACCGTGGTCGATCTGCTGATCGAGCAGGTGGAGTTCTGCGATGTGATCGTGCTCAACAAGATCGACCTGGTCACCGACGAGGACTGCAGCCGGCTCATGGCCATCCTGCGCGGGCTCAACCCGCGTGCCAGGCTGGAGATCGCGTCCTTCGGCCAGCTGCCGCTGGATCGCGTGCTCGATACGGGGCTGTTCGATTTCGAGGAGGCCTCCAGGGCGCCGGGCTGGCTGCAGCAATTGCGTGGCACGCACCAGCCCGAGACCGAGGCCTATGGCGTTGCCAGCTTTGTCTACCGCGCCCGCCGCCCCTTTCATCCCCGGCGCTTCTTCGGCCTGGTGCAAAGCGAATGGCCCGGAGTGGTGCGCTCCAAGGGATTTTTCTGGCTGGCCAGCCATCCGGCGCTGGCCGGCTCCTGGTCGCAGGCCGGCGCCGTGGCCCGCCATGGGCCGGCCGGGCACTGGTGGGCCGCCGTGGAGGCCGAGCGCTGGCCGCGCGACCCCGAAAGCGTGCAGCGCATCCTGGACAAATGGGTCGATGGCGTGGGCGACGCGCGCCAGGAACTGGTGCTGATCGGCATGGGCATGGACGAGCAGGCGCTGCGCGCACTCCTGGACGAATGCCTGCTGACCGATGCGGAAATGGCCATGGGCCCGCAGGCCTGGACGCAGTGGGACAACCCCTTTCCCGGATGGAACTGATGCCCGGCCGGTACCGAGCCGGCCCTGAGTCGGCCCTGAGCCGACATTGAACGCTTGCCGCGCCGCCCTCGCGGGCGTGGCCCCTGGAGCCCCGAATGCTTGCACCTCTTCCCGATGTTTCCCTGACCGATCCCGCGCCCAGCCTCAGCCCGCTGCAATGGGTGGGCATGCAGGGCATAGACCTGCCCGTGACCGTGGCCGAGCCCGGCTACTGGCGCGAGCTGCATGCGCGTGCCGATGTGCAGGTCGATCTTCCTGCGGCCCATGTCAAGGGCATACACATGTCCCGGCTGTACCGGCAACTGGACAGCCTGGCCGAGGAATCCGCGCTGTCTGCCCTGGCGCTGCGCCATGCGCTGCAGGCCATGATCGACAGCCACCTGGACTGCCAAAGCCGCAGCGCCCGGCTGCGCCTGTCGCTGGACCTGCTGACCCAGCGGCCCGCCCTGGTCACCCACGATCTGTCGGGCTGGAAGTCCTATCCCGTGCGCCTGGACGCCACGCTGGCGCAGGGCGTGTTCCAGCTGCGGCTGCAGGTGGGCGTGGGCTATTCCTCGACCTGCCCCTGCTCGGCGGCACTGTCGCGCCAGTTGCTGGAGCAGGGCTTTTTGCAGGCCTTTGCGGGCGAGCCGCTGGTGGAGCCGGACCAGGTGGCTTCCTGGCTGCGCCGGCACGGCACGCTGGCCACGGCACACAGCCAGCGCAGCGAGGCCCAGGTCAGCGTGGACCTGGCCTGTGATGCGCCCGACCTGGGCATCCTGCCCCTGATCGCCCGCGTGGAGCAGGCGCTGGGCACGCCCGTGCAGACCGCCGTCAAGCGCGCCGACGAGCAGGCCTTTGCCGCGCTCAACGGCCGCAACCTGATGTTTGTCGAGGATGCGGCGCGCCGCATACAGGCCGCGCTGGAAGGCAGCTACGCCCAGCCGCGCGTGCATGTGCGCCACATGGAGAGCCTGCATCCGCACGACGCCGTGTCCTGGGCATGACCGGCGAGCCGGCCCCCGTTTGTCTACAACCCAAGGAGTTTTCCATGCAAGTGCTCTCGTCCCTCAAGGAAGCCAAGCTGCGCCATCGAGACTGCCAGGTGGTGCGCCGCCGCGGCCGCATCTACGTCATCTGCAAGAGCAACCCGCGCTTCAAGGCCCGCCAGGGCGGCGCAAAGAACAGGCGCAAGGGATGATCCGCAAGAACCCGCGCGGCGACCTGCCGCGCATCCATGCCAGCGCCTTCGTGGACCCCACGGCCATCCTGTGCGGACTGGTGATCGTGGAGGAGAACGTCTTCATCGGCCCCTATGCGGTGATCCGTGCCGACGAGATGGATGCGGACGGCCACATCGATCCCATCGTGATCGGTGCCCACTCCAACATCCAGGACGGGGTGGTGATCCACTCCAAGTCGGGCGCGCGCGTCAGCGTGGGGCAGCACACCTCGATCGCCCATCGCGCCATCGTCCACGGACCCTGCACCGTGGGCAATGGCGTGTTCATCGGCTTCAACAGCGTGCTGTTCAACTGCGTGGTCGATGACGGCTGCGTGGTGCGCTACAACGCCGTGGTCGATGGATGCCACCTGCCGCCAGGCTTTTATGTGCCGTCCACCGCGCGCATAGGCCCGGAGACCGACCTGTCCACGCTGGCCCAGGTGCCCGCCGACGCCAGCGATTTCTCCGAGGACGTGGTCCGCACCAACAACGAACTGGTGCGCGGCTACAAGGCCATCCACAATGAGTTCTGACCGGCCGGGAGGGCTGCATGTCCGATTCCGCTGACCTCAAGAACCTGGGGCTGAAGGCCACGCTGGCGCGACTGTGGGTGCTGGACATCTTTCGCCACGGGGACCAGCGGCATCTGGCGGCGGAGGAGGTCTATCGCCAGCTGCATGACCAGGGCCGGGGCACCAGCCTGGCCACGGTCTACCGCGTGCTGGCGCAGCTGGAGCAGGCCGGGCTGCTGCGGCACCAGCGCTTTGCGGCGGGCAAGGCGGTCTATGAACTCGATGACGGCGAGCACCATGACCACCTGATCTGCACACGCTGCGGCCTGGTGCAGGAGTTCCACGATGCGGTGATCGAGCAGCGCCAGAAGCTGCTGGCGCGCTCGCATGGCTTTGCCATCGTGGAGCACTCCCACATCCTCTACGGGCGCTGCGTCAAGCCCGACTGCGAGCGGCTGGCGGGCCGGCAGGCACCTACCGCTCCTTGAGGCTGCGCTGCGCACGCTCGCAGATGCGGCGCGTGGCGGGCACGGGCGATTCCTGGAGCCATTGCGCACACAGGGCGCGCACCCAGTCAGGCCGGCTCTTGGCCGCGTCGTTGAGCCAGTTGGCCACCGAGTCCTGCACATAGGGCGAGGCATCGGCGCGCAGCCGCTGCAAAAGGGGCAGGGCGATCTCCGGCTGCTGCTTGAGCGCCGCGATATGGCTGCACCAGACGCCGCGCGGCCGCAGGGCCTCGCTGGCGAAGCGGCGCAGGCGGTCGGAGGGCCGCCTTGTCCACCGGGACAACTCGGCCACAGCCTGCGGCAGATCGCTGGCCAGATGCGGGCGCACGCCCATCCACGACCATTCGCGCACGCCGAAATGCGGGTCATCGGCCAGCGGCTGCACCAGCTCCAGGCGTTGGCTCAGGGTCAGGCCCGGCTGCGCACCGGCCATGAAGCAGGCCCAGCCGCGCACCGTGTCAGAGCGGTGCGTGAGGCAGCGCTGCCAGCCGGCCTGGCCCAGCGCCTGCCACAGCAGGCCGCCAATGCACTCCATGCGTTTGAGAATGCCAAGCTGGCCCAGCGCCTGCGCCGTGTCCTCCAGTTGCGGCCACGCGTCGGGAAAGACGGCCTGCAGCAGCCGGGCCTGGTCCACGGCCAGGCTTTCGGTCAGCGTGGCGGTCTCGATCTCGCCCAGGGACAGGGCCTGCAGCAGTTCGGGAGTGATATCGACTTTGCGGTTGGCGCCCTTGCGCCGGGGGGCGGGCGCCTTCATGCGCTGGCCTCCAAGCCTGCGGCGGCCTTGGCCAGCAGCTTTCCCAACTGGCCGCGTTCGGCGGGCGACAGGTTGGAAAACAGGCCGGCGATCCATTGGCTGTGCCGGGCAAACAGCTTGCGCGCCAGCTGGCGGCCCTTGGCGGTGAGCTGCACGCGCAGCGCGCGGCGGTCGGCCGGGTCGGGCAGGCGCTCGGCCAGGGCCTCGCGTTCCAGGCCGTCCAGCAGGCCGGTCACGGTGGCGCGGGTGATGCCGGCCTGCTCGGCCAGGTGGTTGGGGGCCAGCCCTTCGCTGGCGGATTCCAGCAGGAACAGCAGCACGAAGCGCCCTTCGGACAGGCCATGGGGCGCCAGCAGCGCGGCGCAGTCACGGTCGATGCGCGCAGCCAGGGACAGGGTCTGGAAGCACAGCCGCATGCTGTCCACGTCGTCCAGCTTGCGGCGCTCGGCCTCGGCCAGCAGGGCCTGGTATTTCTGTTCGAGTTGCATGTGGCAAGCATACAGTATGGTGGCTAACCATGTGCGCCCGCCTTGGCCGTTGCCGGCATCCGGGCTCCGTGGCTGCGCTTTTTGCGCAGCCGGCGCAGGCCGATGACCACGCCCGTGGCGCTCATCAGCAGGCCGCCCAGGCTGAAGGCCAGCAGCAGCGCATCCCACAGCGGCCGGCGCTGCAGCAGCGGCAGCCAGTCCCAGCTGTGCAGCATGGCGAACAGCCAGCGCTTGAGGCGCTGGATGCCGTCCAGCCGGCCCAGCACCTGGCCCGTGTGCGGGTCGATGTGCACCCAGCTGGCCGCGGCATCGCCAAAGACCACGCGCAGAACGGGCAGGGGCTTGTCATGGCCGCCCATCATGGTGTGCTCGGCGCGCTCGTACCAGTACAGGTCGTGCGCGGTCAGCCATTCACTGCGCAGCACGGGTGCGTCGATCAGCACGGCTGCGCGGTCCAGTAGGGCCTCGCGCGAATGGGCTGCGGGCGCGGCGCTGGCGCTGTCCAGCACCAGGGGTGTGCCGGCTGCGGGCTGGGCCAGCACCTCGGTGCGGCCTGCGGTGCGCAGCCAGCGCAGTTCGCGCACGGGACCGCCCGCCGCGGCGATCAGCGACTGCGGCGTGGCGTCGTCCCCGGTCAGGCGCAGCGGGCCCTGTTGCCACCGGGCCATGTGCAGTGGCGGCGTGCCCGTGTCGAACAGGCGCCAGGGGTTCATGGACATCAGGCCGCTGAAGATCCAGGCCAGCGTGGTCAGCGCGAACAGCAGGCCCGCCACATGGTGCCAGCGCATGGCGCGGCCCGGGTAGGGCGTGCGCAGGCCGCTGCGGTAGGGCTGCCTGAACCGCCAGCGCATCACCCCGACCACGGTGCCGGTGATGGCCACGGCAATGCCGACCAGCGACAGCACGTTGACGATGTCGGCCCAGGCGCCATCAAAGGCATTGCCCCGGAACATGTACAGCCAGTGCAGCCAGGCGCCCAGGTAGTTCCAGCCGCGCTCGGTGCGCGTGGCATCGCGCACCACCTCGGCCGTCCGGCCGGAGATGTAGAGCAGCGTGCCCTGGGCATCGTCCATCTGCACGCGGTGCAGGGGGCGGTGAATGTCCAGGGCGCGCGAGTGGCTGAAGGCATCCTCATCCACCGTGCCCAGGTAGTGCAGGCCCGTGCCGTCCCCCGCGAAGGCGCGGGCACTGGCCAGGGCCTGCGCCTGGCTGGTGGCGGGCAGCACCTGGCCGCTGGCCGCATCGATGGCCACGGGCTGGCGCCGCCCCTCGGGCGTGACCAGATAGCTGGCACGGCCGGCGCTGCCGGCATGCAGGCGCAGGTCCTTGAGCGGGCCGTCGATGCCGGCCGCGCGCAGCGCCTCGGCGGGCGCGAGCAGGGCGGCGTTGCCATCGAGCGCCGGCAGGTGGCGCAGCCGCTCGGCCTGCGTGAGCTTGGGGTAGCCCACGTACATCATCACCATGCCCGAGACAAACCACAGCGCAAAGAACAGGCACAGGGCAATGCCCAGCCAGCGGTGCAGCAGGAACAGCCAGCGTTTGAGGTGAAGGCGCATGGTGCGTCTCCTGCTCAGAAGGCCACGCGCAGCGAAATGTCTGCCGTGCGCGGCGCGCCCAGGTAGGCCATGGTGCTGGTCAGGCTGGCGGCGTAGACGCGGTCCGTGGCATTGCGCAGCCGTGCAACCACGGTCATGCGCGGGTCGATGCGGTAGCTCAGGCCCAGGTCCAGCAGGGTGTAGGCGGGCCAGGACAGCGTGTTGGCCGCATCGGCATAGATGCCTCCCACGCGGCGCAGCCCGGCATTGACCTCCAGCGCCGGCGTGATGCGGTAGCTGGTCCAGAGGTTGAGCACGCTGGCGGGCGTGTTCGTGGGTCGCTTGCCCGCCAGGGACACGCCGCCTTGCTGGTAGTTGTCATAGCGCGCGTCCACATGGCTCCAGTTGCCCTGGATGGACCATCGCGGCGTGGGCGCCAGGCCCATGGACAGCTCCACCCCGCGCGAGGACTGCTGGCCCACCAGCACCGTGCGCGTGCTGTCCTGCGGGTCCTGGGTGGAGATGTTGCGGCGCGTGATGCGATAGACCGCCAGCGCCGCCGTTCCCTTGCCCTGCCAGAACGACAGCTTGCTGCCCGCCTCCACCTGGCGGCCCGTGGTCAGCCCGGTGTTGTTGATGGCATCGGCAAACGAGGCGCCCATCAGCATGCCCGACGGCGGATCGGCCGCCGTGGAGAACTGCGCGTAGAGATTGGCCTCGGGCGTGGCATCCCAGACCAGGCCCACGCGCCCGGTCGTCGGGCTATAGCTGCGGCTGTAGCTGGCGGGCAGCGCGGGCGTCACATCGCGCCGGTTGGTCAGGTCCACATCGATGCGTTCATGGCGCAGGGCCGTCAGCAGATGCAGGGCAGGAGTGAGGGCCGTGCGGTTTTCCAGGTACAGGGCGGTCGTGGTGACCTTGTTGTCGCGGTCAGGCCTGAAGCCGGGCGCCATGCCGGGAATGTCGTAGAAGTTCTCTGTCGTGAAATCGTAGGGATTGACCGTGCTCACCGTGCCCGACAGGCTGTTCGGAAAGCGCGTCTGCCGGTTCACGCTCACATCCAGCCCAAAAGCCCATTCGCTGCGCCGGCCGGCCAGCTCGCCCAGGTAGCTGCCTTCGATGCGGTCGCCCACCATGCGCTGGTCATGGCGCTGCAGCAGCGCCGCCGAGCGCACCACCGCGGTGTTCTCGGGCGTGAAGCGGTAGGTCTCCACGTTGCGGTAGTCGCGCAGCGCGTCATAGGCGTAGAAGGTGTTGCTCAGCTTGAGCCGGTCGCTGGCCCGCCATTCGGTGATGGAGCGCAGCCACTGCACGCGCTGGGCGTACAGGCCGTCGGCGCTGTTGTAGTTCTTGCCGAGGGTCGGCTCGTCAATGCGCGCCTGGCCGCGCAGCGGGTTGAGCAGCGGCGTGCCCCAGTAGGGGCGGTCCACGCGCTCATGCTGGGCCTCGTAGGCCAGGGTATGCGTCAGGCCGCCACCCAGGTCGGACAGCAGCGAGGTCGCCAGCTGCGTGGAGCGCGACTGCGTGCCGCCCACCCAGCTGCCGGCGTCGCGGTGGTTGAGGTCCAGGCGCAGGTAATGGGTGGTGCCCTGGCTGTCAGTGGCATCGCCCAGGCGGCGGTTCAGCCCGACGGAGGCTTCCTTCAGCCCGTAGCTGCCCAGGCGCAGCTGGCCTTCGGTGAAGCTGTCGCGCTGGGCCAGCTTGGTGATGTAGTTCAGCGTGCCGCCCACGCCGCCTGCGCCATAGAGAAAGCCGGAGGCGCCGCCCACGGCCTCCACCCGGTCGTAGATCCAGCTGTCCACGGGCCGGGCCGCAATGGAGTACTGCAGGTTGATGCCGTTGAACAGCTGGCTGACCGACCCCGTGCCGAAGCCCCGGTAGCTGATGCCGATGTTGCCGGGCGGGCTGTAGGCCGTGACGCCCGGAATGGAGCGCAGGATCTCCTGCGTGTCCTGGGCGCCACGCGCCTCGATGGCTGTGCGGTCCACGATGTGCACCGAGGCCGGCGTCTCGCGCGCCGTCAGGCCCAGGCGGCTGGCCGTGCCCACGGTCTTGTTCAGCGGCAGCAGGCCGTTGGCGTCGGCCGTGGCCTGGTCGGAGACTTCGACGGCGGGCAGTGCCGCCTCGGCCAGGGCCTGCGCGTGCGCGGCAGGCGTCCAGGCCGTGCCCAGCGCGCAGCACAGCGCTACGGCCAGGGGATGGGGGCGAAAGAGGGGTGCAGGCAGGCGCAGCGGCGCTGCCATCGCGGGGAAGGGGAGGGAATTCACGAACTGACTCCGGGTCTTGCGCCGCGCATGCGGCGCAGGCGGGCCGGGCGCGCATCAGCAGGCCCGGCGGCGATTCAAGAGAACACGGCAGTCAGCGGGGGAGGGCCGCGCGCCGGCAGCGGCGCGCGTGTGACGGAGGCAATGTGCGCCGCCACCAGCGGCAGCAGCGCGTGGGCCAGCGGCTGCTGGTGGGGCACGGCCATCTGCGGCAGGGCCGGCGGCGGTGCGCCAGCGGGCAGGCACATGGGGCAGTCGAGCTGGTGGTGGCCCATGCCCGGGGCTGCGCTGTCGCCCAGCGCCACCAGCTTGACGTCGCCGCTGGCCGTGCAGACCAGCTCGAATCCCTGGGGATGGACCAGGGGCGAAGCCACGGCAACGCCCAGCGTCACGGCAAACCAGGCCAATATCAGCCGGGTGAGCCAGAACGAGGAGCGAAGCGCTTGCATGGGCCGTGATTATGGCTTGGCGGGCGCGGGCGTGAACAGGCTGCCGCCCAGCTTGACGCCGGCCTTCAGGCCGCGCTTGGCGAACCAGCCCTGGTTCATCTCCAGCACATAGCGCACGGGCTTGGCCGAGCAGTGCGAGTCCTCGGTCATGGGCTTCATGTCGGCCAGGTTCACGATGGTGCCGTCATCGGCCACGAAGGCGGCGGTCAGCGGCAGCAGGGTGTTGCGCATCCAGAAGCACTGCACGGCAGGCACCTCGAAGACGAAGATCATGCCCTCCTGCTGGGGCATGTCCTGGCGGAACATCAGGCCGATGGCGCGCTCGCGGTCCGAGGCGGCCACCTGGGCATCGATGCGGTGGATTCCGGCCGTCAACTCCACGCGGCGCAGGTTCATCTGGGGGCTGCCCTGGGGCTGTGCGCCTGCCGATACGGCGGCGCCGGCCAGGCAGGCAGCCATGAGCAACCGCTGCAGCGCGCGGCGGGAAAGGGATGTGTGGAGGGGTGTCGAAGGCTTCGTCATCTTGCACATTCTGTCGCAGGGGGCGCGTGGCCGGACGCAAAAATCGGCCCGGCCGGGCCATCATGGCCGGGCGGGCGGCAAAAAGCCCGCAGTGCATTGCTGACTTGCGGGCTTTTTTTGAGGGGATGCCAGCGGGCATCCCGGCGCCTGGATCAGGCCACGGCCTTGTGTGCCTTCTTGGTGGAACGCTTGGCGTGCTTCTTGCCGGAATGCTTGCCGCTCTTGGCAACCTTGGCCTTCTTGGCTGTGTGAGCGGGAGCAGCTGCGGAAGCGGCCGTGGGAGCCGACATCGGCGTTTCGGGTGCTGCGGCGGCCTGTGCGAAGGCGCCTGCGGCAAACGAACCGGCGACCAGGACAGCGAGGAGTTTTTTCATATATGCCATTTCCTAGAAAAGCGGTAGAAGCCAAGTTGAACCAGACAGCGGTGCGAAATTGTTGATGCACCGCAGATGCTCAACGCACTGACTGTATCGCCGTTGACAGGAAGGCGACCCGATTGTCGTTAGAATTTTCTGCACCAAATTTGTGCCCATTCCGGGCATTCACTCTTGCCTCGTGCACCAGCCAACGGAGACCCGTCCCCATGAACCGCTTCCAGCACATCCAGGTGCCGGCCGAGGGCCAGAAGATCACTGTCAACGCCGACATGTCGTTGAACGTGCCAGACCAGCCCATCATTCCTTTCATCGAAGGCGACGGCACCGGCGTGGACATCACGCCCGTGATGATCAAGGTGGTGGATGCCGCCGTGGCCAGGGCCTATGGCGGCAAGCGCAAGATCCAGTGGATGGAGGTCTTCGCGGGCGAGAAATCCACGCGCATCTACGGCCCCGATGTCTGGCTGCCCGAGGAAACCATGCAGGCCCTGCGCGAGTACGTGGTCTCCATCAAGGGCCCGCTGACCACGCCCGTGGGCGGCGGCATCCGCTCGCTGAACGTGGCGCTGCGCCAGGAGCTGGACCTCTACGTCTGCCTGCGCCCCGTGCAGTATTTCAAGGGCGTGCCCTCGCCGCTGAAGGAGCCCGAGAAGACCAACATGGTCATCTTCCGCGAGAACTCCGAGGACATCTACGCGGGCATCGAGTACGAGGCCCGCAGCGACAACGCCAAGAAGCTCATCGACTTCCTGGTCAAGGAAATGGGTGTCAAGAAGATCCGCTTCCCCGAGACCTCGGGCATCGGCGTCAAGCCCGTGTCCATCGAGGGCACGGAGCGCCTGGTGCGCAAGGCCATCCAGTACGCCATCGACAATGACAAGCCCAGCGTGACCCTGGTCCACAAGGGCAACATCATGAAGTTCACCGAAGGGGGCTTCCGCGACTGGGGCTACGCGCTGGCCGCGCGCGAGTTCGGCGCCCAGCCCATCGACGGCGGACCCTGGCTCAAGTTCAAGAACCCGCGCACGGGCCGCGACATCGTCATCAAGGACTCGATTGCCGACGCCTTCCTGCAGCAGATCCTGCTGCGCCCGGCCGAGTACTCGGTGGTGGCCACGCTCAACCTCAACGGCGACTACATCTCGGACGCGCTGGCGGCCCAGGTCGGCGGCATCGGCATTGCGCCCGGCGCCAACATGTCCGACTCCGTGGCCTGCTTCGAGGCCACGCACGGCACGGCCCCCAAGTACGCGGGCAAGGACTATGTGAACCCGGGCTCCGAAATCCTCTCGGCCGAGATGATGCTGCGCCACATGGGCTGGCGCGAGGCGGCCGACCTGGTCATCAGCGCGCTGGAAAAGGCCATCCAGAGCAAGCAGGTGACCTACGACTTCGCCCGCCTGATGGACGGCGCCACCCAGGTGTCATGCTCCGGCTTTGGCGAGGTGATGATCTCCAAGATGGATTGACGGGAGCCCGCGCTCCATGAAAAAACCGCGCCAGGGCGCGGTTTTTCTTTGACGGGCGTTGACGGGTCAGCTCTTGGGCAGCGCACAGCCATCGGGCCCGCAATCCTCGCCTTGGGGCGCGGTCTGCTCGCCGGCGGTGATGGCCGCCACCTGCTGCACCCACTCGCCCAGCTGCGTTGCCCATCCCTGTGCATCTCCCAGCCAGGGACCGATGTCGATGCGCTGGATGGCGCGCTGGCCCGGCTGCTCGGCCTCGGGGTGGTCGAACTCCAGCGCGAAGGTCGGGAAACCCTGGCCCTGTGCCAGGTTCAGCCATTCGCGCGCCTGGGTGATATGCGCCTGGGTGGCAGCGCCGGACAAGCGCTGGAAGGCCTGGGCAAAGGCCTCGCCGTCCAGTCCCAGGTCACGGGCCAGTTCCTGCAGCACGGCGGGGTCGCTGATGCGGCGGCCTTCCACGTAGTGGGCCTGCTGCTGGCGCGCCAGCATGTCCAGGCCCCGGCCCGCCAGTTCCTCGGCGGCCAGCAGGGCCGTGGTGGGCGGCTCCGAGTCCAGCACGGCGCCCAGGTCGTTGAGCAGGCCATCGAAGTAGGCAGGGCCGAACGGCTGGCCCGTCATCTCGGCAATGCGCTGGTCGTGCGGCATCACATGGCCGCGCCAGTCGGCCGTGATGGTGCGGGTGTGGGCGCCCGTGAGCATGCCGCCGCCATGCCATCGCAGCGTGACGCCGGGCACGCTGCGCGCGGCCTTGACCAGGGGCGCGGCGGCATAGCACCAGCCGCACAGCGGGTCAAAGATGTAGTGAAGGACAAAGGGCGGCTGCGCGGTCGTGGTCATGGCAGGAGCGGGCTGTGATGAAGGCGCCCACTGTAGCGGCTATTGGCTTGCCCGTGACGGGGCAGGGCCGCAGGCAGAATGGGCGACTGCCGCCGTGCAGCCACCGTGCTGCCATCGTCGATCCCGTCTGCATTGCCATGCGCCTCAAGTCCACGCCGCCTCCGTCCGATCCGTCCGACCCGTCCGCTTCCTCTGCACCGGCCGCCGAGCCCAGTGTCCAGTCCGTCGCCCGGCGCGGCATGCTGGGTTTTCTGCTGTTCTGGCTCCTGGTCATGGGAGTGCTGTACTGGGCCATGCAGATGTACCTGAAGCCGGCCGGCGTCAAGGTCCAGGCCGATGGCACGGTGGCCATTGCGCGTGACCGTGACGGGCATTTCCGCGTGGAAGGGGCCGTCAACGGGCAGCCCGTGCTGTTCCTGGTGGACACGGGCGCCAGCATGGTCGGCGTGACCGAGCCGCTGGCCGAGCGCGCAGGCCTGGACGGCGGCGAGCCGGTTCGCTTTCGCACCGCCAATGGCGAGCGCGACGGCCGCATGGTGGTGGCCGATCAGGTGCGCGTGGCCTCCCTGGTGGTCAGCGGCCTGCGCGTGGGCACGGGCTATACGGGCAGCACGGACAGGGATGCGCTGCTGGGCCAGAACTTCCTGCGCCAGTTCGATGTGGAAATACGCGGCGACCGCATGCTGATCCATCCGCGCGGCAGCGGGTCTTCGCCCAGGCAGTAAGTACGTAAGCAACTAAGTAACTAACTAGCTAAGCAAGGGAGAGGGACATGACAAACAACGGCTTTCGCACCGACAGGCGCAGGTGGCTGCAGACGGGCGCAGCCCTGGCGACGCTGGGCTGCACGGCCTGTGCCAGCGTGGGGCAGGGCGGTGCCTTTTCCACCGGCACCGGCACCGGCCTGGCCGAGGACCTGGGCGAACGCCTGGACCAGGGCGTGCAGAGCGGAGAACTGGCGAACCTGCACGCTGTCGTCGTGATGCGCCACGGCCGGCTGGCGCTGGAGCGCTATTTCGAGGGCGAGGACGAACGCTGGGGGGAGCCGCTGGGCAAGGTGGCCTTCAACGCCGACTCCCTGCACGATGTGCGCTCGGTCAGCAAGAGCATCGTCGGCCTGCTGTACGGCATGGCCTTGGCCGAGGGCAAGGTGCCCGCGCTGGACACGCCCCTTGTCCAGTCTTTTCCCGCCTACGGCGATCTGGCGGCCGATGGGCGCCGGCGCGCCATCCTCATCTCCCACGCCCTGGGCATGACCATGGGCCTGCAATGGGACGAGGACCTTCCGTATTCCGACCCGCGCAACAGCGAAATCGCCATGGAGCGCAGCAGCGACCGCTACCGCTACGTGCTGGAGCAGCCCATCGTCGCCCCGCCCGGCGAACGCTGGTGCTACAGCGGCGGGGCGACGGCCCTGCTGGGCCATCTGATCGCGCAGGGCAGCGGCATGCCGCTGCTGGACTATGCGCGGCACAAGCTGTTTGCTCCGCTGGGCATCGACAAGGCCGAGTGGACGCCTGGCACCAACGGCGAGGCGGCCGCCGCCTCCGGCCTGCGCCTGCGGGCGCGGGACCTGGCCCGCATCGGCCAGCTGGTGCTGCAGCAGGGTGAATGGCAGGGACGGGCGCTGGTGCCCCGGCATTGGATTGTGCAATCCATGCAGCCGCGCGTGGACGCCTGGCCCGGCCTGCGCTACGGCCACCACTGGTACGTGGGGCAGACCCGCGCCGGCCTGGCGTACTACATGGCCATCGGCCTGGGCGGCCAGCGGCTGGTGGTCGTGCCCCAGCATTCGCTGGTGTATGCCGTCTTCATGGGCAACTACGACAGCCCCCAGCAGGTGCAGCGCGTGGCCGCCGTGCAGGGCCTGATCGCCGCTGCCTTGCGTTGACTGCCTGGCGTTGACAGCCTTGCCCTGACAGCCGAGCGCGGGCACGTCGGGCGTGCGAGAATCCCGGCTTCCAAGGTCGGCCGCATGCCCGGCTCGCGCAAGCAGGGCGCGAAGCGGGGCGGGCCGGTGCGTGTCGAGGCTCGATCCACTTTCCTGGTTCCGGTGCCGGCCCATGAGCCCCTGAGGCCATGGCGCCGGTTGTTTCTGCCTCCCGCATGATCGCCAGATCACCGTTTGCCCGTGTCCCACCGCCAGCCCATCCGCATCGCCGACCGCCACCAATTCGACACCCTGATCGACGCCCGCTCGCCTGCCGAATTCGCGCAGGACCACATTCCCGGCGCCATCAACTGCCCCGTGCTCGACAACGAGGAGCGCGCCCGGATCGGCACCATCTACAAGCAGGTCAGCCCCTTCGAGGCCAAGCGCCTGGGAGCGGCCATGGTCTCGGCCAATCTGGCGCGCCATCTGCAGGAAACCTTCGCCGACAAACCCGCCAACTGGAAGCCGCTGGTCTACTGCTGGCGCGGTGGCCTGCGCAGTGGTTCCATGGTCACCTGGCTGCGCCTGGTCGGCTGGGATGCCCAGCAACTGGCCAACGGCTACAAGTCCTATCGCGGCCATGTGATCGAGCTGATCGACCGCCTGGTGCCCCAGCTGCGCCTGCAGGTGCTGTGCGGCGCCACCGGCAGCGCCAAGACCCGCGTGCTGCATGCCCTGGCCGAGGCCGGCGAGCAGGTGCTGGACCTGGAGGGCTATGCCAGCCACAAGGGCTCCTTGCTGGGCAACCTGCCCGGCGTGGAGCAGCCCAGCCAGAAATACTTCGAGACGCTGCTGGCCCAGCAGCTGGAGAGTTTCGACACCGCACGCACCGTGTACGTGGAAGGCGAGAGCGCCAAGATCGGCCGCGTGTCCCTGCCGCTGGTGCTGGTCGAGCACATGCGCCAGTCGCCCGTGATTGCGCTCGATGCCACGCCCGAGGCGCGCCTGGCCTACCTGCTGCGCGACTACGCCTACCTGGGCGACGATCCGCAGATGCTGGCCGACAAGCTGGGCTGGCTCAAGGAGCTGCAGGGCAAGGAGACCATCTCGCGCTGGCAGGCCTGGGCGCATGAGCGCAGCCTCTCGCCGCTGTTCTCCGAGCTCATGGTCCAGCACTACGACCCGCACTACGAGCGCTCGCAGGAGCGGCATTTCACGCAGTGGCGCACGCGCCGCAGGGTGCAGGCCGACGACCTCAGCGAGGCCGGCATCACCGCGCTGGCGCGCCAGATACTGGCGCTGGATGGGGCATCGGCCGCATGAAGCAGCCGCATGAAGCAGCCGCGTGGATCAGGCGTTTGAATCAGCCGTGTGAGTCGGCCAGCACCGGATACAGCGACAGCAGCAGCAGGGCCGCCATGCACCAGTTGAAGCGGCGCAGTGCCTGCGGCGAGCGCAGCGCGCGCCCCACGGCGCTGCCGAACAGCGTCCAGACGCTGACGCTGGGATAGTTCACGATGCCCAGCACCAGGGCGGCCAGCACCAGGTTGATGAAGAAATCCTCGCGCGGCGTGTAGGTGGCAATCACGCCGATGGCCATGATCCAGGCCTTGGGGTTGACCCACTGGAAGGCCGCCGCCTGCCAGAACCCGAAGGGCCGGGCACCCGCGTTGCCGCCGTCGATGCCGCCGCTGCCCGCGATCTTCCAGGCCAGCCAGACCAGATAGGCCGCGCCCAGGTACTTGAGCGCGGTGTAGATCACCGGCAGGCGCTCGAAAACCGCGCCCAGGCCCGCGCCCACCAGCAGCACCATGACCACCACGCCCACGGTGATGCCCAGCATGTGGGGCACCGTGCGGCGATAGCCGAAGGTGGCGCCCGAGGCCGTCAACATCACATTGTTGGGGCCGGGCGTGACGGAGCTGACGAAGGAGAACATGGCCAGTGGCAGCAGGAACGAGGTGTGGGCGGTATCGAAGGGCATGGTGGCAACAGGCATGACAGGGCATCCGGCGCCCTGTCTGCGCATGCCGCAGGCCGCGGCGCCGTCAGGCCATGCTAATGGCAGTGTTCGGTACAGTAGCAGTACACTTTGCCAGAACAATTTGCCAACTGGCCTGCCCACATGACCCTGACACTTGATCCCGCAGCCACGCCGAAGCAAGCGCAGGCACAGCAGACACCGCAGACATCGAGTGCATCCTCCGCTACGGCTTTCCAGGCCGCTGCGCCCTGGCGTCCGCTGCGCTCCTCCGATCTCTCGCTGGTCGAGCAGCTCGTGGACCACTACGGCAGCCTCATCCGCCACCATGGCCTGCGCGCGGGCTCGCGGCTGCCCTCGGTGCGCGCGCTGGCGCAGCAGGCCGGCGTCAGCCGCGATACCGTGGTCCAGGCCTACGACCGGCTGGCCGCCCAGGGCCTGGTGCATTCGCGGCGCGGCTCGGGCGTCTTCGTCAGCGCCCGGCGCGCGGCCCAGGCCTTGCCGCGCGCCAGCCAGGGCCTGCCCACGCTGGAGCAGGGCGCAGCATTCGATACCGCCTTTCTGTTGCGCAGCATGTTCCGCGAAGGCACGGAGCATTCGGGCGACGCCGGCATGCTGCCGCCGGAATGGCTGGACCAGGAGATGCTGGCCTCGGCCCTGCGCGCCGTCGGCCGCAGCACGGGCACCAGCCTGCTGACCTATGGCGTGCCCCAGGGCTATCTGCCGCTGCGCCAGCAGATCGCCTCGGTGCTGCAGGCCCAGGACGTGCCAGCCCACCCCGAGGCCCACCTGATGACCGTGGCCGGTGTCACGCAGGGGCTGGACCTCATCGTGCGCAGCCTGGTGCGCCCTGGCGATACCGTGCTGGTGGAAGACCCCGGCTGGTTTCTCATCTTCGGCCGGCTCAACGCCCTGGGGGTGAACGTGGTCGGCGTGCCCCGCCTGCCCGGCGGCCCCGACGTGGAGGCGCTGGAGCGGCTGGCCCGCCAGCACCAGCCCCGGCTTTTCATCCTGAACACGGCCGTGCACAACCCCACGGGCCAGACCCTGTCGGCCGGCGTGGCCCATGAGGTGCTGCGCATTGCCGAGCGCCACGACTTCTACCTGGCCGAGGACGACACCTACTCCGACTTCCTGCCCGGCGTGCCCGTGCGCCTGGCCGCCATGGACCGGCTGCAGCGCGTGCTCCTGGTGGGCGGCTACTCCAAGACCCTGGCCGGCAGCCTGCGCGTGGGTTATGTCGCGGCACACACCGACCTGATACGGCGGCTGACCGACCTCAAGCTGCTGGGCGGCCTGACCACGGCGCTGCCGGGCGAGCAGGTGGTGCACCGCGTGCTGGCCGACGGCCAGTACCGCAAGCATGTGGACCGCCTGCGCGAGCGCGTGGACCGCGCGCGCAACCGCTGCCTGCGCATGCTCGAAGCCCTGGACTGCCGCGCCCCGCACGAACCGCAGGCCGGCATGTTCGCCTGGGTGGACTGCGGCGTGGACTCGGAGGTGCTGGCCCGCCATGCCGCGCCGCAGGGCCTGCTGCTGGCGCCGGGCCTGCTGTTTTCGCCCAGGCAGGCCGCGGGCAGCATGCTGCGCATTCCAGTGCCCATGGTGGAGCAGCCCCAGACCTGGAAGATCCTTGGCCACCTGCTGGCGCAGCACCGGGGCGGTGGTGGATGAGTGGACGGTGCAGCAACACTGCCTGACGGGAGGTTGACGCTGCCGGCGCCAGGGCGTGTAAGACACGGCATCGGGCCTCGGGGCCCCGGTAGTGCGCTGCTATCGTTCCGGGATGACTATTGAGCTTGTCTTGCCAGGGGAGGCTGGCCGCAGAGCCGGGGTGAATGACAGCCGGCCCCGACCGGGAGGCGGTGCGGCGCGCCGCCTGGCGCCCGTGCTGGCGCTGCTGCTGACGGCGGGCTGCGCCGACACGCCCGCGCCGCGCGGCAAGGTGGAGGGCGCCTCGTTCGAGCCCAGCGAAATCGTGCAGTCCGACAGCAACCGCATGGCCACGCTGGCCATGAAGGAGAACCTGGACAGCCTGATGCGCATCATGGACAAGCTCTACCTGCGTAACCCCGCCGAGTGGAAGAAAACCGCCGAAAGCCGCGAGGCCGCATCCGCCTACGTGCGCATCGCCATCACCGAGCGCCAGCCCTGGGCCGACCTGCGCGGCGCCCAGGACGTGGCCTCGCTCTCGCTGGCGCTGCAGCCCGACTTCAAGGGCGACCGCGTGGCCGCCTTCGTCCATGCGCTGGCCGACACCATCATCACGGCCCACGGCGGGCGCACCAGCTTCACCCTGGTCCATGGGCTGGACCCGCAGCTGATCTACAACGCCGCGCGCAACGTGGAAGTGGCCAACTGGATACTCAACTCACGGCGCAATGCCGCTGGCGGGCCGCTGCTGCTGTCCAACCACCTGGGCGACGACGCGCGCAACCTGAGCTTCGAGCGCGAGATGGGCAAGATCATCGGCCGGCTGGACCTGATCGCCAACTACACCACCGAGCGCTACAGGCGCTCCTTCATCGGCTACGGGCAGGGACTGGTGGCGGGACCCTTCATGCAGTTCCTGCCCGTGCGCTGAGGCGGCAGGCGTCAGGACTCGTCACACAGAACGATGGTGACCAGAGCGGAGGTGTCTTCGATGGCGCGTACCGCATGCGCCATGTTGGCCGGCAGGTGCATCAGCTGGCCGGCCTGCAGGGACTGGCGGCTTTCGCCGAGCATCACCTCCAGCTCGCCTTCCAGGCAATGCAGGCTGACGCTGCCAGGCACCTTGTGCGGCGGCAGCGACTGGCTGGCGCGCAGCACCACGCGGATGACCTCCATGTCCTGGGACTTGAACAGGGCACAGGTCCGGGCGCCCGCCAGCCGCGCACCAAACGGCAGGACATCGATGGCTTGAGCGGTCAGTGCAAAGGGGGTGGCCATGGCGGACCTCCAGGCGTTGGCGGGCAATACTGCCATTGTCCTCCGAAGCACCGCAATCCATCAACCGCAGCTGTGTGACAGCAGGGGCTTGTGCAGGGTTTCAGCCCGGCACGCTGGCCTCCACCAGCAGGGTCAGCAACTGCAGCGACTCCTGCCAGCCCAGGTGACAGGCCTCGGCGGGAATGACGGCGGGCACGCCTTCCTGGGTCACATCCATTTCAGTGCCGCAAAACACCTCGCGCAGCGTGATGGTGGTGATAATCTCGCCAGGCAGTTGCGGGTCGTCGAAGCGGTCGGTATGGCGTACCAGCCGGCCAGGCTCCAGGTCCAGGAACTCCCCGCCGAAGCCGCTGCGCCCGCCCGTGGACAGATTGACGAAGGCCATGCGGTAGCGCCCGCCGACCCGGGCGTCGAACTCGGGCACCTCGCAGATGTAGCCGTGGGGCGGCAGCCATTTTGCAAGGGCAGCGGCCGTGGTGAAGGCCTGGTACACGCGCTGCGGCGGCGCCTTGAGGACGCGGTGCAGCCGGATGGTGTGGACGGTGTGTGACATGCGGAACTCCTTGGCGTGGTGTCGTGCAAGGCTGCCAGCCTCGCACCGATGCAGTCCGTGTGCAAGAGGCGGGATCTGGAGGCTGAAGAGGGATTCAATGATTCATAAATCGAATCCTTGCTTGGTTTTAAAGAATTGGACTTGAATCATTGACGCCCGCACCATGGCGGCGAGCGCTGGATACACAGCGCCGTTTTCCATAGGAAACAGGAGACAAGCAAATGAAGCATTCCCCGTTGCGCAGGGCCCTGGCCCTTGGCGCTCTCAGTGCCATGGCCGTCGTTGCAGCGCCCGCTGCGCAGGCCCAGGGCAGCTATCCCTCCAACCCCATCACCCTGGTCGTGCCGTTCGCGGCCGGCAGTGGAACCGATGCCGTGGCGCGCGTGGTGGCTACCCGGCTGGGCGAGCGGCTCAAGCAGCCCGTGATCGTGGACAACAAGGCTGGTGCCAATGCCCAGATCGCCGCCAACCATGTCGCCAAGGCCAAGCCGGACGGCTACACGCTGTTCATGACCACCAACACCTCGCACTCGGCCAACCCCTGGCTGGTCAAGGGCCTGAAGTACGACCCCGTCAAGGATTTCACGCCCGTGGCGCGCGTGGGCGAGCTGCCGTTCGCGCTGCTGGTCCACCCCTCCGTTCCGGCCAAGACCGTGCAGGAACTCATCGACTACGCCAAGGCCAATCCCGACCGCCTGTCCTACGGCACGCCCAACAGCACCTCGCTGGTCGCCTCGGAAACCTTCAAGTACGTCACGCGCGCCCAGATCACTTCGGTGCCGTACAAGTCCAGCCCGCAGGCGCTGACCGACCTCATGGGCAACCAGATCCAGGTCTACGTGGCCGACCTGGGCTCGGCCTGGGGCACGATCAAGACCGACCGCGTTCGCACCCTGGCCGTCACGGCGGCCAAGGGTTCCACCTTGCTGCCCAATGTGCCGGCCATCGGCAAGACGCTGCCGGGCTTCGACATCACCTCATGGAACGGCATCTTCGGCCCGGCCGGGATGCCGGCCGAGATCACCGAGCGGCTGAACACCGAGCTGCAGGCCATCCTCAAGGACAAGGCCGTGCAGGAGCAACTGGCCCAGGTCGGCTTCGAGGTCTGGCCCACGGCCACGCCCGCCGAGTTCGCCACCTATGTGAAGGACCAGATGGCCCGCTGGGGGCAACTGGTCAAGCAGGCCGGCATCGAGGCGCAGTGAGGGAGACCGGCATGCAAGAAGCGCAGCAGGGACAGCAAGGGCAGCAAGGCCCTCTTGCCGGCGTGAAGGTGCTGGACATGACCTCGGTGGTCATGGGCCCCTTTGCCACCCAGATCCTTGCGGGCCTGGGGGCCGAGGTGATCAAGGTCGAATCGCCCGAGGGCGACAACATGCGCCACGTCGGCCCCATGCGCAACCCCGCCATGGGCCACATCTTCCTGCAGGCCAACCAGGGCAAGCGCTCCGTGGTGCTGGACCTCAAGCAGGGCGCCGCGCGCGAGGCCCTGCTGCGCCTGGCCGAAGGCTGCGACGTGCTGGTCAGCAACGTGCGGCCCCAGGCCATGGCGCGCCTGGGCCTGGCCTACGAGGACGTGGCAGCGCGCAACCCGCGCATCATCCACGTGAGCTGCTGCGGCTTCGACCAGCGCGGCCCCTACGCGGCCCGGCCCGCCTATGACGACCTCATCCAGGGCGCCACCGGCGTGCCCTGGTTGGCGCAGCAATACGGTGGCGGCGAGCCGGCCTATGCCCCCATGACCCTGGGCGACCGCGTCACCGGCCTGCACGCGGTCTACGCCGTCACGGCCGCCCTCTATGCGCGCGAGAAGACCGGCAGGGGCCAGGCCGTGGTCGTGCCCATGTTCGAGGCCATGACCCAGTTCATCCTGGGCGACCACATGGCGGGCCTGTCGTTCGAGCCGCAGCTGGGCGGCCCCGGCTATGCGCGCCTGCTCACGGCCCACCGCAGGCCCTATCGCACCAGCGACGGCCACCTGTGCGTTCTCATCTACAACGACAAGCACTGGCACAGCTTCTTCAACGCCATAGGCCAGCCCGAGCGCATGGCCGAGCCCATCTTCGCCACCCACAGCCAGCGCGCGCTGCACATCGATGCCGTCTACGCCGAAGTCTCGCGGCTGATGGCAGGGCGCACCACCGCCGAATGGCGCACGCTACTGGACGCGGCCGACGTGCCCAACATGCCCATGGCCTCGCCCGAGGACCTGATCGCCGACCCCCAGCACCAGGCCACCGGCTTCGTGCATGAGATAGACCACCCCAGCGAAGGCCGGCTGCGCACCACGGCCAGCCCCACGCGCTGGAGCGCCACGCCGCCCGCAGAACGCGCCGCCCCCGCGCCGCGCCTGGGCGAACACACCCTGCAGGTGCTGCGCGACGCGGGCCTGACCGAGGCCGAACTGGCCGCCCTGCAGGCCAGCCGCGCCTGCAGCCAGGCTGCCGCGCTGCAAGACGCCCCACCACAAACACAAGCACAAACACAAACAGAAGGAAACCGCCCATGCCCCGCTACCTGATCCGTGAACAAGACGTGCCCGGCTACAGCCCCGCCAACCACCACGGCACCGTCAACCGGCGCCTGGTCAGTGCCGCCAACGTGGGCGCGCGCCACATGGAGCTGGTGCTGGGCACGCTGGAGCAGGGCGGCGGCGCGCTGCCCCATGCCCACCCCGGCATGGAGCAGGCCTGCTACCTGCTGGCCGGAACGGCCGAAGTGGAAATCGACACCCCGGACGGCAAGGAACGCTTTGCCATGCAGCCCGGCGACACCTGCTTCTTCCCCGAGGACTGCATGCACATCTTCCGCGTGACCAGCGCCGAGCCCGTGCGCCTGCTGGTCTTCTACAGCCCGCCGTACGGCGAGAACCCCGAGCGCGTGCGCCGGCCGGCAGCCTGAGCGCCGTCACCCCACAGACACAACAAGCGAACAGCTACAAGCAACGGAGAACACACCATGGACTTTCTGTGGAACGAAGAACAGGAACAGATACGCGACGCCGTCGAGCGCGCCTGCGCACCCTTCGATGCCGACTACTGGCTGCGCAAGGACCATGAAGGCGGCTTCCCGCACGACTTCCACAAGGCCCTGGCCGACGCGGGCTGGCTGGGCATTGCCATGCCCGAAGAGTTTGGCGGCGCAGGCCTGGGCATCAGCGAAGCGGCGCTGATGATGCACACCATCTCGGCCACGGGCGCGGGCCTGTCGGGCGCCTCGGCCGTGCACATGAACATCTTCGGCCTGCACCCCGTCGTCGTCTTCGGCACGGACGAGCAAAAGCGCCGCTGGCTGCCCCCGCTGATCGCGGGCACGGACAAGGCCTGCTTCGGCGTCACCGAGCCCAATGCGGGCCTCAACACCCTCAAGCTGCAGACCCGCGCCGTGCGCGATGGCGACGTCTACGTGGTCCATGGCCAGAAAGTCTTCATCTCCACCGCCCAGGTCGCCAACAAGATCCTGCTGCTGGTACGCACCAAGCCCGTGGAAGAGTGCAAGGGCACGGAAGGCCTGAGCCTGTTCTACACCGACCTGGACCGCGAACGCATCGAAGTGCGCGAGATCGACAAGCTGGGCCGCAAATGCGTGGACACCAACCAGCTGTTCATCGACGGCCTGCGCATCCCCGCCGAGGACCGTATCGGCGAAGAGGGCAAGGGCTTCTCGTACATCCTGCACGGCCTCAACCCCGAGCGCATCCTCATCGCGGCCGAGGCCGTGGGCCTGGGCCGCGCCGCCCTGGCGCGCGCCACCCAGTACGCCAAGGAGCGCGTGGTCTTCGACCGCCCCATCGGCCAGAACCAGGGCATACAGCACCCGCTGGCCCAGGCCTGGATGGGGCTTGAGGCGGCCCACCTCATGGTGCAAAAGGCCGCCTTCCTCTACGACAGGGGCCTGCCCTGCGGCGCCGAGGCCAACGCCGCCAAGTACCTGGCAGCCGAAGCCTGCGCCAAGGCCTGCGAAACCGCCATCTTCACGCACGGCGGCATGGGCTACGCCAAGGAATACCACGTGGAGCGCTACATGCGCGAATCCTGGATCCCCCGCCTGGCGCCCGTCAGCCCGCAGCTCATCATGTGCTTCATCGCCGAAAAGGTATTGGGCTTGCCTAAATCGTATTGACCCCTTGGTCGCTTCGCGCCTTCCCCC
>NZ_BCTO01000046.1 GCF_001571325.1 Delftia tsuruhatensis NBRC 16741
ACGACACCCTCGGTGCGGGGCGGCCCTTCCTCGGTGTCTCAAAGTTGAGGTGCGCGGGTTTTGTGGCTGCGAACCATCTGAAGTCCCATGATTTATCAATCTGTATTTCAGAGGTAGCCATGGTGCAAGATGCCATCTCGCTTGCTCCCCATCCGCCGCCTCTCATGAAGACCCACCTGCTGCGCTATTTCGTCGCCCTGGCCGAGGAACGTCACTTCGGCCGCGCGGCCCAGCGGCTGTGCATCACCCAGCCGCCGCTGAGCATGGCGCTCAAGACCCTGGAGCAGGACCTGGGCGCCAGCCTCATGGACCGCGACGCCAAGAACGTGCGCCTCACCCCTGCGGGCGAGGCCTTCCTGGTCGAGGCACGCAAGGTGCTCGCCCAGCTGCAGCATGCGGCCGACGTGGTGCGCGGCGTGGCCGAAGGCATGCAGGGCCGGCTGGACGTGGGCATCACCGGCTCCATGGTCTACCGCCAGGTGCCCGACTTCTGCCGCGCCTTCCGCGCAGAACGCCCCCTGGTCGAAGTCTGCCTGCATGAAATGTCCACGCGCGAGCAACTGCAGGCCATTGCCAGCGGCCAGATCGACTGCGGCTTTCTCAACATAGCGACCCCGCCAGACGGCCTGCAGACCCTGTCGATCGGCGAGGAACCCTTTGTCTGCTGCCTGCCCGCCACGCATGTGCTGGCGCAGCAGCCCGACATCGACCTGCGCGAACTGGCCCGCGACACCTTCGTCATGTTCGCCCGCGAAGTGGCCCCGGCCAACTACGACAACGTCATCGCCTGCCTGCAGCAGGCCGGCATCCACCCCCACACACGCCACGCCGCGCGCCAGTGGCTCACCGTCATGGCCCTGGTCTCGGCAGAGCAGGGCGTGGCCCTGGTGCCCAGCTGCATGCAGCGCGTGGGCATGAACGGCGTGGTGTTCGTGCCGCTGCGCGGTCCGCAGCAGGCCATGACGCCCGCCGTTATGGCCTGGCGGGCGGACCAGCCTGCGGCGGTGCTGCAGGCTTTCATTGAGAGGGTGAGGGCGATGGCCTCCACCGCCGTCAAGGGTGGTAGGGGTTGAGGGCTGTCACCTCTACAGACCCTTCGCAATAGTGCATGGCGAAAACCACCAGCTCCTTACCATTCGATTGGGTGATGGCCTCCACGTGCCAAAAAGGCACTTTTTCTCCCGGAGAAAACGTCACCTTGGTGATATCGAATACGTACTGAGGAAATTTCTCTTTCAGTTTTTTCAGTACATTCTTTCGAACCAGATTAAGGTCATGGTTTTCGCAAGCGGTTGCGTTTTTTGCGTCCCCGCATGCGGTGATCAGCAAGACTGCGCCAGCCAGCAAACTGCGCAAAAAGCTGGATCTTGTCAGAGCTTTTTTCATATCAACGGCCTGTGAAGTAATTGACCAAGGCCGTTGATGGACGAATGCCGGCTGAAATTATGCGCGGATGTGCGGTGTTGTGCGGGCACCATCATCCAAGACGGGTTGCCATGGTACTTTCTTCTGTTTTAGGCTGAAGAAGGCGCCATGGCTTCCTGGGGTCATAAACCTGGTTTACTATTGCTTCAATAGATTTCCATTATCCCATTCTCACTGGCCGAGTATTTGCTTTCCGAAACTGCTCGAGCAGAAACGGCCTTTCCCCCTGTGCCGGCCAAATGTGGGTACATGTAGCATAGAACTGCAACTTGCAGATTTGCGACTGGAATGCTACCAGCCATGGTGAAACCATTATTATAGCAATTTGGAATCCCTCGAACTCCAACGGCAAGTGAAAGATCGCCGCCTTTTGGTACAGAAAAGTCAACGCCTGCACTTGCAGATACTCTTGTGTATGAGCCAGCACGCGGGTAAGGGTCATAGCTTAGAGATAGAACAGGTCTGTAGTTCCATTGGCCACCAGGCATGTAATAGTAGTCAGATTGTTGTTTGAATGACATTTCCTTTTGAGGGGACGCTGGTTCGCAGTGAAGAGGTATATTCCTTTCATCGCTACCAATTACCATTTTTCCGGGAGATTCTGGATGCTTGTCTCCGTATATCTCGCACAGCCTCTTGTTGAATTCAATCGCTTCATCATTTTGATTGGTGGTTTCGTAGAGATATGATCCATTTGATAGCTTGACTAGATTGATGGTCACGGTACCACTCATTCCAGCCATGCTGCCAGAAATACTTCTGGCGACCATTGGCATGCCGTTCTTTTCAATTTCCTCATTCCCTATCAGAAAATCTTGAGCCATTGCAGAGATTGATACGAGAAAAAGTATAGATCCGGTCAGAATTTTACTTGGCATAGTTCCCTCTGTGCTGAAATGTTAATAGGCCTTTGCTGCCACATGGCAGTGACTGGCGCTATCAGTCTAAGTTCTTTCGAATTTTCAGATCAAGTGGAGACTGCTGTCGTTTTCTATTTTTTCTGAAAAATAAGATACTTCCTAGGAATTTGCGTGAATTGACGATCAGCGGTCTAAACACAAGCATTCGGATTCAAGATGAGCAAGGCTTTTGCTGGTTCGCAGGCTTGATGAATCCGTAAGTTTCTGGGGCCGTACATCTGAGTGCTCTTGCCGCTTTGGCAGTACCCCTGCGTCGTCGCCGATCGAGTCTGCCCACATTGCCACTACGCGGGCCGAGGGAGATGCGATGTGACGGGGTTTGAACTGCGAGACAGGCGCCCGGAATCTGCCGGTCACCACGGCCCCAGCCACACGACTCAGTCCAATGGCACAGCGTCTGTACTGCCCAGAATCTCCGCCACCTTGAGCGCCAGCGCCTCCAATGTGAACGGCTTGGTCAGAAGCTGCGTACCGGGGTGCAGGTTTTCCTGGCTGAGCGGAGATGCCTCGGTGAACCCGGTGATGAAGAGCACCGGCAGGTCGGAACGGGCCAGGCGTGCCTCGTCGGCCAGCTGCTTGCCGTTCATTCCGCCGCGAAGCCTCATGTCCGTGATCAGCATGTCCACCCGGGTTCCGGCGCGCAGTACCTGCAGTGCGGCGGCTGCATCGGCCACGGCAAGCACCGTGTAGCCCAGGTCGACAAGCGCCTCGTCGATGAGATGGCGGATCGGGGCTTCGTCATCCACGACCAGCAAGGTCCTTTGGGCAGGAACCACCACCTGCCTTGCCGCATCGACCGCGCGTTCTGCAACGGGCGCGGCGTCGCACCTGGGCAGATACAGGCAGACCGTGGTGCCCTGGCCCGGCTGGGAGAAGATCCTGACCGCTCCTCCCGATTGCCGCGCGAAGCCGTAGATCATCGACAGCCCCAACCCCGTTCCATGGCCCACCGGCTTGGTGGTGTAGAACGGCTCGAAGGCGCGCGCAATGGTCTGCTCCGACATGCCGGTGCCCGTATCGGTGACGCACAGCGACACATAGCCGCCCGGCGGAAGGTCCCACTCCCGGGCTGCCGCCTCTTCAAGCTCGATATTGGCTGTCCTGATGGTCAGCCGGCCGCCTTCGGGCATGGCATCGCGGGCGTTGATGCACAGGTTCAGGATGGCGTTCTCCAGCTGCGTCCCATCGATTTGCGCATGCCACAGATGGGCTGCCGGCACGATGTCGATGTCCACGCTGGCGCCCACCGTCCTGCGCAGCAGGTCCTCCCAGTCGGCCAGGAGCGCGGCCATATCGGTGGGCTTGGAGTCCAGAATCTGCCGGCGCGAGAACGCAAGCAGCCGCTGCGTGAGCGTGGCGGCGCGCCGCACCGCCCCCTGCGCTCCATGGATGAAGCGCGTGAGGTTGTCCACCTGGCCGCGTGCCAGCATCCGCTGCAGCAGCTCCAGATTGCCCATGACGGCCGCCAGCAGGTTGTTGAAGTCGTGTGCAAGACCGCCCGTCAACTGGCCCACGGCCTCCATCTTCTGCGACTGGCGCAGTTGCTCCTGCACCTTGGCCAGCGCTTCGGCCTTGGCCATTTCGGAGGTGATGTCGCGGCCCACTGCGTTGATGCGGCCTGCCGCCGAACGGGTGGACCAGGAGATCCAGCGGTAGCTCCCGTCCCGATGGCGATACCGGTTGTCAAACCGGGCATGCGCCATGCCTGTGGCCAGCTCTTGCGTGTCCTGGATGGTGCGCGCTAGATCCTCGGGATGGATGAGATGAAAAAGCGTGGTGCCGAGCAGCTCGTCTTCACGCCAGCCCAATACCTCGGTCCAGGCCGGGTTGACCGCAGTGATGATGCCCTCGAACGTGCAGCGCATCATGATGTCGGATGACAGCTGCCACAGCGCGTTGCGGTCGGCCGTGCGCTCTGCCACCTGTTCCTCCAGCGTGGCATTCAAGCGCTCCAGCGCGGCCTGGGCCTGCTTGCGCTCGGTGATGTCGGAGGCCGCTCCCAGCCAGCCGGTGATGGCGCCTGCGGCATCGAACAGCGGCACGGCGCGCGAGAACGCCCAGCCCACGCTGCCATCGACGCGGTTCACCCGGTGCTCGATCACGTAGTCCGTCTTCGTGCGGATGGCCCGCGCGATCTCCGCGCGCACTAGGTCGCGGTCCTCCGGGGGGATGTAGTCTTCCAGCCAGTTCGTGTTGGACGCCTGCGTGTCAGGGATGAACCCGCCGCCTGCCAGTTGGTGCAGCTCGCTCCAGTCCGCACTGATGGAGTAGCGCACCTCCGAGGAGGAGCGAACCAGCGCATCCAGCCTTTCCTCGCTCTGGCGCAACATGTCCAGCGCCCGCCGTTCCGCATCGATGTCCAAAATGGCGATGGCCGTGGCCACGACTTCCTTGTCCGCATTGCGCAGCGGCACCCCGAAAACGCGCGTCCATACCTCGAGCCCCTGGGGCGTGTCATAGACACAGTCAACGCCCGGCACCACCAACTCACCGCGGAACGCGCGGGCGGCCACAAACTGGTCGCGGGGAACGGGCTTGCCATCCTTGTCCCAACTGCGCCAGCGCCCGCGGTCTTCCTCGGCCGACAGCAGCGAAGGGATGGGGGTGTCCGGCAGGAAATGGCGGTAGGCCGGGTTGGACATCAGCACCTTGCCACCCTTGCCCACCAGGCACAGGCCTATCGGCAGATGCTCGATGAAATCCGAGAACAGCGTCTTCTGGTCCGCGACCTGCGCATCGAAAGGGTCCTGATCGCTGGCGCCCGCGCCCTGTATGGCGCTGGCATGGCCCGCCGTGGCAATCGCCAGCTGCGCCCGCAGCCTGGCGTTTTCCTCGCGAAGCAGGGCAATCTCTTCGGACTCTTGGATCATGGGGGGTGGAGCGGGGCGTTGGGTGGAGGAGAGGGGGCCGCTCGCCGCTGGCGGGGACGGCGATGCTGCCTGGGGATCATAGCTGTGACTGCTGGTGCGACCGATGTTGAGGCTGCAGTCCTCGGTGCGGCAATTCTTGTGGGACTTCGCCCCCCCAGGGACTATGGGGTTGAACTGGCTGTGCAATGGGCTGAATTTGGGTCCCCAATGACCGATGAATCGATCGACGAACGCTCGAAATGTTCCATTGAAAATATGGAAGTCGAGAACCTTATTGGGAAAATGGCAAAAGAATGCATATTTCCGCCAATTTCTCGAATATGAATCAAACAAATCGGCAATGAATGATCTGCCCCGTCGTGCAGGCCATGGCTGAAGGGTGGCGGCGATGGGGCTTCCCTGCGGGAAACGTGCCGCAGGCACCGCCGCTGCTGTGACTTTCATGTCACACAGCACAGCTGTCACGAAGAATACTTATGTGTTGCCTAGAGTTCCCGCAGCGGTGGCAGGAGGCTACCGTCATTCTCATTAATAAGTTCGGTTCGTATCTCGCCAATGAAAAATCAAAAAACGTGCTCGCGCATTCTGGGACTCGCGATGGGCACATTCTTCGCCTCTTCTTCCAGCTTGGCCCTGGCACAATCTTCCGTCACCATTTTTGGTGTGGTGGACGTCGGTGTCACCGTTGCCAAGTCCGGCAGCAACAGGCTCAATGCACTGAACTCCAGCCAAGGCAAGACCAGCTTGCTTGGCTTGCGCGGCACGGAGGACCTCGGCGGCGGCAACCGAGCTCAGCTCTGGCTTGAAGGCGGCCTCAACCCCGATGTCGGCTCTGGCGGCAGCAGCGGCTCCCTTGGCTTCGAGCGCCGCTCCACGATCGGGCTGAGCAACAATTCCTGGGGTGAAATCCGGCTGGGTCGCGACTACACCCCCAGCTACAACATCTTCACCGCTTTCGCGGGCCCCGACACCACCACCGGTGTGCAGGCCAATCTGTTCCAGACGATCCGCCAGACTGCCTATAACGCCGCCAGCCAAAGCGGCGTGGTCGACCGCACGCGCATCAGCAACGCCGTGGGCTACTTCCTGCCGAGCGACCTGGGCGGTATCTATGGCCAGTTCTCGGTTTCCTTTGGCGACGAGAACGCCTCCGGCTCTGGCGCAAGCAAGGCCCGCAGGTACATAGGCGGCAACCTGGGCTATCGCTCTGGCCCGCTGAACGTGGGTATCGGCTACGGCCGGATCGACGGTACCGCGGCCGTGGCTTCGCCCAGCGCCATCGCTGCAACCAGCGATCTCGAAGACCTGGTGCTGGGCGCCTCGTACAACTTCGGCAGTTTCCTGCTCAATGGCGGATACAACAGCCTGAAGTGGGAGCCCGTCAACGGCGCAACCTCCGGGAAGGTGGACGGCTTCTACCTGGGCGCGACCATCCCCATGGGGCCAGGCAGCTTGCGCATCAAGTACGCCAGCGCCAAGTTCAGCGGCAACGCCTCTGCCCTCACGCGCAGCGGCGGCAAGGCCGACAAGTATTCGATCGGATATGTCTACGACTTCTCCAAGCGCACCTCTCTGTACGCAGGGCTGGCGCGTGTGAACAACAAGAACGGCGCCAGCGTCGGCCTGATTGGCGGCCCTGCGGGTGTGGCCAACGCCGGCTCGACCGGTGTGGATCTGGGTATCAGCCACTCGTTCTGAGCGGCACAGCGCCTTTTCCAGAAACGAAGCCTTCAAGGTGAGGCAGGCCCTTGCCACGCAGGGCCTGCCGATCTGCCTATCTGCCGATCTACCTATCAGGCTTGCCTCTTCTTCTCAAGACCTACTCGCCATGCGCCCCCCCACTTCCTCTTCCTGCCTGATGGCAGTGATCGCCGCCGCGGCTGCCTTGCTGAGCGCCTGCGCCGACACCCGCCCGCTCCAGGTCGCCGGCTCCGAGACGGTGGCGCAGACCACCGGCGTCGGCAGCATCCGCGCCACCGTCACGCGCCAGGAAGTCCAGTTCGACGACAGGTTCTATTTCCCCTACGAAGGCCAACACCCCGCCACCAAGGCCGATTTTCCCAAGGGCTTTCTGCCAGCCTACGGTTCGGGCCTGGCCTTGAAGGGCAGGCGTGCCGACGGCACGCTGGAGTTCTACGCCATCACCGATCGCGGCCCGAACGCGACCACCGGCCCGGTCACGCAGATCACCGACGGCTCCAATCCCGCGGGCTTTGCCAGTTCCACGGTGTTTCCCTCGCCCAACTTCACTCCGTCTATCGGCGTGATCGCCCTCGGAAAGGACGGAGCCAGGCTCGTCTCCACCCTGCCGCTCAGATTCAGCGCCACACAGAACGCCAACGGCCGCGTGCAGCCACGGGGCATCACAGGCAACACGGGCGAGCAAGTCCTGGACGACACCTTCACCTATCCCGGCAAGGCCAAGGGCTACAGCGAATTCGGCCTGGACACAGAATCCGTGGTGGTGGATGCCGCACGCAATGCGCTGTGGGTGTCCGACGAATACGGACCCTTCATCGTGAAGATCGACCCGGCGACCGGCATCATCCAGAAGAAATACGGGCCCGGCACCGGCGCGGCCGATCTGCCGGCCATTCTCGCCAAGCGCCGCGCCAACCGTGGCATGGAGGGGCTGAGCATCGATGCGGCCAGCGGCAAGCTGCACGGCTTCCTGCAAAGCCCCCTGGACGACGGCAAGGCCGACTACACCACCGCTGCCGTTGCCGACGCCACTGGCAAATCGGAGAACGTGCGCGACTACGCTCGCTTTGTGCGTTGGGTGGAGTTTGACCCGACTACCGAGAAAACCCGCCTGTTTGCCTTGCCCGTGGACAGCCGCTGGTACAACCAAGGCAAGACCGGCAATGCCAAGCTGGGTGATGTGGTCTCACTGGGCAAGGGGAAATTCATCGCCATCGAGCAAGGCACGGGCAAGGACAAGAAAGTCTTCAACGACCTGGTTCTGATCGAGTTTCCGGCCAACGCCACCGATATCACCGCGCTGGGCTCCGACCTGGAAAAGAGCAGCCTGACTGGCAAGCCGGTCAATGGCTCGGACTATTCCAAGGTCGTGACGCTCAAGAAGACCCGGCTCTTCAACCTGAACGCCACCGGCTGGGTGGCCGAGAAGGCCGAAGGCCTGGCGCTGGTCGATGACTACACGCTGGCGCTGACCAACGACACCGACTTCGGTGTTTCGCTGGCCGTGCTGGACGCCAGCGGCAAGGAAATCGAAGGCTCGAACGTCACCAAATGCATGGTGGACGCCGACGGCAAGATCGTGAACGACGGCCAATGCGCCAAGGGCGCGGCGAGCCTTCGCTTCACCACCAATGACGTCAACGATCGCACGCAGCGACTGTGGACCTTTAGGTTCAGCAAGAAACTGAGCGAATACGGCGCTCCCTGAACGACTGCGACTGCTTGGCATAGGCAAGACAACGGGGCCAAGGCGATCCAGGGCGGTTCGTCCAGCGCGAAGGCGCTGCGACGGGCCGCAACGCTGATGTCGCCTCCTATGGCACCTGCACGGAGCAGCGCCGCCGTTGCGGCGAAAGTGCGGGGTTGCCGCAATGGCTGGACCTTTCGACCTCCAGCAGTCTTACGGCATTGCCCAAAGCGGTAGTCGTCGAGTGCGTAGATGGCAGGCATACGTCCGAGCCAAGCACTTTCACAATCAAATCCTCCTCTGCTTGGCCATTTCAGAAGCGCCTTCAAATTCCATGCTGGTTTCCGCGTGAGTCGAGGAAATTCAACAGAGAGCCGTTCAGAATTCAATTCCGGATTTTCGATGGCTTGGGATTGGCCAGTCATCGAATTCCTGAAGAGATAGTGCGTGCGGTATCCTCAGCCGCTCTGTAGAGGAGAAGAAAGTGGCGGTACTGATTCCTGCGATGGGCGCGTGCGTTGGGCGCATGACGCCTGGCGAGCGACGCCTGGCCGAGCGGTTGGAGCAAAAGCTCGAAGACGATTACATGCTCTGGTATGACGTACCCATCGGTCCCAAGCAGACGCATCCTGACTTCGTCGTCATTCATCCACGCAGGGGCGTTCTGATTCTTGAGACCAAGGATTGGCGGCTCGAGACGGTTCAAGAGGCTACCAAACAGGCCTGGACGCTCGTCGTGGATGGAAGGCCCAAGGTCGTCATCAATCCGGCAGCCCAGGCGCGACACTGCGCCATTCAAGTGGTCAATGCGCTGGAGCGGGATCAGCAACTCATTCACGGCGAAGGCACTCATCAGGGAAAGCTGGCATTTCCCTGGGGCAGCGGCGTGGTGTTCACCAACATCACGCGCAAGCAGTTTGAAGAATCTGCACTGGACCAGACGATTGATGCGCATCTGGTCATCTGCAAGGACGAGATGCTGGAATCCGTTGATGCGGAGGCTTTTCAGCAACGCCTGTGGAACATGTTCCCCCACGCTTTCGGCAAAGCCATGTCGGTGCCGCAGCTCGAGCGCACGCGGTGGATCATGTTCCCGCAGGTGCGTGTTCCGGTGCAAGGCAGCCTTCTGCCGGAAGACGCGGACGAGCTGCCGGACATCATGCGCGTCATGGACTTGCAGCAGGAGCAACTCGCGCGCAGCCTGGGCGATGGGCATCGCGTGATCCACGGAGTTGCCGGCTCAGGCAAGACCATGATTCTTGGCTATCGTGCTGAACACCTGGCCAAGACCGCTTCGACCAAGCCCATCCTCGTGCTCTGCTACAACGAGCCCTTGGCCGTGAAGCTCAATGCCTGGTTTGCGGCCAAGGGCCTGGCCGACCGGGTGCATGCCCGCAACTTCCACAGGTGGTGCCGCCAGCAGTTGGTGGCCTATGGCCAGACGCTACCCGCTCAGGGCCCAGGCATGTTTGATCAGATGGTGGAGTTTGTGATTCGCGGCGTGGACCGGCAACAGATTCCGTCCGGGCAATACCAGGCCGTGATGGTCGACGAGGGGCACGACTTTCAGCCTGAATGGCTCAAGCTCGTCACCCAGATGGTCGACCCTGAGACCAACAGCCTGTTGATCCTGTACGACAGCGCCCAGAACATCTATGGCAAGAGCAAGGCGCGTGGCTTCAGCTTCAAGAGCGTGGGAATCCAGGCCTCTGGGCGCACGACCATTCTCAAGATCAACTACCGCAACACCAGGCAGATTCTGCAAATCGCCAACCGCGTCGCCGCCGAGTTCCTGCAACCCAATGCCCAGGATGATGACGGTGTTCCGCTGGTGCAACCCATCAGCTGCGGCCGCGAAGGGCAGGAGCCGCTGATCGTGCACCTGCCGAGCTTGCGGGACGAGCCCGCCAAGATCGCCGAGCTGCTGGCTGCGGCGCATCAGGAAGGCCACGCCTGGGGTGACATGGCCATCCTGTGCCGCGATCACGACTCCATGAACCAGTGCGCCATGGCACTTGGCCGCCGAAGACTGCCGCATCGCGTGCGACATCGTTCAGGTGACTTCGATCCACTGGCCGACACCATCAAAGTGATGACAATGCACGCCAGCAAGGGATTGGAGTTTCCGGTCGTGGCCGTTGCAGGAGTGGGGCAGATGCCGCGTGAAGGCGAAGATGCGGCGGACGAGGCCAAACTGTTCTATGTGGCTGCGAAGCGGGCGACACAAAAACTGGTGTTGACTGTGGCGGGCGAAGGGGCGTTTGCGAAGGCGCTGGTGAATGCTGGGTGAGGACGGGCACAAGTCCGTCGTGAGGTGGTCAGTGCTCCAGGCGTGGTCTCAGTAGCGTTGTGCCCGCAGCGCATTCTTGAGGATGGCGCTGCGATCCGAAAATGATTTTGCGCATATCACCCTTCCCACTCGGATGTGCACGCCATCTTGCCACTCGGCGCATTGCACTCGGCGCATTGCGCAGGCGGTTCAGGAAATCCAGCTGGCTTTTGGCCGTTTGATTCCCTTTTGCAACGGCTTGCCGCAGCCAATGCACTGCTTCGCAGCGATCTGCTTTCACCGCGGTGCCATACAGGGTTGGGCCTGCCAGAAGAATCCATGCCAGTGTTTCCTGGGCTTGTGGCTCGCCATCCCGGGCCGCCTGGCGCAGCAACGCGAGCATGGAGGCGTAGTCACCCGCAGTCTGCGCCTCCAGGGCCAGTTGAAACCGCTGCTCGGAAGTCGTGGCCATGTCCAACGGCAGCGGTGCCGCCTGCGCCAGCGCGCCGGACAGGGCCGCTGCGATGAACAAGCCATGCCGTGCATGCCGGGCCAGCGTGGCAATTGGGGTAGCAATTGGTGTGGCAATTGGGCGGAATTCGAATCGCATTTTTGTCTCCACTTGAACTGAGTGGCCCCATCGTCTTCGCAATCCCGGTCCCTGAAAATTCGGAATTTTCAAAGGCGCCCTCAGGGCCACCCAGAGGCTGACTCGAATCGGCCGTGCAGGCCCGCGCGCACGGCTTCAGCCCATGAACCCCAGATCGATGGGATAGGCCGAGCCGCCGAAGTTGCCGATGTGCGGCAGCTGTGCGTTTGCACGGCAAGGCTCCTGAACGCTGCACCCCGGCTCAGACGCACTAGGGATGCCAAGGCCAGGCAATCTTCTGATTGTCAGTGTGTGTATGGTGAAGTCATTCGTGCACGTTACCTAAGGCTCAGGTGTTGCACTTCATATTTGAGACTGCCGTAAATCAACTGTGCAAAGACAATGACGAGAATCTTCTTTATTTTGGTGGGGATCATGATTTCTGGCACCACGTCTGCTGGTGAGAAAAATTCACCACCAATCCAAGATTTGCAAGAAATAAAGAGATCTGCAGATGAATTTTTGATGAAAGAAAAAAGGCAGAAGAGAACACAGTTAACTGCTGTTCGAATAAATCCAAAAATAATAGTCGAACAGTGCGCTGCTACACTTGAAACGAACTGGGCATCTCCAGGCAGCGGAGTTTTAGGAAAAAGAGTTCAAGTTGTCTGCAAATCGACATTGCACGACAAAAGGGGTTGGCGTTTTTTGGTGCCAGTGGCTGCGTCGGATACACATAGGAGTTAGTCGGATACACATAGGAGTTAGAGTGAAATTTTATGCGTCAGGAATGCTTGGTTGCAAGCATGGATAGCATGCTGGGGCGGGTGGCTTCATTGCTCACTGCCGGCTTGCGCGCACCCCTGTATCCCTAGCTGTATCTCAAAATGATCGGGCTGTTCGCTCATGCAGGGTTTGAAGCTCCTGCGAGCCAAGGGCACATTTTATGTGGCGAACTAAAAATGGTGGGGAATATCAGGCCGAGTGGATCCATGACGGCCGAGCTGTGCCAATTGCTCGTTGTCGGCGGTGGACCCATTGCATTCGTTCGAGCCGGTCAGGAAGATGTCTGCTGTGCAGCGAGTTATGCGGCTCACAGGTTGTGTACAGGAAACTGAAATGAGGTCGGATGGAGGCGCTCGGTATAATTTGTGAGGCTTCCGTTGTCATAGCGGACCCGTCATTGGTTGGTCTCATGTGACGCCAATACCATATAACGCCGAAATTGCGCTTGCCCCTCAGCGTCAACGCAATGGAATTCGCAGCAACTGGCAAAGTGTTGGGGTAACTACGAATATGCATTCGTTGCGTTGCAACTCATTGTTATGAATGTGCCGACTGAAAGACGGGGCTGTTTGCGTCTCAAGGTTTCGCCCGACCATTGCTTTGATCCATTCAACCAATGCTGCGATAGAGGGAGACATCTATGAAAAAACTATTTTTCCCGGCAGTCTGCTGCGCGCTGATTGTTTTGGCTGGCTGCGCCAGCGTCAAGGTCATAAAAGTGAATGAGGGCCAGCCACAGCCTGAGGGTATTCCGTTTTATCTTCCGCGGCCCTATGTTCAGGTGTACGAGCCCTTTGTCATCTCCTCCAAAGTGTTTCTGTCGGTGGGGCAACTCACGCCTGATGGACAGTACCTGTTGATCGACAACGTAAAGGGCGACTTTGGCGGAACTCTGGCCGCCGATCTCAGCAAGGAATCCTCTGTACGGTTTCCGGCCTCGGCCGTTTCGCTGGTTTCACCAGCCGTGCTGACTGCAGGGCCGCAGATGGGCGATGTAGGCGCCCAGGCCTCAACCACCGCAGCGAGCACACCAGCAACTGGGGCCAACGCTCCCAAGCCGGCCACGAGTGCCCCGGAAGCGGCAAGCAGCACGCCAGTCGGGCAGTACAACATGTCAATGACGCAATCGGCCACTCCATTTCCTACGACACTGGGCCGTCGTTTCTTCGATGTAGTTTGGATGCCGGATTTTGACGAAAAGTACGTCATCCAAGGGCAGCAGGGCTTAGGCAATACCACCGCCGGCGTCACGATGGTCCAAGGTTGGGGGCTCTATGGGCTGGACGCGCGCATCGACAACAGCGGCATTGTTCGGCCGTTGCTGGATTTTTATTCGACTGGTCTCGGCGCGCTGTCCAAGCTAGCCCAGAACAAGATTCTGCCGGCCTCCGCACTCACGGGAGCACCCCAATCTGGCGAGAGTGAGGGCGGAAAGCCGATAGAGACGGCGAAAGGGTTGGTCCCCGGGACCAGGGTTTTGGTGAAAGTAACCAAGGTGCTCGTTGCTGCACCCGGCTTGTACCCGATGCTCAAGCCAAATGAAATCGGCAGTGATGCGATTAAAGACCAAGACACTGAAAAGGCACGCTTGCTGATTCCCCAACGACCTTATACGAACCTCGCATTCAATGTCTACGAAGTCGTCGTCGTGGAGGCCGCGAAGCCAACCGGCGATACACCGATGAACCTGCAGAGGTACTTTGACGTCGATGGACAAGGCAAGACGATGTCGGCACCTGTCGCAGTAGTTGCCTCGGCAAGCACTCCCGCGTTCGACGCAGCTAAGTTCACCGCGACAGTGAACGACCTGCTGAAGACGGAGAAGGGCACCGACGGCGGATTCTGGGTCATCTCCGATGTGACTGCAGGCAAAAAGCTGATGGCCACCGCGACACTTACAGGAGGAGTACAGAAGCCAGCCAAATACGCCACCAAGGTGTCGCTCCAGCAACTGTTGTCGGTGCAGTCGAAGCAGTTTGCTACGCAAGATATCGAGATTTCTGGGATCTAAGCGATGCCAAGCCGCGTCTCGAAGGCCAAAGCGCCGTCGGCAGCCTCGTCCGCAGACCTCTGGAAGCAACTGCCATCCGAAATACAGTTGCAGGTGCTCACGCGGCTTTGTCGGAATAGGTCCAAGCTGCTCAAACAAGAGTTCCCGGAAGTGCTTTCGGTGGGCGTTGGGCACAAGATGACCGCTGGCGAGCGCTTGTCCACGCTTTGCCTAGGATTTCTGGTGCTGCACAAAGCCGATTCAGGTAAGCAACTGCCTCAAACCATCAGGACCACGATCAAGATTGATGGTCGCGGACGTCAGGTTTATGTCCCCACGGATGTCGAAGAGTTGGCCGATAGCGGCCCTCACCTTGCTACCAATGCGGCGACTGGGATCCTGGTGGTATCGGCCAGTGAATCTGCGATCCGTGGCACGGGGGCAGTCTGCTGTCTAGTTCGGGCTCAGGGGCAACCAGATCTGTTCGCGCTCAGTTGCCATCATGTGCTGACGTTGTCACCTAAGGTGGGGGGATGCCACATCGTGATAGATGCACTGGTCTCTGACCGGCAAGGTGTGCCCTTCGGTCAGTTGTTCGAGGCCGTCCCCATGGCACCCCAGCAGCCTTCCCAGATCGATGCTGCCCTCGCCCGCATCGAGGTCGGCAGCACAGTCCGATGGGTACACAGTGGCATGCAGCCCAGTAGTGTGGACATGGGCCTTTCAGAGCCGCAAGATTGCACGATCTATGCGCCTGGACGCCTTGTGAACGCGGTCTATGTGAAAACCTGGCCCGAAGTCCAGCTACCTTATCCGGGCTGCGGAGATGTCCAGATCGTGTGCGCGTACCAGTTCCAGGCTGCCACCCAACCAGGGGACAGTGGATCTCCCGTCATCGGAGTTGATGGCACCCTGTACGGCATGCATTTCTGGGGGAGCCCATTCAGCAACTTTGCGATGGCGATACCGGCTGGCTATTTGTTCGGGCCGGGCGTGTTTCATGTCGGGACTTTGGAGCTTGCTTAAGATGTACGGTCCCAGGAAGTCATGGTGCATTCTTCAGCTTGGAACAGGAGAAAGCACTATGGCAATCCGCCTGCATGGCAGCGCCCGCACGACGCCGCGTATCCGCGCAGAGCTCCAGCTAGCGACCGGTTCCCATCGGTCCTTAGCCCAGCTCTACGGCATCAACCCCAAGACCGTGGCCAAGTGGCGTGCGCGCACCTCGGTGCTCGATGAGCCCATGGGTCGTCGGGGCAGAACAAGCCAGTATCTTTCTCAAGAGCAAGAACACCTGGCAATTGTGTTGCGCAAGCAAGGGCATCTGTCGCTGGACGATCTCATGGGGCACCTTTTGGAGACGGCGCCCAAGCTCAGTCGCAGCGCCTTGCATCGATGCCTACAGCGTCACGGAATCAGCCGACAGCCCACAACGCACGTGCTACGAAGGCACGGAAAGTTTGAAGAAACGACACTCGGTTTCGTGCACAGCGACAGCGCCGAAATGAAGATCTCCAACGGCAAACAGCACATGTTTGTTGCCATGGATCGCGTCACAAAATTCACGCATGTCGCGTTCTTTGACAGGGCCACGAAAGCCAACGCAGCGCAGTTCCTTCGGCAGGTGCTTGCAGCCTTCCCTTACCGCATACATACCGTCCTGACAGACAACGGCATGGCCTTTACAGGGCAAGAGCGCTTCAGAGGCGGCGTCACCAATGGCATCGAGAAAAGGCATACCAAACCGTATCACCCCTGGACGAACGGTATGGTCGAGCGCATGAACCGGACCATCAAGGAATCCACGATCAAGGCCTACGAGTACGAGGGGCTGGAGCAGCTACGGGAGCATGTCCAGGCCTTCGTTCAAAGCTACAACTTCGGCAAGTACTTGAAGGCGCTCAGGTGGAAGACACCATTCCGGGCGATTTGCGAGGCATGGGAAAAAGATCCAAGCCGCTTTAGACTTCATCCGCACCATCTCACTGTGGGACTGAACATCTGCTTAGAGGGGGATTAGGGCACGTGATCGCGGGTTGCAGCACTGTGATCATTAACAGCTGTGAGAAGTCGAACATTGCAGTTGGTGGTGGAGTTAGCACTCATCGCCGACTTTTTGGCTCATCTCTGCAGTTTGGCATCAACTATTAGTCCACAATTTGTGACAGAATGCAGTCCACACTCAGAATTCGGAGCGAACGAGAAGTCAAGTTTGGGTGCTTGTGGGCCGTTAGTTGGACTATTTTATGAAGCGTCGTACAGCTTCGTCTTAGTATCTGTGTAGTGTGCTATGGAAAAAATGCAATGATTTTAGTTTTCTGAAAAACTTTAAGACAAATATATATAGGAGTGTGGTCGGAGTTTTCTGTTGGATTGTTGAAAATATAGCGAATTTATTGATGGTGGAAAATTTAAATGGAAATTCAAGCATTTGATCTAAGTCATGCCGGCACGGGATTTTATCTGACTGCTATGCGGGCGAGCGAACTTTTTCCACTGTGTCGAGTGGAGCGCGTATCGACTAACGCAGCTGAAGGATTTCAGCGCCAACTAGACGCTCCCCGAGCACGACGTATAGCTAAGTATTTAGAAGAGAGAGTGGTTCCCGGTGCTATTGTTTTGAGTGCGCAGCATGAATTTGCACCCTCATTTAATTCCGATAAAAAAATTTTGACGCTTCCTGATGAGCTTGGGTCGCTTCTTGTTATCGATGGACAGCACCGGCTGTATGGCGCAAAAATCGCATTTGACAATGGTGGACCAGATGTGAAGCTTCCAGTATGCATTCTTACTGGACTATCGCAAGTTGCACAGGTTCAGTACTTTGTTGATATTAATTCTTTTGCAAAAGGCGTTCCAAAAACACTTCGAATAGAGTTGACGAAATTCTTGGTCGCACAAGACTCAATTGACGACATCAGACTCCGCCTATTCCGAGAGCTTAATGTTGAGGTAGATTCGCCGCTTTGTGGAAAACTGAGCGCTGAGCAAAAAGGGCCAGGCTATCTTTCCCATGTGCCTTTTGAGGTGGCGATTAACAAGGTGCTCGCAACGGATTTGTTGAGAGATCTCGAATACGAGCAAAAGAAGATACTGCTCAAAAATTACTTGTCTGGTGTTTATGGGAATCTACTTGAGCTCGCAATTCCGGAGAAGCTCACGCAGTCAGCGTTCTTTCAAGCGATTTTTAGAGTTTTCCCGAAAGCCTGCGATAATGCACTAATGCTGCATAGAACTCTTAAGTCAGAAGCTTTTGTTTACGTTTTTGAGGCGCTTCAACTTATTAATTTCGAAATCCACACCGGTACAAACGAAGAAGCGATAACCAATCTTGAAAAAGATCTAATCGATAAGCTCGATATGGACAAGAAGCGCAAACTTTCAAATGATTTGTTCTAAATATGGGACGAGTCAGTCAAGTAATATCTGATCGTTGCTCTAGGGCGCTCAGTGACTTAGCGGGCCGCAGTGGTCCGCTTACATTGGAAACGTTGACCTTCAACGCCACTCTGAAATACTCGATTTGTCAAGACCGTAGGATTGCGGTTGATATTCTGGATGAATCTTCGTTTGAGGTCTATGAGGTTGCGCATGGGGATGCTGTTTACAACAGCAAAGTTCTTCCTGAAGCTCGACTATCTGATTTCTTTCTGGGCGCTTCGCGCGTCGAACAACAGTACAAAACAGTTCTTGAGTTGCTTCAATCAGATAATTCTGCTTGGCTTTTGGTATCTGCCTATTACAGTGCTTTTTTTGCATGCATTGAATTAACAAAAATGTTTGGACGCATTTCGTTCTCAGTTGATGAGAGTGACATGAATGATCTTAAGCTTAAGGCAACAGGCACTAGCTTTGCAGAATTCTTTAACAAAGGTCACAATAACTTTGTGGGTGTTGAGCGTGCTGGAAAATTGCGATTTAACTCTATTGGCACTAAGCCTCATTACTTTGCATGGGACAATGCGAGTAAAGTTGCTAAGGTCATTTTTCAAGACCGAAATTGGACTGATGCTATCAATTTTATGGCGATGCTTGAAAATAAAGACTGCGCGCCTAGTAATATAAGGAATACATGGAATTATAAGCGGGCTGACTATTTTGGAGTCAATGGAGAGCGACGGGCTAAGGAGTTCCGAAAGATTATCGGAAATACGGCTGGTGCCCAAGCATGGATTGAACAGAGAGGTGCCAACCCAGGCGAACTTGATCCCTGTGTGGTTGCCGTCATGGCTGAAACACTTTCTACTGCGGTAATCGTTGCTTCCCAACGGGCTAAGGAGATTGTCCGGACATTGGCTTCGAGTTGACATTTGGAATATTTGATTATCTGCATGCTTGCATCGTTGTGATGCCCCACGGCAGCTTTACAAATTTCCATCTAAAGTTGGCAGACAGCGTTCTGAAAAAACAGGAAGCTCTGCTACTTGGTCATCCAGCCTTTATTTGTGATTGAACCTGGGGACCGAGGCCCTCTCGTCAGGATACCAATGCCCCAGCCAACCCCCGCCAACACACCCCCACCCAAACTCGAAGACTTCGCCATAGACGCCGTCCTGCACATGGGCGCCGCGCTGGATGTGCTGGACCTGCTCGCTCGCCACAAGGTCACGGCCATCAATTGCGTGTGCCGGGATCTGCTGCGCATCTACTACGTGAAGGCCGATCAGGCGCAGTCGCTGGAGCCGGAAGACAGGGAACTGGTGGGCCTGCTGCACGACACGGCGGTGAACCTGGGCTATGCCATTGAGGTGGTGGAGCATCTCAATGGCGATGAGGCCGACGACCCCATTCTTTATGCCGTGAGCTATCTGCTCAGGGCGGCGCAGCGGTTTGCGGATGAGGGGGTGTCGGTGGCGTTGGCCTGAAGAGCGCAACAGGCGTGGATGGCCTGCGGGCATGGCGGGAACGACGCAAAAAATGGGCGAAAAAAAAGCGCGCCTCATGCTGAAGCGCGCTGCCGGGTGGGGGTCGTGGGTCAGTCCTTCTTGGCCCGGATGACTTCGCCGCCCACGGCGTCGATCTTGACTTCCATGAGCGTGCCGTTGGCCTGCAGCACTTCGACCTGGTAGCTGGTCTGGCCCCAGTGGGAGTCCAGTTCCGCGCTGACGGGCGTGCCCGGTGTGTGGCGGGTGGCGGCCTGGATGGCTTGCTCTATGGTGGATTTGGCCTTTTCCAGGCGCTGGCGGTCCTTGCGCTTGGCGGCGCCGTCGTTCTTGTGCTGGGCGGCCTGGCCGGTGATGGCGTTGACCCAGACTTCCACGCTGTCGCCGGCCGGGGTGATGACTTCGATTTCGTAGCGCGGGCCCGTGCCGTCGCCGTCGTCCAGCTGGGCTTCGATGGCTTTGCCGGGCACGGCCTGGGTGGCGCGGGTGATGGCCTGCTCCAGCGGGATCTTGGCCTGGCTGGTGATGGTCTGCCATTCGGCCACCGATTTGGCTGCGGCGGGCAGGGCGACGGTGGCGCAGGTCAGGGCCAGGGCGATGGAGAGGGCGGCGGTGCGTGCGAACTGGGCAGGCTTCATGGGTGTGGCTCCTTCCAGGAATGGGGTTGGGCAAGACAACGGTCGGGGCCATTGTCTCCACCGTCCCGGAGAGCGGTTGTCGGAGAGGGCGCCCTTTGCACCCTCCGGGGTGCTGCGGCTTGATCCAGCGCAAGCTCTGCGTTCAGAGGCCCAGCACCTTGGCCACGTAGTCGGCGTCCTTGTCGCCCCGGCCCGAGAGGTTGATGAGGATGTGCTGGTCCTTGGGCAGGCCGGGCGCCACGCGCATGGCCCAGGCCACGGCGTGGGCGCTTTCCAGCGCGGGGATGATGCCTTCCACGCGCGACAGCTGCATGAAGGCGTCCAGGCATTCCTTGTCGGTGACGGATTCGTACTGCACGCGGCCCAGGTCCTTGAGGTAGCTGTGCTGCGGGCCCACGCCCGGATAGTCCAGGCCCGAGGCAATGCTGTGCGCGGCAGCCGGCGTGCCGTCTGCGTTTTCCAGCACGTAGCACTTCATGCCGTGGATTTCGCCGGGCTTGCCCATGCTGAGGGTGGCTGCGTGGCGGCCGGGCTTGTCCGTGCCTTCGCCCGAGGGCTCCACGCCGACGAGCTTGACCGAGGCATCGCCCAGGAAGGCGGTGAAGATGCCCATGGCGTTGGAGCCGCCGCCCACGCAGGCAGCCACATGGTCGGGCAGCTTGCCGTGTTTGGCCTGGAATTGCTCGCGCGCCTCGCGGCCGATGATGCTCTGGAAGTCGCGCACCATCATCGGGAACGGGTGGGGGCCGACCACGGAGCCGATGGCGTAGATGTAGTCGGTGGGGTTGGTGAGGTATTCCTCGAAGGCGCTGTCCACGGCCTCCTTGAGCGTGGCCGCGCCGCGCGTCACGGGCACGAGCTTGCAGCCCAGGATGCGCATCTTGGTGACGTTGGGGTGTTCCTTCTCGATGTCCACCTGGCCCATGTGGATCTCGCAGGGAATGCCCACCAGCGCGCAGGCCGTGGCCAGGGCCACGCCGTGCTGGCCGGCGCCGGTTTCTGCGATGACCTTTTTCTTGCCCATGAACTTGGCCAGCAGCGCCTCGCCCAGGCAGTGGTTGATCTTGTGGGCGCCGGTGTGGTTGAGGTCTTCGCGCTTGAGGTGGATCTGTGCGCCGCCGAGCTGCTCCGACAGGCGCCGCGCGTGGAAGATGGGGCTGGGGCGGCCCACGTAGTCGGCGAAGAGCTGGGCCAGTTCCTGCTGGAAGTCTTGGCGTTTCGTGATTTCGGCGTAGGCGGTGTTGATGTCGTCCATGGCCTGCTTGAGGTGGGGCGGGACCAACTGGCCGCCGTAGGGGCCGAAGTAGCCTTCCTCGGTGGGCATGGGGGCGAAGTTGGGGGGTGTAGTGGTCATGGTTGCTGGCGGGTGTTCTGTGGAATGGCGGATGTTGGCGGTGGCAGCTTACGTAGGGCTGCCATGGGTCTGAAGAGAGAAAACCCCGGTCGGGGTTTCTTGTTTTTGACCCTGCCGGGTGGTTGTTTTTCGAGGCCGGGTTTCGGCCCGGCGGCCGACCTACCTTTCTTTGATTCGTCACCGGTACGCCGGCCGAAGAAAAGGATGCAAAAGAAAGACGACCCGGATGTCCGCGACCCCTTCGCTGCGCTGCGGGGCAACCTGCGTCGGGCCGCCTGCGGGGTTCGCCGCAGAACTCACTGCGCGCTGCGCGCTCCGTTCAGACAACTGCGGCGAGTCAGTTGACGAAGCAGTCCTGTCCTTCGGCAGGACTGCAACCCCGCAGACGGCCCGACGCAGGCGCGGGCATACGGGATTGGGGAGGCGGGCGCGGGTGCAGGGGCATTGTCCGCTGGTCTGAGCCTGGCGGTCAGTCGTTCTTTTGCAGGGAGCGGATGACGCTGGAGAAGTCCAGGGCGCCGTTGCCGGCGATGGAGTGCATGGCGTACATGGCGCGGGCCATGCCGCCCAGGGGCGTGGAGGCCTTGACGGCCATGGCGTTTTCCTGGGCCAGGCCCAGGTCCTTGAGCATGAGGTCGGTGCCGAAGCCGCCTGCGTAGTTCTTGGAGGCGGGGGCGTTTTCGTGGACGCCGGGGAAGGGGTTGTATTTTTCCAGGGCCCAGTTGCCGCCCGAGCTGCGGCGCATGATTTCGCTGAGGACCTTGGGGTCCAGGCCGTTGGCCACGCCCAGGGCGATGGCTTCGCTGGTGCCGATCATGAGGATGCCCAGCAGCATGTTGTTGCAGATCTTGGCGGTCTGGCCCGCGCCAACGGCGCCGGCGTGGAAGATGTTGGCGCCCATTTTTTCGAGCAGGGGGCGGGCACGCTCCAGGTCGGCGTCGCTGCCGCCCACCATGAAGGTGAGGGTGCCTGCAATGGCACCGCCCGTGCCGCCGGAGACGGGGGCGTCGATGAAGGCGATGCCTGCGGCCTGTGCGGCCTTGGCGACCTTTTGGCTGGTGGCGGCGGCGATGGTGGAGCTGTCGATGATGAGGGCGCCCTTGGCAATGCGCTGCAGCAGGCCGGCCGCGCCGTCACGGCCGAGGAAGAGGCCTTCCACATGCTGGCTGGCGGGCAGCATGGAGACCACGGCTTCTGCGCCCTGCACGGCGTCCTCGGCGCTGGCGGCAATGCTCACGCCCTCTGCAGCGACCTTGGCGCAGGCGTCTTTGGAGAGGTCGAAGGCCTTGACCGTGTGGCCGGCCTTGTGCAGGTTGATGGCCATGGGGCCGCCCATGTTGCCGAGTCCGATGAATGCGATCTGCATGTGCTTGTCTCCTGTGTTGTGAAGCTTGTGGTGTGTCTCAGTGGACCGTGTCGTCGGTGTAGTTTTCGCCGGGGTCCATGTCGCCGGTGTCCTTGTCACCGTTCGCAATGTCGGCGCCGCGTTCCTTGAGCAGGGAGCGCAGGATGCCGCGATGGCAGCGCGCCTCCTGCTCGCAGTAGCAGCCGATGGCGAAGGCGCTGTGCTGCGAGAGGGCGGCCAGCAGGTCCAGGGTGCGGCTGGCGGCGGGGTCGGCCATTTCCTTGCGGAATTTGCGCACGAATTGCTGCCAGAGCTTGTCGGCCTCGGCCTGCTGGCCGTGGTCCTGCAGGCGGTGCGATTCGAGCGCGGTGTGCATGGTGTCGGGCTGGGGCGAGAGTTCGGGGTACCAGACGTCGTAGTAGTCGCGGCTGGCGAATTCGGCCTTGGGCACGCCGCGCGGCGGGCGGCGCACGGTGCCTATGCGCAGGCCTTCATCGGCGTGGCGGGGGCTGCCTAGCTGGACGATGCGGATGGGCATGGGGCTCTCCTGCAAAGGGGGCTTACTCGTCGCCGAAGATGGGGTGCTTGCGTGTGCGGCGCCCGGCCGGGGCGGGCAGCGCTGGCGGTGTCTTGGCGTCGGCGGGCGCGGGTTCGCTGGCCTGGGGCTTGCGCTTTTTCGGCGGCGTGGCCTTGGCGTGGGGGTTGAAGGCCAGGGCCTGGGCAATCCAGTGCTGCCACTGCTGGCGCGTGGCGTAGGCGGCGGGACCGATGAAGAAGTAGCCGTCCATCTGGCCCTTGGACGAGAGCGGGCGCAGGCCCGGCGTCTCGGCCACGGCCGCGTGCTGCGAGGGCGGCAGCCGCACCAGCAGTTCGTCGTCTTCCACGCCCAGGCACAGCTTGCCGTTGACCATGAAGACATGGCAGCCGAACATGCGCTTTTCCTGCACGTCGTCGCAGCCGGCCAGGGCTTCGCGCACGGCGTCTATGAGGTGCAGCGTGGTGTCGGAAAGCGGGCGGGCGGGCATGGCGCGGGCTGGATGTGGATGAATCAGCGGATCATGTCCGGCGCATCGCCTTCCAGCATGCGCCGCGCGATGATGACGCGCATGATTTCGTTCGTGCCTTCGAGGATCTGGTGCACTCGGGCATCGCGCATGAGGCGCTCCAGCGGGTATTCGCGGATGTAGCCGTAGCCACCGTGCAGTTGCAGGGCCTCGTTGCAGACCATGAAGCCGGCATCGGTGGCAAAGCGCTTGGCCATGGCGCAGTAGGTGGAAGCGTCGCGCGCGCCGGCATCGAGCTTGGAGGCGGCCAGGCGCACCATCTGGCGCGCGGCCACGAGTTCGGTGGCCATGTCGGCCAGCTTGAACTGCAGGGCCTGGAAGCTGGCAATGGGCTTGCCGAACTGCTTGCGCTCGTGCATGTACTGCTGGGCCTGGGTGAGCGCGCCCTGGGCGGCGCCCACGGAGCAGGTGGCGATGTTGATGCGCCCTCCGTCCAGGCCCTTCATGGCGATCTTGAAGCCTTCGCCCTCGCGGCCCAGCAGGTTCTGGGCGGGAATGCGCACGTTGTCGAAGCTGATGACGCGCGTGGGCTGGCTGTTCCAGCCCATTTTTTCTTCCTTCTTGCCGTAGCTGATGCCGGGCAGGTCGGCGGGCACGGCAAAGGCGGAGATGCCGCTGGCGCCCGAGCCTGCGTCGCCCGTTCTGGCCATCAGCACCAGCATGTCGGTGCTGCCCGCGCCGCTGATGAAGGCCTTGGCGCCGTTGATGATGTATTCGTGGCCCGCCAGCTCGGCCCGGGTCTTGAGCGAGCCGGCGTCCGAGCCTGCGCCGGGCTCGGTCAGGCAGTAGCTGGCCAGCTTGCGGCCGCTGGTCAGGGCCTCGCCCCATTCGGCGCGCACGGCGTCGGTGGCCCAGGTGCCCAGCATCCAGGTGGCCATGTTGTGGATGGTGATGAAGGCGGTGGTGGAGGGATCGACGGCGGCCAGTTCCTCAAAGACCATGGTGGCGTCCAGGCGCGGCAGCTGCAGGCCGCCGGCGTTCTCGGGCGCGTACAGGCCGCAAAAGCCCAGTTCGCCCGCCTTGGCGATGGCCTCGCGCGGGAAGATGGATTCACGGTCCCAGTGCGCGGCATGGGGCGCGAGTTCGGCCTGGGCAAAGGCGCGGGCCGATTCGGCAAAGGCGCGCTGGTCGTCGTTGAGTTCGAAGTCCATGGCTGGCTTGTCTCCTGCGTTGGGCTCTGGGGCCCTTGTTGTTCTGGGGGGGGGCTGTCGGTGGCTGTGGGGGGCGTGCGGCGGTCAGTGCTGCAGCCAGCGCTCCAGTGCTTGCATGCGCTCCTGTGTCGCGGCCGTGAGGCATTCGTGGTACAGGCGCGGGCCTTCGGGCTGGGTTTCGCTGTCGCGCGTGGCGGCCTTGCAGCGCGCCGTGCGGCCCTTGATCCAGCCGTTCTGGTCGTGGCGCAGGCCCGTGCGCTTGCCCTGGGGCAGTTGCTGCATGACGTCCAGGTAGCGGATGTTGAGCGCGGTGTCGGCCTCCTGGAAGACCTGGACCGCGCAGGCATTGCGGCTGGCGGCGGCGGTGGAGGCCGGGTCGCAGGCTGCACCGGCCTGCGCGTGTAGGGTCAGGGGCAGGGCGGCCAGGATGGTCAGCAAGGCGGCACCCAGGCCCCGGGAGAGGGAGGCGGTCATTGGAAAACGCATGCCGCCATCATCCCAGAGCCGGGGCCTGCCCCGGATCAATCCAGGCCTGCCGACCCGTGCATCAGCGCAGGCTGATGGTGGTGTTCACGCCCTGGCTGGTGGTGCTGTCGTCGAACCAGCGCGCCGTGACGGTCTTGGTCTGCGTGTAGAACAGCACGACCTGCTTGCCGTAGGGGCCCAGGTCGCCCAGCTTGGAGGCGCGGCTGCCCGTGAAGGAGAACAGAGGAACCGGCACGGGAATCGGCACGTTGATGCCGACCTGGCCCACGTCGATGTCTTCCTGGAACTTGCGCGCCGCAGCGCCCGACTGCGTGAAGATGGCCGTGCCGTTGCCGTTGGGGTTGGCGTTGATGAACTCGATGGCGTCGTCCAGGCTGTCGGCAGCCGCCAGGCACAGCACGGGGCCGAAGATTTCCTGGTCATAGACGCTCATGCCGGGCTTGACGCCGCTGAACACGGTGGGGCCGACGAAGTTGCCCTTGTCGTAGCCGGCCACCTGGGGCTTGCGGCCGTCCAGCTCCAGCTTGGCGCCGTCGGCCAGGCCGCGTTCGATCAGGCTTTCCACACGCGACAGCGCCGCGCAGGACACCAGCGGGCCCACGTCGGTGCCGGGCTCGGTGCCGCCGCTGACCTTGAGGGTCTTGGACTTTTCCACCAGCTCGGGAATCCACTTCTGTGCATCGCCCACCAGCACGGCCACCGACAGCGCCATGCAGCGCTGGCCTGCCGCACCGAAGGCTGCGCCCAGCAGGGCGTTGAGCGTTTGCTCCTTGTTGGCGTCAGGCATGACGATGGCGTGGTTCTTGGCGCCCATCATGCATTGCACGCGCTTGCCGGCCAGGCTGGCACGGTTGTAGACATGGGTGCCGACCTTGGTGGAGCCCACGAAGCTGATGGCCTTGATGTCGGGGTGATCGCAGATGGCGTTGACCACGTCCTCGCCGCCGTGCACCACGTTGAGCACGCCGGGCGGAATGCCGGCTTCCAGCGCCAGCTCGCACAGGCGCATGGTGACCATGGGGTCCTGCTCGGAGGGCTTGAGCACGAAGGTGTTGCCCGTGGCAATGGCCATGGGGAACATCCACAGCGGAATCATGGCCGGGAAGTTGAAGGGGGTGATGCCCGCGCACACGCCCAGGGGCTGCAGCACGGAATAGGTGTCCACGCCGTTGGCCACGTTGTTGGCCAGCTCGCCCAGCTGCAGCGAGCCGATGTTGGCCGCATGCTCCACCACTTCCAGGCCGCGGAAGACATCGCCCTCCGCGTCAGGCAGGGTCTTGCCCTGTTCGGCGGTCAGCAGCGCGGCCAGCTCCTTCATGTTCTCGCGGATCAGCTGCTGCAGCTTCAGAAAGATGCGGGCGCGCTGGCCGATGGGCGTCTTGCGCCAGGTCTTGAAGGCTTCCTTGGCGTTGGCGACGGCGGCGTTGACCTCGTCGGGCGTGGCAAAGGGCACGCGGGCCAGTACTTCCTGCGTGGCCGGGTTGACCACATCGCGCCATTGGGTGCTTTGGGATTCGACCAGCTTGCCGTTGATCAGCAGCTTGACCGTGGGCGCCAAAACCTTGGCGGACGTGGATGCATTCATGGCTTGTCTCCTGTTGCGGTGGTGTCGGCCCGGCATGCCGTGCGCCGGGCGTTCATCGCATGGTAGCTGTGCGGTTTTTCGCAAGCAATGGAGATGTTTGCAGTATGCATGTGCGTTTTTGCACATCGGCATGCCAACTCGGCCACGCCAAAAAAACATGGCCTGCGGTGTTCGCAGGCCATGCGGGTTCAGGGCTTGAAGGCTCAGTCCGTACCGGTGGCCGGCAGGCGGTCGTCTGCAGCGGGACTGGAGTGGTGTACGGCGCGGGCGGCGGGCTTGTGCAGCGGCTCCAGCTTCACGCGGGCGCTGGCGCCCAGGCCGGACTCCAGCTTGGTCAGCAGGCGCAAAAGCTCCTGCAGTTCCTCGTCTTCCAGCGGAGAGACCAGGCGGTGATAGGCCTGGTCCACCAGCGGCACGCTGGCGGCCAGCAGGGCCCGGCCCTTTTCGGTGAGCGTGAGCTGGTGCTGGCGGCGGTCACGCGTGCTCAGCGCGCGGTGCACGTACTCGCGCTCTTCCAGCCCGCGCACCAGGCGCAGCGTGGTCACCTTGTCGAAGCCCATGGCGCGCGCCAGGGAGCTTTGGTCGGAGCCGGGGGAGGCGTCGATCAGCACCAGGGCGCCGTACTGGGGCGGCGTCAGTCCCAGGGGGCGGCATTGCTCTTCAAAAATGCCGACCGAAATCTGGTGGGCGCGCCGCAGCAAAAAGCCAGGGCGCTGATATAGCGGCAGTGGTGCAGGCGTCATCGTGTCCATATGCGTCTAGTATTCTTGCAGAGATGTCCAGTATTCATTCGATTTCCACCAATTGTGCCCATTCTGGTGCATGATTACCATGCGTTTGCATGCTAACTACAAAAGAGGTCTACATGCGAAATTTTGTTGGCAGACGGCAATTTTTGAAGACAAGCGGATTGGGAGTATTGGGTTTACCCGTAGCAGGCGCCATCGCCAGCACCGAGAGTGTGCCTCTGAAATTGATTGTGCCTTTCACTCCGGGGACTGGAATCGACACGATTGCGCGAACGATCGGGCCTTTGCTGGCCAAGCGCCAGGGCCGGCCCGTGGTGGTGGAGAACAAGCCGGGCGCCTCTGGAAATATCGGAACCGAGGCCGTTGTGCGCTCGCCCGCCAATGGCCAGACGCTTTTGGTGACAGTGAATACCCTGGTGATGAACGCATCGCTGTATCCCAAATTGCCATTCAATCCGCTGACGGACCTCGAGCCTGTAACGCTGACCAGCTGGGGACAGCTGATTTTGGTGACGCCCACGGCCTCCGCCTATCAGACGGCGGCCGATCTGGTGAAGGCCGCCAAGGCCTCGCCGGGCCGCATCAATTACGCATCGCCGGGAGTGGGCACTCCGCACCATATGGCGATGGAGCTTTTCAAGAGCACGGCGGGCGTATCGATCACGCACATCCCTTATCGCGGAACAGGGCCGGCGCTGACGGACCTGCTGGGCGGCCAGGTGGAATGCATGTTCCTGCCCATTCATGTGGCATTGACGCATGTGAAGGCCGGCAAGCTGCGCGCGCTGGGCATTGGCAGCCAGCGGCGCCACCCGCTGCTGCCCGATGTGCCCACGCTCAAGGAGGCCAAGGCGGGCGATGTGAACGTGGATATGTGGTACGGCGTGTTTGCGCCGGCCGGCATGCCGGCGGACCAGGTCGATGCCCTCAATCGCGAGATCCGCGCGATTTTGGCGTCGGAGGAAGTCCGGCATGCCTTCGCGCCCCAGGGCATGGATCCGGCCGGCAGCACGCCGGCCGAGTTCAAGGCCCTGGTGCAAAAGGACGCCCGGCGCTGGGCCGATCTGGTCAAGGCGCGGGGGATTACCGCCGAGTAGGCGGGGCGGGCGCCAACAGCGCCCCTGGAGAAAGCATGGAGAGTCAGCGGATGAAAGTAGCGATCGTGGGGGGCGGCATCGGAGGCCTGTGCCTGGCATTGGCCCTGCATCAAAGAGGCATTGCCTGCGAAGTCTTCGAGGCCGTGCCCGAGGTCCGCGAGATCGGCGCGGGCATTACCCTGCTGCCGCATGCCATGCGTGAACTCAGCGACCTGGGCCTGCAGCCGCAGCTGGAGGCGCTGGCGATCGAGAACCTGGAAAGCGTGTTCTTCAATCGCTATGGCCAGTTCGTCTACCGCGAGCCGCGCGGCCGCCATGCGGGCTACGAGCTGCCCGAGCTGGGCATCCACCGTGGCCGCCTGCACCGCGTTCTCTTCGAGGCTGCCGTGCAGCGCCTGGGCCCGGGCGCAGTGCACACGGGCCACCGCTGCGTGCGTGTGGACCAGTCGGCCCATGGCGCCACCGTGCATTTCGCGCCGGATGCCCAGGGCCATGTGCCGCCGTCGGCCACGGCCGACATCGTCGTGGCCTGCGATGGCGTCAACTCCGCCGTGCGGCGCCAGTTCTATCCGCAGGAGGAGCTGGCCTTTGGCGGCATCAACACCTGGCGCGGCGTCTCGCGCTTCAAGCCCATCCTCACGGGCAAGAGCTATCTGCGCATCGGCTCGGTCGATACCGGCAAGATGGTGATCTATCCCATCGAGGACAACGTCGATGGCCAGGGCATGCAGCGCATCAACTGGGTGGCCGAGATCCGCGACCCGCAGATGCGCATGAACGACTGGAACCGCGCAGGCCGCATGGAGGATGTGCTGGAGATTTTTGGCGGCTGGAGCTTCGACTGGCTGGATGTGCCGGCCCTGATCCGCTCGGCCGAGACCATCTTCGAGTACCCCATGGTGGACAAGGACCCCGTGGACCAGTGGAGCTTCGGCCGCGTGACCCTGCTGGGCGATGCGGCCCACCCCATGTATCCGCGCGGCTCCAACGGCTCGGCCCAGGCCATGCGCGATGCGCGGGTGCTGGCCGACCTGCTGGCCGCCGATCCGCAGGGCGACCCGCTGGCGCTGCTGGCAGCCTACGAGGCCAGCCGCCTGCCCGCCACCAGCCAGGTGGTGCTGACCAACCGCTCCACACCGCCCGACTTCATCATCATGAAGGCGGACGAGCTCAGCGGCGGCCAGCCCTTCGGCCATATCGACGAGCTGATCAGCCAGGACGAGCTGCGCGCCATTGCCCGCCATTACGAGCAGGTGGCGGGGTTTGCGAATCCGCAGTCGCAAGGGTGAAGTGGTTGGGCAATGAGCTGGCTTGGCAGGTATTCAGTATTGCATCCCGACTCTTTTTGGGTCCCTGCCCGGCGGTCGTTTTTCGAGGCCGGGTTTCGGCCCGGCGGCCGACCTCCTTTCTTGTCGCGCGACAAGAAAGGAGGCAAAGAAACGCGCCCAAATGCCCGCGTCCCCTTCGCTTCGCTAAGGGGCGACCTGCGTCGTGGCGGTCGCGGGGTTCGCCGTGAAACTCACTTCGCGCTGCGCGCTACGTTCAGACAATCACGGCCAGTCAGTTGACGAAGCAGTCCTGTCCTTCGGCAGGACTGCAACCCCGCAACCGCCACGACGCAGGCACGGGCATATGGGGAGGAGGGGCCGGGGTACGGGGGCGACAGGGCGCTACGCCCCGTTGCCTTGTCTATTCGGTGCTCTCAATCCAGGCTGATATTCGCCTTCTGGATCAGCAGCTTGTACTGGTCCGCCTTGGTCCTGGCGAATTTCTCCATCTCCGGCACTTCCCAGGTGATGGGCTGGAAGGCGAAGGTGGCGAATTTCTCGCGCACCTGCGGGTCCTGCAGCACAGCGACCACGTCGGCGTGGATCTTGTCGCGCAGGACGGTGTCCACGCCCTTGGGTGCCAGCAGGGAGACGAAGGAGTTCACGATCAGTTCGGCGGGGCCGCCCGATTCGGCCACGGTGGGCACGTCGGGCACCTGGGCGATGCGCTGGGGCGCGGCCACGGCCAGGTAGCGGATCTTGCCGGATTTGTAGATGCCCTGGCTGGAGGGGAGGCTGGCAAAGCTCCAGGCCGGATCGCCATTGGCCACCGAGGTGTAGAGCTGGCTGACCTCGCGGTAGGGCACATGGGTCATCTTGCTGCCGGTCAGGAAGTCCAGCCATTCGCCGCCCAGGTGGCCGGGGCTGCCCACGCCCCAGGAGCCGTAGCTGACCTTGCCGGGCTCGGACTTGGCCGCCTTGATCAGGTCGCCCATGCTCTTCCACGGCGAGTTCGTGGGCACGGCCACGAAAAAGGGCGTGAGGAACAGCGGCGCCACCGGGTCGAAGTGCTGCAGCGGATGGAAGTTGCGCTGCTTGTAGAGGTAGGGCAGGGCGGAGACATGTTCGCTGTCGAGCTGCAGCAGGGTGTAGCCGTCGGGCTTGGCGCGGCGTGCGGCTTCGATGGCGACAAAGCCGCCGCCGCCTGGGCGGTTGTCCACGGTCACGCCCTGCTTCCAGCGCGCGGCCAGTTTTTCGCCCACGATGCGCAGCACGGCGTCAGGGCCGCTGCCCACGGCAAAGGCCGTGATCACGGTGACGGGGCGCGTGGGAAAGCTGGCGGCGCTGCTGGAGCCTGCCTGCGCCCAGGCGCAATGCAGCGGGGCGATGGAGGCCAGCAGCAGGGCGGCGCCTGCGAGGGCCTTGCGGCGGGAGGGGGCGGTGCCGAGGCGGCTGGATGGGGATGCTTTCACAGTCTGTCTCCTGTTGGATCTGCTTTTTTCACTGCTTGCAATGCCCCGGTCCTTCTGGCGAGGACTCGGGGCGGGTTAGGGCTGCCGGCAAAGGCGCGGCGGGGTTCAGGCGAGGTTCAGCCGGCGTCAGGCTGGGCCAGGGGCGCGGCCTGTGCAAAGGCGGGCAGGGCCGCGCAGGCCCTGTCCACAGCGCTGATCAGCGGCCAGCGGTTCAGGTCCACGCCAAAGCGGCGTGCGCTTTCGATCTGGGGCACTAGGTAGACATCGGCCAGCGTGGGTGCGTGGCCGAAGCAGAAGTCGCCGCGCCGCGTGTCGCGGGCCAGCAGGGCTTCGATGGCGTCGAAGCCGTCGGCAATCCAGGTGGCGCACCAGGCATTGATGGCGGCTTCGTCCGCACCGAACTGGCGGCGCAGGGTCTGCAGGATGCGGCGGTTGTTGATGGGATGCACGTCGCAGCCCACGATGGCGGCCAGCGCGCGCACCTGGGCGCGGTCCTCGGGGTCGGCGGGCAGCAGCGGCGGCTCGGGATGGCGCTCTTCCAGCCATTCGATGATGGCCGGCGACTGGATCAGCGTGCGGCCATCGTCCAGCGTCAGCGCCGGCACCAGGCCCTGCGGGTTGACCTGCTTGAACGGCGCCTGGGCCTGCTCGTCCACGCGCAGGTCCACGGGGAAATAGTCAGGGCGCAGGCCTTTGAGGTGGAGCGCGATGCGCAGGCGGTGCGAGGTGCCGCTGCGGAAAAAGCTGTAGAGCTTCATGGTGGTGGTCTCCCCGGTCTTATTCAGGCTGGCCCACGGTGAGCGCGATCTCGCCCACGCCCTGCACATGGCCGGTGATGCGGTCGCCCGGCAGCACGGCACCCACGCCTTCGGGCGTGCCCGTGTAGATGAGGTCGCCGGGTTGCAGGTGATAGAACAGCGAGAGGTCGGCAATGATTTCGCGGATGTTCCAGATCAGCTTGTCCACGTCGGACTGCTGCCTGGTCTCGCCATTGACGGCCAGTGCAATGGCGCCGGATTCGATCACCTGGCCCGGCATGGGCACGATCTCGCTGGCTACCGAGGACTGCTCCACATCCTTGCCCAGGTCCCAGGGCCGGCCCTTGTCGCGCGCCACCAGCTGCAGGTCGCGGCGCGTCATGTCCAGGCCGCAGGCGTAGCCGTAGATGTGTTCATGCGCCTGGTCCGCCGCAATGCGAAAGCCCGCCTTGCCGATGGCCACCACCAGTTCCATCTCGAAGTGGTAGTTGTTCGTCTCGGGCGGGTAGGCCACGGTGGCACCCGAGTCGGTCAGGGTGGAGGGGGCCTTGGTGAAGTAGAAGGGGCGCTCCACGCTCTTGTCCACCGGGCGGCCCATCTCGACGGCATGGGCGTGGTAGTTGCGGCCCACGAAGAACAGGCGGTTCACGGGCAGGCGCTGCGTGCTGCCGCGCACGGGCAGGGATTGGACGGGGGGCGGGGTCCAGAGGTATTGGGGGGCGGTCATGGTATTGGCGATGGGGGAGGAAAGAGACATCGGAGGATTCAAGGCCGGACTTCGTAGAGGCCCAGCTTTCGGTGCAAAGGCGCCTCGTCGGCCAGGAAGAGGAAGGCGGGCTCGCTGGCGCTGGCATTGGCCAGCGTGGCGGGCGCCCAGCCGGGCACGCAGCAGGTGTCGGCCGGGGCCAGGTCGAAGTGGCGGTCCACGGCGGCCACGCTGGCGCCGCCCTCGATGACATGGAACACGCAGGCCGGCGAGCGCGCGGGCAGCTGCAGCGTCTGGCTCGGGCGCAGCATCAGCGCGTAGAAGCCCAGGATGTTTTCGCAGTCGGCCCCGGTCTCGGGGTTGGTGTAGGCCAGCTGCACGCAGTCCAGGTCGGGGCGGTCGGCGGCCAGCTCCAGCAGCGCGGCGCGGGCATCCTTCCACGGGTAGCGCAGCATGGGGTAGGCCTTGGCGCTGCGGGCGAACACCTGCGTGGGTGCCAGGCCGCCGCGCGCATATGCCCGGTCGCCACGGCCGGGCAGGGCGGGCTGGCGCGGGCCGTCCACGTGGTAGGTGACTTCCAGGTAGTAGGCCAGGGGCAGGTCCAGCACATCGAGCCAGACCACGGGCTCGTCGCCGTCATGGCCATGCTCGTGCCACAGGCCCGTGGGCGTGAGGATCAGGTCGCCGCGCTCCATAGGGCATTTCTCGCCGTCGACCAGGCTCCAGGCGCCCTGGCCTTCCACCACCATGCGCACGGCATTGGGCGTGTGGCGGTGCGAGGGCGACCACTCGCCGGGCAGCAGCAGCTGCATGCCCAGGTAGATGGAGGAGCTGGCCTGCATCTTCTCCAGCCCATGGCCGGGGTTGGCCAGCACCAGCACGCGGCGCTCGGCCTTTTCGATGGGCGTCAGCTCGCCGGCCTGCATCAGCAGCGGGCGGATGGCCTGGTAGGGCCAGGCAATGGGCTGGGTGCGCGGGCGCGGCGTGTGCGGCGGCATCACGTTGCGCAGGCTGGGCCACAGCGGCACCAGGTTGTTGCGCGCGAGTTCGTCGCGGTAGTCCTGGGGCAGGTCTTCCAGGCGGCCAAGTTCTTGCATGGCGGTCTCCTTGTGTTCAGTCTTCGGAGAGGCAGGTTTCGGCCTTCCAGCCGTACAGCCATTCCATGGCGTCGTAGAAACGCTGGGGCGTGCGGCCCTTCCAGAGGTCGTTGCGCACCAGGCGCTCCACGCCGCTGGCGTGGAAGATGCGGCCCATCTCGCGCGCGGACAGCACCACGCGCGCCGTGCGGGCGATGCGCGAGCGCTCGTACAGCCGCAGCGCCTGCGGCCAGTCGTTGCCGCAGCGCTTGAGCGCCTGGCCCAGCGTCACGGCGTCTTCCAGCGCCATGCAGGCGCCCTGGGCGATGTATTGCAGCGTGGGGTGTGCGGCATCGCCCAGCAGCGTGGCGCGGCCGAAGCTCCACTGGCCAATGGGCTCGCGGTCGGCCGTGGCCCAGCGCTTCCAGCTTTTGGGCAGGTCTATGAGCTGGCGTGCGCGCGGGCAGCAGTCGCGGTAGTAGCTTTGCACCTCTTGGCGGCTGCCTTCGCGCACGCCCCATTCCTCCTGCTCGCGGCTGTGGAAGGTGACGACCACGTTGTACTGCTCGCCGCCGCGCAGCGGGTAGTGCACCAGGTGGTAGTTGGGGCCGACCCAGATGCTGGCCGCGTTCCAGCGCAGGTCCTCGGGGAAGTCGTTCTTCTCCACCACGGCGCGGTACACCACGTGGCCGGAGACACGCGCCGCATCGCCCACGTACTGCTGGCGTACCACGGACTTCACGCCATCGGCGCCGATCAGGGCCTGGCCCACATGGACCTGGCCGTGCTGGTCGCGCACGGTGACGGTGTCGCCCTCCTGCTGCACGGCTTCGATGCGCGTGCCCGTCAGCGTCTCGATTTGGCCGTGGGTGCGCGCGCCTTCAAGCAGCGAGGTGTGGATGTCGGCGCGGTGGATCACCGCATACGGGTTGCCGAAGCGGGCGCGAAACGCCTCGCCTGTGGGAATGCGGCCGACCAGCCGCTCATCGAGCGCGTCGTGCATCACCATCTCGTCGGTATAGACGGCGCGGCCACGGGCCAGCTCGCCAATGCCCAGCGCGTCGAAGGCCGCGAATGCGTTGGGGCCCAGCTGTATGCCGGCGCCGATCTCGCCCAGCTGCGGCGCCTGCTCCAGCACCTTGACGGCGAATCCCTGGCGCGCCAGGGCCAGCGCGGCCGCCACGCCGCCAATGCCGCCGCCTGCCACAAGAACGGGCAGCGCCCGGGAAGAAATGCTGGTGCTCATGGATGTCCTGTGCTTCGTGGTGCATGTCGCCAGCCTGCGGGTCAGCTGCGTCGCGACTAATTAAACAGTATGCTGACGATGAGTGTAGTGTTGATTTGCATCAGGCCAGCCTGGGGTTTCCCTGGATGCAGGCAAAACGTTGGTGGACAGCATGTCCGGGTGAATCACCTGTCCGCCAGCCAACGCCAACGGAGGGCGCGGTTCATGCGAACATCTGCGCTTGCCCGCAGGGACCCGGAAAAGAGCGCAATGGCCATGGACTACCAACCCGCAGAACTAGAAAACTACCCCGGCTACCACATCCGCCGCCTGCAGCAGATCGCGGTGGCCGTCTTCATGGAAGAGACCCAGGAATTCGGCGTGACCCCCGTGCAGTACGCGGCGCTGTCGGCCGTGCTGCGCCAGCCCGGCGTGGACCAGCGCACGCTGGCGCGGATGATCGGTTTCGACACCTCCACCATTGGCAGCGTCATCGACCGGCTGGAGGCGCGCGGCCTCATGGTGCGCAACACCAGCCCGGCCGACCGGCGCGTGCGCCTGCTGTCGGTCACCGCAGAAGGCGCTGCGCTGCTGGCCGCTGCCGAGCCCTCGGTGCTGCGGGCCCAGCAGCGCATGCTGGAGCCGCTGCCGCAGGAGCAGCGGGGCCTGTTCATGGACATGATGGCCGTCCTGGTGCGGCAAAACGACGAGCTGGCGCGTGCGCCCAGCACGCTGGCCGCGCGCCGCGCCGCTGCCGACTGAGGCGGCCTCGACCCATGGACTGGGACCACCTGAGATTCTTTGGCGAGCTGGCGCGCAGCGGCAGCATGGCCGCCGCCGCGCGGCAACTGGGCGTGGAGCACACCACGGTGTCGCGCCGCATCCAAGCCCTGGAAAAGCAGCTGGGGGCCGTGCTCTTCGAGCGCGAAGCGGGCCAATGGCGGCCCACGGAGGCCGGCCGACAGCTGCTGGGCGTGGCAGACGCCATGCAGCGCGCCGCAGCCGGGCTGGAGCGCATGCCGCTGGCGGCGGAATCCACCAGCCAGGGCCCGTCCGGCCTGGTGCGCGTGGGCGCCACCGAGGGCTTCGGCACCCAACTGCTGGCCCCGCAGCTGGCCGCGCTGACGCAGCGCCATCCGCTGCTGAGCATCGACCTGCTGGCCCTGCCGCGCCTGCTGCACCTGTCGCGGCGCGAGGCCGACATCGTCATCTCGCTGGAGCGCCCCACGCGCGGCTCGGCCGTGGTCACCAAGCTCACCGACTACCGGCTGTTCCTCTACGGCCAGCGCGAATACCTTGCGCGCCGCCCGCTGGTGGCGCGCACCGAGGACCTGCGCCACCACAGCTTCATCCACTATGTGGACGACCTGCTGTTCACGCGCGAGCTGCAGCTGCTGTCCACCCTGTTCCAGCCCGAGCGCTTTGCCTTTCGCAGCACCAGCATCACCGCCCAGTACGAGGCCGTGCGCGCCGGCGCCGGCCTGGCCGTGCTGCCCGCCTTCATCGCCGACCGCGACCCCGTGCTCAGTCGCGTGCTGCCCGCCGAGGCCTGCTTCACCCGCACCTTCTGGATGAGCATGCCCTCGGATGCCCGGCAGGTTCAGCGCATCGAGGCGGTCTGGGGGTTTTTGAGGGAGGCTGTGCAGGGCATGGGCGGCTTGCTGAAGCCCAGAGCCTGAGGGCCTGCGGCGGTCAGGCCCCTGCCGCTATACTGCCCGCCCCGAATCTCGTCATCCGACAGCAGGATCTTCCGGCATGCGCCTCCAAGCCCTTTTGCGTCCACTGGTGTACCTGAGCCTGGCGGGGCTGGCCGCTTGCGGCAGCAACCCGCCCAGCCCCTCGGCGGCCACGCCCGAGTCCACGCCCACCGCGCCGGGCACACCCGTGGCGCCCATCAGGATTGGTCTGGCCCTGGGCGGCGGGGCCGTGAAGGGCTTTGCCCATATCGGCGTCATCAAGATGCTGGAAGCCAATGGCCTTGCGCCCGCGGTGGTGTCCGGCACCAGCGCGGGCAGCGTGGTGGGGGCGCTGTATGCGAGCGGCATGAACGCCTTCGAGCTGCAGGAAAAGGCCGTGGCGCTGGATGAGACCAGGATCCGCGACCTGCAGCTGTCCTCGGGCGGCCTGCTGGTGGGGCAGAAGCTCGAAGACTATGTGAACGAACAGGTGGGCCGCAAGCCGTTGGAGCAACTGGCCAAGCCCTTCGTGGCCGTGTCCACGCGGCTGGAAGACGGCGAGCGCACCGTGTTCGCGCGCGGCAATACGGGGCAGGCGGTGCGTGCCTCCAGCAGTATTCCGGGTGTGTTCCAGCCCGTGGCCATCGGCAAGTTCCACTTCGTCGATGGCGGCATCACCAGCCCCGTGCCCGTGGACGCCGCGCGCCAGCTGGGCGCCGATCTGGTGATCGCCGTGGACATCTCCAACAAGGCCCGCGGCAAGGCGCCCGAGAACATGCTGGGCGCCCTGGGCCAGTCCATTGCCATCATGGGCCAGAAGCTGGGCCAGGCCGAGCTGGCCCGCGCCGACATCACCATCCGCCCCAAGGTGCTGGACATCGGCCCGGCCGACTTCACCCAGCGCGCCAGCGCCATTCTTGAAGGCGAAAAGGCCGCCGTGGCCGCCATGCCCCAGATCCGCGAGCGCATCGCCCAGCTGCAGGCCGAGCGCGCCAAGGCCGCGAAGCTGGCCCAGCAAAAGGCGGCCGAAGCCCAGTACCAGGCCTGCCTGGACCAGCGCTCGCGCATGCAGAAGCTGGCGGAGATGGCGGGAATGGACGGCGCCTGCGCCAACCCCAACCTCAACGCCAACCCCTGATCCACCACGGCTGCGCGCGGTCTATCCGTACACCGGATAGCGGGCGCACAGCTCCGTCACCTGATCGCGCACCTGCGCCGCCACCTTGGCAAAGCGGGCGCCTTCCTGCGCGTCCAGCGCATCGAGCACATCGCACAGCCAGCCGGCCAACTGCTTGCACTGCGCCTCGCCGAAGCCGCGCGTGGTGACGGCGGGCGTGCCTATGCGCAGGCCCGAGGTCACGAAGGGCGAGCGCGGGTCGTTGGGCACGGTGTTCTTGTTGGTGGTGATGTGCGCCTCGCTGAGCGCGGCGTCGGCGTCCTTGCCGGTGTAGCTGCGGTCGGACAGGTCGATCAGCATCAGGTGGTTGTCCGTGCCGCCCGAGACGATGCGGTAGCCGCGCTGCTGGATCACGGCGGCCATGGCGCGGGCGTTGGCCAGCACCTGGCGCTGATAGGCCTTGAACCCGGGCTGCAGCGCCTCCTTGAAGGCGACGGCCTTGGCGGCGATCACATGCATCAGCGGCCCACCCTGCACGCCGGGGAACACGGCCGAGCTCAGGCGGCGGTTGAAGGTTTCGTCCTGTCCCTTGGACAGGATCAGGCCGCCGCGCGGGCCGCGTAGCGTCTTGTGCGTGGTGCTGGTGACCACATGCGCGTGGGGCAGGGGGCTGGGGTATTCGCCCGCAGCCACCAGGCCTGCGACATGGGCCATGTCCACCCAGAACACGGCGCCCACCTTGTCGGCAATGGCGCGCATGCGGGCCCAGTCCTTGTGGCGCGAGTAGGCAGAGAAGCCGCCGATGAGCATGCGGGGCCGGTGCTCCAGGGCGATGCGCTCCATCTCGTCGTAGTCGATCAGGCCCGTGGCGGGGTCCAGGCCGTAGGGGACGATGCGGTAGTGGCGGCCCGAGAAGTTGGACGGGTTGCCATGCGTCAGGTGGCCGCCCTGGGCCAGGTTCATGCCCATGACGGTGTCGCCGGGCTGGGCCAGCGCCAGGAACACGGCGGCATTGGCCTGGGCGCCGGCATGGGGCTGCACGTTGGCGTAGTCGCAGTCGAACAGCGCCATGGCGCGTTCCACGGCCAGGCGCTCGGCCACGTCCACGTTCTCGCAGCCGCTGTAGTAGCGCTTGCCGGGGTAGCCCTCGGCGTACTTGTTGGTGAAGACCGAGTTCTGCACCGCCATCACCAGCGGGCTGGCGTAGTTTTCGGAGGCGATGAGTTCCACATGGTCTTCCTGGCGGCGTTTCTCGCTCTGGATGGCCTTGGCCAGCTGCAGGTCGAAGTCGGCCAGGGTCAGGGATGCGTCGTACATGGGTGAGTGGTTCCTGTGTCGTGGCAAGGGCTGGGGGAATCGATGGTCATGCAGCTGCCAGCTGGCCTGCGGCGGGCGCGCCTGCCTGCGCGGCGCTGGCCGGCTCCAGCAGGCAGGCCAGGCGGGCGACGATGTCGTCGATCTGGCGCTCGTCGCATATCAGCGGCGGCAGCAGGCGGATGGTGGATTCGCGCGTCACCGTGATCAGCAGGCGCTGCTGGGCCAGCGCGCGACCCACCAGGTCCTGGCAGTTGCGGTTCAGCTCGATGCCCACCATCAGGCCCTGGCCGCGCACGGCCAGCACGTCGGGGTGGCCGTGCAGCGCCTGCTGCAGGCCGTTGAGCAGGCGCCGGCCCAGTTGCTTGGCGCGGCCGGGGATGTCCTCGCTCTCCATGATGTCCAGCACCGTGCAACCCACGCGGCAGGCCAGCGGGTTGCCGCCAAAGGTGGAGCCATGCTGGCCGGGCGAGATCAGGTCGGCCGCAGGCCCGCGCGCCAGGCAGGCACCGATCGGAATGCCGTTGCCCAGGGCCTTGGCCAGGGTCATCACATCGGGGGCGATGCCCGCATGCTGGTGGCCGAACCAGGCGCCGGTGCGCCCCAGGCCGGTCTGGATCTCGTCGAGCATCAGCAGCCAGCCATGCCGGTCGCACAGGCTGCGCAGCTGGCGCAGGTAGTCGGGGCTGGCCAGGCGGATGCCGCCTTCGCCCTGCACGGGCTCGATCAGCACGGCCACGATGTCCCCATGCTGGGCGGCGGCGCGGTGCACGGCCGCGATGTCGTCATAGGGCACGCGCACGAAGCCCGGCATCAGCGGCTCGAAGCCGCGCTGCTTGGCCGGGTTGCCCGTGGCCGACAGCGTGGCCAGCGTGCGGCCGTGAAAGCCGTTGTCCATCACCAGGATCTGCGGCCGCGCCACCTGCCTGCGGTGGCCGTGCAGGCGCGCCAGCTTGAGCGCGGCCTCGTTGGCCTCGGCGCCGGAGTTGCAGAAAAAGGCCGTCTCCATGCCGGCCAGGGCGCACAGGCGCTGGCCCAGGCGTTCCTGCCAGTCGATGCGGAACACGTTGGAGGTGTGCAGCAGCAGGCCGGCCTGCTCGGCGATCACGGCGGCGATCTCCGGGTGCGCGTGGCCCAGGGCGGTCACGGCCACGCCGGCAATGGCGTCCAGGTATTCGGTGCCGTGCTCGTCCCAGAGCCGGGCCCCACGGCCACGGACGAAGGAGACGGGCTGGCGGGCATAGGCCTTCATCAGGCGGGAATCAAGGGGTTGCATGGCTTTTTGCATGTCAAGGTCCTCAAGCGGGGTCAGGGTTGAATCGAAAAGGGTGGCGAGGGGGCGCGTTCAGGGCAGCGCCAGGGCGGCGGGATCAGGGCCGCCGGCGGGCCAGTAGAAGCTGTCCGGCTGGGCGCGGGCGCCGAAGATGGCCTGGCCCACGCGCACCACGGTGGCGCCTTCCTCTATGGCGATCTCGAAGTCGCCGGACATGCCCATGGACAGTTCATCCAGCGAGATGCCCGCCGGCGCGCTCTGGCGCAGCTGGTCGCGCAGGCTGCGCAGCAGCACGAAGCACTGGCGCACGCGCTCGGCCTCGCTGGAGAACAGGGCCAGCGTCATCAGGCCGCGCACGCGCAGCGCACTGAAGGCGGGCAGGGCCTGGAGGAATCCCTGCAGCTCGTCGGGCGGCAGGCCGTACTTGCTGGCCTCGCCCGAGGTGTTGACCTGCACGAACACGTCCAGCGCCCGGCCTTCGGCCTGCAGGCGGCGGTCCAGCGCCTCGGCCACGCGCAGGTTGTCCAGCGCCTGGAACTCGCTGGCAAAGCGTGCCACGAGCTTTGCCTTGTTGGTCTGCAGGTGGCCGATGACGGACCACTGCAGATCGGCCAGGTCCTGCATGGCCTCCCACTTGCCGAAGGCTTCCTGCACCTTGTTCTCGCCCAGCATGCGGCAGCCCGCCGCGTGGGCCAGGCGCAGGCTGGACTCGGGCTTGGTCTTGCTCACGGGCAGCAGGCGCACGCTGGCCGGGTCGCGCCCTGCGCGGCGGCAGGCAGCGGCCATGCGCGCGTGCACGGTGGCCAGGTTGTGCCGGAAATCGTCCACCGTCTCGGCCTGGGGGTAGCGGCCGTGCTGGTCGTGGCGCGTCAGGGTGTCGGCGGCTTGGGCGGTGCCGCCGGTGGTGTCTTGTGTCGCAAGCATGGTTTCAGCTCCTTTTGATGGCGGCATCGGCGGCGGGCACGTTGCCGGTGCCCGCCTCGCTGCGGGCGGCCCGGCGCGGCCACTGGCCGTTGAGCACGGCATGGGCCACCAGGCCGATGACCAGGCCCCAGAAGGCGCCGCCTATGCCCAGCATGGAAATGTTGGCGGCGGCGGCCAGGAAGGTGATCAGCGAGGCCTCGCGGGTTTTGGCATCGGCCAGCGCATTGGCCAGGCTGCCGCCGATGGTGCCCAGCAGCGCCAGGCCCGCCAGCGTGGTGATGAAGGTGGCCGGGAACGCCATGAACACGGCCGCCAGCGTGACGCCGAACACACCCACCAGGATGTAGAACACGCCCGCAGCGATGCCTGCGATCCAGCGCCTGGACGGCTCTTCATGCGCCTCCTTGCCCGTGCAGATGGCGGCCGTGATGGCGGCGATGTTGAAGGCGTGCGAGCCGAACGGCGCCATCAGCAGCGAGCCCAGGCCCGTGAGCGTGACGATGGGGTTGGCGCTGGTCTTGAAGCCATCGTTGCGCAGCACCAGCATGCCGGGCATGTACTGGCCAGTCAGCGTGATCAGGAACAGCGGCAGGGCCACGCTCAGCAGGGCGTTGAGCGTGAATTCCGGCCGCGTGAACACGGGCGCGGCAAAGCGCAGCTGCAGCCCGGACAGGTCCACACGGTCCTGCGCCAGCAGGAACGCCAAGCCCAGCGCCAGGATGCCGACCACCGCATAGCGCGCCGTCAGCCGCTTGAGCAGAACGTAGGCCACGATCAGCAGGCCGGCCAGCACCGGGTCCACGCTCATGCCGCCAAAGGCCTTGATGCCGAACTGCAGCAGGATGCCCGCCAGCAGGCCCGAGGCCACGCCGGGCGGAATCAGCCGGATCACGCGCTCGAACCAGCCCGACAGTCCCAGCACCACGAAGGCCGCGGCCGACACCACATAGGCGCCCACGGCCTCGGCATACGGCGTGGTGGCCAGGGCCGTCACCAGGAAGGCGGCGGCCGGCGTGGACCAGGCCGTGATGATGGGCTCGCGCGAGAGCCAGCTGAGCACCAGCCCGGTGACGCCCACGCCAATCGAAATCGACCACACCCACGAAGCCGTGAGTTCCGGGCTCAGGCCGGCCACCTTGGCGGCCTGGAACACCAGGATGAAGGTGCCGCCGTAGTTGACGATGACCGAGATCAGCCCGGCCACCACGGGGTGGATGAGGTCGCTGAAGCGAAGGGGTGAGTGTGTGTCTGATGAAGGCATGGTCTTCTCGTTTTCCTTGGGGGTTGGATTCCTGGCTGTCTGGGGAAAGGGGTATTTGAGCGCTGAAGTGGACTGAATGATCCATACACTTCGCTCTCTTGTTGCAGACCACTTTGCAATGGGCGCGCAGCATTTGCATCAGTACAATGGCCTGCCAAAGAGGTGCAATGAGATGAAAGGCGGCAGACCGCATGAGCAAGACCTTCGAGCTTGAGACCCTGAAGATCCGCATGGGAGATGCCGACCTGCGCCAGCTGGACCTGCACCAGCGGGTGCAGCGCGCCATGCGTGCGCTCATCCTGGATGGCGCGCTGCTGCCGGGCCTGAAACTGCCGGCCACGCGCTCGCTGGCCGACTCGCTGGGCATTGCCCGCGACACGGTGGAGAACGCCTACACCCAGCTGCACCGAGACGGCTTCATCGTGCGGCGCCAGGGATCGGGCAGCTATGTCTCCGAGACCATCGGCACCGAGCTGCGGGGCCGGGCGGCGCGGCGCGGCCGCTTGCCCGAGCACGAGCGCAGCGCCCATGCGGCCGGTGCTGCCGGTGCTGTCGGTGCCATAAGGGCCGGTGCCGGCCTGAGCCGGCGCGGCCAGGCCATCGTCGATGGCGGCGGCATCGCCGACCAGCAGACCATTCGGGCCTTTGCCACCGGCCTGCCCGAGACGCGCACTTTTCCCACCGATGTCTGGGAGCGGCTGCAGCGGCAGGCGCTCAAGGACTACCGGGCCAGCGTCCTGCTGCACGGCGACCCGCAGGGCGCCGAGCCGCTGCGCAAGGCCATTGCCACCTACCTCAACCTGGAGCGCGGCGCCAAGGTGGAGGCCGGGCAGATCGTGGTGCTCAGCAGCACGCGGCAGGCGCTGTTCCTGTGCGCGCAGCTGCTGGTGGATGCGGGCCGGCCCATCCTGCTGGAGAACCCGGGCTACTTCGGCGCCCGCAAGGCCTTCGAGTCGGCCGAGGCCAAGGTCCTGCCCATCGACGTGGACGCGCAAGGCATTCGCACCGACCTGCTGCACGCCGACCGCAGCGGCGCCACCTGCGTCTATGTCACGCCATCGCGCCAGTACCCCACGGGCGTCACCATGCAGCTGGAGCGGCGGCTGGACCTGATCCGCTGGGCATTCGAGCGCGGGCGCTGGATCATCGAGGACGACTACGACAGCGAATTCCACTACGACGGCATGCCCACCGCCTGCGTGCAAGGCCTGGACAAGCACGCGCGCACCATCTACATCGGCACCTTCGGCAAGACCCTGTACCCGGGCCTGCGCATGGGCTACATGGCCTTGCCGCAGGAGCTGGTGCGCGCCTTTGTCCAGGCGCGCAGCATCATGGACGGGCACACGCCCCAGATCCAGCAGCTGACGCTGGCGCGCTTCATGGAGGACGGCCACTACAACTCCCACGTGCGGGCCATGCGCAAGCTGTATGCGGGGCGGCGCGAGGTCATCCTCGAATCCATAGGCAGGCACCTGGCCGGCATCGTCACCGCGCCAAGGCCCCAGGGCGGCATGCAGGTGCCCTGCCTGCTGGAGCCCGGCTGGTCCGAGGAAGACACCATCCGCCGCGCCGCCGCGGCCGGCGTGCTGCTGCAGGGGCTCAGCCGCCTGTACGCGGGCGAGCAGCGGCAGCCGGGCTGGCTGCTGGGCTATGCCTCGCTCACGGCCTACGAGATCGAGGCCGCCGTGCTGCGCCTGGCCAACGCGCTGCGAAAACCCTGACAGGTTGGGAGAAGCCGGGCGCTGCATGCCTCAGTAGGGCAGGGGAAAGCGCCCGGTCAGGTCGGACACGCCTTCGTGGATGGACTTGAGCGTGCGCGCGTTCATGGTGCCGCTGCGTATGCCGCCCAGCGTGGCAAGAATCATGTCGCCGATCTCGCGGAACTCGTCGGCGCCCATGCCGCGCGTGGTGCAGGCCGCGCTGCCCACGCGGATGCCCGAGGTCACCAGTGGCCGCGCGCCATCGCCGGGCACGGCGTTCTTGTTGACCGTGATGCCGATCTGCTCCAGCGCCGTTTCGGCGGCCTTGCCCGTCAGCTCCCAGGGGCGCAGGTCGATCACGCCCAGATGGCAGTCCGTGCCTGCGGACACCACGGACAGCCCGCCCTGCGACAGCCGGTCGCACAGCACGCGGGCGTTGTCCACCACGGCCCGCGCATAGGTACGGAAGGCGGGCTTGAGCGCCTCGCCCAGCGCCACCGCCTTGGCCGCCACCACATGCATCAGCGGCCCGGACTGCAGGCCCGGAAACACGGCGGCGTCTATGCGCCTGGCGATCTCGGCGTCGGCCGAGAGGATCATGCCGCCGCGCGGCCCGCGCAGCGTCTTGTGCGTGGTGGTCGTGGTCACATGGGCGTGCTCCACGGGCGAGGGGAACACGCCCGCGGCCACCAGCCCCGCCACGTGCGCGATGTCGGCCATGAAGATGGCGCCCACCCGGTCGGCAATGCGCCGGAACTCGGCCCAGTCCATCTGCCGTGAATAGGCCGAGCCTCCGGCAATGATGAGCCTGGGCCGCTCCTTCAGCGCAATGCGCCGCACCTGGTCCATGTCGATGAGTTGGGAGCGGGCGTCCACCTCGTAGCTGATGGACTGGAACCACTTGCCCGACACGCTCACGCTGGAGCCATGCGTCAGGTGCCCGCCCGAGCGCAGGTCCAGCCCCATGATCTTGTCGCCGGGCTCCAGGAACGCCAGGTACACGCCCTGGTTGGCCTGGCTGCCCGAGTGCGGCTGCACGTTGGCGTGCGCGCAGCCGAACAGCGCCTTGGCACGCGCAATGGCCAGGTTCTCCACGGCATCGGCATTGGCGCAGCCGCCGTAGTAGCGCACGCCCGGATAGCCCTCGGCGTATTTGTTGGTCAGCACCGAGCCCTGCGCCTCCATCACCGCGCGGCTCACGAAGTTTTCAGAGGCAATCAATTCAATCGAACGCGCCTGCCGTGTCCGCTCGGCCGCTATGGCGTCCCAGGCCTCGCTGTCCGCGTGTTGGAGTTCCAGGGAATTGATTCTGGGGAGCGATAAATCGTCCATGTCGCATTGGCTGTCTTGGAGGCGCTGAAGCACGGGAATCGGCAGCGCCCGGATTATGGAAGGATTTGGAAACCAGGGCGCATCGGGAATGGGCAGTCTACAAAGTGCAGCGGCCTTGATTCCGACCATGTTTCAGCGGGTGAGCAGACCAATTAAGGTGGCATGCCAATGTAAACCGTTGAAAAAAGCGGTCTGGTTCATTGGCGAAAATAGGTCTGTTTGAATCCACGCTATCTCCATAGAATTCGCCGCCAGACGTTGAAAGTCATGAGATCCAATACCGCCAGGAATCATCCGCAATCTGCAGTCGGGGAGATTGATTCAAGGTGGAATATGACAGAGTGAAGAAATCCATGACAACGTATCTGCCATCTGCAGCGTCAATTGCAGTGCCATTTGCGGCGCCATTGGTGATTGCGGCAGATGGAGAAAGCGGGGGGAGGGAGTAGGCGATTTGACTCAGATCAATCAAGTTCAATCACACGGAGTTGAAAAATGAATCTCGATATCTCTCGGACAGATGACGCCGTGCGCGATGCGCTCAAAAAGCTGTCCCTGCTCTGGAAGTCAAGAGCGGCCGTGAATCAGGACCTGCCTGATTACTGCGGCTTGGCGTTCGACCCCGCCCGGCAGGACTTCACCGCCTCGCTGCTGCCGTTTCGCGATCACCAGGCATGGGTGGAGGCGCCACAGCACCTGCGCGACCAATGCCTGTCCTACGCCTGGGGCATCTACAACCTCAAGACCATCTACATCGAGTGCAACGTGGTCACGCCGGCCTGCGAGGACATCATCAAGACCCCGCCGCCCAGCGCCAACCGGGCGCTGCTGCAGGACGTCATGTCCCAGGCCCTGCTGGACGAGGCCCTGCACACCCGCATGTCCATCATGGCCTGCAACTACATCTACGAGATGCGCGGCCTGGCGCCGCTGGACTACGCGGACTTCAACCTCGTCGGCTGGCGCAACGGCGTGCTGGCGCAGTGCGGCGCGGAATGGGAACGCCGCCTGGCCCGCTTCGCCATTGCCTGCGCCAGCGAGACCCTGATCACCGACTACCTCAAGACCATGGCCGAGGACCGCTCCATCCAGCCCATCTGCCACGAGGTCACGCGCACCCACGCCGTGGACGAATGGAGCCACTCCAGCGTCTTCAGCTCGGTGGCCACCGACATCGTCCAGGGCTTGAGCAACCGCGAGCGCAGCTACCTGCGCTCCATCATCCTCAAGACCGTGCAGATGTTCGCCAACAACGAACTGGGCGCCTGGTCCACCGTCTTCACCATGGTCGGCATGCCGCATGCGCGCGACATCCTGCACGACGTGGGCGACAGCAACGAGATCGGCGTCTACACCGACTCGGTGCAAAGCCTGATCGACCGCATCGGCCTGGCGGGCCGCAACCTGGGCGGCAGCGTGGCGCTGGTGTCCTCGGTCCTCGAGGAGATGCAGGCATGAGCGCCGCCCTCCAGGCAGGCAGCATGCTCGCGCGCTGCGCCGCTGCACGGGCAGAGGCGGGCGGCGTCATGGTCTACACCCTGCGCGTGCAGGGCGCCTCGGCGCAATTCCTCGGCGGCCTGCGGCCCGGCCGGCATGTGGCCATCGAGCATGCCGACGCCAGTGGCACCATGCAGCAGCGGCTGTACTCCATCACCCGCTACGAGCCCTGCAGCGAGCACGACGGCGCCGGCCAGTTCGACATTGCCGTCAAAAGCTCGGGCCGGGGCAGCGTCTCCGACCACATGCATGCGGTGCTGCGCGCAGGCTCCACGCTGCCGCTGGGCGGCGTGGCCGGTGACATCACGGCCGACCTGGTGCTGGGCCTGGACTCCCTGGTCATGCTGGCCGGCGGCATCGGCCTGACCCTGCCGCTGGCGCTGCTGCGCGAACTGGACCGGCTGCGCCAGCAGGGCCGGCGCGTGCCCCGCACCACGCTGCTGCTGTGCTTTGCGCGCATGGCCGACATTCCGTTCCTGCAGGAGCTGCAGCAGCTGTGCGAAACGGCCCCCTGGTTCGACCTGCGTATCCACATCACGCGCGAAGACATTGCCGCCCACGGCCCCTTCGTGCCGGGCCGCCCCTCGCAGCAGTCCCTGCTGGCGCTGGGCCAGCCCCAGGCCGTCGTCATCTGTGGCGGCCACGCCTTTGCGCAGACCTTTCGCGAGCATGCGCGGGCCTGCTTTCCCGGTGCCATACAGCACATCGAGGCCTTCACGCCGCCTGCCGCATCCACCGCCCAGCCAGGCGAGACCGCGCAGGCATGCCAGCTGCAGATCGCGCACAGCGGGCAGATTGTCGAAGCCGCGTCCGGCAAAAGCCTGCTGGAGATCCTGGAAGGCGTGGGCATTGCCATCCGCAGCCAGTGCCGGGCCGGCATCTGCGGCAGCTGCCGCATCCGCATCACGGGAGGCAGTTCACGGCTGGAGGCGGACTTTTGCCTCAGCGACAGGGAAAAGGAAGCCGGCTATGCCTTGGCCTGCTGCACCTTCCCCTCGGCGGGCCATATCCACGTCGATCTCAAACCCGGCGCCTGACGGGCTCCGCACGTTCCAAGCCACCCTCCTGTATCCACCTGAGTTCCTCCCATGAAAAAAGCCATCGCGCTGCGCCACATCCACTTCGAAGACCTGGGCACCCTGCATGCCGAGTTCGCCAGCCGCGGCTACGAAGTGCAGTACGTCGATCCCAGCATCGGCGAGCTTGACACCCTGGACCTGGGCCGTGCCGACCTGCTCGTCGTGCTGGGCGGCCCCATAGGTGCCTATGACGAGGCGCTTTATCCCTTCGTCGCCCAGGAGCTGGCGGCCGTGCGCCGCTGGCTGGACAGCGGCAAGCCGCTGCTGGGCATCTGCCTGGGCGCCCAGCTCATTGCGCGCGCGCTGGGCGCCAGGGTCTACCCGCTGGGCGTCAAGGAAATCGGCTTCTCGCCGCTCACGCTCACCGACGCCGGCCTGGCCTCGCCCCTGTCCAGGCTGGACGGCGTGCCCGTGCTCCATTGGCATGGCGACCAGTTCGACATTCCCGAAGGCGCCGTGCACCTGGCCGGCACCGCCATCGGCGCCAACCAGGCCTTCGCAGTCGGACCGCAGGTGCTGGGCCTGCAATTCCATCTGGAGGCCGACGCGGCCCGGCTGGAGCGCTGGCTGGTCGGCCATGCCTGTGAGCTCGGCATGGCCAAGGTGGACCCGCGCACCCTGCGTGCCGATGCCCAGAAATACGGCGGCCTGCTGGCGCTGGCCGCGCGCGATGTGCTGGCCGCCTGGCTGGCCCACCTGGAGCGCAGCCGCTGAACCTGCGGCGCCGCCCATTCACCCATTTCCCCCACGCCGGAGCCGCCGCTGCGCGGCGCCGGAATCTCTGTTCCCGAAAAAAGGAGAGTTGAAGATGGTTGTCGTACTGTTCGAACTGCAGGCCTTGCCCGGCCAGAACCAGACCTATGTGGACCTGGTCAACAAGCTCACCCCCATGCTCAAGCCCATGGAGGGGTTCATCTCCGTGGAATGCTTCCAGAGCACGCTCAACCCCGAGAAAGTCATGTCCGTCACCACCTGGCGCGACGAGGAAGCCGTCGTCCAGTGGCGCAACGTGGAAGCCCACCTCAGCGCCCAGCGCGCCGGCCGCGACAAGATCTTCAAGGACTACCGCGTGCGCGTCACCCAGGTGCTGCGCGACTACGGCCTGAATGACCGCGCGCAGGCGCCCGCGGACAGCATCATGGGCAAGGCAGGCAGCTGCCCCGTCAGCCACGCCTGAGGGCTGGCGGTGCCGCAAAGGCCCGGCTGGTCCCCCATGCCGGAGCGCGATGCACGCCATCGAAAGATGCCGGCAGTGACTACGCTGCCGGCGCCAGGCCGGAAAAAAAGCCCGCTGAATGCTCAGAGGGCTTTTTTTCGGACGGCACAGATTCCTTCGCATCGGAACCCCACCGCACCGCACGGCATCCTGCGTGCCGCCGTGTGCAGCGCCTTCAGTTGCGAGCTGCCGCTGCCGCCATTTCTGCGAGGAACGGGCCTTGGGCCGCCTCGGGTTTGCGTTCGATGAGGAAGTCTTCGCGATCCTGGTCCTTGATCCAGTTCGGAGGCTTGCCGCGACCTGTCCACGTCGCTCCTGTAGAGGGATCGCGATACTTCGCCGGTGCGCTGGTTTTTGCTGGGATGTAGGGGAACACTTGCTGCTGGGTGAACCCGAAATCGGTCACCAGCTTCTGGACCTTGGACAGGGCTGCGTCGGCCGCCGAGGTGCGGGCCTTGGCAATTTCCATGTCCAGCGCGGCCTTGGCCGCAAGAAGTTCTTTGAGGGACTGTGTCATAGGGGTGCGAAATTTTTGAAGCCAGATTATGGGGCTGTTCGGGCGAGACATGCCTGTCTTCAGGGTCATGCCGGGCGACAAAAGGCTGTTTGCCCGTCAGAACTCTTTGCTGTGCCGAGTGGGCGCAGACCTAGGCAAGAAAACGGTCTTGTCCGCATCCGTGATCGCATGCCCGACGCGGCAGGGCACCCCTGCGGCTATCACGCTCGGCGGAATGTCCTTCGTGACCACGCTGCCCGAACCGATGATGGAAACGTCGCCAATGGTCACTCCCGGGTTCAGGTGGCAGCCCGTGCCAATCCAGACCCGGCTGGCAATCCGCACCTGCCAGGGAAAACAGCCACCTGCCGCGCTCTCGGCGGCATGGACCGAATGGTTGGGCGTGTAGATACCCCACGCCCCGGGCCAGCAGCACGTCGTTGCCGATATGGATGCCGCCGGTGTCGAGCATGATGCAGTCGAAATTGGCGTAGAAGTTTTCGCCAATTTCTTGACTCGTTTGTGACCATGGCTTTCCCTCGATTGCGACACAATCCACCTCTTGTATACCGCTGAAGGCGATGGCCTGTGACAGTGCTTCGCCAATGGTTCGAATTCTTTGAAGACTGACGTGCCGAAACCATGGCCTGCTGGATTGTCGTCGAACAAGATGTCCGAACTGGTGCAATGCCAGCCGCTATCTGCCGGGAGCCCCATTCCAGATCTCGAGAAAAGGCTTTGCCGTGCTCTGCGTGGAGTTCGGATCTCACTGTTGCGGCTCTCATCTGCAGCGCAGCTCAAGCAGTATGCTCGTGTGCTCTCCATGCGACTGATGCCTATGTAAAGGCAGTTGTCCCACTCTGGTTTTTGCAGTGCCGATGTAGCTCGCGGCCATGCAGGTACTTGGTTTCTGCCAGAAGTTCATAAAACGCTCTAGTTATCTAATATGAAATTGATTAATATTTTTATAGTGTCCTTGTCTGGTTTGATGTCGGTCCCGTTGATGGCGCAGAATTATTGCGCCACATATCCCAATGAAGCGAGTTGTTGCAACCCTGAATTTGATAATTGCGTTCCAAGGGAAATATATTTGCGATATGGACATAAGGCCGGAGATTTTTGCGTGCCTGGATATCCCTCGACCGTTTCGTGCGGTGGAACAGCATCTCATGCTGCAAATTATTCTTCTCCCGAGGAAGCTCTAAGGTGGCGCATGGGTTTTATGAGTGCTTACTGGGATAGTGGGAGCTCTAAGCAATGCAAGCCATTGAGATTGTAGGGGCCTTATGGGAATTGGTCTGGAGATATATCGGAATTGAGGCTGCATGAGATCCAATCCCAGAGTTGGGGTACGGTTGTTTCTCAAGAAGGAAGTCCTTACCCAGAGCCTGGTCCTATATCGTGTGCAACGCCAAGGGAATTGACGGATCAATTTTATATCACCAGATACTTGGTTGAAGAAGAATGCGAGGCCGGATTTTTACCTGCAAATAGAGTGCCGGATGATGTTAGGGTTTGCAGTAAGAAGGGGTTGTGGGAAATAAAGATCAGTGGGCCGGAAGTTACGCAATCACTGCCTTCTTTGGCTGGGCCTATCATGCAAGATATTTTGGTTCGACGTGGTGGTAAGCCTGCTGCCTTCACTGACGTGTCGATTAGCCTAAAAGAAGAAGGTTCTGCTTCATTTCAAAATTTCTCATTAAAAACCAATGTCAACGGTGAGGCTCAATTGTTGTATATTCCGCCATACCTAAAATCTACAACTGTGGAAATGAAGGCGGAATGCTCAAAATGCATTGAAGTGGCCAAGAAGAATATCAAAGTATTGATGAGTGATTTGAGTGTTGATGAAGGATTCCCTGCATCTTGTAGGCGGCGTGATTTCTAATGCGGGTAAGTGCCTTTGAAAGAGTTTTATTGAAAGTAATGTGAGTGAATTTTTGGTGGGTGCCGGGTGAAGTACTTGAATTGCCGTTGATGATTGTGTTATTTAAAGACAGACTATGAATAAAAATCTGAAAACTCTGCGCAAGCTGTTGATTTTTCCATTGAAGCCGTGCTCTCGCTCGTTGGTCGTCTTGGGTGTATTTTGTCTATTTTTTAACTTTGCCAAAGCGCAAAGCATTCCCTCAGGTCCCGAGAATTTCCAGGTCCAAACGGATTGGATAGATCAAAGCCCCAACCCACTCACTGTCAGCCATATCTACCGAAGTTTTGGCAGCCCTGATGAAGATGCAGATATTGGCATGGGTAAAGGCTGGGTACACTCTTGGTCGGGACGCCTCAAGTTGCCTACGGAATATAGATCAGGCCACCCTTCCAGCATCAGCATCCTGCTGCCCGATGCCAGTTCAGTGCTATTTCTGAAAGAGCCTGGCGAGCAATCTCCATGGCATGCCGCCACTGGGCCTGATTTGTTATTGGGTTCGGTGGGAGGAAGTTGGAAATACTATCGCGCCAGCGACGACAGTTGGTGGAACTTCGACAGTCAGGGTTGGCTGACTAACGTCACTTTGCGCAATGGCTGGTACTACAACATATTGCAAAATAACGGCAAGGTTCTGTCTGTGACAAATTCCTTCGGTCGACAGGTGGATTTTGGTTACCGGGCAGATGGCAAGCTAAATTCCGTTGCATTGCCTGACGGCAATACAGTGAGCTATGACTACGACGCGAAGGGAAATCTCAGTTCCGTCAAGGTCAATGGCTTTCAGACTCGAACATACAGCTACGAAAGTAGTGTTTCTCCGGGCCTCTTGACTGCCATTGGCGATTCCCAGGGTAATCAAGTGCTGGGATTTGTTTATAACTCCGATGGCTCGCTCAAACACACATCAAGGGCTGGGGTAAGCGGTGTCTACAGCGTCTCTTATTCAGGCGCTGCCAGTGTAGGAACGGCAGGCATGCTGGTGGCCCCCGGCGCTGATGATCCCAACTGGTACAAAGCCTCGGTCACCACGACAGCCCCGGATGGCAACGGCGCCACGCGCCACTACCAAGGATCGGCTGCCGGCGTGCGCTTGGTCGGGCAGAGTAAGGCCACTTTCTGGGCAAAGTTCAAGGAGGAGTTGAATGCTGATCTTCTTCCAGCCTATATCGAAGACTTTAAAGGGAACAGAACTTCCTACCAGTGGAATGCCAATCGCCAATTGATCACCAAGGTTGTGGCTGCTTCCAATCGCACGGAGGCCCAAAGCACTCAAATTGATTGGCATGACACCCTGGCCTTGCCCACTCTTATCACGGAGACCGGCCGCACGACCAAGCTCAGCTACGGCGGTGGCGGCAGACTGGTGGGCGCCGCCCTTACGGACAACGCCAGCAATACCACCTACTCAAGCGCTTGGAGCTACAACGCCCAGGGCCTGCCCGAGACCTATACCGATGCTGCCGGCCAGACCCTGTTTGGCTATGACACCCGGGGCAACCGCAACAAGGTCACCAACGCCCTGGGACATGTCCACCAGTTCGCCCATGATGGCGCGGGCCGGATCCATGACGGCCATGGCCCCTTCGGGCCTGGAGCGCAGCTACAGCTACAACCCCCGGGGGCAGTTCACGCGCGTCAGCGTCGGCGGGCAGCAAACCACGTTGACCTACCTGCCCAATGACAGGCTGGGCACGATCACCTTCGCCAACGGCCATGCCATCACCTACCAATATGACGACGCCCGGCGCATCAATCGCTGGAGCGACAACCGTGGCAACTCCGGCCAGTACGTTCTGGACCAGTGGGACAACCGCACCAGTGAGCTCATCAAGGACAGCGCGGCCCAGACAGCCCTGCAGATGCAGCGCTCCATCAACGGCATCAATCGCATCAGCAGCGAAACCATAGGCGGCAACCAAAGTACTGCTTTGACCTATGACGCCAACGGCGATCTGGCCACGGCCAGCAACGGCCTGGGGCAGACCACCACTCTGGACGTTGATGGTCTGCGCCGCCTCACCAAAATCACCGACCCTCTCAACGCAAGCGCCACACTCAGCTACAACGCCCTGGACGCCGTCACCGCCGCCCAGGACTTCAAAGGCGTT
>NZ_BCTO01000047.1 GCF_001571325.1 Delftia tsuruhatensis NBRC 16741
GGCCTCGAAAAACAACCACCCGGCAGGGACAAATCCAGCGAAAGAACCAAAGCACAAAGAGTCACCGCGAAGTCCGCGTATGACTCACATTGGCATCCACAGTCCCAAACACCGTCACCCCACTGGCACTGGACGCCTGGCTCCCCGAAACATCCCCAGGCACCCCGCCCGCACAGCCAGCCAGCCCCACACTCAGGGCCACCAGCACCATCGCGGCCAGCTCACGCATGCCGTATTTCATCGCAATCTCCTTGAACTCCGGCGCAACCGACCGGCACAGCCCATGTTAGCCGCGCCACCCTGCCGCCCCGTGAGCGAAGGTAATCACCCTTCGAGGTAAAGCGCGGCCAGCCGCTCGCGTGCCGCACTGTCGATGCCCAGCGCATCCCGCAGATACCCTTCCATCCCCCCGAAGTCGGCCCGCACCATGTCGGTGGCGGCCGCAAGGTAGGAGGCCTGCACGCGCCACAGCACATCCATCACTTCGGCTGGCATGGGGGCGAAGGTGGTGGCGGGCCGCTGGTAGAGCTGGTTGGTCAGCAGGTAGTCCTGCATCACGGTGTCCTCGTCCACGCCCAGCGCGGTGAGCAGCAGGGCGGCAGCCCAGCCCGTGCGGTCCTTGCCGGCCGTGCAGTGGAAGACCAGCGGATCCTGGCTGTCCAGCAGCAGCTGGAACAACTGTGCAAAGCGCGGTGCGTAGGCGTGCACGAAGCTGCGGTAGGTGTCCTGCATCAGCTCCTCGGCATGGGCGGCCGTGAGGTCGTTGCCTGCGGCGATCAGGGCACTGGCGCGCTGCACCACGGTGGGCTCGACGATGAGCGCATGGCGGGCAATGCCCGGCCATTCGTAGGCCAGGTGGGCGCTTTCCATCTTGCCCCGGAAGTCCGCGCTGCGCGCGAGCTTCAGGCCCTGCAGCACGTCCAGGTCCGCTGCGCTGAGGCCGGCCAGGTGGTCGGCACGGAACAGCGTGCGCCAGCGCACGCGCCGGCCATCCAGGCCCGCGTAGCCACCGAGGTCTCGGAAGTTGGAGGCGCCGTCCAGGCGGATGGAGCGCGAGGGCGCCGGGGAGGAAGCAGCGGCGGCAGCCGCTGCCGGGGTGAGCATTTCGGTATCCATGCCCGCTAGATTAGCCCAAGCATGTGTTGCCCCCATGTCAGGCCGGCGACCCGCTGGCGTAGAGCTCAAACACTGCCCTCAAAACTGGCGCGCCCCAAAGCCAGGGACACCGAAGAAGGGCCTAAGCCGGCCGCGCCGCCCCGCACCGAGGGTGTCGTCCCCCTCCCTCGCGGAGCGAGTAGAGAGGGGGAAGGCGCGTAAGCGCCTCAGGGGGTGAGATGTTTCCCCACGATGCCGGCCAGCTCGAACATGTTCACGCTGTCCTTGCCGAAGACGGGCCGCAGCTTGTCATCGGCGCGGATGACGCGCTTGTCCTTGGGGTCCTGCAGGTTCTGGGCCTTGACGTATTCCCACAGCTTCTTGACCACTTCGGTACGCGCCACCGTGCCTTCGCCGATGACGGCGGCCAGGGCCGCGCTGGGCTGCAGCGTGCCGGCGGCCGGCTTGCGCGCAGTCTTGGTGGCGGTCTTTGCCGTGGTCTTGGCCGCGGCCTTCTTGGCAGGTGCCTTCTTGGCCGGCGCGCTCTTGGCGGCCGCCGTCTTGCGCGGCGGGTATTTGCTGTCGCGCTGCTCGAACTCGAAGTTCACCTTGCCGGCCGCGCCATCCCACACCAGGAAGGCCTTGAAGCTGCGGCGCGTGCGGTTGGAGACGAACTTGTCCAGCAGGTCGGTCTTGCCGGTCTGCAGCAGCTTTTGCATCTGCTCGCGCTCTATGGGCTGCTGCAGGATGATCTGGCCGCTCTTGAAGTCGCAGCTGGGCGTGGCCTGGGCCAGCGTGGGCACGGCCTTGGCGCAGACGTAGTTGCTGCCGTGCTCGAAGACGGGCGCGCCGCACTTGGGGCAGGGGCCCAGCGATTGCTGGCTGGCGAAGTCCACCAGCTCGCCCGTGTCTTCGGAGGCGGCGTCGTCGCCAAAGTCGAACTCGAGCTTGTAGTTGCCGCCTTCCTCATCGCGCACGATGGTGACCTCGGCCACGAAGGGCCAGCCTGCCTTGGAGCGAAAGCCGTCCAGCGGGCCCAGGCGGCGGTCGCGCAGCAGTTGCTCGGCCTCGGCCGTCTCGAAGGTGCGGCCTGCAGGCGACTTGGTGAACGAGAAGCCGCAGCCCGCGCCCTGGCCGTCGCTGCCCGTGCAGCCGTAGCGGCGGTAGTTCTCCTTGACCACGCCGCCGCAGTTGGGGCAAGGCGTGGACAGGGTGGCGTAGTCGCCGGGCACGGTGTCTCGGTCGTATTCCTTGGCCTTCTTGACCAGCTTTTCCGTCATGGACTGGATCTGCTGCATGAAGGCATCGCGCGAGAGCTGGCCCTTTTCCATCTGGGCCAGCTTGTATTCCCATTCACCGGTGAGGTCGGCGCGCGAGAGCTCTTCCACGCCCAGGCCGCGCAGCAGCGTCATGAGCTGGAAGGCCTTGGCCGTGGGAATCAGCTCGCGGCCTTCGCGCAGCATGTACTTTTCGGTCAGCAGGCCTTCGATGATGGCCGCGCGCGTGGCAGGCGTGCCCAGGCCCTTTTCCTGCATGGCCTCGCGCAGCTCGTCGTCCTCCACCTGCTTGCCCGCGCTTTCCATGGCGCCCAGCAGCGTGGCTTCGGAGTAGCGCGCGGGCGGCTTGGTCTTGAGGCCCTTGGGATCGACCTGGCCGGCGCGCGGCTGCTCGCCGGGCTGCACCGCGACCAGGGGCTGGCCCTTGTCGCCGTCCTTGCCGCCTTCGACCTCGTTGGCGGCCTCCTTGCCGTAGATGGCCAGCCAACCGGGCTTGACCAGGATCTTGCCTTCGGTCTTGAAGCTGTGCTGCTCGACCTTGCTGATGCGCGTGGTCACCTGGTGCTCGGCACTCGGGAAGAACACGGCCATGAAGCGGCGCACGACGAGGTCATAGAGCTTTTGCTCGGCCTCGGACAGGCCGCTGGGCGCCTGCGTGGTCGGGATGATGGCAAAGTGATCCGACACCTTGCTGTTGTCGAAGATGCGCTTGGTCGGGCGCACATAGTTCTCGTCCAGCGCCTGCTGGGCAAAGGGCGCCAGGTGGCGCATGCCGCTGCCGGCCAGCATGGCGAAGGTCTGGTGCGCCACGGGCACGTAGTCCTCGGGCAGGGCGCGCGAGTCGGTACGCGGGTAGGTCAGGGCCTTGTGGCGCTCGTACAGGCTTTGCGCCAGCGCCAGCGTGGTCTTGGCCGAGAAGCCGAACTTGCCGTTGGCCTCGCGCTGCAGGCTGGTCAGGTCGAACAGCAGCGGGCTGGCCTGGGACGTGGGCTTGGACTCCTCGGTGACCTGGGCCGGCTTGCCGCGCACGGCGTCGGCGATAGCCTGGGCGTCGCGCTGGTTCCAGATGCGGTCGGCGCGGGCTTCCGCATCCTCGCTCTTCTTCCATTGGGGATCGAACCACTTGCCCAGGTACTGGCCGGCCTGCGCGTCGAAGGCGGCATGCACTTCCCAGTAGTCGCGGCTGACGAACTTGCGGATCTTTTCCTCGCGCTCCACCACCAGGGACAGCGTGGGCGTCTGCACGCGGCCCACGGTGGTCAGGAAGAAGCCGCCGTCGCGCGAATTGAAGGCCGTCATGGCGCGCGTGCCGTTGATGCCCACCAGCCAGTCGGCCTCGGAGCGGCTGCGCGCCGCGCTGGCAAGGCCCTGCATCTGGCTGTCGCTGCGCAGGTTCTGGAAGCCGTCGCGGATGGCCTGCGGCGTCATGGACTGCAGCCACAGGCGCTTGACCGGCTTGCCCAGGCCCTTGCCGTCCGGCTTGGCACCTGCAGCGTACTGCTCGATCAGGCGGAAGATCAGCTCACCCTCGCGGCCCGCGTCGCAGGCGTTGATGAGTTCGGTGACGTCCTTGCGCTTGGCCAGCTTGACCACGGCATTGAGCCGGCTCTTGGTCTTGTCCACGGGCTTGAGGTCGAAATACGGCGGAATCACCGGCAGGTTGGCAAAACTCCATTTGCCGCGCTTGACGTCGAATTCCTCGGGCGCCTGGATTTCCACCAGGTGGCCCACGGCGCTGGTCACGACGTAGTGCTCGCTCTCGAAGTATTCATCGTGCTTGTCGAATTTGCCCGCCACCGGAGTCAACGCGCGGACGATGTCCTGCGCGACCGAAGGCTTCTCAGCAATCACCAGGGTCTTTGTCATTGTGTGTACTCGTCATTCCCCGCAGGAGCTGCATGTCGCATGCCTGCGCTTCTACAATCCATGGCTCACGCGTGTACGTACGTGTACGCGCACGCGCATGTGTGCCTATTCAAGTTATCAGAGAAAACATGCCCCGCACAGCTTTGGCCCCTTCCGGCGGCCGCCGTATCCAGACCCGCCGCTCGGGTGTCCATGGCAAGGGCGTCTTCGCCGTGCAGGATCTTGCCGAAGGCGAGGTCCTTGTCGAGTACGTAGGGGAAATCGTCAGCTGGCAGGAAGCCCAGGACAGGCACCCGCACGACCCCAGCCAGCCCAACCATACCTTCTACTTCCACATCGACGAAGACCGCGTGATCGATGCCAACTACGGCGGCAATTCCTCGCGCTGGATCAACCACAGCTGCGCGCCCAACTGCTACACCGACGAGCGCGATGGCCGCATCTTCATCGTCGCACTGCGCAACATCGCCGCCGGCGAGGAGCTGAGCTACGACTACGGCCTGATCATCGACGAACCCTACACCAGGAAGCTGAAGGCCGAGTATCCCTGCTGGTGCGGTGCGGCCACCTGCCGCGGCACGCTGCTGGCGCCCAAGCGCGGCTGGCGTCCGCCCATGCCCGGCGATGCGTTGCCGGCCGGCGCAAAGCCGAAATCGGAAAAGTCTGAAAAGGCAAAGCGGCCCCAAAAACAGCAGGCCCAAGCGCCAAAGCCTTTGGGCAAACCCACCCAAAAGCCGAAGAAGAAATCCGGCACATCCTCGACAAAGGCGGGCGCATGATGGCTTCGTCCCCCATCCACTGGCCTGCGGAGTCGCTGTGGCAGGCCATCGAGCCGCAACTGCCGGGCTTTTCCGTGGAGATCGTGCCCAGCATCGGCTCGACCAATACCGAGCTGATGGCACGCGCCCGCGATGGCCGCAACGAACCCGTGCTGCTGGTGACCGAAGTGCAGACCGCCGGCCGGGGCCGGCTGGGCCGCCAGTGGACCAGCGGCGTGGGCGATTCGCTGACCTTCTCGCTGGGCATGCCGCTGGCGCCTGCCGACTGGTCCGGCCTGTCGCTGGCCGTGGGCCTGAGCGTGGCGCAAAGCCTGCAGCCGCAATTGCCCGCCCCGGGCTCGCAGCGCCCGCGCATCGGCCTCAAATGGCCCAACGACCTGTGGATCGACGGCGACCGCAAGCTCGGCGGCATCCTGATCGAGACCGCCAGCTTTGTCGGCAGCGCCGCGCATGAGCCCGGCACGCCGCGCTACGTGGTCGTGGGCATCGGCCTGAATGTGCGCCCCCGCCCCGGCGACGGCATGCGCACGCCGCCGGCCAGCCTGCTGGAACTGGACGAGCGCCTGGACGCGCCCACCGCCCTGGCCTGCGTGCTGCCGGGACTGGTGTCCGACATCCAGGCCTTTGCCGCCCAGGGCTTTGCGCCGCTGGTGGACCGCTTTGCCCAGCGCGACCTGCTGCGCGGGCGCGCCGTCAATCTCAGCGACGGCGAAAGCGGCATGGCCGAAGGCGTGGGCCGCGATGGCGCGCTGCTGGTGCGCACGGCGCGCGGCCTGCAGGCCATCACCAGCTCGGAAATCAGCGTGCGGCCGGCTGCTGTAGGCTAGAGCGATTGATGCACTAGGCCCGCCGAGAAACGACATGCTGCGAATTGCCTTTCTGCTGCTGGTGCTGGCCAATGCCGGCTACTACCTCTGGAGCCACGGCCAGCTCCAGGCCCTGGGCCTGGCACCCCCGTCCACGACCGAGCCCGAGCGCCTGGCCCAGCAGGTGCGCCCCGAGGCGCTGAGCCTGCTGAGCGTGGACAACGCATCCACCACGCCCTCGCCGGCCGCCGCCCCGTCCACGCCAGCGCCGGCCTCCACCCCGGCAGGCGGCGAGGAGCCCGCCCCTGCACCCAGGCCCGCCCAGGCTGCAGGCCAGCCCACCAGCTGCCTGGTGGCCACGGGCATCGAAGACCGCCATGCCGAGGCGCTGCGCCGCGGCCTCATCGCCCAGGTCGCCAGCGACCAATGGGACCTGAGCAGCACGCACCAGCCGGGCCGCTGGATGGTCTACATGGGCAAGTTCCCCGACGCCGAATTCCTGGAACGCAAGCGCGCCGAACTGCGCGCCCGCAAGATCGATTTCGACCGTGCGGGCGGTGCGCTGGAGCCGGGCCTGTCGCTGGGCCGCTTTTCCACCGAGGAGGCGGCCACGCGCGAGCTGACCAACTTCGCGCGCCAGGGCGTGCGCACGGCCCGCGTGGTGCAGGAGCGCCCCGACATCACGCTCTACACCCTGCGCCTGCCCCAGGCCACGGCCGCACTGCGCAGCCAGGTCGAGGCCATGGGCGGCAAGGCCTTCGAGGGCAAGCCGTTCAAACCCTGCTGAACCCGTTGGGCACGCCATGCGAAAAGGCCCGCGATCACAGGATCGCGGGCCTTTTTCATTTCAGCCGCCGCGGGTCAGAGCGCGCGCGGGTCGGTGGCCATGAGCTGCTCGACCAAGACCTTCAGATCGGTGGTCAGGCGCAGGTAGCCGGCCTGGTCCAGTTCCAGGGTCTGCTCGTTCATGTAGAGCTTGCGGTTGATCTCGATCTGGATGCTGTGGCGGTGCTCGGCAGGCTTGCCGTAGCGGCGCACCAGCTCCACGCCCTTGTAGGGATGGTTGTAGTCCACGCTGTAGCCGCGCTCGCGCAGGAAGGCGCAGATGCGCTCGGACAGCGCGGGGCTGGCCGTGCTGCCGTCGCGGTCGCCGATGACGAAGTCGGCATGCACCAGGCCCGGGTGCAGCGTGGCATGGCTGGCGGCGATGGAAGGCATGGAATGGCAGTTGATGTGGATGCTGTAGCCATGGCGCGCATGGGCGGCGTCAATGGCGCGCTCCACGGCGGCGTGGTAGGGCTTCCAGCAGCGCTCGATGCGCTGCAGCAGCTCGGAGGCCGGCAACTGGCGGTCGTAGATGGGCACGCCCTCGTCGGTGAACTTCCAGATCAGGCCCTTGCCCAGGCGGACCTTCTGCAGCACGACCTGGTCGGTGGTGACGGGCAGCGGCCAGTCGCCTTCGATCATGGTGGTGTCGATCTCGGTGGTGTCGCGGTTGGCATCCAGGTAGATGCGCGGGAAATGCGCCTCCACCCAGCCCACGCCCATGCCTGGCGCAAAGGCATAGATCTTCTCCACATGCGTGTCCTCGGCCTGGCGCAGCGTGGCCAGCGGCAGGCAGGAGCCGAAGTCCTGCGGGTAGACCGTGCCGCTGTGCGGCGAGTCCAGCACCACGGCGCTGGTGCCGGCCACGCTGGTCACCATGGGCTGCGCGGCATCGGCCGCGCCGGAGCCTGCCGCGCCGGGCAGGGATTGCAGGAAGTTCTGACTGATCAGTCGCAGGACGGGATGCATGAGGAAGTGGTCTATCTCGGTTACGCATTGCACCGCTGCGCTGCGGCCAGCCCGCCATGAAACTGGCGCGTCCCAGGCCAGGGACGCCGAGCAAGGGCCGCCCCGCAGCGAGGGCGTCGTCCCCCTCCCGCGAAGCGAGAGAGGGGGAAGGCGCGAAGCGCCTCAGGGGGAGCCTTTAATCCAGCTGGATCTGGGCCGTGGCGGCAATCTTCTTCATCTTGGCCACTTCGCTGGCGATCTGCTTGGTGAAAGCATCGCTGCTGGTGCCGGAGATGTACAGGCCCTGGGCAGCCATGCGCTTTTGCACGGCCGGGTCCTTGAGCGCGGCCGCGATGGCCTTTTGCACGCGGGCGATCTGCTCGGGCGGCGTGCTCTTGGGGGCCACGAGGCCGAACCAGGAAGGATCGTTCAGGTCGGCGTGGCCGGCTTCGGCATAGGTCTGCACATCGGGCAGCACGTCCAGGCGCTCATGCCAGGACACGGCCAGGGCCTTGACCTTGCCGCCCTTGATGTGGGGCAGCGAGGACGCGACCTGGTCGAAATACACGGGCACCTGGCCGCCGAGCACGTCGTTGATGGCCGGGCCTGCACCACGGTAGGGAATGTGCTGCATCTCGGTGCCCGTGCTCTTCATGAACTGGGCGCCCCACATGTGGCCGATGGTGCCGTTGCCGGGCGTGGCGAAGCTGACCTTGCCGGGGTTGGCCTTCAGGTACTTCACGAACTCGGCAAAGTTGTTGGCAGGCACCAGCTTGGGGTTGATCACGATCACGCCGGGCGCCTTGACGATCTCGGTCACGCCGACGAAGTCGTTGATGGCGTCATAGGGCAGCTTCTTGAACACGGCAGGGTTCACGCCGTGGGTGGACAGCGTGGCAATGCCGAAGGTCACGCCGTCGGTGGCACGTGCCACTTCGGCCATGCCGATGGAGCCGCCGGCGCCGGCCTTGTTCTCGATCACCACCGCCTGGCCGCCCAGCAACTTGGGCAGCACGTCCTGCATGTTGCGCGGGACCATGTCGGTGGAGCCACCAGCAGGGAACGGAACGACGATGCGCAGGGGACGGGTGGTTTCCTGGGCGAAGGACATTCCAGGAACGACAGAAGAAGCGGCGATGGAAGCAAGGAAATGGCGTCGTTGCATAGGATCTTTCTTACAAACAAGGTCAGATTAAAAGAAATCTGCTCACAAAAAAAGCAAATACTGTGCCTGTTAATATTCCGAACAGGAATAGTTTCATCATATCCCTGTCATGAGTTTGCGCCGCCTCAACCCGCCCATACATCTGCTGCGCGCCTTCTCCACCGTGGTGCGCTTCGGAGGTGTCTCGCGCGCGGCCGAAGCCTTGCACTTGACGCAAAGCGCAGTCAGCAAGCAGATCCAGGAGCTGGAGAAGTGGGTGGGCGTGCCGCTGTTCGAACGCGAGCGCAAGCGCTTGAGCCTGACGCCTGCGGGCGAACGCTACGAGCGCGCCGTGCGCGCCCTGCTGGGCCAGCTGGAGGCGGCCACCCTCGAACTCATCACCAGCGATGACAGCCGAGGCGCGCTGCACCTGTCATCGCTGCCGACTTTCGCGGCCAAGTGGCTGATCCCCAGGCTGCCCCAGTTTCAGCAGCGCTATCCACAGATCACGCTGCACTTTGTACCCTACGTACACAGCTACCAATTTGACAGTCCGGGTCTGGACTGCGCGATTTTGTTCGGGGACGGGCATTGGAGCGGCGCGCACGCCCACTATCTGGTGGGCCGCCAGGTGGCGCTGATCGCACCGCCACATGGCACGGGCCCCGAGGCGCGCATCACCACGCCCCAGGACGTGGCGCGCTGCACGCGGCTGCGCCACGTGACCATTGCCGACGCCTGGGCGCGCTGGAGCGAGGCCCACGGCATCCACGGCATCAGCCCGCTGGCGGGCCCGCAGTTCGACCAGTTCCAGACCATCATTCGCGCCGTGATGGCGGGCATGGGCATCGCCCTGGTGCCACGCTGCCTGGTGCTTGACGAGCTTGCCGCCGGCCTGGTGAACGAGCCCCTGCCCCAGCACGGCTACCAGAGCGCCCTGGGCTACTGGCTGTGCTATCCGGCCGACCGTGCCAACCATGGCACGCTGGGCATCTTCCGCAACTGGTTGGTGGACCATGCGGCGCAGACACCGGGACGGGTGGCGATGGCCCCTGTAGCCCCCGATGCCCCTGCGGCAGCCGGTCAGGCGCCACCTATGCCTCAGGCTTAGGCGGCGGCGGCGAGCGCAGTGCCGTGAAGCGCACGCTGAAGCGTGCGCCCGGTGGCTGCTGGCCCGGATGCGCATCCTCCAGCACCACCTGCCCGCCATGCTGGCGCGCAATCTCCAGCACGATGGGCAGGCCCAGGCCCGAGCCATCGGCCTCCGAGCCCAGCACGCGGTAGAACGGCTGGAACACCAGCTCGCGCTCGGCCTCGGGCACGCCCGGCCCCGAATCCTCCACCTGCAGCAGCAGGACCTGACCAAAAGGATCGGCCAGCACACGCACGGTGACCATGCCCGGCCGGCTGCTGGTGGAAGGCGTGTAGTTGATGGCGTTGTCCACGAGGTTGCGTACCAGCTCGGTCAGCAGCGTGGCATTGCCCTGCAGCCAGACGCCGGCGGCCGAGGACTCGGCGCCGTCATAGCCCAGGTCCACATGCTTGTCCATGGCGCGCGGCAGGCAGTCGCGCACCACGTCGGTGACGATGCGCACCAGGTTGCACGGCTGCATGGCCAGGCCCCGCCCCAGGCCCGCGCTCTCGGCACGCGCCAGCGCCAGCAACTGGTTGACGGTGTGCGTGGCACGGATGCTGGAGCGCGCGATCTGGGCCAGGGACTGCCGCAGCTCGCCCGTACTCACGCCCTCACGCTGGGCCAGTTCGGCCTGCATGCGCAGCCCGGCCAGCGGCGTCTTGAGCTGGTGGGCCGCGTCGGCCAGGAAGCGCTTTTGCGTGGCCAGCGAGTCGCCCAGGCGGCCCAGCAGGTCATTGACCGAATCCACCAGCGGCACGACTTCCAGCGGCACGTCCTTGTGGTTGATGGGCGAAAGGTCCTCGGGCCGGCGCGCGCGGATGCGCTCCTCCAGCCGGTGCAGCGGCTTGATGCCGCGCGCCAGCGCCAGCCACACCAGCAGCGCGGCCAGCGGCAGGATGACGAACTGCGGCAGCATCACGCCCTTGATGATTTCCGTGGCCAGCACGCTGCGCTTTTCGCGCGTCTCGGCCACCTGGACCAGGGCCTGCGGTTCGCCCGGCAGGGGCATGCGCACCCAGACATGGGCCACGCGCAGATCGATGCCGCGAAATTCCGCATCGCGCAGCTGCACGGTGCCGCCGGCCGGCAAGCCTGGAGGCGCCGCGCCAGTCAGAGCCTCGTCGGGCTCGGGCGGCGGCGGCAGGTCGCGCTCGCCGGCCAGGTATTCGCCCTTCACGCCCAGCACCTGGAAATACACGGTGTCCGACTCGTCGGCACGCAGGATCTCGCTGGCCGACTGCGGCAGGTTGAACAGCACCTTGCCGTGCTGCACCATCACCAGCTGGGCCAGCGCCTGGGCGTTGTATTCCAGCGCGCGGTCGAAGGGTTTGTTGGCCAGGCCCTGGGCCACCAGCCAGGTCAGCGCCAGGCTCACGGGCCACAGCAGCAGCAGCGGCGTGAGCATCCAGTCAAGGATCTCGCCGAACAGGGAGCGCTGTTCACGCTGGAAGATTTTCATCGGCGGGCAGCCCCTTACGACGGGTTCACGGCCCCGCGGCAACCACCACTATGCGCAGGCAAGCCAACCCGGGCCTGACAGCCACGGCAGCGGCCTCAGGACGCGATCTTCTCAAGGCAGTAGCCCAGGCCGCGCACGGTGGCGATGCGGATGGGGCCGCGCTCTATCTTCTTGCGCAGCCGGTGGATGTAGACCTCGATGGCGTTGTTGCTGACTTCGTCGCCCCACTCGCACAGGCGCTCGACCAACTGGTCCTTGCTGACCAGCCGGCCGGCCCGCTGCAGCAGCACTTCCAGCAGGCCCAGCTCGCGCGCCGACAGCTCGACCATCTTGCCGTCGATGGTGGCCACGCGGCCGGCCTGGTCGTAGACCAGCGGGCCGTGCTTGATGGTGCTGCTGGCGCCGCCCATGCCGCGCCGCGTGAGGGCGCGCACGCGCGCCTCCAGCTCGGACAGCGCAAACGGCTTGGCCATGTAGTCGTCGGCACCGTAGTCCAGCCCCTGCACGCGCTCCTCCACGCTGTCGGCCGCCGTGAGGATGAGCACCGGCAGCGCATCGCCGCGGCCGCGCAGCTTCTTGAGCACTTCGAGACCGTGCATCTTGGGCAGGCCCAGGTCCAGGATCAGCAAATCGAATTCGCTGCTGGTCATCAGCGCGGTGTCGGCCTCGCTACCATTGGCCACATGGCTGACCACGGCGCCCGAGCCGCGCAGGCTGCGCAGCAGGCCATCGGCCAGGACCTGGTCGTCTTCGGCAATCAGAATGCGCATGGGGGATGTCTCCTGTAATGCAGGCGCGCTCTGGGAGTTGGAAATGCGCGCCTTTAATTCCCAGGATTCTAGGATGCGCCCCGCAGCGCGGGCAGGGACCTTACCCGAGTGAGCCGCCGCCCGCGTAGGCCTCCAGCCCCAGCGCCACCACAGTGGCGATGTCGTCGCCGACTTCCTCGCGGAATTCGGCCTCGGCCTGGGATACGGCGTCATGGAAAGCCTGCAGCCAGGCCAGTCCCGCTGGCGTGAAGCGGATGCGGCGCGCGCGCGCATCGCGCTCGTCGCTCTCGCGCGTGACCAGGCCCCAGGCCTCGCACTGGGTCACCAGGTCGCCCATGGACTGCTTGGTCATGCCTGCGCGCTCTGCCAGGTCCGTCAGCCGGTCGCCAGCCAGCGACAGATGCCGCGTGATGTGGATATGGGCCGCCCCCACCTTGTCGCGCGCAGCGAGGTTGGACAGTGCCAGCGGCACCTCCACATCGCGCGCCATGAGCTGCAGCACACGCGCGTCGAACCGCCGCATGGCATGGCCGAGCAGGCGGCCCAGGTGGGTCTGGCGCCAGGCGTCGGCGGGCGGCGTGACAGGGGAAAGCTCACTCATGGATGCATTGTGGAGGCAAATCCAACAAGTCAGGGAAACTGACCAAAAACACCAACAAATCAAGACAGCAAGCCCATAAACTACTGTTCAAGCATCCAGCCTGAATGCAAATACAGAGCTGAATCCATACCCAACCCAGGAGTCCGCATGAACACCGCCGTCACCACCGCCAACAGTGAAAAAGCCAAGGCCCTGCAGGCCGCACTCGCCCAGATCGAAAAGCAGTTCGGCAAGGGCACGATCATGCGCCTGGGTGAAGGCGAAGCCATCCAGGACATCCAGGTCGTCTCCACCGGCTCGCTGGGCCTGGACATCGCCCTGGGTGTGGGCGGCCTGCCCCGTGGCCGCGTGATCGAGATCTACGGCCCTGAATCCTCGGGCAAGACCACGCTGACGCTGCAGGTCATCGCCGAAATGCAAAAGCAGGGCGGCACCTGCGCCTTCATCGACGCAGAACACGCGCTGGACACCAGCTATGCCCAGAAGCTGGGCGTGAACCTCAACGAAGTGCTGATCAGCCAGCCCGACACCGGCGAGCAGGCCCTGGAAATCGTGGACAGCCTGGTGCGCTCGGGCGCCGTGGACATGATCGTCGTGGACTCGGTGGCCGCACTGACCCCCCGCGCCGAAATCGAAGGCGAGATGGGCGACCAGCTGCCCGGCCTGCAGGCCCGCCTGATGAGCCAGGCGCTGCGCAAGCTGACCTCCACCATCAAGAAGACCAATTGCATGGTCATCTTCATCAACCAGATCCGCATGAAGATCGGCGTGATGTTCGGCAGCCCCGAAACCACCACGGGCGGCAATGCGCTGAAGTTCTACGCCTCGGTCCGCCTGGACATCCGCCGCACCGGCACCATCAAGAAGGGCGACGAAGCCATCGGCAACGAAACCAAGGTCAAGGTCGTCAAGAACAAGGTCTCGCCCCCGTTCAAGACCGCCGAGTTCGACATCCTCTTCGGCGAAGGCATCTCGCGCGAAGGTGAAATCCTGGACATGGGCGTCAACGCCAAGATCCTCGACAAGTCGGGGGCCTGGTACGCCTACAACGGCGAGAAGATCGGCCAGGGTCGCGACAACGCCCGCGAATTCCTGCGCGAGAACAGCGGCCTGGCCGTGGAGATCGAGAACAAGGTGCGCGACAGCCTGGGCATTGCCCTGCTGCCCACGGCCGGCGGCGATGCGCCCGAAGCCAAGGCCGCCAAGGGCGCCAAGGCCAAGGCCGACAAGGACGGCGTGATCGAAGCCTGAGCGCCCAGCCCCCTCACAGCAGGCGCCGCAGCGCCTGCGCACACTGTGTTTGCCATCTTGGCGCAGGCTCACGTCTGCGCCTTTTTTATCGCCGGGACGCCCCAAGGCAAAAAAGCGGCCCCCTTGGGGGGCAGCGGACCTTGCGCAGCAAGGGGAGCGTGGGGGCCTTTTTTATTCGGGATGATTCAGGAGACATTGCCGCATGGGATTCGCCAAGCTGTCGCTCAAGGGCCGGGCGCTCAAGCTGCTGGGCCAGCGCGAACATTCACGGCTGGAGCTGGAACGCAAGCTCGCCCCCCATGTGGAGGAAGGCGAGGACCTGGGCGCCATGCTCGACGCGCTGGAGCAGCGCGGCTTCATCAGCGCCGAGCGCGTGGCCGAGTCCGTGCTGCATCGCAAGGCCGCGCGCTTTGGCACATCGCGCGTGGTGCAGGAGCTGCGCAGCAAGGGGCTGGACGATGGCCTGGTGCGCGCCGCCGCAGAACAATTGCGCGCCACCGAACTGCAGCGCGCCCATGCCGTATGGCGCCAGCGCTTCGGCGCACCGCCGGCCACCCCGCAGGAACGCCTCAAGCAGATGCGCTTTCTGGCCGCGCGCGGCTTTGGCGGAGAAATAGCGAGCAAGGTGCTGCGCGGGCGCAGCGAAGACTGGGATGACGAAGCTGCAGACGAAGGCAACTAATCCACGCGCCGGGTTGCGCCCCAGCACACCAGCGACCCCACGGTCACCAGCGCCACGCCCTGCCAGAAGCCCCAGCCCGGCTGCACCTGCAGCCAGGCACTGGCCAGCAAGGCAGAGAACACGGGCGTGAAGTACGAGGCCGCCGCCATCACGGCCAGATGCCCGTGCTGTATGCCGTGCTCCCAGCAGCTGTAGCCCATGGCCGTGAGCCCGCCCACGGCCAGCAGCTGCAGCACCACGGTGCCTGACCAGTGCATGCCGCCTTCGCCACCCAGCCACAACCACTTGATCCACAGCGCCAGCGCAGTCCAGATCAGGAACAACCCCACGGCATTGTGCCCCCCACCCCAGCGCCGAGCAGCCAGCGAATAGCAGGGCCACAGCAGGGCCGCGCCAAAGGCGAGTCCATAGGCCAGCGGATTGGCCAGCATGTGGTCCGCAATGCCCCGCAGTTGCAGCGAGTCGCCGCCCAGCACGCGCGTCAGCCCCCACAGGCACAGCAGCACGCCGGGCCACAGCCACCAGCGCGCATGCTGCTGGCGCAGCAGCACCGCCAAGACGATGGTCAGGCTGGGCCACAGGTAGTTGATCAGCCCCAGCTCCAGCGCCTGGGCGCGGTCCTGCGCCAGACCGATCGCCAGCGACAGACAGATTTCATAGACCGCAAACAGCAGCCCGCAGCCCCAGAAATAGGCCGGGTGCATGGTTCGCCATTGCGAAGGCCTGGGCAGGCCGCGCACGGCGGCCACGCACAGGGCGCTGACCGTATAGAGCATGGCAGCGCCGCCCACGGCGCCCAGCGGCTCGGCCACTGAGCGCATCAGGCCCACGGTGCAGCTCCAGCCCACCACGGCCAGCAGGCCGATGGCGGTGGCCCGGCCTGCGGCTGCAGGGGAACTGCTGTGCGCGGAAGACATGGGAAAGGCTGCGCGCGGCAGGTCAGTGCGGCTGCAGCACCTGGCGCAGCGAGCGGTAAAGCGCGTCCGAGCCGTGCGCGCGGTTGTCCGCATCGAAGGAGAACTCGTTGCTGGACTGCGTGCCGGTCGCGTCCTCGGGACGCGCCTCCATGAAGAAGGACAGGAAGCGCGCGCCCTGGCGGCGGTGCATGGTCAGCACTTTCTCCAGCCGCTGCGGCGACAGTGCCACCAGCGGATGGAACTCCGTCACGCCATAGGCGGTGTGGCCATAGCGGCGCAGCATCTGGCCGACCAGCGGCCCATAGGTGTCTTCGCCATACAGGCTGACACCCAGGGACAGCCCCGGCATGCGTTGCAGGCTGCGCTCCACGGCGTAGCGGCTGGCGTCCCAGCTCGGATTCGCATGGGGGTTGAGCTGGTGGGCAAAGCGAGGCACCCGGCCCAGGCAGCCGTGCCCGATGTGCTCGGAAAAGCCCTGGATGTAGTCGGCCACCTGCTGCTCGCGAAAATCGTTCCAGTCCGTCGCCAGCGGGTTGTAGAACAGCGCCAGCCGGTCCTGCGGGCTGTCCACCCAGAACTCCACACCATCGGGCAGCTTGCCGAAGTCAGGCAAGGCCTCGGCGGCATGGGGCCTGGGCTCGCCCTGGTGGCGGTCCATCACGGCGATCTGGCGCGTGGCCAGCAGGCCCAGGCTGCGCCCGCCGGCCTGCAGCACCACGTCGATGCGGTGCAGGCCCTCGCCCAGCGCCGGATAGCGGATGTCGGCACGCCAACCCACATCGGGCGTGAGGAAATCAGGCTTGGCCTGGGCCACATCCTGGCGGTGCATGTGCACGGGGGCGTGCGAGTAAGGGCGCCCGTCCACGAAGACGGCCACGGCCAGTTGCTTTTGCAGCTTCGCGTCGGGCGAGTGGACCCAGCCGGACACCGGGACCGTGCCAGCCGCATAGCTGTCGATGTGCTGGAAGAAGTTCTGCAGCGGCTCGCTGCGGATGTTGCGCGACGGAGGCTCCACCGCATCGAAGCTGGCGAACTCCGACTTCAGATGGGCATTGAGCCGCGCAATGTCGCCATAGCGCTGGCGCAGGAATGCATGGAAGCCCGCCACGGATGCAGGGCTGTAGTCGGTGACCGCATAGCCTTCGGCCGCGAACCCCATGCCGGCCTCGAAACCCGGGAACAGCTGGTGCGTCTCGCCCAGCACGGTGAGCGCACGCAGCGGATGCATGGCGGCATCGCCCGCAGCGCACATGCGCTCGGCCAGGGCATCAACCACCAGCTTGCGCACGCGCGTGATTTCATTGTCCTGCCGCGCAACCGACCACGGGAAGATGCGCGCGCCCAGATAGGTGTCCAGCGGCAGCGGTCCCTTGGGCGTCCAGGCCAGATTGGCGGGATCGGCGGCCAGGCGCTCCTCGGCCTGGGAGTGGACCTCGAAATGCGTGGCGAACAGGTAGAGCACCACGGGCCGCTGCGCCTGCGCCACCGTGCGCACCACGCGGTCCAGCGCCTCGCCCCGGACTTCCCAGGCCCGGCCGTTCCACTGCACATAGCGCAGCAGAGGCACGCTGAGCGTATAGCCCAGCTCCAGCCCCTCGCCCTGCGGCCGGCCCAAGCGCTGCAGCGTGGCTTTCACCATTTCCGCGGCTGAGCCCTGAGGGCCCAGGCAACTGGCAGGCACCTGCTGGAATTCCTTGGGAAAATCCTCGCGCAGCCCGTCCTGCACCAAGCAGGCTTCCATATTGCCCAGCAGCGGACTCAGCAGCAGGCGCGATGAGGAAGGCAATGCCGGCCGCAGCTTCCAGGCGAACACAACGATCAGCAGACACAGCACGGCCAGGGCCAGGACATGGCCCCAGACCGGACCGCGCCGGCCCGGCAAGGACGGGGGCGCGGGGGGCCTCACAGGCCCAGCATGATCTGCAGGTTCTGCACGGCGGCGCCGCTGGCGCCCTTGCCCAGGTTGTCCAGACGGGCGATCAGCACGGCCTGGCGGTACTGCTCATTGGCGAATACACGCAACTCCAGCCTGTTCGTGTCGGTCAGCGTATCGGCAGCCAGCTTCATGTCTTCGGTGGGCGGCAGCACCGACACCCATTGCTCGGGCGTGTTGGTCGCCGCGTAGTGGGCGGCCAGCGCATCGTGCAGATCGGCGGCCTTGGGCGCGCCCGGCAGCAGGTCCAGATGCAGGGGCAGTTGCACCAGCATGCCCTGGCGGAAATTGCCCACGGCAGGAATGAAGACCGGGCGGCGCGTCATGCCCGTGTAGTGCAGGATTTCGGGAATGTGCTTGTGCGACAGGCCCAGCGCATAGGCCTCGTAAGGCGCGGCCGTGCCGGCCTCGTAGGCTTCGATCATGCTGCGGCCGCCGCCCGAGTAGCCGGACACCGAGGGCAGGCTCAGCGCGTAGTCGGCTGGAATGAGGCCTGCCGCCACCAGCGGGTGCAGCAGTGCGATGGCGCCCGTGGCATAGCAGCCGGGGTTGGCCACGCGCGTGGCAGCCTTGACGGCGTCCAGCTGGCCCTTGCGCAGCTCGGGAAAGCCGTAGACCCAGCCCGGCGCCACGCGGTGGGCGGTGGAGGCATCGATGATCTTGATGGCGCGGCCGGTCTCGGCCTCGATGGCGTCGACCATGGCCACGGTTTCGCGCGCAGCGTCGTCATGCAGGCACAGGATGACCAGGTCCACGCCGGCGATCAGCGCACGCTTGGCAGCAGGATCCTTTCGCAGCTCGGGCGCAATGCTGACCAGCTCCACGCCGGACAGATCGACCAGACGCTCACGGATCTGCAGCCCTGTCGTGCCTGCTTCGCCATCGATAAAGACTTTTGCCATCGCTGTATTTCTCCTGCTGCGCGGCCCTCCTGGAGCCGCTGCGGCACCATTGCCGCGTTCCAGCTGCGGATTCTCACCGAAACCGGGCCCCCCTGCGCCCGTTGTCGCAAAACGGTTGGCAGCGGCGATCCAGGGCCGCTGACATGCGCCTGTTACAAACGGCGGGCAGGGCCGCCTGCAGATCCTCTATAAGACAAAAGAGCTGTGGCGTCTGGAGGAAATGTCGGGAAACCGTCTTTTCCCTGACATATCAATGCATTGCACAGTTCCTGGCATGCTGCTTGGCCCGCAGGAAATTGTGGATTCTGCGCATGGGGGCGTGTCGGATGGCGCAGTGCAGCATGGTACATTCGGCGATTGCCAGGTCACTCCGCCTTGAGGCAGCACCCCAGGGCTACCGGGTCAATCCCCCCCTATTTGTTTGAGAGAGACATCATGAAGATTCATGAATACCAAGGCAAGGACATCTTGCGTCAGTTTGGTGTGCCTGTACCTCGCGGTATCCCTGCGTTCACAGTGCAAGAGGCCGTCGAGGCCGCCCAGAAGCTCGGCGGCCCCGTGTGGGTCGTGAAGGCCCAGATCCACGCTGGTGGTCGCGGCAAGGGCGGCGGCGTGAAGGTTGCCAAGAGCATCGACGACGTCAAGGCACTGGCTGGCCAGATCCTGGGCATGCAGCTGGTCACGCACCAGACCGGCCCCGAAGGCCAGAAGGTCCGCCGCCTGTACATCGAAGACGGCGCCGACATCCAGAAGGAATACTACCTGTCGTGCGTGACCGATCGCGCCACGCAGAAGGTGGCCTTCATCGCTTCCAGCGAAGGCGGCATGGACATCGAGGAAGTGGCCCACTCCACGCCCGAGAAGATCATCACCATCTTCGTCGATCCCCTGGTCGGTCTGACCCAGGCCCAGGGCGAAGAGCTGGCCAAGGGCATCGGCATGCCTGCCGACTCCACTGCCCAGTTCATCGACATCTGCCAGAAGCTCTACAAGTGCTACATGGACACGGATGCCTCGCTGGTCGAGATCAACCCCCTGAACCGTGACAGCAAGGGCAATGTCATTGCCCTGGACGCCAAGTTCAACTTCGACGCCAACGCCCTGTTCCGCCTGCCCGAAATCGTGGCACTGCGCGACCTGGACGAAGAAGATCCCGCCGAAGTCGAAGCCTCCAAGTTCGATCTGGCCTACATCTCGCTGGACGGCAACATCGGCTGCCTGGTCAACGGTGCCGGCCTGGCCATGGCCACCATGGACACCATCAAGCTGTTCGGCGGCGAGCCGGCCAACTTCCTGGACGTGGGCGGCGGCGCCACCCCCGAGAAGGTCACCGAAGCCTTCAAGATCATGCTGAAGAACCCCAAGGTCGAAGGCATTCTGGTCAACATCTTCGGCGGCATCATGAAGTGCGACACCATCGCCACCGGCGTGATCACTGCCTGCAAGGCCGTGAACCTGCAAGTGCCCCTGGTCGTGCGCATGAAGGGCACGAACGAAGAACTGGGCAAGAAGATGCTGGCCGAGTCCGGCCTGCCCATCATCAGCGCCGACACCATGGCCGAAGCGGCCACGAAGATCGTCGAAGCCGTCAAGTAAGCAGGCCCGGAGAACACACCATGTCTATCTACATCAATAAAGACACCAAGGTCATCACCCAAGGCATCACGGGCAAGACGGGCCAGTTCCACACGGAAAAATGCATCGAGTACGCGAACGGCAAGAACTGCTTCGTGGCCGGTGTGAACCCCAAGAAGGCCGGCGAAAAGATCTTCGACGTGCCAATCTACGCCTCCGTCAAGGAAGCCGCACAAGGCACGGGCGCCACGGTCTCCGTGATCTACGTTCCCCCCGCAGGCGCTGCCGCCGCGATCTGGGAAGCCGTGGAAGCCGACCTGGACCTGGCCATCTGCATCACCGAAGGCATCCCCGTCCGTGACATGCTGGAAGTGCGCAACAAGATGCGCGCCAAGGAAGCTGCAGGCGGCAAGCGCACCCTGCTGCTGGGCCCCAACTGCCCCGGCCTGATCACGCCCGACGAGATCAAGATCGGCATCATGCCCGGCCACATCCACAAGAAGGGCCGCGTCGGCGTGGTCAGCCGCTCCGGCACACTGACCTACGAAGCCGTGGCACAGCTGACCGAACTGGGCATTGGCCAGTCGTCGGCCGTGGGCATCGGCGGTGACCCGATCAACGGCCTCAAGCACATCGACGTGATGAAGGCCTTCAACGACGATCCCGACACCGACGCCGTCATCATGATCGGCGAAATCGGCGGTCCCGACGAAGCCGAAGCTGCCCGCTGGTGCAAGGACAACATGAAGAAGCCGATCGTCGGCTTCATCGCGGGTGTCACCGCCCCTCCCGGCAAGCGCATGGGCCACGCCGGCGCGCTGATCTCCGGCGGTGCCGACACGGCCGACGCCAAGCTGGCCATCATGGAAGAGTGCGGTTTCGTCATCACCCGCAATCCCTCCGAAATGGGCCGCCTGCTCAAGGGCCTGATCTAAGCGGCACCGGTTCTGCGTGACATCCAGGGTTCGCTCCAGGAAGAAATTACGCAGAATTACGAATCGGTAAGGCGGCAAGTCCGCCCTACACTGACGACTCCAAAAAAGAAAAAGCGCCAGAGGCTACCGCCCTGGCGCTTTTCAACTCATAACAGCGGAGAAACCATGGAATACCTGCAAAGCGCCGATTTCTGGATCGGCCTGTTGAAGATCGTCTGGATCAACATCATCCTGTCTGGCGACAACGCCGTCGTCATCGCCCTCGCAGCACGCTCGCTGCCTCCCGCACAGCAAAAGAAAGCCGTCATGTTCGGCTCCGGCGCCGCCGTGGTGCTGCGGATCATCCTGACCGTGGTCGCGGCAAAGCTGCTGGAGCTGTCGTTCCTGCAGATCGTGGGCGGCTGCCTGCTGCTGTGGATCGGCCTGCAGCTGCTGACCGGCGAAGAAGATGATGAAGGCGAATCCAAGGGCCATGGCAGCATGATGGTCGCCATCCGCACCATCCTGATCGCCGACCTGGTGATGAGCCTGGACAACGTGATCGCCGTGGCCGCCACTGCGCAGGGCAACATGGTCCTGCTGATCCTGGGCCTGGCCATCAGCATCCCGCTGGTGATCTTCGGCTCCACGCTGATGATCAAGCTCATGGAGCGCTTCCCCGTCATCATCACGCTGGGCGCCGCACTGATCGGCTGGGTCGGCGGAGAAACCATCGTCAACGACCGCCTGCTGCACGGCTACGCCATCAGCCACCCCTGGCTGCACTATGTGGCGGCCGCAGCCGGCGCCGTGCTGGTCGTGGGCATTGGCAAGTTCCTGCAGGCGCGCTCAGGCGCAAAGCACGCAGCCCAGGCCTGACGCTGCCGCAGGCAGCACCTTCGCCGCATCACGAACGCACTGCCCCGGCAGTGCGTTTTTGCTTTGTGAGGACCCATCTTGATGTGGCGTCAAGCTGACGAGCCGTTGCGCCCGCGCATTCCGGGCACTTGCGCGCACTGTTTTCATTTACGCTGTGCACCGGTCTTCACCATTGCATCTGCACACCAGGGACTGATGGCACCACCGCCGAATCCGTCCTTTGCCACCATGCCCAGCGCCCCCAAAATCCCGGACCAACCCACCCGGCAGCAAGCTCCTGCCCAGTACTGCGCCATGGTTGCACGCACCGATGTGGGCCGGCGCCGTGACAACAACGAGGACGCCGTCACCATCCACCCCAGCGCCCAGCCCTGGCCCATTGCCGTGCTGGCCGATGGCATGGGCGGCTACAACGCCGGCGAAGTCGCCAGCGCCATGGCCATCAGCCTGGTATCCGTGGCGCTGCAAAGCACCACCACCGAGGCGCCCGTGGCCAACACGCCGCAGGCCCGCCAGGAATTGCAGCAGTCACTTGCCAATGCCCTGAACCTGGCCAACGCCGCCATCCTCACCGCCGCCCAGGAAACACCCGGCTGCCGCGGCATGGGCACCACCGTCATCGCAGCCGCTTTGCTGCCCGGCCTGCTGATGCTGGCCCACCTCGGCGACTCGCGGGCCTATGGATGGCGCGATGGCCAACTGCTGCGCCTGACCCGGGACCACACCTGGCTCCAGGAAGAAATCGATGCAGGCCGCATCCAGGACCACGAAGCCCGGCAGTCCGGCCTGGGCCACCTGCTCACCCAGGCCCTGGGCGTGACCCAGGACGTCACACCCGACTTCAATGAATGGCCGCTGCAGCCTGGCGACCGCATCCTGCTGTGCTCCGACGGCCTTACCGACATGCTCGATGACGACGCCATTGCCGCACTGTTCAAGCAGTCCAGCCCGCTGCCCGTGCTGCTGACCTCGCTGCTCACGGCCGCCAATGAAGCAGGCGGAAACGACAACATCAGCGCAGCGCTCATCGAACTCCAGGGCAACCCGCCCTCTGCCGCCTGCGCTGCCATCGATTGAGCCCAGACAGAGCGCAGGGATCGACGGCAGAACCCATCCGATGGACGCGCTTGCGTGCGCAGAAACCCCAGGTTCCAATTGTCAAAAATGATTGCGCACCCAACAATCGGTCAAAGACAAGCCATAGCCTGTATCAAATACGATGACGGACTCCGGCGTGCCCGGGCCGCAGACATAATAGTTGGATAGACCCCAGCTCCGGATCACCCAGTGCAGTGCAAGCCGGGCATAACAAAGGAATTTTGAGCATGCCGACCCTGGTCATCTCCATCGACGGCGCCGTCATCAAGGAAGTGCAGCTGACCAAGGAGCGCACCACGCTGGGACGCCGCCCCTACAACGACATCGTGATCGACAACCTCGCCGTCAGCGGCGAGCACGCCGTTCTCAGCATCGTCGACGGCACCGTCATCATCGAAGACCTGCGCAGCACCAACGGCACCTATGTCAACGGCCAGCCCATACTGCGCCAGACCCTGAACCACGGCGACCTGCTGGACATCGGCAAGTACAAGATCCGCTTCGTGCAGCAGCAGGTCAGCGCCTCCTCGCGCTCGGCACTGGCGGCCATTGCCGCAGCAGTGGAGGCAACCCGCCCAGCCCCCTTGGCGGAAGACCTGCCATCACAGTTCAGCACCCAGACCCCCTCAGGCTTCGATCACACCCTGCCGCCTTCGATGGCCGGCCTGGCCACGCGCCAGGCTGCCATCCGCATGCTCAACGGCAACGCCGCTGGCCGCGAAGTCCCGCTGGTCAAAGTCGTCACCACCCTGGGCAAGCCCGGCGTGGCGGTCGCCTCCATCACCCAGAAGCACCACGGCTTCGTGCTCGCCCAGCTGGAAGGTGACGCCCTCAGCCTCAAGCTCAACGGCCAGGAAATCGGCCGCCGCCCCATGCCACTGCAGCACGGAGACACGGTGGAGCTGGCAGGCACGCAGATGCAGTTCCTGGTGGCGTAAGGAACCAGCTCGACCCCGCCGACAAGCTTGGCGTGACGTCTGTAGCAAGCGCACGATCTCTGACAAAAACGTCACAACAAGTGGATCAATTTGTCAGAGAATGGCGTCCAACCGTGTCAGTTGCAACCAAACCATACATAGACGTGGACCTTGGCCCCCTGGAGCGACTGGCACGGCTCTTGCTCAGTAGAGCATGCAATCAACCCCTATGAGGAGAAGTTCATGAAGCGTTCCATCCAGCAAGGTTTTACCTTGATCGAATTGATGATCGTTGTGGCGATCATCGGCATTTTGGCAGCCGTGGCGCTGCCGGCTTATCAGGATTACACGACTCGGGCAAAGGCAACGGAAGGCTTATCCCTTGCATCTGCAGCCAAAGTTGCCGTAGCGGAAAACGCAGCAAATGGTAAGCCGTACGCTGCCGGCTGGATCGCTCCTAATAAGACGAACAACGTCGAGAAGGTCGAAATCAATGAAGGTGCGGGTTATATCACTATCACTTACGCGTCAGGCGTGGCTGGTGGCGGCACTCTTATTCTGAACCCCATCGATGGACCAAAAATTGGTGGTACAGCTTTCTCTGGCGGAACTTCCACTGCCTCCAATATTCCCACTAGCGGCTCCATTAGCTGGAACTGCCGTGCAGCAGATTCTACTGGAGTCGGTCAAGCTGGTACTATCAAAGCTAAGTACGCTCCTGCCGAATGCCGCTAATCCCTAGCATCTTTCGCAGACGCCAAGTCCGTAAGTAAATAAAAAAGGCAATACGCTCTCGCGTATTGCCTTTTTTCGCTTAACAACCGCTTCTTATTTAAAGTGGCTAACACCACTTCCCCAGAGGCCCCTCAGAACGATTATGCTCGCTGCCCTCATGGCACGACGTTCCGTAAGCAAAGAACTGTGGCGGCAGCTACAGTCCCTCATTCCCTTCTGCCAAAGGCGGTGCGCGCAAGCTCGCAGTCAGCGATGAGGCAGCCCTCAACGGCATCTTGTTCGTGCTGCAAACAGGCGTTCCATGGGAAGACCTTCCCCAATCTCTTGGGTACGGCAGCGGCATGACCTGCTGGAGACGCCTGCACGACTGAAATGCCGCTGGTTTATGGGAGCAGTTGCACCAAGCCATGCTGACTCGCTTGCGTGAACATGAGCAGATCGACTGGAGCCGGGCCAGCATTGATGGCTCCTCGGTACCAAGTCCCAGAGGGCCAGGAATCGGGCCCCAACCCCACGGACAGAGGCAAGCTCGGCTCCAAACGACACATCGTCGTAGATGCCAGGGGCATTCCTCTAGTGATCTTGGTCAGCGGTGCGAATAGGCAAGGCTCCAAGATGTTCGAGAAGTGCGTGGACGCGATTCCTGCGATTACAGGCTTGCCAGGGCGTCCCCGTAAAAGACCAGCCAAGCCACACGCCAACAAATGCTACGACTTCAAGCGTTGCCGAGCCCACCTAAGGCAGCGAGGCATTGAGAGCAGTGAGCGGCTGGCTGGGCAAGCACCGGTGGGTGGTGGAGAGGACACACAGCTGGTTTGCAGACTTTGGCAAGCTGCGAATCCGCTTTGAAAGACGACTGGATATCCACGAAGCGCTGCTGAAACTGGCAGCGGCGATGATCTATGTGCACTTCGTGGATCGGTGGAGTTAGCCAGTCTTAAAATTCGGCGAGTTATTTAACTGAAGACTCGAGAGATAGACACCACTTGCACCATATCTCTCGCCAAGATGCCTCCAGGCTGCGAGTTAAAATCAGCGCCATTTCCTTATTCGCCTTATCAACCTTAGCCGGCAACACTTTTCGGATACAAGCCAATTCCTCCAGATTTTCACTCCATTGAACAGCCTTTGCGATGTAATCGTCGATATCTTGACAACAAAAATCGAATAACCCATAACCTCGCATTATGGAATCTCCAACACGCGATATGGCACTATTACTGGTTAGCACGATCGTTGGCACTCCCATCCCAACTGCATGCAAGGTAGTGGTTCCACCATTATAAGGAAAGGTATCTAGCATCAAGTCAATGCGCCCATGCAATTCCAAATAGCCCTGCAATGGCAAACGCTCCACAAATATCAACCGATCGGTATCCACGCCTCGCGCCTGCATATGCAGGCGGACCTTTTCAGCATATAGGGACGTTGAGTTCCCTAGCAACAGACGGGCTGTCGATGCCCGCACGAGAATCTCTGCCCAGGCATCCAGCACGCTCAGACTGACTTTGGAAGGGTTGTGCAGACAACCGAAGGTAAATGGCTCTCCCTTAAGGCAAGGTAGCTCTTGAAATACCGGCCGACGATCATCCATCGCGAAAACTCCTGCAGCAGGCAGGCGCAACAAGCGCTCGCTATTGAATCTATCAGTCACCCCCTCCGGATCCAAACTATGGTCGGTGATACGCCAGTCGATCGCGGTAAGACCCGTGGTCGACTGGTATCCCAACCATGTCATCTGTATAGGGGCAGGTCTTCTTGCGAACACTGGCAACCGATTGTTGGCCGTATGCCCAGACAGATCCAGCAATATATCGATACGATGCTCGAAAATATCACTGAACAAATCATCGTCACTCCATCCCCCGCAATCTACCCAACGATCTGCATGTGTCTTTAGCCTCTCGGTATGCTCATCCCCGATAGGATTGGTATAGTAGCAGTGAATCTCAAAACTATCATGATCATGGTTTTTCAGCACAGGCTCAATAAAAAATCTCAAGGCATGATCGCAGAAATCACCGGACACATAGCCTATTCTCAAAATTCTTGCGCAATCACGCAGATTTTGGTGCACAGGCCAAGAATCTTTGTGCGGATCCTCGAATATACTTGCATAGCGCCTATGTTCAAGAAACTTTTCCTCAACATCAATACTTGATGCCGATTGAAGCAAAAATAAATAGTTACTAAAAAACTCCGGAACACCGGAATCGACTTCAATGGCTTGACGCGCGTAAATCAGGGCATTCTCCAAATCTCCACTTTGTCGATAAGTGACTCCAAGATTGGCGATAATTGCGGCAGATCCAGGCTTGATTTTCAACGCTGCCAGATAGTGAGGAATTGCTGCTTCACTCTGGTGAGAGCAGAATAAAAGGTTGGCAAGGTATAGCTGGTATTCAAAGCATTCAGGTGCTCGCTCCACGGCGTTCAGCATGATATCCATGGCCTCCCGAGGCCGTCCCAAGCGAAGAAGCAACTGCAGAAAATCCGGATAGACCGGTAAAAAATCCGGATTAACCTCCAGCAGCCTGCTCCAACTCGTCGCCGCTTCCTCCTCAAGACCCAGCACCATCTGTGCTTTGCCCATCAGAAACCAGGCATCATGGCTATGCGGCAGCAGCCGTGTAGCCTGCGATAAGCCGGCCAACGCTTGCTTGGGTCTGCCGGCCTCCAGATTACTGAATCCAAGGCCCACCAATAATGAAGCCTCAGTGGGGCTTTCTGCAATGGCTTTCTCATACAGTTGCGCAGCAACATCCCAACGCTCTTGTGCGACGGCTTGATTGGCTTGCAGACGAAAATTTCGAGATACAACGGTAGTCTCAACCTGTACATCTGCTACCTTTCCTTCATTTTTAGATCTACCAAAAAGCAAGGCAAGAATCTTCTTCATATCGCTTCCAGATCAGATTATTGCATCTGCATCACTAACCAGTCCGTCAACTGGCTGGCATATGCTTCCGGGCAGCCCTCATCACGCAGGCTCCACAAAAAACTATTGGCAAGTTGACTGCGCTGATAGAAATTCAGCTTGTTTTCCAGCTTGAATTTCTGCACCAATCGATCTGCCTTGACTAAGGTCTTTTGTGCTTTCTCCATGAACTTAGCATCTTTCTTCATATGGGAAGAATTGAGCTCCCCCATGATGAAGCCCGCCAAATACTTACCAAACATCTTTACATGTTTTGTCTGAAAAAACTTTAGCATCTCTGAACCCCTATTTTAATAAGGTTGCATCCGCGGCTAAATAAAATTGGCACCCAAACCCGTACCAACGGCATCAACGCATACCAATCATTGCCGGGATGAATCCGACTTCCCCCCCCGCTTCTCCACCACCCTCACTTCCTCCATCACCATGGATTTGTCCACCGCCTTGCACATGTCATAGACCGTGAGCAGGGCCACCTGCACGGCCGTGAGCGCCTCCATCTCCACCCCGGTCGGACCAATGGTCTCCACGGTGGCAAGACAGCGGACGGAAGACGTTTCGGGCAGCAACTCAAACTCCACAGCCACCCGCGTCAACGCCAGCGGATGGCACAGAGGAATCAGGTCACTGGTCTTCTTGGCAGCCATGATGCCGGCGATGCGTGCAATGCCCAGCACGTCGCCCTTCTTGGCCGTGCCGCTCTGGATGATGGCCAGGGTTTCGGGCTGCATGGTGATGCGGCCCTCGGCGACCGCGATGCGGTGGGTTGCGGGCTTGGCGCCGACGTCGACCATGTGGGCCTGGCCCTGGGCATCGAAGTGGGTGAGGGAAGACATGGAAGCTCCTGAAAATGCACGGGCCGGTCTACGCCAGTCCTGACACGCTGGTCAGTCCTGCCATGAACGTTCGGCGAACCGAGGCATCATAGTGGGGTGTTCCACCGCCCCGTGACTATGCACGGGCCCGGCCCCTTGGTTCTTACCTGCCCATGCGCCCATCACGCCTGAAGACACGTATCGCCGTTGGCCTGCAGCTGCTGGCGGCCTCTCTCACCATCGCAACGCATGCACCCGCACAGGCCCAGTTGCGCCTGCCCACCTTGGGCGATGGCGCAGCCACGACTACCAGTGACGAGCGGCGCCTGGGTGACCGCATCATCCGCTCGCTGTACCGCGATCCGGACTACATCGACGATGCGGTACTGCAGGAGTATGTGGAAGGCATCTGGCAGCACCTGGTCGATGCGGCGCGCACGCGGGGCGAGCTGTCGGACGAGCTGGAAGAGCGCTTTGCCTGGGAGATCCTGCTGGGGCGGGACCGCTCGGTCAACGCCTTTGCGCTGCCCGGCGGCTATCTGGGAGTGCACCTGGGACTGATCGGCGTGGTCAGCACGCGCGACGAACTGGCTTCGGTGCTGGCGCATGAATTGAGCCACGTCACCCAGCGCCACATTGCGCGTCTCATTGCCCAGCAGGGCAAGCAGACGCCGCTGATGATCGGCTCGATGATCCTGGGCGCCCTGGCCGCCAGCCGCAGCCCGGATGCCGCCATGGCGATGATGATGGGCGGCCAGGCGCTGGCCGTGCAGAACCAGCTGAACTTCTCTCGCGACATGGAGCGCGAGGCCGACCGCATGGGTTATGGCTTGATGGCGCCTGCGGGCTTTGCGCCGCAGGGCTTTGTCACCATGTTCGACAAGCTGCAGCAGGCCAATAGGCTCAATGACAACGGCAGCTGGCCCTATCTGCGCAGCCATCCGCTGACCACGGAGCGCATGGCCGACATGCATTCACGCCTGCCGCGCGGCGTTGCGCCCGCGCCCGCCCCTTCCCTGGAACACGTGATGATGGCCGCACGGGCCCGCGTGCTGTCGCGCCCGGGCGTGGACGTGCTGCGCCAGTGGGCCGAGCTGCCGCGCTCCACCAGCTTTGGCAGCCAAACACCGACCCAGCAGGTGGCACAGTTGTATGCCGCCACGCTGAGCGCCGTGCAATTGCGCGATTGGGCCGAGGCGCGGGAAATGTCCGGGCGCCTTCAAGCGGCCACGGCCGCCGATCCCGGCGCCCTGCGGCAGGCCAAGCTGCTGCAGGCCGAACTGGAGCTGACAGCCGGCAAGCCCGGCGCCGCGTTGCAGGCGTTGCCACCGCTCTACCTGCCTGCAGCCGCACCTGCCCAGGCCAGTCCCACGGAATCCGTCCCCGCCAAGACAACGGAAAGCGGCCCCAGCCTGGCCACCGTCAATGTGGTCGAAAGCCGTGCGGTGCGCCGGCCCGAGCTGCTGATGCGCACACAGATCCTGCTGCGCGAGCAGGGCGCCGCCAGCATGGCAGGCCCGCTGCAGACCTGGGTGACGGACCACCCGCGCGATGCCAGCGCCTGGCAACTGCTGGCCCAGGTTCAGCGCTCTCAGGGCCAGGAGCTGCGCGCGCTGCGCGCCGAGGCCGAGGCCCAGGTCGCGCACTACGACTATGCGGCCGCGGTGGATCGCTTCAAGGCAGCGCAGGAACTGGCCCGCAAGGGCGGGCCCAAGGTGGATTTCATTGAAGCCTCCATCGTGGACACGCGGCTGCGTGCCGTGGAGGAGCTGCTAAGGGAACAGGCGCGCGAGAAGTGACTCGATGGCCAGGCCCAGCAGCGAGTAGATGAGCGCGCCCAGCATGGCCGCCCAGAAGCCCGCGACATGAAAGCCGCTGAGCAGGCCCGAGGCTGCCCAGAACATCAGTCCGTTGACCACGAAGAGAAACAGCCCGACCGTCACGATGGTCACGGGCAGCGTCAGCACCACGAGGATGGGCCGCAGCACCGCGTTGAGCAGGCCGATGACCAGCGCCGCGATCATGGCCGAACTGAAGCTGTTGACCTGCACGCCGCCATAGAGATAGGCCACGACCAGCAGGGCACCGGCGCTGAGCAGCCATTTGATCAGGATTTTCATGCGGGCAGCATAGCAGCAGCCGGCAGATCCGGGTTGAGGCGGCGCACTGGGAACCGTGGACCGGAGAACTCCATGAAAAACGGCATCCCGTTTTCCGGGATGCCGTCCTGACAGTGATCGCCTGACCAGAGCAGCCAGGCAGATGCCAGCCTTTAGACCATCGCTTCCTCGAACACCAGGCCCATCAGCGCGCCGATGGCCGCCAGCGTTCCCGGAAGATTCCAGCGCCGGCCCAGCGGGGCTGCAGGCGCCACGGCTGGGGCCGTGGCTTCCTGCTTGGGGCGGCGCGCATCGACGATCTGGGCCGCGCCATGCTCCTGCTGGAGCTGGGCCACCAGTTCGGCCAGCGGCCCCTTGGCCAGCACCGGCGTGATTCGGCCTGCACTGTCACCGAACACCGGCAGCAACTGGGCAAACAGCTTGTCGGCCCACTTGCCGCGCCAGCTTTCGCGTGCGCTGTGGCTCACCCATTTGCTGACACGGTGGGTTATGCGCGGTGCGCAGGCCACCAGCAACCAGTGCGAGGACTGGGCCTGCGGCGAGGCGGCCAGGGCCTGGACCAGAGGCAGGGCGTAGGAAGCGTCATCCACGTAGACGATGATGGGGTTCAAAGCAAGTCCTTGTCGAACTGGGTTTGCGGGGTGGGACAGGCGGGCGGTCAAAGCCGCCCTTGCACTGGATTGTCGCGAATCGGCGCGGGAGGCCAGACAGGCCAACCCGGCGCCAACCTCAACTTTTCAGGAAATCAAGCTCCGTGGGCATCCGCCTTGGGAGCAGGACGGCGCGAAGCGATGTACTTGCCCAGTGCCAGCACCAGCAGGGCTCCGAACACGCTGGCACCGTACTTGAGCATGTCGGTCTGGGGCAGCTTGACCATCCAGTCCCACTTCTCCGTATTGGCGAAGACGGGGTCGGTGACCAGCATGCCGCCGGCAATCCAGCCCAGCAGCATGCCGCCGGCCACGATGATGATGGGGAAGCGCTCCATCAGCTTGATCACGAGCTGCGAGCCCCAGACGATGATGGGGATGGAGATCAACAGACCCAGCACGACCAGCAGCAGTTGGTGTTCGCCCGAGCTCTGTGCGGCGCCGGCGATGGCGATCACGTTGTCCACGCTCATCACCAAGTCGGCGACGATGATGGTCTTGATGGCCGCCAGCAGCTTGTCGCTGCCCTGGATGTTGTCATGGCCATCTTCATCAGGCGCAATCAGCTTGATACCGATCCACACCAGCAGCAGTGCGCCGACAAACTTCAGGAAGGGCAGCGCCAGCAGCGTCATCGCGAAGGCGATCAGGATGACGCGCAGGATGATGGCGCCAGCCGTGCCCCAGATGATGCCCTTCTTGCGCTGCGCGGGCGGCAGCTTGCGGCAGGCCAGCGCGATCACGACCGCGTTGTCCCCGCCCAGCAGGATGTCGATGATGATGATTTGGCCCAGGGCCACCCAGAACGGGGCGTGAGTCAGAAAGTCCAAGTCCATAAGGTCCTCGCTGTTGAGTACGGCCGGCGAGAACTCCTCCCTCCTGGAGAAACACCCACCAGCACAGAAAGACCGATGCGACGACACAGCGCCTACCCGGGCAAGGACATGCCTGGCTCAGGGGAGAACACCTTGATCGACCGTCATCAGGTCCATCAAAGGTCTTGCTCGGCTGCGGTATGCACCGCAGCCCGGAAGGCCGGAAGCTTGCGCTTCGTATTGACGACCATTCCGATGCCGGCGCGGTGGCTTTGCAACCACCCCTGCCGGCAGAGAGCTACTCCCCTTCGAACCTGCGGATTGCAACACAAAGCCGCTGCGGCACGCAAGTAAAAAAACCCTTCAATTCCACGGAAAGCACAAGCAACACATCCCGCACTCCTTTTATACATCTGCCCCCAACGCTTCACTATTCATAGCAACCCTGAAGCTGATGGAGTGTTGCAGCAGTGCCCGGCCGAGGACTGGCATGCGCCTTATCATCGCTGTCCCTTCCCCTTGCCCGTCCATGACCGCACTGCACATCACCGATATCGAAGCCGCCATCAACTACTGGCGAGAGCGCCACCCGTCCCCGGATGGTGTGCTGCTGCAGCCCGAAGTACGGGCCCTGGCCGAGGTGTACGCGCTGATGATCTTCTGGCATGAGACCGAAGTGCAGGTTGAGGGCTTTCCCTCGCACGCCATGGCAGCCTGGCTGGCCTGGTACGACACGACCCCCGATACGCCCTGCATCGCCATCTGCTCCACCAGCCAGGGCGACGAGAAATGCAAGGGTTGTGGCCGCAGCTTCGACGAAGTGCAGATGTGGACCGCCATGGAGCCACCACAGAAGCGCGCCGTATGGCGCAGGATCACGACAGAAGGCGACTCCTGGCGCTTTACCCGCTATGCAGAGCGTGCGGCCGAGCGCGCGGACATATCGCGCAAACCCGGCTGATTGCCGTATATCGCACCGAACCAGTGCGATGTTGCAGGCGGCCTAACATCAGTCCCCATGCTGCAGACCGCTGCTTCCAGCCACCGCCGCCCCCGCCCCTGCATGCGCCTCACGGCAAGTGATGCGGGGAGCACGCGCGTGCCGGCCAGCAAGGCCTGGCCTGCCACGGCCGCTCGCCTGCGCGAGCGCGATGCAGCGCGGCTGAACATCGGCCCCAGACAGGCCGCACGGTCTTGATGCGCTGCCCTGCGCGGAACCGGGCAGCGTCGCTTCACTGAATCCGCTCTTCTTGCGCCGCCTTCACCTTGAAACTGAAGACGGTTGGGTTTTCACGCGTCTGCCGGGCCACAAGGCCTGCCGACAAAGCGAGCTTTGCCGTGACCTGTCTAGCCTTTGCCCCAGCCGGGCCCTCGTTTTCCTCCCTCTGGCGCCATCTGCGTGATGCCGCGGCGCATCGCGCCTCGGCCCGCTTGCGGCCGCACCACGTCACCGAACTGCGCATCGACGTGATGCAGCCGCTGGTGGAGGGCGAGCTCGAAGCCATTCATGAGCGCCTGTACCAGCCCGGCAACAAGCTGCACGGCCTGGAGCGACGTCCGCTTCACGATCCGCAGTTCCAGCTGCACTGGCGGGAGGCCGACGGCGAATGGTTTGCCTACGTGGAGGATATGGAGCGGCGCTGCCTGGCCGGCTACACGGTGTTCAATCGCCTGGTCGAAGTGGACAAGCGCACCGACCGCCGCGTGCGCTCGCCCCATTCGCGCTTTGCGCCGGACTACCAGCGGCGCGGCATCGCCAGCGCCGTCTACCGCAGCGTGCTCGATACGGGCACCTGCCTCGTCAGCGGCGCACGCCAGTCGCCGGGTGCACACGGCCTGTGGAACCATCTGGCGCGCAGCTATGACGGCCGCTATGTGGGCATCACGGAGAGCAAGTCGCTGATCCATCTGGGCTGCAATGTGCCCGACGATGTCATGGACCGGCTGTCCACTCGCCGCATGCTGCTGGGCGCGGGCTGGACGGTGAAGTCCTTCGCCCAGGCCGTCCGGATGCAGGTGCCTGACTGAGACAGTGGCTTGCTTGGGCCAGTGCCCGGCTACTTCCAGCGCAGCGGCTCGATGAAGACCGTGCCCAGATTGCTGCTGAGCGTCAATGCGCCTTCCTGGATGGTGGCCTGCAGTTGCATGCTGCGCTCGGCCAGCTCCGCCAGCGACTGGGAGGTTTCGGAGGGAATCCGCCAGACCTGCAGCTTGTTCAGTCGTGCCAGCTTGCCTTCCAGGCCTTTCCACCAGACTTCCGCCGCATGGTGGAAGGCGTAGAGCACTACGGCATCGGACTTGTTGCATGCCTTGGCGATGGGCTTTTCCTCGGGCTGGCCGACCTCGATCCACAGGCGCTTGGCTCCCGTGAAGTCGGTCAGCGAGACATCGGGATCCTCGGGATCGGACAGGCCCGCGCCAAAGGCCAGCGTGCCGTCGCCGTTGCACATGTCGCTGAGCTGGTGGGCATTGAGGGCCAGGGCCACAAGGCGCACCATCATGCGCTCGTCCGTTTCGCTGGGATGGCGAGCCAGGGTCAGCGCATGGTCGGCGTAGTAGCCGTGGTCAATGTCGGCGATGGACAGGTTCGCCTTGAAGATGGTGGATTTGAGGGCCATGAGACAGGTAGTTCGGCAGGTGAGGGTCAGCCCGTCACATGCGACGAAGGGATTTTGGGAGCACCCGAAGCGGGCCGGGCAGGCTTGAAGGTCAGTGCCTGCTTTTCCAGCAAATGCCAGGACAGCACGGCCAGCAGGCCCGTGCCGGCCACGGTGCAGGCCAGAGCTGCGCCATAGCCGAGCCGGTCCGCGAAATGCCAGACCACCAGCTGCTGCACGGGAAAGGCGTAAATGTACAGGCCGTAAGAGAAATCGCCGAAATGCCCTGCATGCTTGAGAAGGGGCGTGGATGCCGATCCTGCCACCACGGAAAAAACTGCAAGCGCCAGCAAGGGTGCCTGGCCCGCAATGATCGCCGGGCCTTTGAAGTAGAGGACGGCAAGCAGCAGCAGCATTGCAGTCATCGCCAACGGGCGGCGCTCTATCCACAGATGGCGCCAGCAGGCCAGCGTCGCGCCCAGCGCGAACACCATGCCGTATTGCAGTCCGAACGACCAGGCAGGCATGGCAGCACCCGGCGCTGGGCTGTAGTGCCACTGCATGCCCAAAAGCAGCGCAAGAAATGCCAGGGGAGCAACCCAGGGCCAGCGCATCACACCCAGGGCTCCGGCTGCAGCAAGGAAGGCATAGCAGCCCACTTCCAGCGGGATGGTCCACAAGGGGCCATTGACCGATGAAGCCAGCACGTTGCCATCAAATACGCCCGGCAGCGCAAACTGTGTGTCCAGCCACAGGTTGCGCAGATAGTCCCACGTCAATGGATGCGCGAGATAGGCCTTCAAGGGCAAGGTGGTGACCAAGGGCCCGAGCACGAAAGCGCAGAGCAGGACGGCTGCGATGAGGCCGGGCCAGATACGCAGTGCCCGGCGCGCCGCAAAGCGCCCCAGATGCGGGTCAGCCAGCCAGGACAAGGTGACGAGATAGCCACTGATGGCAAAGAAGATGACCACGCCCAGCGCCCCGGGCTCGTTGTGCAGGAGCTGGGGAACCGGCAAGCCCATGACCGCGAACTGATGGCTCCAGATGACCAGCAGTGCGGCCAGCAGTCTCAGCGCGTCGAAATTGTTGGATCGCGCCGAAGTGCCGGCACCATGGGCCTGCATCAACTCAGACGCGGCGCGCCAGCTCGGCCGCCTTGCCCACATAGGAGGCAGGCGTCATGGCCAGCAGGCGGTCCTTGTCGGCCTGGGGGATTTCCAGGCCGTTGATCAGGCGGTGCAGGTCTTCGGCCTGCACGGTCTTGCCGCGCGTGACTTCCTTGAGCTTTTCGTAGGCGCCCTGCACGCCGTAGCGGCGCATCACGGTCTGGATGGGCTCGGCCAGGACTTCCCAGGCGTTGTCCAGGTCTTCCTGCAGGCGCTCTTCGTTGAGTTCGAGCTTGTTCAGGCCGGTCATCAGCGAGCTGTAGGCCAACGTGGCATAGCCCATGGCCACGCCGATGTTGCGCAGCACGGTCGAATCGGTCAGGTCACGCTGCCAGCGCGAGATGGGCAGCTTTTCGGCCAGGTGCTTGAGCAGGGCGTTGGCCAGGCCCAGGTTGCCTTCGGCATTCTCGAAGTCGATGGGGTTGACCTTGTGCGGCATGGTCGAGGAGCCGATCTCGCCGGCCTTCAGGCGCTGCTTGAAGTAGCCCAGGGACACATAGCCCCAGACATCGCGCGAGAAGTCGATGAGGATGGTGTTGGCGCGCGCGATGGCGTCGAACAGCTCGGCCATGTAGTCATGCGGCTCGATCTGGATCGAGTAGGGCTGGAAGCTCAGGCCCAGACCCTGGGGTTCCGGCGACTCGATCACGTTCTTGCTGAAGGCTTCCCAGTCGAACTCGGGCCAGGCGGAAAGGTGGGCGTTGTAGTTGCCGACGGCGCCGTTCATCTTGGCCAGGAGCTTGACCTCGGCAATGCGCGCGGCTGCCTTTTCCAGGCGCACCAGCACGTTGGCGATTTCCTTGCCCACGGTGGTGGGGCTGGCGGTCTGGCCGTGCGTGCGGCTGAGCATGGGCACGGCAGCATAGGCATGGGCCATCTCGCGCAGCTTGGCCGTGATGCCGGAGATTGCAGGCAGCAGCACGCTGTCGCGGCCGGCGCGCAGTTGCAGCGCGTGGCTGGTGTTGTTGATGTCTTCGCTGGTGCATGCAAAGTGCACGAATTCGGCGGCCTTGAGCAGCTCGGGACGGCCGTCGAACTTGCCCTTGATCCAGTACTCCACGGCCTTGACGTCGTGGTTGGTGGTCTTTTCGATGTCCTTGATGGCCACGGCATCGGCCTCGGAGAAGTTCTTCACCAGGTCCTGCAGATAGACGCGCGCGCCTTCGGACAGGGGCTTGAACTCGGCAAAGCCGGCATCCGACAGGGCGATGAACCAGGTGACCTCCACCTGCACGCGGCGGTGCATGTATCCCATCTCGCTCATGATCGGGCGCAGAGGAGACAGTTTGGCGGCGTAGCGGCCGTCGAGCGGGGACAGGGCGGAGATGTGCGGCAGATTCATGGGCCGTGATTGTAGGTGCGCGCGGCAAAAACGGGGGCCGAGGGGGAGATCGCCGGGCAGCGCATAGAATCTGCTGCCCGCCCATGGGCCGCCTCTTCGCCACGGAAAATTGCCATGAAACTGATAGGTTCCTCCACCAGCGCCTACGTACGCAAGGTACGCGTCGTACTGGCAGAGAAAAGGCTCGACTATCAGTTCGTCGAGGAAAACCCCTGGAGCCGCGAGCTGTCGCCCGGCACCGGCAACCCGCTGGGCAAGGTGCCGCGCCTGGTCATGGACGGCAGCGATGCCATGTTCGACTCGCGCGTGATCGTCGAATATCTGGACACACTTTCCCCGGTAGGCAAGCTGATCCCCGGCACGGGGCGCGAGCGCGCCGAGATCAAGACCTGGGAAGCACTGGCCGATGGCCTGCTGGATGCCGGGGCGCTGGCCCGCCTCGAAGCCACCTGGGATGGCCGCAGCGAAGAACAGCGCTGCCAGGCATGGATAGACCGCCAGCTTGCCAAGGTCCGGGCTGCACTGAACGTGATGTCCCAGGGCCTGGGCGACAAGCCGTATTGCTGCGGCATCCACTTCACCCTGGCCGACGTGTGCGTGGGCTGCGCCCTGGGCTGGCTGGACTTTCGCTTTCCCGAGCTGGACTGGCGCACCGACCACCCCAATCTGGCCACGCTGCAAGCCAAGCTGGCAGAGCGTGCCAGTTTTGCAGCCACGCGCCCTCCCCAGCCCTGACGCCGCACCAGCCCGGGAAAGCAAAAAGGCCACCCGATGGGTGGCCTTTTTGCTGGCATAAAAAAGTTGCGAAGCATCCCGAAACGAATAAAGAGAGGGAGGGAGGAGAAGCGCTTCGGGCGGAACAGTTCAGGACTGTGGCCCCAGAGGCTTCGCAACGTGAAATTCGGTCTGGATACTCTCTCTCAACAAGCTGTTCAATAGATGAGCTACTTTTGCAGAAGTTCCAGGGGTCGTGGGCAGGAAAAATGTAACATTTTGAGGATGCCCGCGATCCTGCTGTAGGCCAATTTCCACGGATGCTGAAGTGAAGGCGTTCGCAGCCGCAAGCCGCCTTCTTTGCGTTCACATCGTCAAGCCGCAACGGCGTTGGCGAAAACCGCATCCCACAAGGCCTTGACGGGCGCACTCAGCGGCTCGGCCTGCCCTGGCACCAGCTGTGCCGAGCGCTCATCCAGCCGTGCCACGTGCTGCAGGCGGCGCAGCTCGCGGTAGGCCCGGGCCGCCTGCTGGCCTACGCCGGCCGGGATCAATCCTGCCTGTTCGGCGCGCTGCAGCAACGCGATATTGCCGAGGTTGGCCATCAGTTCCGGGTACGAGGCCGATTGCGAGAGCACGAGGTACTGGACCGCGAATTCCACATCGACCATGCCGCCCGGGCTGTGCTTGACATCGAACAGGCCGCCGCGCACCGGATGGGCGCCGCGCACGCGTTCGCGCATGGCGACGATTTCGTCGCGCAGCGCCGAGGGGTCGCGAGGCGCGGTGATCACAGCCTCGCGCACGGCATCGAAGCGGGCCTGCAGATCGTCACTGCCCAGCACGAAGCGCGCCCGCGTCATGGCCTGGTGCTCCCAGGTCCACGCCGTGTTGCTGCCGCGCTGCTGCTGGTAGTTGGCATAGGAGGCGAAGCTGGTCACCAGCAGGCCCGAGTTGCCGTTGGGGCGCAGCGCGGTGTCGATCTCGAACAGGTCGCCCTCGCCCGTCTTGACGGCCAGCCAGTTGATAAGCTTGCGCACAAAGGCGGCATAGATCTCGGAGGCGTGTTCGTCTTCGTCATCGAAGACGAAGACGATGTCCAGGTCGCTGCCGTAGCCCAGCTCCTTTCCGCCCAGCTTGCCGTAGCCGATGATGGCGAACTGCGGCGACTCGCGGTGGCGGTTCTTGAGCCGGCTCCAGCACCAGCTGGCCGTCACCCGCAGCACGCAGTCGGCCAGTGCGCTGAGATCGTCCGCCACCTGCTCGACCGTGATGCGGCCTTCGATATCGCGCGCCAGCGTGCGAAAGACCTCGGCATGGTGGGCGCGGCGCAGCAGGTTCAGCAGGGTTTCGTCATCGTCCTCGCCCGTGGCCTGCAGCGCGGCCAGGCGCAGGGCCAGCTCATGCTCGAAGTCCATGGGCGAGAAACGCTCGCCCAGCATGGCTTCGTTGGCCAGCTCGTCGATCACGCCCGGGTGCTGCTGCAGGTAGCGCGCGGGCCAGCGTGCCGCGCCCAGCAGGTCCAGCAGCCGCTCGTGCACGGCGGGGCGCTCCAGCAGCAGGGCCAGATAGCTTTCACGGCGCAGCAGCGGCTCCAGCCAGTTCAGAAAGCGCAGCGCGGCGTCTTCGGGCACGCTGCGCTCGGCCACCCATTGCGCCGTGCGCTGCACGAGTCGAAACAGCCGGCCGCGCGCCTCGTCGCGCAGGTTGGCGATGCGGGCATTGCCGCGCCAGTCGGCCACATGGGCGGCCAGGGCTGGCGGCAACTGCTCCATGAGGCCGTCTATCTCGCGCGGCGTGCCCTGGGCGGGGCTGCGCGCGCCGTTGCAACGGCCCGAGCCGCACTGGGGCTGGGCCGAGCCGCCCAGCAGGGTGTCGAATTCCTCGGCCACCTTTTCACGATGGGCATCGAGCTGGTGCAAAAAGGCGCAGGCATCGGCAAAGCCCATGGTGCGCGCAATCCATTCCAGGTCATCGTCGCGGGTGGGCAGCACATGGGTCTGCTGGTCGTCCAGGTACTGGATACGGTGCTCGACACGGCGCAAAAAGGTGTAGGCCGAGCCCAGGGCGTCGGCCACTTCCTGGCTCATGAGGCCGGCGCGCGCCAGGCGGCCCAGCGCCTCCAGCGTGGGGCGGCAGCGCAGTTCGGGGAACTGGCCGCCACGCACCACCTGCAGCAGCTGCACGGTGAATTCGATCTCGCGGATGCCGCCGCGCGAGAGCTTGACGTCATTGGAGCGGCCCGGATGGCCCGCGCTGCGCCGCGCCGCATGCTCGCGGATCTGGCGGTGCAGCGAGCGCAGCGCATCAAAGACCGCGTAGTCCAGGTAGCGGCGAAAGACAAAGGGCAGGACCACGGCACGCAGCGCCTGCACCTGCTGGGAGCGCACGCAGTCCATGGGCGCCACGACGCGGCTCTTGAGCCAGGCAAAGCGCTCCCACTCGCGTCCATGGGTCTGCAGATACTCCTCCAGCGAGGCCAGCGAGACGGCCGAAGGCCCCGAGTTCCCGTTGGGACGCAGCGCCAGGTCCACGCGGAAGACAAAGCCGTGCTCGGTGGTGTCGCCGATCAGGCCGTAGATGCCCTTGACCACGCGCGCGAAGTACTCGTGGTTGGAGATCACCCCGCGCCCATCGGGCAGGCCGGCGGTGTCGCCGTCCTGCTCGTAGACGTAGATCAGGTCGATGTCGCTGGAGACGTTGAGCTCGCGTGCGCCCAGCTTGCCCATGCCGATGATCCACAGCTGCACTGGCCGGCCGTCGGGGCCTTGGGGCGCGCCATGGCGCGCGTCGAGCTCGGCGCGCGCCTGGATGCAGGCGCGCTCCAGCGCCAGCTCGGCCAGCTCGGTCACGGCGCGCGTGACTACGGCCAGCGGCGCCTGCTGCTCGCAGTCGAGCACCATGGTGCGCTCCATGACCAGCTGGCGCAGCACACGCAGCGCAGCCGACAGGTCCAGGCCACGCTCCAGCAGTGCCACCAGGGCCTGCTCCATGGACGCGCGCTCGGGCGGACCCGGCGGCAAAAGGCTCAGCTCGTCGCCATAGCGACGGTGCAGCCGTTGGTGAAAACGGGAATAGGCGGCCTGTGCGGGGACATTCAAGGCCGTACCTGCCATTGCGTGAACTGAGGATTGCATACGGAACGCGAAAGAAGCGGCCACTCACGCGCAGAGGGATTGCAGCAACCCTTGGTTACCGCCCAGGCCCTGAGGGCGCCGGTCATAATTCCCGTCATAGCTGATGCCGCCGATGATCGAACCGAAACCGCACCCCACACGCCTGACCCGTTGGATGGCCGGCCTTGCGCGGTGGTCACTGGGGCTGGTCCTGGCCTTCTGGCTGGTCCTCGCCTCCGTGTGGGGGGTGCTCCATGGCTGGATTGTGCCGCGAATCGGCGAATGGCGTCCTCAGCTGGAATCCCTGGCCTCACGCACGCTGGGCCTACCGGTTCGCATAGGCAGCATCACGGCCCGCAGCGAGGGATTGGTCCCCCGCTTCGAGCTGGGCGACGTGGTGGTGCAAGACCCCGAACATTCGGCAGACGCCCTGCGCCTGCCCAGCGTGGTGGTCGCCGTTTCGGCACGCTCGCTGATGCGCCTGGGCGTGGAACAGATCTACATAGACCGTCCTGAACTCGTGGTGCGCCGCGCGGCCGATGGCCGAGTCTTCGTGGCCGGCATCGAGATCAGCCCTTCGGCCGGCGGGGACAATGCCGCCGCCGACTGGCTGTTTTCGCAGACCGAACTGGCGCTGCGCGGCGGCAGCCTGCTGTGGTTGGACGAACTGCGCCAGGCTCCGCCGCTGGCCTTGCGCGATGTGGACCTGGTGCTGCGCAACAAGGGCTGGGGCCACGGACTGCGCCTGGATGCCACGCCGCCCGAAGGCTGGGGCAAGCGCTTCATGCTGACCGGCCTGTTCCGCGAGCCGCTGCTGTCCACGCACGAGGGCAACTGGCGCCGCTGGAGCGGCCAGGCCCATGCGATGTTCACGCGGATCGACCTGTCCCAGCTCGGCCAGTACATAGACACCTCTGGCTTGCGCCTGCAGCAGGGCCGGGGCGCGCTGCGCGCCTGGATAGACCTGCGCCAGGGCCAGCCCGTGGGCGCCATGGCCGACGTGGCCGTGAACGCGCTGCAGCTGCAGTGGCGCGAAGACCTGCAGCCGCTGAAGCTGCAGGCCCTGACGGGCAGGCTGAGCGTACAACACCAGGACGGCTGGCGCTTCGCTGCGCAGAACCTGGAATTTTCCACGGGCGACGGCCTGCACTGGCCGGCTGGCAATCTGCGCGCGCGCTACAACCCCGCCGGCGCCAGCACGCAGGGGGCGCTGGGTGAGCACGGCGAGTTCCAGGCCGATGGCATTGACCTGGCCATCCTCGCCCAGCTGGGCCAGCGCCTGCCGCTTCCAGAGCAGGTGCAGCAGCACCTGGCCGATCTGGCACCGGCCGGCCGCCTGCACCAGTTCCAGGGAAGCTGGCGCGGCCCGCTGGAGTCCTTGCAGCAGTACAAGGCCAGTGGCGAACTGCAGCAACTGTCGATCAACGGCGTGGCATCGTCCGAAGGCCCCGCGGCGCCGGGCATGCCCGGCCTCAAGGGCCTGAACGCGCGCTTCTCGCTGGACCAGGACGGCGGCCAGGCCCAGCTGGAGATGGAGGGCACAGAGCAGCGGCCGGCGTCGCTGTCGTTCCCCGGCGTGTTCGAGGAGCCCGAGATCCCGCTGCACCGCCTGCAGGCCAGCCTGCGCTGGCAACTGCGCGGCCAGGCCATCAGCGTGCAGGTGCCCAGCCTGCGCTTTGCCAACGACGACACCGAAGGCGAGGCCCGCGCGCAATGGCATACCGGCGACGGCAGCGACAGGCAGCCGCGCTTTCCCGGCGTGCTGGACCTGCAGGGCCAGCTGCGCAACGCCGACGGCACGCGCGTGCACCGCTACCTGCCGCTGGAGATTCCCGCCGACGCGCGCCACTATGTGCGCGAGGCTATACACGCCGGGCGCGCGAGCACGGTGAACTTCAAGGTGCGCGGCAACCTGGACCACGTACCGGCCGACAAGCCCAGCCAGGGCGAGTTCCACATCGCGGCCAAGCTGCATGACGTGCACTATGAATATGTGCCGCCCCATCTGCTCACGCATGGCGAGGCGCCCTGGCCGGCCCTGGTCGATCTGTCCGGCGAGCTGGTGTTTGACCGCTCCTCCATGGCCGTGCGCAATGCGCGCGGCCAGTTCGCCGGCTATCCGCAGCTGCAGATGCGCGACATCCAGGCCAGCATTCCCAACCTGGCCCACACCGAGGTGGCCGTCACCGCCAAGGGCCAGGGCCCGCTGGCCGACATGCTGGGGGTGGTCAAGACCTCGGCCCTGTCGGCGCTGACCGGGCACGTGCTGGACGGCAGCGAGGCCACGGGCGCCGCGCAACTGGCCCTGCAACTGCAATTGCCCATCGACCATCTGGACCGCAGCAAGGTGTCCGGGCAGGTCACGCTGGCGGGCAACTCGCTGCAGCTCGATGACGAGACACCGCACCTGAGCCAGCTGCGTGGCGCCGTCAAATTCTCCGACACCGGCTTCTCGCTGGTCGGCTTGCAGGCGCGGGCCCTGGGCGGTGAGCTGCGTGCCGATGGCGGCATGCAGGCGCTGGCGCGCAATGCGCCAGCCACCGAATCGTCCGTCAAGGTGCGGGTGCAGGGCACGGCCACGGCACAGGGGCTGCGCGATGCCAGGGAACTGGGCTGGGTGGCCGACCTGGCCCGCCATGCCGAGGGCCAGTCGCCCTATTCCCTGCTGCTGAAGGTGCGCCGTGGCACGCCCGAAATCCAGGTCCAGTCCAGCCTGCAGGGCATGCGCATCAACCTGCCGGCTCCGCTGGGCAAGGCCGCCGAGTCCATCCAGCCGTTGGCCGTGAGCCACCAGCTCGCGCCCGCCAGCTTCGCCGCGCCCGCCAGCTTCGCCGCGCCCGATGCCCCGCTGCGCGACCAGATCAGCGTGCAACTGGGCGACACGGGCTCGGTCTTCTATGAGCGCGACATCAGTGGCAAGCACAGCCGCGTGCTGCACGGCAGCATCCTCATCGGCCAGGAAGCGGTCACGGCCCCCACTTCGGGCCAGGGCGTGCAGGCCCATGTGCAGTTGCCGCTCTTCAATATCGACGACTGGCTGGCGCTGGCGCCGCAGTCCAGCGGCACCAGGCCAGAGCCCGCCGACGCCGCCACGGACCCTGCGCGCGAATACCTTCCCGATCGGCTGAGCCTGCGCGTCAAGCAGCTGCAGGCCAAGGGGCGGCAGCTGCACGATGTGGTGGCGGGCATTTCGCGCGATGGCGGCTCGTGGCACAGCAACCTCACTTCCCAGGAGCTGGATGGCTATGTGGGCTTTCGCGAAGGCACGGACGCCCAGCCCGAAGGGCAACTGGTCGCCCGGCTGTCCCGCCTGACGGTGCCGGAGGCCAAGTCCGAACGCGTGGACGCCCTGTTCAACGAAGGGCCGCGCCAGCTGCCGGCGCTGCAGATCGTGGTGGACGACATGCACCTGTCGGGCCATGCGCTGGGCCGCCTGGAGGTCGAGGCCCGCAACCGCCCCGTGCCCGGCAACGCGGCGGCACGCGAATGGCAGCTGTCGCGCTTCAACATTTCCACGCCCGAGGCCACGCTGACGGCCAACGGCCAGTGGCGCCTGCCCCAGGGGCAGTCCGAGCATCCGGGGCGCAGCCAGCTGCAGTTCCAGCTGGACCTGCGCGACGTGGGCAAGCTGCTCACGCGCTTTGACATGCCCGGCGTGGTGGGCAATGGCAAGGGGAGCCTGCAGGGCTCGGCGGGATGGACGGGCTCGCCCATCACGCCCGATTTCCGCAGCCTCTCGGGCTCCATGCACCTGGATGTGCAGACCGGCCAGTTCCTCAAGGCCGAACCGGGCCTGGCCAAGCTGCTGAGCGTGCTCAGCCTGCAGGCGCTGCCACGCCGGCTGACGCTGGATTTCCGCGATGTCTTCAGCAACGGCTTTGCCTTCGACTTCATGCGCGGTGATGTGCAGATCACCGATGGCGTGGCGCGCACCAACAACATGCAGATGAAGGGCGTCAACGCCGCCGTGCTGATGGAAGGCACGGCAGACCTGGTCCAGGAGACGCAGAATCTGCACGTGGTGGTGGTGCCCGAGATCAACGCGATGACCGCCTCCCTGGTGGCCACGGCCATCAACCCCGTGATCGGCCTGGGCAGCTTTCTGGCGCAGGTGCTGCTGCGGGGCCCGCTGATTGCGGCAGCCACCAAGGAATTCCGCATCGACGGCAGCTGGGATGATCCCCAGGTCACTGCCTTGCCGCGCCGCCGGGCCGCAACGCCCTCTGACACACCGTCGCGCACGCCCTCCACCGCCACCGAGTCAGCCCCTTCAGGAGAGAACCCATGAAAATCGCAGCCCTGCAAATGGTGTCGGAACCCGATGTGCGCGCCAACCTCGACCAGGCCATGGCCCTGCTGCGCCAGGCGCGCGAGCAGGGCGCCGAACTCGCGGCCCTGCCCGAATACTTCTGTGCCATGGGCCTGCGCGATACCGACAAGCTGGCCTATCGCGAGAGCTTCGGCCAAGGCCCCATCCAGGACTTCCTGGGCCGCGCCGCGCGCGAGCTGCAGCTGTGGATCGTCGGCGGCACCCTGCCCCTGGTGGCCGATGACGATGCCCACGTGCTCAACAGCTCGCTGGTGTTCTCGCCCCAGGGCGAATGCGTGGCGCGCTACGACAAGATCCACCTGTTCCACTACGACAACGGCCGCGAGCGCTACACGGAGGCCGCCGTGGTCCAGGCCGGCCACACGCCCGTGACCTGCGACATCACCTCGCGCGAGGGCGAGTCCTGGCGCCTGGGCCTGAGCGTGTGCTACGACCTGCGCTTTCCCGAGCTGTACCGCCGACTGGCCGAGCAGGGTGCCGACCTGCTGCTGGTGCCCGCCGCCTTCACCCACATCACGGGCCTGGCCCACTGGGAGGTGCTGCTGCGCGCCCGCGCCATCGAAAACCAGGCCTACCTGCTGGCGCCCGCCCAGGGCGGCCACCATGAGAACGGCCGCCGCACCTGGGGCCACAGCCTGCTGGCCGACCCCTGGGGCATGGTGCTGGCGCAGCAGGCCGAGGGTGCAGGCGTGGTGCTGGGCGAGATCAAGCGCGAGCGCCTGGCGCATGTGCGCCGCCAGTTGCCGGCCCTGGAGCACCGCGTCCTGTGAATCCGCTGCACCTGTCCACGCCCGCCCCTGCCGAAGGCCGCTGGCCCTGGCGCCGCTGGCGCACTGCCTGGCGGCGCTGGTCGCTGTGGAGCCTGCTGGTCGCTTTGGTGGCCAGCATGCTCATCACCATGGTCTGGCTGGCCGGACGCTATGAGGCCTCCCAGGTCCAGGACAAGCTGGAGCGCGACACCGCCAATGCCGTGGCCGACATACGCGCCGCCCTCAACCGCAACCTGCAGGACCTGCAGGCGCTGAACGCGCCCGACAACGACCCTGCCGAGTGGAAGACCCGCGCCGCCGAGCTGCTGCAGGTGCGCCGCGAGCTGATGCGCATCGAATGGCGCGATGCGGGCCTGCAGATCCGCTCCCATGCCGAGACGCCCTACCGCAACGTGCAGTGGGAAGACCAGCTGCGCACGCAAAACACCCATCCGGAGGCCGTGCTGACCTGCACCCACGCGCGCCGCCTCAACGGCCCGGCCTACTCGCCCAGCTACTTCCAGCTGCTGGCCGAAGGCCTGGGCACGGAGATGATGGAGGTCTGCCTGCCATTGACGCAAAGCGGCCACATCATCGGCTTTGTCATCGGCACCTACAGCCTGCAAAGCCTGCTGATCACCCAGGTCAGCAAGAACCTGCCGCGCACCCAGGAAGTGTCCTTCACCGAGCCGGACGGCACGCGCCTGGCCCTGCTGGGCGCCTCCTGGCGCGGCACGCGCATGTTCACGGCGCAGCAGCTGCTGGACCTGCCGGGCAGCACCCTGGTGCTGCGCATGGACAGCTGGCACCGCGCGCCCAGCGTATTCCCCAACGTGCTCACGGCCCTGGTGACGCTGATGTCCATCGCCCTGGTGTCCGTGGTCGCCGTGCTGGTGCGCGACAACCGCCGACGCCTGCGCGCCGAGCGCGATCTGGGCGATGCGCTGGCCTTTCGCAAGGCCATGGAGGACTCGCTGGTCACGGGCCTGCGCGCGCGCGATCTGCAGGGCCGCATCAGCTATGTGAACCCGGCCTTCTGCAGCATGGTGGGCTTCACGGCCGAGGAACTGCTGGGACTGAGCATTGCGCCCTACTGGCCGCCCGAGCGCGCCGAGATCTACGCGCGCCGGCGCGACAGCCGCCTGTCCGGCAACGCCCCGCCGCCGCGCGAGGGCCATGAAAGCATCTTCATGCGCAAGGACGGAACGCGCTTTCCGGTGTTGATCTTCGAGGCGCCGCTGATCAATGCCCAGGGCCAGCACACCGGCTGGATGAGTGCCTTCATCGACATCAGCGAGCAAAAGCGCATGGAAGAGATCTCACGCGCCTCGCAGGAGCGCCTGCAGGCCACGGCCCGCCTGGCCACGGTGGGCGAGATGGCCTCGCTGCTGAGCCATGAACTCACCCAGCCGCTGGTGGCCATCTCCAGCTACGCCACGGGATCGCTGAACATGCTGGGGAGCGACGATGGCACGGGCACGGGCACGGACACGGGCACAGGTGCAGGTGCGGGCAGCGCCATCTCGGACCATGAAGCCCGGCTGCGCCAGCAACTGCAGGACCTGCGCATGGCCATGGAGCGCATCAGCTTCCAGGCCGACCGCGCAGGCCGCGTGATCAAGAGCGTGCGCGATTTCGTGCGGCGGCGCGACCAGTCCCGCGAAGTCATAGGCGCCGCCGAACTCATAGACGCCGTGCTGCCGCTGATCAGCCTGCAGGCACGCAACCTGGGCGTGCGCGTGACCACCGACATCGAGCCCGGCCTCCCGCCCGTGCTGTGCGATCCGACCATGATCGAGCAGGTGCTGCTCAACCTGGCGCGCAACGGCATGCAGGCCATGGACTCGCCCGAGACCATGGAGCGCGAGCTGCAGCTGCGCGTGCGCCGTGCGGCCGCCAGCACGCGCCGCAGCTGGGTGGAGTTCGCCGTCATCGACTGCGGCACCGGCATTCCCCAGCATGTGGCGGAGCAACTGTTCACGCCCTTTTTCACCACGCGCAACGAGGGCATGGGCCTGGGCCTGAGCCTGTGCCGTACCGTGGTCGAGCAGCATGGCGGCCACCTGCAGCACAGCCCCCACAGCCCGCGCGGGACCGTCTTCGCCTTCACGCTGCCGGCGCACAGCCCTGCGCAGGTGCAGGCATAGATGGCACCAATGGAACAAATGGAACAATAGGCCCATGGAACCTGTACCCGACGCCACCGTCTACATCGTCGACGACGACACCGATGTCCGCGAAGCGCTGGCCTGGCTGCTGCGCTCGCGCCGCCTGCTCAGCGAATGCTATGACAGCGCAGAGGCCTTCGACGCCATGCTGCAGTCGCGCCCACCGCCACGCAATCCCTGCTGCCTGCTGCTGGACATGCGCATGGGCGGCATGAGCGGGCTGGCGCTGTTCAACCTCATGCTGGAACGCAACCAGATCGCAGGCATGCCCGTGATCTTCCTGACCGGCCATGCCGACGTGCCCACGGCCGTGGACACCGTCAAGCGCGGCGCCTTCGACTTCTGCGAGAAGCCTTTCTCGGACAATGCCCTCGTGGACCGCATCGAACAGGCGCTGGAACTGTCGGCCCAGCACCAGGCTGAAACCCGTGCGCGCGAAGCCGTGCGTGCACGCTTCAACGAGCTGACGGAGCGCGAGCGCGACGTGATGCGCCTGGTGGTCGAGGGCATTCCCAACAAGCTCATCGCCGACCAGCTGGACATCAGCGTGCGCACCGTCGAGGTCCACCGCGCGCGCGTCTTCGACAAGATGCAGGTCAAGTCGGCCGTTGAACTGGCCAACCTGCTGCGCACACACGGCTGACCCCTTCAGAAATACGTGGCAATCACGTCCACCACGTCATAGCGGTCATTGACGACGGCCAACTGCCGCCATTTGTCAAAGGTCAGGCAGGGGTGGGAGATGTCGAAGGCCAGCATGTCGCCTATGCGCAGGCCATCGTCCTCGGCCACCTTCAGGAAAGCATGCTGGTCCATCATGGCCGTGACCTCCCAATGCGGTGGCGCCGCCACGGGCGCGGCATCACCGGGGCGGTAGCGCAGCGCGGGCCGGGGAGGCACGGCCTCGAAGGCGGTATCGCGCTTGCCCAGCGCCACGATGGCGCGGCCGGGCTCGGGCAGCGACTGCACATAGGCCCAGACCTGCAGCGCAGGCTGCAGGCTGGCACGCATCTGCTGCGCCACGGGATTGGTCTGGTCGATGCGCCGCTGCGCTGCCTGGTAGATGCCCGCGTCATGCGTGAGATAGCAGCCCGGGCGCAGCACCAGATCCAGCGGACCGCCGATGTCGGCCTTGCCGAACTCCTGGGCCACCACGTCATACCAGGCCGAGCCGGCGCCAGTGAGCACGGCCGGGCTGCGCTGCAGCCGGCCCTCGCCCGCCAGCCGCTGGAGCCAGTCCACGGCGCGCCGCAGCAGGGTGCGGATGGGTTCTTCTTCCTTGAGGACGCCCTCGTAGACCTCGATCCCGGCCAGTCGCACGCCGGCACCGGCCCGGGCCAGCGCGTCCAGCAGCGGCTGCATCTGCGCATCGGAGCGAACGCCCGTGCGCCCGCCGGGCGGGCCCAGTTCGATCAGCACCTGCACGGACCGGCCCGCTGCGCCAAAAAAGGCGGCCAGCTGCTCGACCTGCTCGGCACAATCGACCAGGCAGAAGAACTCGAAGCCGGGATCGGCCAGCAGCTCGGCCACGGCCGCCATGTTGCGCCGGCCGATCAACTGGTTGGCCATGAGCACGCGGCGCACGCCATGGGCATGGGCCACGCACGTCTGCTGAGCGGTGGCCAGCGTGATGCCCCAGGCGCCCGCGTCGATCTGCTGGCGGAACAGGCGGGGCGCCATGGTCGTCTTTCCGTGGGGCGCGAGCTGGGCGCCGTAGGCATCCACAAAGCGCTGCATCCAGGCCAGGTTGTGCGACAGGCGCGACTGCGACAGCACAGCCACAGGCAAACTCAAGTCTTCCCGCAGCAGATTCCAGCCCTGCGCGGCAGCGTCCTGCGGCGTGCAGGGGGCGGACAGCGCGCCCAGGCCCTTGTCGAGCGGGCTGACCACGTCGGCCGCGCCCGCTGTGCTTGCTTCACTCATACGACTCCCCATTGATGGATGGGAGCCAGCATAGGGCAATGCCGGTGCCCGCCCACGCAAAAACGCCCCGCGTTGCGGGGCGTTGCATCCGGGCCAGAGCCGGGATCAGCGGGGCTGCTGGTACTGGGGCTGGTACTGCGGCTGCTGTTGATACTGGGGCTGCTGCTGTTGCTGCGGGATCTCGCCCACGAAGATTTCCACGCGGCGGTTCATGGCACGACCGCTGGCCGAGTCGTTGGAAGCCACGGGCTGGTGCGAGCCACGGCCTTCGGTGGCGATGCGGGCGCCCGAGACGCCGCGCATGGTCAGATAGTTGCGCGTGCTGTTGGCGCGGTCCAGCGACAGCGGGTTGTTGATGGCATCCGAGCCGGTGCTGTCGGTGTGGCCGATGATGCGCACCTCGGCATTGGGGTTGTTGCGCAGGCCCTCGGCGAAGCGGTCCAGGATGGGAGCGAAGTTGCCCTTGATGTCGGAACGGTTGGTATCGAACGAGATGTCGCTGGGAATGTCGAGCTTGAGCTGGTTGTCGGCCGTCTGGCTCACGTTCACGCCCGTACCCTGGGTGGCCTGCTCCATCTCGCGCTTTTGCTTTTCCATGTTCTGCGACCAGATGTAGGTACCCAGTGCACCCACGCCAGCGCCGATCACGGCACCCGTGCCGGCCCTGCCGCCGGTGACGGCGCCCAGCACGGCGCCAGCTGCAGCGCCCACGCCAGCGCCCGTGGCCGTGCGGCGCTGGGTGTCGCTCATGTTCGCGCAGCCGGAGATGAACAGTGCGGCCGCCGTTGCGGCGGCCAGAACGATGTGCTTGCGCATTGGAAACTCCTTTTGAATCTTGGGAACGCACCGTGCGGTAGCGCCAGGGTCCCCATTGTGGAAAGCAGGCTGCGCACAGCCTATCAGTGCGGGCAGGGCATACCCGTAGGACGGCGCCCGCTCCGCGAGGCCGCCTCCACGGCCGTCACGGGCCGCTGCGATCCTGCCCGGGAGAGGGTTTGTCTGGAGACGGATGCGAATCCCGTGGCGTGTCCACGGGCAACTCGCCCTTGCGGCGTCCGGAGAACATGGTCCACCACACAATAGCGACCAGAATCACCAAGGCCAGCAGTGCTTCGAGCAAAATCAACCCCATGAATTTCCACCTCCTGCGCCATGCCGCGATGGCGCTGATTGTAGGGACGCTGGTCGCCTGCACGACCACCACCAAGCCGGTCTACGACCCCTCGCCCGTACCCGATCTGCAGCCGGGCGGCTCTCCCGCCGTCACGCCCAGGCCCCCGCTGGTCACCAACACGCCCACCAAGAGCCGCTGGATCGCGGCCGACTGGAGCGAACTGCCCGGCCTGCAGGAGGACGCGCTGCACGAAGCCTGGAATGCCTGGCTCAAGAACTGCGAACGACCCAGTTCGGTCTTCGCAGGCCTGTGCCGCGATGTGCGCCAGCTGAGCATCGCCACGGGCGACGAGCAGCGCGCCTGGCTCATGGCCAATCTGCAACCCTACCGCATCGAGGCGCTGGGCGGCGGCCCGGACGGCATGCTGACCGCCTACTACGAGCCGCTGTTCGAGGCGCGGCGCCTGCCCGGCGACGGATTCAACGTGCCGCTGTACAAGACGCCGGCCGGCGCCGGCTTCGGCAGCCGCAAGCCCTGGTTCTCGCGCCAGCAGATCGAGACCCTGCCAGAGGCCCAGGCGGCCCTGGCAGGCCGCGCCATCGCCTGGCTGCGCGACCCGGTCGATGCGATGGTGCTGCACATCCAGGGATCGGGGCGCCTGAACATCACCGAGCCCACGGGCGCGCAACGCACGATCCGCGTCGCCTTTGCGGGCACCAATGACCAGCCCTACAAGAGCGTGGGCCGCTGGCTGCTGGACCAGGGACTGGTGCGCGACGCCACCTGGCCCGGCATCAGCGCCTGGGTGGCCGCCAACCCCGGCCGCGTCAATGAAATGCTGTGGAGCAACCCGCGCTACGTCTTCTTCCGCGAGGAGCCGCTGGAAGGCCTGGACCTGCAGTTCGGCCCCAAGGGCGCCCAGGGCGTGGCCCTGACGCCAGGCCGCTCCATCGCCGTGGACAAGCAGAGCATCCCCTACGGCACACCGGTCTGGCTGTCCACATCCGGGCCCACCGTGGCGCTGAACCGCCTGGTCTTCGCCCAGGACACGGGCAGCGCCATCGTCGGCGCCGTGCGCGCCGACTACTTCATGGGCTGGGGCCCCGAAGCCGGCGACCTGGCAGGCCGCATCAAGCAGAACCTGCGCCTGTGGGCCTTCTGGCCGCGCGCCCTGGCGAGCCAGGCACCGCACTTGAGGTGACCCCCTGAGCGGCTACGCCGCTTCCTCCCGCTTTGGGGTGCGCCGCCTTTGCGCCAAGGCTCGCCCCGCATGGCACAAGACCAGCGCAGACACACCTCTATCCACTGTCCCTCGCTCTGGCGCGGCCCAACGCCAGGGGCGCCGAGCAAGAGCCGCCTCGCTGCGAGGGCGCCGTCCCCCTCTGGGGGAAGGCGCGCAGCGCCTCAGGGGGTATCGAAGTACCTCGTGACGCGCGGCGGTTCCTTGCCCTTGTGATACGCCAGCTTGCGGTCGCGCAGCGCCACGTCGGCGGCGGTGACGCGGTCGAAGCGGCGAAGGTGCTCGGTCCATGACTCGTCGATGATCTGCTCCACGTAGCGCTCCGGGTGGCTCATGCTGTGCAGCAGGCTCCAGCCCAGCGCGCCCTGGCGCATGCGGCTGCGGCGGCTTTCCTGCATGAGGGCGCGGAAGGCCTCGGCCTGGGTGGGGTCGATCTGGTACTCGATGGTGACGACCACGCGGCCGGCTTCGGGGATGTTGACCTCGGGGCGCTGGAAAGCCTTGGAGGGGCTCAGGTCCTCCTCGATCTGGCGGTCGCGCACCAGGCGCTGCACCAGCAGCATGCAGGCCACGCCGCTGGCGGCCGCCACCATGAGGCTGCCGCGCACGCCCACCATGCTGGCCACCTGTCCCCAGAGCGCGGCGCCTGCCGCCGTGCCGCCCATGATGGACATCTGGTAGATGGACATGCCGCGCGCCCGCACCCAGTTGGGCAGGGCCATCTGGGCCGAAACGCCCAGCACGTTGGCCGTGGAGATCAGCGCCATGCCGGCCAGCATCATGGCCGGCACCGCCATGTAGACATTGGGCGACAAGGCCACGGCCAGCGTGGCCAGCGCATGCACGGCAGAGCCCGACCGGATCAGCCTTTCCTTGGACATGGCCTGGCGCAGGCGCGGCAGGAACATGGCGCCCACGATGGCGCCCGCCCCCATGGAGGCCAGCAGCAGCGTGAAGGTCTCGGCGCCGCCCCCGCCCTCGGTCGGGCCGTGCAGGCGCTGGGCCACCAGGGGCAGCAGGGCCATCACCGCCGTGCACTGCAGGAAGAAACACACCGTGCGCGCCAGCACCGCATGCATGCGCGGCGACTCGCGCACGAACTGCAGGCCCACGCGCATGGCCGAGGGCAGGCGCTCGCGGCCCAGCGGGTTGGCCACGTGGCGGCGCTTCCAGCGGATCAGCACGATGCCCGAGATGACGGACAGCACGGCATTGAGCACGAACACCCAGGCACTGCCCAGGCTGGCGATGATGGCGCCTGCCACCAGGGGGCCGATGATGCGCGAGGCGTTCATGGCCACGGCATTGAGCGCCATGGCCGAGGGCAGGTGGTGCTTGGGCACGAGTTCGGGAATCAGCGCCGAGAACACCGGCCAGCGCATGGCCAGGCCGATGCCGTTGGCAAAGGTCAGCACCAGCAGCCAGTGCGCCGTCATCCGGCCCGAGAGCACGAACAGGCACAGCACCAGAGCCACGGCCGCCACCCAGAACTGGGTGACGATGAAGTAGCGGCGCCGGTCCAGGATGTCGGCCAGCGCACCGCTGGGCAGGCCCAGCAGGAAGACGGGCAGCGTGGAGGCCGATTGCACCAGGGCCACGAGCACGGGCGAGGTGGTCAGCGAGGTCATGAGCCATGCCGCCGCCACATCGTTCATCCACATGCAGGTGTTGGCCGCCATCCAGATCAGCCAGAGCATGCGGAAGGTGGGGCCGGACAGCGGCGCCCAGACGCCCTGCTGGGCCTGGGCCGTCTTCTGGCCTTCGGCCTCGGCGGCCGCGCTGTCGGCAGCGGCCATGCCGGACGGGTCCTCGAGCAGGGTGCCCGGCGCCCCCGCGCCCGAGGGCTCGGCCAGGGGCTGGGTGGAAGGCTCGGTTTCTGAGGCGGGTGGCTGGGCGGGGTCTGGTGTTGATTGTTCTGCGGCCATGTGTCCCGATTCTCGGGCCAAACGCAGGGTGGCGCCAGAAATGGTTGCCTTACTAATAACCACGATCACCGCCTTGTACGACAACCGTTTTTCGCTCCTGTTACAGGAGCACACTGTCGCTTCGGCGCGACCTTCATAGGCCAGTCCGCCGGCCTGCGGCTACTGGCCCGGCAGTCCCTGGCCCGCCATGGGTCCCAGTTGGGACAGCGGCAGCGCATGGCTGGACTTGATCTCGCCCAGCGAGAAACTGGTCTGCATATCCTTCACGTTGGGCAGGTTCAGCAGCGTGTTGCGCGCGAACTGCGCAAAGCTGTCCAGGTCGCGCGCCACCACCTGCAGCTCGAAGGTGCCGGTGCCGCTGATGTAGTGGCAGGTGACCACCTCGGGCAGCTTGCGGATGGCGTCCTCCATCTCCAGCGTCAGCGTGCCGGCCGTGCGCACGGCATCGAGCCGCACGAAGGCCAGCACGCCCAGGCCGATCTTGTGGCGGTCGATGTCGGCGTGGTAGCCGCGGATGAAGCCCGCTTCTTCCAGCGCCCGCACGCGGCGCCAGCACGGCGCGGCCGACAGGCCCACGCGCTGGGCCAGCTCGGCATTGGTCAGGCGCGCGTCGGCCTGCAGGTGGCCGAGGATGGCAATGTCGAATTTGTCCAAAGTTTGCACAAAACACCATTTTCAAGAAAGATCCTTGCTCAGGATACTTGAAACAGCGCAAAGAAAGCAAAGACCTATCAGACGAGCACGAATACACTGAAAAAAGGCGATTTGGTTCAGACAACGAGTGCCGTGCATGCCTCCTTCCCGTTCCGGGCAGGACATGACAGGGCGCCGACCATCGATGGAGACAAGCCATGAATGCCCCACTGCCCGAAGACGTGCGCCGCGCCCTGGAGACGGTCACCCTCGACGACAAATACGCTCTGCAGCACGGCCGTGCGTTCATGAGCGGAGTCCAGGCCCTTGTACGCCTGCCCATGCTGCAGCGCCAGCGCGACGCTGCAGCGGGCCTGAACACCGCAGGCTTCATCAGCGGCTACCGGGGCTCCCCGCTGGGCGGCTATGACCAGGCGCTATGGGCCGCGAAAAAGCACCTCGAATCCAACAACATCGTCTTCCAGCCCGGCGTCAATGAAGAGCTGGGCGCCACGGCCGTCTGGGGCACGCAGCAACTGGATCTCTATCCCGAGACCAAGAAGTTCGACGGCGTCTTCGGCCTGTGGTACGGCAAGGGCCCGGGCGTGGACCGCTGCTCCGACGTGTTCAAGCACGCCAACATGGCGGGCACGGCCCGGCACGGCGGCGTGATCGCGCTGGCCGGCGACGACCACATCAGCAAGAGCAGCACGGCCGCCCACCAGAGCGACCACATCTTCAAGGCCTGCGGCACGCCGGTGTTCTTTCCCAGCAATGTGCAGGACATCCTGGACATGGGGCTGCATGCCTTTGCCATGAGCCGCTTCTCGGGCCTGTGGTCGGGCATGAAGACCATCCAGGAGGTGGTCGAGTCCTCGGCAAGCGTCTCGGTGGAGCCGGACCGCGTGAACATCATCCTGCCCGAGGACTTCCAGATGCCGCCCGGCGGCCTGCACATCCGCTGGCCCGATGCGCCGCTGGAGCAGGAGCAGCGGCTGATGAACTACAAGTGGTATGCGGCCCTGGCCTATGTGCGCGCCAACCGGCTCAACCACAACGTGATCGAGGGCCCCAACGACCGCTTCGGCCTGATCGCCAGCGGAAAGGCCTACAACGACATGCGCCAGGCCCTGGCCGACCTGGGCCTGGACGACGACACCTGCCGCCAGCTGGGCATACGCGTGCACAAGGTCAACGTGGTCTGGCCGCTGGAGGCCACCATCACGCGCGACTTCGCGCGCGGCCTGCAGGAAATCCTGGTGGTGGAGGAAAAGCGCCAGGTCATCGAATACCAGATCAAGGAAGAGCTGTACAACTGGCGCTCCGACGTGCGGCCCAACGTGGTCGGCAAGTTCAGCGACGAACACGGCGGCGAATGGTCGGTGCCCAATCCCAGCCAGGATTGGCTGCTGCGCCCCAATGCGGACCTGACGCCGGCCCTCATCGCGCGCGCCATCGTCCAGCGCCTGACCAAGATCGGCGTGCCCGAACACATCGCCCAGCGCATGCATGAGCGCATTGCCGTGCTGGACGCCCGCGAGGCCGCGCTCAAGGTGGCCCAGAGCCAGCCCACGGGCGACCGCGTGCCATGGTTTTGCAGCGGCTGCCCGCACAACACCAGCACCCGCGTGCCCGAGGGCAGCCGCGCCGTGGCCGGCATCGGCTGCCACTACATGACGGTGTGGATGGACCGCTCCACCAGCACCTTCACGCAGATGGGCGGCGAGGGCGTGACCTGGGTGGGCCAGGCGCCCTTCACCAAGGACGCCCATGTCTTCGCCAACCTGGGCGACGGCACCTACTTCCACAGCGGCCTGCTGGCGATACGCCAGAGCATCGCGGCCGGCGTGAACATCACCTACAAGCTGCTGTACAACGACGCCGTGGCCATGACGGGCGGCCAGCGCGTGGGCGAGCGGCCCGAGGGCCATTCGGTGCTGCAGATCATGAACAGCCTCAAGTCCGAGGGCGTGGCCAAACTGGTCATCGTCACCGACGAACCCGCCAAGTACGACGGCGTGCCGCTGGCCGAGGGCGTGACCGTGCACCACCGCGACGAGCTGGACCGCATCCAGCGCGAGTTCCGCACCCTCAAGGGCTGCACGGCCATCATCTACGACCAGACCTGCGCCACCGAAAAGCGCCGCCGCCGCAAACGCGGTACGCTGGCCACGCCCGACAAGACCGTGGTCATCAACGAGCTGGTCTGCGAGGGCTGCGGCGACTGCTCGGTGCAGTCCAACTGCCTGTCGGTCGAGCCGGTGGAGACCGAGTTCGGCCGCAAGCGCCGCATCAACCAGAACACCTGCAACAAGGACTACTCCTGCGTGAAGGGCTTTTGCCCCAGCTTCGTCACCATCGAAGGCGGACAGCTCAAGAAGCCCAAGAAGGAGAAAAAGGGCGACCTGTCCATGCTGCCCGCCATCCCGGAGCCCGTGCTGCCGGTGGCCGAGCAGGCCTGGGGCATCGTGGTGGCCGGTGTCGGCGGCACGGGCGTGATCACCATCGGCTCGCTGCTGGGCATGGCGGCCCACCTGGAGGGCAAGGGCGTGATCACCCAGGATGCGGCCGGCCTGGCGCAAAAGGGCGGCTCCACCTGGAGCCACATCCAGATCGCCAACCGCCCCGAAGCCATCTACACCACCAAGGTGGACATGGCCAAGGCCGACCTGGTGATCGGCTGCGACCCCATCGTCACGGCCACGCCGACCACCATGTCGGTGATGCAGCCGGGCCGCACCTTCGTGGCGCTCAACAGCCACGGCTCGCCCACGGCAGCCTTCGTCACCAACCCTGACTGGCAGGCACCGGACGACCGCTGCGCCAGCGCCCTGGCCCAGGCCGTGGGCCCCGAGCTGCTGGGCAGCTTCGACGCCGAGCAGGTGGCCGTGCAACTGCTGGGCGACAGCATCTACACCAACCCGCTGATCCTGGGCTACGCCTGGCAAAAGGGCCGCGTGCCGCTGTCGCATGCGGCGCTGATGCGCGCCATCGAACTCAACGGCGTGCAGGCCGACAACAACAAGGCCGCCTTCGAGTGGGGCCGCCGCTGCGCCCATGACCTGGCTGCCGTGCGCGCCCTGTTCCAGACGGCCCAGGTGATCCAGTTCGTCAAGAAGCCTTCGCTGACCGAGATGGTGGCCAAGCGCGTGGACTTCCTCACGGCCTACCAGAACGCCGCCTATGCGGCCGAGTACCAGGCCTTCGTGGACAAGGTCCATGCCGCCGAGCGCGCCGTGGCGGGCTCGGGTACGCGCCTGTCGCAAGCAGTGGCCCGCTATCTGTTCAAACTCATGGCCTACAAGGATGAGTACGAGGTCGCGCGCCTGCACACCGATGCGGCCTTCAGCCAGCGCATCGCCAGCATGTTCGAGGGCGACTACCGCGTGGTCCACCACCTGGCGCCGCCGTCGTCGGCCGCCAAGGACGAGCAGGGCCATCTGGTCAAGAAGTCCTACGGTCCCTGGATGCGCAAGGCCATGCAGGTGCTGGCGAAGATGAAGGGCCTGCGCGGCACGGCGCTGGACCCCTTCGGCCGCACGCAGGAGCGCCGCACCGAGCGCGCACTGATCCAGGAATACCGCCAGTGCATAGAAGGACTGCTGTCCGAGCTCACGCCCGAGCGCCTGGCGCTGGCCGTGGAGATCGCCAGCATTCCCGAGGACATCCGCGGCTACGGCCACGTCAAGGAGCGCAACCTGGCTGCGGCCCGCACCAAGTGGAAGGCGCTGATGGCACGCTGGAACGCCCCGTCACGGGGTGCGGGCAGCACGGGACAGCCCGCAGTCGGCGTGGCCTGAAACCACACGGACAGCCCCGCCACAGGGGCGTCCTGTAAGATCGCGGCCGCCGCCCGTACCGTGAGGTGCGGGCGGCGCGGTTGCCTCCGGGGCCGCTTCAAGTGCCGTCACGCCGGGCGCAAAAACCACGAAAAACCGCGCTCCGCCCCTTTAAAAACGGCAGATGGCCGCCAGTTGCAGCCATCGTCGCCGAAAAACCCGCAGCAGCCAGATCCTGGCAGCCCATGTGGGTCAGGGCTGACGCATACAATGCTCCGTTCTCCTGCGCGGGCCCGTGCATATCGGCGTGCGCAGCGACCCTTTTTCGACCTTCCAATCCTGGAGTCTTGCCCGTGTTTATTTCTTCCGCTTTTGCCCAGACCGCACCCGCAGCAGCAGCCTCCGGTGGCGACTTCATGTCGCAGTTGATGGGCATGGCGCCTCTGGCGCTGATGTTCGTGGTGCTGTACTTCGTGATGATCCGTCCGCAGATGAAGCGCCAGAAGGAGCATCGCTCCATGATCGAGGCACTGGCCAAGGGTGACGAAGTGGCAACGGCCGGCGGCATCATCGGCCGCGTGACGCGCATGTCCGAGCAATTCCTGCACATCGAGATCGCCTCGGGTGTGGAAGTCCAGATCCAGCGCAGCGCCGTCGTCCAGGTGCTGCCCAAGGACACGCTGAAGTAAGCGCTGTCCCTGTCTTGCGGGTGTGCGGACCGCGCAGGCGGCAGCACACCCTTTTGTGCGTTGCTGTCTACAAAGAGCGAAGAGCGCGATCATGAACCGATATCCGGTCTGGAAGTACGCGATCATCGTGATCGCGCTGCTGGTAGGGGTGCTCTACACCCTGCCCAATTTTTTCGGTGAGGCGCCTGCGGTGCAGGTCTCCTCGGCCAAGGCCACCATCAAGGTGGACAACGCCGTGCTGCATAAAGTCGAAGAGGCCTTGAAGGCTGCCGATGTCAAGCCCGACGTCCTGTCCATCGAAGGCACCTCGGTGCGCGCGCGCTTCAACACGCCCGACGAGCAGCTCAAGGCCAAGGACGTGATCCAGAAGGCCCTGATCCCCGATGCCAACGACCCGGCCTACATCGTGGCCCTGAACCTGGTGTCGCGCTCGCCGCAATGGCTCACGGCCGTCGGCGCCAAGCCCATGTACCTGGGGCTGGATCTGCGCGGTGGCGTGCACTTCATGCTGCAGGTGGACATGGCCGCCGCCCTGACCAAGAAGGCCGACTCCTTTGCCGGCGACCTGCGCAGCTCGCTGCGCGACAAGAACATCCGCCACGGCGGCGTCTCGCGCAACGGCAACACCGTCGAGATCCGCGTGCGCGACGAAGCCATGCTCACGGCCGCGCGCAACCTGGTCTCCGACCAGTTCCCCGATCTGGCAGCCACCTCCGAGCCGGATGGCGCAGGCTTCAAGCTGCTGGCCTCCATCAAGCCCGAAGCCCTGCGCAAGGTGCAGGAGCAGGCGCTCAAGCAGAACATCGTCACCCTGCACAACCGTATCAACGAGCTGGGCGTGGCCGAGCCCGTGATCCAGCAGCAGGGCCTGGACCGCATCATCGTGCAACTGCCCGGCGTGCAGGACACGGCCAAGGCCAAGGACATCCTGGGCCGCACGGCCACGCTGGAAGTGCGCCTGGTCGACGAATCCTCCGAGGCGCGCGGCGCCGAACTGGGTTCGGGCCCCGTGCCCTTCGGCTCCGAGCGATACCTGGACCGCAACGCCCAGGCCGTGATCGTGCAAAAGCAGGTCGTGCTGACCGGCGAGAACCTCACCGACGCACAGCCCGGCTTCGACAGCCAGACCCAGGAGCCCACGGTCAACCTGGTGCTGGATGCCAAGGGCGCACGCATCTTCAAGGACATCACGCGCGAGAACGTGGGCAAGCGCATGGCCATCATCCTGTTCGAAAAGGGCAAGGGCGAGGTCGTGACGGCTCCCGTGATCCGCACCGAGATCGGCGGCGGACGCGTGCAGATCTCGGGCCGCATGACCACGGCGGAAGCCAACGACACGGCCCTGCTGCTGCGCGCCGGCTCGCTGGCCGCGCCCATGGAGATCATCGAGGAATACACCATCGGCCCCAGCCTGGGCGCCGACAACATCAACCGCGGCATCCACTCCGTGGTCTGGGGCCTGGTGGCCATCGCGGCCTTCATGTGCGTGTACTACCTGCTGTTCGGCGTGATCTCCACGGTGGCCCTGTCGGTCAACGTGCTGCTGCTGCTGGCCATCCTGTCCATGCTGCAGGCCACGCTGACCCTGCCCGGCATCGCCGCCATGGCGCTGGCGCTGGGCGTGGCCATCGACTCCAACGTGCTGATCAACGAGCGCATCCGCGAGGAACTGCGCGGCGGCGCGTCGCCGCAGGCGGCCATCCATGCGGGCTATGAGAACGCCTGGCACACCATCCTGGACTCGAACGTGACCACGCTGATCGCGGGCCTGGCGCTGCTGGCCTTCGGCTCCGGCCCGGTGCGCGGCTTCGCCGTGGTGCACTGCATCGGCATCCTGACCAGCATGTTCTCGGCCGTGTTCTTCTCGCGCGGCCTAGTCAACCTCTGGTACGGCCGCCGCAAGAAGCTCAAGAGCATTTCCATCGGCCAGGTCTGGAAGCCTGAAGACACCAGCCAGCTGCGCTCGGTGACGGCCAAGGGATCCAGCGTCGCCGATTCCGGCGCCAACAACTGAAAGGGGGAAGACCATGGAGTTCTTCCGCATCCGCAAAGACATCCCCTTCATGAAGTACGCGTTGATCCTCAACGCGGTGTCCTTCATCACCTTCGCGCTGGCCGTGTTCTTCCTGCTCACCCGCGGCCTGCACCTGTCCGTGGAATTCACGGGCGGCACCGTGATGGAGGTGGCCTATACCCAGCCCGCCAACATCGCCAAGGTGCGCGACACGGTCGCCGGCCTCGGCTACGCCGATGTCACGGTGCAGAACTTCGGCACATCGCGCGACGTGATGATCCGCCTGCCCGTGCAAAAGGACGTGACCTCGGCCCAGCAAAGCGAGCAAGTACTCACGGCACTCAAGAAGGAAGACGCCGAAGTCACGCTGCGCCGCACCGAGTTCGTGGGCCCGCAGGTGGGTGACGAGCTCATGCACAACGGCCTGATGGCCCTGGGCTTCGTGGTGCTGGGCATCGTGATCTACCTGGCCATGCGCTTCGAGTGGAAGTTCGGCGTGGCCGCCGTGATCGCCAACCTGCACGACGTGATCATCATCCTGGGCTTCTTCGCGTTCTTCCAATGGGAGTTCTCGCTGTCGGTGCTGGCCGGCGTGCTGGCCGTGCTGGGCTACTCGGTCAACGAGTCGGTCGTGATCTTCGACCGTATCCGCGAAGCCTTCCGCAAGTTCCGCAAGCTCAGCACCACCGAGGTGATCGACCACGCCATCACCAGCACCATGAGCCGCACCATCATCACCCACGCCTCCACCGAGGCCATGGTGCTGTCCATGTTCTTCTTCGGCGGTCCCAGCCTGCACTATTTCGCGCTGGCGCTGACCATCGGCATCCTGTTCGGCATCTATTCCTCGGTCTTCGTGGCCGCCGCCATCGCCATGTGGCTGGGCGTCAAGCGCGAGGATCTGATCAAGGCGCCCAAGGCTTCCTCGGACCCCAACGACCCCAACGCCGGCGCCACCGTGTAAGCGGATGTTTTAGCCCTGGACCGGCTTACACTCCCGGGCATGCCCTCCCTGCCCCACCCTTCCAACGCGCCTGCTGGCCCCCAGTCCTCCCTGGGCCAGCAGGCGCGTTTGCATTGGGTGCGAGGACTGTGCAAGGGCCTGCCCGGCGTGGCCCAGCAGCTGCTGGCGCAGATGGAGCAACAGGCCCAGGCCGTGGGCACGCAGCGCGAAATGCAGGAGCGGCGTGAAGCCTGGGGCAACTACCGCCAGCACCAGAACGCCTGGCTGAACGCCAGCATGCAGGCCCTGCAAGGCGCGCTGCAGCCGGCCAAAGCCGCGCCTGCCGCCGTGCCGCAGCGCGGCGCGCTGCAGTTCGAGTTGCTCAGCGACGATGTGGTGGAGAACAAGATCCTGGCCTCCCGCATGGCCCTGGCCATGGGAGAGACCGCAGCGCCGGCCTTCGACACGCTGCGTCTGCGCATGCAGTTCATCGAGGGCCGCGAGCTGCCCTCGGACGATATCCTGCGCACCGAAACCGTGTGCCGGCACCTGGTCGAGCAATGGCTGGCCACGGGCCTGCAGCGCGGTGATCTGCAGCGCGTGCTGGACCTGCTGCAGACGGCCCTGGCGCCCGTGCTGGTGACCGAGTACCAGGCCGCCCATGTGCTGCTGGACGGCCTGGGCGTCACCCGCTCACAGGACGTGGCCATGCGCGTGCGGCGCACCGAGGCAGGCAACTCCACGCGCGCCATGGGCCTGGGCCAGACCGCCGCGCCACCTGCTGCGGCATCGCAGCATGCCACTGCATCACAGCATTCCTCGGCCTATGCGCCCACGCAGATGGGCGGCGTGCCCGGCGCTGCCGCCTACCCGCCCGACACTGCGGCGCCCCCCCATGGCCAGATGCCGGCGATGCCCGTCATGCCCGTAGGCCTGACAACCCTTTCGCGCGCACGCCACCGCGCCCAGGAAGTCGTGGGCCAGTTGCGCCGCCTGCTCATGCAGCCGGGCGTGGGCGTGCAGGGCCTGGTGCCCGGTGTGGGCGCAGGCATGCCCCAGGCGCCCGCATCGGCCGCGCTGACCCAGGCCTTGCTGGAGCAGCGCGTGGTGGCCCAGACGCAGTACCAGCAGATGCTGGCCCAGGGCCTGACCACGCTGCACATCGATGTCAGTCCGGCTGCCATCGGCCAGCTGGTCGGGCAGGTGCGCGAACGTTCGGCCGACCTCAAGCGCAAGGCCACCACCTCGGGCGAAAAGGCCACCATCGAGATCGTGGCCCTGATGTTCCAGGCCATCCTGACCGAGGACCGCATCCCGCCCTCGGTGCGCGTCTGGTTTGCCCGGCTGCAGGTGCCGGTGCTGCGCGTGGCACTGGCCGAGCCGGAATTCTTCAGCAACCTGCGCCATCCGGCCCGGCTGCTGATCGACCGCCTGGGCTCCTGCGTGATGGGATTCGACGCCTCCAGCATCAGCGGCAGCGCGCTGGAGTCCGAGATCCGGCGCATCGTCCAGGTCATCGAGCAATACCCCGAAACGGGCCAGAAAGTGTTCGTGCTGGTGCTGCGCGAGTTCGAGGATTTCCTGGCGCGCTACCTGACCCAGTCGCAGGACAAGGCCAAGATCGTCACCGTGGCCCAGCAGGTGGAGCAAAAGGAAACCCTGGCCATCCAATACACGATCGAGCTGCGCCACCTGCTCACCGACATGCCGGTGCGCAAGGAGATCCGCGAGTTCCTGTTCAAGACCTGGACCGAGGTGCTGGCCCTGGCCGCCGTGCGCCACGGCGCCAAGGACGCGCGCACCATGCGCTTCAAGCAGGCCGCCAGCGAACTGGTCTGGGCCGCCAGCGCCAAGCCCACGCGCCAGGAACGCTCGCGCGTGATCCAGACGCTGCCGACGCTTTTGCAGACCCTGCGCGAAGGACTGGCCCTGATCGGTGTCACGGGCGACGCCCAGTCCACGCGCATCAAGCTGGTCACCGACACGCTGGCCGAGGCCTTTGTCTCCAAGACCGCGACCATCGCCCCGGCCCGCATCGAGGCCATGGCGCAGCGGCTGGCCCATCTGGAGCAGTACATCAATGAAGACGGCATGCTCGACGAGGACATGCCGCTGTCGCCCGAGAACATCGAGATGATCCTGGGCGTGGACACGGCCGGCCTCAACGTCATCCCGAGCACGAACACGGCCGTGGAGCCGGTGATGCTGGAATGGGCGGCCTCTCTGGAGACGGGCCGCTGGTTCACCCTGGACCACAACGGCGCGCGCATCCAGGTGCAATACACCTGGCGCAGCCGCCGCAAGCAACTGCACCTGTTCGCCGCGCTCGATGGCACCTGCCACCTGCTGCAGCTGCGGCGCATGGCCTCCTACCTGCAGTCCGGACTGCTGGCCGTGCATGACGAGGAGGCGCTCACCGTGCGCGCGACGCGGGATGCGCTGCAGAAGATTCAGGCGAACCCTGAAAGGCTAAGCTCCCCCTGAGGCGCTACGCGCCTTCCCCCCGGGGCACGGCGCCTCTCTACCCGCTTCGCGGGGGAGGGGGACGATGCCCTCGGCTAGGCGCCCCTACCGCGAGGCGGCTCTTGCTCGGCATCTCCCGCTTGGGGACGCGCCAGTTTTTGAGATCAGGCCTGGGCCAGGCGCTGGAACAGGCCGCCGGGCAGGCGTTCCACGCGGCCTTCCAGTTCCAGCTCCAGCAGGTGGGCCTGCAGGGCTGCGGCGTCCATGCCTGTGCGGTCCATGAGCTCGTCCAGCGACAGCGGGTCGTGGGCCAGGGCGCGCAGGGTGGCGTCGCTCTCAGGGTACTGGGCGGACTGGACAGCTACCGCTGCCGATACAGGCTTGGGAAGCGGCAGGCGCGCGGCCGTGCCCTGCAGCTCATCGAGCACGTCCTGCGCCGTTTCCACGAGCTTGGCGCCCTGGCGCAACAGCGCATGGCAGCCGCGCGACTGGGGCGCGTGGATGGAGCCAGGAATGGCAAAGACTTCGCGGCCCTGTTCGCTGGCCAGCCTGGCCGTGATCAGCGAGCCCGACTGCAGGGCCGCCTCGACCACCAGCGTGCCCTGGGACAGGCCCGCGATGATGCGGTTGCGCTGCGGAAAGTGCGCGGCCATGGGGCCGGTGCCCAGCGGATATTCGCTGACGATCAGCCCGTGGCTGGCCACTTCGCGGGCCAGGGCGGCATGGCGCCGCGGGTAGACCTGGTCCAGGCCCGTGCCGACGACGGCAATGGTGATGGGAGCACCCAGCCCGCCCAGGCGTGGCGCCGCGCGCAGCGCGCCTTCATGGGCCGCGCCATCCACGCCCTGCGCCAGTCCGGAGACGATGCACAGGCCGGCCTCGGCCAGCGCCTGCGCCATGGCACGCGCGTTGGCCGCGCCCTGGACCGTCGGCCCGCGGCTGCCGACCATGGCCAGGGACTGTGGATAGGGGAACCAGGGGCCAGAACCTGTCATGCAGCGCTCGCTGCCCTGCACATGCAGCAGCAGCGGCGGATCTTCGGTCTGCAGCAGCGCCTGCGGATACTGGGGATGGCCCAGCGCAAGCACGGCATGCAACTGCCCGGAAGCGGGCTGGTCCAGCCATTGCGCCGTGGCCGCCACAAGCTGCTCCAGGCGCTGGGGCACGGTCTGCAGGGCATGGGCCTGAGCGGCGGTCACCAGTCCGTGCCAGGCGGACGGCGGGCCGCTCCAGATGTCCTGCGCACCACCGCAGGCCGCCAACAGACGCCGGGCCGTGGTGCGGCCCACTCCGGGCGTCAGCAGCAGCCGGAGCCAGGCAGAGAGTTCGTCAGGAGCCAACCGGTCCGTGGACTGCAGGGCGGCCGCCATGACGCTGCCGGCAGGCCGTGGTGGCTCAAGGAGCCGGCGAGGTCAGGCTGTCGCCGACCTCGACACCGCGCCGCGCCTCCAGGATCAGCGCGTAGGAGACGCGATCGAAGGTCCGGAACACCATGGCATGGCCGTTGTGTTCGTCGGGCAGTTGCACCTCTTCCTTTTTCTCGCCCGTCTTGTCCACGATGCGTGCGCCGCGGCGTATCAGCTCCAGCACCGTGCCCACGTCCATGCCGTCCTGCGTGCCCTTGTTGATGGCAATGACCTGGTTGTTGGCCGCCCAGCGCACGGCCTGATCACCGTACAGGGAAACCACATGGGCCTTCACTGCCTGTTGCGGCGCGTGGGGCGCGTAGTTCATGTAGGTGCGCTCGGGCGCGGGCAGCAGGCGGTCGCCGGCGCGCATTTCGGTCTTGGAACGCGACAGGTCCACCGTGGCGGGAGAGTTCTGCTGGTGCTTTTCGCCCTTGCTGTCGACGATCTCCAGCGTGGTCTCGCCCTCGATGAGATCGGCCAGGCCCAGGTACTTGGCCTCATAGCCCAGCACCTCGCCGGAGATGGGGTCCTTGAGCGCCACGGCATCGCGGAAGACGCGGTACTGGCGCGGCAGGCCGTCCCCCTTGCGCAGCGGCGCCTCGGCCGTGCCGCGTGCATAGGCGCGGTCGCCGCTGGCCATGAGCACGCGCTCGTCTGTGGTGGCGATCAGGCGTGGCGCGCGCAGCAGCGTTTCGGCATCGACGACCAGGGGCTCGGCCAGGAAGGGCTCGATCAGATGGGGCTGCAGCGTGGGCAGGGCCGCCTGGGCCAGGGATTCGCTGCGCGTGCTCGGAGTGATGCGGACCACGCCGGGCTCTCCGCCATCGCCCATGGGGCGGGCCGTGCTCAGGCGGGCGTAGCCGTCACGCTTGTCCAGGTACAGCACCTGGCCCGGATAGATGAGATGGGGGTTGGCGATGGCCTGCATGTTCATGCCCCACAGCTCGGGCCAGCGCCAGGGACGGCGCAGGAACATGCCGGAGATGCCCCACAGCGTGTCGCCACGCTTGACGGTGTAGCTGTCGGGCGCATCGGGCGCCAGCTCACCCACGGGAACGCCCTGCTGCGCCACCTGCTGGGCTGCCGAGCGCTGCGATGGCGTCACCGGATACTGCTGCGCGTGGGCCGCCGCACACGCGGCGATCAGGGCCGAGGCAACAGTCCAGGTACGAGCTGTGGCGAATGCAGTCATGGAATTCCTCTTCTTGTGTCTGACACAGCGTCCCTCCTAGGCACTGCGGCACGGCCGATCTTGTCATGAACGGCCATACAGGTCTTACAAATCAGCAAAGATTCTGCGTGCAAGGCCATGAGAGGGCAACGCTTATTGCGTCGTCCCGCTGCGCCCAGGCAGAAAAGTGGCGAAAATAACGACATTCACCGACCACGCCATGTCCATTCTGCCCATTCTTTGCTATCCCGACCCCCGCCTGCACACCGTCGCCAAGCCGGTCGCCAAGGTCGATGACCGCATTCGCCAACTGGTCCAGGACATGTACGCCACCATGTATGACGCCCAGGGCGTGGGGTTGGCCGCCACCCAGGTGAATGTGCATGAACGCGTGGTCGTGGTCGATGTCTCCGAAGGCCGCGACGAGCCCTTTGCGCTGATCAACCCCGAGCTGCTCTGGGCCAGCGACGAGAAGCAATTGGGCGAGGAAGGCTGTCTGTCCGTGCCCGGCATCTACGACGGTGTCGAACGCTCCACGGCCATCAAGATCAAGGCGCTGGACGAGAACGGCAACGAACGCATCATCGAGGCCGAAGGCTTCAAGGCCATCTGCATCCAGCACGAGATGGACCACCTGATGGGCAAGGTCTTCGTCGAATACCTGTCGCCGCTCAAGCGCAACCGCATCAAGACCAAGCTGCTCAAGCAGCAGAAACAGGCAGAACGCGCATGACCCGCCTGCCAGCGCCTCGCTTCATGCCGCGCTGGAAGATGGACGGCGCGGGCCTCGTTGCCTGGGCGCTGCTGGCCCTGTCCCTGCTGCTGGTCGGCTGCACCGTACCCGAGTGGCAAAAGCCCGGCACGCCACGGGCCGACATCGAGCGCTCCATGGGCCGCCCGACCCTGAGCCTGCCGCTGGACGGCGGAGGCACGCGCCTGGTCTACAGCTGGCAGCCTGCAGGCCAGCAGGTCTATCACATGGATTTCGACGCCAGCCAGCGCCTGGTGCGCGTGGAGCAGGCGCTCACCATCGAACGCTTCCACGCCCTGCGCAATGGCGAGGACACCCGGGAAAGCGTACGCCAGCTCTTCGGCCCGCCTGCGCTGATCGAGAGGGTCTACAGTTTCAACGGCGACATCTGGACCTACCGTATCCTGGAAAATGGCATTCGCCGCCAGGCCCATGTGCATATCGACCCCGCCGGCGTGGTGCGCCGCGTGATGTTCACCGACGAAGTGTTCAATGACGACGATCGGCGTTGAGCCTGCACACCGTCCCCACCGTCCCTACTGGATTGCATGAGAGTCATTTTTGCCGGCACGCCCGAGTTCGCGCGCGTTGCCCTTGAACGCCTGCTCGCCGCGGGCTTCACCGTTCCCCTGGTGCTGACCCAGCCCGACCGTCCCGCCGGGCGTGGCATGAAGCTGCAGGCCTCGCCCGTCAAGCAGTGCGCGCTGGAGCATGGCATTGCCGTGGCCCAGCCGCGCAGCCTGCGCCTGGACGGCAAATACCCCGAAGAGGCCGCCGCCGCCCGCGCCGCCATCGAAGCGGCCCAGGCCGATGTCATGGTCGTGGCCGCCTACGGGCTGATCCTGCCGCAGTGGGTGCTCGATACGCCCCCGCGCGGCTGCCTGAACATCCACGCCAGCCTGCTGCCGCGCTGGCGCGGCGCCGCCCCCATCCACCGCGCCATCGAGGCCGGCGATGCCGAGACCGGCGTCACCATCATGCAGATGGACGCGGGCCTGGACACGGGCGACATGTGCCTGGTCGAGCGCCTGCCCATCACCGCCGACGACACCACGGCCAGCCTGCACGACAAGCTGGCCGACCTGGGCGGGCGCCTCATCGTCGAGGCACTGGAGATGAGCGCCTGCGGCGGCCTGCCGCGCACGCCCCAGCCCGCCGAGGGCGTGAACTACGCGCACAAGATCGAAAAGGCCGAAAGCCAGATCGACTGGCACCAGGATGCCGAGGCCATTGCCCGGCGCCTGCGCGCCTTCAACCCCTTCCCGGGCGGCGCCACGCAGTACGGCGATGAATCCATCAAGGTCTGGGAGGCTCACGCCGACCCCGCCATCGCCGTGGGGACGGCAGCCCCCGGCACCGTGCTGTCCGCAGGCGCCGACGGCGTGCGCGTGGCCTGCGGCCATGGCGTGCTGTGCATGACGCTGCTGCAGCGCGCGGGCGGCAAGCGGCTGGCGGCCGGCGATTTCCTGCGCGGCTTCGATCTGCCTGAAGGAGCCGTTCTGGACGGTGCTGCCAGCGGCGGCACGCCATGAACCTGCAGCCCCTGGTGGAGCGCGCACGCGGCATTGCGCGCGATCCCGCCTTCATGACCGGCGTGCGCGACATGTCGGGCACCGCGCTGGGCATAGGCGCCTGGGGCCTGGTCACGGGCGTGGCCATGATCAAGAGCGGCATGTCCCTGCCCCTGGCGCTGTTCATGGGCCTGCTGGTCTATGCCGGCAGTGCCCAGCTGGCCGTGCTGCCGCTGATGGCCGTGGGCGCGCCCATGTGGGTGGTCTGGTTCACGGCCATCTGCGTGAACCTGCGCTTCGTCATCCTCAGCAGCATGTGGCGCAGCTACTTTGCCCACCTGCGCCTGCGCCACCGCCTGGCCATCGCCTATTTCAGCGGCGACGTGATCTTCGTGGGCTTCATGAAGCGCTACCCCGATGCCCGGCCCCAGCCCGAGCAGCTGCCCTATTTCTGGGGTGCCGCCTCGACCAACTGGCTGGCCTGGCAGATCCCGTCCACGCTGGGCATCCTGCTGGCCGACCAGGTGCCGCTGTCCTGGGGACTGGGCTTTGCGGGCGTGCTGGCCCTGATGGGCGTGCTGCTGTCCATGCTCAACGACCGGGCCACCTGGGTGGCAGGCGTGGTTGCGGCCAGCGCGGCCGTGGCGGCCTTTGCGCTGCCGCTCAAGCTCAATATCCTCGTGGCCATCGCTGCAGCCGTGGCCGCAGGCCTGCTGGCGGAAACGCTGCAGCAGCGCCTGCGCGCCCTGCAGGCGCCTGAAAAAGGGGAGTCGGGCCCGGTGATTCTCCCGCCCGATACAGCCCATGGCGAGCGCCATGCCCGGCTGCCGCTGGACGAAGACGTCCGACCCGTGGAAACAACCAAGGAAAAGGAAACGCTCTGATGGATCTGTCCTGGCTGTGGCCCTGGCTGGCCTGCGTGGGCCTGGCGGCCATCACGCTGTTCACACGCGCCTTCTTCCTGATTCCAGAGCGCGAGGTGCCCCTGCCGCAATGGCTCAAGCGCGGCCTCAAGTACGCGCCGCTGGCGGCCCTGGCGGCCGTGATTGCGCCCGAGATCGTGATGACCAACGGCCGGCTGATCTCCACCGTGGTCGATGCGCGCCTGCCGGCCCTGGCTTGCGCGGTCATGTATTTTTTTTACAAGCGCAGCATCATGGGAACGATCGCGCTTGGCATGGCGGTCTATCTGCCACTGCATATCGGCCTGGGCTGGTAGGCGCAGCGCGGCCGAGAGCGACCGAGAGCGCCCGGCTGCCCGGCTGAAACCGGATTACAGGCGCTCCCGATGCCCCGGATCGCCGGTGCGCCCGCCCGCTGCCGGGGCGGGCACGCCGCCTACAATGGCCGCGCTTTACCTCTTTTTCGTTTCAATTCCATGGCGATCGCCACCGATCGCAACGCCGCCGTCATGAACATTCTCCGCTTCTCCGATCTGTGCGCCCAGGGCAAGGCCCAGGGCCAGCGCGTCTTCATCCGCGCCGACCTCAACGTGCCCCTGAACGATGCTGGCGAGATCACCGAGGACACGCGCGTGCGCGCCTCCGTGCCCGCCATCGAGATGGCACTGAAGGCCGGCGCCGCCGTGATGGTGACCAGCCACCTGGGCCGTCCCACCGAAGGCGAGTTCAAGCCCGCCGATTCGCTGGCGCCCGTCGCCCGCCGCCTGGGCGAGCTGCTGGGCCGCGAAGTGCCCCTGGTCGCCGACTGGGTGGACGGCGTGCAGGTGGCGCCCGGCCAGGTCGTGCTGCTGGAGAACTGCCGCGTGAACGTGGGCGAGAAGAAGAACAAGGAAGAACTGGCCCGCAAGCTGGCCGCGCTGTGCGACATCTTCGTGCACGACGCCTTCGGCACTGCCCACCGTGCCGAGGGAACCACCTACGGCATCGCCCAGTTCGCGCCCATTGCCTGCGCGGGACCGCTGCTGTCGGCCGAGATCGACGCCATCACCAAGGCCCTGGCCAACCCGCGCCGCCCGCTGGCCGCCATCGTGGCCGGCTCCAAGGTGTCGACCAAGCTGACCATCCTGCAGTCGCTGGCCAAGAACGTGGACCAGCTCATCGTGGGCGGCGGCATTGCCAACACCTTCATGCTGGCGGCGGGCCTGAAGATCGGCAAGAGCCTGGCCGAGGCCGACCTGGTCGGCGAGGCCCGCGCCGTGATCGACGCCATGGCCGCACGCGGCGCCGAGGTGCCGATTCCCACCGACGTGGTGGTCTCCAAGACCTTTGCGGCCGACGCGCCCGCCACCGTCAAGAAGGCCACCGAAGTGGCTGACGACGACATGATCCTGGACATCGGCCCCGAGACCGCCGCCCGCCTGGCCGAGCAACTGCGCAAGGCCGGCACCATCGTCTGGAACGGCCCCATGGGCGTGTTCGAGTTCGACCAGTTCGCCAACGGCACCAAGGTCGTGGCCCAGGCGATTGCCGAGTCCGACGCCTTCAGCATCGCCGGTGGCGGCGATACCCTGGCCGCCATCGCCAAGTACGGCATCGAGGACAAGGTCGGCTACATCTCCACGGGCGGCGGCGCCTTCCTGGAGGTGCTGGAAGGCAAGACCCTGCCTGCCTTCGAGATCCTGCAAAAGCGCGCCAACGGCTGAGCACGGCAACATCCGGATACGGGGCACTTTCTTGTCAGTGCCTCGCGGCGAAGCCACAATCGACACTTTGCGCAGCTGCAGCAATCCGCCGCAGCGCGCCCCCGCACCGAGGAGAAATCCATGCGATCGTTCAAATCCGCCAGCGGCCTGGCCCTGGCGGGCCTATGCCTGGCCCTGGCGGGCTGCGTCAATGCACCGATGACCAGCTACTTCGAAGCCACGGCCCAGCCCAAGATCGGCGCTGCCGGCCACTGGGACTCCGTGGCCAACGATGTCGTCGCCAAGACGCTGGAGACACTGCAAAAGACCGGCATCGAGCGCACCACGCCGGTCCACGTGGCCCTGCCGGCCGAGCCCAGCCCGTTCGACAAGGGCTTTCGTGAGCTGATCATCACCAAGCTCGTGCAAAGCGGCGTGACCGTCATGCTGCAACCGGCCCAGGCCCAGCTGCAGGTGAGCTACGGCGCCCAGGTCGTGCGCCACGGCAAGCGCCTGCCCAACCCCGAACTCGTGCTGACGACGACGGTGGTGCGCAACAACCAGTACCTGGCGCGCAAGACCGACGTCTACTACCTCGAAAAGAGCGACGCCGTGCTGTTCACGGCCGAGGATGAGCGCCCCGAATTCCCCACCAAGAACCTGAAGGTGGTGGGCCAATGACGCTGCGCACGCCCCTCCTGCCGGCCGCGCTGGCTGCGGCAGCCCTGCTGTCCGCCTGCGCCGTGCCCGCCCCCGCGCCTTCGCCCGAGTTCTCGGCCGCACGCCGTGGCGAGCCCACCTACCAGTCGGCCGCAGCCAACCCCTTCATCGCCAGCAGCCGCGCTGCTGTGGACGAGCTGGTCAAGGGCCTGAACACCGAGGAACTGGGCGAGGCGCCCGTGCTCGTGGCCACCGTGGTCAACGTCAACGACCTGACGCGCTCGGCCCCGCTGGGCCGCACGCTCAGCGAGCTGTACGCCTCCCAGCTGTCCGCCAAGGGCTACAACGTCAAGGAGCTGAAGCTGCGCGGCGATGTGTACGTCAAGGAAGGCACGGGCGAGCTGCTGCTGTCGCGCGAGATCAAGGACATCGCCCGCAACCACAATGCGGCCCTGGTCCTGGTGGGCACGTACTCGGCGGCTGCCAAGTACACCTATGTGAGCCTGAAGCTGGTTCGCACCGACGACAGCCGCATCGTGCGCAGCCACGACTACGCGCTGCCCAACAACATCGACATCCAGCGCCTGCTGGGCGCCCCGGCCACGGCGCAACGCTGAGGCCCTGCAGCCTGACTGCGCTCGTGTGCGCAGTCAGGCTGCGTCTTCTTCTCCCGACCTTCCCCTGCTTGCCCTCAGCGGCCGCGCGCCGGCCACAGTACCGATGCGATGGCCACCACCATCAGCGCCACGGCCGTCCAGTCCTGCCAGTGCAGCACCTCGCCCAGCCACCAGGCGCCGCTGAACACGCCCAGCACGGGGATCATCATCACGCTCAGCGTGGACGCCACGGGCGGCAGGCTGCGCGCCAGGAAGAACCAGACCGTCTGGCCAAAGCCCAGCACCAGCACGCCGTTGAAGACGATGGCGCCCGTGGCCTGGGCGTCGGGCCAGTGCCAAAGGTGGCGCTCGAAGACGAAGGCCAGCACCGTGAGCGTCAGCGCGGTCAGCGCCACCATCCACAGCGTCATCGTCAGCAGGGGCACGGGCACCTCGGCGCGGCGCAGCTTCTGCGTGCCGAAGGCCCAGCTCAGCGCGGCGGCCAGCATCAGGCCCACGCCGATGGGGCGGCTGCCCAGGGCGCCGACCTCGTGCCACAGCAGCAGGAGCACGCCCGCCAAGGCCGCCGCCACACCCGCCCAGGCACGCGGCGCCAGCCGGTCGTGGAAGAACAGGCTGCCCAGCACGGCCGAGAAGATGGGCATGGTGTAGCCCAGGATGGCCGCCCGCCCGCTGGACAGCATGGGGATGGCAATGATGATCAGGCTGTTCCACAGCACCATGTTGAACAGCGTCAGCTGCGCCAGCCGGGGCCAATAGGCGCGCGGCACGGCCAGCGGCAGGCGGCGCCAGACCACGAAGGCTGCCAGGATGGGCAGCCCCACCCACATCGAGGCCATGCGGAAACTCAGCGGCGGGAAATGCTGCACGCCCAGCTTCATCACCGGCCAGTTGATGCCCCAGATCAGGGTCAGCGCGATCAGCAAAAGGATTTGTCGGGCGGTGAAGGCAGGCATAGGCCGCCGATTGTGCCCATGGGCCGCCAAACCCGCTGGATGCCCGGCGACAGGCCCCGGGAAGGGCCGATCGCTAAAATCGCGCCCCATGACCTTTCTCGACATGCTGCGCAATGCCACCGCCCAGAACCAATCCATGCTGTGCGTGGGCCTGGACCCCGAACCCAGCCGCTTTCCTGCGGCCATGCGCGGCGATGCAAGCAAAATCTACGAATTCTGCGCCGCCATCGTCGAGGCCACGGCCGACCTGGTGAACTCCTTCAAGCCCCAGATCGCCTACTTCGCGGCCCACCGCGCCGAAGACCAGCTGGAAAAGCTCATGGCCCACATGCGCGCCGTCGCGCCCCATGTGCCCATCATCCTGGACGCCAAGCGCGGCGACATCGGCTCCACCGCCGAGCAGTACGCCAAGGAAGCCTTCGAGCGCTACGGCGCCGACGCCGTCACCCTGTCGCCCTTCATGGGCTTCGACTCCATCACGCCCTACCTGCAGTACGAGGGCAAGGGCGCCTTCCTGCTGTGCCGCACCTCCAACCCCGGCGGCGACGACCTGCAGGCGCAGCGCCTGGCCGACCTGCCGGGCCAGCCGCACCTGTTCGAGCATGTGGCGCGCCTGGCGCAAGGCCCCTGGAACACCAACGGCCAGCTCGGCCTGGTGGTGGGCGCCACGCGCCCGCAGGAGATCGAGCGCGTGCGTGAATTCGCGCCCTCGCTGCCGCTGCTGATTCCCGGCGTGGGTGCCCAGGGGGGCGATGCCGTGGCCACGGTCAAGGCGGCGCGCATCGGCGGCGGCCCCATCATCATCAATTCCTCGCGTGCGGTGCTCTATGCATCGCAGGGCGACGACTTCGCTGCCGCCGCGCGCACCGCCGCCCAGGCCACGCGCCAGACGCTGCAAGACGCAGCCGCCGCCTGAGACGGCAGGGAAGCCCGGCCATGCAAGGCAAATGGCTGGAAGACTTCCTGCTGCTGGCCCAGGAGCGCAGCTTCACGCGCGCGGCCGAGCTGCGCCATGTCACCCATCCGGCCTTCGGGCGGCGCATCCGCGCGCTGGAGGCCTGGGCCGGCACGCCCCTGGTCGAGCCCGGCGGCGGCCCCGTGCGGCTGACGCCGGCCGGCGAAGCCTTCCGCGATACGGCCGAGCAACTGGTGCGCACGCTGGCCCAGTCGCATGACGAACTGCAGGCCGTGGCCGGGCGCCAGGCCCGCGTGATCACCCTGGCCACGGGGCGCACGCTGGCGCGCACCATCGTGGCCGACTGGCTGACGCGCCACGGCAGCGTGCTGCAGACGGCCGAGCTGCGCGTGGTCACACGCACGCTGGACGAGACCGTGGCCATGCTGCAGCGCGGCGAAGTCAGCTTCACGCTGGTCTACCACCACGCCGCCATTGGCGTGCGCCTGGACGGCCGCCAGTTCAGCTACCTGACGGTGATGCAGGACAGGCTGGTGCCCGTGGCCCGCGCCGATGCCCGGGGCCGTCCGATGTACGAGCTGTCGGCCAGCCACCAGCCCGTCGCTCCCGTGCCCTACCTCGCCTTCTCCCACAGCATGGCCCTGGGCCGGCTGGTGGAAGACCACCTGGCCCGGCATCCGCTGGCGCCGCGCCTGCGCCGCTGCGTGGACTGCGACTCGGCCGACGCCCACTACGAATACGTGCTGCGCGGCCTGGGCCTGGCCTGGATGCCGTGGTCCATGGTGCGCGGCGACTGCCAAGCCGGCCGCCTGGCCGTGGCCGGCGACCCGGGCCTGGAAGTGCACTTCGACGTGCGCCTGTACCGTCCAAAGCGCCACCTGGGCCCCGCGGCCGAGCAGTTCTGGAGCGACATCACGGGCGCCTGACGGGTGCATGCATGCGCCCTCCTGGTGCAAACCCGCACCGCGCTGTGGAACAAGCGGGTTTTGGTGCTGCAACGGCTCCGCCTCGTGCCGAATCAGCACCAAATGCCTGGGTAGTCCTTCGCACAATCAATCTCATACATTTCAGGAATAACCCCATGCCCAGCAACTCCCTCCTGCGCCGCACCTCCCTGGCCTGCGGCCTGCTGATCGCCGCCACCGGCAGCGCCTTGGCCGACGACGCCGCCAGCTACCCCAACCGCGCCATCACCATGATCGTGGGCTACCCCGCCGGCGGCAGCACCGACCTGGTGGGCCGCTTCGTGGCCGATGGCCTGGCCTCGCGCCTGGGCCAGCCCGTGGTGGTGGAGAACCTGGGAGGAGCCGGCGGCGCCATCGGCGCGCAAAAGGCCGTCAAGGCCACGCCCGACGGCTACACGCTGTTCGTGGGTGCCAACAACGAGCTGGCCATCGCCCGGCTGATCAACAAGAGCATCAAGTACTCCATCGGCGACTTCACGCCCATCGGCATGATCGGCTCCCAGCCCATGGTGCTGGTGGCCTCGCAGAAGGCCGGCGTGAAGACAGCCGCAGAGTTCAGCGCCCTGGTGGCCAAGAACCCGGGCAAGTTCAGCTACGGCAGCTCGGGCGTGGGCACGGCACTGCACCTGGCCGGCGAGATGGTCAAGGAGCAGGGCAAGCTGCACATGACCCACATCCCCTACCGTGGCGTGGCGCCCCTGACCACGGACCTGGTGGGCAACAACATCGAGTTCGGCATGTTCGTGCTGTCCTCGGGACTGCCCCAGATCCGCGCGGGCAAGGTCATCGCCCTGGGCACGACGGAGGCCAAGCGCTCGGCCATCACGCCCGACATCCCGGCCCTGTCCGAGCTGCCCCAGTACAAGAACGTGGACATCAACGTCTGGTTCGCGCTGATGGCGCCCAAGGGCCTGCCCGCACCCGTGGCCGCCAAGGTCAAGAAGGCGCTGGACGAGACCATGGCCTCGCCCGAGTTCCGCAAGAAGATGGAAGAGTCGGGCTCGGTCGTGGCCGATCCCAAGACCGATGCCGGCAAGTACATCAACGCCGAGATCGCCAAGTACACCAAGATCGTCCAATTTGCCCACATCGAGAACTGAGCCAGCCATGGACGCTTTGCGATTTGACCTTCCCCTGCCCGACCTGAGCGCCTGGCGCGCAGGCAATACCGGTACCGAGGGCGTGTGGCAATTCGACTCGGGACGCCCGGGCCGCCACGTGATGATTTCCGCGCTGGTGCACGGCAACGAGATCTGCGGCGCCTGGGCCGTGTCCGGGCTGCTTCAGGCCCTGCACAACGGCCTGGCGCTGGACAACGGCCGCCTGACCCTGGTGCTGGCCAACCTCGATGCCTTCGACCGCTTCGACGCGGCCAGCCACGATGCCTCGCGCTTCGTGGACGAGGACATGAACCGCCAGTGGATAGACGCACGCATCGACGAGGGCAGCACCCGCGAACGCCGCCGAGCCGCCGCGCTGCGCCCCTTCGTGCAGCAGGCCGACTGGCTGCTGGACCTGCATTCCATGCACGAGCCCTCGGCCCCGCTGCTGCTGACCGGCATGCAGCCGCGCAACCGCGATCTGGCACGCCAGATGGGCGCGCCGGCGAACATCGTCGTGGATGCCGGCCACAAGGACGGCACGCGGCTGCGCGACTACGGGCGCTTCGGCCTGCCCGACGCCGAGGCCGGCGACTCGCGCTCGCTGCTGATCGAATGCGGCTTCCATGGCGATCTGGCCAGCCGCGACGTGGCACACGACCAATGCCTGCGTTTCCTCGAAGTGGCCGCCATCTTCGACAACGGCGCGCTGCACGCCGCCCTGCCCGGCTGGAAGCAGGCCGACGCACCGGCCCAGTGGGCGCTGGAAGTCACGGCGCCCGTGGTGGCCAAGAGCAGCGGCTTTCGCTTCACGGCGCCGTTCACGGGACTGGAGCGCTTCGAGAAGGCCGGCACGGTGATCGGCGACAACGATGGCGAGCCGGTGATCACGCCCTATGGCGACTGCGTGCTGGTCATGCCCTCGGTGCGCCAGGCGCGCGCGGGCGTGACCGTGGTGCGCTTTGCTCGGCGCTCGCCGCTCTGAGCGGCACGCTTCAACCGAACCTCAGCCGCGCTGGCAGCGCGCAGGCGACAGCCGTTCAGGCTGCACGCCCTGCGCGGCCAGGCGTGCATCCAGCGGCTCGCCACGCAGCAGGTTGCGCGCCAGCAGGCTGTAGCCGAAGGCGCTCTGTATGCCGTAGCCGCCCTGGGCGGCCACCCAGAAAAAGCCCGGCAGCGGCACGGGGGAGGCATCCCAGCCAATGGCCATCTCGCCGTCGGCCACGAAGCTGCGCAGCCCGGCCCAGGTGTGGGAGGGGCGGCGAATCTGCAGCGTGGTCACTTCCTCGATGCGCCAGATGCCCGTGGCCACGTCCAGTTCCTCGGGCGCCACGTCCTGCGGCGCCACGGGGTCGACGTTGGCGGGCGAGCCCAGCAGCTGGCCTGCATCGGGCTTGAAGTAAAAGCCCTCGTCGGCGCTGATCACGGCGGGCCAGTGCGCGGCGTCCATGCCTTCGGGCACGGCAAAGGTGAAGGCACTGCGCCGCTTGGGCACCAGGCCGATGGGCGCTGCGCCCGCCAGTGCGCCCAGCGCATCGGCCCAGGCGCCGGCCGCGTTGACCACGCAGCGCGCGCGCACCTGGCTGCCGTCGGCCAGGTCCACGGTCCAGACACCGCCGTCCTGCGCCAGCGCGCGGACCTCGGCGCTGCAGCGCAGCTCGCCGCCGCACTGGCGCAGGCCGCGCAGGAATCCCTGGTGCAGGCCATGCACGTCGATGTCGCGCGCGCCGTCGTCCGCAAAGCCATCGACCAGCAGCGCGGTGTTCAGGCAGGGCACCAGGGCCTTGAGTTCATCGGGGCCCAGGCGCCGCGCCTGGGGCGAGTGCAGGAGCGCCTCGGCATGGGCGGCATCGAGCAGGTCCTTCTGCGCGGCCGTGCCCACATAGAGCACGCCGCGCGGCGCCAGGATGGGCGCCTGCACAAAGCCCTGCGGCGGCTGCTCGTAGAAGGCGCGGCTGGCGCGCGTCAGCGCCTGGACCTGCAGCGGGCCATAGTGCTCCTCATACAGCGCGGCCGAGCGGCCCGTGCTGTGGTAACCGGGCTGGGATTCGCGCTCCAGCACCAGCACCGAGGCGCCGCCATCGCGCGCCAGCTGCCAGGCCACCGAGGCACCGGCCATGCCCGCGCCCACCACCACGAAATCAAGGATGCTGCTGTCCATGGCCGGCCTCACTGTGCTTTCCGGCGACCAGCCTTGGCCGCTGCAGGAGCCGACACCGACGCTGCCTCCAGATAGGGCCGCAGGTAGCGCCCCGTATGGCTGGCCGGGTTGGCCGCCACGTCCTCGGGCGTGCCCGTGGCCACCACCTGGCCTCCGCCCGAGCCGCCTTCGGGGCCCATGTCGATGATCCAGTCGGCCGTCTTGATCACGTCCAGGTTGTGTTCGATGACCACGATGGTGTTGCCCGCATCGCGCAGCTGCTGCAGCACCTTGAGCAGCAGGGCGATGTCGGCGAAGTGCAGGCCCGTCGTGGGCTCGTCCAGGATGTAGAGCGTGCGCCCCGTGTCGCGCTTGGACAGTTCCTGGGCCAGCTTGACGCGCTGCGCCTCGCCGCCCGACAGCGTGGTCGCGCTCTGGCCCAGCCGGATATAGGACAGGCCCACGTCCAGCAGGGTCTGCAGCTTGCGGGCGATGGTGGGCACGTCCTTGAAGAAGGCATGGGCGTCCTCCACCGTCATCTCCAGGATCTGGGAGATGTTGCGGCCCTTCCACTGCACCTCCAGCGTCTCGCGGTTGTAGCGCTGGCCGTTGCAGATGTCGCAGGGCACGTAGACATCGGGCAGGAAGTGCATCTCCACCTTGACCACGCCGTCGCCCTGGCAGGCCTCGCAGCGGCCGCCGGCCACGTTGAAGGAGAAGCGCCCGGGGCCGTAGCCGCGCTCCTTGGCGGTGTTGGTCTCGGCCATCAGGTCGCGGATGGGCGTGAACAGGCCCGTGTAGGTGGCCGGGTTGCTGCGCGGCGTGCGGCCTATGGGCGACTGGTCCACATTGATGACCTTGTCGAAATAGCCCATGCCGATGATGTCGTCGTGCGGCGCGGCCTCGCCGCCGGCACGGTGGATCTGGCGCGCGGCCTCGGTATAGAGCGTGTCGTTGACCAGGGTGCTCTTGCCCGAGCCCGAGACGCCGGTCACGCAGGTCAGCAGGCCCACGGGAAAGTCCGCCGTCACGCCCTTGAGGTTGTGGCCGCGTGCCCCCACCACGCGCAGGGCCTGCAGTTGCGGCGCAGCCGCACCGGCCTCGGCCGGATGCTGGCCCGTGCGTGCGGGGAAGCCCTTGGCAGGAGACCGGACCTCGCCCTCGGCCGGCGCCTCGACCACGGGCTGCCAGGGCGTGCGCCGCGCAGGCACTTCGATGCGCTGGGTGCCCGCCAGGTAGCGGCCCGTGGGCGAATCGGGGTTGGCGCGCACCTCTTCGTAGCTGCCCTGGGCCATGACGCGGCCGCCATGCACGCCCGCGCCCGGCCCCAGGTCGATGATCTGGTCGGCCGCGCGCATCATGTCCTCGTCGTGCTCGACCACGATGACGCTGTTGCCGATGTCGCGCAGGTGCTGCAGCGTGCCGATGAGCTTGTCGTTGTCGCGCTGGTGCAATCCGATGCTGGGCTCGTCCAGCACATACATCACGCCCGTCAGGCCGCTGCCGATCTGGCTGGCCAGGCGGATGCGCTGGGCCTCGCCGCCGGACAGCGTGTCGGCCCCGCGCTCCAGGCTCAGGTAGCTCAGGCCCACGTCGTTGAGGAACAGCAGGCGCGAGGCGATCTCTCGCACCACCTTGCCCGCGATCTCCGCCTTGGCGCCCGACAGCTGCAGGGACGCGCACCAGGCATGGGCCTCGGCCAGCGTGGCATGGCCCACCTCGTAGATGGCGCGGGCCTGCTCGCCCTCGCCGATGCGCACGAAGCGCGCCTCGCGGCGCAGCCGCGTGCCGCCGCAGTCGGGGCAGACGGCGACGCTGCGCAGCCGCGCCAGGTCGTCGCGCACCACGCTGGACTCGGTCTCGCGCCAGCGCCGCGTGATGTTGGGGATGATGCCCTCGAAGGGATGGCTCTTGACCAGGGTCTCGCCCTTGCGCGCGCCGCTGTCGAAGACATAGGTGAAGGGCATTTCCTCCTCGCCCGAGCCCCACAGCATCACGTTGCGCACCTTCTCGGGCAGCTCCTCGAAGGGCAGCTCCACATCGGCGCCATAGTGGCGCGCCACGCTCTCCAGCATGGAGAAGTAGTAGCCGTTGCGCCGGTCCCAGCCCTTGACGGCGCCGCTGGCCAGGCTCAGCGTGGGAAAGGCCACCACGCGCTCGGGATCAAAGGACTCCGTGCAGCCCAGGCCGTCGCAGCCCGGGCAGGCGCCCATGGGCGAGTTGAACGAGAACAGGCGCGGCTCCAGTTCGGGCAGCGAATAGCTGCACAGCGGGCAGGCGAACTTGGCGCTGAAGAGGTGTTCCTTGCCGCTGTCCATCTCCAGGGCGATCACGCGGCCGCCGGCGTCGGCGCCGCCCGCGCGCAGGGCGGCCTCGAAGCTCTCGGCCAGGCGCTGCTGGGCGTCGGCACGCACCTTGAGGCGGTCGATCACCACGTCGATGTCGTGGCGCTCGTTCTTCTCCAGCGCGGGCAGGGAATGGGACTCGTGGATCTTGCCGTCGATGCGAAAGCGCACATAGCCCTGGGCCTGCATCTGCGCGAACAGCTCGGCGAACTCGCCCTTCTTGTTGCGCGCCAGCGGCCCCAGCACCATGAGGCGCGTGTCCTCGGGCAGGGCCAGGGCCGCATCCACCATCTGGCTGATGGTCTGGGACTGCAGCGGCAGGTTGTGGTCGGGGCAGTAGGGCGTGCCGGCGCGTGCGAACAGCAGGCGCAGGTAGTCGTTGATCTCGGTCACCGTGCCCACGGTGGAGCGCGGGTTGTGGCTGGTGGCCTTCTGCTCGATGCTGATGGCGGGCGACAGGCCCTCGATCAGGTCCACATCGGGCTTGTCCAGCCGCCCCAGGAACTGGCGCGCATAGGCCGACAGGCTCTCCACATAGCGGCGCTGGCCCTCGGCGTACAGGGTGTCGAAGGCCAGGCTGGACTTGCCCGAGCCCGACAGCCCGGTGATCACCACCAGCCGGTTGCGCGGAATGTCCAGGTCGATGTTCTTGAGGTTGTGCGTGCGCGCACCGCGGATGGCGATGCGTGACTGCGCCAGCGCCTGGCCGAGGTAGCGGTCGTCGGGCTGGGAGCGGGAGTCGGCGGCCCGGTCCAGGCCGCCGTCTTCGGAAATCGTGTGGGAACCAGGCATCGGGAAAACCCCTGCGAAGGCGAACCCGCCATGATAGGTCAGAACCCGTGCCACCGCATGGCGGCTCGGTCTGCGGGGCGGCAGGGCCTTCTGCGGCGCCCCTTCACAAAACTGTCTTGCACTGCCTTGCATAACCCAGCCACCCCGCAGCGCCGGCCTATGGGCGAGAATGGCGGATTGCTTGCCCCCACAACAGTGCACCCCGTGCTCGATTCCCCCACACCCGTCCACGGCGCCCAGGCGCCAGCCCCCTCCTCGGCCGCATCGGGCCGCATGACCTCGCAGGAACGCCGATCCAGCGCCAGCCTGGCGCTGATCTTTGCGCTGCGCATGCTGGGCCTGTTCCTGGTGCTGCCGGTGTTCGCGCTGGAGGCGCGCAAATACCCGGGCGGGGATGATCCGGCCATGATCGGCCTGGCCATGGGCCTGTACGGGCTCACCCAGGCCGTGTTCCAGCTGCCGCTGGGCCTGGCTTCGGACCGGTTCGGGCGCAAGCGCGTCATCGTCGCCGGGCTGCTGGTCTTTGCCGCGGGCAGCCTGCTGGCGGCCACGGCCGACTCACTGCTGGGCCTGATGTGGGGCCGGGGCCTGCAGGGCGCGGGCGCCGTCTCGGCCGCCGTGACCGCGCTGCTGGCCGACCTCACGCGCGACAGCGTGCGCACCAAGGCCATGGCCATGGTGGGCGGCAGCATCGGCCTCATGTTCGCGCTGGCCCTGGTGCTCAGTCCCCTGCTGGCGGCATGGGGCGGGCTGCCCGGCATCTTCGGCCTGACCTGCGCCCTGGCGCTGGCGGGCATTGCCGTCGTGCTCTGGGTCGTCCCGCCCGAGCCCGCGCGCCACGCCGACCAGCCGCGCGGCCGCATGGCCGAGCTGTGGCGCCATGGCGACCTGGTGCGCCTGAACCTGGGCGTCTTCGTGCTGCACACCGTGCAGATGTCCATGTGGGTGGCCGTGCCCGCCATGCTGGTGCAGGCAGGCCTGGACAAGCAGGCGCACTGGCATGTCTACCTGCCGGCCGTGGTGCTGTCCTTCGCCGCCATGGGCGGCCTGTTCGCCATGGAGCGGCGCGGGCGCCTGCGCGCGGCCCTGCTGGGCGCCATCGCCCTGATCACCCTCGTGCAGATCGGCCTGGGCCTGCTGGCGGCCGGCGGCACGCAGCCGCCGCTGTGGGCCATGGCCGTGCTGATGTTCGTGTTCTTCTGCGGCTTCAACGCGCTGGAGGCCACCCAGCCCAGCTTGGTCTCGCGCATGGCGCCGGCCCCGCTGCGCGGCGCGGCGCTGGGCGCCTACAACACGCTGCAATCGCTGGGCCTGTTCGCAGGCGGCGCGCTGGGCGGCGCCGTCGCCAAATGGGCCGGCATGCCGGGCCTGTTCACCCTGACGAGCGTCCTGGCCGTGCTGTGGCTGGTCGTCACCTGGCCGCTGCGCCCCGTGGGCCGCCACGGCTGAACGGCAGTTTTCCGACGGTTACAAACTGCTGCAGCCAGCCGCTGCACCGGCATATCCGCCCCCTGCCAACGGCGGACGGCTTGCGGCACAATGGCGCGTCTGGCCCGGGATCCATCCTTCTATGCCCGGGCCACTTCTCTCTGTAAAGGTATTTCACTCATGGCATCCGTCAACAAGGTCATCATCGTCGGCAACCTCGGGCGCGACCCCGAAATGCGCACCTTCCCGAGTGGCGATCAGGTGGCCAACGTGACCATCGCCACCACCGACCGCTGGCGCGACAAGAACACGGGCGAGAACAAGGAAGCCACCGAGTGGCACCGCGTGGTCTTCAACGGCCGCCTGGCCGAAATCGTGGGCCAGTACCTGCGCAAGGGCAGCCAGGTCTATGTCGAAGGCAGCCTGCGCACGCGCAAGTGGACCGATCAGGCCTCCGGCCAGGAACGCTACGCCACCGAAATCCGCGCCGACACCATGCAGATGCTGGGCAGCCGCCAAGGCGGCGGCGGTGGCCAGCAAGGCGGCGGCTATGGCGATGAAGGCTATGGCGACAGCGGCTACGACGCCCCTCCCCAGCAGCAACAGCGCCGCCCGGCCCCTGCCCCCATGGCAGCGCCCGCACCGCGCCAGGCCCCTGCCCAGCGCCCCGCTCCCGCACCCATGGCTCCCCCGCCGCAGCGCGCAGCCTCGGGCTTTGACGACATGGATGACGACATTCCGTTTTGATTCGGACCATCAAGGTTCTTGAGCATCCAGACCCGCTTTCCCCGGAAAGCGGGTTTTGTTTTTCCAGGCGCCCGACGACAAATCCCATGCTCCTGCCGCGTGCCAGAACCCTGTTGTGGAGTCTTGTCCTGTGCCTGCCGCTGGCCGTGTTCGGCTGGCTGGCTGCAGCCCTGTGCCTGATCTCGCAGGAGGACTACACGCCCGAGCCCGGCAGCTTCACCTACTACATCGGCATCTCGTCCCTGGTGCGCCATGCGCCGCTGGTGGGCGCGCTGGGCAAGGCGGAGTACTTCGGCACCGTGGGCGACGGCAACAAGCCGCCACACGGCCTGGTGTCCTATGACGTGGAGTTCGCAAGCATTGGCCCCGCCACGCACGCCTTCGATGCCTACCTGCTCGGCAAAGGCTATTCCCGGAGTGCGGACGACGAAACGCCCGGCCCCTCCTACGGCATGGGGCGGCGCGTTCGCCATGCCAGGTACACGGCGGCTTCGGGCCAAGTCGTCTACGTGGAAGTGGTGCAGGCCTCGTCGGCCGAGCAAGGCCCTGTGCGCTACCGCGCCACCATGGCGCACTACGACTGATTGCGGCCAGGGGTCCATCCCGCGGCAGGCAGCACCCCCTCGTACAATCGCGCCCGTGATTTCAGTCCACCGGCACCGTCAACCCGAGGCTCGCCAAGCGCGCAGCCGCGATGCCGCACGCCTTCACAGCTTCACGCTGGCCCGCATCGCGCGCGGCTCGCAGAGCCGGCGCTCGGGCTGCACCCGCCTGGCGCCGCCGTAGCACGGCCGAACCGTACAAGCCGCCAGGTTTCGGGCATCGCCCGACGCCCGGCATGTTCATTCCCGTCTACAAAATCCCGCCCCGCCCTGTCACACCCAGCGCGGCGGGGCCGGCCATTTCCATGTCGAAACACCCCCATACCTTTCGCGCCGAGTGGGCGCCCAGCATTCCGCGCGAGCTCATGGCCGGCGCCGTGGCCACCTTTGCGCTGATCCCCGAGGTCATCGCCTTCTCCTTCGTGGCTGGCGTCGATCCTGCCGTCGGCCTGTTCGCCTCCTTCATCATCAGCATCGTCATCGCCTTCACCGGCGCGCGCCCGGCCATGGTGTCGGCGGCAGCGGGCTCGGTCGCCCTGGTGGCCGCTCCGCTGGTGCATGCGCATGGCGTGCAATACCTTTTTGCGGCCGGCATTCTTGCGGGAGCCGTGCAGATCCTGTTCGGCCTGCTGCGCCTGGGCGTGCTGATGCGCTATGTGTCGGGCTCGGTGCGCACGGGCTTCGTCAATGCGCTGGCCATCCTGATCTTCTCGGCCCAGATGCCGCACCTGATCGGCGCCAATGCCGCCACCTGGGCCATGGTGGGCGCCGGCCTGCTGATCATCTACGGCCTGCCCCGGCTGACCACGGTCGTGCCCTCGCCCCTGGTCTGCATCGTGGTGCTGACAGTGGCGGCGAATTGGCTGGACCTGCCCTTGAAGACGGTCGCCGACCTGGGCCTGCTGCCGGACGGCCTGCCCAGCTTCGGGCTGCCGCAGGTGCCGTGGTCGCTGGAGACGCTGCGCCTGATCGCCCTGCCCGCGCTGGCGATCGCCATGGTGGGATTGCTGGAGTCCATGATGACGGCCAGCGTGGTCGATGAACTCACGGACACGCCCAGCTCCAAGAACCGCGAGTGCAGCGGCATCGGCGTGGCCAACATCGCGGCCAGCCTGTTCGGCGGCATTGCCGGCTGCGCCATGATCGGCCAGACCGTGGGCAATGTGCGCTACGGCGGCCGCGGCCGGCTGTCCACGCTGTTCGCGGGCGCCTTCCTGCTCATCCTGATGGTGCTGCTCAAGCCCTGGGTGTCGCAGGTGCCGGTGGCGGCGCTGGTGGCCATCATGGTGATGGTGTCGGCCTCCACGCTGGACTGGGGATCGGCCCGCGCCCTGCTCAGGCACCCCAAGCTGTCCAGCGCCGTGATGCTGGCCACCGTGGTGGTCACCGTGGCCACGGACAACCTGGCCGCCGGCGTGGGCGTCGGCGTGCTGCTCAGCGGGGTGTTCTTCACCTTCAAGGTCTCAAGGCTGCTGTCCGTCGAGAAGACGCAGGACGGCGCAGGCCTGACCTACCGCGTCTCGGGCCAGGTCTTCTTTGCCTCGGCCGATCAGTTGGTCGATGCCTTCGACGTGCGGGACATCGAAGGCCGGCCCGTGCGCATCGAACTGACCAACGCCCATTTCTGGGACATCACGGCCGTCAATGCGCTGGATAAGGTCTGCCAGCGCCTGCGCAAGCACGGCAGCACGGTCGAGGTGACGGGCCTGAACGAACACGGCCGGGCACTGGTGTCGCGGCTGGATATCGGCATCGAGTAGGAAACCTGCCCCGGGCATGGTTTCCCTGCGCTGGCAGACCGCTTGCTTTCCTGGGGCAGACGCGGTCTGCTCTTTCGCAAAGAGAAATCCGTCAAATATCGAATGGGTCATTCAGAAAATTCTCTATTTCAAAGAGTTACTCTTTTGAAATAAAGATTTCAGCCCGCTCATTTAGGATCTGGACCGCTGTCACCTCCCCGAACCCGTTCCATCTCTTCCATGCGACTCAGATCCGTTATCTTGGGCCTTGTCCTCCTGGTCTTTGCCGCATCCGCATCCTGGTTGGCCGTGTATGGGTTTCTCATCTCCCAGGAGGACTACTCGCCTGAGCGGGGATCGCTCAGATATTACGTAGGCATCTCTTCCCTGATACGCAATGCGCCAGCGACAGGGACGATGGCGCAGCCCACCTACTTCGGCTCCGTCGGTGATGGCAACAAGCCCCCGCAGTCCGAGATGACCTTCGAGACCAGCGCCAAGGACATCACCGAGGCCACTGCGGCCCTCACCAGCTACCTGCGCCAGAAGGATTTCCACCAGAGATCCATCGAAGCCGAAAATGCCGCCGCATCGTTTGTCCCCGAGGGAGAGCGCCTTGTCCAATACGCGCAATACGCGTCATCGGCCGGCGAAGTTGCCGTACTGGCGGTCACCCAGGCAATCGCAACAGGCCTGTGCAAGGTCACGCTCACCCATTACGACTGAACATGTCCAGCAGATCCCACATACCCCGAAGACTCATCTATACCTGCAACTGCGGATGGATTGACCTGGGCCACCTCCAATCGGTCGAGAGCCATCGCAATCGCTACGCCAGTGCGGCCTATCTCTGGAAAGACATACTGCATGAGCGTGGCATCGGGATTCCCGGTCACTCCGACAGCCATCTGATTCAATACAAGCAATCCATGGGGCGCTTTGGCCTGACCCAGGAATTTGCCAAGTTCTATCTCGTCAAGAAAGGCCTGTCTCTTTCAGCGAAGCGCTCCGTGGCCCTGGCCATATTCATGGAGGTTTCCATGGGCTTCGAGAGCCTGCAGGCATCCATGTCGCTCCTCACAGACAGTGGATTCAGCCAGGAAGACCTCGTTTCCAACCTGATTGGCTTCTACATGGTCGTGCACGGGGCACTGGACTGGAAGAACCTGTGCAAGCCGGTTTCCACCGAGGCATCGCTGGCCGTCTGGGATGCCAACGGTCCCGTGGGAAGCCATAAAAACAAAGTCTTCCAGCCGCAGTTCCACGCCTGCGAGGAATGCAAGAGCAAGCACCATGTGCAGCTGCCGCGCTTTCCTTCCGCGTTTCAGTCCATACAGCCCGCATCCAAGGGTCTGCATTTCATCGAAGCATCTGATGGGCTGCCAGTGCCAAAGCACATGCTTTCGACACTGTTTCCCTGAGTCTTCCTGCCCTGCTCCAGAACGCAGGCGCCCTCATCGCTCATCGAACGACAGCACCACGCGCTCGGTCAGCGGATGCGCCTGGCAGGTCAGGACAAAGCCGCAGGCGACCTCGTTCTTGTCGAGGGCAAAGTTGCGCTCCATGCGCACCTCGCCCTCGACCACCTTGGCGCGGCAGGTGCCGCAGACTCCCGAGGTGCAGGAATAGGGCACTTCCAGCCCGGCCGAGGAGGCCGCGTCCAGGATGCTGGCCTGGCCGCGCGTAAAGGGGATCTCGCGCGAGAGGCCGTCGCGCACCAGGGTGATGCGGGCGGTGGCGGCGTCGCCGGGCTGGGCCTCGTGCACCACGGCGCCCACCGTGCCCTGGCCTGCGGCCGGCAGGGCCACGCCGAAGCGCTCGATGTGGATGCGCTCCTCGGGCACGCCGGCGGCCAGCAGGGCGGCCTCGGCCTCGTCGTTCATCTGGAAGGGTCCGCAGATGTAGACATGGTCGATGTGCGCGGCCGGCACCACGCCCTGCAGGAATTCGGCGATCTTGGCTCGGTCCATCACGCCCATGTTCAGCGGCAGGTCGGTGTGCTCGTCCGAGAACACATGCTGCAGCGACAGCCGCGACATGTAGCGGTTCTTGAGGTCCTCGATCTCCTCCTTGAACATGGTGGACTGCAGCTGGCGGTTGCCGTAGATCAGCGTGAAGCGGCTGGCGGGCTCGCGCGCCAGCACGGTCTTCATGATGGACAGGATGGGCGTGATGCCGCTGCCGCCGGCGATGCCCACATGGTGGCGCGCGGCCCCGGGCTCGATGGGCACGAAGAAGCGGCCCTGGGGCGCCATGACCTGCAGCGTGTCGCCGGGGCGCAGATGCTCGTTGATCCAGTTGGAGAACTGGCCGCCGCGCACCTTGCGCACGCCCACGCGCAGCTCGCCGTCATCCACGCCTGCGCAGATGGAGTAGCTGCGGCGCAGGTCCTGGCCGTCGATCTGGTGGCGCAGCGTCAGGTACTGGCCCTGGGTGAACCCGAAGACCTCGCGCAGCGCGGGCGGCACGTCGAAGGAGACGACCACGGCCTCGGCCGTGTCGGGCGCAATGCTGCGCACGCGCAGCGGGTGGAACATCGTGGTCGTGGTCATATCGGCTTGAAGTGTTCGAAGGGTTCGCGGCAGTCCAGGCAGCGGTGCAGGGCCTTGCAGGCCGTGGCGCCGAAGGCCGACAGCCGCTCGGTGTGCGCGCTGCCGCAGTGCGGGCAGGCAACGGGCTCGGGCACGGCAATGCCCTGGCGGCGGCGCACCAGGCGGATGGGCGAAGTGCCTTCCGGCAGGCCGGCGTCGCCACAGCGCCCGGGCGGCGCGATGCCGTACTCGCGCAGCTTGCGCCGGCCGTCGTCGCTGATCCAGTCCGTGGTCCAGGCGGGGGCGCGGCGCAGCACGGCGCGCGCGGGGCCCAGGCCGGCGGCCTCGATGGCCTCGAGCACGCTGCGCTCGATGACCTCGGTGGCCGGGCAGCCCGAGTAGGTGGGCGTGAGCACGATCTCCATGCCCTGGCCTTCGGGCAGGGCATGGACCTCGCGCACGATGCCCAGCTCGCAGACCGAGATCACGGGCACCTCGGGATCAGGCACGTCCTGCAGCGCGGCCCAGGCCAGGCGCTCGCGCTCGGCCGAGGCGGATGTGACGGCCACCAGCCGTGCGGCAGCCATCACCACACCCCGCCCGGATAGGCGCGCTGCAGGTGCTGCATCTCGGCCAGGATGAAGCCCATGTGCTCGCTGTGAACGCCGTTGCGGCCCGTGCTGCGGAAGGCGGATTTGGCCGGCATGTCCAGCGTGGCCTCCTGCAGCAGGGCGGCCATTTCGGCCTGCCAGGGCTCGCGCAGCTCGGACCAGGCCGGGCCCAGGCCGCTGGCGCGTGCGGCGGCGTCCGTGGCGTCGTCGGTGAACAGCTCAGCCGCATAGCGCCACAGCTGGGCCAGCGCCGCCTCCATGCGCTGGCGCGATTCCTCGGTGCCGTCGCCCAGGCGCACCACCCAGTCGCCCGCGTGCTGCTCGTGGTAGCGCGCTTCCTTGAGCGCCTTGGCGGCGATGGCGGCCAGCTCGGCGTCGCTGGAGTGCACCAGACGCTCCCACATCAGGCGCAGCCAGGTGGCAGCCATGGCGTTGCGCAGCACGGTGAAGGCGAAGTCGCCGCGCGGCAGCTCGGCCAGCGTGGCGTTGAAGTAGTCGCGCTCGTCGCGCAGGAAGGCGAGCTGGTCCTCGTCGTGCGCGCGGCCTTCGAGCTGGCCGGCGCGCGTGAGCAGCGCGCGCGCCTGGCCGACCAGGTCCAGCGCCATGTTGGTCATGGCGATGTCCTCTTCGAGGATGGGCGCGTGGCCGCACCACTGGCCCAGGCGCTGGGCCAGGATCAGGCAGGTATCGCCCAGGCGCAGCAGGTACTGCACCTCGGGACGGGCGTCGATGGCGATGGAGGATGCCGAGGCGGAAGCGTTCATGGCTGCACCCCGCTCACATGTGGTCCACCGAGGGCGGCAGCTGGTAGAAGGTCGGATGGCGGTAGACCTTGTCCTGGGCCGGGTCGAAGAACATGTCCTTGTCGCCGGGGTCGCTGGCCACGATCTGGTCCGAGCGCACCACCCAGACGCTCACGCCCTCCTGGCGCCGCGTGTAGACATCGCGCGCCATCTGCAGCGCCATCTGCGGGTCGGCCGCATGCAGGCTGCCGCAGTGCTTGTGGTCCAGGCCGGCCTTGCTGCGGACGAAGACTTCCCACAGCGGCCATTCGTTGGTGATGTTCTGTTCGACGGCGGTCATGCGGCCTCCTTGCGGGTCTGGTTTCTCTGTGTCTGCTTGCGGGCATGGGCCAGGGCGGCCTCGCGCACCCAGGCGCCTTCGTCCCAGGCCTTGACGCGTGCGCCCAGGCGCTCGCGGTTGCAGGGGCCGTCTCCGGCGATCACGCGCCAGAACTCGTCCCAGTCGATGGGGCCATGGTCATGGGCCTGGCGGGCCTCGTTCCATTTCAGGTCGGGATCGGGCAGGGTGACGCCCAGCACCTTGGCCTGGTCCACCGTGGCGTCGATGAACTTCTGGCGCAGCGCGTCGTTGGAGATGCGCTTGATGCCCCAGCGCATGGACTGCGCGCTGTTGGGCGACTGGTCGTCGGGCGGGCCGAACATCATGATGGACGGCCACCACCAGCGGTTGACGGCGTCCTGCACCATGGCCTTCTGCGCCTCGGTGCCCTGCTGCATCATGGTCAGCAGCGCCTCGTAGCCCTGGCGTTGGTGAAAGCTCTCCTCGCGGCAGATGCGCACCATGGCGCGCGCGTAGGGCGCATAGGAGCAGCGGCAGATGGGCACCTGGTTCATGATGGCCGCGCCGTCCACCAGCCAGCCGATGGTGCCCATGTCGGCCCAGGTCAGCGTGGGGTAGTTGAAGATGGAGCTGTATTTGGCCTTGCCCGTGTGCAGCGCGTGCAGCATCTGGTCGCGGCTGCTGCCCAGCGTCTCGGCGGCCGCGTAGAGGTACAGGCCATGGCCGCCCTCGTCCTGCACCTTGGCCAGCAGGATGGCCTTGCGCTTGAGGGTGGGCGCGCGGCTGATCCAGTTGCCCTCGGGCAGCATGCCGACGATCTCGCTGTGCGCGTGCTGGCTGATCTGGCGCAGCAGCGTCTTGCGGTAGTTGTCGGGCATCCAGTCCTTGGCCTCGATGAATTCGCCGGCATCGATGCGCTCGTCGAAGCGCTGCTGCAGGCGCATTTCGTCGGCCGAGCGCACGGCCTTGCCGCCATCGCCCGCTTCCTTGCCCATGGTGTCCATGGCCTGGGTATACATGTGCGATCTCCTTCAATGAAATGGTTGACGACGGCCGGCGGTGCCTCAGCGCGGCCGCTTGTCGTACACGCGCCGGGCCTTGCCGGTCTGCGTGCGCTCGATGGTGTCGGGATCGAAGACGCGCACCGCCGTGGAAATGCCCACCAGGGTCTTGATGCGCTGCTGCACCCACTGCGCGATCTCGCTGCGTTCGGCATCGCCCAGGCCGCGCCGCTGCGGCTGCAGCTCGCAGTGCACCTCGACGGTGTCCAGCAGGCCTTCACGGCTGATGTGCATCTGGTACAGGCCCGTGAGGCTGGCATTGGCCAGCACGATTTCCTCGATCTGGGTCGGAAAGACGTTGACGCCGCGGATGATCATCATGTCGTCGCTGCGCCCCACGATCTTGCCCATGCGCCGGAAGCTGCGCGAGGTCGGCGCCAGCAGCCGCGTCAGGTCCCGCGTGCGATATCGCACGATGGGCATGGCTTCCTTGGACAGCGACGTGAAGACCAGCTCGCCCTCGCTGCCATCGGGCAGCACCTCGCCCGTGTCGGGGTCGATGATCTCGGGATAGAAATGGTCTTCCCAGATCACCGGCCCGTCCTTGCTCTCCG
>NZ_BCTO01000048.1 GCF_001571325.1 Delftia tsuruhatensis NBRC 16741
GCTACACGCTGAACAACGTGGGCGCGTATGTGCAGGCCATCTTCAATGCAACCGACCAGCTCAAGATCATTCCGGGCCTGCGCCTGGACAAGTTCTCTGGCCGTACCGCCCTGAGCCCCAGCGGCACCACCGGCCCGCTGCAGGACTACGGCTGGATAAAGCAGCCTAAGCTCAGCATGGTGTACAGCGTGAACGACGCGACCAGCGTCTATGCCAACTGGGGTCGCACCTTCCAGATCCTGACCGGATCACGCGCACCAGCCTACATCACCTCCGCCACGCAGGCCAAGTTCGCCCCGTCCATCAACACCGGTACCGAGCTGGGCGTAAAGTTCAAGCCCAGCCCTCGGACCGACCTGCGCGTGGCCGTGTGGCAGCAGGACGCCACCGACGAAGTGGCCAACATGCCCAGCACCGGCACCAACGTGAGCCTGGGCGAAACCCGGCGCAAGGGCATCGACTTTCAGGCATCCACCCGCATCGGCAGTGCAGTCACGCTGTGGGCCTCGCACTCGCTACAGGAAGCCAAGGTGCGCCGTGCGTTCACCGCATCTGGCACCTCGCTGGCGGGCAAGGAGGTGTTCGCCACCCCGCGCCACATCACCAACGCCGGGGTGGATTACCAGGCGAACGAGGCGCTGCGCCTGGGCCTACAGGCGCGCGCACAAGGCAGCTACTTCATAGACGACCTCAACGCCCAGGGCAAGTTCGGCAGCTTTGTGCTGCTGGACTTCAATGCACGTTATGCCCTCTCCAAAACCGTGAGCGTGGACCTGCAGGTGAAGAACCTCGCCAACCGCAAGTTCGCCTACGTGTGGTGGGACAATTTCTTCTGGCCCGCTGACAGCGCCCAGCCCATGTACTCGCCTGGCGCGGGCCGCTCGGCCTTTGTGTCGCTCAACGTGAAGTGGTGATGGCGTAGTCTGCGTGCGACTTTCCCAGGCTGTCTGCTCAGGCGTTGCGCGCACTCAGCAGACTGGCAACCAAGTCACGCACGGTGCGTGACTTGGGCAGTCCCGGCCAATAAATCAGCAAGGTCGGAAAGTAGACCGTGGCCGAGAACGGGCGGAACGCCTCGCCCGGCAGCAACTGGCGAGCGCATGAATCCAAGCGTTGTGCAGGAGGTGGTGAGTCGGCCTGGACGAGGCGCTGGGGCTTCAGCCAGCCCGAGCCCGTTACGCCGACGCGTACCGACCTGTCGCCCGATCCGGCAGCGATTCAGCCGGCGACTCCGGTCGCCGCGGCGCCCATAATTTTCTGCACCAGCGGATGATGCTGGCCGCGCCGAGAGCGAATGGCGTGGATCTCTTCCTTCACGCCATCGGCGCTTCCCAACAGTCTCAGGCCCCGCATCACACCGATGCCGCCGGCGCCCAGGCGGCTAACCGGGAACACGCCCAGCCCTCGCGCAGCGAAGACAGCGAGCAGTGCGCTGTCCTCGAACTCTCCAACGATGCGCGGTCGCAGGCCCTGGGTCATGAACCAGTGCTCCAGCGTCGTGCGCAAGGCCGAGTGACCGGTCGGAAGCAGCACGGGTAGGTCATTCAGGCTGTACGGAAACCCATCGCGCTCGGTTTTGCCCACAATGCTCGCGGGACCATACCATTCGACCGGCGCATCTACCAGCCGTTCGCTAGACAAGCGCAAATTGGGGTTACGTGGTGCGGCCTGCCCGGCAAGCACCAAGTCCAGGTGGTGCAACGCGAGCTCACCCAGCAGTTGTTCGAATTCGCCTTCGTGACAGACGAGGCGAAGGTTGGTGGTTGTCAGCACCGGCTCCAGCAGCGCGTGGGCGGCGAGCTTGGAGATGCCGTCGGAGAATCCCACCGCGAGACGCGCCACCTTGCCGTTAGCCGCTTCACGCACCTCGTCAGGAATGACCTGGCCAAGCTGGAAGATCTCCTCGGCGCGTGCGAAGGCGGCCTGGCCCGCTTCAGTGAGCGCCACGCCACGGCCCGAGGGTTTGAGCAGCTCTTGACCCAATGCCTTCTCCAACTCGCGTACCTGAGCGCTGATGGTCTGCACTGCCATGTCGAGCCGCTCGGCTGCCCTGGCGAAGCCACCTGCTTTGGCCACAACCCAGAAGTAATGCAGATGGCGGTAGTTCAGCATGCGTGCTCCAGTGCGGAAAAACCGAATCTTAGGTGCGAATAACTCTGGTTTGTTCAAACGAAGACCATCCCTAAACTCCAGACATTCCATTACACCTTCACCAATGCATCAGACCGTCGTTCACTGAAAGAGCAAAATGGAACTTATCACTCCCTTCCTCACGTCCGACTTCATGGGCAAGCCGGTATGGGTCTGGCTGACCTTCGTCGGTATCGTCGTAGCGCTGCTGGCATTCGACCTAGGTGTGCTGCACAAGGACGATCAGGAGATCGGCGTGCGCGAGAGCCTGCTGCTGTCGGCCGGCTACATCAGCGTAGCGCTGGTCTTCGGTGCCTGGGTGTGGTGGTACCTGGGAGCTCAGAGCGGCATGGACTACTACACCGGCTTCATGATCGAGAAGTCGCTGTCGATGGACAACGTGTTTGTGATTGCGCTGATCTTCAGCTTCTTCGCGATCCCGCGGCAGTACCAGCACCGTGTGCTGTTTTGGGGCATCTTGGGCGTGATCGTGCTGCGCGCCATCATGATCGCTCTGGGCGCAACGCTGGTCAGTCAGTTCAGCTGGGTTCTGTACTTGTTCGGTGCATTCCTGATCTTCACGGGCATCAAGATGTGGATCATTGCCGACCACATGCCCGACATCGCGAACAACCCGCTGCTGAAGTTCCTGAAGCGGCATATACGCGTTACCGACGGCCTGCGCGGCAACGCCTTCTGGGTACGTATGAAGGATCCCGAAACTGGCCGGCTTGAGCGCTTCGCGACCCCACTGTTTCTCGCCCTGGTGCTGGTAGAGTTTGTCGATCTGATCTTTGCGGTCGACTCGGTGCCGGCGATCTTCGCGATCACGACTGACCCGTTCATCGTCTACACCAGCAACATCTTTGCCATCCTAGGCCTGCGCGCGCTGTACTTTGCGCTGGCGGCGATGATCCATCGCTTCAAGTACCTGAAGTACGCGCTGGCTCTGGTGCTTGTGTTTATTGGAAGCAAGATTTTCCTTGTGGGCATCATTGGAAAGATCCCGGCAATGATCTCGTTAAGCGTGACCTTCGGGCTAATCGCAGGTGGCGTTCTCGTCTCGCTGTGGAAGACGCGCGGCGAGCAGGCCGCGGCGGAGGTCCGGTGACGATTCCGATCTGGCAGCGGCTGCGCGATGCAGCCGCTGTCCTCAGCGACGAAAGGATATCGATGCATACGCTGGCGAAAGCCTACGGACCCGAAGCGCACGGTAGCGAGCAACACAAGTCACCGTGGCCTCCATCATGAGCCGCAGATGAAATAGACCCCTGATTCCCCGGCCCCGTCCTATCGCTTATCTTTGAAGATAGGAACAGGACTGTGCATATGACTAGGCATACGGAGTCAATAGAGGTAGTCGTGAAGGACCAGCGCCGCAGGCGCTGGTATCTCGCAGAGAAGGCGGCGCTGGTGCGCCGAATCTACGAACCAGGCATTAGCGTGTCATTGGTCGCTCGGCAGGAAGGCGTTTCGGCTGGACTGCTGTTCCAGTGGCGCAAGCTCGAACGCCAGGGGGCTTTGACCGCCGTCTCCGCTGGCGAGGCAGTCGTGCCCGCATCCGAACGGGCTGCTGCCCGCGCGGAAATCGCCAAGCTGCAGCGCGTGCTCGGCAAGAAAACCTTGGAGAACGAAATCCTCAAGGAAGCCGTGGAGTACGCCGCAGAAAAAAAGTGGATTGCGCGCTCGCCCTTGTTGCCCGGGGACGACCAGTGAAGACGGTTTGCCGGACGATGGGGCTGGCGCGCTCGCATGTGCGCGACCTGCTTGGGCGCGGTGAAGACTGGGCCGATGGCCGCAGCCATCGCACACCCAGCGACGATGCCGGGCTGCTCGCCGAACTGCGCCAGCAAATTGCCGACTTGCCCAGCTAGGGCTACCGACGGGCCTGTGCCTTGGTGAACCGCCAGCGTGCGGCACGGGGCGCCCCGAGGGTCAATGCCAAACGCGTCTATCGCGCCATGGCACAAGCCGCTCTGCTGCTGCCCAAGGCGCCTCGCCGGCGCCAGTCCGCACGCACGCATGAGGGCCGTGTTGCGGTCTCGCGCAGCGACCTTCGATGGTGCTCCGATGGTCTGGAAATCAAGTGCGATTCGGGTCAAACCGTGACGGCCACCTTCACCAAGGATTGCTGCGACCGTGAGGTGATGGCTTGGCGCGCGTGGGAGGGCAAAGGGCTGCCAGGTGAGCCGGTACGCGAGATGCTCATCGAGGCCGTGGAGCGCCGCTTCGGCTCGGTCGAAGCGGTCCCGCAGGGCCAGGAGTTGGAGTTCCTCAGTGACAACGGCGGAGCCTACATCGCCGCCGAAACGAGGGCACTGGCGCGCGCTCTGGGTCTGAAGCCCATCAACACGCCCGTCTGCAGCCCGCAGAGCAACGGCATGGCCGAGAGCTTCGTCAACACCTTCAAGCGCGACTATGTGGCGCGCATGGACCTGAGTGACGCGCAGACGGTACTGGCGCAACTGCCAGCGGCCTTCGAGCACTTCAACGAGGTGCATCCGCATTCTTCGCTGAAAATGCGTTCGCCTCGGGAGTTCAGGCGACAACAGGCTGCAGGGGCTGAGCAGGCACTTCATTGCGAATAGGGCGGGGTCGGGAGTACGGGGGCAACATCAGGCATTGCGTCGAGTTCACGACTTTATGGAAACGACTATTTGTATGAGCAGTGCGCTGAGCCGCATGGATGCTACGCTTCTGTTTACGACTTTATTTGGCCAGAATAGCGCAGGCCGTGGCCTGCCCTGGTCCTTCGTTGCCCCCTGTGCGAAATGTCCGTCGGACACCCGGCGGCTGGCCTACCTGCGGTGTCGCAACATGGGGCTGCGCACGCTCTGGCCGGTCCTACGGCTGAGCCGCATGTCCGGGCCCACACTGGTTACCAGCGCAGTGCATATCTGCGCTGCAGTCGGGCGCTTCGTTTGACGCGCCTCTTTGACCACCATGTGAAGGAGATACCCATGGCTCAGCAAAACGACCAGCAACAGCAGCAAAACAACCCGCAGCAGCAGAACCCGAACCAGCAAAACCCGGGACAGCAGCAGCAGGACAACCCCCAGCACAAGCAGCCTGGCCAGAACCAGCCAGGCCAGCAGCAGCCCAATCAGCCCCGCTGACAGGCTGGGCGGCGTTCCGTTTGACGTGAGGATGGAACCATGAAACAGCTTCTTCCCACGAGAGGCCCGCAGCATCCGGCCTATGTTCCCATGCAGATGGGGCAACCCATCACGGACAGGAACTACAGCCAGATGCAGTGCAAGGCGAACGTCCGCCAACAAGGGCAGCCTTTGCGCCAGCCACAGCAACGCTGATTGATCGCAGCCAGCGCTGGTGCAGCGCTCCCTGGAACCGGCCGCCTTCGGGCGGCTTTTCCGTGTCGAGGGCCTGCCCTGGCCGGGGCCGCCGGAGATCTCCCCGCACAATGACGCCTTTCCAGCATCAACCTCCAAGGATTTCAACGATGACACTGCAGCGCCCCTGCTTCGTTTTGCCGACCCTGGTGCTCGCCCTGGGATTGTCGGGGTGTGCCGCGCCGCCTTCCAGCGGGCAGCTCGAGAAGGAGGAAGCGGAGCAGGCGAAGACGCTGTGGGTGATCAGCGAGGCCTTGAAGGCCAACATGGCCGTGGTGCTGGTGGCTGACCTGACGCCGCACAAGTCGCTGGCCGACGCCGACGGCATGTCCAAATGGACCTCGAACGTGCTGTGGACCCACCAGGACAGGCCGGAGATCGTGTTCGGCCGCAAGTTCCAGAACAACGCGCTGCAGCGCGATCCCAAGACCACCTACCTCTTCAAGGCCTTCGAGGTCCATGTCCTGCCCCCCGGCAAGTACCTGCTGACGGGCGGCGATGACTACTGGCTCAATGCCCGGCTCGACCAGCTGGGGGCCAAGGCGGGCGCTGCGGGCGCAGGCCGCGGCGCCAGCGGCACGGCGTCCCTGGCGCCCGAGACCTACCGCGAGTTCTATACCGAGATGAACTGGAAGGAGGCCACCACGCACACGCAGACCCGCACCGAGAAGTACTGCACCACGGTGCACCGTGCCTCGGGCCATTGCGTGGCCTGGGGCGAGCGGCAGGTTACGGACAGTACGCCGGGCATGGGTGCGGGCTACTACCAGGACACGGACTCGCGCGACATCCCTGCGCTCAAGGTCCAGGTGCGCGTGCCGCCCCGGCAGGCCCTGGCCAGTTTCACGCTGGAAGGCGGGCAGCTGGTGCTGAGCCAGCGCTCGTATCTGAAGACGCCCAGCTACCAGTTCCGCCAGGCGGGCTGCCGCAAGGTGGCGGCCGAGAAGGTCGAATGCCCGCTGGAGGACTTCACCGTCCACACGCTGCCGGTGCCCATGGAATTCACGCGCACCTATCTGGCCTCCCGCGCCAACCTGACCCCTGACCAGGAAAAACTCATGGCGCGGCTGGTGCCCATGCAGTTCACCACGCTGGGCCGCCAGGGCGCCGCCGATCCGATCTGGGGCACGCCGATCTCGCTGCGCAAGGGGCCTTGAGGTCCGGGCGCAGCCGATGGCCGATGGTCGATGGTCGTTGATCGGCTGCGTCGGGTGGCTGCCCTTTCCGTGCCCGGCCGGTTGTTGGCGGGCTGCGGCGACCGGTGCCTGCCTATGGGGTCACCAGGTGTGCGCGTAGCTGATCTTCAGCACCGTGCCGGCCGCTGGCAGGCGGCTGGTGTTGTTGTTGCTGCGCAGCAGCTGGCTGTAGAGCGGGAAGTACTGGCGGTTGAACAGGTTTTCCACGCCCAGGGACACACGGTTCTTGGGGTCGATCTTCCACTGGCTGATCAGGTCCACCGTGGTGTAGCCCCGTGTGTCATAGCGGCCGAAGCCGGTCTTGCCGTCCAGGCGGTAGTCCTTGGAGGCATAGGCGGTGGCCTGGAGGCGGTGGCTCCAGCGCGTGTCGGGCCGGTACTCCACATAGGCGGTGAGCTTGAGCGGAGGGATGCGAAAGCCCGTCATGTCCTGGTAGCCGCTGGCGGCCTGGGGCAGCTCGCGGCCCTTCATCCAGGTGAAGCTGCCGCCCACGCTCCAGTGGTCGTCGTCGCTGAAGTAGTCCAGGCCGCCTTCGATGCCATGGATCTTCTCGCGGGTGCGCAGCAGGGTCAGGCCATTGTTGAAGCTCTGCACGGCGCCCAGGTTGGAGCGCGACTGGAAGACGCTGAGGTTTGCCATCACGTTGGAGAACTTGCCGCGCCAGCCCATTTCATAGGTGTTGGTCTTGACCGCCTGCAGGTTGGAGTTGCCCAGGTTGAAGGCCGGCGTGGCATTGCGCACCACCACACCGATGTCCGGCAGCTCGAAGCCCTGGCTGTACGAGGCATAGAGCTCCTGGCCGGGGACCGGCGTGAAGACCGTGCCCAGGTTGTAGGTCCAGGCGTTGTACCTGACGGTGCCGCCGTTCACGGACTGGGGGCTGGGGGCGCGTGACTGCGACAGCGGCGTGAAGTCATTGAAGCTGGCCTGGGCGCGGTCGTAGCGCAAGCCGCCTTCCGCCGACCATTGCGCATTGAACCGGTGCTGCAGCTGAGCGAAGGCGCCGATGCTGCGCGTGGTAACGGGCGGCATGTAGATCAGCTGGCCCGTCTTGTGGAAGACCAGGCCGCCGCTGGCGTCATAGGCCCGGGGATCGAAGATGTCGATGGGCATGTCGGTGCGCTCCTGGTTGAAGTCAGCACCCCAGATCAGCAGGCTCTTCTTGCCGGCGCCCAGCGGCGTCTTCAGGGTCAGGCGCCCGCCAAAGACCTCGGAGTTCTGCATGGACTGGTCGACATTGGCGCCCCGCACCGGCACGGCGCGTGCGTCGAAGGGCGCAAAACGGGTGAAGAAGTCCCGGTAGTAGAGCTGGGCGGCCAGCGTGCTGCCTGCGATGTCCCGGTTCTCGTAGTCCAGGCCCAGCATGGTGTTCTTGATCTGGTTCTGGTCGGCCAGCACCAGGCCCTTGATGGGGCGGGCCGCCGCCGTTCCTGCCGGCAGCCGCGCCACCGACGGGTCGGAGGCGTAGTCCGTGTCCTGGGCCGCGTTGTAGTGGCTGGCGGTCAATTGCAGGCGCTGGTCGGCATCGAGCTTGAAGCCGATCTTGGCCGAGGCGTTGTAGATGTTGGAGTCGAACAGGTCGCCCTGGCTGGGCTCGGGTGCAATGCGGTCGCCCCTGGCGTCGAAGGCGCCGCCCATGTGCCTGGCGCCCAGGCTCACCGAATAGTCGACCACCTCGCCGCCGCCGGACAGGTAGTGCTGCACCTCGCCGCCCAGCCCCGCGCCGCGCAGGCGGGACAGCGGGGCCGAGCCGGTGACGATGGTCTCGGCCCGCGTCTCGCCCGAGGGCCGCTTGGTGCGGATGGAGACAATGCCGCCCGCCGCACCGCTGCCGTAGATGGCGCTGCTGCCGCGCAGCACCTCGATCTGCTTGATGTCGGCCGGGTTGATGTTGGCCAGGTTCCTGGACGAATCGCGGTTGGTGTTCAGCGGAACGCCGTCCACCAGCACCAGCATGTTGCGGCCCCGCAGCGTCTGGCCGTAGTCGGTGATGGTGTGGCTGGAGTCCGCCATGCCGGGGACCACCTTGCTGAGCATGGTGGCCAGGCTGTCCGAGCCCTGGCGCAGCTGCTCGACCTCCTGGGCTTCCAGGATCGTCACCTGCCGCGAGGGTGCGACCAGGTTGTTCTGCGTGCGTGCGGTCACCGTGATGGCGGCAAGCTCCGTGGCCTGTGCCGCGGCTTGGGCAGCGGGCACGGCCGCTGCGGCAGACGGCGCCTGGCGGGCCGCCGCAGGCAGCTTCTCCAGCGCATAGTTGCCCGCACCCACGCGGCGTGCTGTCCAGCCTGACGTGTTCAGCAGCTGGGCAAAGCCTTCCTCCACGGAGAACGTGCCGGACAGGCCGCGTGTCTCCATGCCGCCGAGCTGCTGCAGGTCCATGCCCAGGTTCACGCCTGCCTGTGCGGCAAAGGCCATCAGCGCCGGGCCCAGCGGTCCCGGCTGGATCTGGTAGCTCCTGGCAGCGGCGCTGGCGGCCGGCTCGGCCGCCTGGACTGGCAGCGCGTGCAGCAGCAGCGAGGTGCTGACGGCCAGGGCCGCCAAGGCGGTGGCGCGCAGGCTGGCGCGTGGTCCGGCGGTGGAAGAAGGGGAGTGCATGGTGTTCTGTCCTCTGGGCTGTCGATGAAAGTGGTCTTCGCAAGCCTTGACAGGCGAGAGCGAAAAACCGGACAGCCACGGCAGAAAAAAAACGGATCAGCGCCGCGCCACCGTCACCCAGTACCGGCTGCGCTCGTGCACGCGCACCGGCAGGGTCTGGGCCAGCAGGGCCAGGATGCGGTCGGTGTCATGCAGCTGGTAGGTGCCGGAGACGCGCAGGTCGGCGACATCGTCGTCGCACCGCACAAGGCCTTCGCGGTAGCGCGACAGCTCGGCCAGGAAGTCCTGCAGCCGCAGGTTCTCGGCATAGAGCACGCCCAGCGTCCAGGCCGAGTCCCGCGGCGCCACCGGGCGGGTGGCGCTGGCGCCTTGTCCATCGAATTGCAGTTGCTCGCCCGCATGCACCACCACGGCCGTGGCCGATGCTGCCGGCGTGACGCGCACCGCGCCCTCCAGCACGGCCAGCGTCGTGCCACGCTCCAGCTTGCGCACGATGAAGCGCGTGCCCAGGGCCTGCATCTGGCCGTCGTCTGTCTGCACCATGAAAGGCTGGGAGGCGTAGGGCGCCGCATGCGCGGTCTCGACCAGGATTTCCCCGGCATGCTGGCGGATGCGCCGCGCCGTGCCATCCATGCGCACGCTGATGGCCGAGGCCGTGTTCAGCTGCACGCGGCTGCCATCGGCCAGCGTGACCGCGCGGCGCTCGCCCCTGGCCGTGCGGTAGTCGGCCGTCCAGTCCTGCCAGGGCAGATGGCGCCAGGCCAGCCAGCCCAGCGCAGGCGTGGCCAGGGCCAGCACGGCCGAGCGCAGCAACTGGCGCCGTGCCGCCGAGGGGCGCGCGCGGTTGAGCGTGGCCATGCCGACGGCGGCGGGCACGGTGTTGAAGCGGCCCTTGAGCTGCTCGGCGCATTGCCAGATCTGTTCATGCCGGCTGCTCTGGCTGCGCCAGCGCGCCAGTTCGGCCTGCTCGGCCGCGCTGAAGTCCGAGGCGTGCCTGCGGGCCAGCCAGCGGGCGGCCTCGTCCAGGATGCGTGCGTCTGCGGCCTGCATGCTCAGCGCTCCAGCATCACCAGCAGGCATTGCCGAAAGCCCTGGGCCATGTAGCGCGTCACGGTGCGCACGCTCAGCTGCATCCGGTCGGCAATGTCCTCGTAGGACAGGTCTTCCAGCTGGGACATGAGAAAGGCCGTGCGCACCCTGGCGGGCAGGGCGTCCAGCAGCGCATCGAGCTCCTGCAGCGTCTCCAGCAGGATGGCCCGCGCCTCCACGGACGGCACGGTGGCCTGGGGCAGGAGGTGCAGGGAGGCCAGGTAGGCCTGCTCCAGCGAGCGGCGTTCGAGGTGATTGACCAGCAGCCGCCGGGCCACTGTCGTCAGATAGGCCCGAGGCTCCCGGATGTCCTCGATGGCCTGCGTCCTGGCGCTGACCCAGATGCGCGTGAACGTGTCCTGGGCCAGGTCGGCCGCATCGCAGCGGTTGCCCAGCCTGCGTTGCAGCCACGCGACCAGCCAAGGGTTGTGCTGCGCGTACATGCTGCCCAGAGCCTGGCTGGCGCCACTGTCGGTGGATGGATGCACGTGCCGGGCCTTTCCTCTTGTGCGTCAAGAAACTGCCGGCATTTTATCCAGTTGATATGAATTCTCATTTGCATTGGGATCGGTGCGATCCCGCGCACCGGATCAGCCCGCCGCCGCCAGCCCGTCGAAGGTCGTGCTGGTCACCCAGTCGATGATCTGCGCGTGCGTGTACTGGCCCGACTCCTTGAGCAGGGCCACCACCGGATCGCAGGCCCGCGCGAACAGCGTGTAGAGCACCAGTTCGGCCGGCAGCGTGGCCTGCATCTGGCCGCTGGTCTGGGCCTCGGTGATCCAGATGCTCAGGCGGTTGCTCAGCGCGATCAGCCGGTCCATGTAGTCGTCGTTGGATTGCAGCGAGGCGCTGAGGTTGGAGTTCTGCGCGGGCAGGGAGGGCATCTCGCCTTCCAGCTGGGTCTGCATGGCCCAGCGCGTCACGGCCTTGAGCTGGTCCAGCGGGCGCGTGGGCGTGCCGGCCTCGGCCGCCAGGCTGGCTTCGTCGCGCAGGCCGTCCACGAAGGCCAGGGCACGGTCCAGCACGCCCACCATGGCGGCCCCTGCCAGTTCTTCCTTGGAGGTGAACAGCTTGTACAGGCTGGCCTTGGCCATGCCGGCCTCGGCCGCCACCTCGTCCACCGTCATGGCGTCGTAGCCCTTGGTGGCCAGCAGCCGGTTGACGGCCGCCACGATGGCCTGCTCGCGCACGCGCTGTATCTGTTCTTTGATGGAGGAGCGGCTTGTCATAGCCATATTTTAGACCCGACAGGTCATATCCGATACCAAATAGTGCAAAGCGGATACGTTTGGTATATAGTTTGAACTCATCAGTTCACAGTTTGATCTTCATGGTCTGACTGATCGATTCAACCAGGAAGGACGCTCCCATGCATCGCATTGCAGTCATCGGGTCGGGGATTGCGGGGCTGGCCGCAGCACGGCGGCTGGCCGGCGCGCCGGGCGGGCATGGCGTGACCCTGCTGGAGGCAGGCAGCCATTTCGGCGGCCATGCCAACACGGTCGATCTGGCGCTGGGCGGCGTGAGCCAGGGGGTGGACACGGGCTTTCTGGTGTTCAACCACCGCACCTATCCGCTGCTGACCCGTCTGTTCGAAGAGCTGCAGGTGCCCACGGCGGAGGCCGAGATGTCGTTTTCCGTGCAGGTGCCGCAGGCCGGCGGCCGGGCGGGCCTGGAGTGGAGCGGCAGTTCGCTGGGCGGTGTGTTCGCCCAGCGCAGCAATCTGCTGCGGCCCCGTTTCCTGAAGATGCTGGCCGAGATCCTGCGCTTCAACCGCCTGACCACGCGCATCGCCGAGGAAGGCGATGAAGCGCGGCTGCGCAGCTGCATCGAAGATTTCCTGGACGACCACGGCTTCGGGCCGGCCTTTCGCCAGGACTATCTGCTGCCCATGATGGGCTGCATCTGGTCCTGCCCCACCGACCAGATGCTGCGCTTTCCCGTGGCCACGCTGATCCGCTTTTGCCACAACCACGGCCTGATCCAGGTCACGGACCGGCCGCAGTGGCGCACCGTGCGCGGTGGTTCGCGTCAGTATGTGCGGCGCATGGTGGCCGCGCTGCAAAAGGACGGCCGCCACGAGGTCCGGCTGAACGCGCCCGTGCTGGGCCTGCGCCGCGCCGCCCACGGCGTGCTGCTGCAGATGGCGCACGGCACGGAGCGGTTCGACGCCGTGGTGCTGGCCTGCCACAGCGACCAGGCCCTGCGCCTGCTGGGCTCCGATGCCACGCCGCTCGAGCGCAGCGTGCTGGGCGCCATCCGCTACCAGCCCAACCAGGCCGTGCTGCACACCGATGCCGGCGTGCTGCCGCGCCGCCCGGCGGCCTGGGCCGCCTGGAACTACGAACGCGCCGCCGATCCCGGAAAAGACCGGGCCGGCGTCTGCCTGCACTACCTGCTCAACCGCCTGCAGCCCCTGCCGTGGCAGCAGCCCGTGATGGTGTCGCTGAACCCGGTGCGCCCCATCGATGACAGCCAGGTCCACGCGCGCATCGAGTACAGCCACCCGGTGTTCGACCTGGCCGCCATCGAGGCCCAGGGCCGGGTGGATGCCCTGCAAGGCCAGCGCAGGACCTGGTTCTGCGGCGCATGGTGCGGCTACGGCTTCCATGAGGACGGCCTGCGCTCGGGCCTGGTCGCGGCCGACGGCCTGCTGCATGCCCTGCAGACCTTGCCCGTCCTGCCCGCCAGCGCGGCCTTCGAGGGGGTCGCATGACGGCCCGGCCGCTCATCGGCTTCGGCCATGTCTGGCACCGCCGCCTGCGGCCGGTGGAGCATGCCTTCCGCTACCCGGGCTATTTCCTCATGCTGCCCATGCGCAGCCTGCGCACGCACCCGGACGCCGCGCTCAGGCGCAACCGCCGTGGCTGGCTGAGCTTCCATGACAGCGACCACGGCGAGGGCGGCTGCGACGCACTGGCCTGGTTCGAGCAGCTGCTGCACAGCGAAGGCATAGCCGACGCCGATGGCGAAGTCTGGCTGCACACCTTTCCGCGCGTGCTGGGCTACGTGTTCAAGCCCGTGAGCTTTTGGTATGCGCACCGCGCCGACGGGTCGCTGGCCGCCGTGCTGGCCGAGGTCAACAACACCTTTGGCGAGCGCCATGCCTATCTGCTGGCGGGGCCGGACCTGGCCTGGGGCCGCGAGCAGGTGGCGCGCAAGCAATTCCACGTCTCGCCGTTCTGCGAGGTGCGCGGCGAGTACCGCTTCCGCTTCGAACGCAGCGAAGACCGCACCCTGGCACGCGTGGACCTGCATGACGAGGACGGCCCGCTGCTGCAGACCAGCGTGGGCGGCGTGCTGCAGGTGCTGGATGCCGCCGCCGTGCGCCGCGCCTTCTTCGGCACCCCTTTGATGACGCTGGGCGTGGTCGCCCGCATCCACTGGCACGCGCTGCTCCTTTGGGCCAAGCGCGTGCCTTTCCATGGCAAACCCTCCGCGCCCAAGCGCTTCGTCACAAGATGAACACTACCGCCGCCCCCCTGCTGAGCCCCACCGCCGCAGCGCCGCGCCGCACGCCTGCGCGGGCACGCCGTGTGCTGAACCTGCTCGAACGCCTGCCCCACGGGCAGCTGGACCTGGAGCAGCCCGATGGCCGCCTGCTGCACCTGCCCCGTCCGCCGTCGGGGGCTGCCGACGCGCATTGCGTGCTGCACGACTGGCGGGCGCTGGAGCGCACCCTGAAATCGGGCGACATCGGCCTGGCCGAGGGCTATATCGCCGGCGAATGGGACAGCCCCGACCTGGCCGCCCTGCTGCGCCTGTGCATGGCCAACCGCGACCATGTGCAAAGCCTGGTCTACGGCAGCTGGTGGGGCCGGCTGGGCTACCGCCTGCGCCACCTGCTGCAGCGCAATACGCGGGCCGGCAGCGCCAGGAACATCCATGCCCACTACGACCTGGGCAACGATTTCTACCGCCTGTGGCTGGACCCCGGCATGAGCTACAGCGCCGCCTGGTTCCAGGGGCGCACGGGTGAATCGCTGCGCCACGCCGACCTGCAGGACGCCCAGCAGGCCAAGCTCAGGCGCACGCTGGACGAGGTGCGGCTGCAGCCCGGCCAGCGCCTGCTGGAGATCGGCTGCGGCTGGGGCGGGCTGGCCGAGGCGGCGGCGCAGGAGTTCGGCGCCCGGGTCACGGGCGTGACGCTGTCGCGCGAGCAACTGGCCTGGGGACAGCAGCGCATGCGGCAGGCCGGCCTGGCCGACGCCGTGGAGCTGCGCTACCAGGACTACCGCGACCTGCCGGCACGGCATGCGGGCGAGCCCTTCGACGCCATCGTCTCCATCGAGATGTTCGAGGCCGTGGGCCGAGAATACTGGCGCGGCTACTTCCAGACGTTGCGCGACTGCCTCAAGCCCGGGGGCCTGGCCTGCATACAGACCATCACGCTGCGCGAGGACCTGTTCGCGCGCTATCTGCGCTCCACCGACTTCATCCAGCAGTACATCTTCCCGGGCGGGCTGCTGCCCAGCATTCCTGCCTTCGAGCAGGAGGCACGGCGCGCCGGCCTGGTGGTGGAGCGCCGCATGGCCTTCGGCCGCGACTATGCGGAGACGCTGCGGCGCTGGCGCCAGGCCTTCGATCACCACCTCGACGCCGTGCGGGCCCAGGGCTTTGACGAGCGCTTCGTGCGCATCTGGACCTTCTACCTCGCCTACTGCGAGGCGGCCTTCGACACCGGCAACACCGATGTCGTCCAGTTCACGCTGCGCAGGCCCCTGCCATGAAATCGCCACCACGTCACATGCCGCGCCGCCAGGCGCTGGCCTGGGGCGCCGCCTGCGCCCTTGTCCCTTCACTGATCGCCATGCCCAACGAACTCCACGCCAAGACTCCGACTGCCGACCTTCCGGCCGAACTGCGCAGCGCCCTGCCGGCCGCGCGCCTGGTGGGCACGGGCGTGCTGCGCTTTTTCGGCCTGCGCGTGTACGAGGCACGGCTGTGGGCCGCACCGGGCTTTGTGCCCGAGGACTACGCCCGCCACCCGTTCGCGCTGGAGCTGGTCTATGACCGCAAGCTCGAAGGCGCGGCCATCGCCGAGCGCTCCATCGCCGAAATGCGCAGGGTCGACGGCTTCACCGAGGAGCAGTCCCGCCAATGGCTGGCGCTGATGAAGCAGGCGTTTCCCGATGTGGCGGCCCAGGACCGGCTGCTGGGCCTGAACGACGGCCAGGGCGAGGTGCGCTTCTTCCACAACGGCCGCCAGACTGCACAGCTGCGCGATGCCGACTATGCGCGCCTGTTCTTCGGCATCTGGCTCGCGCCCCAGACCTCGGCACCTGCCATGCGCAGCTCGCTGCTGGGCCAATCCTGAGCGCCCGGGACCACGCCATGGCCTCGCACCCTGCCGCCGCCCCCTTGCTGCCCTGGCGCACAGGGCTGGCCTATGGCAGCCTGGCCGCGCCGCTGGCGTTCGTGTCCCTGCCGCTGTATGTGAACCTGCCCTACCACTACGCCAGCGTGGCCGGTGCGCCGCTGGCGGGGCTGGGCGCGGTGCTGCTGGCCACGCGTGCCTTCGATGCCCTGGTGGACCCCGCCATCGGCCGCCAGGCCGACCGGCTGCTGCGCCGGGGCATGCGGCCAGCGTGGTGGGCGGCTGCACTGGCCAGCCTGCTGATGGTCCTGGGCTTCTGGGCGCTGTGGCATCCGCCGCGCGGTGCCCAGGCCGCCATGCTGGGCTGGCTGGCCTGCAGCCTGCTGGTGTGCACGCTGGCCTACAGCTTCGTCACCATCGTCCACCAGGCCTGGGGCACGCGCTGGGGCGGGCAGCCCGCCTGGCGGGCCCGCGTCACGGCCTGGCGCGAGGGCGCTACGCTGGGCGGTGTGCTGCTGGCCAGCGTGTTGCCGGCCTGGCTGGGCTTGGACGCCACCAGCGCCGTGCTGGCGCTGGGCCTGGCGCTGGGGCTGGTGGGGCTGTACCGGCTCAAGGCTCCGGTGACGCTGCCGCAGCAGGCCACGGCGGACACCTCTCGGATCTCACCATGGGCGGATGCCGGCTTTCGCCGGCTGCTGGCCGTCTTCATGGTCAACGGCGTGGCCGCAGCCATTCCGGCCACCTTGCTGCCCTTCTTCGTGGCCGACAGATTGCAGGTGCCCGGGATGCAGCCCCTGCTGCTGCTGTGCTTTTTTGGCGCGGCGGCCCTGGGCCTGCCGCTGTGGGTGAAGGCCGTCTCGCGCTGGGGCCTGGCGCCCAGCTGGCGCGCGGGCATGCTGGCCAGCGTGCTGGCCTTCGGCTTCACGCCCTGGCTGGGCACGGGTGACGGCCTGGCCTTCGCCGTGATCTGCCTGGCCAGCGGGCTGGCCCTGGGCGCGGATCTGGCCCTGCCGGGCGCACTGCTCACGGGCGTGATCCACGAGTCCGGCCAGGGCGGCCAGGGCGAGGGCCGCTACCTGGGGTGGTGGACCTGCGCCACCAAGCTCAACCTGGCCCTGGCCGCAGGGCTGGCCCTGCCCCTGCTGTCCGTTGCGGGCTACCGCAGCGGCAGCACCGATCCGGCCGGCCTGCAGGCCCTGGCCTGGGCCTATGGCGGGCTGCCCTGCCTGCTCAAACTGGCGGCGGCCGGGCTGCTCTGGCGCGCCGAGCGACTGCATTCTTCCTGGAGGCACACATGAGCCACATCACCCACTGCGCTTCGTTTTCACCACTGCGGCGCGCCTGCCTGGGGGCGGCATTGGCGCTGTCTCTGGCGGGCTGCGCCGGTCCTTCCGTGCAGGACTACGCCAAGGAGCAGCCGACGCTGGACCTGCGCCAGTACTTCAACGGGCCGCTGACGGCCCACGGCATGTTCACGGACCGCTCGGGCAAGGTGGTCAAGCGATTCACCGTGCGCATGACGGGCCGCTGGAATGGCGACGAGGGCACGCTCGATGAGCACTTCGTCTACAGCGACGGCAGAACGCAGCAGCGCATCTGGCATATCCGCCACCTGGGCGAGGGCCGCTACAGCGGCCGGGCCGACGACGTGGTGGGCGAGGCCCAGGGCCAGAGCGCGGGCAATGCCATCCGCTGGAGCTATGTGCTGGCCCTGCCCGTGGACGGAAGGGTCTGGAACGTCAGCATGGACGACTGGATGTACCTGATGGACGGGCGCACCCTGCTCAACCGCACGGCCATGAGCAAGCTCGGCCTGCACCTGGGCGACGTGACGCTGGCCATCATCAAGGAGTGATGGCCATGCCACTGTTATCCCGCCGGCTGAACCCGCCGCTGCGCGACTGGAAGGGCCGCTCGGCATGGCTTCTGGGCGCCTCCTCGGGCATAGGGCGCGCCACGGCCGAAGCGCTGCACGGCCAGGGCGCGCGCGTGATTGTCTCTGCGCGGCATGGCGGTGCGCTGCAGGATTTCGTGCGCGGCCGCGAAGGCTGCCTGGCCCTGCCGCTGGACGTGACCGATGCCCAGGCCGTGGCACAGGCAGCCCGTGCCGTGCGGGCCCATGTGGGCAGGGCGCCCGACCTGGTGGTGTACTGCGCCGGCCACTACCGGCCCCAGCGCGCCACCGAGTTCGACCTGGCCGAGATGCAGCGCCACCTGGCCGTGAACTATGGCGGCGCGCTGCACCTGCTCGATGCGGTGCTGCCCATGCTGCTGGAGGCCGGCCAGGGGCATCTGGCCCTGGTCGGCTCGGTAGCAGGCTATCGCGGGCTGCCCATGTCCCTGGCCTACGGTCCTACCAAGGCGGCGCTCAACAACCTGGCAGAAAACCTCTACCTGGACCTGCACGGCCCGGGCCTGGGCGTGTCCATCATCAACCCCGGCTTTGTCGATACGCCGCTGACGGCGCAAAACAGCTTCAGCATGCCGGCCCTGATCGGTGCCGACGAGGCCGCCCGGCATATGCTGCAGGGCTGGGCACAGGGGCGCTTCGAGATGAATTTTCCGCGCCGCTTCACGCGCTGGGTGCGGCTGCTGCGCTGCCTGCCCGATGCCTGGTATTTCTCGGCGGTTCGCCGCATCACAGGAGCCTGAAACCGATGAGCACTGCCCTCGGCGATCCCCGACTGGACCGGCTGGCCCAGGCCTATGAGGCGCTGCGCCGCGACAACCTGCCGGCGCTGCTGGCCCTCTATGCGGAACAGGCCCGGTTCAAGGACCCGTTCAACGATGTGCGCGGCCACGCAGCGATACAGCGCGTGTTCGCCCACATGTTCGAGCAACTGGACCGGCCCCGCTTCGCCGTCAGCCAGGGCGCGGTGCAGGGGGACAGCGGCTTTTTGCTGTGGGAGCTGGGCTTTGTCAGGGCATCGGGCCAGCCCATGCACATCTGCGGCACCAGCTACCTGGAGTTCGATGCGCAGGGACTGGTGGCAGTGCACCGCGATTTCTGGGACCCGGTGGAGGAAATCTTTGCCAAGGTGCCCGTGCTGGGTGCCGTGGCCAGGGCGCTGCAGAACAAGCTCAAGGCTCCGCAGTAAGCAGCCTGGCCAATTGCGCCAGGGCGCCGTCCAGGTCGTCCAGGCCTGGGGCGCCCAGGCAGATGCGCAGCCCGCTGGCACGGTCGTGCGGCTCCACCATCAGCGAGCCCGGATCGGTCAGCGTCACGCCCAGCGCCGCTGCGGCCGACACCAGGCGGTCGGCGGCCTCGCGCTCCATGGGCAGCCAGGCGTTGTAGGCCTCGGGGTGCAGCACCAGGCGGCTGTCGCCCAGGTGTGGGGCAAGGTGCGATGCGGCCAGCCGCACGCGCCGCTGTGCCTCATGGCGCAGGTCGGCCTGCAGGGAGGCGACCACGCCCTGGGACAGCCATTCATCGACCACGGCGCATGACAGGGCCGAAGGCGCCATGGACAGCTCCTGCAGCGTCGCCAGCGCGGCGCCGCACAGCGCTGGCGGCAGCACCAGCGTGCCCACCTGCAGCCCCGGGCCCAGCGACTTGGACAGCCCGTTCACATGCAGGGTGATCTCGGGCGCCAGGGTCGCCAGGTGCGCAAGGCGCGCGTGATCGGGCGAGCAGGCGGCATACACGCCGTCCTCGATGATCCAGGCGCCTGCGTTCCGGCAGATATCCACGATCGCCCGCCTGCGCTCCGCGCCCATGGTGGCCGTGGTCGGGTTGTGCAGCGTGGGGGTGAGGTAGAGCACCTTGCCTTCGGCGGCGGGAATGCCGTGCAGCGCCTCGGCCAACGCCTGCGGCAGCAGGCCCTGCGCGTCCATGGCCAGGCCCTGCAGGGCGCAGCCCTTGCGCCGGGCCAGGGCAATGGCGCCGGGGTAGGTGATGCGCTCGGTCAGCAGCCGGCCCCGGGGCTGGCAGACCAGGTCCAGGGCCAGGGACAGCGCCTGGCGCGCGCTGCTGGTCAGCACCATGTGGCCGGGTTCCACGTTCAGGCCCAGCGTCTGCAGCCAGCGCGCGAGCACGCGGCGATGCTCCGCATGTCCGCCCGGCGGCGCGTAGGAATTGAAGTGATCGGCATCGATGCGGCGCGCAATCGCGGTCAGCGTGCGCGCCAGCAGGCGTTCGCTGATGGCGGCCGGCGGCGCGTTGGAGGACAGGTCGATGGCCTCGCCGCCCTGCGTCCGCCGGGCGGCCACGAAGGTGCCCCGGCCCTTGACGCTGCGCGTCAGCCCCCGGCGCTCCAGCAGCGCATAGGCCCTGGTCACCGAGCCCAGGCCGATCTGCAGCCTGTCGGCCAGGTCTCTGTGGGCGGGAAGGCGGTCGCCGCCGGCCAGCCGGCCTTCGACGATGTCGTCGGCCAGGGCGCGCGCCAGCCGCTCGGCGGCACTGGCTTCAATGCGCGCAAGACGGGGTGTCCAGGGGGAGGGCAGGAGCATGGTCGGGGCAAGGAAAAAAAGAGTGTGCCGTGACACTATTTCATTTCTCGATAGTGTAACGTTCACCCCATGTTCAGCCACATCACCGTCGGCGCCCGTGATCTCGAGCGGGCCGGCCGCTTCTATGACGCGGTGCTTTCCCCGCTGGGACTGCAGCGCCGCGCCGTCCAGCCCGATGGCGGGCCGGCCGCGCTGTGCTGGGTGGCGCCGCAGGCTTCCTTGCCGCGCTTTTATGTCTACAGCCCCTTCAACGGCGAGCCGGCCACGGCGGGCAACGGCAGCATGGCGGCCTTTCTGGCACCGTCGCCCGAGGCGGTGGATGCGGCCCATGCCGCCGGGCTGGCCCGGGGCGGCAGCGACGAAGGCCCGCCCGGCCCGCGACCGCATTACGGCGATGGCTACTACGGTGCCTACCTGCGCGATCCCGACGGCAACAAGGTCCATGTGGTGCATCGCGCCGATGTGCGGCCGTAGCGCAGATCGGGCCCGCCGCCCGTTTCCCCTTCTTTTCCTTCCCATGCAACAAGGACTGTCTTCATGAGCATTGCCGTTCATATGGTCGACGTTTTCGCCAGCGGCCCGCTGTCCGGCAATCCGCTGGCCGTGATCACCGGTGGGCAGGCGCTGACCACCGCACAGATGCAGCAGCTGACGCGCTGGTTCAATCTCTCCGAAACCGCGTTCCTGCTGCCGCCCACGCAGGCGCAGGCCGACTACCGCGTGAGGGTTTTCACGCTGGACCGGGAGATGCCTTTTGCCGGCCATCCCACGCTGGGCAGCTGCCATGCCTGGCTGTCCCAGCGCGGTGCGCCCAGGAACGCAGGCCACATCGTCCAGGAGTGCGGGGCGGGCCTGGTGCAGATACGGCAGGAGCATGGGCGGCTGGCATTCGCTGCGCCGCCCATGCTGCGCTTTGGCGCGCCCACCGCCGACGAGCTGGATGCCGCGCTGCGCATGCTGGGCATCACTGCCGAAGAGGTGCAGGCCGCCTCGTGGATAGACAACGGCCCCGGCTGGCTGGGCATCCGCCTGGCCTCGGCCGAGCAGGTGCTGGCGCTGAACCCGGCCCGGCAGTGGCCCACGCGCATGGACGTGGGCGTGGTGGGGCCCTATGCCAGGGGTATCGGCGGTGCCAGCCCTGCCGCCTGCGAGGTGCGCGCCTTCTTCTCCGATCACCAGGGCGCCATCGTCGAAGACCCCGTCACCGGCAGCCTCAACGCGTCGCTGGCGCAGTGGCTGTTTGCGACGGGAGTGATGGACAGCGACTACGTTGCCGCCCAGGGCCGCTGCCTGGGCCGTGACGGCCGCATCTTCCTGACCCGTGACGGCACGGGCCAGGTCTGGGTGGGCGGCACGGCGCGCACCCATGTCGAAGGCGCACTGAGCGGCCTTTGATCCACACCGAAAGAACCCACGAATGACAGCGATCCAAGAGAGCCTGTGCGCTCCCGTCTCATCGGCCAGGGCCAACCTGAAAATGCTGGTGCGCTACAAGGCCTGGGCCAACGGCCTGACCTTCAAGAGCGTGATGGAGCTGCCCGAAGGCGAGGCCTTGAAGCAGCGCCCCACGAGCTTCGGCAACATGGTGCGCACGCTGAACCACGTCCTTGTGGTGGAGGACATCTTCAGGCACCACCTGCAGGGCCGCAAGCATGGCTACACCATGCGCAACACCGACCACACGCCCACGCTGCAGGCGCTGTGGGAATCCGTGCAGGCAATGGACCGCTGGTATGTGGAGTTCGTCGATGCGTGCCCGGACGAGGAACTGGCGAAGGTCGTGCACTTCGAGTTCGTGGGCGGCGGGCAGGGCGCCATGACGCGCGAGCAGATCGTGCTGCATGTGGTGAACCATGGCAGCTACCACCGTGGCTTTGTCAGCGACATGATGTACCAGGTGCCCTTCGTGCCGCCGGCCAACGACCTGCCGGTGTTCCTCAGGGACTGCTACCGCGTGGACGAGCCGGCCTGCGGTTGAGGCAGGGCCAGGGCCTGCTGCGCCAGGGCGCCCTGGAGCACGGGCAGCGCAGGCGGCGCGTCGCCGGGCAGGGCCCATCCCTGGCGCAGCGCACCGGCAAAGCCGTCGGCCACGCGCGAGTAGGCGCGGCCGCTGGTCATCACCCGGGGCCTGGCCGACCAGGCGATGCGGGCGCCGCCGGCCGCCAGGCGGTCCACCAGGTCCTGATCCTCGCCGCAGGTGCGTGCGTCGAACCCGCCGGCCTGGCGGTAGTGCCAGGCTGAGATGCCCAGGTTGGCGCCATGCACGTGGCGGTGGCCGTCGCGGTCCGTGTAGGTGGTCTCGAAGTGCCGCCGCGCCGTGTCCGCCTGGACGCCGTGGGCCGACCAGTCGGCCACCTGCACCGTGCCGCAGACCACGTCGGACTGAAGCGCCAGCTGGTCGGCCAGCCAGCTCGGCGAGACGGTGGTGTCGGCGTCCGTGAAGGCCAGCCAGCGGGCGCCCAGCAGCAGCAGGTACTCCGACCCCAGGGCCCGCGCCTTGCCCACGTTGCGCGCGGCAATGGACAACGGGATGGCGGGCCAGCGGCGCACGGCCGATTCGGTGGCGTCCTGGCAGCTGTCCAGCACCACCACGACGGCCACGGTCTCGCCTTGCAGGTCGGCATGGGCGGCCGCGCAAAACACGCTGTCCAGGCAGCGGCCTATGAGGTCTTCCTCGTCATGGGCTGGGATGCACACGCCGATCATCTGTCCGTCCTTTCAGGGGTTTTCTGCCAGATGTCCAGCTGGAAATTCGGTTCGCTGTGGCTCAGCAGCAAGTGCAGCTGCGCATGGGCCGACACGCTGTCATGCAGGGCGCGGGTGCTCTGCAGGTGGTCGTGCGCCCCATGCCGCCAGTGGCACATGAGCCAGTGGCCGCCGCCCTGCAGCGAGGCCAGGCACTGGCGGTTGAAATGCGCCAGTGCCGCGTCGTCGAAGTAGTAGGCAAGCTCCGAGACCACGATGAGATCGAAGCCTTGCTGCGGCGCCTGGGGCACCTGTGGCCATTGCCAGGGCAGGGGCAGGGCCTGCAGGTCCAGGCGGGCGCGGTCCTGCGGCGCAATCCGCTGGCGGCACAGATCCACGGCCCTGTCCGAGAAATCGACGGCGCACAGCCGGTCGCAGCGCTGCAGCAGGCGCTGCGTGGCCTCGCCATTGCCGCAGCCGGGCTCGAAGCCGTGGGCATAGCGCTCGCGCGGCAGGGCGGCCAGCAGCAGGTCGCGCTTGCGCCGTTCGTACCAGCGTGATGCGACCTGCCAGGGGTCGGGGTCGGCCTGGTACATCTGCTCGAAGTGCTGCCGGGCGCCGTTCATAGGAACACCACTTCAAACGGACGCAGCAGGCGCTGCGTGGCCCAGGACGGCAGGATGGCGTCGCGGCCCGTGGACGGGTCGGGCAGCAGCTGGCTGCGAAAGCACGACAGGGCCTGGCGCTTGAGCGCCAGCTCCTGCGGCGCCAGCGCAATGGCGGCGGCGCGGTGCCAGGGCACGCGCGCGTCGCCGGGCTCGGCCCAGTGCCAGGCCCAGATCGGCAGCTCGAAGAGCCGGCAGCCCGCGTGCCGGGCTGCCGTGGCGCAGGCCTGGCCCGTGGCCTCGTGGTCCGGGTGACCGTCTTCGCGCCAGGTGCACAGCAGCGCATCCGAGGGCTGCAGCAACTGCTCCAGCCGTTGCAGCAACTGCGCTGCATGCTCGGCGATATGGCCGTCGGGCAGGCCCAGCCGCAGCACCTGCGCCTGCGGCGCAAGCAGGGCCAGGGCCTGGGTGCTCTCGTGCACGCGCTCGCGCACCAGACGCTGCGGCGGCCACAGCGTCGAGTCGGGGTGGCTGGCTCCGCCATCGGTCACGGAGACGATGAGGCAGGGCATGCCCCGCTCGGCACAGCGGCGCAGCAGGCCGGCGCAGCCCAGGATCTCGTCATCGGGGTGCGGCGCGACGATGACGGCGCGGCGCCGGCCGTCCAGCAGGTCGTCCATGGATACCTGCGCTGGCCGGCGCTGCGCAAACCAGGCCTGCCAGCGCGATTCCGGCGTGCCCCGGCCCTCGATGAGGCGCGGCTTCACAGCATCCATGCCGCGCCTCCCGGTGCCTGCGAGGTCTGTGCCTTGTCGGCCAGCAGGCGGCCCAGCGCGGCCTGGTCGCGCTCGGCATGGCTTTGGCGGATGAAGACGGGCAGGTCGGCCATTAGCTGCGCCAGGCCCCTGTTCTTGCACAGCGGGCCGGGACCGATGGCGCGCGGCACGCGCCGCAGCACCTCTTCGGCGGCGGCTTCCACGGCCAGGCGGGCGCGGCTCACGGCCAGCAGGCAGGGGTCCGAGGGCGTGGCATCGATGCGGGCTGCAGCGTCGCGCAGCAGGCCGGCCGCGCCGGCCAGGGCCACATCCAGCGCGCCCAGGTGGGCCTGGCGGTGCGGGTCCTCGCCTTGACCGACGGCCTGCTGCAGATGGCTGGCGATGCGCGCTGCCGCGCCATGCCAGCAGGCAGCAACGCCCGCGCCGCCATGGTGAAAGCCGGGGCGGCTCAGGTACTGGCCCGGTTCGCCGACCAGCACGCCGGTGGCGCCGTCGAAATGCACGTCGGCGCTGGCGCTGGCGGCCATGCCCACGGCCTGCCAGTGGCTGTCGTCCCTGCGGATGCCGGGCTGGTCCATGGTGACGGCGATCAGGCAGCGCCGGCCGTCGGCCAGCCAGCCGCTGACCAGGGCACGGTCCACCGCGCGCGCGCCCGAACACCAGGGCTTGTGGCCGGACAGCTGCACGGCCATGCCGGCATGTGCCGCAGCATGGGGGGCCGTGGGCGTGGCCTGCACGCGCTCGCCCGGCGGCTCGGCGCACCAGACGGCCCAGCGCAGGCCTTCGGTGCACAGGTCTGCCTGCAGCTCGGACAGGATGGCCAGGGCATCGGTATGGCCTTCATAGAGCTTGGCCAGGCTCAGGCTGTGGGCGGCCACCTCGGCCAGTGCGCGCCAGCGCTGCAGCGTGTGGCCATGGCCCGGCAGCGGCAGGCGGTCGGCGCCCTGCGCCACCAGCAGGGCCAACTGGTCCGCTGGCGACAGGTCCGTGTGGCCGCGCAAGGCCTGCGCCAGCGTGTCGCTGCATGTCCACGCATGGGCGTGCTCGTTGTCGTGCTGGGCCATCGCCGCTTGCCTTCCTTTTGTGTGTCGTGCGCAGCCCTGGAAATGGGGGTGGGGCCGGGCGATGCCATGGTGCCGGGAGGATGAACGCGGCGCCGCAGGAGCAGGAAGGCATTACCTGTCGGAGACCACCGACCGGCAGGCGTCCCGTTCCACGCCGTCGGCAGGGCAGGCGGCCAGCTCCAGGCGCAGCGGTGCCTGCTCCTGCCTGATCGAGGGAACGGGGATGCCGAAGGCTTCCCTTTCCCTGTGCTCCAGCGGCCTGGCCTCTTTCAAGGCAGACAGAAAGGCCTTGCGCCACCAGTGCACATCCTGCTCGGCGATGCGCTGCAGCAGCCGCTGGTGCCGCTGGCGCCTTTCCTGCAGGGGCATCTGCAGGGCCTGCTGCACCACGGCGGCCGTGCCGTGCACGTCGTAGGGATTGACCAGCAGCGCCTCCTGCAGCTGCTCGGCCGCGCCGGCAAACCGCGACAGCACCAGCACGCCCGGGTCGGCCGGGTCCTGCGCCGCCACATATTCCTTGGCCACGAGGTTCATGCCGTCGCGCAGCGGCGTGACCAGGCCCACGGCCGCCGCGCGGCACAGGCCCGGAATGCCATCGCGCGGCAGGGTCTGGTGGATGTAGCGCACGGGCATCCAGTCCAGCTCGCCGTAGTCGCCGTTGACGGCGCCGCACAGCGATTCAAGCTCCCGCCGTATGTCGGCATACGCGTCCAGGCCCTCGCGCGTGGGCGAGCCGATCTGGATCAGCGTGGCGCGCCGGCGCTGCTCGGGATGGCGGGCCAGCAGCTCCCGGAAGGCACGCAGGCGCTGCGGCAGGCCCTTGGAGTAGTCCAGCCGGTCTATGCCCAGCAGCAGGCGACGCTGTGCGTACTCGTGCTTCATGCGCGCATGCATGTCCTGCGATGCGCCGGACAGGGCCAGCGCCGCGAAGCCCTCCACATCGATGCCGATGGGGAAGGCGCGGCACACCAGGCGCTGCCCATGGGCACGCAAGGCGCCATCGCCCAGCGACTGGCCCCCGGCCTCGTCGCAGACATAGCGCTCGAAATGCTGCACGTCCTGGCGGGTCTGCAGGCCCACAAGGTCGTAGGCAAACAGGCAGCGCATCAGCCACTCATGCTCGGGAATGGCCGCCAGCAGGGTCGGCGGGGGCAATGGGATGTGCAGGAAAAAGCCGATGCGCTGGCGGCAGCCCAGGGCGCGCAGCTCGGCCGCCAGCGGGATCAGGTGGTAGTCATGCACCCAGAGGATGTCGTCCTGCGCCAGCAGGGGCAGCAGTCGGCGCGCAAGCAGCTGGTTCACGCGGCGGTAGCCGGCCGCAAGGCCCGTGTCGAAGCTCGCCAGGTCCAGCCGTCCGTGAAAGACGGGCCACAGCACGCCGTTGCTGTAGCCCGCGTAGTAGCTGTCATGGTCCGCGCGGTCCAGGTCCACCGTGGCCAGCGTGACCTTGCCGGCCTGGGTGCGGTGCACATGGCCGGCCGGCGCGGCCTGGGCACCGTCGTCGGTGACGGTTCCACTCCAGCCGAACCACAGGCCGCCCGTCTGCCGCAGCGCATCGCCCATGGCCACGGCAAGGCCCCCGGCTGCGGCCCTGCGCGGATCGGCCACGCGGTTGGAGATCACCACCAGCCGGCTCATGGCAGGGCCTCCGCGCAGGTCTGTGCCGCCAGGTGCATGCATGCGGACTGCAGCCAGGCGTGCACGGCCTGCGGGCTGTCCAGCCGGTGGCGGGCCCTGCTTGCGCCTTCGCCCACCTTGATCGCCATGCCGCCGTGCGCCTGCACCACGGCAAAGCCGCTCTCGTCCGTGACATCGTCACCGGCAAACACCGGGATGCGGCCGGCGAACGGCGCTTCGCGCAGGAAGGCCGCAATGGCGTGGCCCTTGTCCACGCCTGCGGGCCTGACCTCCAGCACGCATTTGCCGTGCAGCAGCTCCAGACCGGGCTGGTGTCGCAGGGCGCGGCCCAACATGTCCAGGCACAGCGCCGCCAGCTCTGGCGCACGCCGGTAGTGCAGTGCGACCGAGGAGCGCTTGCGCTCCACCAGCAGGCGCGGATGGTCGGCCGCCAAGGCATTGCACATCTGCAGCACGGTCTCTGGCATGGCCGATGCCTGCATGTGCAGGCGGCCTGCGGCATCCCGCCGCTGCAGGCCGTGCTCGCAGGCGGCGGGCAGATGCAGCGGCGCCAGAAAGTGGTCCAGCATCTCGACCTGCCGACCCGTGACGATGGCCAGCGCACCGCCCAACAGACCCTGCAGCCTGGCCAGCATGGGGATCAGGACGGGGTCTGGCGCAATGGCGTCCGGGGTCTCGGCCAGCGGCACGAGCGTGCCGTCGAAGTCGAGGAACAGGGCGGATCTGCAGGTGGGGGATGGGGGTGTTTCCATGGAGGCGCCAGGGTATGGGTTGCCGGTTTCGTGGATCGACATCAGGAAAGCGTCTGCTGCCATGGCCTGCTCACCGCTCGGCCTTGATGGAGCCGCGGATGTTGGTGATGGCCAGGCAGAACTGCAGGCTCACCAGCGCCCAGGCCGCCGTGGACCAGCCCCACAGCGCCCACAGCGCATTGCTGAGCATCAGGATCCAGAAGCCCAGGTTGCGCCTTTGCGCAGAACGCGAGCCCACACACCAGGCGCCGGCGATGGAGGCCAGAAAGGCAGGCCACTGGAGCCAGTCGGGAATGTCGGGCATGGGGCTGCTCCTGTATGGAGTGAAGCGCGGGCACCTCAGTTGCAGGGCCGTGCCGGGTCGTCTTTGTCGATGGAGTGGCATTCCTTGCAGGCTCCGCTTTCGTGCGCGCGGGCGGCTAGGTTGACGTGGAAGGCCGCCACTTGCTGCAGCTGCTCCCCGTCCAGAGCCCTTCGATGCCGGTCATGCGGTTGCTGGCGATCTTGTTGGCTGCCAGCAGCTCGTTGCGCTTCAGGTGCAAGCTTCAGGTGCCATCAAGGCTGCTTGCGCACCATCTTCTTGCGCCGTTCGGCATCCAGGCCCGGCGTCTGGCGCATGTCGGTATCGACCTGGCCGGAGGCGAGGTCGTCATGGGCCTGGCGCATCACCGGATCGGGCGCATCGCTGGTAGCGTCCAGGCTCTGGTCGCGCTCGTGCGGAAGGCGCAGGCCCTGTTCGGATGCGTCGGATGCATCGGATTCACCGGGCGCATGGGGCGCCTTGCCGACCTGTCCGGGCAGCTTGGTCTGGCCATCGCCCGACGGCTTCGCCTGTGTGGGTGCAGAGGACTTGGATGCGGATGGGGTCTTGTCTTTCATGGCGTCTTCCTTTCATTCGCGGCCCTGCGCAGGCGGCGCTTGGGCCATGGTCTCTTGGCCCTTTCGCAGCCGCCGTGGGACCACGCCGAAAGCGCAGGAACGAAAAGATGCCTCGCGCATGAACGCCGTTCTCAGGCACGCCGATTGCCCTGTGCCGGGGTGCGAAAAATGGCCACAGGCCACTGGCGCGATGTCCGCAAGGCCCGGTCGCCGCGTTCCTACGGCACATGGCCGCAAGCGCGCACGCCGGCGGCGCGCCACGGCGATCACGATAGACATCACTTTCAACTGCCAAGGAGCACATTCCATGACGCAATCGAATCCCGCAAACCGTGACCCGCTGTCCGACGCGCCCGGCGCACATCCCGTGGGCACCGGCATAGGCGCTGCAGGCGGTGCCGTGACCGGCGCTGCATTCGGCGCAATGGGCGGCCCCATCGGTGCTGCCGTGGGCGGTGTGGCCGGTGCCGTGGTCGGCGGGCTGGCCGGCAAGGGCGCGGCCGAAGCCGTCAATCCCACGGTCGAGGACGCCTACTGGCGCGACGCCTACCAGAACGAGCCCTACTACGTGGCCGGCCGCAGCTATGAGGAGTACCGCCCCGCCTACGAGCTGGGTTGGAACGCGGCCGCCGCGCGCCGCGATGCCGATTTCGATGCCTTCGACGCCGAATGGGAGCGCGAATGGACCACGCGCCGTGGCGCCAGCCATCTGGACTGGGACCAGGCCCGGCCCGCAGCGCGCGCAGCCTGGGAGCGCGCAGGCGTTCGCGATGTCCGTGATGACACGGGGACCATCGTGGCACCGGCCTACACCGGCGACATCGACAACGACGATGTGGCCGACGTGCTCAACGACCTGCTCGAATCCTGCCGCGATGGCGAGTACGGCTTTCGCACCTCGGCCGAGAACGCCGACTCGCCGGACCTCAAGACCCTGTTCCTGCGCCACAGCGCCGAGTGCGGCGCCGCCGCGCTGGAGCTGGAGGCCGAGATCCGCAAGCTGGGCCGCGAGCCCGCATCGGGCGGCACGGTGGCCGGCGCGCTGCACCGGGGCTGGGTGTCGGTGAAGACGGCGCTGACCTCGCAGGACGACAAGGCCGTGCTGGAGGAGTGCGAGCGCGGCGAGGATTCCGCCGTCGCCCAGTACCGCAAGGCGCTCAAGCAGCCGCTGCCTCCGGCCATCCGCGTGATGGTGGAGCGCCAGGCCCAGGGAGCGCAGCGCAACCACGACGAAGTGCGCGATCTGCGCGACCGCATGCGCGCGGCCTCCTGACCCGGCACAGGATGCCTGGGGGTTGCTAGCCGCCTACGCCGTACGGCGCAAAGCGGCTGGCGTTCTCATCCACATGCAGCGCCTTTCCCACATAGGGAAAGGCGCGCTGCGTGCACTGGTCGCGCTCGCAGACCTTGCAGCCCATGCCGATGGGCGTGGCCGATTCCGGATCGCCCAGGTCCAGCCCCTTGGCATAGACCAGGCGCGAGGCATGGCGTATGTCGCAGCCCAGGCCGATGGAGAAGGTCTTGCGCGGCGAACCATAGCCGCGCTGGCCATGCGAGACCGAGCGTGCAATCCACAGGTAGCGCCGCCCGTCGGGCATGCTGGCGAGCTGGCGCAGCACCTGGTCGGGCTGGCCGAAGGCCTCGTACACCGTCCACAGCGGGCAGGTGCCGCCGGTGCGGCTGAAGTGGAAATGCGTGGCCGACTGGCGCTTGGAGATATTGCCCGCGCGGTCCACGCGCACAAAGAAGAAGGGCACGCCGGGCGCGCCGGGCCGCTGCAGCGTGCTCAGCCGGTGGCAGACGGTTTCAAAGCCCACGCCAAAGCGCTGGCCCAGCAGGTCGATGTCATAGCGCAGCTGCTCGGCCGATTCCAGGAACAGGTCGTAGGGCAGCAACAGCGCGCCCGCAAAGTAGTTGGCAAGGCCCACGCGGGCGAGCTTGCTTGAGGCCGGGTCGCCCTGGAAGGCGGCGGTGGCGATCAGCCGGTCCAGCGTGTCGCCCATCTCCAGCAAGGCCAGCTGCGTGCCCAGCTGGAAGGCCTGTTGCGCAGGCTCCAGCGCCGAGGACAGCCACAGCGAGCGCGTGGCCGGGTCGAACCGGCGCTGGCTTTGCCGGGAGTCTTCCAGGCGATGCACCTGCACGCCGTGGCGCTGCTGCAGCCGCCGGACCAGCCAGTCCGCCAGATGGCCCGGGTCCGCACGCGCCTCGCCGGCCAGGGCCTGGGCCGCGCGGTCGACTTCATCGAAGTAGTTCTGGTGCGCAAAGAAGAAATCGCGCACGGCCTCGAACGGCATGGTGCGCGCCACCGGCATGTCCGAGCGGTCATCGCCCAGCCTGAGCGACATGCTCTCGATGCGCTCCAGGGCCTCCAGATGGCGGCGGTGCAGCGCCATCACCGCACGTCCCAGGGCGGGCATCTGCGCGGCGACTTCCTGCAGCTCGGGCAGGGCAATGGATTCGGGCGCCTCGGCAAGGGCCTCGCGCAGGCCGGCGACCAGGCGCGCTTCCTCGTCCTCCGAGAACTGCTGGATATCGACGCCCAGCGCGCGGTTGAGCTTGAGCAGCACCGACACCGTCAGCGGCCGCTGGTTCTGGTTCAGGTAGCTGGGCGACAGGCCCAGCGCGTGGGCCAGGGCGATCTGGGACAGGCCGTGCTCCGCGCGCAGTTTGCGCAGCTTGACGCCCATGAACGTCTTCTTCATGGCTGTTTCCTCGGGTGGCTGTTATTCGCAGAATTTGCAAATTCACGGACTTCGTTTCGCAAGAATTCGCCTTTTCAGCACTATGGCAGGGGCGCTATTTTGCGTAAATTGCGAAACATGACAACACCCACCGGAACCGCCGAGCTGCATGAACTGGTATTGCCCGCGCTGGCCAACCACCACGGCACGCTGTTCGCGGGCCAGGGCCTGCAGCTCATGGCCAAGGCGGCCTTTCTCGCTGCGCGCAGCCTGGCACAGCGCGAGGTCGTGATGGCCGCCGTCACCGGCGTGGACTTCCTGGCGCCCGTGCCCGTGGGCCACGAGATCGTCCTGCGCGGCTGGGTCAGCCGCATCGGGCGCAGCTCCATGACGGTCTGCGTCACCGCGTCGGCCCAGGCTCCGGGCATTGCCTGCGAGGACGTGCTCAAGGGCCTGTTCGAGATGGTGGCTGTCGACCACAACGGCCTTCCTGCGGCCATTGCCCATTCCTATCTGAACCAGGAGACCCTTTCATGAGTACCACGACCATCGACGCGCCATCTGCGCCAACTTCGTCATCTGCGTCCGCATTCAAGCCCAAGAAATCCGTCGCGCTGTCGGGCGTGACCGCCGGCAACACCGCGCTGTGCACCGTGGGCCGCTCGGGCAACGACCTGCACTATCGCGGCTACGACATCCTGGACATTGCCGAGGTCTGCGAGTTCGAGGAGATCGCCCATCTGCTGGTGCACGGCAAGCTGCCCACGCGCCCCGAACTGCAGGCCTACAAGACCAAATTGCAGGCGCTGCGCGGCCTGCCGGCCAGCGTCAGGCAGGCGCTGGAGCAGCTGCCTGCCGGCGCCCATCCGATGGACGTGATGCGCACCGGCGTCTCGGCCCTGGGCTGCGTGCTGCCGGAAAAGGACGACCACAACCTGGCGGGTGCCCGCGACATTGCCGACCGGCTCATGGCCAGCCTGGGCTCCATGCTGCTGTACTGGTACCACTGGAGCAATTCGGGCCGGCGCATCGAGGTGGAGACCGACGACGACTCCATCGGCGGCCACTTCCTGCACCTGCTGCACGGCCACCGTCCGTCCGAAGGCTGGGTGCGCGCCATGCACACATCGCTCAACCTCTATGCAGAGCATGAGTTCAACGCCTCCACCTTCACGGCGCGCGTGATCGCGGGCACGGGCAGCGATATGTATTCCTCCATCGCGGGCGCCATCGGCGCGCTGCGCGGCCCCAAGCATGGCGGCGCCAACGAGGTGGCCTTCGAGATCCAGAAGCGCTACGACACGCCCGACGAGGCCGAGGCCGACATCCGCCGCCGCGTCGATGCCAAGGAAGTGGTGATCGGCTTCGGCCACCCGGTCTACACCGTCAGCGACCCGCGCAACGTGGTCATCAAGGGCGTGGCCAAGCGCCTGTCCGACGAGGCCGGAACCACCCGCATGTACGACATTGCCGACCGGCTGGAATCGGTGATGTGGGAGGTCAAGAAGATGTTCCCCAACCTGGACTGGTTCAGCGCCGTCAGCTACCACATGATGGGCGTGCCCACGGCCATGTTCACGCCGCTGTTCGTGATCGCGCGCACCAGCGGCTGGGCCGCGCACGTGATCGAGCAGCGCCAGGACAACAAGATCATCCGCCCCAGCGCCAACTACACGGGGCCGGATGACCAGAAGTTCGTGCCCCTCGATGCGCGCGCCTGAGCCGCCGCTGTCCTGAACCTGGCGGGCGGGCTGCAGGCCTGCCCGCATTGCATCCGCCCCATGAACAACGACCACAAGAAACCCCTGCCCGGCACCACGGTGCACTACATCGATGCCCGCGCCGCCGTCGATGCGCTCTCGCCCGGCGCCTGGGCACGCCTGCCCTACACCGCCCGCGTCCACGCCGAGAACCTCGTGCGCCGCGCCGATCCCGCGCAGCTGGACGGCTACCTGCTGCAGCTCATCGAGCGCCGGCGTGACATCGACTTTCCCTGGTACCCCGTGCGCGTGGTCTGCCACGACATCCTGGGCCAGACCGCCCTGGTGGACCTGGCCGGCCTGCGCGACGCCATCGCGGCCGAAGGCGGCGACCCGGCCCAGGTCAACCCCGTCGTGCCCGTGCAGCTCATCGTGGACCACTCGCTGGCCGTGGAGTGCGGCGGCTTCGATCCCGATGCCTTCGTGAAGAACCGGGCCATCGAGGACCGCCGCAACGAGGACCGCTTCCACTTCATCGAGTGGACAAAAAAAGCCTTCGCCAACGTGGATGTGATCCCCGCAGGGAACGGGATCATGCACCAGATCAATCTGGAGAAGATGTCCCCCGTGGTGACAGTGCAGGATGGCCTGGCCTTCCCGGATACCTGTGTCGGCACCGACTCGCACACGCCCCATGTCGATGCCCTGGGCGTGATCGCCGTGGGCGTGGGCGGCCTTGAGGCCGAGAACGTCATGCTGGGCCGCGCCTCCTGGATGCGCATGCCCGAGATCGTGGGCGTGCGCCTCACGGGCCGGCGCCAGGGCGGCATCACCGCCACCGACATCGTGCTGGCCCTGACCGAATTCCTGCGCCAGCAAAAGGTGGTGGGCGCCTATGTGGAATTCTTTGGCGAGGGCGCCGACAGCCTGAGCATCGGCGACCGCGCCACCATCTCCAACATGTGCCCCGAATACGGCGCCACGGCGGCCATGTTCTCCATTGACGACCAGACCCTGGCCTACCTGCGCCTGACCGGCCGCGACGAGGCCCAGGTGCGCCTGGTCGAGGCCTATGCGCGCACCGCAGGTTTCTGGAGCGACAGCCTGGCCGATGCCCAGTACGAGCGCGTGCTGCAGTTCGACCTGTCCACCGTGGTGCGCAACATGGCCGGCCCCTCGAATCCGCACCGGCGCCTGCCCACCTCGGCCCTGGCCGAGCGCGGCATTGCCGATGCCGCAAAACTGCAGGCCGCCCGCGCCCAGGAGCGCCAGGGCCTGATGCCCGATGGGGCCGTCATCATCGCGGCCATCACCAGCTGCACCAACACCAGCAACCCGCGCAACGTCATCGCCGCGGCGCTGCTGGCGCGCAATGCCAATCGCCTGGGTCTGGCGCGCAAGCCCTGGGTCAAGTCCTCGCTGGCGCCGGGCTCCAAGGCCGTGGAGCTGTACCTGAAGGAGGCCGGGCTGCTCACCGAGCTGGAGCAACTGGGCTTTGGCATCGTCGCCTTTGCCTGCACCACCTGCAACGGCATGAGCGGCGCGCTGGACCCCAGGATCCAGCAGGAAATCGTCGAGCGCGACCTCTACGCCACGGCCGTGCTCTCGGGCAACCGCAACTTCGACGGGCGCATCCATCCGTATGCCAAACAGGCCTTCCTGGCCTCGCCGCCGCTGGTCGTGGCCTATGCGCTGGCGGGCACCATCCGCTTCGACATCGAGCAGGACGTGCTGGCTGTGGTGGGCGGCCGCGAGATCCGCCTCAAGGACCTGTGGCCCGCCGACGAGGAGATCGACGCCATCGTTGCCCAGGCCGTGCGCCCCGAGCAATTCCGCGCCGTCTACGAACCCATGTTCGCCATCCGCAAGGACGATGGAGACCGGGCCCGGCCACAGTACGACTGGCGCCCCCAGTCCACCTACATCCGCCGCCCGCCCTACTGGGATACCGAAGGCGTGGGCGCGCTGGCGGCCTTCCCGCGCACGCTGCGCAACATGCGGCCGCTGGCGCTGCTGCCCGACAACATCACCACCGACCACCTGTCGCCCTCCAACGCCATCCTGGCCGACAGCGCGGCGGGCGAATACCTGGCGCGCATGGGCCTGCCCGAGGAAGACTTCAACTCCTACGCCACCCACCGCGGCGACCACCTCACCGCCATGCGCGCCACCTTCGCCAACCCGCAGCTGGTCAATGAAATGGCCGTCATCGATGGCGTGCAGCACAAGGGCTCGCTGGCGCGCATCGAGCCCGAAGGCCGCGTGGTGCGCATGTGGGAGGCCATGGAAACCTACCTGAACCGCCGCCAGCCGCTGATCATCATCGCGGGCGCCGACTACGGCCAGGGCAGCTCGCGCGACTGGGCGGCCAAGGGAGTGCGGCTGGCCGGAGTCGAGGCCGTGGTGGCCGAAGGCTTCGAGCGCATCCACCGCACCAACCTCATCGGCATGGGCGTGCTGCCGCTGCAGTTCCTGCCGGGCACCGACCGCAAGACCCTGGCGCTGGACGGCACGGAGATCTATGGCGTGGAAGGCGAGCGCACGCCGGGCACCCAACTCACGCTGGTGATTGAACGCAGAGGCGGCCAGACGCTGCGCGTGCCCGTGACCTGCCGGCTGGACACGGCCGAGGAGGTATCGGTCTACGAGGCCGGCGGGGTGCTGCAGCGGTTTGCGCAGGACTTCCTGGCGCAGGCTCAGGCAGCCTGAGCAGGGGGGGCGCCAGCGGCCAGCGGCTGGCGCGCCAGCTCGATGAAGGCCTGCAGATAGTCGGTCTGCAGGTCCGCCACGCGCGCGCCCAGGAAGATCTGCTTGGCAATGCCCTTGGCGCCCAGGCGCACGGGAACCACGTCCAGCTTGCCCGCGTACTCCTGCACCAGCCAGCGCGGCAGGGCCGCCACGCCCCGGCCGCTGGCCACCATCTGCATCATGATGTCCGTGGTCTCTATGGCCTTCTGGCGGCGCGGCGTGATGCCTGCCGGCATGAGGAACTGGTTGTAGATGTCCAGCCGGTCCATGGGAACGGGATAGGTGATCAGCACCTCGGGCGCGAGCTGGGCGGCCTCCACGAAATCGGCCCCTGCCAGCGCATGCGCGCTGGAGACCACCAGCACCTGCTCGTAGTCGAACACAGGCACGAACTCCAGGCCCGCCTTGAACAGCGGATCGGGCGTGACCAGCAGGTCGATCTCGTAGCCGAACAGGGCGCCGATGCCGCCGAACTGGAATTTCTGCTTCACATCCACATCCACATCGGGCCAGCTCGCCAGATAGGGCGCGACGATCTTGAGCAGCCACTGGTAGCAGGGATGGCACTCCATGCCGATGCGCAGCGCGCCGCGCTCGCCCTGGGCGAACTGGCGCAGCCGCTCCTCGGCCAGGTCCAGCTGGGGCAGCACGCGCTGGGCCACGGCCAGCAGGTACTGGCCGGCCTGCGTCAGGCGCAGGCTGCGGCCTTCGCGCAGCCAGATGTCCGTGCCCAGCTGCTGCTCCAGCTTCTTCATGCTGTGGCTCAGCGCCGACTGCGTCACGCACAGCACGCCGGCCGCCGCCGTCAGCGAGCCCTGTTTTTCGACTTCACGGACGATGGCGAGGTGGGTGCGTTCCAACATTTTGGTGAGAAAAATTCATGGATTTTTGAACTAGAAAAATTTTAGTTCATTGATGCGAATCCATTCCATGGCTGCCTTCATCGATTGAAAGCAGTGCATGACCATCATTCATCACCTCGGTTTCCCATCGGCGCCCGGCGTGCTACGCAGCCGGTGCGCCGGGCTGCAGGGCGCCGTGCAGGAAGGCCTGCTCCATCACGGCCGCCACGCTGGCCCGCGCAACACGGCCGCGCCGCTCCGCATCCAGCAGGCCCACGGCCATGGAAAGCCACAGCTCGGTCATCGCCGCGGCCGTGATGTCGATGCGGAACACGCCGGCCTGCTGGCCGCGCAGGAAAAAGGCATCCATGGCTGCCACCCATTCGCTCTCTATCTGGCCGACCACCGAGATGTCGGAGCGCCAGAAATACATCAGGAACAGCAGCAGCGTCTGGTGGTCCTGGCAGTGGGCGGTGAGGCGGCGCAGCGCCTCCAGCGGCGCGTGGCGCTCCAGCTCGGCCGCGCGCATGGCGCGCGACAGCGTGTCGGCCGCATGCCCTATGAGCCGGTCTATGAGCTGGTCGCGCGTGGGGCAGAAGCGGTAGAGCGTGGCCTTGCTGATGCCGATGGCGCGTGCCAGCTCCTGCAGATTGGCCTTGGGATCGTCCAGCAGCGCCAGTGCCAGTGCGCCCAGCAGCTTGCCTTCGTCCTCTTGCTTGGTGCTCGTCATCGCTTGTCATGCCTCCTTGGAAAGTGCGGGGATTTTATCTGTTGATGTTTTAAAGAATCAAATGAATCGATGTTGACTCATTTGATTCTGATATGTACCATCGCGGCCTTCGTATCGAACTCAATCAGGTTGTGAACATGAGCATGCGTCTGAACAAGCGACGTGGCCTGCCGCTGGCGGCCCTGGTGCTGGCCGCCCTGGCCGCCCTGGCAGCGGGCTGCGGCCGCAACGAGGCTCCGGCCGCAGCGGGTGACGCGCTGCCCGTGGTGCAGGCCGTCACCGTGCAGCCCGCGCCGCTGGCCCTGTCCAGCGAGCTGCCGGGCCGTATCGAGCCCGTGCGCGTGGCCGAGGTGCGTGCGCGGGTGGCCGGCATCGTGCTGCGCCGCCATTTCGAGGAAGGCGCCGACGTCCGGGCCGGCCAGGTGCTGTTCCAGATCGACCCGGCGCCCCTGCGCGCCGCCCTGTCCCGCGCCCAGGGCCAGCTGGCCAGCGCCGAAGCGGTCCTGATCGAAGCGCGTGCCGTGGTCGGCCGCAACGCGCCGCTGGTGGCCCAGGAGGCGGTCAGCCGCCAGGACTTCGAAGCCATGCAGGCCCGCCTGCAGGCGGCCCAGGCCGCGCGGCAGTCCGCCCAGGCCGAGGTGCAGGCGGCCGCCCTGAACCTGGAATACGCCACGGTCAGGGCGCCTATCGCTGGCCGCATCGGCCGTGCGCTGGTCACCGAGGGCGCCCTGGTGGGCCAGGGCGAGGCCACGCCCATGGCGCTGGTCCAGCAGCTCGACCCGGTCTATGCCGACTTCCAGCAGCCCGTGGCCGAAGCCCAGCGCCTGCGCGCGGCCCTGGCCGAGGGCCGCCTGGCACAGACGGAGGGCAAGGACGGCACGCCGGTCTCCCTGAAGGTGGATGGCACGGGCCTGCAGCGCACGGGGCAACTGCTGTTCTCGGATGTGACGGTGGACCGCGGCACCGGCCAGATGGCGCTGCGCGGGCGCTTCGACAACCGCGACGGCATGCTGCTGCCCGGCATGTATGTGCGCGTGACCGTGGGCCAGGGCGTGGACCCTGCCGCCATCCTGGTGCCGCAGCGGGCCGTGCAGCGCAGCACCGACGGGCAGGCCCACGTGCTGGTGGTGGATGGCCAGGACACGCTGCAGATGCGCCCCGTGCAGACCGCGGCCATGCATGGCGCGCAGTGGCAGATCAGCGCAGGCCTCAAGGCCGGCGAGCGCGTGGTGGTGGGCCGCATGGCAGGCCTGCAGCCCGGGGCGCGGGTTCAGGTCACGGCCCTTTCCGATGCCGCGGCCTCCCCTACGGCGGGGCTGTCCGGCACCTTCAGCGCCTCCGGCAGCTCCGCCACGTCCAGCGACTGAGCCGGCGCCTGCCCAAGGAATAGACCATGTCCAAGTTCTTCATCAACCGCCCCAACTTCGCCTGGGTGGTGGCCATCTTCATCATGCTCGCCGGGCTGCTGGCCATACCGGCGCTGCCCGTCTCCCAGTTTCCCAACGTGGCGCCGCCGCAGATCTCGATCACCGCCAACTACCCGGGCGCCTCCGCCACCACGGTGATGGAGTCGGTGACCAGCGTCATCGAGGAGGAGCTCAACGGCACCAAGGGGCTGCTGTACTTCGACTCATCCAGCGGCTCCACGGGCCTGGCCGAGATCACGGCCACCTTCGCCCCGGGCACCGAGCCCGCGCTGGCCCAGGTGGAGGTGCAAAACCGCATCAAGAAGGCCGAGGCGCGCCTGCCCGCGTCCGTGATGCAGATGGGCCTGCAGGTCGAGCAGGCCAGCGCCAACTTCCTGATGATCTACTCGCTGACCTACAAGGACGGCAGCGGCAGCAACAGCGAGGTGGCCCTGTCCGACTACGCCGTGCGCAACATCAACAACGAGATCCGCCGCGTGCCCGGCGTGGGCAAGGTGCAGTTCTTCGCGGCCGATGTGGCCATGCGCGTGTGGGTCGATCCGAACAAGCTGCTGGGCTACGGCCTGTCGGTGGCGGACGTGAACGCGGCCATCGCCGCCCAGAACGCGCAGGTGCCGGCCGGCAGCTTTGGCGCCTCGCCCGCAGGGCCCGGCCAGGAGCTGAGCGCCACCATTGCCGTCAAGGGCACGCTGGCCTCGCCCGAGGAGTTCGGCCAGATCGTGCTGCGTGCCAGGGCCGATGGCTCGGCCGTGCGCCTGGCCGATGTGGCGCGGCTGGAGGTCGGCCAGCTGGACTACAGCTTTTCCTCGCGCGAGGACGGCCGCCAGGGCGTGGCCGCCGCCGTGCAGCTGGCGCCCGGCGCCAACGCCATGCAGACCGCCAAGGCCGTCAAGGCGCGCCTGGCCGAGCTGTCGCAGAACTTCCCCGCCGGTATCCAGTACGCCGTGCCCTATGACACCTCGCGCTTCGTGGAAGTGGCCATCGGCAAGGTCATCCAGACCCTGGTGGAGGCCGTGGCGCTGGTGTTCCTGGTGATGTGGCTGTTCCTGCAGAACCTGCGCTACACGCTGATTCCCACCATCGTCGTGCCCGTGTGCCTGGCCGGCACCCTGGGCGTGATGTATGCGCTGGGCTTTTCGGTGAACATGATGACCATGTTCGGCATGGTGCTGGCCATCGGCATCCTGGTGGACGACGCCATCGTGGTGGTGGAGAACGTGGAGCGCCTCATGGCCGAGGAGGGGCTGTCGCCGCTGGCGGCCACGGTCAAGGCCATGCAGCAGGTCTCGGGCGCCATCGTCGGCATCACCCTGGTGCTGGTGGCCGTGTTCCTGCCGCTGGCCTTCATGAGCGGCTCGGTGGGCGTGATCTACCGGCAGTTCTCGCTGTCGCTGGCCGTGTCCATCCTGTTCTCGGGCCTGCTGGCGCTGACCTTCACGCCGGCGCTGTGCGCCACGCTGCTCAAGCCCGTTGCCAAGGGCCACCACGCCGAGCGCAAGGGCTTCTTCGGCTGGTTCAACCGCCGCTTCGCGGCGCTGACCGAGCGCTTCGACCTGCTCAACCAGCGGCTGGTGCGCCGCGCCGGGCGCTGCATGCTGGTGTATGCCGCCATCGTGGCCGGGCTGGGCGTGGCGTACACGCGCATGCCCGAATCCTTCGTGCCCTACGAGGACATGGGCTACTACATCGTCGGCGTGCAGCTGCCGCCGGGCGCCACCACGGAGCGCACCAAGGCCATGGTCAAGGACATGGAGGACTACATCCAGGGCCGCCCCGCCACGGCCCAGGCCGAGTTCCTGATGGGCTACAGCTTCTCGGGCATGGGGCATAACGCGGCCCTGGCCTTCGTCACGCTCAAGGACTGGTCGGTGCGCGGCGCCGGGCAGGCGTCGTGGGACGAGGTGCAGGCCTTCAACCAGCGCTTTGCCAGCCTGTCCGACGGCACCGTCATGGCCGTGGACCCGCCGCCCATCGACGGCCTGGGCAACTCCGGCGGCTTTGCGCTGCGCCTGCAGGACCGCGCCAGCCTGGGCCGCGAGGCGCTGATCGCCGCGCGCGACCAGCTGCTGGCCAAGGCCAATGCCTCGCCCATCATTGCCTACGCCATGATGGAAAACCTGGAGGATGCGCCCCAGCTGCGGCTGGACATCGACCGGCGCAAGGCGCAGGCCCAGGGCGTGGATTTCAGCGCCATCAACACGGCCCTGTCCACCGCCTACGGCTCGGCCGTGATCAACGAGTTCCCCAACGCGGGCCGCCTGCAGCGCGTGGTGGTGCAGGCCGATGCCCAGGCCCGCGCGCGGCCCGAGGACATCCTGCGCCTGCACGTGCCCAACGCCGGCGGGCAGCAGGTGCCGCTGTCGGCCTTTGCCACGGTGCGCTGGGAAAGCGGGCCGGTGCAGATCTCGCGCTACAACGGCTATCCGGCCTTCCGCATCTCGGGCGACGCCAGGCCCGGCCACACCACGGGCGAGGCCATGGCCGAGCTGGAACGCATCATGGCCGAGATGCCGCGCGGCATCGGCTACGAGTGGACGGCCCTGTCCTTCCAGGAGAAAGCCGCCGGTGCCCAGGCGCCCAAGCTGTTCGCGCTGGCCATCGTGGTGGTGTTCCTGCTGCTGGTGGCCCTGTACGAGAGCTGGAGCATTCCCGCCGCCGTGATGCTGATCGTGCCCATCGGCGCGCTGGGATCGGTGCTGGCCACCTCGGCCGTGGGCCTGTCCAACGACGTGTACTTCAAGGTGGGCCTGATCACCATCATCGGCCTGGCGGCCAAGAACGCCATCCTGATCGTGGAGTTCGCCAGGGACCTGCATGCGCAGGGGCACAGCCTGGCGCAGGCCGCGCTGCAGGCGGCGCGGCTGCGCTTTCGGCCCATCGTCATGACCTCGCTGGCCTTTATCCTGGGCGTGGTGCCGCTGGCGCTGGCCTCGGGCGCGGGCGCCTCCAGCCAGGCCGCCATCGGCTTCGGCGTGATCGGCGGCATGCTGTCGGCCACGCTGCTGGGGGTGGTCTTCGTTCCCGTCTTCTTCGTCTGGGTGCTGTCCCTGTTCCGGCGCAAGGCGCCGGCCGGCACCCCGCCTGCCCTGCAGGCCCCGGCAACCCCCATCGAGTAAGCGCCATGTCCATGCACTTCTTCCCACGCGCCCTGTGTGCGCTGGCCGCCAGCCTGGTGCTGGCGGGCTGCTCCCTCGCCCCGGTCCACCAGCGTCCGCAGGCGCCCATTCCCACGCAATGGCCGCAGCAGGATGCCGCGCCCGTGCTGTCCTCGTCGGCGGCCACGCTGGACTGGAACAGCTTCATCGCCGACCGCCAGCTGCGCCAGCTGGTGGACCTGGCCCAGGCCCACAACCGCGACCTGCGCCAGACCCTGCTCAACGTGGAGGCGGCACGCGCCCTGTACCAGGTGCAGCGCGCCGACCGCCTGCCGGGCGTGGGCCTGCAGGGCGGCGGCACGCGCCAGCGCCTGCCGGGCGACATGAATGCCACGGGCCAGCCCCAGGTGCAGGGCAGCTGGCAGGCCGGCCTGGGGCTGGCCGCCTTCGAGCTGGACCTGTTCGGCCGCGTGCGCAACCTGTCCGAAGCCGCCCTGGGCGAGTACCTGGCCACCGAAGAGGCCGCGCGCGCCGCCCGCATCAGCCTGGGCGCCGAAGTGGTCCAGGCCTACCTGTCCCGCGACGGGGCCCTGCGCCGGCTGCAACTGGCGCAGCGCACGCTGCAAAGCCGTGAATCCTCGCTGCGCCTGAGCGCGCAGCGGCGCCAGGCGGGCACGGCCACGGCCCTGGACCACCAGGACGCCCTGGGCCTGGCCGCCCAGGCCCGCGCCGACGTGGAGCGCAGCGAACGCGAGCTGCGCCAGGCCGGCAACGCCCTGCTGCTGCTGACGGGCGTGGAGGATCTGACGCCGTACCTGTCCGCACAGTCGTCCCAACCGTCCCAACCATCCGATGTGCCCCTGCTGCTGCAGGACCTGTCGGCCGGCACGCCTTCCGAACTGCTCATCCACCGGCCCGACATCCAGGCGGCCGAGCACCGGCTGCGCGCGCGCAGCGCGGACATTGGTGCGGCGCGCGCGGCCTTCTTCCCGCGCATCTCGCTCACCGGCTTCCTGGGATCGTCCAGCGCCGATCTGTCCGACCTGTTCCGCCCGGGCCAGCGCGCCTGGTCGTTCACTCCCCAGGTCACGCTGCCCCTCTTCGACGGCGGGCGCAACCGCGCCAACCTCGACCTGGCCGTGCTGCGCAAGGACATGGCCGTGGCAGCCTACGAGCAGGCCATCCAGACCGCCTTCCGCGAAGTGGCCGACGCCCTGGCCGCCACCGACACGCTGCGCCGCGAGGAAGCCGCGCGCCTGGCGCTGCGCGACAGCAGCCGCGAAAGCCTGCGTCTGGCGCAGGCCCGTTACCAGGCGGGGGTGGACGACCATCTGCGCTACCTGGACGCACAGCGCAACGCCTTCGCCAATGAAAGCGCCTACATCGATACCGTGACCCAGCGGCAGTTGGCGCTGGCCCAGCTGTTCCGCGTGCTGGGCGGCAGCTGGACGGCGCCGCCGCCTCACAGCGCCCCGAACACCTCCGGCAAGGCCGCATCGCGCGGCATGCCGCCATAGCTCTTGGTGCCGCCCTGGCTGTCGATCACCACGATGCCCGGCGTGCCACGGAAGCCCAGGGACATCATCAGCTTGCGGTGGGCCTCCAGCGTCTTGCGCACGTCGGGGCTGACGCTGAAGGCGGGCGCTATGCCGCCCTGGGCGGACTTCTTCTCGTGCTCCATCAGTGCGGCCGCGCGGTCCGGGGCCTGCAGGATGGCGGCGGCCTTGGCCGGGCTGTCGTCCCGGATCACGCCCACCAGGATGTGGCGCAGCTGCACCTTGCCTGCGTCCACCCAGGGGCGTGCGGCCTCCCAGAACTTGTGGCAGTACTTGCAGTTGGGGTCGGTGAAGGTATAGATCACGCGCGGCGCATCGGCCTTGCCGTCGGGCACCCAGGTGGAGGTCTCCAGCTGCGCCTGCACGGTGTCGCCCGCCGGCTTGGCGGCCTGGGCCTTGGCCTGGGGGGGCTGGGCCGTGGCAGGGCCTTCTGCGGCCGTGGCCCATCCCGCCGCCAGAAAGAGGCTGGCAGCCATGCCTGCAAAAAGGACGGTGCGTTGAAGATGCATGGGAACTCCTTGAAACGGTTGAATGAATGAGGGTGCGGCGCTGCGCGGCAAGCGTGCAACGCCTGGTGCTGTGGCCACAGCGGCGGACGGTGTGAGTCGGAGTGCATCCGCCGCGTTCCATCGGTCCAGGAAATCGCTTGCGGCAATCTCTTACACGACGGCCGACCGACCACACGCCGTTTCCGCCGCGTTGCAGCCCATGGGCTTCGCACGCCGCTGATTGTCATTGACACCCTTGCAGATGCTGCGCATCGGCGCTGGGCAGTCGTCATTGCAGACAGCCAGGGCGAGCGGGGCAGGGTGGAGGAGGGCTTGCGCCCGGCGCGGCAGGCAGTCTTGGAAGCGTGGGCCGGTCCCGCCTCCGTGCTCAGGGCGCAGCGGCAATCTCGGTCTGGCCATCGGGCCCGGCCACCAGAGTGACGGGCAGGATCTGGGCCAGCATGCGTGCGAACTCGGCGGGGCGGCTGGCCTGGTAGGTGCCGCCAATGCGCAGAGCCGCCACGGCCGGGTCGTGCACTACCAGGCCGGTCGGCCCGTAGCGCTCCAGTTCCACCAGGGCGTCGGCCAGGGGCGTGTTCTCGAAGCGGATCAGTCCCTTGCGCCACAGCGCAATGCTGCCGGGCGCCACAGCCGACACCGGACCGAGCACGCCTGCAGGCGACACGCTCAGGGCCTGGCCAGCGACCAGGTCGGCAGGCGTTGCCGCGCCTTGCGCACCGGCCACGCGCACATGGCCTTCCTGCACGGCCACCTGGGCGCTGCCCGCCTCCATGCCCGTGGCGCGATAGCGCACGGAAAACCGCGTGCCGCCCACGGTGACGCGCGCCGGGCCGGCCAGCACATGAAAGGGCCTGGCACTGTCGGGTGCCACGGCAAACAGGATCTGCCCTTGCGTGATGCGCACCTCGCGCCGGTCGCGGTACAGAGTTACCTGCGCCTGGGTATCGGCATCCAGGGACAGTGCGGTGCCATCCGGCAAGGTGATGGTCCTGACCTGGCCGCGTGGGGTCAGGTGGCTGCTGGTGAAGGTGGGCTGCTGCTGCCACTGGTGCCAGCCCACGCCCACGCCCACGGCCAGGGCCACCGTGCAGCACAGGGCCGCCAGGGCAGGTCGCGGCAGCAGGGGGGACCAGCTCCAGCCTTGGCGCTCTTCGGAGGACGGGCGCTGCGAGGCCGGTTCCGGGTGTGCGTGAGGCACTGACTGCGAGCGCCGGCGTGCCTGCTCCGCGCGCAGGCGCGCCACCTGTTCGGGGGGAATGGACCGCGCTGCCGCCAGGCTCTGGCCCAGGTGGCGCAAGGCGGCCTCGTGCGCCGTGCTGGCCGCCAGCCATTCGGTGAATTCGGCTTCTTCCTCGGCGGTCAGGCCTTGCTCCATGCGCGTGTGCCAGTCGGCCGCAGCGAGGTCGATGGGGTTTTGCCCGCGGAAGAACTCTTCCAGTTCGCGCACCTGCGCAGCCTTGTCCAGGGGCGCGGTGCAGGAGCGGTGGCGGCGCATGCGTGCGGCTTGCCGGTTTCAGAAGCTGGTCCAGTCCTGCGATTCGGCGGACGGCTTGGTCGCAGCCAGGCGTGCAGGGCTTGCAGGGCGCGCGCCAGCTGCGGGTCGTGCCGGTGCCGGCCTGGCCGGCGCCAGCGCAGATGCCGTGGCCGTGCGCGTGGGCACGGACGCCGGCAGCGGCGCCTGCAAACGCGGCTGTTGTGCCGCGCCACCCTGGTCGCCCAGGCGGAAGATGGCCACGGCCTGCACCAGGCGCTGGGCCTGGGACTTGAGGCTGGAGGCCGCCGCCGCGCTTTCTTCCACCAGCGAGGCGTTTTGCTGCGTGACCTGGTCCATCTGGCTCATGGCCTGTCCGACCTGGGCCACGCCGGCGCTTTGCTCGTCGCTGGCATTGCTGATCTCGCCCATGAGGTCGGTCACGCGCTGTATGGATTGCAGCACCTCGGCCATGGTGGCGCCGGCCTGGTCGGCCAGCTCCGCGCCCTGGCTGACGCGCGTGGCGCTGTCAGTGATGAGCTGCTTGATCTCGCGGGCGGCCTGCGCGCTGCGCTGGGCCAGGGTGCGGACCTCGGCGGCCACCACGGCAAAGCCCTTGCCCTGTTCACCGGCGCGAGCGGCTTCGACGGCGGCATTGAGGGCGAGGATGTTGGTCTGGAAGGCGATGGAGTCGATCACGCCCACGATGTCGCCGATCTGGCGCGAGCTGGCATGGATGTCCTGCATGGCGCCGACGACTTCCTGCACCACGGTGCCGCCCTTGACCGCCACCTGGCTGGCTCCGAGCGCGAGCTGGTTGACCTGGCGCGCGTTGTCCGCGTTCTGCTGCACGGTGGAGGACAGCTCGTCCATGGAGGCTGCGGTTTCCTGCAGCGCGCTGGCCTGCTGCTCGGTGCGGCGGCTCAGGTCGGCATTGCCCTTGGCGATCTGCTCGCTGGCCACGGCCACGCTGTCGGCGTTGTTGCGCACGTCGCTGACCACGCTGGCCAGGCTCTGGTGCATGGCGTTGAGCGAGGCCTGCACGCTGCCGGCGGGCGCTTCGCTGCGCAGCAGTCCGGGGTCGAGGTTGCCGTCGGCGATCTGGCGGGCGACCTCGCCCAGCTGGGCCGGCTCGGCGCCCAGCGCGCGTGTCAGGCCGCGTGCGATCAGCCGGCCCATGAGCAGGGCCAGCACGAAGGCGACCGCGCTCATGCCGATCTGCATGTTGCGTTGCTGCACATAGGACTGCGTTGCCTGCTCCACCATGACCTGGGCGTGCTGGCGCGTGAGCCGGCTGTACTCGTCGGTGGCCGCGATCAGCTGGGCCAGCAGCGGCCGGCACTCGCTGTTCATCTTGGCAATGGCCTCGTCCCGTTGCTGGCGCAGCGCCAGCGCGACGATGTCCAGCGCCACCGGGCCGTAGCGCTGCTCTATCTGGTCGATGCGGGCGACCAGGGCGCGTGCCTCCTCACCCACCCCGGGCGCGGCCACCAGGGCCATGAGCTGGTCCAGCCGGTTCTTGACCTCGGCATGGGCGGCGTACACGGCCGCTTTTTCCAGCTCCAGGTCGGCTGGCGTGTTCACCAGCACCAGGTTGCGCGCCGCGATGGCACGGCTGTCCACGGCTGCGCGCACCTGTTCGGCCAGTTGGGCACGGGCGTTCACGCCATCGACGAACCGGGTCAGGTTGCGGTTGGCATCGTCCAGCGCCTGCAGAGCGGATACGGAAACCAGCGCGACCAGCAGAGCCAGGGCGGTGAAGGCGGCGTAGAGCTTGGTCTTGACGGTCCAGGTGCGGAGATTCATGGCGCTTTCCAGGTAGATGGTGCAAGTATCAGTTTTTATCAAAGAATAAGTGATTAATTTGATAAAAGCCCTTTGAAAATTGTTAAATTTCCATGAGAAGTGACAAATTCAGACGAGGCATCGGTTCAGCGTCACCGCTGCGCTTCCCATGCAGGCTGGATCAACAAAGCCCGCATTTCTTGAACGCCTGCGGGTGCTGCCCCTGCGGGACAGGCTGCGTCGGCGCTACAGTCGGTCCCCATCCCATGCATACCCCTCCCCACATACAAGGCTGGTGCCCCGGCGCCTGGCAGCCCATGGCCTCCGGCGATGGGCTGGTGGTGCGCGTGCGCCCGCCGCTGGGGCGGTTGACGGTGGTCCAGGCGCGGCGCCTGGCGCGCCTGGCCCTGGTGCATGGCAGTGGCGTGCTGGAGCTGTCCAGCCGCGCCAATGTGCAGCTGCGCGGCATTGCACCCGGTCGGCACGCCGCCGTGCTGCGCGCCCTGGCGGCCGTGGGACTGCTGGACGCCGACGCGGGCCGCGAGCGCCGCCGCAACCTGGTGATCGACCCGCTGTGCCGGCCGCAGGAGGCTGTCCATGCGCTGGGCCAGGCCCTGCAGCAGGCGCTGGATGCGGCCGACGACCTGGCCGGCCTGCCCGCCAAGTTCGGCTGGTCGGTGGAAGGCGCGCCGGGCCGGCTGGCCGGCGTGTCCGCCGATATCCGCCTGCAGCGCACCTCTACCGGCTGGCAGGTGCAGCCCGATGGACGGCAGCAGGCGCTGGCCGTGGCCGACGCGGACCAGGCCGTGGCCGCAGGCCTGGCGCTGGCGCGCTGGTTTGCCGGTCAGGCCGTCCTTCGCCGCGCCCAGGGCTTGCGGCCCGGGCGCATGGCCGCGGTGGCGGCGCAACTGCAGCCGCCCCCGGGACTGGACTGGGTGGAGACAGAAACCCCGGCCCACGGCGAAGGACCGGCGCCCGGTGCCGTGCCCGGCGTGGGCTGGCTGTTGGGCGCGCCGCTGGGCCGCTTGCCGGCCGTGGCGCTGGCGCGGCTGCTGCGCGCCTTGCCTGAGCAGGCCTTTTTGCGTGTCACGCCCTGGCGCATGCTGCTGGTGGAAGACCAAGACGCGGAAGCTGGCGCCGCCATGCCCCGCTGGTGGGCGGCTGCAGGGCTGGACAGCGCCGCTGACTGGATCACCCACGCCCATGACCCGCGCCTGCGCGTATCCGCCTGTACCGGCGCGCCGGGCTGCACCCAGGCCCTGGGTCCCACGCAGACATTGGCGCTGGAGCTGGCGCCGCAGGTGCCGCCCGGCGCGCACCTGCATGTGACCGGATGCGCCAAGGGCTGCGCGCGGCAGGCGCCGGCCACGGTGGTGCTGCGGGCAGAAGGTGAAGACGAGGGCGAAGGCCCCGTCTATTCCGTAGTGCGCCACGGCCGTGCCGGGGATAGGGCGCAGGAGCAGCGGACCCTGGCCTCGGTGCGAGACAATCCGGGATTGCTGTTTTCAAAAGAATAATGCTGCACCGCTACGAAACCGATGGCGCCGAGATCTACCGGCAGTCCTTTGCCACCATCCGCCGCGAGGCGGCGCTGGAACGCTTCACGCCTGTCGAGGAACGCGTGGTGGTGCGCATGATCCACGCCGCCGGCCTGGTGGGGCTGGCCCCGCACGTGGCCTTCTCCCCCGGCATGGCCGAGGCCGCCGCGCAGGCCCTGCAAAACGGCGCGCCCGTGCTGTGCGACGTGCGCATGGTCAGCGAGGGCATCACGCGCTCGCGCCTGCCCGCCGCCAACCCCATCATCTGCACGCTGCAGGACGAGCGCGTGCCCGCGCTGGCCCGTGACATGGGCAATACGCGCAGCGCCGCTGCGCTGGAGCTGTGGCGCTCGCACCTGGCCGGCGCCGTGGTGGCCATCGGCAATGCGCCCACGGCCCTGTTCCACCTGCTCAACATGCTGCAGGACCCGGCCTGCCCCCGGCCGGCCGCCATCATCGGCTGCCCCGTGGGCTTTGTGGGCGCCATGGAATCCAAGCAGGCGCTGATGCAGGACCTGCCCGTGCCCTGCATGGCCGTGCACGGCCGTCTGGGAGGCTCGGCCATTACCGTGGCCGCCATCAACGCACTGGCCAGCCATGTCGAGTAGGCAGCCGCGTCCCAGCCAGGGCGGGCCCGGCATTGTCTGCGTGGGCCTGGGCCCGGGCGACCCCGAACTCATGAGCGTCAAGGCCGACCGCCTGGTGCGCGGCGCCCGCCAGGTGGCGTTCTTCCGCAAGAAGGGCCGGCCCGGCAAGGCCCGCCAGCTGGTGGACGGCCTGCTGGCCCAAGGCGCTGCCGAGCACGCCATGGAATACCCGGTGACCACCGAGCTGCCCGTGGACAGCCCCGCCTATGTGGACCTGCTGGCGCGCTTCTACGACGACTGGTGCCTGCGCCTGGAAGCGCTGGCGCAGACCGGGCAGGTGGTGGTGCTGTGCGAGGGCGACCCCTTCCTCTACGGCTCCTTCATGCATCTGTACACCCGGTTGCGCGAACGCGGCCAGGTGCCGCTGGACGTGGTGCCCGGCATCCCCGGCATGGTGGGCTGCTGGCACGCCACGGGCGAGCCCATCACCTGGGGCGACGACGTGCTCAGCGTGATGACCGGCACCCTGTCCGAAGACGAGCTGGTGCGCCGCATGCAGTCCGCCGAGGCCCTGGTGGTCATGAAGGTCGGCCGCAACCTGCCGCGCATCCGCCGCGCCCTGCAGCGCACGGGCCGGCTGGAGGCCGCCTGGCTGGTGCAGAACGGCACCACGGACAGCGAGCAGGTCGCGCGCCTGGGCGATGTGTCCGACGACGCCTGCCCCTATTTCGCCATCGTGCTCGTGCACGGCCAGGGCCGCCGCCCGGAGGCCGCATGGTGAGCGCCGGCCGCCTGACGGTGGTGGGGCTGGGCCCGGGCGCACTGGACCAGATCACGCCCGAAGCCGCAGCCGCCTTGCACGGGGCCGACGATGTGGTCGGCTACCTGCCCTATGTGTCCCGCGCGCAGGCCCTGCTGGCGCAGGCGGGTCAGGGCCAGGCCGTGGCCTGGCATGCCTCGGACAACCGCGTGGAGCTGGAGCGCGCGCGCCAGGCGCTGGCGCTGGCCGCGCAGGGGCGGCAGGTGGTCGTGGTGTCCTCGGGCGACCCGGGCGTGTTCGCCATGGCGTCGGCCGTTTTCGAGGCCATGGAATCGGCCGATGCGGCGCAGGCCGCCGCCTGGCAGGCGCTCGATATCCAGGTGCTGCCCGGCATCACCGCCATGCTGGCCGCCGCCGCGCGGGCCGGCGCGCCGCTGGGCCATGACTTTTGCTGCATCAATCTCTCGGACAACCTCAAGCCCTGGCCGGTGATCGCGCGGCGCGTGGAACTGGCGGCCGAGGCCGACTTCGCCATGGCCTTCTACAACCCGCGCTCCAAGAGCCGGCCCGAAGGCTTTGTGCGCCTGCTGCAGCTGCTGCGCACCCGCTGCGAGCCGCAGCGCCTGCTGGTGTTCGCGCGCGCCGTGTCCACGCCCGAGGAACACTTGCACGTATGCACGCTGGCCGAGGCCACGCCCGAGATGGCCGACATGCGCACCGTGGTCCTGGTGGGCAACAGCGCCACGCGCCGCGTGGGCCGCTGGGTCTACACGCCACGCCACTACGGCATGGATGGCGGCGCGGGCGGTGCTGTCGGCGCCGTCGGCGCTGTCGGCAGCACGCCATGAGCGATCCAGTGCAGCACCGCAGCCACCGACCCGGTGCGCTGGCGCTGCGGCAGCGCCGGGCGCTGCACCATCACCACGGGCAGGCCCAGGGCGCGTGCGGCATCGAGCTTGCCGCGCGTGGCCTCGCCGCCTGCGTTCTTGGCCACCAGCCATTCGATGCCTTGCGTGCGCAGCAAGGCCTCGTCATCGTCCGCGCTGAAAGGCCCGCGCCCCAGAACCACCGTGGTGTGGGGCAGGGGCAGGCTGCCGGGCTCGGGCGCATCGACCAGGCGCAGCAGATAGTGGTGCTGCGGCTGGCCCGCAAAGGCCGCAAGCTGCTTGCGGCCCACGGCCAGAAACACCCGGGCGGCTGCCTGGGGCAGGGCGGCAGCGGCGGCTTGCATGTCGGGCACGTCGATCCAGGCATCGCCGGCACTGGCCTGCCAGGGCTCGCGCTCCAGCGCCAGCAGCGGCGTGCCGGTGGCCTCGCAGGCCTCGCAGGCATTGCGGCTCATCTGCGCGGCAAACGGATGAGTGGCATCGACCACATGGCTGATGGCCTGCCCGCGCAGGAATTGCGCCAGGCCCTGGGCACCGCCAAACCCGCCCACGCGCGTGGGCAGGGGCTGGGCCACGGGCGACTGCGTGACGCCCGCATACGAGAACACGGCGGCAATGCCGGCGCGGTGCAGGGCCTGGGCCAGCTGGCTGGCGCCGCTGGTGCCGCCCAGCAGGAGAACATGGGGCATGACTGATCCCTGGTTGACATTGGTGGGCCTGAACGAAGACGGCCTGGACGGCCTCGCACCCGCCGCGCTGCGCGCGCTGGACGCTGCCGAGACCGTTTTTGGCGGGCCGCGCCACCTGGCGCTGGCCGGTGCCGGCGAGCGGGGCCGTCCCTGGCCCGTGCCCTTTGACGTGGCGCCCGTGCTGGCTTGCCGTGGCCGGCCCACGGTGGTGCTGGCGTCGGGGGATCCGTTCTGGTTCGGGGCGGGCGGCAGCCTGGCGGCGCATCTGGCGCCGCAGGAGTGGCGCTGCCACGCCCAACCCTCGACATTTTCGCTGCTGGCGTCCCGCCTGGGCTGGAAGCTGGAAGACACGGTCTGCCTGGGCCTGCACGCCGGCCACGTGGAGCAGCTGCTGCCGCATCTGTCGCCAGGCCGCCAGTCGCTGGTGCTGCTGCGCGATGGCGCCGCCGTGGCCGCACTGGCGGACTGGCTGGTGCAGGAAGGCTGGGGCGACAGCCGCCTGGAGGTCATGGAATCCGTGGGCGGCCCGCGCGAGCGCCGCCGCGCATGGCGCGCCGCCGAAGCCGCCCAGGCCCTGGCCGCCGACCCTGCCTGCGCGCCCGTGGCCGTGGCCGTGCTCGCCCAGGGCGGCGCGGCCCTGCCGCTGGTGCCGGGCCGGCCCAATCACTGGTACGCCAACGACGGCCAGATCACCAAGGCCCCGGCCCGCGCGCTGACCCTGGCGGCTCTTGCGCCGCGCCACGGCGAATGCCTGTGGGATGTGGGCGGCGGCTCGGGCTCGGTGGCCGTGGAGTGGTGCCTGGCCGGTGGCTCGGCCATCAGCCTGGAGCAGCATGCGGCGCGTGCGGACAACATCCGCCTCAACGCCCGGCGCTTCGGACTGCAGGCGCGCCTGCGCGTGGTGCAGGGCGTGGCGCCCGAGGCGCTGGCCGAACTGCAGGCGCTGGCCCGGCCCCAGGCCGTGTTCGTGGGCGGGGGCTTTGACGCCGAATTGTTCGATCGCCTGCAGGCCCTCATGCCCGCAGGCTGCCGCCTGGTGGTCAATGCCGTGACGCTGGAGACCGAGGCCCTGCTGGTGCAACTGCAGGCCCAGCACGGCGGCCAGCTGCTGCGGCTGGAGATCTCCAGCGCCGAGCCGCTGGGCCGCATGCGCAGCTGGAAGGCTGCGCGGCCGCTGGTGCAGTGGAGCTGGCAGCGGTGAACCCGGACCAAGCCATCCCCCACCGCTGCGGCGTGCTGGGCCTGGGCCTGCACACCGACGCACTGCCCCATGCGCTGCAGGCGCTGTGGCAGCGGGCGCAGGCGCAGCTGCCGGAAAGCGCAGACGCAGGCGCCTGCGCGCCCCAGCCCATCTGCGCGGTGGCCGTGCTGGATACCAAGGCCGGCCACCCGGCGCTGGCCGCCTGGATGGCGGCTGTCGTGCCCACGGCCGTTCTGGTGCGCGTGCCGCCAGGGCAACTGCCTGGGCAGCCCGTGGTCACGCAGTCGCCGCGCATGCTGGCGCGCTATGGCACGGGCAGCGTGGCCGAGGCGGCGGCGCTGGCCGCCGCAGGCCCGCACTCCGCCCTGAGCGTGACCCGCCTGGTGGCGGACGACGGCAGCGCCACCCTGGCCCTGGCCGTGGGCCAGGGCGGACCTCTGAACTGTTGCCTGGCCCACGCCAGCCAGGCCAAGAAACAAGGAGCAACGGCATGACCGTGCATTTCATCGGCGCCGGCCCCGGCGCCGCCGACCTGATCACCGTGCGCGGGCGCGACCTCATGGCAGCCTGCCCGGTCTGCCTGTATGCGGGCTCGCTCATTCCCTCGGAACTGCTGGCGCACTGCCCGCCGGGCGCGCGCATCGTCAACACCGCATCCATGAGCCTGGACGACATCGTGGCCGAGATCCAGGCCGCCGAGGCGCGTGGCGAAGACGTGGCGCGCCTGCACTCGGGCGACCTGTCCGTCTGGTCGGCCATGGGCGAGCAGCTGCGCCGCCTGCGCGAGGCCGGCATTGCCTACACCGTCACGCCCGGCGTGCCCTCGTTCGCGGCCGCCGCCGCCACGCTGGGCGCGGAGCTGACCCTGCCCGGCCTGTGCCAGTCCGTGGTGCTGACGCGCACCTCGGGCCGCGCCACGGCCATGCCCGAGGGTGAGAACCTGGCCGCCTTCGCGGCCACGGGCGCCGTGCTGGCCATCCATCTGTCCATCCATGTGGCCGCCAAGGTGCAGTCCGAGCTGCTGCCGCACTACGGCGCCGACTGCCCCGTGGCCATCGTCTGGCGTGCCAGCTGGCCTGACGAAACCGTGGTGCGCACCACGGTGGGCAGCCTGACCGAGGCCGTGGCCACCCACATGGAGCGCACGGCCCTGATCCTGGTGGGCCGCAGCCTGCAGGCCGAGGACTTCGGCGAAAGCCGCCTCTACGCGGCCGACTACGACCGCCGCTACCGCCCGCTGGGCACCGAGCCGCGCTTTCCCGCCACCGATGTGCGCGGCGGCGCCGCGCTGGATACCGCGAGGGATACCTTGAGGGACACCGTGAGCGGCACCGGGAGCGACACCGTGATCGACGTGCCCCTCGGGAACCCCGCCCCATGAGCGCGGCCCTGCCGCCCGTGGCGCTGAGCCTGATCGGCATCGGCACGGGCAACCCCGACCACCTCACGCGCGAGGCCCAGGCCGCCATGCAGGCCGCCGACCTGATCCTGCTGCCGCACAAGGGCGAGGACAAGGCCGAACTCGCCGCCCTGCGCCGCGACCTGTGCGATGCCGTGCTCACTGCGCCCGGCCCGCGCATCGAAGGCTTCGACATGCCCGTGCGCCGCAGCGTGGGCGACGACTACCTGGCCCAGGTCGATGAATGGCATGCGGCCATCACGCGCTGCTGGCAGGCGGCCATCGCCCGGTCCCTGGACGAGGGGCTGCAGCCGTGCAGCCCCGGCCAGCCCTTGCAGGTCGCCCTGCTGGTCTGGGGCGACCCTGCGCTGTACGACAGCACCCTGCGCATTGCCGCGCGCATGCAGCCGGCGCCGCACAGCGTGCGCGTGGTGGCGGGCATCAGCTCCATGCAGGTGCTGTGCGCCGCGCATGCGATTGCGCTCAACGGCATAGGCCAGCCCTTCGTGGTGACCACGGGCCGCCAGCTGCGCGAGCAGGGCTGGCCGCCCGGCGTGGACACGGCCGTGGTGATGCTGGACGGGCAGTGCAGCTTCACCGAGCTGCCCTCCCACGGCCTGCACATCTGGTGGGGCGCCTACCTGGGCATGGACCGCCAGATGCTGGACAGCGGCCCGCTGGCCGAGGCGGCACCGCGCATCGTGCAGGCCCGCGCCGCAGCGCGCGAGCGGCATGGCTGGATCATGGATATCTACCTGCTGCGGCGCGGGGACTGAGGCCGAGGCTGCTGCCGACGCCGGTCCCCACGCTGTACACCCCCTTCATCAAGGAATCCCGCCATGCAGATGGACAACATCCCCTTCAACACCACCGACTGGGCCGCCGTGGCGCCCACCGAGCATTCGGCCGAGGCCGGCCAGGCGTTCTGGCGCACGCAGAACTTCGGCAACATCCGCGTGCGCACGGTGGAGTACACGCCCGGCTATGTCTCCGACCACTGGTGCACCAAGGGCCATGTGCTGCTGTGCCTGGAAGGGGAACTGGAGACCGAACTGGCGGACGGCCGCCGCTTCACGCTGACGCCCGGCATGAGCTACCAGGTGGCGGACAACGCCGAGCCGCACCGCTCGCGCTCGCCCAAGGGCGCCAGGCTCTTCGTGGTGGACTGAACCTGCAGGCACGATCGGCACGGCAGCGCGCTGCAGGTCTGCGACAGGTTCGCGCCGGCGCGGGCGAGAGCTGCGCAAACGTGCCGTCATTGAGTGGCGTACGGCACGGGTTGCCAGGTTGCCCATGCCCGGGTGGTGGAATGCCTGACGGACGGCTCTCCAGGTACACAGTCATCGGCCATCAACTCAGCGGCGAAGTAGGCATTGCCGATGGCGACAGCCCTTGTGGCCGGGCTTGTGCACAATGAAGAGCTTTCGCCCAGCCTCTTCACGCGATGCAGCAAGAACCCGACTTCCTCCACAACCTGAACCAGGAATTCCGGGACGGCAGGCGCTGGCTGGACCGCACCATCGTGCTGGCCTATGCCGCCGCCGCCGGGCTGTGCGTGGTGGCCTTCACGCTGATGGCGGACGCGGGCTTCGAATTCTTCGAGAGCATCTACCACTGGCAGGGCGGCTGGGCCGTGCTGCTGTGGATGCCTGCCGTCACGGCGGGCGCCGTGTGGCTCACGCGGCGCTGGGCGCCGGGTGCGGCGGGATCGGGCATTCCGCAGGTGATCGCCACGCTGGACCCGGCGCTGGACTCCACGCAGCGCGGGCGCTTCGTGTCGCTGTGGCTGTCCTTCGCCAAGATGGCGCTGGCCAGCGCAGGCTTTGCGGCGGGGCTGTCCATCGGGCGCGAGGGGCCGTCGGTGCAGGTGGCCGCCGGTGTCATGCACCATGCGCGGCGCTGGTTCGGCCCGCATTCGGGCATCAGCCACCATGCGCTGCTGGTGGCTGGCGGCGCGGCCGGCATTGCGGCGGCCTTCAACGCGCCGCTGGCCGGCGTGGTCTTCGCCATCGAGGAGCTGTCGCGCAAGCTGGAGTCACGCTCCAGTGGCCTGATCATCGCGGCCATCGTGCTGGCCGGCCTGATGGGCGTGTCGGCCTTCGGCAACCTCAGCTATTTCGGCCGCATCCAGGTGCCCCACCTGACCTGGGACGCGCTGCTGCCCGGCCTGTGCGTGACCTTGGCCTGCGGCGTGCTGGGAGGCCTCTTCGCCAAGCTGCTGGCCGCCTCGCTGACCCGTGCGCCCGAGCGGCTCAACCAGCTGCGCGCGCGCTTTCCCATCCGCTTCGCGGCGGCGGTCGCGCTGGTGATCGCCGTCATCGGCATGGTCACGGGCGGCGCCACCTTCGGCGCGGGCTCGGAAGCCGTCAAGCACATGCTGGCGGGCCAGGCCGACGTGCCTTCGTTCTACGTCACCCTGAAGTTCATCGCCACCTGGCTGTCGGCCTGGGTGGGCGTGCCGGGCGGCATCTTCGCGCCCTCGCTGTCCATTGGCGCGGGCGTGGGCCACAACGTGGCCGGCCTCATGGGCGCAGACATCGCGCCCGCCCTCATCGCCATGGGCATGGCCGCCTTCCTGGCCGCCGTGACGCAGGCGCCGCTGACGGCCTTCATCATCGTCATGGAGATGGTGGACGGCCACTCCATGGTGCTCAGCCTCATGGCGGCGGCCATGCTGGCCAGCCTGGTCTCGCGCATGCTGGCCCGGCCGCTGTACGAGACGCTGGCCCAGCACATGCTGAGCATGGTGGTCGCACCTGCACCTGCACCTGCACCTGCTCCTGCGTCGGCACCCGCACCGGTGCCCGAGCAGGCCTCTCCCCCGAAGGACCAGGACAAGCCCGCAGGCGCCTGAAGCGGGCGCGCTTGGCTGACAGCCAATGGCGAATGCCGATGGCCTGGGTGTGCTGCACGCCACGCCATGCTCCCTTCCTGAGTCCGGACGCAAACCCAAGGAAAGGAACGCGGCATGTGGGAGGAAGTGGCCAACACCCTGGTCGAGGAATTTTCCAGCCTGCCCGATGCGGCCGAGGTCACGCGCGTCATGGTGCGCCTGCTGCTGGCGGCGCTGCTGGGCGGCATCGTCGGCTACGAGCGCGAGCACAAGGGCAAGGCCGCAGGCCTGCGCACCCACATGCTGGTGGCCATGGGCGCGGCGCTGTTCGTGCTGGTGCCCGAGCGCGGCGGCATGGACATTGCCGACATGAGCCGCGTGATCCAGGGCGTGGTGGCCGGCGTAGGCTTCCTGGGCGCGGGCGCCATCATCAAGCGCCACTCCGAGGAACAGGTGCAGGGCCTGACCACGGCAGCTGGCATCTGGATGACGGCCGCCATCGGCGTGGCCTGCGGCCTGGGGCGCGAAGCCATCGCGCTGCTGGCCACGCTGCTGGCCATCGTCATCCTCGTGATGCTGCCGCATATGGTCAGTGCGCCGCCCCCGCACGATGACGCGGAGCCGGACACCAAGCCGCGCGAGACCTGAGGGCGGGCTGCGGCTCAGGCGTGCGGCTGTGAGTCGGGTGGCGGGGACTTCGCCTGTGCCAGCAAACTGTCCCAATCGCCAGGAGGGTGCCCGTTGGCGAGCATTTTTCGGAACACCCTGTAGGCATCGTCGCTGCCCTCATAGGCTCGCCTGGTGTCCTCATCGTTGACCCAGGCGAACACGATGATTTTGCTGGGGGCGTGAAAGCGGAAGAACAGGCGGTACTGCTGGAAGAACCTGGCCCGAAACCAGTGCTTGTGCTCCTCGCCCAGGGTATGGCCCTGGCGGTAGTCTGGCCGCGTCGGATCCTGCGGGATGACATCGAATGCCAGCTTGCGGATCGCCGCCAATCGCTTGGTCGCGTTCTTGCGTGTGTACCCGCCAGGGTCCTTCGTTTTCAGACCCTCCACTTCGTGGCTCAACGCCTGTAGCTGGGCCAGGAAAAGCGGGTGCATGAATACCGTCCAGCCGTGGATGCGCAAGGGGGCGGGCGGTACGGCGCTCATTCGTCGTCTGCCGAAAGCGGTGCATCCAGATCGACCTCGATGCCTTCGGTCAGCGCCTGGATCTGCTGCGCCAGACGGGCATCCATGGTCTGCAGGCGCTCGGGGTGGGCTGCCATGTCCTGGGCCAGAAAGCCGAGAAACTGGCCCAGCACGGGATCGGCATCCTCGGCGGAGTCGGCGCGACTGAGCACGACCTCCCCGCCGGGCAGGATGGTGTAGTGGATCCTGTCGCGCTTGCTCAGGTGCAATGCGCGGCGAACGGCTTCGGGAATGGTGGTCTGGTAGCGGTCAGTGAGCGTGGATTCGGCTTCAAGTGTCGAAAACATGATGGCATCTCCTGATAGGCTGCCATGCATGGTAATGCAGGTGCATTACCATGCCCGGGCGAAAGGTTCCTTCCCCAAAAAGCACGCGCATCCCGCCTCAGAAATCCACACTCGCACTCAGCGAGAACGTGCGCGGACCGCCCACCGTCAGGTAGCCCGAACCCGGGTAGCCGCCCACGGAAGCCCAGTAGTTGCGGTCCGTCGCGTTGTCCACGCGCAGGCGCAGCGTGAGCAGCTTGCCCTGCACTTCGGTCATGTAGCGCACGCCCAGGTCCAGGCGGTTCCATCCGGCCACGCGCAGGGTGTTGATATCGTTGGCGTAGCTGGCGCCGGTGTGCACCAGGCGGCCGTCCAGCGCCAGGCCGTTGATGCCCGGCACATCCCACTCCACGCCCGCCGTGGCCTGGAAGCGCGGCACGCCGATGACGCGCTTGCCGTCGGTGGTGGCGCGGCCCGTGCTTTGCTGCCTGGCGTCCAGCCAGGTGGCGCCGCCCAGCAGGCGCAGGCCGCGCATGGGTTCGCCGAAGACGTTGAATTCCACGCCCTGGTGACGGTCCTTGCCGGCCGAGGTGAAGAGGTTGCCGTCGATCAGCGAGCGTGGCTTGTCGGTGGAGAAGAAGGCCAGGCCGCCGCCCAGCTTGCCGCCGTCGTACTTGACGCCCACTTCCTTTTGCTTGGTCACGTAGGGCGACATCTGCTGGCCCGCGTTGGCGATGAGGGTGTCGCCCGACTTGGCCGGCGCCGTGTCGCCCTGGGCCAGTCCCTCGATGTAGTTGCCGTACAGCGATACCTGGGGCGTGAGCTTGAACACCGCGCCCAGCACCGGGCTGGTGCGGCTCTGGTCATAGGCCGTGCGCACGCCGCCCTGGCTGGTGACTGCGCCGTTGCTGACGATGCGGTAGCTCACCGAGTCGGTCTCTATCGTCTGGCGGCGCACGCCGGCCGTCACCAGCATGCGGCCGTCCATCAGCGACAGCGTGTCGCCCAGCGCAAAGCTGTTCAGGCGCGTGCCCCGGTTGTAGGCGGGGTTGGACAGGTCGTTGCCCAGGTAGTTGAGCGGCGTGATCGCGTAGTAGCTGGGGTTGTAGAGGTTGGTGTTCAGCACATTGCCCTGGACCGCAGACGTGCTCATGCCATAGGCGTTGTAGACCTTGAGGTCGAAGGCCGAGTAGCTGGCCACGATCTCATGGCCCACGCTGCCCGTGTTCAGGCGTGCGCGCACGCCCAGCTCGCCTGTGCTCACGCGGTCCTTGCGCGCGTTGTCGAAGCGGCTGGTGGTGGCCGCGCCATTGCCGGCCGCCGCCAGCGTGATGTTGGCCAGCGAGTTGTTCTCTGAACTGCGGCGCAGGCCGTAGGCGGCCCAGGCCGTCACGTTACTGTTGATGTCCCATTCGCCGCGCAGCGTGCCGAACAGGTCGCGCTCGTCGGAATAGGTCCAGGGCTGGGCCCAGTTGGAGGAAGCATCGGGCGCCGCAGGAATGGCGGCCAGCCCTGCGCCCGGCGTGACATTGGTGCGCGTGCGCTTGAGGCGGTTGTCCTGCCAGCCGATGTCGCCCGACAGGCGCACATTGCGGCTGCGCCAGTCCATGCCCACGGACAACAGATCGAGCTTGGAGCTTTCCTGGTCGATGGCGGTATCGCCGCCCCGGTGCGCGGCATTGAGGCGGATGCCCGTGGCCTGGTCGGGGCCGAAGCGCCGGCTCACGTCGGCCGCCACGAAGGCCTGGCCGCCGCTGGCAATGCCTGCCGTCACGCGCGACAGCGGATCGCTGCCCGCGCGCTTGGGCAGCAGGTTGATGTTGCCGCCCAGCCCGCCGCCATTGGGGCTGGCGCCCATCAGAAAAGCCGATGCGCCGCGCAGCAGCTCCACGCGCTCGAACAGCTCGGTGGCGATGTACTGGCGCGGCAGCAGGGCATACAGGCCGTTGTAGGCGACGTCGTCCGAGCCCAGCACGAAGCCGCGCACGAAGTAGGACTCCTGGAAATTGCCGAAGCCGCGCGCCACGCGCACGGAAGGATCGTTCTGCAGCACATCGCCCACGCTCTTGGCCTGGCGGTCCTGGATCAGCTCGTTGGTGTAGCTGGTGATGGAGAACGGCGTCTCCATGTTGTCGCGCGTGCCCAGAATCCCGGCCCGCCCGCCGCGTGCCACCTGGCCGCCCGCGTAGGGCCTGGACAGGCCTTCAGCCGACGCATCGGCGCTGGCCTCCACGGTGACGGTGCCCAGCTCGGGCGCGGCCGTTGCCGTGGAAGGGGCAGGCTGGGCCCATGCGGCGCCAGCAGACAAAAGAAGGGCCAGAGCCCCGGCGATCGGGGTCAGCGTGTGGAGGGGGGAGTGCATGGAAAAAACGGGATGAGAATGCGGGATGAGAATGATTCCCAATAATTTTATCGATGCGACTCCCCCGTATGGAGCTTGTAGGGAGATGTGTCTGTTTGTGCCCACACTCCGCCTGGCCCGCCTTCACGCCTGTCCAAGCAGCTCCCACGAGCAGACCTGCGCCTCATCCTCCCCCTGCACGAACGCAACCCGCATGCCCAGCGCCTTGCCCATGCCTTGCACGGCCAGGCGCAGGGCGGCGGGCACGGCGCGGTCGCCTGTGATGACGACCATGCCCCGGCACAGCTGGCGCATGCGTTCGCGGTTGCGCTTGAAGAACAGGGCGCGCTGCTTGCGTTCTTCGTGGCTTTCCTCGGGGTGGTCGCCGGGCAGGTGGTCGGTGAGCAGCACGAATTGCCGGCCCTGGTCGAGCAGGGATTCCAGCTGGCCTTCGGCCGATGCGTCTTCGTTGGTGCGGGCCTTCTGCGCCGCATGCTCGCGCAGGTAGACCAGGGGAAAGCGGGAGGTATCGATCAGCATGTCATGGTTCCTGGGAAAAAGCAGGGCATCAGTACAGGTCGTGCCTGACCGCATGGGCGTAGTGGGCGTCGGCCTGTTCCTGTTGGGCGGCATCCATGGCGGGCGCCGTGGCATCGGCCAACTGCGTGAGGGCGGCCATCATCTGGCCCACGGTGGGCAGGGCGGTGCGGTCCAGCTGGCTTGACGGGTTCCACAGGCCGGAGCGGTGGATGGCCTTGCCGCAGTGCAGCAGCACCTCGTCGACCAGCACCACGGTGGCGGTCTTGGGCGTGCCCCGGCCTTCGCTCAGCTCCTGCAGCAGATGGGGGTCGGTGGAGATGCGGCCGCGCCCGTTGATGCGCAGGAAGATGTCCAGCCCCGGGAACAGGAAGAGCATGGCCAGGCGGTCATCGGCCTGCAGGTTGCGCAGGGATTCGATGCGGTTGTTGCCGGGCCAGTCGGCAAAGGCCACGGTGCGCTCGTCCAGCACCTGCACAAAGCCGGGTGGCCCGCCGCGCGGCGAGGCATCCAGGCCGCGTTCGCCGGCCGTGGCCAGGCAAAAGAAGCTGGCCTGGCGCAGATAGGCCTCGTGGAAGTCGGACAGGCGGTCGCGCACGGCCTTCTGGATTCTTTCTGCCGGGGCGGCGTAGAGCGAGTCCAGGTCGATGGCCGGGCCTGGCGGGTCTGCAAGGGCGGTGTTGTCTGTGTGCATGGCACAAGCGTAAGAACAAAGGCGTTGGCGGCTGTAGACTGGATCGGCCAACAAATAGCTCAAAGACGCCATGCCCGATGCCATTCTTGAACTGGTCAGCCATGTGAACCGTGCCGATGGCCCCGTGCTGATCGCGGCCGTGGGCAACCAGGACGAGGAGCTGGCCTCCGAGCCGCACCGCCACGCGCGCGGCCAGCTGTTCGGCTCGCTGCGCGGGCTGCTGTCGGTGGGCGTGGAAGACGCGGTCTGGGTGGTGCCCGCCATCCATGCCGTGTGGCTGCCGCCGCACCAGCTGCATTCGGGCCGCTCCCATGGTCCCTTCCACGGCTGGAGCGTCTACGTGGCGGAGCCGGCCTGCGCCGACCTGCCGCAGCGGCCCTGCGCCATCCGCACCTCGGGCCTGCTGCGCGAGGCCGTGCTGCGCGCCGCCGGCTGGGGATGGCAGCAAGGCGTGCCCACAACGCAGCCCGTGCAACCAGGCCCTTCGGCGGACCAGGCCCGCGCCCATGTGATGGCGGTGATCCTGGACGAGATCCGCACCCTGCCCGTGGAGCCCCTGGGCCTGCCCCTGCCCGCAGACCCGCGCCTGCAGCGCATCGCCCGCGCACTGATCGCCGACCCGGCCGATGCCCGCGACCTGGAGGCCTGGGCGCGCTGGGCCGCGGTCAGCTCGCGCACGCTGAGTCGGCGCTTTGTCTCGGAAACCGGCTTCAGCTTCACTGCCTGGCGCCAGCGCGCGCGGCTGATGCGCTCGCTGGAGATGCTGGCCGCCGGCGCGCCTGTAACGAACATCGCGCTGGACCTGGGCTACGCCACGGCCAGCGCCTTCATCGGCTTGTTCCGGCGCACGTTCGGGGAGACGCCTGCGGCGTACCGGGGGAGGTTGAGGGCGGCTCGGGACTGAGGGGCTGCACTACCCGCCCAGCTAAGGACTTCGCCTACAACCGCTGCAACTGCGCATTCAGATACGCATCGCGCGAGGGCAGCAGGTGCTCGGCGCACAGGCGGACCAGGGCGTCGCGGTCCTGGGCGCGCAGGGCTTCGATCATTTGCCAGTGTTCCTGGCGTGCGCGCTCGCGGTAGTTGGCCGAGACCAGGGAGGCGAAGCGGATGGGGTGCGTCTGGCGCGCGTATTCGGTGATGGCCTTGTGCAGCGTGTCGTTGCCCGCCAGCGCAAACAGTTCCTGGTGAAAGGCCAGGTTGATGCGGAACACCAGGCGCGCGTTGCCTTCGGCCACGGCGGCGTCGTGCTGCTGCTGGATGGCGGTCAGGCGGTCCAGGCTTTCGGGGGGAACGGGCAGGGGGATCTTGCGCGCGGCCTCGACTTCCAGCATGCCGCGCAGCTCGTACAGTTCCTGCACTTCCTGGGTGGAGAAGGAGCGCACCAGGGCGCCCACGTTCTTGCGGCGCTCGATGAGGCCCATGCGGTCCAGCGCGGCCAGGGCCTCGCGGGCCACATGGCGCTTGACGTCGAAGCGGGCCATGAGGTCGTCCTCCACCAGGCGCTCGCGCGGGTGCAGCCGGCCGAAGACCACGTCCTCTTCCAGCGCGGCCACCATGGCGCCCAGGGCGTCCGGTGCCGGCGCGGGTTCTGCATCCAGGGAAATCGGCAATGGGGCGGCAACGACCATCAAGACAAGCGGTTGGGACAAAGACGCCATTTTGTCCGAATTGACCGCCTGCGCCGACTATTCGCGCCGGCCGGGAATGGTGCCGCGCTCGGTGGCGCAGCGCAGGAAGTCGAAGTCCACGCCCTGGTCGGCCTGGTTCACGGTGGTGAGAAAGAGCTTGCGGTAGCCGCGCTCGGCCGTGGGCACGGCCACCGGCTGCTCGCGGGCGCGGCGGGCCAGTTCCTCGTCGCCGACCTGCAGCGTGAGCTCGCGGCGCGCCACCGATAGCGTGATGCGGTCGCCATTCCTCACATGGGCCAGCGGCCCTCCCACGGCCGATTCGGGCGTGACGTGCAGCACGATGGTGCCGAAGGCCGTGCCGCTCATGCGCCCGTCGGAGATGCGCACGATGTCCTTGACGCCGGCCCGCGCCAGCTTGCGCGGGATGGGGATGTAGCCGGCCTCGGGCATGCCGGGCGCGCCCTTGGGGCCGATGTTCTTGAGCACGAGGATGTCGTCGGCCGTCACGTCCAGGTCGTCGCTGTCGATGCGGTGGGCCAGGTCGGCCGCGTTCTCGAAGACCACGGCGCGGCCTTCGTGCTCCATGAGCCGGGGATGGGCGGCCGACTGCTTGATGATGGCGCCGCCCGGCGCGAGGTTGCCGCGCAGCACGGCGATGCCGCCCTGCGGGTAGATGGGGTTGGAGCGCGGGCGCACCACGTCCTGCGCAAAGCCGGGGCCGGCGCGATCGATCTCTTCGCCCAGCGTGCGGCCGGTGACGGTGAGGGCGTCCAGGTTCAGCAGGGGCTTGAGCTCGCGCAGCAGCGTGGCCATGCCGCCTGCGTGGTGGAAGTCCTCCATGTAGTGGTCGCCCGAGGGCTTGAGGTCCAGCAGCACGGGCGTGTCGCGGCCCATGCGGTCCAGGGCCTGCAGGTCGATGTCATAGCCCATGCGCCCCGCGATGGCGGCCAGGTGCACGAGCCCGTTGGTGGAGCCGCCGATGGCCAGCAGCACGCGCATGGCGTTCTCGAAGGCGGCGGGCGTGAGGATTTTGTCGATGGTCAGGCCCCCGCGCGCCATGCGCACGGCCTCGGTGCCGGTCTGCTCGGCAATGCGGATGCGGTCGGCCGTGACGGCGGGGGGCGAGGCGCCGCCGGGCACGGTCATGCCCAGCGCCTCGGCAATGCAGGCCATGGTGCTGGCCGTGCCCATGACCGAGCAGGTGCCCACGCTGGCCACCAGCTGGTTGTTCACGTCGGCGATCTCTTCGGCGTCGATCTCTTCGGCGCGGAACTTGCCCCAGTAGCGGCGGCAGTCCGTGCAGGCGCCCACGCGCTCGCTGCGGTGCGAGCCGGTGAGCATCGACCCGGTGATCAGCTGGATGGCCGGGATGCCGGCCGAGGCCGCGCCCATCAACTGGGCCGGCACCGTCTTGTCGCAGCCGCCGATGAGCACGATGGCATCCATGGGCTGGGCGCGGATCATCTCCTCGGTGTCCATGGACATGAGGTTGCGCAGGTACATGCTGGTCGGCGCCGAGAAGCTTTCGTGCACCGAGATGGTGGGGAAGTCCATGGGCAGGCCACCCGCCAGCATCACGCCGCGCTTGACGGCCTCGATCAGCTGGGGCGCATTGCCGTGGCAGGGGTTGTAGCTGCTGCCCGTGTTGGTGATGCCTATGACGGGCCGCTGCAGCGCCGAGTCCGTGTAGCCCGCGCCCTTGATGAAGGCCTTGCGCAGGAACAGCGAAAAGCCGCGGTCGCCGTAGTTGGTCAGGCCCTTGGAGATGCCCGTGGCCGCATCGGCGGGGGCGATGTCATGGCCTGGAGCGCCATCGGGAGTCTTGGGGTCGGTCATGGGTGGGGTGCTTTGCAGAGGGTCTTGGCGGGGTCGGAAGGCAGGCGCTGCCTTGTCGTGGGGCAGGATAGCGGCGGATGCCGCGGATTATTATCGTCGTTATCACCTATATTATTAATAATCTATCTGGCCAACCATGCAGCCGTGCCCGGCGTGCGTGCCGGGCATGTTTTTCCGACACAAGACAAAAGGAGGAGACACCCATGGTTGTTGCTGCATCCCGCATCCGTCGCATTCATGCGCCCAACCGGCGCGCCGCCCTGGCTGCGGCGCTGCTGGCCTCGCTGGCGCTGGGCCCAGGCCTGGCCACGCCCGCACTGGCCGACGGCGCCTATCCGGCCCGGCCCATCAAGCTGGTCGTTCCGTACACGCCCGGGGGCGCCACCGACGTGATCGGCCGCGTGGTGGGGCAAAGGCTCTCGCTGGCGCTGGGCCAGCCCGTGGTGGTGGAGAACCGGGCCGGCGCGGCCGGCAACCTGGGCGCCGCGGCCGTGGCCAAGGAAAGGCCCGATGGCTATACGCTGCTGCTGGGCGCGCTGACCAGCCATTCCATCAACAGCGTGCTCATGCCTGCCACGGCGGGCTTCACCATGGACAAGAGCTTCGCGCCCATAGCCGTGGTGGGCCGCGTGCCGCTGGTGATCACCGTGGGGCCGTCGGTGACGTCGGCCAATCTGGCGGAGTTCATCGCGCTGGCCAAAGCGAAGCCGGGCGGGCTGAACTACGGCTCCTCGGGCAATGGCTCACCCCAGCACCTGGCGGCCGAGCTGTTCAAGCGGCAGGCCGGCGTGCCGCTGACGCACGTGCCCTACAAGGGCAGCACGCCCGCGCTCAACGACCTCATGGGCGGCCAGGTGGATGTGGTGTTCGACACCCTGCCCGCCACGCAGGGCTTCATCAAGGGCGGGCGGCTGCGCGGCCTGGCCGTGACCACGGCGCAGCGCGTGCCCTCCATTGCCGACATTCCCACCACGGCCGAGGCCGGGCTGTCAGGCTTCGAGGTGACGTCGATGTTCGGCCTGCTGGCGCCTGCGGGCACGCCCGCACCCATCGTCGCCCGGCTCAGCGGCGCGCTCAAGGAGGTGATGGGGCAGCAGGAAGTGAAGGACGCCCTGGTCGCCCAGGGCGCCATGCCCACCTTCACCACGCCTGCCGAGGCGCGCATGCAGATCGCCAAGGAGGTGGGCCGCTGGTCGGCCGTGATCAAGGAGTCGGATATCAAGCCGGACTGAGGCCGGGTGCGGGGCGGGGCCGGGTGGGGCCGCGCTGATATCGGTAAGGGCACAAGCATATGCCCAAAGATTCGTTCCCCCGCGCCTGCATCGTGGCGATACTGGCCGGCCGCATTCCCTCCACCGCCTCAGCTTTTTCACCGCCGCACCGTGCTACCCGACCCAGTCCCCGACAGCGCGGCCGAAGCGCAGGTCGATCGCGTCATCGACGGCCTGCTCAACGGCCTGCAATGGCGCGCCAGCGTGTTCCATGTGGGGCAGTACTGCGGGCGCTGGCGGGCCTCCACGGCGGGGCGCGCGCGGGCCAGCTTTCACCTGATCCTGGACGGGCGCTGCTGGCTGCACCTGCCGGGCCAGCCCTCGGTGGAGCTGCAGCCGCGCGACGGCGTGTTCCTCTCGCGCGATGTGCCGCATTTCATCTCGCCCTATGCCGACCCGGACATGGCCTGCGCCCCGCAGGCCATGCGCGCCGTCACTGGCGATGCCGGCATCGGAGAGACGGCGCTGGCCTGCGGCTTCTTCACCTTCGAGGGGCCCATGCGCGGCCTGCTGGTCGATGCCTTCCCCGACCACCTGGTGCTGCGCGGCGACGACCATGCGATGAGCGGCGCCTCCATGCTGTTCGACCTGATGCGCGCCGAGGCGCTGCGCACGGGCACCGAGCCCTCGGCCGTGATGGACCGGCTGGTGGGCCTGCTGTTCTTCTACGGCCTGCGCCAGCTCGCGCATGGCGATGCGCGGGCGCGCGGCATCTGGAGCCTGCTGCGCCGGCCGGGCTTTGCGCCGCTGGTGGCCGAGCTGCTGCGCGAGCCGGCCCGCAACTGGAGCGTGGCCGACATGGCCGCGCGCGTGTGCCTGTCGCGCGCCACGTTCTTTCGGCAGTTCGCCGAGGCCTGCGGCCAGCCGCCCCAGCAATTCCTGCTGCTGCTGCGCATGCAGCTGGCCGCGCGCCGCCTGGCCCAGGGCGAGGCGATAGGCCAGGTGGCCGAGGCCGTGGGCTACGAGTCCTACGCGGCTTTCTCGCGCGCCTTCAAGCGCGTGATGGGCGAGCAGCCCGGCGCCTGGCAGCGCGCGCAGGCACGCTGCTGCTGAGCCGCCATCCGGGCCCGCCGCATCTGCCTGCGGGTTGACACGTTCGGGCATAAATCCGCGACGCGGCGGCATTGATGGCAAGGGGGGCGCGGCCGATCATGAAGGCATTCCTTCATTCCTGCAAAGCACCATGGCACGCCTGACCCTGCACACCCCGCAAACCGCCCCTGAAGCCAGCCGCCCCTTCGTGGAGCGCGCCCTGGCCGGCAACGGATTCCTGCCCAACCTGATCGCCATCCTGGCCAACTCGCCCCAGGCGCTGGAGACCTATGTGACCGTGGGCCAGATCAACGCGCGCGCCCAGCTCACGCTGGCCGAGCGCGAGGTGGTGCAGATCACGGCGGCGCGCATCCATGGCTGCGACTTCTGCGTGGCCGGCCACACCAAGCTGGCCTTCAAGCAGGCCGGCCTGACCCAGGCCGAGGTGGTGGCGCTGCAGGACGGCCGCGACACGGGCCAGCCCCGCCTGGACGCCGTGCGCCGCTTTGCCGAAGCCGTGATCGCCACGCGCGGCGCCGTCGCCGACGAGGCCCTGGCCGCCTTCCATGCGGCCGGCCTGAGCGAGCAGCAGGCGCTGGAGGTGGTGCTGGGCATCAGCCTGGCCACGCTGTGCAACTTTGCCAACAGCCTGGCGCAAAGCCCCGTCAACCCGCAGCTGCAGCCCTATCTGCCCGAACAGTTCCGACAACCGCAGGAGAGCGCACATGCTGGCTGATTCGCTGCGGCAGTGGCTGGACGCCCATGCCGACTCCCTGGACGAAGGCCCCGCGCATGCGCACGAAGTGCTGCCCCGGCTGGCGCAGCACGGCCTGTTCGGCCTGGGCGTGCCCGTGGCCGAGGGCGGGCAGGGCGGCAGCCTGGGCGATGCGCTGGAGGCCATTGCCGGCGTGGCCGGGCATTCGCTGACGGCGGGCTTCGTGTTCTGGGCGCAGCGCGCCTTTGTCGAATACCTGCTGCAGTCGCCCAACGCGGCGCTGCGCCAGCGCTGGCTGCCGGGCCTGCTGCAGGGCACGCAGGCGGGCGCCACGGGCCTGTCCAACGCCATGAAGTACCTGGGCGGCATCGAGGCCCTGCAGGTCGAGGCCACGCCCGTCGGCACTGGCGGCGCTGTCGGCGCCGACGGCCTTGCACTGCGCGGGCGCGTGCCCTGGGCCACCAACCTGGTGCCGCCGGGTCGCTTCGTGGTGGCCGTTGCCGTCTCGCGCAGCGACGGTGCAAAGCCCTTCGTGGCCGCGCTGCCCGGCGATGCGGCGGGCCTGCAGCGCAGCGCCGACCTGGACCTGATCGCGCTGCGCGGCAGCCATACGGCGGCGCTGTCCATCGAGGGGCTGCAGATCGGTCCGGCCGATGTGATCCATGCCGACGCCAACCATTTCCTGCCGCGCGTGCGGCCCGCCTTCATGGGCCTGCAGCTGGGGCTGTGCATCGGCCTGGCGCGCGCCTCGCTGGCGGCGGCCTCGGCCCGTGCCGGCGCCGGGCGCGATGTGCTGGGCGGCCCGCTGCAGCAGCAGCGCCACGTGCTGGAACTGGCCACGGCCACGCTGCATGCGGGCCTGTCCGACGGGCGTTTTCTTGACCGACCTCAAGCCCTGTTCCGCCTGCGCCTGGAATTGAACGACATCGTGCAGCAGTCCCTGCAGCTGGAGCTGCACGCCAGCGGCGGGCGCGCTTATCATCGCGACCAGCCGCTGGGATTTGCGCGCCGTTGGCGCGAGGCGGCCTTCATCCCCATCGTGACGCCCAGCGTCACGCAGCTACAGGGTGCGCTGGCTGGCGCGGCCCTGGCAACCACCAGTTCATGACCCAGACGGAAGCTTTCTCCCCTGACGCTCCCGCGCCCGTGCTGCAGGCACGCGGCGCGGGCTTTGGCTATGCGCCCGGCAAGGCCGTGTTCGAGGACATCTCCCTGAGCATTGCCCCGCGCGAGATCGTCTGCCTGCTCGGCGGCAGCGGCTGCGGCAAGTCCTCGCTGCTGCGCGTGCTCGGCGGCCTCGAATCGCCGGACGGCGGCGCCTGGAGCCGGGGCGAGCTCCAGTTCCTCGGCCAGCCGCTGACCGCGCCGCACCCGCGCGCGGGCTTCGTGTTCCAGCAGCCCAGCCTGCTGCCCTGGCTGGACGCGCGGCGCAACGTGGGCTTCGGCCTGGACTTCGAGCGCCAGCCGAAGCTGGAGGCCGAGGCCCGCCGCCAGCGCGTGGAGCAGGCGCTGCAGGCCGTGGGCCTGGGCGGCAGCGGCGCGCTCTACCCCTCGCAGCTGTCGGGCGGCATGGCCCAGCGCGTGGCCCTGGCGCGTGCCCTGGCGCGCGAGCCGCAGCTGCTGCTGGCCGACGAGCCGTTCTCGGCCCTGGACGCCATCACGCGCGCCGAGATGCAGGAGCTGATGGTGGACGTGGTCCACCGCTGGCACACGGCGGCGCTGCTGGTCACGCATGACATCGACGAGGCCATCCTCGTGGGCGACCGCATCCTGCTGATGGGCGGGCGGCCCGGCCACATCGTGCGCGAATGGCGCGTGGACATTGCGCGCCCGCGCGAGGACCAGGCCGCCGCCGTGACCGCGCTGCGGCTGGACATCCTCTCGGCCCTGCACGGCGTGCGCCATGCGGCCCAGGCCTGATCCGGCTCGCCTGCCTGCCCGCCTGCCGATCCGCCTGCAGATCCGCCATTTCTTCGACTTCAACCATGCTCTTCTGAAAGGTCTTTCGCATGAGCTTCCAGGACCACCCTTCCTACACCCACATCTGCGCCTCGTCGGACTGCGGCTGCGGCCTCACGCGGCGCGACATGCTGCGCCTGGGCGCGCTGGCCACGGCCTCGGTGGCCGCGCCGCTGCTGGCCGCAGGCGATGCGCGCGCCCAGGCCTTCAAGGGCGATGACCAGCCCGTGAAGATCGGCTACCTGCCCATCACCGACGCCACGCCGCTGCTGGTGGCCCACGGCAACGGCCTGTTCGAGGCCGAAGGCCTCAAGGCCGAGGCGCCGCGCCTGTTCCGCTCCTGGGCCCAGATCGTCGAGGCCTTCGTCTCGGGCCAGGTCAACGTCATCCACCTGCTCACGCCCTCCACGCTGTGGGTGCGCTACGGCGCCAAGTTCCCCGCCAAGATCGTGGCCTGGAACCACGTCAACGGCTCGGGCCTGACCGTGCTGCCCGAGATCCAGAAGGTGCAGGACCTGGGCGGCAAGACCGTGGCGATCCCGTTCTGGTACTCCATCCACAACATCCTGCTGCAGGACGTGCTGCGCAAGGCCGGCCTCACGGCCGTGACGCGGGCGCGCGGCGGCGCCATTGCGGCCAACGAGGTCAACCTCGTCGTGCTGGCACCGGCCGAAATGGTCTCGGCCCTGGCCGGCAAGTCGATCGCGGGCTTCATCGTGGCCGAGCCCTTCAATGCCGCCGCCGAGATCGCGGGCGTGGGCAAGATGCTGCGCTTCTCGGGCGATGTCTGGAAGGACCACGCCTGCTGCGTCACCTTCCTGGCCGAGCGCGATATCGCCGACAAGCCCGAATGGGCGCAGCGCGTGACCAATGCCGTGGTCAAGGCCCAGCTGTGGACGCGCGACAACCGCCTGGCCGCCGCGCGCCTGCTGTCGAGCACGGGCGAGCGCCGCTATACGCCGCATCCGCAGCAGACGCTGTCCAAGGTGCTGGCCGCCACCGACTACGCCAGCTACGAGGCCAGCGGCGTGGTCGTCAACAAGGGCTGGCACCAGCGGCGCATCGACTTCCAGCCCTATCCCTATCCCTCGTACACCGAGCAGCTGGTGCGCGCCATCAAGGCCACCAAGGTCGAGGGCGACACGCGCTTCCTCGACAAGCTGGAGCCCAGGTTCGCGGCCACCGACCTGGTGGACGACCGCTTCGTGCGCAAGGCCATCCAGGCCGTGGGCGGCCCGCAGGTCTTCGGCATTCCGGCCGATTTCTCGCGCCGTGAAACCATCGTGGTGTGATCCAGGTGTTGCGACGTATTGGATTGCCGCTGCTGGGCGCGGCCCTGGTCCTGGCCCTGTGGTGGGTGGGCGGCGCGCTGCTGGCGCGCAGCACGCCCGTGGCTGCGGCCTTCGCGCCCTGGCCTTCGCTGCAGGCGCTGGGCCAGCTGCTGACGGGCGCCGACATCTGGATGCACACCCTGCTGAGCCTGCAGCGCGTGGCCGTGGGCCTGCTGCTGGCCTTCGTGGTCGGCGTGCCGCTGGGCGTGCTGGTGGGCCTGTCGCGCGGGTTCTCGCAGGCGTTCTCGCCCGTGTTCCAGTTCCTGCGCATGATCTCGCCGCTGTCGTGGATGCCCATTGCCGTGATGGTGCTGGGCGTGGGCGACGCGCCCGTGTACTTCCTGCTGGCCTTCGCCGCCGTCTGGCCCATCCTGCTGAGCACGGCGGCCGGCGTGGCCCAGCTGGACCGCAACTGGCTGCTGCTGGCGCGCAGCCTGTCGGCCACGCGCACCGAGACCGTGCTGCGCGTGGTGCTGCCCGGCATCACGGCCCAGATCCTCACCGGCGTGCGCCTGGCCATCGGCATCATCTGGATCGTGCTGGTGCCCGCGGAAATGCTGGGCGTATCGGCCGGCCTGGGCTACTTCATCCTCGACACGCGCGACCGCCTGGCGTATTCGGAGCTGATGGCCGCCGTGGTGCTGATCGGTGCCCTGGGCTATGCGCTGGACCATGCGGCTCGGTGGCTGCACCAGCGCTGGATGCATTTGGCCTGAGGCCTGCGGGCAGGCGGTGGCATCAGGTGCTGCATCAGGTGCCGCATCAGGTGCCGTGCACGCGGCGCAGCCGCAGTCCTGCCCATCCCGTCAGCACGGCGCACAGCAGCACTCCCCAGGGGCCCAGCGCGGGCACGGGGGTGGCTGTTGCCGGGGCCGGGGCTGCGGGCTCCACGGTCTGGGCCCATGCGCCGCTGTCCGCGGCGAGATAGTTCGCATCGCCGCCGTACCGGGCCACGATGGCATGCGGGCCGGCCGCCGTCAGTTGGGTGGTGGCGATGATGGCCCTGGCATTGGACAAACCTGCCGTGCCCAGCGATAGGCCGCCAGCCAGGATTTCGACCGTTCCCGTGGGGACGGCAGCGGTGCCCAGGGAGACATCGGGTGCGACCACCACGGAGAAGGACAGCGACTGCCCGGAACGCGAGGGATTGGCGCTGGAGGTCAGCGTGACACGGGAGGGGCCCTGTCCCACCGCCGCCATCTGCACCGCCTGCGTAGCCGCGTCATGGTCCGCATCGCCGAGCTGGCTGGCGTTGATCGTGCATGTCCCTGCGGCCTGGAAGCGGATGGTGCTGCCGGAGGCGCTGCAGATCGCCGCGGTCAATGCATCCACGGCGAACATGACGGGGTTTCCCGAGGCGCCTCCGACGGCGGCCACGTCATAGGTATCCCCCACCCGTGCGCCGGCCGGTGGTGCCGTGGTGAAGGTGATGGCCTGCGGCGCTTTGGCGATGGCACCTGCCGCCGCCGGGCAACTGGTATCGCTGGCCGGCCAGTAGCGATTGCCCGTCCCCGTGAACGTTTCGCCGCCACAGTTGTTGCCGGGCGCGTTGTTCGTGATCTGGTTGCCGTGGAGTGTGCGGGGGCGGGTGAGCGTGAACGAGACGCCGGCACCCGAGCCCGGAGACACCAGCACGTTGCCGGTGACGGTGCTGTCGGTCATGGTGGTCGGCACCCCGCTGCGCAGGCCCCCGCCCAGCGTGCGGGCCGTGTTGCCGGACAGGCGGCTGCGCTCCACCGTCAGCGAGCCGCTGCCCGTGCTGTAGATGGCACCGCCCTGTCCCCCTGCCTGGTTGCCGCTGAACACACTGTCCACGATGGTCACCGTGCTGTCGCGGCTGTACAGTCCCCCGCCGTTGATGCCGGCCGTGCTGTCCTGCACCACGCTGCGCTCCAGGCGCAGGGTGACGCCGTTGTCCAGGTAGATGGCACCGCCGTCTTCACCGGCGGTGGTCAGCCCGCCGCGCAGTGTCAGGCCGCGCAGCGTGAGCTGGACACCGCTGCCCTGGGCCGACACCAGGCGGGAGGCATTGCCCCCATCGAGCGCCACCCGCTGGTCCCCGTCGATCGTGATGTCCGAGGTGGTGAAGTTGAGGTCGATGGAATGGCCTGCCAATGCAATGGCGGTGAGGCTGCCTGCCGGAAAGACGGCCGGGTCGAACACGATGGTGTCCGCGCCATTGCCCGATATGCATGCGCCGTTGCCCCAACTGCCGTCATCCATCTGGGCACTGGTCAATGCCTCATTCAGACTGCAGTCCGCTGCACCGGGCGTGTTGTCCGTGGTATTGACCACGATGGTCGCGGCCTGGCCATTGAGTGCCAGCAGGCTGCACAGCGCGCCAGGCACTGCCAGAAGCCGGAGGCGTCGAAGGGGTCTGTGAAGAAAAGCGTGCACGGTTCCTCCCGTTGCGCTGCGTGTCCCGGGCAGACCCGCGCGCTGTTGTTGCGGACCGCGTGACCTTAGCTTTCTGCGAAGATCGTGAAAATGTGCCGACGGCACATCGCAGGCCTGAAAATGCGGCCTCAGCCGGCCCACCTATCGCCAGCACCTCGAGCACGCCATTGGATTTCGCGACATGACCCTGTCAACGCAGCAACTGGGGCAACTCAATCAGGCCATCCTCGCGGTGCACGGCGCGCCCGATCTGCACGCGCTGGCCACGCATTTGCTGCACGCGCTGCGCCTGGTGGTGCCGGGTGACATTCGGGTGGTGGATTTCTCCGGCATTGCGGAAGTCCGTGGCTACACGGCCTACGATCCGGTGCGGGCCATTTCCTCCGAAGTCAACGCTGCGGTGCACCGGCATCTGGCCGACAACCCCTTGTATCGGCAGCGCCAGACGCAGGCCGCCAGCATTTCCGACCTGCTGACTCGCGGGCAATGGCAGAGGACGGCGCTCTATGCCCAGGCCTACTCCCAGGTGGGCCAGCAGGACGGACTCGCGCTGGACGTGGAACTGGGCCACGGCGCGATGCTGACCCTCAATGTCACACGCGCCTCGCGCGGCTACACCGCGGCGGAGCGCATGGCGCTGACCTTGCTGGGGCCGCATGCGCAGGCGCAGTGGCGGCGCCTGAGCCAGCAGCAGCGAATCAGCCAGGCGGCATGGCAGGCGCTCTCACCGGGCTCGCCAGCTGCCGACGTGCTGAGCCCGCGCGAACGTGAAGTGCTGCAATGGGTCGCCAACGGCAACACCAACGCAGAAATCGCCACCATGCTGGAGTTGCGTGCAGGCACGGTGAAGCGGCACCTGGAAAACATCTACCGCAAGCTGGGAGCCGCCAATCGGCAGGATGCCTTGTCGAGGATGCGCAGGCCGGATTTCTAGCGCGTGTCGCGCGCTTGTGCGAACCCGCGCGAGTGCTGTGCGCCGTGCCAGCCATTCGAGAAACAGGGAAGCCTGCTTTACGGCAGGACGCTCCGGCAGGCAATGCCAAACCGCTGGGCCAGCGCGTGCAGGCGTTTGTCCAGCGACCACAGGCTGGCGCCTGAAGACATGAGTGCCGAGGCCAGGAGCGTGATGTCCACCAGACCGCAGCCCAGACCAAAGAGTTGCTCGCGCTCTATCAAGGCCAGCACTTCGCGCATGCTGGCCTGCCGGGCAGGCTTGAGCCGCTGAAGGTCCGCGAGCGTGCGTGCGCGTGCCGGTGGCGTGCCGCAAGCCAGTTCACCCAGCACCAGGGGATGCATGAGCGCCATGTCTTGCTGCAGCAACTGCGCCAGGTGAGGATTGCCCTGCCTGAAGTGATCGATCCAGACCGAGGTATCGACCAGAACGGGATTCATGGCTCGATGCCCTGTGGGCGACGGGGAATCTCCCGCATGTCCGGTGCGGAGCCTCCCAGCGCGGCCAGACGCTTGGCCGCCTGAACTCTCACGAAAGTCTTGATGGCTTCGCGAAACAGGTCGGCCTTGTCCATTTCTGGCTCCGCCAGCTCCAGCGCTTCCTCGTACAAGGCGTCGTCGATGGTGACCGTGGTTCTCATGGCAGGCCTCATTGCATCAATGTTGAAGCAAGTTTGCATCCAATGGCGCATCCCTGCAAGTGAGCCGCGCGGGATGGCACCGGCTTTGCCTGGATGGTGTTTTTAGTCTATTGGTTGTACCATGCAACTAAATTTCGAAGGAACATCGCCATGGACATGCAGCAGCGTCAGTTGGAACTGGCCGGCCCCCTGCCGGCCCTTGCACCATCGGGGCGGCTCCGAGGGCGTGTCTGCCTGGTGGTGGGTGCCACCAGCGGCATAGGCCGGGCCACCGCCTTGCGCATGGCCGAGGAGGGCGCCGCCGCCGTGGTGGTCACGGGGCGCCGCCGTGAGCTGGGCCTGGAGCTGGAGCAGGAAATCCGGCAGCGGGGGGCGGACGGCCTTTTCCTGGCCTGCGATGCAACGCGGCAGGAGGACATGGCAGCGGTGGTGGAGCAGGCCGTGGCGCGCTTCGGGCGGCTGGACGCGGCCTTCAACAATGCGGGCTTCCAGGAGCGGCGTGCCGCGCTGGCCGAGCAGGATGACGCGGTCTTCTCCCAGGTCTTCGACACGAATGTGCGTGCGGTCTTCCACGCCATGCGCCATGAACTGGCGGCCATGCTGGCCGCGGGCGGCGGCACCATCGTGAACAACACCAGCGTCAGCGGCATACGCAATCCCAACCCGGGCCTGTCGCTGTACGGCGCCTCCAAGGCGGCGGCCCTGTCGCTGACCCGCGCCGCCGCCATGGAGTACGCGCCGCGCGGCATCCGCATCAATGCCGTTGCCCCTGGCCGCGTGGTCACGGACATGATGCTGGGCTCAGGCATTGCCGACATGCATGCCGTGGCGGCGGGCCTGCCGCTGCGGCGCATGGGCCATCCGCAGGAGGTGGCCACGGCCGTCGTCTGGCTGATGTCGGACGAGGCGGCCTTTGTGGTCGGGCACTGCCTGGCGACCGACGGCGGCTTCCTGGCCGGATGAGCCTGCCCGGGGCAAGTCCGTTGCGCGAAGTGAGCACTACCGGGTTTGATATGATGACTGTATAAAGATACAGTTTTCGAGCGGCCTGGCTGCCCGATCTGCCAGGCCCATGCTCCCTCCCCACCGCTTCTACTACCTGCACAACTTCCAGCGCGCGCTGGACTGGATTGGCCAGCGTTACGGCGATCTGCTGGACGCGCCCGAGCAGGCATTCCTCACCCGTTTCACGCAGCTGCCCCAGCCCTCGCAGGCGCTGATGGTGCGTTTGCTGATGCGGCGCGGGCCCTGGTTTCGGGCCGGCAAGCTGGTGTACGAAGAGATTCCCGCCATTGCCGACGCGGCCGCGCCCCTGCTGGAGCTGGGCTGGCTGGACGCGGACCACCCCATGGCGCTGGAGGAGCTGTTTGCGCTGCACACCAAGCCCGAGCTGCTGCAGCTGTTCGCAGGCGCACCCGTTCACTCAGGCCTGCGCAAGGCCGAGCTTTTGCAGGCCCTGCAGCCCCTGCATGAGGCACCCAGGCCCTATGCGCAATGGCAGCCCCAGGGCGTCGCAGCCGGCGAAGCCGCCTGGCGCGTGATGGTGGGTGCGCTGTGCGAGCGCTTTCGGCTGATGTTCTTCGGCAATCTCTACCAGGACTGGTCGGAATTCGTGCTGGCCGACCTGGGCGTGTTCCGCTACGAGGCCGTGGCCTTCGATGCGGCGTCACGGGCCTTCCAGTCGCGTGACGATGTCGATGGCTACCTGGCCCTGCAGGCCTGCCGCGCGGCGCTGGATGAGGGCGTGGAGATCGATGCGCTGCTGCAGCAGGTGGCCGGCTGCGCCAGCGGCAATGCCTGGCTGGAGCAGCGCCGCGCCAAGGTGCTGCTGCGCATAGGCCAGGCCTGCGAGCGCATGCAGGACTGGGAGCGTGCCGAGCAGGCCTATGCGCAAAGCCGCTACCCCGGCGCCCGCCACCGGCGCATGCGTGTGTACGAGCGCATGGAGCGCTTTGCCGATGCCATGGCGCTGGCCCAGGCCGCCCAGGCCCAGCCCGAGAGCGACGAGGAACTGCAGCGCGTGGCGCGCATGCTGCCGCGCCTGCGCCGCAGCCTGGGGCAGGGCGCACGCGGGCGTGCGGCGGCGCTGGCGCCCGTGGTGGCGCAGATGCGCATGGACGTGGAGCTGGAGCTGCCGGCCCGGCCCGCATCGGTCGAATACGTGCTGCGCGACCACTGGCACAGCGACGCCGCGCCCGTGTTCTACGTGGAGAACGCGCTCATCAACTCGCTGTTCGGCCTGCTGTGCTGGCCGGCCATCTTCGCGCCGCTGCCGGGCGCTTTCTTCCACCCGTTCCAGAGCGGCCCGGCCGACCTGTCCGCGCCCGACTTCGTGCAGCGCCGCGCAGCCTTGTTCGAGGAATGCCTGGCGCATCTGGACGATGGCAGCTGGCGCGAGGTCATCGTGCAGCGCCATGCCGACAAGCAGGGCCTGCAGTCGCCCTTCGTGTTCTGGGGCACGCTGAGCGCGCCCCTGCTGGCGCTGGCGCTGGACTGCATTCCGGCCGCCCACCTCAAGCTGTTCTTTGCGCGGCTGCTGCGTGACGTGCAGGCCAACCGCACGGGCTTTCCCGATCTGGTGCGTTTCTGGCCGGCCGAGCGCCGCTACGAACTGGTCGAGGCCAAAGCCCCCGGCGACAAGCTGCAGGACAACCAGATCCGCTGGCTGCAGTACTGTGCCGAGCACGGCATTCCCGTGCGCGTGTGCCATGTCCAGTGGCGCGGCCAGCCGCTGGGAGAGGCCGCGTGAGCTACACCGTGGCCGTGCGCGCGCTGTGCGAGTTCACGGCGCGCGCGGGCGACCTGGACCTTCGCTTCACGCCCGCGCCCAGCGCGCTGGAGGGCATGGCCGGCCACAGCCTGGTGCAGTCGCGCAGGGGCAAGGACTACGAGACCGAGATCAGCCTGGCCGGTGAGTACGGCGACCTGCGCGTGCGCGGCCGCGCCGACGGCTTCGACGCCGGGGCTGGCCAGCTCGAGGAAATCAAGACCTACCGCGGCCAGATCGAGGGCGTGCGCGCCCACCACCGCGCCCTGCACTGGGCCCAGGCGCGCATCTACGCCCATCTGCTGTGCCAGGCGCGCGGCCTGCAGCGGCTGCGCGTGGCCCTGGTGTATTTCAACGTGGGCAACTCGGAGGAAACCGTGCTGGTGCAGGAGGAAGACGCGGCCACGCTGCGCGCCTTCTTCGAGCAGCAATGCGCGCTGTTCCTGGACTGGGCGCGCAGCGAGGCCGCCCACCGCACGGCGCGCGAGGCGGCGCTGGCCGCGCTGCGCTTTCCCATGCAGGGCTTTCGCGCGGGCCAGCGCGAGCTGGCCGTGGCCGTCTACCGCGTGGCGCGCGCGCAGCAGGGTGGCCAGTGCCTGATGGCGCAGGCGCCCACGGGCATCGGCAAGACGCTGGGCACCATCTTCCCCATGCTCAAGGCCATGCCGGACCAGGGCCTGGACAGGCTGTTCTTCCTCACGGCCAAGGGCACGGGCCATGGCCTGGCGCTGCAGGCGCTGGCCAGCGTGAACCGGCAGATTGCCGAGCAGCACCAGCCAACGCCGCCCGCGCCACCCGCAAGGCTGCGCGTGCTCGCCATCCTGGCGCGCGACAAGGCCTGCGAGCATCCCGACAAGGCCTGCCACGGCGACTCCTGCCCGCTGGCGCGCGGCTTCTTCGACCGGCTGCCCGCCGCGCGCGCCGCTGCGCTGCAGCAGGCGCCCTGGGACCCGCCTGCCGTGCGTGCCGTCGCCCTGGCGCACGACATCTGCCCCTACTACCTGGCCCAGGAACTGGTGCGCTGGAGCGACGTGGTCGTGGCCGACTACCACTACTTCTACGACAGCGCCGCCATGCTGTACGCGCTCACCCAGGCCCAGCAATGGAAGGTGGGCGTGCTGGTGGACGAGGCCCACAACCTGCTCGAGCGCGCGCGCCGCATGTACACGGCCGAGCTGTCGCAGTTCGCCCTGGCGGCCGCCCGCAAGTCGGCCACCGGTGCCGTGCGCAAGGCGCTGGACCGGCTCAGCCGCAGCTGGAGCGCGCTGAACAGGGAACAGACCGCCAGCTACCAGGCCCATGAGGAAGTGCCCGCAGGCCTGCTGGGCGCCGTGCAGCGCGCCGTGGCGGCCATCGCCGACGCCAATGCCGACAGCCCCATGCTGCCCGGCGACCCGGTGCTGGATTTCTACTGGGAGGCGCTGCAGTTCATGGCGCTGGCCGAGCAGTTCGGCGGCCATGCGCTGTTCGATGTCCACCTGCTGCCCGGGCGCTCAGGCCCCCGTCGCACGCCGGCCTCCACGCTGTGCATACGCTGCGTGGTGCCCGCGCCCCACCTGGCGGCACGCCATGCGGCGGCCCATGCCTCGGTTCTGTTCTCGGGCACGCTGAGCCCGCCGCACTTCTACCGCGACATCCTGGGCCTGCCCGAAGGCACGCACTGGCTGGAGGCCGACTCGCCCTTCCAGGCCGACCAGCTCGATGTGCAGGTGGCCGGCCACATCTCCACGCGCTACCGCGACCGCGACCGTTCGCTGCGGCCCATCGCCGACCTCGTGGCCGCGCAGTACGCGCGCCGGCCCGGCAACTACCTGTGCTTTTTCAGCAGCTTCGACTACCTGCAGCGCGTGGCCGAATGCCTGCAGCGCGCCCATCCCGATCTGCCGGTCTGGCTGCAGACCCCGTCCATGGACGAGGAGGGCCGCGCGGCCTTCCTGGCCCGCTTCACCGAAGCCGGGCAGGGCGTGGGCTTTGCCGTGCTGGGCGGGGCGTTCTCCGAGGGCGTGGACCTGCCCGGCGAGCGCCTCATCGGCGCCTTCGTGGCCACGCTGGGCCTGCCCCAGGTCAATCCCGTGAACGAAGAGATGAAGCGCGCCATGGAACGCCAGTTCGGCGCGGACAAGGGCTATGACTACAGCTACCTCTACCCGGGCCTGCGCAAGGTGGTCCAGGCCGCAGGCCGCGTCATCCGCAGCGAGCACGACCGCGGCGTGGTCTTTCTCATCGACGACCGCTATCGGCGCGGCGAGGTGCAGGCGCTGCTGCCGCGCTGGTGGCGGGTGGAGGGCATGCGATGATCCGGGGCCGCACCAGTCCGCGACTGCCATCCCATCCCCATCCAGTCCCCCATCCCGCCCCCATCCAGGAGCCTTCCGAATGCCCCGCATGCGCTGCGCCATCCTTGCATTGACCCTGGGCCTGCTGGCCGGTGGCCCGGCTGCGGCAGGCGTGGTGCAGCCTGTGCCCGACAGGCAGGCCAGCGAGAACAAGATGCCGGCCTATCCCAAGGAAGCCAGGCGGCTGGAGCAGGAAGGCAAGGTGGTGCTGCGGGTTCTGGTGGGCGCCAGCGGAAAGGCACTGGCCGTGGATGTGGCAGACAGCAGCGGCTATCCTCTGCTCGACCAGGAGGCGCTGGACGCCGTGCGGACGTGGCGCTTTGTCCCCGGCACGCGCGACGGCGTGCCGGACAGCATGTGGACGCGCGTGCCCGTCACCTTCCTGCTGAAATAGCGGCATGCCGGTGGTGGCAGGTGTGTACCCGGTGCGTGCCCTGCGCAGCGACACAAGGAGCATTCCATGAAGATCGTCATCACCAGCGTGCTCGTCGACGACCAGGACAAGGCCCTGGCCTTCTACCGCGACGTGCTCGGCTTCGTCCTCAAGCACGACATTCCCATGGGCGGCGACGCGCGCTGGCTCACCCTGACATCACCCGGCGATGCCGATGGCGTGGAACTGCTGCTGGAACCCGACATGCACCCGGCCGCCAGGCCGTTCAAGACCGCCCTGCATGCCGACGGCGTGCCGGCCACCTTCTTCGGCGTGGACGACGTGCAGGCCGAGTACGAGCGCCTGAGCGCGGCCGGCGTGCGCTTCACCAGGCCGCCGACGCATCTGGGGCCGGTCACGATTGCGGTGTTCGACGACACCTGCGGCAATCTCATACAGATCAACCAGCGGCATTGAGCGGGGCCTGCGGCCCCTGCGGCCCTTGCGCGCTCAGTCCCTGGCGGTGGGCTTGTCGTGCCGGGGCGGATCGATGCGCTCGATATTGCCCAGCAGCAGCGCGCGGCCCGCAAAGGTGCCGCCGGCGGTCTCCAGCGCAAAGCGCTCGGTGTCGCGGCCGCGCACTTCGGACTCCAGCGTCCGGGCCTCGTCCTCGGTGGCGCCCAGGGCCAGCACGGCGTGGCGGCCCATGAGCAGGGCGGACTCGAAGCTCTCGCGCACGACATGGTCGGCGTCCTTCTGGATGAGCTCCAGCGCGTGCTCGCGGTCATAGGCGCGCACGATGAGGCGGGCGTGCGGGCATTCGTGGCGCACGTTCTCCACGATGCGCGTGGCGGCGGCCTTGCTGTCCACGCAGACCAGGATGGCGCTGGCATGGCTGGCGCCGGCCGCATGCAGGATGTCGGCGCGCGCGCCGTCGCCGAAGTAGACCTTGAAGCCGTAGGGCTCGGCGTTGCGGATCACGTCGGGGTCGTTGTCGATGATGGACAGCCTGGCCCCATGCGCCAGCGGCCCCTGGCTGGCGATCTGGCCCACGCGGCCGAAGCCGATGACCAGCACGTTGCCGCGCAGGTCCTGCGGCGCCTCCACGCCGTCCAGCGACACGGCCTGGGCGCCGGCCAGGCGCTTGTGCAGCAGCACCACCAGCGGCGTGATGGCCATGGACAGCACGACGATGGCCGTCATGTTGGCATGCACCTCGGGGCTGAGCACCTTGAGCTTGAGCGCCTCGGCAAACAGCACGAAGGCGAACTCCCCGCCCTGGGCCATGAGGATGGCGCGGTCCAGCGCATCGGCATGGCTGCTGCGTGCCACGCGGGCCACGGCGTAGATGCACAGCGCCTTGCCCAGCATCAGCGCCACCACGCCCATGCCCACGATGCGCCAGTTCAGCGCCACCACCTCCAGGTTCAGCGCCATGCCCACGCCCAGGAAGAACAGGCCCAGCAGCAGGCCGCGGAAGGGCTCCACATCGGCCTCCAGCTGGTGGCGGAACGAGGATTCGGACAGCAGCACGCCCGCCACAAAGGCGCCCATGGCCATGGACAGGCCGCCCATCTCCATCAGCAGGGCGGCGCCCAGCACCACCAGCAGCGCGGCGGCCGTCATCACCTCGCGCGCCTTGGCCTTGGCCAGGATGCGGAACAGCGGGTTCAGCAGCCACAGGCCCGCGCCCACCAGCGCGCCCAGCGACAGCAGGGCCACGCCCGCGCGTTGCCACAGGGGCGAGGTGGCCACGGGCGCCGCATCGGCCGGCGCCAGAAAGGCCACGGCGGCCAGCAGCGGCACGATGAGCAGGTCCTCGAACAGCAGGATGGAGACGATGCGCTGGCCGCGCGGCGCCAGGATGTCGCCCCGCTCGGCCAGCACCTGCATGACGATGGCCGTGGAGGTCAGCACGAAGCCCGCGCCGCTCACGAAGGCCACCTGCCACGGAAAGCCGAAGGCCATGCCCACGCCCGTGAGCAGCAGCGCGCACACCACCACCTGCAGGCTGCCCAGCCCGAAGATCTGGCCGCGCAGGTCCCACAGGTGCGAAGGCTTCATCTCCAGCCCGATGACGAAGAGGAACATCACCACGCCCAGCTCGGCCACGTGCAATATGGTCTGCGCGTCCGTCACCAGGCCCAGCCCGTAGGGGCCTATGGCCAGCCCGGCGGCCAGGTAGCCGAGCACGGCGCCCAGGCCCAGCCGCTTGAACAGCGGCACGGCCACCACGGCGGCCCCCAGCAGCGTGACGATTCCTACGAGCTGGCTTGCATTGCCTTCAGCGGCCATGTTGTGTTTCCTTTGTGCGTGCGTGCGTGCGTGCGTGCGTGCGTGCGGCAAGGCGGATTTCCATCCGCGAATTTGCGCGCAGGATAGCAAAGCCCGGTCCTGTGTAGAATCGCGCCCCCTCTGTGCCCCCCCTCTGCGCTTACCTCACCGCCCAGCGCCATGCCCCAGATCCTCGTCCACGACCTCCGCAAGACCTACCGCATCCATGAGCGCGACCCCGGCGTGATGGGCGCGCTGCGCGCGCTGGTGCATCCGCGCCATCGCACGGTGCAGGCGCTGGATGGCGTGTCGTTCGCACTGGAGCGCGGCGAGCTGCTGGGCTTCATCGGCCCCAACGGCGCGGGCAAGTCCACCACCATCAAGATCCTGTCGGGCATCCTGCGGCCCGATGGCGGGCGCGTGGAGGTGGACGGGCGCGACCCCTTCGCCGACCGCCAGCGCCATGTGGGCCGCATCGGCGTGGTCTTCGGGCAGCGCTCGCAGCTGTGGTGGGACCTGCCCGTGGGCGATGGCTTCAACCTGCTGCGCGACCTGTACCGCGTCGATCCCGCACGCTACGGGCGCACGCGCGACGAGCTGGTGGCGCTGCTGAACCTGGAGCGCGTGCTGGACCAGCCCGTGCGCCAGCTGTCCCTGGGCCAGCGCATGCGCGCCGAGATCGCCGCGGCCCTGCTGCACGAGCCCGAGATCCTGTTCCTGGACGAGCCCACCATCGGCCTGGACGCACCCTCCAAGCTGGCCGTGCGCGAGTTCGTGCTGCGCGCCAACCGCGAGCGCGGCACCACGGTGCTGCTGACCACGCATGACATGCACGACATCGAGGCGCTGGCGCGGCGCGTGATCGTCATCGGCCATGGCCGCGTGCTGGCCGACTGCGCGGTCGATGCGCTGCGCGCCCAGGTGGTGGCAGCGCAGGGCGAGGGGCGTGGAGGTGGTGATGGCGAAGGCAATGGAGAAGACATGGCCATCGAGGCCGTGATCGCCCGCTTCTACGCCATGCACGGAGCGGCCGAAGGCTGAGCCGGCATGACGCTGCGTGAACTCCTGCGCCCCTATGTGGCGGCCTTTGCATCGCGGTTCCTGGTGATGCTGCAGTACCGCACGGCCGCCTACGCGGGCTTTGCCACGCAGTGCTGGTGGGGCGCCATCAAGACCATGGTGCTGGCGGCGTTCTACGGCAGTGCCTCGGCATCGGCCGGCGCGCCCATCTCGCTGGAGCACGCCATCACCTACACCTGGCTGGCGCAGGGCCTGTTCGCGCTGCTGCCCTGGAGCGGCGACCCCGACGTGGCATTGGCCGTGCGCACGGGCGCCATCGGCTATGACCGGCTGCGGCCCGTGGATGCCTATGCGCTGTGGTTCGTGCGCTCGGCTGGCTGGATCGCCGCGCGCGTGCTGCCGCGCGTGGCGCTGATGGTGGCGTTTGCAGGGCTGGCCCTGCCGCTGACGGGGCTGGGCGCCTGGGGCTGGCAGCCGCCGGCCGGCTGGGCCGCAGGCCTGGGCTTTGCCGCCTCCATGCTGCTGGCGTTGCTGCTGTCCACGGCACTGGTCATGCTGCTGAACGTTGCCGCTGCCGCCGCGCTCAATGAAAAAGGCATCAACACGCTGGCCGCGCCCGTGGTCATCGTGCTGTCGGGCAACCTGCTGCCGCTGGCGCTGATGCCCGACGCCTGGCAGGCCGCGCTGCTGCTGCAGCCGCTGGCGGGCGTGATGGACATCCCTGCGCGCATCTATTTCGGCCAGATGGCCGGCGCGCAGATGCTGGCCTGCCTGGCGCTGCAGGTGTTGTGGATTGCCGTGATCGTGGCCCTGGGCCGCGCGGCCATGGCGCGCACCATGCGCCGGCTCGAAGTGCAGGGAGGGTGAAGACCATGGCCAAGCAAAAAGGATCGCTGTCCATGTTCCTGCGCCTGGCGCTGGCCTCGCTGGGCGGGCAGGCGCGCTACCCGGCCTCGGCGCTGATGCTGACCCTGGGCCAGTTCCTGGTCACGGGCATCGAGGTCATCGCCGTCTGGGCGCTGTTCCACCGGTTTGGCGAGGTGCAGGGCTGGCGCATCGGCGAAGTGGCCGTGTTCTATGGCCTGGTGAACTGCATGTTCGCCCTGGCCGATGCGCTGGGCCGGGGCTTCGACGTGCTGGGCACGCAGTTCCTGCGCACGGGCGCCTTCGACCGCCTGCTGCTGCGCCCGCGCCCCGTGTGGCTGCAGCTCATGGGCCATGACGTGCGCATCAGCCGCCTGGGCCGCCTGCTGCAGGGCCTGCTGGTGCTGGGCTTTGCCACGGCCCAGGGCGCCGTGGCGTGGACGCCCCAGGCCGTCGCCGTGGCGCTGTTCGCCGTGGCGGGCGGCGTGGCGCTGTTCCTGGGCATCCTGGTGCTGCAGGGTGCGCTCTCGTTCTGGACCGTGGAAAGCCTGGAAGCCGCCAATGTGCTGAGCTACGGCAGCGTCGAGGCCGCCCAGTACCCGCTGGCCCTGTACGCACAGTGGTTCCGCCGCCTGCTGACCTTCGCCGTGCCGCTGGCCTGCGTGGCCTACTACCCGGCGCTGGCTGTGCTGGGCAAGCCCGACCCGCTGGGCGCACCAGCCTGGCTGGGCTGGGTCTCGCCGCTGGCCGGCTTTGCCTTCCTCTGGCTGGCCTCGGGCGCCTGGCGCATGGGAGTGAGGCATTACGCGTCCACGGGCAGTTGAAGCCGCTGCAGGCGCCGGTGCACCACAGGCTCTAGACTGCGCGCTTGCCTTACTCCGGACACCAGACCATGACAGCAGATGAACGCTTCGCCCAGGCCGCCCTTGAGCTCGGCCACCGCTTCGATGGCGAGATCAAGATAGGCGGCAACTACAGCCCCGTCGTGCGCGACGGCCAGCAGCTGTTCGTCAGCGGGCAGATTCCCCGCGTGGGCGATGAAGTGCTCTACGTGGGGACGGTCGGCGCCGGGATCGACCTGGCATCGGCCAGAACGGCCGCCGCCATCTGTGCCATGCGGGCCCTGGCCTTCGTGCAGCGCGCGGCCGGCTCGCTCGATGCCGTGCGCGCCGTTGCACGCATCACCGTCTATGTGCGCTCGGCGCCCGATTTCACCCAGCAAAGCGAGGTGGCCGATGGCGCCTCCGACCTCATCGCCCGGGTGCTGGGCCCCGTGGGTGCCCACACGCGCACTTCGGTGGGCGTGCTGCAGCTGCCCAAGGGCGCGGCCGTGGAGCTGGACCTGATCGCCCGCGTGGACTGATCGCGCTACCCCGATCCCTATTCCTATCCCTGGCCCGCTGGCGTTTCGTTGCGCGCCTTCCAGGCCCGCAGCGCCTGGCGGTACTCGTCCATGGCCAGGTCATAGCTGTCGAAGATGCAGGGGTCGCAGCCATTGCCGCAGCAGGCGTCCAGGTCGGGCTGCTCGGGCGGCTGGGGCATGGGGTCGGCGGAGGCGGCGGGATCTGCGGAAACGGGAATCGGCGCGGTGGTCATGGGGGCGATTGTCTCGCGCCACGGGGCTTTCTGTAGAGCACCAAAAGCAAACCCGCGCTGCCGACATGCAGCAGCGCGGGTTGCTTGTTGACGCGTCTTAACGTCCGGTACGCTGCCTGCGCGCCATGCTCACGAAGCCGGCGGCTCCCGCCATCAGCGACAGCAGCAGCAGGCCCCAGCGGTCCAGCGTGGGGATGCTCTGCGCTCCTGCGGGGGCTCCAGGCAGGGCCAGGATGACGGGATCGACGAACTCGCCGTTGACCGTCTTGTCGTCATCGCGCAGGCCGCCGTCCACGATGGTGTAGCTGACCTGGTTGCCACTGATGGTGGGCGTGAAGGGCTGCCACTTGGGCGTTGCGGTGGCGTCGTACTTCATCAGCTGCGCGTTGGCGGGCACGGGGGACGTGAAGGTGAGGGTCACGGTCAGCGTGCTGCTGGGGGCGCACTGCTTGGCCGTGAAGTCCACGGCGGCCTGCGGGTAGGTGAAGGCCGCCGGCAGCGGGCCCAGCGAGCCGGCCACGGCAGAAGGCGAGGTGAAGTTGGCCGCAGTCAGCGTGCAGGTGGGGCTGCTGTTGGCAATGCCCAGATCCACGCCCGAGCCCGATGCGCTTTGCCTGGCCTCGCGCGTCACCGTCACCACATAGGTTTTCTTGGTCGTGCCGTCCTGCGCCGTGACTTCGATGGACACGGTATTGCTGCCCACATTCAGCGCCACCGGGGTGGAGGCCGCTGCGCCGTTGACCAGGATCGTGGCGCCCGCATCGGCTGCGGTGGCCGTCACCGTGACGGTGCTGCTGGCGTTGGGCACGGTGGCCGTGTAGGCCAGGGTGCCTGCGCCAAAGCCCGGTGCGAGCGTGCCGCTGCTCAGTGCCAGGGCGCTGAGGTCGGCGTTGGTGGAGTTCACCACCAGGGTGTAGCTGGTGCTGCCCGAGGTGAACGGAGCACCCGTGCCCGTGGAGGAGTCCGTGGCCGTGATGGTGAAGGTGAAGCTTCCCGCCGCGGTGGGCGTGCCGCTCAGAACACCGGTGCTGGCGTTGAACGTCATTCCGGTCGGCAGCGTGCCGCTGCTGGCGTAGGTGTAGGGCGCCGTGCCTCCGCTGGCAGTGAAGGTCTGTCCTGCATAGGCCGTGTTCAGCGTGGCGGCCGGCAGCGTGGAAGCTGCAGGCGTCAGCACCACCGTGGCTGCCGCCACGCTGCCACTGTAGGTGCGCTGGCCGCTGATGCTGCTGCTGTCGGTCGCCTGCACCGTGAAGCTGAAGGCCCCGGCCGCCGTGGGCGTGCCGCTGATCACCCCGGCGGGCGACAGCGACAGGCCTGTGGGCAGCGTGCTGCCGCCGGCCATTGCAAAGGTGTAGGGCGTTGCGCCGCCGCTGGCGGTCAGGGTCTCGCTGAACGAGACGCCTACCTTGGGCGTGCCGGCCAGCGTCGCGGGCGTCACCGTGATGGCCACATAGGTGAACTGGTCGGCCGCGCTGGTGGCGCTGGTGCCGCCGGTCGTTGTGACGCGCACATCGACCGTGCCCGCCGATCCTGCAGGCGCTGTGGCCGTGATCTGCGTGGCGCTGTTGACCGTGAAGCCCGTGGCTGCCGTGCCGCCGAAGGTCACGGCCGTGGCGCCGGTGAAGTTCGTGCCGGTCAGGGTGACCGTGGTGCCACCAATCGAAGAACCGCTTGCTGGCGAGACGGAAGTCACCGTGGGTGCGGGCACATAGGTGAACTGGTCGGCCGCGCTGGTGGCGCTGGTACCGCCTGCGGTGGTGATGCGCACGTCTACCGTGCCCGTGCCGGCAGGCGCGG
>NZ_BCTO01000049.1 GCF_001571325.1 Delftia tsuruhatensis NBRC 16741
CGAGGCCCACGGCGCTGAACAGCCTTGGCAAACCTTGCTGGCTGCGGCGCTGCGTCCAGTCCAGCGCGGAGCCTTGCGGGTCGGCGTCCAGCAACACGACGTGTTGGCCGCGCATCGCCAGCTCGCCAGCGATGTGGGTAGCCAGCGTGGTTTTGCCGACGCCGCCTTTCTGGTTGAGCAGCGCGACGATCATGGCCTGGCCCTCCCTGTTGGAAAGCCCGGTTGTTGCCGCTGTGCTTCGCGCCGCGTGGCGGTTTTCCACCGAGGTGCGGCGCTTCTACTACCAGTTAGATGTTTTAAGTTAGGGAAGTTAGGGGAGGCCGAAACCCGCGCCGTTATTGGCTTTGCGGCCGATCCGTACTCCTGATAGCACGAGAGTCGTACTCCCGATAGCACGATACCTCGTACTCCTGATAGCACGAGCCCGTCCACAAGCTGCGCACCGTTTATCCCCGTGCCGCGAACGGCACGGGCCGGAAGGTCAGCAGCTCGGCGCTGTTGTCCGGCATCCGCTCGATGCCTAGGACGTAGCCGGGCAGCGACTGCCGCGCGACCAGTGCGCGCAGGTCGTAGGCGAAGTCTGAGAAGCGCGTGGCACTGCCCGATTTCCGATACAGGTGTCGGAAATCGAATTGCCAACCACCCGGCTGTCGCCCGCCGTGTTTGCGCACCAGCCGGTACAGCCATCGCTCGATGCCGCCCGTGAGCCGGAAATACGCTGGGTCGATGGTCAGCACCAGCGCGGCATCCATGACGCCCGCGTAAAACCAGTCCGGCAGGATCAGCTCCAGCCCTAAGGGCGTGCCCTTGGTATCGGCCAGTTCCTTCCATTCGTTGATCCACGAGAAGCGGTGCAGCCGTCTTCCCGTGGTCTCCCGAATGGACGTGGCCACCGTCGTGGATTGCAGGCGATCCAAGGCCGCCTTGAGGCGCTGGTAGTCGCGCAGCGACGTACCGCGCCCAATGAATCGCTGGATCTCGTAGGGCGTGGCCTGCATGAGCCGCGATGGACGCAAGCCCGCGTCGCGCGCCTCCACAATCTGCGAAGCCGCCCAAATGAGCACATCTGCATCCCAAATCGTGGCGATGCCATGCTCCTGCGTTCCCTCCACGCGGATCGTGATGCCGCTGGCGCGGAAGTCGATCGGCGCCACGCGCCGCGACTTCGCCAGCGAGAAGAACGGAAAGGCCATCAAATCCTGGCTGTCGCGCGGCGCCATGTCGCCCGGCAGGGCACGGAACAGGTCGAGCTGTTCGCGCTCTGGCACGAGCCGCTGCCGGGACGGCAGCGCAGGGCTGGACATGGCGAAAGCCACCCGCGCGCCAGCGGTCAGCGCGCACGGCTGTCCGCCGAATGCTGCTCGGCGTACTCGGGATCGGATGTGCTCTCGAAGCTGCGCTCGGAAGCCCAGGCATCGAGATCGGCCACGGCGTACATGACGCGGCGGCCGAATTTGCGGAACTTGGGGCCGCCGCCCAGCACGCGCTGCTTTTCCAGCGTGCGCGGTGACAGTCGCAGGTAGTCGGCGGCTTCGTCGTTGGTGAGATAACGCTGCGGTTGCGCGACAGCGGCCGAGGTGGTTGCGGGAGCGGCGGCAGGCCGCAAGGGAGCAGGACGCATGGTGAGAACCTCCATCGGTTGCAGGGCTCCGGCCACACAGCGCAACCGGATGGAGGCAGTCTCAGAAAATGAAGCTCTCTTGCTCAGGGTCGTTTTGCGTGGCCTTCAAAACGACCCTTCTCAAGCGGCGCAAGCTGTGCTAGGCGGCGATAGCCGCCGCGCATCAGCGCATCGCCGCGCCGCGTCAGGCGGCGCACCTTGGAGCGCAGGCCGCCGTCGCTGTACCAACCGGCTGCGGCATCCACGCCGAACAAGCCTTCGGCCACATCGCGCAAGGACGCACCCGCCAGGGTTGCGTCGAGCGCCTGCAAGGTGTGCAGTTCCAGCAAGGCCGAATGCGATGGCCGGGGCCGAGCATTGGCCAGCGCCGCACCGGGCGCATGGCCGCGTGCAGGTGCGGCAGCACCGCCGTGATGGGCATAGGCGACAGCCATGCCGTCCTCCAGGCCGGGTGCCAGCGCGAAGCGCAGGCAATGGCCAGGGCTGCGCGCGATCAGCACCAGCCGCTTGCCATCGTGGATCAATTGCTTGTGACCAGGGATGCGCCAGAACGCGAAGGCGGTGGCATTCTGCGGTGGGTCGGCATCGGGGTAGAGCTGCACCACGCCGGCATGGCCGGGGAGCCAGGCCGGATGCGCGTCGCGCGCATCCAAGGCTGGGTCTTCCAGCAGGCGTAAGCCCCAGCGATGCGCCGCGTGCTGTGCCGCCTGCGGCCGGCGATGACGGTGCAGCCAGTCGAGCCGGTAGTCGGGATGGCGCCGCAGGTACTCCCAGGCCAGTGCGAGTGCATCGAGCCGCAGAACGTAGAGGTAGGCGGCGGTGGGATACCAGTGCGGGAAATGGTGAGGGCTGACCATGACGAAAGCTCCTGTCGAACAGCAGGAACGTCGCCACGGGCCGATCAAAACGAAGCTATCGCATCCAGATCAAAACCATCATCTGCATCAATTCAAGCATGTAACATGCGGTGTCAAGACTGATTGGCTCCGGTGTATTGCGAATCCCGTCCGAATGCGACGACCGCCCGACCCGACAACGTCATGCGGCACAAAACACCGTGCCCGTACCCGCATAAAAGATCGTGACTGATTGGGTCACACCAGCACGGGTTGAATGCAAGAGTGCGGATTCAGACCGGACAGGTCTGGAATAAGACTGAAATAGTCCCAATACGCCCCGCTTGGCCGCAGTGCGAACGGTTCAATCGAGGATGGAACCATTCTCCTGGGCCAGCCGCAGATATTCCGACAGCGGGCGTGCCGCCTGAAAATACCGATCCCGCATCACGGGCTGCTTGCGTGGCCCGACGATGGATTCCAGATCGGACAGCTTCACGGTGCCCAGCTCGGGCATTCCCAGCCCCAGGTCGATCAGGCCAAAGGCCGTATCGCCATCGGCCGGATCGAGCGCGGCCAGCAGCCAAGTGAGATGCGCGTCCGGCGTGAACAACCGCACCACGGGCAACGGGTCGATGGAGCCGCCAGCGGCGCGATTCTGGCCGTGGGCCAGCAACTGCCTGCGCTCGTCCTCGGTGATGAGTCGGTTCATGGGCAGCCCTTTCTTGGAACAAATCCACCGAAGCGTGAAAGCGTAAAGCCGTATCGGCGGATTTGAGGAAATGCACGGATTCGGTTTTGTGCTTCCGTGAAAAACCGCAAATGCGTATTTCTGTAAAGACGTAGAAGCACGAAAAAGGATTGATTCGGAATGAATGAGTTAAAGATAACGTGGTTTTAATTGTGCTGCGAATTGACGCTTCTGTCTATGCAGAAGCGAACCGTCCAGCGCGGCCGACCGGCCGGCTCCACCACCCATGACGCCGAGCTGGCCCACGCCTTCGGCGCGGCGGTGCGTGCTCTGCGGATGGAGCGCGGCATCGCGCAGGAATCGCTGGCACACCAGGCCGGCATCGAGCGTTCCCACATGGGGAAGATCGAGCGCGGCGAGCACATGCCCACGCTGGCGATCATTTTCAAGATCGCTGGCGCGCTCGAATGCAGCACGGCAGTGCTAATGAGCGAGGCTGAAAGCCAGCTCGCAGCGGCGGCCCCGCCGTAGGCGCTGGCCCGGCCGATCCGGCGCAAGCCGGTTCGGCGGTGTTCAAGGGGCGCCAAGTGCAGCGCGGCGGGGATGGGCCTTGCGCCGATCCCCTGGAGCAAGCGACGCGCGCAGCGCCGCAGGCGCGAAGGCGTGAGGGATTGGCGCCGAATGGCCGTGACGACAAAGACGGCACGGGGCGCAGCCAGCTAAGCCCGGCGGTGCAAGGCACCGACACGCCCGGCCGTTCTTGCAGCCGCAGACTCGCCCCATGCCTCAACAGAAGCGGCCCAACATGGGCCACGCTCCTGCAATGACCAGGCTTCCATGCAGCTCTGCGAAAGCGGCACGGCGCCCCGCCGCGTGGGCGGGGCGCTGGCGGCCATCAGGCCGCCTGGGGCTTGCTGCGCGACCAGATCAGCGTGTGCGTGCCGTCCTCTTCCTCGATCAGCCGGGCATAGACCGTTGCTGGGAACGAAGGATCGTCGAGGGTCACGGACACGTAGGGCCGTTCGGCCTTGCTGACTTTCTTCCACGCCGCGCCGATGTCGAAGCCCGCCGCCTGCACGCGGAAGTCGGGGGCGTGTTCGTTGTCCCCCTTGTCGTTGGGAACCAGCTTGGCCTTGACGTTGAGGGTCAGGGTGCGCAGCGTGCCGGTGAAGCCGTCTTTGTCCGCGGTGAAGGTGCCGATGGTTGCCATGATGAATCTCCTTACGATTGAACAAGGTTCGCGCCCATCGCGTCCTTGTTGTGATCCGACCGGCGGGAGACGGGCTGGCTGCACCGCTTGCGGTCGCAACGCAGTGGAGAACCGGGAGGCGAAAAGAATTTGTCCCGCGAGGAATGCGCGCAGCGCAGGGGGAAATTGTTTTCGCCGGACGGTTGCAGCCATAAAGCCCGAGGCGCAGCCGTGCCACCGCCAGGATTCACAACAAGACAAGGACGCCTTGGGCCGAACCGCTTCGAAAGGAGACAGGGCTGACTCGGCATCCCCGCACGAACGCTGCACTGGCTCGCTCCCAGACGCGGGCCAGGTCAACACCCCAATGACGGGCGAGAACGCCCCGGTCACACCTTGCGGCGCCAGTCTTGAGGCGTGGCATGGAAGCTCCATAGCGATGCCGGGCGGGATGCCCGTGAACCGTCCTTCGTAACGTGATGGGCAGGAACCGTCAGCGTCGGGGACGGCACGCATCCGTACAACCTGCCGCAGCAAGCTCCAGCGTATTCGCCAGTTCCCCGCCCATCGCGGCGGGGGCGCCGGCTTGGCCGATCCGGCGTTGCCGGTTCGGCGGTATTCGACGGGCGTCAAGCACCGCGCGGCAGGGATGAGCCTTGCGCCGATCCTCAGGAGGCAAGCGCAGGCGCGAAGGCGTGAGGGATTGAAGCCGAATGGCCGTAATTCGGCACGAAGCACGGGACGCAGCTCGAAAGCCCGGCGGCGCTTCGCGCCGACACGCCCATGCCATTCAATATGCCCTCAGGAAAAACTAAAGATGCGGCATGAGCCAGAACCACAATGCCACCCCCATCACCAGCCACAGCGCCACGATCATCACTGCCCCGAACCGGCTCCGCGGCTTGGCGCCTTCCGCCAGCATCCATTCATCGGCCTGAATACGGCATTGCGCCAGCACATCGGATGGCAGCAGCTTCACAGTCAACCAGATCAGCACGGGCAACAAGATCACATCGTCCACATAACCCAGCACCGGAATGAAGTCTGGAATCAGGTCAATGGGACTGAGCGCATAGGCCACCACGAACAGCCCCAGCGCCTTGGCATACCAAGGCGTGCCGGGATGCTTGCCGGCAAACCACAGCGTCACGCCATCACGCTTGATCCGCCTGGCCCAAGCCTTCAAGGTGACGCCGATGCTCATGCGGCCCCGCGCTGCACTTCGATCGTGACATGCGACAGTTCGTGAATATGCGCGAGCAGTGCCTTGTAGTGCGCGGGCTCCTGGGGCTCCCGAGCCACCAGTGAGACGATGGCCGCGAAATGCCCTGGCCCCACCTGCCAGACATGCAGATCTGTAACCTCGCTTCCCGTCGGCTCCACGGCCTCCCGAATCTCCTGCCGCACTTCCTCGCCCTCGACTGCCGCATCGAGCAACACGCTGCCGGAGTCCCGGATCAGCCCCCATGACCAGCGGGCAATCACCAGCGCGCCCACCACACCCATGACCGGATCAGCCCACAGCCAGCCGTAGCTGCGGCCGAGCAGCAGCGCGACGATGGCGAATACGGATGTCAGCGCATCGGCCAACACATGGATGTACGCGGCGCGCAGATTGTTGTCGCGGCTCTTGCCTGGCACATGATGGTCGTGATCGTGGTGGTGATGTCCATGATTGTGACCGTGATGCGCATGGTCGTCCTTCAGCAGCCAAGCGCAGACCAGGTTGACGCCCAGGCCCACGACAGCCACGGCGATCGCCTGGTTAAAGTCGATATGGATGGGTTGGGTGAGCCGTACCAGACTTTCCCAAGCGATCAGCAGGGCAATCAAGGCCAGGACGATCGCGCTGGCGAAGCCGGCCAGATCGCCGAGCTTGCCCGTGCCGAAGGTAAAGCGCGGATTGCCCACATGCTGGCGCGCAAAGCGGTAGGCCAGCGCGGTAATCAGCATCGCGCCCGCATGGGTGGACATATGCCATCCATCGGCCACCAGCGCCATGGAGCCGTAGATCGAACCGGCCACGATTTCCACCAGCATCATGCTGGCCGTGAGAGCGATCACCAGCCACACCTTGCGCTCATTGCGCTGGTGGTCGCTGCCGAGAAAGAAATGGTCGTGGCCTGAGGCCGAGGGGGTATAGGTCATTGTCATCGGGGAGTCCCTGTCATCTGGAAAAGGTCGCCGGCGGGCGGCGGGTTTATTTCATGTAGGCTCGGATGACCTCGACCATTTCCTCGCCGCCCTGGCGGCGCTCCTTGTCCGTTTCAACTTCCAGGACGTGCTCGCGCAAATGGTCTTCCATCACCTCGGCGGTCAGGCCATTGACCGCGCCGCGCACTGACGCGATCTGGCGTAGCACTTCCACGCACGCCGCGTCTGATTCCAAAGCGCGCTCGATGCCTTCCAACTGCCCTTTGATGCGGCGAACACGGGCGACCAGCTTGTCTTTCTGGCGAGAGGTATGGGACATGACAGCCGACAATTAATATAGTCTAGGGGGCTATATTATAACAACAGCAAAGACGGCATGAGGCGCAGCCGGAAAACCCGACAGCGCGTTGCCGGGCGTGACGCCCGGCAATTTCAACGCCGCCGCCTGAGTGCCAGCGAAGGCGGCGGCGTTCTGATGGAGCTGTTGGGCCTTCAACACCGGGCGCGGCCACCGCCGCGCCCGGATTGGGCTTTTACCGCGCCCAGGACGGAACGGCCTGGGCGCGGTGCTGATCGCGGTTATTCCTTCGTTTTGATGAGCCACCACACGGCGCGCGGCAAGGCGCGTCCCGTGATGGGGTGAATGTCGGCGAGGTCGGCGCGCGTCGTCCAGCCCGAGGGCGGGAGGTAGCCGCACACGTCGCCATCGCCGCGCCAGCGGCGGGCGCGCACCGTGCCGGGCGCGTAGATCGCCGCCATGCGCGGGCGGCTGGTCGTGGTGCGGGTCATGGGGCGGTTCTCCTTCCAGCGAAGCGCCCCGGTCAAGGCCGGGGCGATTGCCATTGGCGCGGGTCAAGCAGCCAGCGCCTCGGCGGGTTCATCCGCCATTACCTCGGCATCCTCCGGGGCGTCCTGTTCCGGGCCTTCCTCCTGCGCAGCTCCCTGCGAGCCTATGGCCTTGAAGATGGCGGGCATCCAGCCCGTACCATCGGCCAGTCGTTCGGCTTCGCTGGCAATGTCGGCTTTCTTCAGCTTTGCCAACCGGGTGACGTGCTCGGGCGCGTACTCGCCCACGGCTCGCAGAATCACGGCCTTTGGAACATGCCGGAAATACCCCTCGGCAGTCGGCTGCCACCACGCGGCCATGTCCAGCCCCACGGCCTGCGCTAGTTCCGCGCCCGGCTGCTGCACCGTGGCACGCGGCGTCACCACGTCCACCGTCGAAGCCACGCACACGGCCAGCAGCTTGACCAGTTCGCCTTGCTCCATCGCCAGCAGCGCAGCGAACAGTTCGGCGCTGTCCTCGGGCAGCTTCTCGCCCCATGCCTGCTGCGCCTCGTGCAGAGCCACAGCAGCAGGCGATTCCGGCCAGTCCGGGGCCATGCCTTCCAGCCTGTCCTGCACCGTGAGGCGAACCCCCAGCGGCAGATCGTGGCCGTAGTGACTGCCCTGCAAGATGGTTTGCACCATGCCATGCACCAGCGCCGCCAGCGCCACCTGCGGATGCCGGGCGACTTCGGTTTGCAGCGCGGCGGTGCGGTGGGCGCTCAAGCGTTGGGCCAGCCGGTCGGACATGGCTGCGGCCTTGGGTGCTTCGTCGGCATCTTCGCCGTCGTCGTCGCCTTCGATTTCCGCGCCGCTAAAACCTTGGCGCAGCTTCTCCAGCGTGCGCAGCGCCTTGGCCTCGGCTTCGCGCAGCAACCCGCGATGAATGACGGCTTCGCCGTTGCGGTCGATGGTGACGATGGCACCGGCTGCGGCCTTCACGCTCGCGGCATAGTCCAGCAAGCCATCCTCCAATGCCTGCAACTGCTCGCCCAGGCGCTCGCCTTCTTCCTGCAAGGCTTCGGCCTTGTCCTCGTCGTCGGCGTCCATCGCGGCATCAATGGCTTCGGCCACTTCCTGCATCTTGGCCTGCAACTTCTCGATGCGCTGTGCGTCGCGCTTGCCCGGTGCGCGGCGCTCCCTCGGCGCACGCTGAAAGGCGTGCAGGTCGGCATGGGTCACGCCCGGCGTGGCATCCACCCATGCCCAGCCCTCGGTGCGGATTGTGTCGGCAATGCTCGCCAGCTTCTGGCGCACCAGCGTTTCCAGCAGAGCGGCATCGTTGAGGTACACGCCCGCATCGCCTTCCGCGAACAGGTCGCGGCGGATGCCTCCGCCTGCCTGCTCGTAGGTGTCCAACCCGACAAAGCGCACCAGCGGATGCGATGCCCCAATCTCGCGCTCGGTCAGCCGCTCGCGCAAGTTGGACGGGTTGCGCTGCCACTGTGGCGCATCATAGAACGCGGCCTCCTGCGCGGCGTGGTCGTCGGTGATGGACAGCGCCATCAACTGATCCAGCGTCACGGCATCGGCGCGATAGTCGGCCATCAGGCGGGGCGAGACATTCGCCAGCTTCAAGCGGCGCTGCACCACCAGCGGCGTGACGGAGAAATCCGCCGCAATGTCCTCGATGGGCCGGCCCTCGGCCACCAATGCCGCAAACGCTTCAAACTGATCTGCGGGGTGCATGGCTTCGCGCTGCACGTTTTCGGTGAGGCTGGCCGTGCGGGCCGTGCCATCGGCCACCTGCAGGCAAGGCACCTCCCAATCCTTGGCGATGCGGTGTTTCTTCGCCAGCAGCTTGAGGGCTGCAAGGCGTCGGCCACCGGCCACCACCTCGTAATGCTCGCCATCAGCGGCGGGAATCACGATCAGGTTTTGCAGCAGGCCAACGCGCTGGATGCTCGCGGCCAGTTCGGGGATGGACATGCGCGGGGTCTTGCGCACATTGCGGCCCGTGGGGCGCAGCACCAGCCGCGACAGCGGAACCAGAATCATGTGCTTGCTCGGGTCGGCGGCTTGCAGCACGTTCGCTGCGCTGCTGGCTGCGGTGTGGACGGCGCGGGCTTCGGTAGTGGTAACGGCGTTCATGGTGAATCTCCAATAAGTGAAACAAGGAAATGGAGGGGAACCGCCCCTCCGGCGGGGGAACGGTTCAAGCCTTAAGCTGGCGCATACCATCGGCCAGCAGCCACAGGGCACGGTTCAGCCGAATGTCGGAATCAATGCCCTGCACGGGGCGGGTCTGCTGCCTGCGTCCGTTGGTGCTGCGCCCGGACAGGCCGCCTTTGGTGAGGTTTTCTTGAGTGCGGTTGAACACGCTCCACAAGTCCGGGCGGCGGTCGTCGAAGCGGCGCGGCATCAGAATTTGCGATTCGGTGACAGGCGCTGGCTTGTCCGGGTCGTCGTACTTCAACGCCAGCGCAGCACGGGCGAACACCTCCGATTCGCCATCGTCCAAGGTGATGCCGCGCATCAGGTCGCGCGATTCCTTCACCCGCTCGAAGCCGCTCAACACCTCATAAGCGCCTTCGATGACGTGCCCGGCCACGTTGCCTTTGTGGGGTACGCGCACATCGGCCACGGTGTCACCGCACACCAGCCCATTGCTGCACACGAAGCGGAACATTCCGGCCAGCATCTGGTAGCTGCTCGTGCCGTCATGGGAGTTCAGCAGCACGATTTCGTTAGCTTCCGCGCCGTTGATCTGGCTGGCATGGCGCAGGCGCAGCATGTGTTTCGTGTGCTCGCGCTTGCCTTCATCGCGCACGCGGGTCTGCGTCACCATGAAGGGTTGAAACCCCTCTTTGCGCAGTTCGGTCAGCACGGCGGCGGTGGGGATATAGGCGTACCGCTCGGAACGGCTCTCATGCGGTGCATCCGCGAAGATGGACGGGGCCACCCTGCGAATCTGGTCATCGGACAGCGGGTAGCCGCTGCGCAGCGCCGGGGAGTGGGAAGCGAAACGGGTTGCAAGCATGTCGTTCTCCTGAACAAAAAGGCTGTTGAAGAAAACCGCACACCGGATTCCTAGATTCGGAGCCCAGCCTTTCGGCTGTTCGGTGCGGTCGGCACGAGGAACCCGGTTGGCCCTGTTGCCACCGTCCTTCCTGAGTTCATCGCCCGCGACGGTCAGGAGCGCGCGGACGGGGGCCGTCAAGGAGACAAGCGCAGGGTTGGTGCGGCCCGCAGGCGCAGCCGAGGACACGGCCCTGCGCGCCTTGACGGCACACAGCCGCGGGCTACAGTCGCGGTGAAGGTGATGAAGTCAGGGAAGACGGCTGGACATGGCAACGGCCGTCCCTACACACCGACCGCACGGCAAGCGAAGCGCGCAGGCCCGAAGCTGGAAGCCGGGCCGGAGGCGTCAGCCGAGCGGAGCGAGGGAACGATGGAAGCCCGAAGGGGCGAGACGCCGCAGGCGGCTCGATGCGCCACGCGCACGACAGCGCGACCGGCTATCTCCCAGGTGGCCGGGGACGCCCAGCCTTCAAAGTGGAATGAACAACTGGATCAGGATGAGCAAACGCGAGGCATCGTCGATCTGCGGCTGATGTTGTCTGGCCGATCCGGCGCAGCCGGTTCGGCGGTCTTTGAGGGGTGCCAAGCATCGCGCGGCGGGGATAGCCCGCAGGGCTTTCCCCTGGAGGCAAGCGAAGCGCGCAGCGCCCCGTCAGGGGCGCGTAGGCATCATGCCGAGTCGTCAGGACGCAGGCTGGATTCCGCAACCGGCATCCACGGCGATGACGAGTCCAGCAGGTATCGCGCACCGCGCGCGTACAGACCCGACAGCCCGGTGGGCTGGTAGAACCCGGTGACGCGGCGCCGGAACTGTGCGCCGTACTCGTTGGTGTAGATCACCGCGTCGCCGATCTTGAAGCGCAAGGGCTGGCCGTTCTCCGGCGCGAACGGCTTGAGCGCATCGTGCTGCGCCGTGATTTCGATGATGTAGTCGTGATGGCTGCTCATGGCATTGATCTCCTTCGATGGTCGAGAAAGCACAAGGAGCGCCTTGCGGCGCTCCCAAGGCCAGGTCAGACAGCGATCCGCCCGGCCAAGCGCGCATCGCGCGCATAGGCGCTCAACCGCTTCTCGGCGCGGAAAGACAGGTCACGCTCGATCGGCAACCCCAGCCGCCCGCGCACCGCTGCCAGCTCGCCCAGGCTGACCCAGCCGATTTCCGGCATCCCCAGGCCTAGGTCGCAAAGACCAAAGACGTGGTCGTGGTCGTCGGGATCAATCTCGGTCAGCAGCCAGGTCGCGCCCGCATCGGGCGTGAACAGCTTGACTACGGGCGCCGGATCGAAGTCCGGGTTCTCCAAGGATGCGCGGCCGTTGGCCAGCAGCAGCGCACGCTGCTCGTCGGTGATGAATGCGTAGTTCATGCTGAACTCCTGAAAGGATGCCGGGCGGAATTGCCCAGCCCCTGCGGGTCACGGCGCAGCGCAAGCCGTCAAGGGGCACGACGGCCGCAGGCCGCAAGCGCCCATGGCGCGCCGCCCTTTACGGCGCGAACGCCGTGGCACCATGGGGAGACAGCAAGCCGCCACACCCCACCATCCAGCTACACCCGGTCTTGGCAAGCGCAGCGCGCAGGCCCTGGTCAGCAAGTTGGGCCGGAGGTGTCAGCGATGAGAGCCCGCATGGGGCGAAACCCGCAGGGGTTCAATGCGCAGCACGACAGCGTGGCCGGCCATGCTCCAGTGGCCGGGATCGCCCTGCATCTGCGGTGAAACAGAAAAACGCCTTGGGTGACGATGCTGATCACCTTGATCAATTTGCAGGAAGGATGCGACTACGAAACGCGTGCGCGTTCACCGTAGTCGCAGGCTCACATCGTCTGCGGCGCGTTATTTGACCGAGGTCACGACGTAGCCGTCACCCTCTTTCTTGAACCCGACGTGGACTTTCGCGCCCACGGCGAGTTTGTCGTACAGGGCCTTGTCCTTGACGCCAAACGCCATGGTCATCGCGGGCCACCCCAGGCTCTTGACGGGGCCATGCGCAAGGGTGACCTTGCCCTGGACCGCGTCAAATTCCTTCACCACGGCATCGGCCTCATGGGCCGCGGACTTGGCGGTGCCTTTGGCGTCCATGCCTTTCATCATGTCCTGGCACTTCTTGGCATCCATGTCCTTCATGTCCATGCCCTTCATCCCCTTCATGTCCATGCACTCCTGCATGCCCTTACCCTCCATCTTCATGCTGCCCATGTCGCCGGATTGGGCGAAGGTGGCAGCAGAAAACGCCAAGGCGGCGATCAGCGTTGCGGTTGAGACGAGTTTCATGATGGATTTCCTTTTCTGAGCTTTAAAAATGGGGCCGGCCTTCTGGCAGGCCCCGGATGGAACGCGGCCACTGGGAATGGCCAGCGTTGGAGAGTCATGGGCTGGTGCTCACGACCCGGGGTTCGTGCATGCCTTGACCTGGGCCTCGTAACGCGCCTTGCGCATCCGGTTTTCTCCAGGCGTCGTTTGGGCACGCGGGCCGTGATCCAGCGGCAGCACCAGCGGGTCGGTCGGGCAGTTCACCCGCTGACCTGTGGTGCCGTCGACTCGGGTGGTACTGGCCGTTTGCGATGCTGCTGCCGCCTGTTTGGCTGCGCGTGCCTTCTCGATGGCCTGGAAGTCGGGGCCGGCCAGTGCAGGCAGAGAAGCGCCCAGCGCCAGGGCGGCGATGAGGGGGAGCAGTGATTTTTTCATGATGGTTTTCCAAGGTTGGTTGATCCAAAAAGTCCGAGAGGAGCCTCATCGGATCAATCCAGCCACCGGCAGAACGCTAGGCGTACAGGCCATCGCAGTCGACCGCCTCCCGCATCAAAGAACCAGGTCGGCGCCGGCGCCACCGTCGCAAGCGCGAGCCAGGCCACCGGAGCCTGCTCTCGCGCTTCGCATTCGCCGGTGAATGCGTGAGCCGCTGGTGCCGGTGCGATGGCACAAGCCGGGCATACCTGGCAATCGTCGGCGCTGCTGGGCAACGGGCGCGAGGCCACCATTGCCGTCATCACCGGGCCGGCGTGCTGAATCTCCTGGGCGGAAACGGCAGCGCGTGTCGCTGTGCCCAGCAGCAGCGACAGGCAAAGCACCGCCGCACCCCATGCGCGGCCGCCACCGGAGCGTTCAAGTGGCCGCATGACGACGCCTCCAGAACATCCGCCGCGATGCCTTGCGCTCGCGCGGCCGCCGCATCAACAGGTAGGCCGCGGGAATGACGAACATCGACAGCAACGGGGCCGTGACCATCCCTCCCACCATCGGCGCGGCGATGCGCTGCATCACCTCGGAGCCGGTGCCCGTGCCCCACATGATCGGCAGCAGGCCGGCCAGGATGACGGCCACCGTCATCGCTTTGGGCCGCACGCGCAGCACGGCGCCCTCGCGAATGGCATTCAGCAGATCGGCCTCGCTGGTCGTGCCGCGGCCGACTCGCTCCTGCCAGGCGTTCTTGAGGTACAGCAGCATGATCACGCCGAATTCGGCGGACACGCCAGCCAGTGCGATGAAGCCCACCGCACCCGCGATCGACAGGTTGTAGCCCAGCAGGTACAGCAGCCAGATGCCGCCCACCAGCGCGAATGGGAGCGCAGCCATGATCAGAAGCGCTTCACCGAACGCGCCGAAGGTCAGGTACAGCAACACGAAGATGATGAGCAGCGTGAAGGGCACCACTACCTTGAGCTTGGCGGTGGCCCGCTCCAGGAACTCGAACTGTCCCGACCAGGAGATTGAGTAGCCCGGCGGCAGCTTTACCTGCTTGGCCACGGCCTGCTGCATGTCCTGCACCGCGGAGCGCAGGTCGCGGTCCCGGATGTCGACGTACACCCAGCCCGACAGGCGCGCGTTCTCGCTGCGCAGCATCGGCGGCCCGTCGGCAATGCGGATGTCGGCCACGTCGGACAGCACCAGGCGCTGGCCGCGCTCGGTCACGACGGGCAGGGAGCGCAGTTTTTCCAGCGAATCGCGCATCTCGCGCGGGTAGCGCAGGTTGATCGGGAAGCGCTGCAGGCCTTCCACCGTCTCGCCGATGTTCTCGCCGCCCACGGCGGACGAGACCACCGACTGCACGTCGGCGATGTTCAGGCCGTAGCGGGCCGCATCGTCGCGCCGGATGTTCACATCCACATAGCGCCCACCCGTGAGCCGCTCGGCCAAAGCGCTGCTGACGCCGGGCACGTCCTTGAGCGTGCGTTCGATCTCTGCGGTGATGCGATCGATGGTTGCTAGGTCGGTGCCCGCGACCTTAACCCCCACAGGGCTCTTGATGCCCGTGGCCAGCATGTCAATGCGGTTGCGGATCGGCGGCACCCAGATGTTGGACAGGCCCGGCACCTTGACGATGCGGTCAAGTTCCTCGACCAGCTTGTCGGTCGTCATGCCGGCGCGCCACTGGTCGCGCGGCTTGAACTGGATCGTCGTCTCGAACATCTCCAGCGGAGCGGGGTCGGTGGCGCTCTCCGCGCGGCCGGCCTTGCCGTAGACGCTCGCGACCTCCGGCACCGTCTTGATCAGGCGGTCGGTCTGCTGCAGCAGCTCTCCCGCCTTTCCTGCCGACAGTCCCGGCAGCGCCGAAGGCATGTACAGCAGGTCACCTTCGTCCAGCCGCGGCATGAACTCGCCGCCGATGTGCTGCAGCGGCCACAGGCTGGTGGCCAGCACCACGACCGCCACCACGAGCGTGAGCTTTGGGGCGCGCAGCACCCTGTCGAGCAGCGGCCGGTAGACCGCGATCAACAGGCGATTGAGTGGATTGTTTTTCTCATCGGGGATGCGGCCACGGATCAGGTAGCCCATGAGCACCGGAATCAAGGTCACCGACAGGCCGGCCGCAGCCGCCATGGCGTAGGTCTTGGTGAACGCCAGCGGCGAGAACAGGCGTCCCTCCTGCGCTTCCAGCGTGAACACAGGCACGAAGGACAGCGTGATGATCAGCAGCGAGAAAAACAACGCCGGCCCCACCTCCGCCGCCGAGTCACCGATGACCCGCCACCGGGCCGGCCCTTCGAGCACCTCGCCGGGGTGCTCATGGCTCCAGTGCTCCAGATGCTTGTGGGCGTTCTCGATCATCACCACCGCCGCGTCGACCATCGCACCGATGGCGATCGCGATACCCCCCAGCGACATGATGTTGGCGTTGACGCCCTGGTAGTGCATCACGATGAACGCCGCCAGGATGCCCAGGGGCAGAGAGATGATCGCGACCAGCGCCGAGCGCAGGTGGAACAGGAAGATGAAGCAGACCACCGCGACGACGATGAACTCCTCGATCAGCTTGTGCGTGAGGTTGTCGACCGCGCGTTCGATCAGCCCGGAGCGGTCGTACACCGGCACGATCTCCACGCCCCGCGGCAAGCTGGACGCCAGGCCCTTGAGCTTGTCCTTGACCGCGGCAATGGTCTGCAGCGCGTTCTTGCCTGAGCGCATGACGATCACGCCGCCGACGGCTTCGCCCTCGCCATTGAGTTCGCCGATACCGCGGCGCATCTCCGGACCGATCTGCACCCGGGCCACGTCGCCCAGGCGCACTGATACGCCGGCGGCTGTCGTCATCAGCGGCACCTTCCTAAAATCCTCAAGACTCCCCAGGTAGCCCGAGGCGCGCACCATGTATTCGGCCTCGCCGAGTTCGAGCACCGAGCCGCCGGTCTCCTGGTTCGCGCGCTGGATCGCCTCCACGACCTTGGTGTGCGGGATGCCGTAGGCCGCGAGCTTGTCCGGATCAAGCACGATCTGGTACTGGCGCACCATGCCGCCTACCGAGGCAACCTCGGCCACGTCGGGCACGGTCTTGAGCTCGTACTTGAGGAACCAGTCCTGCAGGGCGCGCAGTTGCGAGATGTCCATCTTGCCGCTGCGGTCGACCAGTGCGTACTCGTAGATCCAGCCCACGCCGGAAGCGTCCGGACCGAGCGAGGCCTTAGCCTGGGCCGGCAACCTCGACTGCACCTGGTTGAGGTATTCGAGGACGCGGGAGCGCGCCCAATATTGGTCGGTCCCGTCCTCGAACAGCACGTAGACGAAGGAGTCGCCAAAGAACGAGTAGCCGCGCACCGCCTTTGCGCCCGGCACCGAGAGCATCGTCGTCGTCAACGGGTACGTGACCTGGTTCTCGACGATGCGCGGCGCCTGGCCCGGATAGGTGGTGCGGATGATGACCTGCACGTCCGACAGGTCGGGCAGCGCGTCCAGCGGCGTTCGCTGTACCGCATAGATGCCCCAGGCGCTGAGTGCCAAGGTGGCCAGCAGCACGAGGAAGCGGTTGGCGATGGACCAGCGGATCAGCTTGGCGATCATGGCTTGCCTCCGGCCGCCATCGGCGTGACGTGCGTGAGCTGCGGCAGGTCGTCCGCGCCCATGAAGAACTCGAAGCGCACGCGATCACCGACCTGCACGTTGCGCGCCGCGCCGTCGGGCGGCAGTTTGAAGTCCATCGTCATCGGGCCCCACTTCATTGTGGGAATGGCGCCGTGCGACAGGGTCAACGCGTCCTTGCCGACGCTGACGACCTTGGCCTCACCGACATGCCGTGGCGCGCTGGCGGCCACCGGGGCCGAAGGCGAAGCTGGGGCAACCACGGCCGGCTCGCTGTTCAAGCGGGCCTCGACACCCTTGAGGCTGGCCTCCGAGTCGATCAGGAACTGCGAGGACACGACGACGCGCTGCCCCGCCGACAGGCCGCGCTTGATCTCGGTCTGGCCACTGTTCTCCAGGCCCGCCTCGACATCGACCGGACGGAAGCGCCCGTTGTCTTCGGCCACGATCACCACCGTGCGTTTGCCGGTCTGGATCACCGCCTCGGTGGGCACGAGCAGCGTCTTGTCGGGCCGCATGTCCACGAAGTTCATCGTGACGAACATCCCCGGTACCAGCCGGCTGCCAGGATTGGCGAGCTCCAGGCGAGCCTTCAGTGTGCGCGTGCTCGGATTCACCTCGGGCAGGATCGCCTGCACCTTGCCATCGAAGCTGCTGCCGGGCGCGGCCGGGCTACGGGCCTGCACCTTGGCGCCCGGGCGCAGCAGCGCGGCCTGGCTCTCGGGCACCTCGGCGTTGGCCCACACGGTGGACAAGCCGTTGATGCGGAACAGCGTCGCGCCCGGCATCACCGTCATGCCTTCACGCGCCAGCAATTCGACCACCACGCCGCCGATGGGCGCGCTCAGCGTGATGCGTGGCTGGGTCTTGCCGCTGCGCTCGACCAGCGCGATCTGGGCATCGTCCATGCCGACCTGGCGCATGCGCTGGCGCGCACCGTCGACCAGCCCACCCAGGTCCGTGCCTTTCATGCGCCGTACTGACAGGAACTCTTCCTGCGCAGCAACCCAGTCCGGGACATAGAGGCTGACCAGCGGTTGCCCCTTGGCGACCGGGTCCAGCGTGGCACGCACGTACAGGTGCTCGACGTACCCGGTGGCACGCGCTTGCACGATCGCCTGGTCACGCTCGTTGAAGGCGATGCTGCCCACCGCCGACACCTGCGGCGACAGCGTGCCTTCGGTCACTTCGGCGGTGCGAACGCCGAGGTTCTGCTGGATGCGCGAGCTGACAGTGACGTTTCCCTTATCTGCATCCCCGTCGGCATAGACCGGCGACATCATCATGTCCATGAAGGGTGACTTGCCCGGCTTGTCGAACTTGTTCGCCGGTACCATGGGATCGTTGTAGTACAGGATCTTCTTGCCATTGGCGGGATCGACGTCGCCGGCCTTGAGGCCGGCCGCGATATGCCGCCGCGTGGCGTCCTCGCCCGACTCATTGGCAGGCGCAGCAACAGCGGGAGTCGCCGCTTGCGGCGATGCCATGCCACTGGGATTCGAAGGCGTGGCCGGCATGTCGGCTCCGTGGCGCATGCCGAGGGTGTAGAGGCCGTAGCCGGCGGCGCCCAGCACGCCGGCGGCGACGAGGGCCATCACGAGGTTTTTGGTTTTCATGGGAGGTCTCTCGGTTGTGCTCAGGGGCGGGGTGCGGCCGTGTCGTGACCAGCCGGCACCAGGTAGTTCAGTTGTGCCCACAGGCGCGCCGCGCCCATTTCCAGGCGCAAGCGTTCGACGCGCGTGTCAATCTCGGCGCGGCGTGCCTCTAGCACCGCGGTCAAGGTGCCCGCGTTGCCGCGGTAGGCGGCGATCGAGGCGCGCGTGCGCTCGGTGGCCAGTGGCAGCAGCGAGCTGTCGTAGCGCGCCAGGCGCTCTCGGTCGCTGCGCCATTCCTGCAGCATCGCCAGTGCCTCGGCCACATGGGCGCGCGTGGCTTCCTCGCGCTCGGCGCGCTTTTGCTCGACACTGGCGAGCTTGGCGGCCAGCTCGCGGTCCTGGCGGTTTTTCTGGTCCCACTGCAGCGGGATCGAAACATTGAGCGAGACCATGTTCGAGTAGGCCGGGCCGCGCTGGCTGTACATCAGCTCGACGCTCACATCGGTCTTCTTGTTGGCTTGCGCGATGTCGGCTTCGGCCTGCGCGACCTCTTCCTGCTTTTGCATCACGGCGATTTCAGGGTGGTGGGCCAACTGGGCTTCCAAATCCTGCGGGCTCAGGCGAACCGTATCCAATGCCGGAACCGAGCCCAGGGGATCGCTTGCGACGGAGCCAATCCAGCGCGCCAGTTGCGTGCGGGCCGTGGCGACCTGGCGCTCGGCCTGCTCGATGCGGTCGTCGATCTGGGCGACCGCCGAACGGGCGGCGAACACATCGGCTTGCGTGCCGCGCCCGCCCCGGTAGGCGGCATCAGCGGCGTCGATCTGCAGGCGCGCTTCGTCGCGCTGGGTCACCAGCATGTCGCGCACACGCTCCTGGAAGAGACGGTCCAGCCAGGCCAAGGCGGTGTCGCGCTGCAGGTTGGCGAGCGCCAGGCTGCGCCCGGCCTCGGCGACTTCGGCCTCGCGCTCGTAGCGCCCGGCACGGGCCTTGAGTTTGTCTTCGCGTGTGAACTCCTGCATCACGCCGATGGAGCGCATGGTCATGAAGTCGCGCGTCGGGCTGAACCGATCCGCGCCGTTGACGGGCAGGTTGTTGATGCCGAGCTTGAGGGTGGGGTCTGGCCGCTGTCCGGCGGCGACCGCCATGTCCCGTGCGGCCGATGCCGTCGCATCCTGGGCCACGAGCGCGCGAGAACGGGTTTGTGCCAGGCGCAGCGCCTGATCCAGCGTCAGGCCGTCGGCGGCATGGGCTGCACCGGCGCCCATGGCGAATGCCGCAACGATGCCGGCAGCAAGCCTGCGCCATGGCACAGCGCCGCCCGGCGTGCGGAAAGAAAAAGAGTCGATGAACATGGGATCTCCAGTTGACGAATGCCATCAGGTCGAATGGAGCTTGGCGGGGGCGAGCGGAAACTCGCGGACACGCGCAAGCGCGACCGATCGGTCTGGTTCAGCCGGCTCAGGCCGGCCGCACCAGCGTCAGGAGATCAAATGCGAAAACAGCAGTGCAGGATGGCGTGCGGCGGAGACGCCGCGACGCGCCGGAATATCACGTCGGCCGAAGGCCAGCCATGCCCGAGAGGCTCGGGTTGCACCGGAAGGGTGTAGAGGGTCGTCAGCAGCGCCGCGGGTACGGTCGGGGCCGACGCATGGTCGGCGCTTTGCTGGCCGAAACGGCAGTGCTCTACGCACAAGTTGGCGGCGTTGTCGTCGATTTGGTCGCAGCTCGCCATGGCGGCCATGTCTGACGTTGCGACCATGTCGGGCGACACGGCCATCGCAGCACCGGCCTCATCACCGGGCATCGCCGCGGCCGACGCATTCAGGGCCATCGTCGGAAGCGACTGCGGCATGCCCGACAGTGCGGGGCAGGCGTAGGCAGCGATGGCCAACTGGCCGAAGACCAGCACACCGAGCATCAGCCGGCAGACGAATCGCCTGAACATGCGCGTCATCGTCATGCGGCCACCCCATCAGTGCGGTGATAGGCTTCAGCGCCCGGCCGCACGGATCTGCGTCGGCCGGCAACGCTTGCCTGCGCAACGAGGCTCGGATCGGCGATGGCCGGATCTAAGTCCTGCTCCCCGGTCAGCGCGGCGATGATCGAACAGGCCGAACCTTCTGGCGCTTTGGCGCAGCAATCGGCCAGATTTTCCAGCGCCGAGGCCATCGACTGCAGGTCGGCCACGCGCTCCCGGATCTCCGCGATGCGTTCGCGGGTGATTTCCCGCACGCGCAGCCGATCACGCTTGGTACTCAAGGACATCAGTTCGGCGATGTCCTCCAGCGAGTACCCCAATGCCTGAGCCCGCTTGATGAAGCGCAGACGACGGACATCGTCCTCCGAATACTGCCGGAAGCCGCCGTCCACGCGATCCGGCGCAGCCAGCAATCCACCGCGCTGGTAATAGCGCACCGCCTCCACGCCAACGCCTGCCGCGTCGGCGAGTTTGCGTATGGTGAATGCATGGGTCGGCATGGGGAAAAGAATGGCTCAGGCGATCGAACGACGAAAAGACTCTATGTCTGTTGTTTGGTACGTAGTTTAGGCGGTCTTGCCGGCGCATGTCAACACAGCCTTCGCCTGCTGCCAGTGCTTGCGCACAGGCGTCTTGCCCTGCGCCATCGATAGATCTGTTTGACTACGCTTCCCGCTGCGCTGCAGAGACCAGCTCGCCAAGGATGCCGCACTCTTTCGCTTGATGTCCTGCGGAGCAGCGGGCGCGCAGCGTCGTCAGTTGCCTTTCCAGTGCTTTCAAGCTGGTCAGGCGGGCACGCACCCTCGCAATCTGCTCGTCGACCAGCCGGTTGATGTCCGCGCAATCCTCATCCGGACGGGATGTGAAGTTCAGGAGCCGCCTGACATCGGCCAGAGGAATGTCCAAGGCCCGGCAGTGGCGGACAAAGGACAGTCCATCGATGTGTTCCGTCCCGTATACCCGGTATCCATTGGTCTGCCGAGCTGGCGGCGGCAACACCCCCGTCCTCTCGTAGAACCGGATCGTGTCGGTGTCCACGCCGGTGGCGTGGCTCAACTCGCCAATTTTCATCGCAGAACACTCACATGTTGTCAGGACATGCATCGTAGCCGCTTGACCTTGGAGCTACTCCAAGGTGTGAAATAGCCCTTGTAAATGAAAGCACAAGGGGAACGGCACCTGTCGCAACGCTGTCGGCGTCTGCGCTTTGGCTCTCCTGCGCGGAGACTGGCAAAGCTGGCCCGTCTCACCACCTGACTCTTGAAGAAGAACGGATCGATCCATGAAAGCAGACACCGAAACCTCCTGCACCACGGCGTGCTGTTCAGCGAGCGCCATGAGCGCAGCGGCGACCGTTGAGCCACTCGTGACCCACTTCGGGATAGCCAACATGGATTGCCCCAGCGAGGAGGCTCAGATTCGCAAGCGCTTGGCGCAGGTCGATGGCGTCCGGGATATGGCTTTCGACTTGACCCGTCGCCGCCTTGAGGTCACACACGAACCAGCTGGACAGAACGCCATCCTGCGCGCGCTGCACGACATCGGCATGCGGGCGGTCGTGGAACCCGCGCCGCAGCAGGTCATCTACTTCATCAAGGAGATGGACTGTCCCAGCGAAGAGCGCCAGTTGCGCTCGATGCTGGAGCCACTGGCGGGCGTGCAGGCGGTGGACTTCGATCTGAAGGCCCACACGCTGACGGTGACCCATTCGCTGACCGATACAGCCCCGATTGCCAGGACCATCGAAGGCCTGGGAATGAAGCCGGTGGAAAAGACGGCGGGCAGCATGCCAATCGCTGTCGAAGCCCTCATCCCCAGCACGGCGGCGTCGCAAACCCCGGCACCGGCGACAGGGAACGGTACACGCTTCCTTATTCCGAACATGGATTGCCCTACCGAAGAGGCAACGATCCGCAAGCGCCTTGGTGCGGTCGATGGCATCGAACGGCTGGATTTCGACCTGATGGGGCGACGGCTCGATGTCCAGCACCGTCTGCCCGACCCCGCGCCGATCCTCAAGGCCCTGAACGATGTAGGCATGAAGGCCAGCATTGAGCACGCTGACGACACCGGGCCGCAGGGCCAGGCCGTGTACCTGATCGAAAAAATGGACTGCCCGACCGAGGAGGGCCTGCTGCGCAAGGCGCTCGAAGGCATGCCTGGGGTGAAGGCCCTGGATTTCAACCTGATGGGCCGCACGCTGACCGTGAGCCACGAGCTTGTCGATCTGGCTCCGGTGACCAGCGCGATCGAGCGGCTCGGCATGGCTCCAGTGCTCCAAAGCGCCTCCGACCCGGCGCCATCCGCTCCCCGTGAGTTCGGCACCGGCATCTCGCGCGGGCAATGGATTCGGATGGCGGTCTCCGGCGTGCTGGCGCTCGGCGCGGAGGCCATGGTCTTCGCGGGTGCTCCCGAGGCCTCCTGGCCCATCATTCTTGCTTGCCTCGCGGCCATCGGCCTGGGTGGGGTCGAGACCCTCAAGAAGGGCTGGATCGCGCTGAAGACGCGTTCGCTGAACATGAACCTGTTGATGACGGTCGCCGTCATCGGCGCGGCGCTGATCGGCCAGTGGCCCGAGGCGGCGGTGGTCATCTGGCTCTTCGGCATCGCCGAGATGATCGAGGCCTTGAGCCTGGATCGGGCCCGCAATGCCATCCGCAAGCTGATGGACCTGGCGCCAGAGAACGCATTGGTGCGCCAGCCCGACGGTCAATGGCGCGAGGTCAAGGCGGATACCGTGCCACTCGGAAGTGTTGTGCGGGTGCGTCCGGGCGAACGCATCGCACTGGATGGCGAAGTCGTCGCGGGACAGTCGTCGGTGAACCAGGCGCCGATCACCGGCGAAAGCATGCCGGTGGAGAAGACCGCCGGTGCCACGGTCTTCGCCGGCACCATCAACGAGCGCGGCACGCTGGAGTTCCGCGTTACCTCGCGCAAGGGCGAAACCACCCTCGACCGCATTGCACGATCGGTCCAGGAAGCGCAGGGACAACGCGCGCCCACGCAACGCTTCGTGGACAAGTTCGCCGGCATCTATACACCCGCGGTGTTTGCGCTTGCCCTTGCCGTGGCGGTCATTCCTCCGCTCGCTTTCGGGCAGCCCTGGTTCGAATGGGTCTACAAGGCGCTGGTGATGCTGGTCATTGCCTGCCCCTGCGCATTGGTGATCTCCACGCCGGTTACCGTGGTCAGCGGCCTGGCAGCTGCCGCACGCCGAGGCATCCTGGTCAAGGGCGGTCTTTACCTCGAACAAGGGCGGCACCTGAAATCGGTGGCCCTGGACAAGACCGGGACCCTGACCCATGGGCGCCCCGCACTGACCGATGTCATATCGCTGCGCGGCCTGCCGAAGGAAGAAGTTCTGCGCATTGCAGCGAGCATCGATGCTCTGTCGGAGCATCCTGTGGCCACCGCCATCGTGGCGGGCTACAACCAACCGCATGCCCAGGTGGACAAGTTCGAGGCGATCCCTGGACGCGGCGTCAAAGGCAACGTCGATGGAGATGTCTATTACGTCGGCAACCACCGGCTGATCAAAGAGCTGGGACTTTCAACACTTGAGGTCGAGACTCAGCTCGATGCGTTGGAGTACCAGGCCAAGACCGTTGTGCTCCTCGCCACGGACCAGCAAGTACTCGCCCTGCTGGCCGTGGCCGACACAGTGCGCGACACCAGCCGGCAAGCGATCGCCGAACTCAAGTCGCTGGGAATCGAACCAGTCATGTTGACTGGCGATAACGCGAAAACCGCGCAAGCCGTGGCTGCCCAGGTCGGCATCACCAGCGCCAAGGGCGAGTTGCTGCCGCAGGACAAGCTGCAGGCAATCGAAGAACTGCTCTCACGCGGGCCAGTCGGCATGGTGGGCGACGGCGTCAACGACGCACCGGCATTGGCCAAGTCGAGCATAGGCTTCGCAATGGGCGCAGCTGGCACCGACACGGCAATCGAAACGGCCGACGTCGCATTGATGCAGGACAACCTGCGCAAGCTTCCAGAGTTCATCCGGCTGTCACAGCGCGTAGCCGGCATCCTGACGGCCAACATCGTCTTTGCGCTTGGAACAAAGGCGGTGTTCATGGCCTTGGCCTTTACTGGACATGCAAGTCTGTGGCTGGCGATTCTGGCCGACATGGGTGCCAGTCTGGCGGTCGTTTTCAATGGGATGCGCTTGCTGCGGTCGTCTGAGGACATCAAGCCACATGGCCATTGATAGGGCTGTCTTGCGGATGTACCTGTTGGCCGTGACGGTGCTTGCCGCCGACGTAGCGACCAAGGCGGCCATCGTCGCGTGGATTCCCTTGTATGGCTCCCATGAAATCACGCCATGGTTCAACATCGGGCATTGGCTGAATCCAGGCGCGGCCTTCAGCTTCTTGGCGCAGGCGGGTGGGTGGCAACGCGGCTTTTTTATTGTTATTGGCGTCGCTGCTTCTGCCTTTCTCACCTGGCTCATTGCCCGCGAGAAGACTGCAACACCTGAGGCCGTGGGCTATGCAGCAATTCTCGGCGGCGCGCTCGGCAATGTTCTTGATCGAGTGCGGCATGGGGCCGTGGTGGACTGGCTCGATTTTCATTGGGGCGATTGGCACTGGCCTGCGTTCAATGCAGCCGACGTTGGCATCACCCTGGGAGCGGGGCTTCTGCTGATCGCCGCGTTTCGCGGCCGCGGCCGAAACGGCGCAGATTCCCATTCGCCAGCACGATGATCCAGATTTTCATTGACACATGCGGAGCCGTGAGCACGGCTTCGGAGAAACCGATGTCCCACTCGGCGCTACCACTGCCGCCTGCAAATGCACGCTGAACTCGTTCTCAAGACGCTAATGATGGGCGTCGTCGAAGGCATCACGGAATTCTTGCCAGTCTCCTCGACGGGGCATTTGATCCTAGCGGGCAATGCGCTCTCATTCCTTGCGAAAGAGAAGCGCGACGTCTTTGAAGTGTTCATCCAGTTCGGCGCGATGCTCGCGGTCATCTGGGAATATAGGGCTCGTCTGGCAAGCGTTGTTGTCTCAGCGCATGCCGACCAAGGATCCCGCCGGTTTTTAGTGAACCTTGCCATTGCATTTATGCCCGCGGCAGTGCTCGGACTGCTGATTGGATCTCATGTGCAGAGGCTGCTTTTCAGTCCGGGGCCGGTGGCCGTCGCACTCGTTGTCGGTGGCATCGCGATCCTGTGGGCTGAGCGACGCCCCGTGCAAGTGAAGGCTGAGCGTGCCGAACAGATCAGCCGAATCGACGCACTGAAGATTGGTTTCGTGCAGTGCCTTGCGCTCTGGCCGGGTACTTCGCGCTCAGGCGCGACGATTATCGGCGGGCTATGGTTCGGGGCTTCGCGGCAGGCTGCGACGGAGTTTTCGTTTTTCCTCGGCATTCCAATCTTGGGGGCCGCCTCGGTATACAACCTCTTCAAGCACTGGGGCGCATTGTCGAGCGACGACATCGGCGTTTTTGCAATGGGTTTCATTGCTTCTTTCGCATTTGCGCTGCTTGCGATACGCCTTCTGATGCGTTATTTGACCGGACATGGATTTGGAGTTTTTGCGTGGTATCGCATTGCACTGGGAACGCTAATCTTGGTAGCGGTCGCCACGTAACCTTTCACTGGCGATGACGACGACCCATGTGGACGCTGTTGAAGGCCTTCTGCACAACAGGCCGTGGCGCAGGGCCATACGTGCAGCGAAAGGTGCGCGGCGTAGTTAGCCCCATCATTTTTCGCCGGCAACAGGCAAATCTTCGTTTTAGAACCTTCGCTCGCACTGCATCGTGCAACGCCCAGTGGTCCGAGTCATCGATAAAATGAGAATCAATAACATTTATACATCATGAAAATGCTTTCTCTTTGCGCCAGGCGATTCCTGGCAATAGCCGCGTTGTTCGCACTCTGGTCGGCTTCTCCCGCCTGGGCTGCCGCCCCTGCCGCCAGCGACCAGGCCAAGCAGACCTGGCAATTGCTGGACTACCTCGCGGTTGACTACGGCGGCGCGGTGAGCAACGGCCAGATTCAAAGTGCCAGCGAGTACGAGGAGATGAAGGAGTTCGCGGCAACCGCCGCACAGCAGCTTGCCGCACTGCCGAGCACTGCGGCGCTGCCCGAGTTGCAGCGGCAGGCCAAAGCGCTCGGAGACCTCATCGCCGCAAAGGCGGACGCCAAGGCCGTGGCCGACAGCGCCCATTCGCTGGCCGCAGCGCTGGTCAAAGCCTATCCGTTTCCGCTCTCGCCGACCCAGCCGCCGGATCTCGCACGCGCCAAGGTGCTGTTTGAAGCCAACTGCGCGGCATGCCACGGGGCAACCGGTGCAGGCGACGGCCCGCTCGGCGCCAAGCTCGAACCGCCGCCGATCGCCTTCACCGATCGTGATCGTGCCCGTTCGCGCAGCGTGCTCGCGCTGTACCAGGTCATTTCTCAAGGCGTGACCAGCACGTCGATGCCCAGCTTCGCCACGCTCTCCGACGAGGATCGGTGGGCATTGGCATTTTTCGCCGGCACACTGTCGCATGACGATGCCATGCGCGCACGCGGCGAACAGTCCTGGGGGCGAGACGCCAGCGCCAAGGCTGTCTTTCCCGACCTGGCTGCTGCCGCCACCTTGACCGAAGCCGCCTTGTCCGAGCGGATGCCCCCGGACGCAGCCCGCGACCTCACCGCCTATGTTCGCCGCCACCCGGAAGTCACCGCTGCCGCGAGCGGCTCGGGCGGACTGGCCTTGGCCCGCACACGCCTTCAGGAGAGCCTTGCCGCGGCGCGCGCGGGCGACCGGGCCAGCGCAACGCGCCTGGGCCTGTCGGCCTACCTGGATGGATTTGAGCCTCTGGAGCCGGCATTGCGCGCACGCAACCAGACACTTCTCACGGAAGTCGAAAACGCCATGCTGGCCTATCGCGGCGCGCTCGCCGGCGGGAAACTGGAACAAGCCGATGCCACGGCGCAGAAGCTGGACTATCTCTTTGCCCAGGTGGACGCCGAACTCGGCGCGGACAAGGCAGACCCGCTGACCACGTTCATCGCCTCCCTCACCATCCTGCTGCGCGAAGGGGTTGAAGCGCTGTTGATCGTCGTGGGCATGCTGGCCTTCCTGAAGAAGGCAGAACGGCGCGATGTGCTGGGCTATGTGCATGGCGGCTGGATGGCCGCACTGGCTTGCGGTGGCCTGACCTGGGCGGTGGCCACCTACTTCGTGAGCATCAGCGGCGCAAGCCGTGAGGTGACCGAGGGGGTTTCATCCCTGTTTGCGGCCGTTGTGCTGCTGAGCGTCGGGCTCTGGATGCACCAGAAAAGCACGGCGGGCAAGTGGCAGGCCTACCTGAAGGAAAAACTCTCCGCAGCCATGACGCGGCGTTCGGCATGGGCATTGTTCGCCTTGTCGTTCATTGCGGTCTACCGCGAAGTTTTCGAGACGGTGCTTTTCTATTCGGCCCTGGCCGGCGACGGCAACAATGGAGCCCTGCTCGGTGGATTGGTGGGCGGAGTGGCCGTTCTGGCCGTCCTCGCATGGTTCATGCTGCGCACCAGCGCCCGCATGCCGATCGGCAAATTCTTCAGTCTCAGCTCGATCCTGGTAGCGGTGCTCGCGGTCGTGCTCGCCGGCAAGGGGGTTGCCGGCCTCCAGGAGGCCGGCCGGTTGAGCGCCAGCCCGATCCATTGGCCGCGCATCGAAGTGCTTGGCATCTATCCGTCAGCGGAAACCGCCATTGCGCAAGCCGTGGTGCTTGCCGTTGCTCTGGCAGGCTTTGCCATGAACGCCGTGAAGGCGCGAAATCCCCGGCCCGCGTGAAACAAGCCGGCGTCACTGCCGAGCGTGACTCCTGGAAAAAATCGCGCTCAGCAAGAGATGACGCTATCCGGCACAGCAGGACAGCTGCTTCACGTCCTTGCTGAAGGTCTGCGCCGCGAGCTTCAGGCCCTCGACCATCGTCAGGTAGGGGAATAGCTGATCGGCCAGCTCCTGCACGGTCATCCGGTTGCGGATCGCCAGCGCCGCCGTCTGGATCAGTTCGCCCGCTTCCTGCGCGACCGCCTGCACGCCGATCAGCCGTCCGGTGCCGGCCTCGGCAACCAGCTTGATGAAGCCGCGCGTGTCGAAGTTGGCCAGCGCCCTCGGCACGTTGTCGAGCGTGAGCGTGCGGCTGTCGGTCTCGACGCCGTCGTGGCGCGCTTGCGCCTCGCTGTAGCCCACCGTCGCCACCTGCGGATCGGTGAACACCACGGCCGGCATCGCCGTCAGGTCCAGCGTCGCGTCGCCGCCGGTCATGTTGATGGCGGCGCGCGTGCCGGCCGCCGCCGCGACGTAGACGAATTGCGGCTGGTCGGTGCAGTCGCCGGCCGCGTAGATGTGCGGCGCGCTGGTACGCATGGTGTGGCTGACGAGGATGGCCCCCTGGGGATTGACCTCGATGCCCGCCGCTTCGAGGTTCAGCGTGCGGGTGTTCGGCGCGCGCCCCGTGGCAATGAGCAGCTTGTCGGCGCGCAGCTCGCCGCGATCCGTCGTCAAGATGAACTCTTCCTCTGCATGGGCGACTCGACTGGCCTGGACATGCTCCAGCACCTCGATGCCCTCGGCACGGAACGCGGCCGTGACGGCTTCGGCGACGGCGGGGTCTTCGCGAAAGAGCAGTGTGCTGCGCGCGAGGATCGTGACCTGGCTGCCCAGCCGGGCAAAGGCTTGCGCCAATTCGACTGCCACCACCGACGAACCGATCACGGCCAGCCGCGAGGGAATGGCATCGCTCGCCAGCGCCTCGGTGGAGGTCCAGTAGGGAGTGCCCTTCAAGCCAGGAATCGGCGGGAGCGCGGGGCTCGCACCAGTGGCGATGAGACAGCGGTCGAAGGCCACCGTGCGCTCACCGCCTTCCGCCAGTTGCACGGTCAGGCAGTTTTCATTCATGAAACGGGCCTCGCCATGCAGCACGGTGATAGCCGGGGTGCTCTGCAGGATGCCTTCGTACTTGGCATGGCGCAGCGCATCGACGCGGCCTTGTTGCTGGGCCAGCAGCCGCTCGCGCAGAATGGACGGCGGCGTGGGCGGCAGGCCGGCATCGAACGGGCTTTCCCGGCGCAGATGCGCAATGTGCGCGGCGCGGATCATGATTTTGGACGGCACGCAGCCGACATTGACGCAGGTGCCGCCGATGGTGCTCCGCTCGATTAGCGTCACGCGCGCGCCTCGCTCGACCGCCTTGAGTGCCGCCGCCATCGCCGCGCCGCCACTGCCGATCACGGCCACATGCAGCGCCCGCTCGCCACCACCGTGACTCGGTTCGCTGCCCAGCCAGCCCAGCGCCTTGCCCAACAAGCCCGCAGCCTTGTTCGGCGTGTCGGACACCCGTGCGCGGTAACCGAGCGCGGCCATCGCCGCGACCAGCGGACCATGGTTCATGTCCGCATCCGCCTCGACCTCGGCCCGTCGCCGCGGATAGGACACCGAGGCCGAGCGCACCCCGGGCACCTTCTCCAGCGCCTCTCTGACGTGCTCGGCGCACGACGCGCAGGTCATGCCGTCGATGTGCAAGGCGATCGCTTCGGCCATGGCGGGCAACCTCACTGCTTGACGGTGGCGGGGTAGCCCGCGTTTGCGGTGGCCTTGGCCAAGGCCCCGGCGTTGGTCTTGGCATCGTCGAAGGTCACGACGGCTTCCCGCTTTTCATAGCTGACCTCGGTCTTCTGGACCCCGGCCACCTTGAACAGGGCCATCTTGACCGTGATCGGACACGACGCGCAGGTCATATCGGGCACCGACAGTGTGACGGTCTTGGTGGCGGCCCACGCCGGAGCGCCCAGGGTAACGGCCAGGGCAATAGCGGTGGCAAGTTTCTTCACGGTGGATTCCTCTCAATAGAACAACGGCAGGACGTACGGAAAAGCGAGGGCAATCAAGACCAGCGCGACCACGATCCAGAAAATGATCTTGTAGGCCGTCCGCACGCGGGGCACGGCGCAGACCTCATCCGGCTTGCAGGCGTGAACCGGCCGGAAGATGCTGCGCCAGGCGAAAAACAGCGCCATCAGGGCCGCGCCGATGAAAATCGGCCGGTAGGGTTCCAACACGGCCAGGTTGGCGATCCAGGCGCCCGAGAAACCGAGCAAGACCAAGATGAGGGGGCCGAGGCAACAGGCCAACGCAAGAATGGCGGCGAGGCCGCCAGCGGCCAGGGCGCCACGCCCGCTCTTGGGTTCCGACATATGGTTTTCCTTCCGGGACTTCGCTTGATGCTGTAAGGTTACTTCCGTAGTCAACTACGGAGTCAAGCGTCATGGAAAGCGCCTCGGACAATCTGACCATCGGCGCCTTTGCCAAGGCGGCCACAGTCAATGTGGAGACGATCCGGTTCTATCAGCTCAAGGGCTTGTTGCCCCAGCCGGAGCGGGCCTACGGCCGCATCCGCCGCTACGGGCCGGCAGATGTGGCGCGGGTGAAGTTCGTGAAGTCAGCCCAGCGCCTGGGGTTCAGCCTGGATGAAATCGGCCAGCTTCTGAAACTTGAGGACGGCACCCATTGCAATGAGGCGGCGGAGCTGGCCTCGCTGCGGCTGGCCGATGTGCGCGCCCGCCTGGTGGACCTCACACGGATTGAGGCGGCATTGTCGAAATTGGTGGGTGAATGCGACGCGCACCATGGCAATGTGTCCTGCCCGCTGATCGCGGCATTGCACTGCTGTTGAGCGGAGAAGTTCGGCCGTTCACCTCGCGGCGAAGGGGCGGACAGGCAAGCGCGGCGCGCGAACCAGATTTAAGGTATTGAGCCGGAGGCGCGATGGGATCAAGACCGGATGGCCACAATTCGGCGCGATAGTGCCCTTTTGCACATTAATTCAATAAATGTTGTATTATCGAAATATGAAAGAGACCCAAGCCGTTTCCGCCCTCGGCGCCCTGGCCCACACCCAGCGCCTGCGGGTTTTCCGCGCCCTGGTGGTCGCCGGCCCCGAAGGGCTGACACCCAGCGCCCTCGCCGACCAGCTCGACGTGGCCCGCAATTCCCTGTCCTTCCACCTGAAGGAGCTGGCCCATGCCGGCCTGGTCACCATCGAGCAGCAGGGCCGCAACCTGATCTACCGCGCCGACTTCACCCAGATGAACGGACTGCTCGGCTACCTGACCGAGCACTGCTGCCAAGGCAGCACATGCGAGGTCAGTGATTCCTCCTCTGCCTGTACTTCCTGCTGAAAGGATCTCCCCATGAAGCGCTTTCACGTTCACCTGCACGTCGATGACCTGAACCGCAGCATCGGCTTCTATTCCCAACTGTTCGCCGCGCAGCCCGCGCGTGTCGAGGGCGACTACGCCAAGTGGATGCTCGAAGACCCGCCGGTCAACTTCGCTATCTCCACACGGGGCAACAAACCAGGCATCGACCATCTGGGCATCCAGACCGACGATGCGGAGGAATTGGCCGTGCTGAAGGCACGCGCCGAGGCGGCCGACATGGCGCTGCTCGACGAAGGCACCACCACCTGCTGCTACGCGCGCAGCGAGAAGCACTGGATCACCGATCCGCAGGGCGTGGCCTGGGAACACTTTCATACGCTGGGCAGCATCCCGGTCTTCAACGAAGCGGCGCCTGCAACGGGTTCTGCCGCAGCCTGCTGCGCCCCGGCGCGCGGCAAGCCGGTGGGCGTTGCGGTGAAGCCGGCTTCGTCCTGCTGCTGATGTGAGACATCCATGACCACCAACAAGACCTACAACGCCCTGTTCATCTGCACGGGTAACTCGGCCCGCTCCATCCTGGCCGAAGGCATCCTCAATGAATTGGGCCAGGGGCGCTTTCGCGCCTACTCGGCGGGCAGCCACCCCAAGGGCGAAGTCCACCCGCTGGCGCTTGCCACGCTGGAACGGCTGCATATGCCGATCGTCGGCTACCGCAGCAAGAACTGGGACGAGTTCGCGGCGCCCGGTGCACCGGAGCTGGATTTCATCTTCACGGTGTGCGACAACGCCGCCGGCGAGGTCTGCCCCGTATGGCCTGGGCGCCCGATGTCAGCGCATTGGGGTGTGCCTGATCCTGCAGCCGTTGAAGGCACCGACGAGCAGAAGCGCAAGGCGTTCACGGATGCGGCGCTGACCTTGCGCCGGCGCATTGAGCTGTTCCTGTCGCTGCCATTGCAGCGGCTCGATGCCATGTCGCTGCAGCACGAGCTGCGCAGCATTGGTACGAAGTGAGGTCTGCGCGATGAGTGTTGGAACCCAAACGGCCGGCCGCGTGCCGGCCACCTCCACCATGAGCGTCTTCGAGCGCTACCTGAGCGTGTGGGTGCTGCTGTGCATCGTCGCCGGCATCGCGCTGGGCCAGTTCGCACCCAACGTATTTCAGGCCATTGGCCGCATGGAGATCGCCCAGGTTAATCTGCCGGTCGGTCTGCTGATCTGGATCATGATCGTGCCGATGCTGCTGAAGGTGGACTTCGGTGCGCTGGGCCAGGTCAAGCAGCACTGGCGCGGCATCGGCGTGACGCTGTTCGTCAACTGGGCGGTCAAACCGTTCTCGATGGCGCTGCTGGCCTGGATCTTCGTCCGCCAGGTCTTCGCTCAGTGGCTGCCGGCCGACCAGCTCGACAGCTACGTTGCCGGCCTCATCCTGCTGGCCGCCGCGCCCTGCACGGCGATGGTGTTCGTCTGGAGCCGGCTGACCGGGGGCGATCCGGTATTCACGCTGTCGCAGGTGGCGCTGAACGACACCATCATGGTGTTTGCCTTCGCGCCCATTGTCGGCCTGCTGCTGGGCCTGTCGTCCATCACGGTGCCGTGGGCCACGCTGCTGGTATCGGTCGGCCTGTACATCGTGATTCCGGTCATCCTGGCCCAGCTCTGGCGCCGTGCTCTGCTGAACAAGGGCCAAGCCGCCTTCGACCGGGCGCTGGAGCGCATCGGCCCGCTGTCGATCGCGGCGCTGCTGCTCACGCTGGTGCTGCTGTTCGCCTTCCAGGGCGAGGCCATCATCCGCCAGCCGCTGGTCATCGCCATGCTGGCGGTGCCGATCCTGATTCAGGTGTTCTTCAACTCCGGCCTGGCCTATTGGCTCAGCCGCAAGGCCGGCGAGCAGCACAGCATCGCTTGCCCCTCGGCGTTGATCGGCGCCTCCAACTTCTTCGAGCTGGCTGTAGCGGCCGCCATCAGCCTGTTCGGCTTCCAGTCCGGCGCGGCGCTGGCCACCGTGGTCGGCGTGCTGATCGAGGTGCCGGTGATGCTGCTGGTCGTTCGGATCGTCAACCAAAGCAAGGGCTGGTATGAGTGCGGCCCGAACCCTGCCCGCAGATAAGCAAGGCATTTCCCATGAGCAGTATCACGATATATCACAACCCCGTCTGCGGCACGTCGCGCAACGTGCTGGCCCTGATCCGCAACAGCGGCGAGGAACCCACGGTCATCGAATACCTGAAGACACCGCCCGACCGCGAAACCCTGCAACGCCTGATCACGGACATGGGCGTGCCGGTGCGCGCGGTATTGCGCGAGAAGGGCACGCCCTACGCGGAACTCGGCCTCGATGACCCGAAGTGGAGCGATGCGCAGTTGATCGACTGCATGCTCCAGCATCCCATTCTGATCAACCGCCCTATCGTGGTGACGCCGCTGGGCACGCGGCTGTGCCGGCCTTCGGAGGCCGTGCTGGACATCCTGCCGCAATCACAGCGCGGCGCGTTCAACAAGGAAGACGGCGAAGCGGTCGTGGACGCGGAAGGCCGCCGTGTCTGAATCCAGAATCGACCTACCCAATATCGACACCGCGCTATTCCAACTGCCCGATACCCAACGGCTGCTGACACCCGAGCGCGCCACGCACGCGCCGCGCTTCCTATTGCTCTATGGCTCGCTACGCGAGCGCTCGTTCAGTCGCTTGGCCGCTGAGGAAGCGGCTCGCATCCTGCGCGCGCTCGGCGGTGAGACGCGCATGTTCAATCCCTCGGGCCTGCCACTGGTGGACGATGCACCCGCCGACCATCCCAAGGTCAAGGAACTGCACGAGCTGGCCCAGTGGGCCGAAGGCATGGTGTGGAGTTCGCCCGAGCGCCATGGGGCCATGACGGGGTTGATGAAGACGCAGATCGACTGGATTCCGCTGTCGGCCGGCGCAGTGCGCCCGACGCAGGGCAAGACGCTGGCGGTGATGCAGGTCTCGGGCGGCTCGCAGTCCTTCAACGCCGTCAACCAGATGCGCGTGCTGGGCCGCTGGATGCGGATGCTGACCATCCCCAACCAGTCCTCGGTCGCCAAGGCGTACCAGGAGTTCGACGAGGCCGGGCGCATGAAGCCCTCGGCCTACTATGACCGCATCGCGGACGTGATGGAGGAGCTGATGAAGTTCACCCTGCTCACGCGCGATGCGGCGCCGTACCTCGTGGACCGCTACAGCGAGCGCAAGGAAAGTGCGGAAGCACTGAGCCGGCGCGTCCAGCAGACGGCTATCTGAACACTCCCCCTAAAAAACAAGCACTTCACTCACCAATCCGTCGTGACGCTAATCTGATGCGCCATCGCAGCGACAGAAACGGATCGGAGAACAGAATGGGAATTTCCAGCAGCAAGGTCTACAAGCAGGCCGATGAGGCCGCTGCGTTTGCGCATATCAGGGAGCTCGCAGAAAAGGAACCCGTCGATGACGAGACGGCTTCGGAATTGTGGCTTGAGGCAGAAGCCATCGTGGACACCTACATCGAGGCCGCTGAGTCGCGGTCCATAGAGGACTTGCCCTCCAGGCAGGAACTGGGCGAGTCCTGCTTTTGGCTGTTGTTCCAGACGAAAGTTTTGCGGGAGGACGAGCATTACCGGCTGATCGTCGAACTGCTGTCGCCACAGCTCGGGCTGTCCCTGTTCGATTTGCTGCCCCGCGTCCGAAAGCTCCGCGAAGCGGCCCTTGACGCACTGGAGGCCATGGTCAAGAAGCCATCAATGGATCGTCCGACAGCGCCGCAAGCGTGCGAGGACGACCTTTTCTGATGGGAAGCTGGTGGCACCTCCGAGCCGAAATTCTCGTATCAGCGATACGAGAATTCATCGGCTGCGGAAGATCGAGCGTCAGCACCGAACGTCCGCGCCATCTGGCGCAGCACAGTCGGCAGTTCGGCCTGGTCGCCGTCCTCCAGAACACCGTTGATGACTTCGAGCGCGAGCGCCGGGTCGCTGCGGTACAGCTCGGCCATCGCTTCGTCATGGGGTCTGCTTTTCATCAGCCCACCAGCGCTTCCAGTTCCTCGAACGCCAGGCGCGGCAAGCGCCGGCCTTCCTTGGCCACGTTGACCTGCAGGGCGGCCCGCGCCACGTCCAGCACCTCCCGCGCCAGGGCATAACCGCCCTTGGCCTGCATCCAGCCCAGCACATCCGCCAGATGCCAGATCGACGCGCTGCCCTCATGCACCGGCGCCGGGAAGCTACCCGGATGGGCCAGCATCAGCTTGCGCATATTCTGCCGCGACACGCCCACGATGTCGGCCACATCGGTCAGCCCAACCAGATCAGGCGCCACTTCGATCAGCCGGGCCGAGGGTGCGGCACGGCGCACATCGGCCAGCGCGCTGCGCACTGCCTCATCTGCATCCACCGCCTCGCGGGTAAATTCCAGCGCCAGCCGCCCCGGCTGCCCGATGCCGACCAGGGCATCGTCGCAGCCGGCTTCACCCAGGCGCTCGACCAGTGTCTGCGAATCGCGGTCGTCATCGGTGAGCTGGTATTTGAGGGTAAAGGTGTATTCCATCGCGCTATTCCTGGGTGCCATCGTCATCCGCCTCGCGCTGCTGGCGGTCCATGGTGCAGTTGTCCACGGCGCGCCGTAAGGCGCGGGCATGGTTGCCGGGGTTCTTCGGCGTGCTCCATACACTGGTAATGCAGAACTCGCCGCAACGGCATTCCTCATCGTTGTACGGGCAGTACATCCGCCCCCAGGCATGGCTACCGCCGACTTCGACACGCCAGCCTTGCCCTTCGGCGTGTCGCAGCGCATCCTCGACCTCTTTCTTCGGGTGAGAGGAACGGGCCATCAGCGACCTCCAGTATGGGGATGATGCGCAAGGTTGTCAAGTGACAACCTTGCTGCAAGGCTTGGTGACCCACGCTCGAATTGTCGCGACAGCGTCGCGACAATTCGGCGGGCCTGATTTCCGACACGAAAGGCTGGCAACGCCGCGCCTGCCGCAGCCGACGGCATCTTGCCGTTCATGCGGACGCCTGCTCGGTGCGTTGCGCCCCGGTGATCGTCTTGCGCCGGTTCGCCACCAGCTCGGCGGCCTGCCGCACCGGATCGTCCTCCGTGTGGACGTACCGCATGAACATCGCCACGGTCTTGTGCGCCGTCAGCGCCATGCCCACCTTCACCGGAATCCCCGAGTTGGCGATGTCAGTGGCCGAACGGTGGCGGATGCCATGCGTGCCCACGTGCGTAGCGCCCGCCGCCTTCAGGATGCGGCACCAGGCACCGTAATACTCGCCCTCGGTGAGATGCTTGGCCGGGTCGTTCGGCGACGGCAGCACGTAGGGGCAGCCGTCCCGGCGCGGCGCGGTGGACAGCAGCCGGTAGGCTTCCTCGCTCAAGGGCTTGGACATGCCACCTGTCTTGCTATCGGGCCAGACCACGCGGCGGTTGTCCAGATCCACCCATGCCCATTCCAGCGAGATGATCTCGGAGCGCCGCCCGGCAAACTCGAATTGCAGGCGGATCGCCAGCGGGATGACGTAGTTCTCCAGCCCTTCGGCCTCGATACCGTCAAGGTGCCGGAACAGCTTGCCCATGTCCTCGTCGCTGATGAGGTGGGTGGCCTTGCCGTCGGGGTACACCGGGACGTGGCGGCATGGGTTGGTGCCGTCCGGCCGATAACCCCAGACCTCGGCCAGGTTGAACATCTTGCGCATGACGCTGAAAGCGCGGTTCGCCTCGGCGGGCTTGTGCGCCATCTTCTTCATCGCCCCGGCCACGTCCGGGCGCTTCACGTCCTGAACCTTGATGCGGCCCAGGAAGGGGACGATGCAGCGGTCGATGACGCCCTGGTAGCCCCGGCGGGTGCTGGGCTTGTTGCGTTGCTTGGAGTGATCCTCCATGAACTTCACGCACAGTTCCGTGACCGTGGGCGCCTTGCGCGCCGCCGCCTTGTCGGCGGCCGGGTCGCCGCCCCGGCGTACCTGGGCCAGCCATTCCTGGGCCAGCGAGCGGGCCTGCTCGACGGTCAGTTCGCCATACAGGCCCAAAGCGGGTTTGCGGCGCTCGCCGGCGTTCGTGCGGTACTGGAGCATGAACACCTTGCGGCCCGCTGGTGTAATCTTGCACAGGAAGCCGGGCACCAGCGTGTCCCGCAGTTCGACGGCCTGCGCCTGGGGTTGTGCCGCATCCACTGCGGACTTGGTGAGCTTGATTTTTGCCACGATGACTCCTCGGAAAGACCCGGTTTCCAGGGGCCACATGGGAGCCACGAGGCAGGAAGCCGGATCAGGTTTCAGAAAGCACCGGCATATGATGAACGCGCCTAAGTTATTGATAAACCTGCTGTATCTGGCTTCGGCGTAGTCCAGCGAATTACGGTACTGAAGTCAGTGTGAAATGAAAAAGGCCCGCAGCTTTCGCTGCGGGCCTTGTCTTCCGGGCCAAAGCCGTCAGGCCTTGGGAAGCGTCACGCCCACCTGGCCCTGGTACTTGCCGCCACGGTCGCGGTAGCTGACCTCGCAGACATCGTCGGGATCGCTCTCGAAGAACAGCACCTGGGCGCAGCCTTCACCGGCGTAGATGCGGGCGGGCAGCGGCGTGGTGTTGGAGAACTCCAGCGTCACATAGCCTTCCCATTCGGGCTCGAAGGGCGTGACGTTGACGATGATGCCGCAGCGCGCGTAGGTGCTCTTGCCCAGGCAGATGGTCAGCACGTTGCGCGGGATGCGGAAGTACTCGACCGTGCGCGCCAGCGCGAAGCTGTTGGGCGGGATGATGCAGCTGTCACCCTCAAAATCGACGAAGCTTTTCTCATCGAAGTTCTTGGGGTCCACCACGGTGCTGTGGATGTTGGTGAACACCTTGAATTCGGGTGCGCAGCGGATGTCGTAGCCATAGCTGCTGGTGCCGTAGCTGATGATCTTGCGGCCATCGACGTTGCGAACCTGGGCCGGCTCGAAAGGCTCGATCATGCCGTGATCCTCGGCCATGCGACGGATCCACTTGTCGCTCTTGATGCTCATGGCAATTCCTCGTTCCCTAGCTGTCCTTGTCAGGCGCCAGCACCCGGCCGGGCACTGGCGCAAAGGCGCTATTTTGCTTGAGAAACGACGGTGCGCTCTATCAGGCGGTCATCGCCCAGGATGATCATGGCGAACAGCAGCTCGTCCAGGCTCTCGGCCTGGCGGGTCTTGCGCTCGAGCAGCGGCGTGCAGGCCGGGTTGATGACCACGAAGTCGGCTTCGCAGCCCGGCTGCAGATTGCCCACCTGGCCGGCCAGCCCCAATGCGCGCGCCGCGCCCGCCGTGTGCTGCCACCACAGGTTGCCGGGCGACAGGCTCAGGCCCTGCTTGGTCTGGCCCTCGCGGCCCGCCACATAGGCGGCCTGCATGGTGCGGAAAGGGCTGAAGCTCATGCCGCCGCCCACGTCGCTGGCCAGGCCGTAGAGGAACTGCGCGGCGTCGGCCCGCGCAAAGTCGAAGAAGCCGCTGCCCAGGAACAGGTTGCTGGTGGGGCTCACGGCGGCGGCGGTGCTGCGTTCACGCATCAGGGCGCGGTCTTCATCGTCCAGGTGGATGCAGTGCGCGTAGACGGCGCGCTCGCGCATCAGGCCGAAGTCGTCGTAGACCGACAGATAGCTGCGGGCCTTCGGAAAGAGTTCGGCCACCCAGCGCACCTCGTCCAGGTTCTCGGCCACATGGGACTGGATCCAGACATCGGCGTAGCGGGCGGCCAGCTCGCCCGCGCCACGCAGCTGCTCATGCGTGCTGGTGGGGGCAAAGCGCGGCGTGATCGCGTAGCCCAGGCGGTCCACGCCATGCCAGCGCTGGATCAGGGTTTCGGTGTCGATCAGGCTTTGCTCGGTCTGGTCGCGCACGCCGTCGGGGCTGTGGCGGTCCTGCAGGACCTTGCCTGTGATCATGCGCATGCCGCGCGCCTGCGACGCGCCCATGAGCGCATCGACCGACCCCGGGTGCGAGGTGGCAAAGGCCAGCGCCGTGGTCACGCCGTTGCGCTGCAGCTCGTCCAGGAAGAACTCGGCCACGCTGTCGGCATGCGCGCGTTCGCAGAAGGCCGACTCGTGCGGAAAGGTGTATTTCTCCAGCCAGGGCAGCAGGCCTGCGGCAGGCGCGCCGATCACATCGGTCTGCGGATAGTGGATGTGCAGGTCGATGAAGCCTGGCGCCAGGATGCGGCCCGGCAGATGGGTGACTTCGGCGCCCGGCTGTCCGGTGAACTGCGCCTGCAGCGCCTGCCAGCTGCCGGCGGCGACCACGCGCTGCTGCCCCTTGTCATCCGGGGCGACGGCCAGCAGGCCGTCTTCGTCGTAGAGCGCCTGGCCATCGTCGGCAAAACGCAGCAATGAGGAACGGTAGATTTGCATGCCGCCAAGCTTAGCGGGCGGACAGGCAGATGCCATATCCGCAGCGCTATAGGCGCCATCGGCAGGCGCCATCCTAGGGTTTACGCCAGGACCGGACGCCCCGCAGGCCGCATCACTTGGGCAGCGTGGCCTGCACGCCTTCCACCAGCCAGTTCATCTGCAGGATCTGCGCATCGTCCAGCTGCTTGCCGGCTGGAATGCGCACCTGGCCCTGGTTGTCGCGCACCGGCTGGTCGCCGGCCTTGAAGGGCTGCAGACGGCCCTGGGCCATGTCCTTTTGGCGCTGCAGCACTTCCTCGCGCACGGCGGGCGGCAGCTTGGGGCCGAAGCCCTCCACGCGGATCATGCCCTCGCGCACGCCGCCCCAGGTGTCCTGGCTCTTCCAGCTGCCGTCCAGCACCGCTTTGGCGCGCGCCGTGTAGTAGTCGCCCCACTGGTGGGTGACGGCCAGCAACTGGGCGTCGGGCCCGTCCTTGCGCATGTCGGAGTGGTAGGCAATCGCCATGCGGCCGCGCTCCTGGGCGGCCTGCATCACGGCGGTGGATGCGACCTGGAAGGACACCACGTCCACGCCGCCGTTGAACAGCGCCATGGCCGCATCGCGCTCGCGCGGCGGGTCGAACCAGGTATCCAGCCAGACCACCTTGACCGTGGCCTTGGGATTGACCGAACGCATGCCCAGCGTGAAGGCGTTGATGCCCTGCAGCACCTCGGGAATCGGAAAGCCGACCACGAAGCCGGCCACGCCCGTCTTGCTGGCACGGCCTGCGGCAATGCCCGACAGATAGCGGCCCTCGTAGTAGCGCGCGTTCGAGGTGGCCACGTTGTCGGCGCGCTTGAAGCCCGTGACCGACTCGAACTTCACCTGCGGGAAGTCGCGCGCCACGCGCATCACGGACTCGGTGTAGCCGAAGCTGGTGGTGAAGATCAGCTGGTTGCCGCTGGCGGCCAGGTCGCGCAGCACGCGCTCGGCGTCGGGGCCCTCGGGCACGCTGTCCACGGCGCGGGTCTGCACGCGCGGGCCCAGGGCCGCCTGCAATGTGCGCCGGCCCTCGTCGTGCTGGCGCGTCCAGCCGGCGTCGAGCACGGGCGTCAGATAGACGAAGGCCGCCTTGAGGGGCGTGGAACCTGCGGGGGATGAAGGGGCGGGATGGCCTTGGGACAAGGCCGTGGATACAAGACTTGCGGCCGCGACTGCGGCTGCGAGGTTTTTGTACATGGTGTTCCTCTACATGGCCCGGAAATGAAAACGCACCTGCCGTGGGCAGCGGCCGGTGCGGGGCGCGATTATAGGCAGCGGCCCCGGGGGCTGCCTGGGCCTGCGCTTATGGCCTCCATAAGGGACGGCAGATACCGTCTACTAGAGCGTGTTATGCACTTTTAAGTGCCCGCGAAAGCCGGGAAATGGGCCCGGAACGAGGCGCAGCGCGCGCCGCGGTTGCCATACCGCAAGTGTGCTGCAACGAAGGGCCGGGCCCATTTCCCGGCTTTCCCCATGGGTTGGCTCTGCGCGCAGGCGCTCGCGGCGTTGCAGCGCTTGCCAAGGCTCCAGCCTTGGCGGCGCACTGCGCCTTGCGATCACCAGCGCGCAGAGCCAACGCGGGTACTTAAAAGTGCATAACACGCTCTAAGATCGTCGGCAAATTCCACCCCCAAGCAACCACCAAGGAGTACAAGACCATGCCGATGTTCGTCGATACCTCGCCCCCGGGCCAGTGCATCTTCTGCCGCCTCGTGGCGGGCGAGATCCCGTCCGCCAAGGTGTTCGAGGACGAGCAGACCATCGCCTTCATGGACATCGGCCAGGTCAATCCCGGCCATGTGCTGGTGGCCAGCAAGCGCCATGCCGTAACCCTGCTGGACCTCACGCCCGACGAGGCCGGCGCCGTGATGCGCACGGCCCAGCGCGTGGCGCGGGCCGTGCAGTCAGCGTTCGACCCCGATGGCATCAGCCTGTTCCAGGCCAACGGCGCGGCCGGCGGGCAGACCGTCTTCCACTTCCACCTGCATGTGCTGCCGCGCCACGAGGGCGACGGCGTGGGCCTGGGCTGGCCGCGCAAGGAGCCCGGCATGCAGGCGCTGCAGGACCATGCCGAGCGCCTCAGGCAGGCGCTGGCCTGAGCGGACTCAGGCCAGGGCTGCGTACTTGGCGAACACGGCCTCCAGCTGGCGCATCCAGTGGGCGCGCTGCTGGGGCGTGACGAAGCTGGCGTCAAAGCTGTTGACCGCCAGCTGCCAGGCCTGCTGCGAGTTCATGCCCGTGGCGGCGAACAGCTGCAGGTAGTTCTCGTTCACGTAGCCGCCGAAGTAGGCCGGATCATCGGAATTGACCGTGACCTTGAGACCCGCCTCCAGCAGCTGCGGCAGGTTGTGCTGCGCCAGGTCGGGCACCACGCACAGCTTGAGGTTGGACAGCGGGCACACGGTCAGCGGCACGCCGTCGCGCACCAGGCGCTGCATCAGGGCCTCGTCGCGCGCGGCCTGCACGCCGTGGTCTATGCGCTCGGAATGCAGCACGTCCAGCGCGCCCCAGATATAGGCGGGAGGTCCCTCCTCGCCCGCATGCGCGACCAGGTGCAGGCCCAGCTCGCGGCAGCGCGCGAACACGCGGGCGAACTTCTCGGGCGGGTTGCCGACCTCGCTGCTGTCCAGGCCCACGCCGATGAAGCGGTCGCGCAGCGGCAGCGCGGCCTCCAGCGTGGCGAAGGCGTCCTCCTCGCTGAGGTGGCGCAGAAAGCTCAGGATCAGCGCCGACGAGATGCCCTGCTCTATCTCCGCATCGCGGCAGGCGCGGTACAGGCCGTTGATCACGGTCTCCATGCCCACGCCGCGCTGGGTGTGGGTCTGGGGGTCGAAGAAGATCTCGGCATGGACCACGTTGTCTTGCGCGGCGCGCGTCAGGTAGGCGCGGCCCATGTCGTAGAAATCCTGCTCGTACAGCAGCACGCTGGCGCCGGCGTAGTAGATGTCCAGAAAGCTTTGCAGGTCGGTGAAGGCATAGGCGCGGCGCAGGTCTTCCACGCTGGCATAGGGCAGCTTCACGCCGTTGCGCTGGGCCAGCGCGAAGATCAGCTCGGGCTCCAGCGAGCCTTCGATGTGCATGTGCAGCTCGGCCTTGGGCATGGCCTGGAGCAATTGGGGCAGATGCGCGGCATCCACGGCGGGTACGGTGTGCATCAGCAGACTCCGAAGGTGATGCCGCTGGCCCGGAGGTAGCGGCGGTAGGCGGACGACATGCGGTCGGCCGCAGAGTGCATTTCGGCGCGCGGGTCCAGCGGCAGGCACTTGGGCTGCTGCGACTCCAGCACGGGCTGGTCCTGGCAGAAGATGGTGTGCTGGAATTCCTGTAGCTGGGCGTCGGGCGAGTCGAAGTCTGCCACGGCCAGCCGGAACCAGACGCGGCTGGTCTCGGGCGTGACGGGGCAGATGAACAGGGCGATGGACTCGCGCCATCCGGCCCGGGTGGTGCCGGATTCGGGCAGCTTGGTCAGCACGGCGGCATAGGGCGCCGTGACTTCGTAGGTGTACTCGACCTCGGCCGCGCTGGTGGAGTGCAGGTTGGACTGCGGCTGCACGGCCTTGCAGCCCGTGGCCAGCACGCCCGTGGCCGTGGTCTCCACGGCATAGGCTTCGATGGCCGTGGCGTCGCGGCTGCCCAGCCAGCCTTCGTGGACAAAGCCGAAGTGCGACATGTCCAGGAAGTTCTCGATGATGCGCGGCGCGCTGGCGGCCACGTCGTAGGGGCCGCAGTTGAGCTTGCGCAGGTGCGCGTCCGCCTCGGCTTCAAACGCTGGCAGTGCCGCCAGGGCCGCCAGGGCCGGAACAGCCGAGAGCTCCTCGCCCGTGGCCAGCCGCACCCAGACCAGGCCGTAGGCTTCCTGTGCCTCGAAGGCCTTCACGCACTGCGAGGGCGGGGGCGTGAAGCTGGGCAGGGCCGGCACCTTGACGCACTGGCCGCTGTCGGCGAACTGCCAGCCGTGGTAGGGGCATTCAAGGTGGCCGTTCTCGACACGGCCCATGGACAGGCGTGCGCCACGGTGCGGGCAGCGGTCCACGAAGACGCGGACCAGGCCTTGCGGATCGCGCCACAGCACCAGGGGCTGGTCCAGCAGTTGCACGCCCAGCGGCGCATCGACAACTTCGTGGGCCTGGGCCACGGGATGCCAGAGGGAGTTTTCGATCATGGGGGGAATCTCTTGCTGTCTGTCTGTGCCGCGGCGGCGGGCAGGCCGCGGCTGGGAGCGAGCATAAACCCGCTCGATGCGCAGCACAGGTACGGTACAGGTACACCTGTGCTGCGCATGAACGCCAAGGCCGCCCGAAGGCGGCCCTGGCGGCAACAGGCAACCCGGCCTGCGCCGGGTGGCCTGGCGTCTGTCTTACTTGCTGTCCTGGCCCGGCACCTTGCCTTCCACGCCCTTGACGTAGAAGTTGATGCCCGTGAGGAACTTGTCTTCGGCCACGGCGTCGGCGGCCAGCAGTTCCTTGCCGTCCTGGCCTGTGATCGGGCCCTTCCAGATGTGGAAGGTGCCGTCCTTCAGACCCTTCTTGACCTCTTCGATCCGGGCCTTGGCCTCGGCGGGCACGTCATCGGCCAGCGAGACGATGTCGATCGCGCCTTCCTTCACGCCCCACCAGGTCTGCTGGCTGCTCCACTTGCCGTCCAGCATCTCGCGCACGGTCTTGGTGTAGTAGGGAGTCCAGTTGATGATGGCCGAGCCCAGGTGGGCCTTGGGGCCGTAGGCCGTCATGTCGGAGTCCCAGCCGAAGGCGCGCTTGCCCTTTTCCTCGGCCGTCTTGAGCACGGCGGCGGAGTCGGTGTTCTGGAACAGGATGTCGGCGCCGCCGTTGATCAGCGAAGTCGCAGCCTCGGTTTCCTTCGGGGGGGCGAACCACTCGTTGACCCAGACCACCTTGGTCTTGATCTTGGGGTTCATGGACTGCGCGCCCAGCGTGAAGCTGTTGATGTTGCGCAGCACTTCGGGAATCGGCACGGAGCCGACCACGCCCAGCACGTTGGACTTGGTCATGGAGCCCGCGATGATGCCGGCCAGATAAGCGCCTTCGTAGGTGCGGCTGTCGTAGGTGCTGACGTTGGCGGCGGTCTTGTAGCCGGTGGCGTGCTCGAACTTCACATCGGGGAAGTCGGGAGCGATCTTCTGGATGGGCTCCATGTAGCCGAAGGTGGTGCCGAAGACCAGCTTGTTGCCGTTGGCGGCCATGTCGCGCAGCACGCGCTCGGCGTCGGCGCCCTCGGGCACGCTCTCGACGTAGGAGGTCTTGATCTTGTCGCCGAATTCCTTCTCCAGCGCCAGGCGGCCCTGGTCGTGGGCAAAGGTGTAGCCGCCGTCACCGACGGGGCCCACGTAGGCGAAGGCGATCTTCAAAGGCTCGGTTGCAGCGGCAGCAGGGGCCTCGGCAACGGGAGCGGGCGCAGGCGCGGCCTCCTCCTTCTTGCCACAGCCGGCCAGCGCGGCGGCGGCCACGGCCGACAGCGCTGCCACCTTGATCAGGGAGCGTTTGTGAAGATCAGTCATCGAAGTTTCCTCAAGTGGTCCTGCGGCAGGCAGGAAGAAGGCGGTGTCCGCAGGGGCGCAGACCCGCCGCGATGGGTCCCGAGAATAAAGCAAGAATGGCGCCAGCCGGCTGCGCCAGAGCCACCAGGCATGCGGGAAAACCACATTTTGGGGGCTTTGCACAATCGTGGTGCATAGGGCGGACCCGTCTGGCGGATCGCGGCAGAAAAAAGGGCCCCGAAGGGCCCTTGTTGCATGGACTGCCGCCGGATCACTTGGCGCCCGGCACCTTGCCTTCGACGCCGTTGACGAAGAAGTTGATGCTGGTCATGAAGCCCAGGTCGCCGACCTGGCCTGCCGTCAGCACTTCCTTGCCCGCGTTGTCCTTGATGGGGCCGGTCCAGACGGCGAAGCTGCCGTCCTTCAAGCCGTCGCGTGCCTTGGCGACCTTGTCCTTGATGTCCTGGGGCACGTCGTCGGCGATCTTCACGAGGTCGATGGCGCCTTCCTTCACGCCCCACCAGAAGGAGCCGCCCTGCCACTTGCCGTCCAGCGTGTCCTGGGTGACCTTGCTGTAGTAAGGCGTCCAGTCGATCACGGCCGAGCCCAGGTGGGCCTTGGGCGCGAAGGCGCTCATGTCGCCGTCCTTGCCGAAGGCGCGCGCACCGCGTTCCTCGGCCGTCTTGAGCACGGCCGGGGAGTTGGTGTTCTGATAGAGCACGTCCACGCCGCCGTTGATCAGCGAGGTGGCGGCCTCGGACTCCTTGGGCGGGGCGAACCACTCGTTCACCCAGACCACCTTGGCCTTGATCGAGGGATCGACGCTTTGCGCACCCAGCACGAAGCTGTTGATGTTGCGCACCACTTCAGGGATAGGCACCGAGGCCACGACGCCGATGGTCTTGGTCTTGGTCATGCCGCCGGCCACGATGCCGGCCAGGTAGGCGCCCTCGAAGGTCTTGGTGTCGTAGGTGGCCACGTTGTCGGCATTCTTGTAGCCGGTGGCGTGCTCGAACTTCACGTCCTTGAGGTCGGCCGCCACCTTCTGCACGAACTCCTGGTAGCCGAAGCTGGTCGCGAAGATCAGCTTGTTGCCCTGGCCGGCCATGTCGCGCATCACGCGCTCGGCATCGGCGCTCTCGGGCACGCTTTCGACGAAGGAGGTTTCCACCTTGTCGCCGAACTTCTCCTGGATGGCCTTGCGACCCAGCTCATGCTGGAAGGTCCAGCCGCCGTCGCCGATGGGGCTGACGTACATGAAGCCAATCTTGAGCTTCTCGGCCGGCGCCTGCGCTGCGGGCGCGGCAGCGGGAGCCGGCGCTGCGGCCTCTTCCTTCTTGCCGCAGGCGGTCAGGGCCGCCACCGAGATGGCCGACAGGCCGATCATCTTCACAAGCGTGCTTTTGAGGCCAGGTTTCAGGGTGCGTTCGCGCAAAGCGGGCATGCGTTTGTCCTTTTGTGGTTCTGGAGGGAGAGAGAAACAATGAAAGCGTCATGAGCCCGGGTAGAAGGGCTTGCCCAGCGAGGCCGGCATGTTGGCACGGATCCAGGCCGGATTGCGCGAGATCAGCACCAGCACGACGATGGTCGCCAGGTAGGGCAGCATGGACAGCAGCTGGCTGGCCACCTGCACGCCCGTGGCCTGCAAATGGAACTGCAGCATGGTCACGCCGCCGAACAGGTAGGCGCCCAGCAGCACGCGCGCAGGGCGCCAGGTGGCGAAGGTGGTCAGCGCCAGCGCGATCCAGCCCCGGCCCGACACCATGCCTTCCACCCACAGCGGCGTGTAGACGGTGGAGATGTAGGCACCGGCCAGACCGCACATGGCACCGCCGAAGACCACGGCCGCCAGGCGGATGCGGCGCACCGGATAGCCCAGCGCGTGGGCCGACTGGGGCGACTCGCCCACGGCGCGCAGCACCAGGCCGGCCCGGGTGCGGTAGAGGAACCAGACCAGGGCCGCCGCAATGGCCACCGCGCCATAGACCAGCGGATGCAGGCGAAACAGCGCCGTGCCCACCACGGGCAGGTCGGACAGCCAGGGCACGGCGAACTTGGGCAGCTCGGGCAGGCGTGCCTGCACATAGCCCAGGCCCAGGAAGGCCGAGAAGCCCGTGCCGAACAGCGACAGGGCCAGCCCCGTCGCGTACTGGTTGGTGTTCAGCCAGATCACCAGCACGCCGAAGATGGCGGCCAGCAGCGCGCCCGCACCCATGCCGGCCAGAAAGCCCACGTTGGTGCTGCCCGTGTGGACCACGGCGGCAAAGCCCGCGATGGCGGCGCACAGCATCATGCCCTCGGCACCCAGGTTGACGATGCCGGCCTTTTCATTGATCAGCAGGCCCAGCGCGGCCAGCGCCAGCACGGTGCCGGCGCTGAGCGTGGAGCCCAGCAGCAGTGCATAGGATTCCATCAGCGGGCCTCCTTGACGGCAGGCGCCGCTGCGGGCGGGACCACGGGCGTGCGGGACACCCAGCGCACGCGGTAGGCCACCAGCGTGTCGCAGGCCAGCAGCGTGAACAGCAGCAGGCCCTGGAACACGCCGGTCAGCGCCTTGGGCAGGCCCAGGCGCGACTGGGCGAGTTCGCCCCCGATATAGAACATGCTCATGAGAATCGCGGAAAAGATCATGCCCACGGGATGCAGGCGGCCGACGAAGGCCACGATGATGGCGGCGAAGCCGTAGCCGGCCGGGACATAGGGCGTGAGCTGGCCCAGCGGGCCGGCCACTTCCAGCGCACCGGCCAGGCCGGCGGCGGCGCCCGAGATCAGCAGCGCCGTCCACAGCGCACGGCGCGAGGAAAAGCCCGCGTAGCGTGCGGCGGCCGGAGCCAGCCCACCGACCTGCAGCGCAAAGCCGGCGCGGGTGCGGAACAGGAAGATCCACAGCATGGCTGCCGCGGCCAGCGCCAGCAGCAGGCCGATATTGGTGCGCATGCCCTGCATCAGCTTGGGGATCTGCGTGACGCGCTCGAAGGTCTTGGTCTGCGGGAAGTTGTAGCCCATGGGGTCCTTCCACGGCCCGTAGACCAGAAAGCCCAGCACCAGGGTGGCCACGTAGACCAGCATCAGGCTGACCAGGATTTCATTGGCATTGAAGCGGTCGCGCAGCAGGGCCACGATGCCGGCCCAGACCATGCCGCCCAGCATGCCGGCCACCAGGATGGCGGGCACGATCCAGGGCCCCGTGGTCTTGTCCGCCAGCAGCGCCACGCCGCCTGCGGCCACGGCGCCGATCACGAACTGGCCTTCGGCACCGATGTTCCACACATTGGAGCGAAAGCACACGGCCAGGCCCAGCGCGATCAGCAGCAGCGGCGTGGCCTTGACGGCCAGCTCGCCCAGCGCATAGGTGGACTTGACGGGGTCCCAGAAGAAGGCCTGCAGGCCGCGCACCGGGTCCTTGCCCAGCATCACGAACAGGCACACGCCGATCAGCACCGTGATGGCCAGCGCCAGCACGGGCGAACCGTAGGTCCACAGTTTCGAGGCCTGGGGGCGTTGCTCAAGCTTGAACATGGGCGCCTCCCTTGGTGGCACTCGGGGCGGCGTTCGGGGCGGCAGCACCGTCCCACAGGCCGCTCATCCACTCGCCGATCTGCTGCACGGTGGCATCGGCCCGCGCCACGGAGGGCGACAGCCGGCCCTTGGCCACCACATGCAGGCGGTCACATATCTCGAACAATTCGTCCAACTCCTCGCTGAGCACCAGCACGGCGCAGCCCTCGTCGCGCAATTGCAGGATGGCGCCGCGTATCTGCGCGGCCGCCCCCACGTCCACCCCCCAGGTGGGCTGGGAGATGATGAGCAGCGCGGGCCTGGCATCGATCTCGCGGCCCACGATGAATTTCTGCAGGTTGCCGCCCGACAGCGACTGCGCCGCCGCGTTGGGGCCGCCGGCCTTGACGTTGAAGCGCGCAATGATGGCGCGCGCCTGCTCCTGCAGCTGGCCCATGCGAATCCAGCCGCCTTTGCCCAGCGCGGTCTTGCGCGTCAGCAGCAGGTTGTGCGCCAGGCCCATGCTGGGCACGGCACCGCGGCCAAGACGCTCCTCCGGCACGAAGTGCAGGCCCAGCGCACGGCGCCGGCCGGGGCCCAGGCGCCCCGCCTCCCGGCCGGCAATCTGCACCATTTCGGGCGCTGCGCGCGTGTCCTCGCCGGACAGCGCATACAGCAATTCCTTCTGGCCATTGCCCGAGACACCGGCGATGCCCACGACTTCGCCCGCGCGCACATCGAGCTGTATGCCATGCAGGTCCACGCCGAAGGGCTCCGAGCGCGGCAGCGCCAGGCCCTGCACGCGCAGCACGCTGGCGCCGACCTGGGATTCGCGGTGCGTGAGCTCGGGCGGCTCCGAGCCGATCATCAGCCGCGACAGCGAGGCATTGCTCTCCACGGCCGGATTGCACACGCCCGTCACCTGCCCGCCGCGCAGCACGGTACAGGCCGTGCACAGCGAGCGGATCTCGTGCAGCTTGTGGCTGATGTAGAGGATGGAGCAGCCCTCGGACGCCAGGCGGCGCAGCACCACGAAGAGCTTCTCCACCGCCTGCGGCGTGAGCACCGAGGTGGGCTCGTCAAGAATGAGCACGCGCGGGTGCGTGAGCAGGGCGCGGATGATTTCCACGCGCTGCATCTCGCCCACGCTCAGCGTGTGCACGGGGCGGTGGGGATCGACCTCCAGCCCGTAGTCATGCGCCGTGGACTCGATGCGCTGCACCACCTCGGCCAGCGGCAGGCTCTTGTCCAGGCCCAGCCAGACGTTCTCGGCCACGGACAGCGTGTCGAACAGGCTGAAATGCTGGAACACCATGGCGATGCCCAGCTGGCGCGCCTCCTGCGGGTTGCGGATGTGAACCGGCTTGCCATCGACCTCGATGCGGCCCTCGTCGGGCTTGACGGCGCCGTAGATGATCTTCATCAGCGTGGACTTGCCGGCGCCGTTCTCGCCCAGGATGGCATGCACTTCGCCGGCGCCCACGGTCAGCGAGATGCCGTTGTTGGCCACCACCGCCGGATAGCGCTTGGTGATGCCTGTCAGCTGAAGCCGCGGCGGCGCTGCTGCTGGCAGGGGGACTGTATCGGGGGGATTCATGGCTGGGATTGTCTTTCAATTTCTGCAACAAACTGGAACACAAGTCCTTGAAACCGCGTCGGCGGCCCTCATATCGGCCATCACTTTGTTCACCCAAAAGGCGGTTCCTGTCGCCGTCGCCTAGCGGGCACGGGACATCAGCGCCACCTGCCGCACGGCGTCGCGCAGCCAGCGCGTGGACGCGCCCATGTGCGTGCGGGCATGCCACAGCTGGTAGTACACCAGCGGCGCAAACTCCACCGGGCAAGGCAGGATCACCAGGGGCAGGCGCTGGCTGAAGCGCTCGCAGAACAGCCGCCCCGTGGTCAGCACCAGCAAGCTGGTGGCCACGATGTCGGGAATCAGGCTGAAATGCGCGCAGCGCGCCGCCACCTGGCGCTGCAGGCCCATGCGGGAGAGCTGGTCGTCGATCACGCCGCGCGCGCCCGGGTAGGTGGGCGTGGGCGCGATGTGCTCGGCCTCCAGCCACTGGGCCACGTCCCAGCCGCGGCGCACGGCCGGGTGCTGGGGGCTGACCAGGCAGACCACCTCGTCCTCGAACAGGCTGGCCATGTGCAGGCCCTGCGGCGGCTCGGGCCAGTTGCCGATCACCACGTCCACATCGCCCTGGGCCAGTTGCACCTCGTAGTGCGCGTCGCCGTTGAGGGCCAGGATGTCCACGGGGCAGCCGGGCGCCTCGGTCTTGAGATGGGCCACCAGGCGCGGCAGGAACAGCGGGTCCAGGTAGTCGCTGGCGGCGATGCGGAAGGTGCGCGTGGAGGTGCGGGGATCGAAATGCCGTGCATCGCTGAACAGGCCTTCGGCCGCGCGCAGGATGTCGGCCGCCGGCTGCACCATGCGCAGCCCGGCCTCGGTGGGCTGCATGTGCGCGCCCGAGCGCACCAGCAGCGAATCGCCGGCCAGGTCGCGCAGGCGCTTGAGCGCGGCGGACACCGCCGGCTGGTGCATGCCCAGGCGCAATGCGGCACGCGAGACGCTGCGCTCGGTCAGCACCGTGTGCAGCACCCGTATCAGGTGCAGATCAATCTTGTCGAACAGGGCCTGGTCGCGCATGTAGCGAAGCAATCAGCGAAAAAAAGAGCGGTCGCGCCGGGGACGCGCCGCAGGTCATGGGGAGCCCGCAGCGTAACCCAGCCATGACCCCCGCCAGCTAGATACAAGCACCAAGAATGCCCTGGGCAGGGGCGGTTAAACACTTGTGCACGCAGCACATGCAATATGCGAGCCAGTCGCCGGCAAACCATTGTCCAAACCTATACAGACTTCCAGGCTGTTAGCGTGATTCAATGAAATCGCTTCAAAAGGAAGTGGATTGCAGGAGACAAGACGATGAAACAGCCAACCCCTTTTTCGGGCATGGTGGCCGCAGCCACGCTCGCCAGTGTGCTGACCGCCTGCGGCGGCAGCGGTGATTCAGGCCTGGGTGTCATCGAGATACGCAGCCTGTCCAACCGGGCCGACATGATCAGCGACGGCAATGCCTATATTGAAATTGTGCTGCCCAAGGGCAGCCCGCCCGGTGCGCTGAAGGTGGCGCTCAATGGCACGGATGTCACCGCCCGGTTCGCCCAGCGCGCCAATGGCCGCATTCTGGGCCGGGTCGAGGGATTGAGGGTGGGCGCCAACACCCTCACCGCCACGGCGGCCGGCAGCGCGAGGGCACGGCTGGACATCACCAACCATGGCCGGGGCGATCCCATCTTCGCCGGGCCGCAGACCGCGCCGTGGATCTGCGCCACGCGCAATGGCGCGCAAGCCACCGTTTCGGTGCCCGGCACGGCACTTTCGGCGACCGTGACCACGCGCGTCAGCGGTCTCGATACCGATCCGGTGGATGTCCAGTGCAATACCAGGACCCAGTACACCTACTACTACATGCCCAAGGCCAGGCAAGGCAGCGCCTGCACGATGGGTCCGGCAGGCGCCACGCCCTGCCATGTGGCCTACGACCCATCGCAGCGCCCGGCCGACAGCGAGATCGCCGACTTCACCAACGACCGCGGAGATACGGTCAAGCACCTGCTGCGCATGGAAACTGGCGTCATGGGCCGCGGCACCTACCAGATCCTGGCCTACCATGACCCCGCGCTTGCCTGGACGCCCTGGGAGCCGCAAAAGGGATGGAACGGCAAGGTGCTGTGGCGATTCGGCGCAGCCGCTTCCGGCAATCGCTTCCAGGAGCCGGCGGTCAACCTCCTCGACCAGTTCAGCGGCAGCCTGCCGTTCGACCCCAACGCGCTCGCGGCAGGCCACATGGTCGTGAAAGCCATGCTGACCAACCACCTGCACAACAACAACGAGTTGCTGGCCGCCGAGAACATGATGCGCATCAAGGAGCACCTGATCGAGAACTACGGCGAAGTGCGCTACACCATGGGCGACGGCGACTCGGGTGGCTCCATGATGCAGACAGTGATCGCCTCCGCCATGCCGGGTCTGCTGCAGGGCATACAGACGGGGCTGAGCTATCCCGATGCGGTGTCCACCTGGATGGAAACACGCGACTGCGGCCTGCTGTCCAACTACTACAGGACGGCCGCAGGACAGGCACTGAGCGACACCGCGAAGGCCGCCATCAATGGCCATCCGGCCAGCTACTGCGACAAATGGGTAGGGAGCTTCATCGCCCCCCAGAACCCCCGGCTGCCCGACAACTGCGGCGTGGGCTTTCCCGCCTCCATCGTCTACGACCCGCGCACACGCGGCCAGGGCGTGCGCTGCTCGATCCACGACATGCTGGTCCCGGTGTTCGGGACGTTCAAGGACACCGACGGCCACACCAAGCCGCAGCTGCCGTATGACAACACGGGCCTGCAGTACGGACTCAAGGCACTGCAGTCGGGCGCCATCGACGCGGAGGCTTTCGTGCAGCTCAACGAAGGCATCGGCAGCTACACCAACGACATGGACTGGACCGGCGGCACTGCGTCCAGGCCGGCAGCCCGCGAGCGGGCCGTGGCCAGCCTGCTGCCCAGGCTCTACAGCAGTGGCCTCACCAGCAACGGCAGGAACCTGTCCCAGGTGGCCATCATCGACCTGCGGCCCGAGGGCGGCAGCGACATCCACATGACCTGGCGCAGCCTGCAGCAACGCGCACGGCTGGATGCCGCCAACGGCCACCATGACAACCACGTGATCCGCGCCAGCAAGGGCATGGTCCCGCTGCTGATCGCCCCTGCCATGCGACGCGAGGCCTTTGTCATGATGGACCGCTGGCTGACCGCCGTGGAGCGCGACACCACCGGCGCGGCGCTGGCACAGAAAGTGGTGCGCAACAGGCCTTCGGATGTCAGGGATGGATGCATCGCCGCAACGGGAGCCGCCCCTTCGGATCTCGACAAAGTCCTGGCCCTGGACGACCCAGCCTGTCCCCTCAAGCCGACCCTGTCGCCACGCCAGGTGGCCGGAGGTCCGCTCGCGGAGGACATCTACCAGTGCCAGCTCAAGCCCCTTTCGTTCACCAGCCCGGAGTACGCCGGCATCACCTTCAGCCCGGCCCAGCAAAAGCGCCTTGCCGCAGTGTTTGCGGCAGGAGTGTGCGACTGGAGCCAGGCCGGAACGGGCCAGAGCCAGGAGGCGGCCTTCCTGACCGATTTCAGTGCCGGCCCGGCGGGCACCAAGGCCGGGCCTGCGCCGGTCTCGCGCAACGATTGAGCTGCACCCTGCGCGAAGTCCCGCAGGGGTCCGGGGGCCGGTGATCAGGGTTTGCAGCGTGCCAATCCATGCAATGAAGCAGCAGACTTTCATTGAAGATTTGCATCAAGCACCATGCAGCCGCCCACGATCAACGCCGTCCTCAAGTCCGCGCCCTTTGCGCCCCACCTGAGCAGGGCCCACCTGCTCAGGTTGCGGCGGGAGGTGCTGTTGCGGCACATACCGGCCGGCGCCCCGCTTTGCCACAAGACGCACCGGGCCGGCCACTGGGCCGGCATCGTCCAGGGAGCGGTCAAGATCCATGCGCTGTCGCCTACCGGGCGCAGCACCACGCTGGCCACCTTTACCCCGGGTTGCTGGTTCGGCGAGGGCACACTGCTCAAGCACGAATGCTGGCCGTTCGACGCGACGGCGATCGAGGATACGCTGGTGGCACTGATGCCGGCCAGCACCTTTCACTGGCTGCTGGAGCGCAGCCTCGGCTTCAACCGCTTCCTGCTGGACCAGCTCAATGCGCGCCTGGGCCAGTTCATCGGCCGCTGCGAGCATGCGCGGCTGCACCATTCCAGCCGCCATGTGGCGCACTGCATCTCGGAGCTGACCGATTCGAGGCTGTATCCGGACACCGGCAACCGGCACCTGGGCATGTCGCAGGAGGAGTTGGCCAGCCTGGCCGGCGTGTCGCGCCAGATCGTCAATCGCACCCTGGGAGAGCTGGAGGACATCGGAGCGGTCCGCGTCTCCTATGGGGCATTGACCCTGATCGATCCCGAGGGACTGCGGCGCTTCAGCGAATCCTTCGAATGAGGCGCGGCCCCGGCGCTCATGCGGCCTCCAGCACCTCGACGCGGTTGCGGCCCTTGCGCTTGGCCGCATAGCAGGCCATGTCGGCCGAGCGCAGCGCGCTGCTGACCGTGTGCTGGCGGGCATCGAGCACCACCATGCCGACGCTGGCGCCCATCAGGTAGCGCTGGCCCTCGTGCGCGCCTTCCCAGTCCTGCACGGCCATGCACAGGCTCTGCGCCAGCAGCATGCCCTGCTCGGCCGGGACGCCGGCCAGCAGCACGGCGAACTCGTCGCCGCCCAGGCGCGCCACCCAGCCCAAGGGCCGCACCACGCTGTCGATCAGCCGGGCCATGTGGCACAGCACCTCGTCGCCGGCCGCATGGCCTCCCTGCTGGTTGACGTGGGCGAAGTGGTCCAGGTCCAGGAACAGGATTACGCCATGGTGCGGCATGGGAGAAATGGCGACTTCGACCGCGGCCGTGGCCACGGCAGCAACCTCGGCGTCGGCTTGCGAGGAGGAGGCCTCTTCCTGCAGCGCCTCGGCGGGCAGGCGCTGGGCGGCGCTGCATTCCTGCAGCCATTCATGCAGGCGCATGGCAAAGGCCTCGCGGTTGGGCAGCAGGGTCAGCGGATCGTGCATGGCCTTCCAGCCCGGCTGCTCGCGCACCAGACGCTGCATGGTCACGTCCTCGACCACCCAGACCAGGGTGGGATCGGCCGGCACCACGGCGCGTGGCTCCAGGCCGCGCTGCAGGCGCTGCAGGCTCTGGCCGTGCAGGCGCACCCAGATGGGGCGGCCGTCCTTGCGGACAAAGCACTGCTCGCTGTCGAACTGGCCGTACATGTCCAGGTCCTTGCGCACACGCTCCAGCAACTGGGCGTGCGCAGCGTCGGAGGCGCACAGCTGGCGTATCGCCTGCCCCTGCAGTTCGCGCGGCGGATATCCCAGCATGCGCGCGGCCTGCAGGCCCACCAGCTCCAGATGCGCCGCGTGCGTGACCACCAGGCCCACGGGCGCGTAGTCCATCAGCGTTTGCAGCTGCAGTTGCAGCCGGCCGACCTCGTGGGCCTGGTCCTGGCCCATCTGGCCCAGGCGGTGCAGGGCCTGCCACAGCGTGGAGGCCTCTCCCCAGGCATGGGTCCAGGGCATGCGCCAGCCGCCTTCCTCGGCATGGCCTGGCGCAGGCTCCGGCGCGGGATCGGGCTCTTCGGCCATCAGCCGCCCCTGGCTCGCCAGCCATTGGCGTGCACTGCGATGCAAGGCGGCCATGGGTTCGGTGACCAGGATCAGCAGCAGCACCAGCAGCGCTGTGACCCCCGCGACGGCTGCCAGCAGCCACCAGAGCACGCGCGGCGCCAGGCTGGGCGCAATGGCTTCCTCGGGGGTGATCCTGACCACCAGCCACTGCGGCAGCGGCATGCCGGCCGTCGTCACCAGGTAGCCGGCGCGACGCTGGGTATCGGGGCCCACCTGCAGGCCGCCGGCGGAAGGGTCCTGCAACCAGTCCGCGCCCAGGCCGGGCTCGGCCTCGGCGCGCGCCGTCCAGCGCGCGGGATCGGAGTGGGCCAGGATCTGCCCGTCGCGCTGCATGACCAGCAGCCGCCCTGCGGAGCGCGAAGGGTCGATGCCGGGCGGCAGCAGCGCCTGGCCGGACATGCGCACGCCCGCCGAAAGCACGCCGCTGACCGTGCCGTTGCCGGCGCGCAGCGGCACGGCGTACAGCAACTCCATCATTGCGGGATCGGCCCCCTTGCGGACCATGGTGGAGACCACGGGCTTGCCATCGGCCAGGCTGCGCCGCATCACGTCGCGCACGCCTTCGTCCAGATCGACCAGGGGTTCGGAGCGGCCGCCGCGCAGGCTCAATTGCAGTTGCCCACGCGCATCGGCCAGCTGCAATGTGTCGAACAGCCGCACGGATGCGTCTCCGCGCAGCATCTCGCCCATCAGGCGGCTGGGGTCGCCGCCCTGGTCGGCCATGCCCTGGGCCAGCACCCACAGCAGGCGCTGCTGCTGCTCCAGCCGCGAGGCCAGCATGCGCGCCACGGTATCGACCTCGTCGGCCTGCCGGGCCATGGCGCGCTCCAGCGTCTGCTGGCGCATGCTGTGCGATACCCACCAGGCACTGCCCAGGCCCACCACAAGCACGGCCGCCGCGGCCAGCGCCAGCACCGTGCAGCGCATGGCACCCCAGCCTGTGGACGCGCGCGGCCACGAGGGCGAGTCCGGCTCCTGCGGAGCATCCTGGGATGCCAGCAGCGCCTGGAAAAAGGGGGATCGACGGGCGTCCAGTGACATGACGCCCTCAATATATGCAGACCCGAAAGCCGTCCCACTGGGTGGAACCCGCGAACCAGTGGATACCCCGCCCCGCAAGGCCCGGCGCTTGCAGGCCGGCACCCGTCAGCGGCGTGGGAATCAGCCTACCGCCAGCACCTCGAGCGCCGCAGGCTTGGGCAGATCGATGACATTGCCCCGGCCCGCGATGAGTCCATGTTCACGCAACTGGCGCAGCACGCGCGAGAAGGTCTCGGGCGCAATGCCGAGCTGGGCGGCGATCAGCCGCTTGCGCAGGTGCAGCGTCACGCGCAGGCCGCCCGCCTCGTGCGGCATGGCATGGCGCAGCAGCCACTGTGCGCAGCGTGCCTCGGCATCCTTGGACAGGCGGCTCACGGCCAGCTCGGTCTGGGCGCAGTAGGCCTGGGCCATGTCCTGCAGCAGTTGCTGGGCGGGAGACGGCAGTTGCGAGACGGCCTGCAGGAAGTCGGCCTGGGGCAACTGCTGCACGCGGACATCGCTGTCGGCCAGCATGTCCAGGCTGCTGCCGCGCCGCTGCAGCACAAAGGCCGCATCCAGCCAGGCCGGCCCCTCCACCACACCCAGCTGGTGGCGCATCTGCCCACCCTGGCCTATGCCCAGGAGCACGCGACCGCGTTCCAGATACATCACCGTATCCGGCGACTGCCGACGCAGCCTGAGCCAGGTACCCGCGGCCAACACCTGGGCGGAACCCGGCGCGAAGGCGAAAGCTTGCAAGGAAGACAGGGCGAACATGCACGCAACTTTGCCGGCTTTGCAGCCGCCGCGTTTTGAGCCACGTCAATCGGCCGCCAGCACGCACGCCGACAGGCGGCATACTTGTCACAAATATGTCACCAATGAAACGTAATGTATCCAACTGAAAAGTTGAGCCCATGATCGATCCCCAGATGCTCGCCAGCCTGCCCGCTGCGGCGGCCGTGCTGTCGGCCGCAGTGCGGTCCGGTGCAGGCCCCGTGGCAAAGCTCATGCGCGCGGGCGGCCTGTACTGTGTCTTCCAGCCGCTGGCCGACTTGCGCAGCGGCAGCATCTATGCGCATGAGGCGCTGATCCGCGGCCCCCGGGGCATGCCGTTGCACACGCCCGACGCCTTGCTCAAGGGCGCTGCGGCCGAGGGCATTCTTCGGGAATTCGAGCTGCTGGCGGTCTGCGTGGCGCTGCAGGACTGGGGCCGCCAGGGCGCGCCGGGCCGGCTGTTCGTCAACCTCAGCGCCCAGGCGCTGGTGCAGGCCGTGGGTGTCTGCGGCCCCGGCATGGTCGGGGACACGGTGCGCGGCTTCGGCGTGCAGGCGCGGTCCCTGGTGGTGGAGATCACCGAGCACGACCATGTGACCGACATGCCCGCCGTCTGCGCCGCCGTCAAGGCCGTGCACGCCACGGGCGCGCGCCTGGCGCTCGACGACTTTGGCGACGGCCGCTCCAGCCTGCGCCTGTGGTCCGAGGCCAAGCCGGACTTCGTCAAGATCGACAAGTACTTCATCCACCAGATCGAGCAGCGCCCGGCCACGCTGCAGCTGCTGCAGGCCATCAAGGGCATTGCCGAGGTCTTCGGAACCACGCTGATCGCCGAAGGCATAGAGACCGAGGACGAGCTGCGCACCCTGCGCGACCTGGGCATTGCGTACGGCCAGGGATGGCTGCTGGGCCGGCCCGCCGAAGCCGCCCAGCCGCAGATCAGCCCGCAGGCGCTGAGCGTGGCGCAGGACCCGCGCGTGGCCGTGCTGCCCCACCAGGGCCACAGCGCCCGCCCGGGCGTGCTGCGCAACCTGATGGTGATGCAGGCGCCCTGCGTGGCACCGGCGGCCAGCAACGACGAGGTGGCCGAGCTGTTCCAGGCCGGGCAGCAGCTGCACGCCATTGCCGTCGTGGAGGCCGGCCGGCCGCTGGCCCTCATCAACCGCCAGCAGTTCATGAACCACTACGCCACGCTGTACTTCCGTGAAGTCCACGGACGCAAGCCCTGCCTGGCCTTTGCCAACGTGCAGCCGCGCATCGTGGAGCTGGACTGCGATGTGGACCAGCTCGTCGGCATCCTGACCTCGCAGGACCAGCGCTACCTGAGCGACGGCTTCATCGTCACCGACAACGGCCGCTATGTGGGCCTGGGCACGGGCGAGCAGCTGGTGCGCCGCGTGACCGAGGCCCGCATCGAGGCCGCGCGCCACGCCAACCCGCTGACCTTCCTGCCCGGCAACATCCCCATCAGCCTGCACATGCAGCGCCTGCTGGACAGCGGCGCCGGCTTCGTGGCCTGCTACGCCGACCTCAACCACTTCAAGCCCTTCAACGACCACTACGGCTACTGGCGCGGCGACCAGATGATCCGCCTGGTGGCGCGGCTGGCCGTGGCGCACTGCGACGCGCGGCGCGACTTCGTGGGCCATGTGGGCGGGGACGACTTCATGCTGCTGCTGCAAAGCGAGGACTGGCAGCAGCGCTGCGAGGACATCGTCGGCGCCTTCGCAGGCGAGGCGCGCCAGCTGTTCGACGACCAGGCGCGCGAGGCCGGCGGCATCTGGGCCGAGGACCGCCACGGCATCCGGCGATTCTTTGCCTGCACCACGCTGTCCATCGGCGTGGTGCGCGTCGCGCCGGGCAGCCTGCTGGCACCCGAGGACATCGCCAACCTCGCGGCCCTGGCCAAGCAGCAGGCCAAGGCGCAAAGCCTGCCGGGGCGCGGCGCCATCGCGCTGCACACGCCGCACGATGAAGCGCGGCATCCGGCCCTGCACGGCACCGCAGCGGCCTGGCCTGCCTGAAACAAGAAGCCCGCAGGCTCTTGCGAGACTGCGGGCGGGTGGCTGGCAGCGCATGGGCGCGGCAGGATGATCAGTTCACCGATGCACCCGATTCGTACCAGCGCTTGACCATGCCGCGCTCGTCATCGCTCAGGGCGCCCGGATTGCCGAAGGGCATCTTGCGCAGCTGCACCACCTGCTGGTAGATCTGCTGGGCATGGGCCTTGACCTGCTCGGGCGAGTCCAGGCGCACATTCTTTTGCTGCAGGGCGGCACCGTGGCAGACCACGCAATGCTGCTGCAAGAAGGGCGCGAGCTGGGCATAGCCGACGGCGCCGTCGGCAGGAGCGGCGGCAGCCGGGGACGCAGGGGCTGCAGGCGCAGCCGGCGCTGCCGAGTCACCACCGGGAGCCGCTGCTGCGGGCTCGGTCGTTGCGGCAGGCGACTGCACGGCGGCGGGAGCCGACGCAGGCGCTGCGGCAGGCGCCGGCGCGGGCTTGAGCCAGACGGCCGTGCCGATCAGCACCAGCACGCCGACCAGGGCGTAGGGCCAGGGATGGGCATTGCGGCCCAGCTTGAAGCCGTGGCGCATCACGAAGAACTGGCGGATGGCGGCGCCTGCGAACATCATCAGGATCAGCACCAGCCAGTTCAGCTCATGGCTGTACAGCCAGCCGTAGTGGTTGGACAGCATGGCGAACAGCACCGGCAGCGTGAAGTACGTGTTGTGCACGCTGCGCTGCTTGCCGCGCTTGCCGTGGATGGGATCCACGGGCTGGCCTTCCTTCAGGGCCTTCACCACCGTGCGCTGGCCGGGGATGATCCAGAAGAACACGTTGGCGCTCATCGAGGTCGCCAGCATGGCGCCCATCAGCAGGAAGGCGGCCTGGCCCGGGAAGATGTGGCAGGCCAGGAAGGCCGCGATGCACACCAGCACCAGCACCATGGCGCCCACCGTGGCGTCGCCGTTCTTCTTCTGGCCGAAGACGCGGCAGATGCCGTCGTACAGCAGCCAGAACACGACCAGGAAGGCCAGGGCCGAGGCAATGGCCGCAGCCGAGCCCATGGCGTTGGGATCGGCCGGATTGACGAGGTAGATCTTGGCGTTCCACAGGTACGACACCGTCAGCAGCGCAAAGCCGCTGAGCCAGGTGGTGTAGCTTTCCCAGTAGAACCAGTGCAGGTGGTCCGGCAGCTTGGGCGGGGAGACATTGAACTTGACGGGGTGGTAGAACCCACCGCCGTGCACGGCCCAGAGTTCGCCGCTGACGCCCTGCTTCTTGAGATCGTCATCGACGGGCGGCGTCAGGCTGCTGTCGAGGAAGACGAAATAGAAGGAGGAACCGACCCAGGCGATGGCCGTAATGACGTGGAGCCACCGCAACAGCAGGTTGGCCCAGTCGAGAATGTAGCTTTCCATAGCTCTCAACCTTGGCAGCGTGGGGGCCGCCGGTGTTCAACCTGCTCACCACTGCGGGCGCTCTGAGCAGAAGAAAAAGGCCGCGCACCCGGTAGATATACCGCCGGTGCACCGCTGCGACCATTTCGTAGACACAAAGTGTATGCAATTTTTCGCCAGCCCATCGGCTTGCGCAGCATCAATTCACTAGAGATTTCCCTGATTCCGCGCGGACACCGCGCTGCGCCGCTGCAGAAGCTGCGCCGCCACGGCCACCGCGATCACCTCGGGCTCCTTGCCCTTGATGCCGGGCACGCCGATGGGGCAGGTCACATGGTCCAGCTCCGCATCGCTGAAGCCGCGCTCGCGCAGCCTGCGCCGGAAGGTGGCCCATTTGGTGGCGCTGCCGATCAGGCCCACATAGGGCAGGTCGCCGTGCTGGCGCTGGCGGCCCAGGCACTGGGCGACCACCTCCAGGTCCTCGGCATGGCTGAAGCTCATGATCAGCACCTGGGAGCCTGCAGGCAGATCGGCCACGGCCGATTGCACGGGGTCTGAATACTCGCACTGCACGAGCTCGTGCTCCTCCTCGGGGAAGACCGAATCGCGGCTGTCCACCCACATCACGCGGTAGGGAAGATTGCACAGCAGGCGCACCAGCGCATGGCCGACGTGGCCTGCGCCGAACAGGGCCACGCAGTCGCGCGGCGGCTGCAGCCGCTCGCGCAGCATGTCCATGCGGCCCTGGGGCACCAGCACGAACCTCAGCATCACCACGCCGCCGCAGCACTGGCCCAGGCTGGGGCCCAGCGGATAGCGGTGCTGGTGCTCGGTGGCGACCTGGCCGCCCTGGCTACCCTGCTCGCCAGGCGTTGCCCAGCCGCGCAGCAGGCTGCGGGCCCTGTCGATGGCATCGAACTCCAGGTGCCCGCCGCCGATGGTGCCGGCCACGCGGTCGGCGAACACCGCCATCCAGGCGCCGCGCTCGCGCGGCACGGAGCCTCGCGAGTCCATCACTTCGACCCAGCACAGCGGCCCCTGCGCAAGGCCCTGCTCGACTTTGTTGAACGTGTCACTCCACATGGGCGCACCTGACAGCCCGTCGTGGCGCCTGCGGGCTTCGTTGGAATTTGTTGCGGGATTGTCCGCTGCGGCACTTGAGTTTTGCGCTCCGACTGCCGGTGCCGCAGTGTTTCAGGATACGCTCGCAATCATGCCCGATTCCCCTGATTCCACGCAGCACAGTTCCGTGCAAAAGCCACGTTCCGGCCGCCCCTGGCTGTGGGCCGGCCTGATGGCCGCCATTGCCTCCCTGGTCACGGCCTGCAAGTCCCCGCCCGGCCCCGGCCCGCGCCCCGACGACGTCAGCTCCAGCGCACAGCTGCAGTACCGCAAGGTGGCCGCCAACCATCTGTACGCGCGCAATGCCGATCGCATCTACAAGGGCCAGTTGCCACCCATGCTCTACGCGATCGGCGTGCTCCAGGTCCAGATCGACCGCAACGGCCAGGTCCAGCGCCTGCACTGGATGCGCGCGCCCGGCCATGCCCCCGAGGTGGTGAGCGAGATCGAGCGCCTGGTGCGCGCCGCCGCGCCCTTCCCCGCTCCTGCCGGCGCCGCCCGCATCACCTATACCGATACCTGGCTCTGGGACAAGTCCGGCCGCTTCCAGCTCGACACGCTGACCGAGGGCCAGCTCTGAGCCTCAGGCCGCTGCGCACGGCTGGCCGTCGGCGAAGCTTCGGGCGCTTCTGAGCAGGCAGGTCACGGCATAGAGCACCAGGTCGTCCGGTGCGTCATCGTTCACGCGATCGATGACCTCGATGGCATAGCCCAGGTCCTGCGACAGCTGCGGCAGCACGCCTGCCGAGCGGTCGCCGGCCTGCAGGCCGGCCACCGCCTGGTCAGCGCTGGCGTGGTAGCCACGCAGCAAATCACGCGCGGCACATACCATGGCCGAGCCGGCGCGTTCGGCATGCAGCTCCAGCACGCCCAGGGCCGCTCCCATATGGCACAACGCATCCACCGCCAGCACCTCCTGGTGCTGCGGTGAGGGTTCCTGATGGCTGTGGCCCGATTGCTTCACTGTCTTCATGGCATCCCTTGCGCGGGACCGTGCTGGTCCCGAAGCAACAATACCTATCAGGTCCCTTGCAGTCAATACCTTTCCGGTCCATGATTGCCGGCGATGAAACAGACCGATCCTCAGTACAAGCTGCGCCTGCCGCAGGAACTCAAGGACCTCGTCGAGGAGGCAGCCAAGCGCACCGGCCGTTCCATGAACGCCGAAGTCGTGGCCCGGCTGCAGACCACGTTCGAGGCCCCCCTGCTGGGCCGCCTGTCGGCCTCGACGGACCCTTCGCTGGAATGCGAAGAGCCCGTGAGCATCTACGACATCAAGATGAGCGCCGAAGCCGTGGAGCGCATCGAAAAGCGCCTGGAACGCATAGAGCAGGCCGTGCTCGCGCCCGCTGCGCCGCAATCCGCCAGTGAAGACGGCGCAACCGGCGGCGCCTGATCCGCCCGCACAAAAGAAAACCGGCCCGCAGGCCGGTTTCGTTCAAAGGCCCCTCAGGGCCGGGATCATTCGACCACCTTGGTGATCTTCGAGCCCTGCAGCGACACGCCGGCTTCCAGGCCCGCGTTGGTCAGCACGTAGCTGGTGACGGGGCCCTGGGCAGTCGTGGTGTCCACGCTGCCATTGGCGCCCACCTTGCCTGCGGCCACCGTGGCATCCGCGCCCACGGACCAGCCGTCGCTGGCAAGGAACTTGTCCAGCGCTTCCTGGGTGTTGAACACATAGATCACAGCCTTGGACTGGCCGCCTGCCTGCCAGCCCACCGAGGCGCCCGTGGTGCTGTAGAAGCCCTTGTTCTGGCCGCCGACGCGCAGCACGCCGCGGCCATGCTCCACACCGATGACGAAACTGCCGCCGATCACCGAGGGGAAGATCAGCACGCCCTTGGAGCGGGCCACCATTTCCTTGGAGCCCGGCGCCGTCTGGTACAGCCGCTCCAGCGCAGCGTTGGCGCGCGCATTGACGGTGGTGGAATCAGCACGCGGCGCGGACTGGGTTTCCGGCTTGGTGGTGGTGCAGCCGACCATGGCCACGCTGCCGGCCGCCAGTGCAGTGGCCATCACGACGGTACGCAAAGAAAACTGACGCATGGGAAAACCTGCCTTTCTTGATTGGACGTTTTGGGGAGACCCCATCGGTTCATTGGATTGATCACCTTGCCTCCCGGTCCCGGGCACCCCTACCAGTGCTCGCAAACCGCTTCGGAGACAGGCTGGGGACGATGCTAGGCCGCTTTGCGGTACTTGTGATGAGACATGTCACAAGTTGCGCCATAGGACTACAGGCCCGCAGGAAATGTCTGAAAATCCCGTTCCGGGCCGCCACAGCCGACACCGAAAGCCCGCTGATGCCAGAATGCACCCACAGCAACACCCGGCCCACCGGGCCCATCCACATCGAGGGAGTTCATGAAGTTCTGGAGCCACTTTCACCATCCCCAGGCAGCCATGGTGCTGTTGCGCGTCACGCTTGCGGTCCTGCTGCTTTTTCATGGCTGGGCCAAGATCCGCTACGGCATAGGCAGCATCGAGCGCATGGTGGAGTCCGCGGGCGCGCCTGGCTGGCTGGCCTATGCGGTGTATCTGGGTGAGGTGGTGGCGCCGCTGCTGCTGCTGGTGGGCCTGTGGGTGGTGCCCGCGGCGCTGGTGATTGCGGTCAACATGATCGTGGCCTTCGCGCTGGTGCACACGGGCCAGGTGATGCAGCTGCACAGCTCGGGAGGCTGGGCGCTGGAGCTGCAGGCCTTCTTCTTCATCTCGGCCCTGGTCGTGGCCATGGGGCATTCCAAGGGCAAGTAGGCCGCACGCTTGCTGGAGATGCAAAAGCAACGGCCCGCAATGCGGGCCGTTCGTCATTTCAGGTTTCACTCCAGGCCATCCCCCGACAGCCTGCGCCTGCAGTCCAGGGCTCAGGAGCCCCGGTACGTCGAATAGCTCCAGGGGCTGACCAGCAGGGGCACATGGTAATGCTGGTCGGCATGGGCCACGCCGAAGTCCAGGCTCACCTTGTTGAGGAAGTTGGGCTCGGGCAGTTGCACGCCACGGGCCTTGAAGTAGGCCGCCACGTCGAAGGTCAGCCGGTAGGTGCCGGTCCTGAGGCTGTTGTTGTCGAACAGCGGCGCATCGGTGCGGCCGTCGTGGTTGAGCACCAGGCTCTTGATCAGCGTGGCCTGGTCGCCATCGGTGGAATACAGCGCGACAGCCATGCCGGCTGCGGGGCAGCCATTCATGGTGTCGAGGACGTGGGTGCTCAGGCCCATGGAAATCTCCTGTGCGGCGGGAGCTGGCCCGCCCGGTTGTCATTGGTTGGTCGATGCACGAAGCGCGGCGCGCGACAGCACTCGCGGCCCCCTCGTGCATTCGCAAAGTGTATACAGTTTTTGTACGCCCTTGAAGTGCGCCATGCAGCTTGAGCCTAGGCAGATACCCGCACTTTCGGCGTCGGCAGCGGCCCGTGGGCAGGCCTGCAACGCCATGCTTCTACACTGTGGTCCGCCGCCGCCCCGGCTGCAGGCCCTGCGGCCATCGCATACCGGGCGGCAAAGGACTTTCGCTCATTTCAACGGTTCCACTGTTTCATCTGCCAAGGAGATACCGATGCCATTTCGCTCCCCCTTGCTGGCAACCAGCCTGGCGCTGGCCATTGCCAGCCTGGCCGCCTGCAGCAGCACACAGCCGCCCGCGGCCTCGGCGCCGCCAGCGCCGGTGGCCGCAGCACCTGCACCGGCGGCAGCGCCCATCACGCAAAGCAATGCAGCCCAGGCGGCCAGTGCAGCCTATGACTTCGACATGGATGTATTCCATCCCGTCGTGGCCAGGAACGGCATGGTGTCCAGCGAGCAGGAGCTGGCCTCGCGCATCGGCCTGCAGATCCTGAAGTCGGGCGGCAATGCGGTGGATGCCGCCGTGGCCATGGGCTTTGCGCTGGCGGTGGCCCTGCCCAATGCCGGCAACATCGGCGGCGGCGGTTTCATGATCGTGCACGACGCCAAGAGCGGCAAGAACATTGCGCTGGACTTCCGCGAGGTCGCACCCTCCAAGGCCACGCGGGACATGTACGTGGGCGCGGACGGCAAGGTCATTGACGGCAAGTCGCTGTACACCCACTACGCCGTGGGCGTGCCCGGCACCGTGGCCGGCATGGAGCATGCATTGAAGAAATGGGGCTCTCTGCCGCTGTCCACGGTGATTGCGCCATCCGTGAAGCTGGCCGACAAGGGCTTTACGGTCAGCGAGACCCTGGCCAAGATCCTGGAGCAGGAAAAGAAGAACATGGGCCAGTGGCCCGCCACCCAGGCCATCTTCTGGCGCAACGGCGAGCCCCTCAAGCGCGGCGACCGCCTGGTGCAAAAGGACCTGGCGCAGTCGCTGCGCCTGATCGGGCAGCAGGGCTCCAAGGTGTTCTACGAAGGCGCCATTGCCCGCAAGCTCGCGGCCGAGATGGCGCCGCATGCGGGCGCCCTGTCGCTGCAGGATCTCAAGAACTACAAGGTGGTCGAGCGCGAGCCCGTGCGCGGCACCTATCGCGGCTACGAGATCGTGACCATGCCACCTCCGTCCTCCGGCGGCGCCCACCTGATCCAGATCCTCAACATGATGGAACGCTGGCCCATGAACCAGTGGGGCGCCAACAGCGCACAGAGCATCCACTACATGGCCGAAGGCATGAAGCTGGCCTATGCCGACCGGGCCGAATACCTGGGCGACCCGGACTTCGTGACCGTGCCGCTCAAGGGCCTGACGTCCAAGCGCTACGCCGAGGCGCTGGCCGCCGGCATCGACCCCTACCAGGCGCGCGCCGGCAAGGACATCAAGCCCGGCAAGCCCCAGCCCTACGAGAGCGACCAGACCACGCACTACTCCGTGGTGGACAGGATGGGCAACGCCGTGGCCGTGACCTATACGCTGAACACCAACTTCGGCAGCGGCATCGTGGCCAAGGGCACGGGCATCCTGCTCAACAACGAGATGGACGACTTCTCTGCCAAGCCCGGCGTGGCCAACGCCTACGGCCTGGTCGGCGGCGATGCCAATGCGGTGGCCGCAGGCAAACGCCCGCTGTCGTCCATGACGCCCACCATGGTGCTCAAGGACGGCAAGCCCGTGCTGGTCACCGGCAGCCCCGGCGGCGCGCGCATCATCACCACCGTGCTGCAGACCGTGGTCAATACCATCGACTTCGGCATGAACCCGGCCGAGGCCGCCGCCACGCCGCGCTTTCACCACCAGTGGACGCCCGACGAACTGCGCGTGGAAAAGGGCATCAGCCCCGACACCGTGGCCCTGCTCAAGTCGCGCGGCCACAACGTTGCCGTGAAGGCATCCATGGGCCGCACGCAGACCATCCAGCTGCGCGACGGCATGCTCTACGGCGCCTCCGACCCGCGCAACCCCGACGGTCAGACGCTGGGATATTGAAGCAAGAAAAAGCCGCGCCCGTTGCCGAGCGCGGCTTTTCACAACAGGGCGGCGCAAGGCCGCCCTCCCACCAATCGCGTTGTCAGTTGCGCGGCATCAGGCCGGGACCTTCTGGCCCACTTCGAAGTTGGCCTGGATCTCCAGCGCACGCACCATGCCCGAGTGATCCCAGTTCGCGCCGCCGTGGGCCACGCAGCTGTTGAACAGCTCCTGGGCCTGGGCGGTGTTGGGCAGGGACACACCGAGCTGGCGCGCGCTGCTCAGGGCCAGGTTCAGGTCCTTCTGGTGCAGCGAGATGCGGAAGCCCGGATCGAACGTGCGCTTGATCATGCGCTCGGCATGCACCTCCAGGATCTTGGACGAGGCAAAGCCGCCCAGCAGCGCCTCGCGCACGCGGGCCGGGTCGGCGCCGGCGCGCGATGCGAACAGCAGAGCCTCTGCCACCGCCTCGATGTTCAGCGCCACGATGATCTGGTTGGCCACCTTGGCGGTCTGGCCGTCGCCATTGCCGCCCACCAGGGTGATGTTCTTGCCCATGCGCTCGAACAGCGGCTTGACGCGCGCGAACACGTCCTCGGGGCCGCCGACCATGATGGACAGCGTGGCGTTCTTGGCGCCCACCTCGCCGCCGGAGACCGGCGCATCCAGGTACTGGGCGCCGATGGCCTCGATGCGGCGAGCGAAGTCCTTGGTGGCCACGGGCGAGATGGAGCTCATGTCCACCACCACCTTGCCGCTGCTGCCCTTGAGGCCGGCGGCCACGCCGTCCTCGCCGAACAGCACCTTCTCGACATCGGGCGTGTCGGGCAGCATCAGGAAGATGATGTCGGCCCGCTCGGCCACGCCGCGCGCCGTGGTGCACTGGGTGGCGCTGCTCTCGGCGATCTGCGCGGGGATCTTGCCCAGGGTGTTCACGAACAGCTGGTGGCCTGCCGTGAGCAGGTGGCCCGCCATGGGCGCGCCCATGATGCCCAGGCCCACGAAACCAAGCTTGAGAGAGGATGCATTCATGCTGTGTACTCCTTGTCGTTTTTGAAAAGCTGAAAAAACTTTGGCGGCGCTCAGGCGGCGACTGCTGCGCGCACGCTGGTGTGGGCGTCCAGCCAGCCCAGGCCCGATTCGGTATCGCGCGCGGGCTTGTACTCGCAGCCCACCCAGCCCTGGTAGCCGATGCGGTCCAGGTGCGCGAACAGGAAGGGGTAGTTGATCTCGCCCGTGCCCGGCTCGTTGCGGCCCGGGTTGTCGGCCAGCTGCACATGGCCGATGCGCGCCAGGTGCTTTTGCAGCGTGGCCGCCAGCTCGCCCTCGGTGCGCTGCGCGTGGTAGATGTCGTACTGCACGAAGGCGTTGGGCGCGCCCACCTCGTCGAGGATGGACAGGGCCTCGTCCGTGCGGTTCAGGTAGAAGCCGGGAATGTCGAAGGGGTTGATGGGCTCGATCAGCAGGCGCAGATTGGCCGCGCTCAGCGCCGATGCGGCAAAGCGCAGGTTGTCCACGAAGGTGCGGCGCAGCAGCGCGGCATCGGCACCGGCAGGCGCCTTGCCGGCCAGGCAGTTGAGCTGGGGCACGCCCAGCGCATGGCCATAGGTCACGGCCTTGGCCACGCCGGCGCGGAACTCGTCCACGCGGTCGGGGTGGCAGGCAATGCCGCGCTCGCCCGCATCCCAGTCGCCGGCCGGCAGGTTGTGCAGCACGATCTGCAGGCCGTGGGCGTCGACGCGCTCCTTGATCTCCTGGACCGTGTGGGCGTAGGGAAACAGGAATTCCACGGCCTCGAAGCCGGCGCGCGCCGCGCGCTCGAAGCGGTCGAGGAAGGGCACCTCGGTGAACAGCATGCTGAGGTTGGCAGCAAAACGGGGCATGTCAGAAGTCTCCGGTAGTCGTTTGGTGGGTTGGGAGCGGCAGGGCACGCAGGGTGCCCCGCCGATAGAAAAAGCAGTGCAGTGCAATGCCGTGCGATGTGCCGTGGCGGGCCGGTCAATCCAGCAGTGCAAGCGCGCTGGGCACGTCGGCAGGCGCTGCGGCCAGATCCTCGAACTCGATCACGTTGTCGATCTCGGCGCCCATGGAGATGTTGGTCACGCGCTCCAGGATGACCTCGACGACGACCGGCGTGCGGTGCTCTGCCATCCAGGCCTCGGCCTGCTGCATGGCGGGCGCGAAGTCCTCGGGACGGTGTACGCGGATGGCCTTGCAGCCCAGGCCCTCGACCACCTTGACGTGGTCCACGCCATAGCCTTTGGACTCTTCCTTGTCGTCGACATTGATGTTGTCGAAGGCCAGTTGCACGCAGTAGTCGATGGAGAAGGCGCGCTGCGCCTGGCGGATCAGGCCCAGGTAGCTGTTGTTGACCAGCACATGGATGTAGGGCAGCTTGAACTGCGCGCCCACGGCCAGCTCCTCGATCATGAACTGGAAGTCATAGTCGCCCGACAGCGCCACGATCTTGCGGGCCGGGTCGGCCACGCGCACGCCCAGGGCGGCCGGAACGGTCCAGCCCAGCGGGCCGGCCTGGCCGCAGTTGATCCAGTTGCGCGGCTTGTAGACATGCAGGAACTGCGCGCCGGCAATCTGCGACAGGCCGATGGTGGAGACATAGCAGGTGTCCTTGTCCAGGCTGCGGTTCATGCACTGGTAGACGCGCTGCGGCTTCATGGGCACGTTGTCGAAATTGGTCTTGCGCAGGTACTCCACATTGTTCTTGCGGGCCTGGCATTCGGCCACCCAGCCGCTGCGGTCCTTCAGGCGGCCAGCCGCCTTCCACTCGCGCGCCACCTCCACGAAAAGCTGCAGCGCCGCGCCGGCATCCGAGACGATGCCGTAGTCGGGCGCGAACACGCGGCCGATCTGCGTGGGCTCGATGTCCACGTGCACGAACTTGCGGCCCTTGGTGTAGACCTCGACCGAGCCCGTGTGGCGGTTGGCCCAGCGGTTGCCGATGCCCAGCACGAAGTCGGAGGCCAGCATGGTGGCATTGCCGTAGCGGTGGCTGGTCTGCAGGCCGCACATGCCGGCCATCAGGCGGTGGTCGTCAGGGATGGTGCCCCAGCCCATCAGCGTGGGAATCACGGGCACGTCCAGCAGCTCGGCAAACTCCACCAGCAGCTCAGACGCATCGGCATTGATCACGCCGCCGCCCGAGACCAGCAGCGGACGCTCGGACTCGTTGAGCATGGCGATGGCCTTTTCCACCTGCTTGCGCGTGGCGGCCGGCTTGTAGACAGGCAGGGGCTCGTAGGTATCGATGTCGAACTCGATCTCGGCCAGCTGCACGTCGATGGGCAGGTCGATCAGCACGGGGCCGGGGCGGCCCGAGCGCATCAGGTGGAAGGCCTGCTGGAAGGCGCGCGGCACCTGGGCCGGCTCCAGCACCGTGGTGGCCCACTTGGTCACGGTCTTGGCGATGGAGGCAATGTCCACGGCCTGGAAATCTTCCTTGTGCAGACGCGAGCGCGGCGCCTGGCCCGTGATGCACAGGATCGGAATCGAATCCGCGCTGGCCGAGTACAGGCCCGTGATCATGTCCGTGCCGGCCGGGCCGCTGGTGCCGATGCACACGCCGATGTTGCCGGCCACGGCGCGGGTGTAGCCCTCGGCCATGTGGCTTGCGCCTTCGACGTGGCGCGCCAGGATATGGCCTATGCCGCCATGGTCCTTGAACGCTGCGTACAGCGGGTTGATGGCGGCACCGGGAACGCCGAATGCGACGGTAACGCCTTCTTTTTCCAGCACGCGGACTGCGGCTTCGATTGCTTTCATTTTCGCCATGGAGGTCTCCTTCAAACTGGAGACAACTCTAGGCAGACGGGCCTGTTGGCGGAACGCCTGCACAGACCATAAAATTTATTCCGTGCAGGAATAACTATCAATGAAAAAGGAGACAGCACCATGGACAGACTCGATGCCATGCACATGTTCGTGCGCGTGGTGGAGACCGGCAGCTTCACCAAGGTCGCGCACGAGTTCGCCACCACCCAGCCCACGGTGACCAAGCAGGTCGCGGCCATGGAGACGCGCCTGAAGGTGCGCCTGCTCAACCGCAACACGCGTGGCGTGAGCCTGACCGAAGCGGGCGCGCTGTACTACGAGAAATGCAAGACCATCGTCAACGACGTGGCCGAGGCGGACAAGGTGGTGCAGGTGCGACAGACCCAGGTGCAGGGCCAGCTGCGCATCGGCAGCTCGGTGGCCTTCGGCCGGCGCGTGCTGATCCCGCTGGCGCTGGAGTTCATGACGCACAACCCCCAGGTGCAGATCGACCTGAGCTTCGAGGACCGCTACACCGACCTGGTGGCCAACGGCATCGACGTGGCCCTGCGCCTGGGCAAGCTGGCCGACTCCAGCCTGGGCGCACGCACCCTGGGCGTGAACCCCTGGGTACTGGTGGCCTCGCCCGCCTACCTGCGCAAGCGCGGCACGCCGCGCCGCCCCTCGGACCTCAAGGAGCACGCCACGCTGATCTACAGCAGCGTGCAGGGCAACGACCTCTGGCGCCTGCGCAACGCCAGCGGCGAGCCCGTGTCCGTGCCCGTCACCGGCCGCCTGCGCTCCAACAACCTCTCGGCCCTGCTGGCGGCCTCACGCTCGCACATGGGCATCGCCGCCCTGCCCCGCTACGTGGCCCACGACTCGCTGCAGGCCGGCCGCGTGGTCGAAGTGCTCAAGACCTGCCGCCTGCCCGAGCAGGAAATCCACGCCGTCTACCCCTCGCCGCGCCTGGTGCCGCAGAAGGTGCAGTCCTTCATAGCCTTCCTGCAGGGGCGGTTCGATGCCGAATGGTGGGAGACGCTGCCGCGCGGGGCGTGAGCGCCTGAAGCAAGCGGGCCTGAAACAAGTGGCCGGGCGCACGTCCCGGCCTCGAAAAACAACCACCCGGCAGGGACAAAAACCTAGAGAACCAGAATCGCCCGGAAGTCATTCACGTTGGTATGCGTGGGCCCGGTCACCACCAGATCCCCCAGCGCATCAAAGAACCCATACGCATCATTGCGGTCCAGGTACTCGGCAATCCGCATGCCCTGGGCCTGGGCCCGCGCCAGGGTATCCGGTGACACGCGCGCTCCCGCGTTGTCTTCCACGCCATCGATGCCATCGGTATCGGCCGCCAGCGCCCAGACCTTGTCCTGCCCCTGCAGGGCCTGGGCCAGGCCCATGCAGAACTCGCCCGCGCGGCCGCCGCGCCCCTTGGGCGTGCCGGCCGGGCGCTGCCGGATGGTGACCGTGGTTTCGCCGCCGGACAGGATCACGCAGGGCTTTGCAAACGGCTGGCCGTGGCGGGACACGGCGCGCGCCAGGGCGGCGTGGACCTTGGCGACTTCGCGCGATTCGCCCTCGATCTCGTCGGACAGCACATGGGCGCGCAGGCCTGCGGCCTCGGCCACGCGTGCGGCCGCCTCCAGCGAGTGCTGGGGCGTGGCGATCATGTGGACCTCGTGGCCGTCGAAGCGCGCGTCGCCGGGCTTGGGGGTTTCCAGCTCGCCCGCCTCCAGCGCGCGGCGCACGGATTCAGGCACGTCGATGCGGTAGCGCGCGAGGATGGCCAGCGCGTCGGCGCAGCTACTGGCATCGGGCACGGTGGGGCCGCTGGCGATGATGGAGGGGTCGTCGCCCGGCACGTCGCTGATGGTCAGCGTGACCACGCGCGCGGGCGCGCAGGCCGCGCCAAGGCGCCCGCCCTTGATGCGCGACAGGTGCTTGCGCACGCAGTTCATCTCGCCGATGGCGGCGCCGCTTTCCAGCAGGGCGCGGTTGATGCGCTGCTTTTCCTCCAGGTCGATGCCTTCGGCCGGCAGGGTCAACAGGGCCGAGCCGCCGCCCGAGATCAGGCACAGCACGAGGTCGTCCTCGGTCAGCCCTTCGGTCAGCGCGAGGATGCGTTCGGCGGCGGCCAGGCCTGCCGCATCGGGCACGGGGTGGGCGGCCTCGACCACCTCGATGCGCTGCGCCAGCCCTTCGGGGCGCGGCGGGATGTGGCCGTAGCGTGTGACCACAAGGCCGGACAGCGGCGCGTCCGCTGGCCACAGCGCCTCCAGCGCCTGGGCCATGGAGCCGCCGGCCTTGCCCGCGCCCAGCACAACGGTGCGGCCCTTGGGAGGCTTTGGCAGGCATTGGGCCATGCTGTACAGGGGCTGCGCATCCTTGACCGCAGCGCGGTAGAGGTCGAGCAGAAAGGCTTGGGGATCGGTGAGGTGCAGGTCCGTGGTGCTGGTCATGGTGTGTTGTCTCCGCCGGGCATTATGGAATTTCCTGCGCCGGCGGTGGCATGCGGTCAAGTCACAACTGATTCGCCCGGCCTCGTTCCTCGTGCCAACTCAACTCAATCCAGGGCCACCTTGGCGTCCTTGACCAGCCTGGCGAAGCGGTCGGTGTCGTCGCGGATCTGGCGCGCCATCTGCTCGGGTGATCCGCCGATGGGCTCGGCGCCTATCTCCTCCATCTTCCGGCGGAACTGCGGGGACTCGATGATGCGGTTCATGTCCGCGCCCAGCCGCGCCAGTACCTCCCTGGGCGTGGTGGCCGGTGCCAGCACGCCGAACCAGGTGCCCATGTCGAAGCCCTTTAGGCCGGCCTCGTCCAGCGTGGGCACATCGGGGAGGGCCACCGAGCGCCGGGCCGTGGTCACGGCCAGCGCGCGCAGCTTGCCGGCCTTGATGTGGGGCAGCACAGGCGTGACGGTATCGAAGGACATGGCGATCTGCCCGCCCAGCAGGTCCGTGGTCAGCGGCCCGCTGCCCTTGTAGGGCACGTGCAGCAGCTGCACGCCGCCCATGGACTCAAACTGCGCGCCAATCAGGTGCTGGCCCGTGCCCGCGCCATTGGAGCCATAGGCCAGCTTGCCGGGCTGGGCCCGGGCCTGGGCCAGCAGCTCCTGCACGGTTTTGGCGGGCACCTGCGGATGGACCACCAGCACATTGGGGACCACGGCCACCACGGTGATGGGCGCCAGGTCCTTCTGGAAGTCATAGCCCAGCCTGCGGTAGACGCTGGTGGCAATGGTGTGGTGCACGGCGCCCATGAGCAGGGTGTAGCCGTCAGGTTTCGCCTTGGCCACATGGTCGGCGCCCAGGGTGGCGCCCGCGCCGGGGCGGTTTTCCACGACCACGGGCTGGCCCAGACTCTTGGACAGCTCCTGGCCCAGCGCACGCGCCAGCACATCGGTGGTGCCGCCTGCGGGAAACGGCACGATGAGGTTGACGGGGCGCGCCGGCCAGGCCTGGGCCCAGACAGCTGGGATGGTGGCAGGAATGGCGGCGGCCAGCGCGCACGCTGCGGCAACCCTGGTGATGCGGTTCATGGCTTGTCTCCTGTCTGTTCTTTTGTGGGTTATCGGACCATGCAGCGCGCGCTCAGGCAGGCACGGGCTCGGCCTGGGTCTCGGCGGTCTGCGCGCGCAGCCGTGCGCAGACCGCGTCGGTGACCTGCCGCGTGGTGGCCTTGCCGCCCAGGTCGCGCGTGTGCAGCGCGGCATCGGCGGTCACCTGCTCCACGGCCTGCATCAGGCGCTGCGCGGCGCGGTGCTCGCCCAGGTGCTCCAGCAGCATCACGCAGCTCCAGAAGGTACCCACGGGGTTGGCCAGGCCCTGGCCCATGATGTCGAAGGCCGATCCGTGGATAGGCTCGAACATGCTGGGGTAGCGGCGCTCCGGATCGATGTTGCCCGTGGGCGCAATGCCCAGGCTGCCGGCCAGCGCGGCCGCCAGGTCGCTGAGGATGTCGGCATGCAGGTTGGTGGCAACCAGGGTGTCCAGCGAGGCGGGGCGGTTGACCATGCGCGCCGTGGCTGCGTCCACCAGTTCCTTGTCCCAGCGCACGTCGGGAAACTCGGCGGCCACCTGCACCGCGATCTCGTCCCACATCACCATGGCGTGGCGCTGGGCGTTGGACTTGGTGATCACCGTCAGCAGCTTGCGCGGCCGCGACTGCGCCAGGCGGAAGGCGAAGCGCATGATGCGCTCCACGCCCGCGCGGGTCATCATGCTCACGTCGGTGGCCACCTCGATGGGATGGCCCTGGTGGGCGCGGCCGCCCACGCCCGCGTATTCGCCTTCGGAGTTCTCGCGCACGATGACCCAGTCCAGGTCCTCTCGCGCGCAGCGCTTGAGCGGCGCATCGATGCCGGGCAGGATGCGCGTGGGCCGCACATTGGCGTACTGATCGAACCCCTGGCAGATCTTCAGGCGCAGGCCCCACAGCGTGACATGGTCGGGAATGTGCGGGTCGCCGGCCGAGCCGAACAGGATGGCGTCCTGGCCGCGCAGCGCGTCCAGCCCGTCGGCCGGCATCATCTCGCCGTGCGCGCGGTACCAGTCGCCGCCCCAGCCGAAACTGGTGAAGGCAAAGCCCAGGCCGGGCTGGGTTTCGGCCAGCGCCTGCAGCACCTCCTGCCCTGCGGGCACCACTTCCTTGCCGATGCCATCGCCGGGAATGCAGGCGATGCGGTATGTCTTTGTCATGAGGGCTCCTTGGATTACGGTGGATGAAGCGCCATGCGGATCCATGGCCTTGTCCGTGAATCTATCGATGGAACAACGCCGCGCGCGCCTCTAGAGTGATGGCATCGTTCACTTTGATTCAACAATGAGCACTCCCGTCTCGGCGCCATCGGAGATGGCCTTCTTCTGCCTTCTGGCCCGCAGCGCCAGCCTGTCGGCCACGGCCCGCGAGCTGGGCATCACCACGCCGGCGGCCAGCAAGCGCCTGTCCCAGATGGAGGCGCGGCTGGGCGTGCAACTGGTCAGCCGCACGACGCGGCGCCTGGGCCTGACCGATGAGGGCCAGACCTACCTGGCCCATGCGCGGCGCATCCTGGACGACATTGCCGCCATGGAGCAGGCCGTGGCCGGCATGCCCGGGCAGCCGCAGGGCCTGCTGCGCATCAATGCCACGCTGGGATTCGGGCGCAGCCATATCGCGCCGCTGATCGCCAGCTTCGTGCGCAGGCACCCGCAGATCCAGGTGCAGCTGCAGCTGTCGGCCTCGCCGCCGCCCCTGGTCGATGACAGTTTCGACCTGTGCATACGCTTTGGCGAGCCGCCGGACGCGCGCGTCATCGCGCGGCGCCTGGCGCCCAACCGGCGGCTGCTGTGCGCGTCTGCCGCCTACCTGGCGCGGCGCGGCACGCCGGCCACCCCGCGCGAGCTGATGCAGCACGACTGCATCGACATCCGCCAGGGCGACGACGCCCACGGCGTCTGGCGCTTCACCCACAACGGCCCCGGCCGCAAGACCGAAGCCATCCGCCTGCGCGACAGCCTGAGCACCAACGATGGCGAGATCGCCGTGGGCTGGGCCCTGGCCGGCCTGGGCATCGTCATGCGGGCCGAATGGGATATCGCCCGCTACCTGCGCAGCGGCCGCCTGGTGCAGGTGCTGGCCGACCATGCCACGGCACCGGCCGACATCCATGTGGTCTATCCGCAGCGGCATGCGGCAACCCAGCGCGTGCAGCGCTTTGTGGAGCACCTGGCACGGCACTTCGATACGGCCGCGCCCGGTTTCTGAAAAGGGATGCCGTATGCGGGGAAACGCCAATAAGCAGTAGACAGAAACTGTATACAACTCTTGTGGCCAGCCGCTATGATGGCCGGATGGAGACTTCCACCACCAGTTTCATTGTCGAGAGCCTGACCCGGGCCATCGTCGAACACCGTCTTCTGCCCGGCACCAAGCTGGCCGAGCAGAAATTGGCAGACCATTTCGGCGTCTCGCGCACCCTGGTGCGCCAGGCGCTGTTCCAGCTGTCGCAAAACCGCCTGATCCGGCTCGAACCCGCGCGCGGGGCCTTCGTGGCCACGCCCTCGGTGGACGAGGCGCGCCAGGTCTTCGCCGTGCGCCGCATGCTCGAGGCCGAGATGGTGCGCGCCTTCATCGCCCAGAGCACGCCGGCCAAGATACGCGCGCTGCGGCAGCACGTGGCGGCCGAGAAAAAGGCCATGGACGGCAACGACGTCGGCCAGCGCACCGAGCTGCTGGGCGACTTCCACGTGCGCATGGCCGAACTCATGGGCAACGAGGTGCTGGCCCAGCTGCTGGGCGAGCTGATCTCGCGCTGCGCGCTGATCACGCTGATGTACCAGTCCAGCACGGCCGCCGAGCATTCCCATGACGAGCATGCCGAAATCGTCACGGCCCTGGCCGGCGGCGACGCCGACCATGCCGTGCAGCTCATGCAGCAGCACCTGGACCACGTGGAAGCCGGCCTGACCTTCGACCGCGACATGCCGACCAGCGATCTTTCGATGGCCCTTTCCTCCGTATCCGCATGACCTACGACGCCACTGCCCCCTATCCCCGCGACCTGATCGGCTACGGTCGCACGCCCCCCCACGCCCGCTGGCCCGGCCAGGCCCGCGTGGCCGTGCAGTTCGTCCTCAACTACGAAGAGGGCGGCGAGAACTGCGTGCTGCATGGCGATGCCGCCAGCGAGCAGTTCCTGTCCGAAATGTTCAATCCGGCCGCCTACCCCGAGCGCCACATGAGCATGGAAGGCATCTACGAGTACGGCTCGCGCGCCGGTGTCTGGCGCATCCTGCGCGAGTTCGAGAAGCGCGGCCTGCCGCTGACCGTGTTCGGCGTGGCCACGGCCCTGCAAAAGCACCGCGAGCTGGCCCAGGCCTTCGACGAGCTGGGCCATGAAGTGGCCTGCCACGGCCTCAAGTGGATCCACTACCAGAACATTCCCGCCGAGGTCGAGCGCGAGCACATGCGCCAGTGCATGGAGATCTTCGGCGAGCTGTATGGCCACGATGGCGACCACGGCCTGGGCTGGTACACGGGCCGCGACAGCCCCAACACCCACCGCCTGGTGGCCGACGACGGCCGCTTCGCCTATGACAGCGACTACTACGGCGACGACCTGCCCTTCTGGATGAAGGTCGGCAAGAGCGACGGCAGCACCCGCAGCCAGCTCATCGTGCCCTACACGCTGGACTGCAACGACATGCGCTTCGCCCTGCCCCAGGGCTACTCGCACGCCGACCCGTTCTTCCAATACCTGAAGGACACGTTCGACGCCCTCTACGCCGAGGGCGATCCGGCCGGCGATGACTCCCCCAAGATGATGAGCATTGGCATGCACTGCCGCCTGCTGGGCCGCCCCGGCCGCATCACGGCACTGCAGCGCTTTCTGGACCACATCCAGCGGCACGACAAGGTCTGGGTCTGCCGCCGCATCGACCTCGCGCGCCACTGGGCGCACCACCATCCCGACAAGGAATAACGCAGCATGGCTCTGACGCTGGAACAACTCAATGCCGCCGACCTGGCCACCGCCACCGGTCTGCTCGACGGCCTGTACGAACACTCGCCCTGGATTGCCGAGGCCGCGCTGGCCCGGCGCCCCTTCCGCTCGCTGGCACAGATCAAGTACGCCATGGCCCAGGTGCTGGACAAGGCGCCGGTGCAGGCCAAGCTCGACCTGATCCGCGCCCACCCGGAGCTGGCCGGCAAGGCCATGGAGACCAACACGCTCACGGCCGAATCCACCAACGAGCAGAACAAGGCCGGCCTGACCCGCTGCACGCCCGAGGAGCTGGAGCACATCCGCAAGCTCAACGCCGAGTACGGCAAGCGCTTCGGCTTTCCCTTCATCCTGGCCGTGCGCGGTCCGCGCGGCGCGGGCCTGGCCAAGGCCGAGATCATCGAGACCTTCGAGCGCCGCCTGCACAACCACCCCGACTTCGAGCTGGGCGAGGCGCTGCGCAACATCCACCGCATTGCCGAGATCCGCCTGAACGACAAGTTCGGCTACACGCCCGAGCTGGGTAACGATGTCTGGGACTGGCAGGAAAAGCTGGCCCAGCACAGCGACCCCGGCTATGCCGAAAAGGGCCAGCTCACCGTCACCTACCTCACCGACGCCCACCGCGCCTGCGCCCAGCGCATCAGCCACTGGATGCGCGACTGCGGCTTCGACGAGGTAGAGATCGACGCCGTGGGCAACGTCGTGGGCCGCTACAAGGCGGCCACCGACGATGCCAAGACCCTGCTGACCGGCAGCCACTACGACACCGTGCGCAACGGCGGCAAGTACGACGGCCGCCTGGGCATCTTCGTGCCCATGGCCTGCGTGCGCGAGCTGCACCGCCAGGGCAGGCGCCTGCCGTTCCACATCGAGGTCGTGGGCTTTGCGGAAGAGGAGGGCCAGCGCTACAAGGCCACCTTCCTGGGCTCGGGCGCGCTGATCGGCGACTTCAGGCAGGAATGGCTGGAGCAAAAGGACGCCGACGGCATCACCCTGCGCGAGGCCATGCAGCATGCCGGCCTGTGCATTGACGACATCCCGAAGCTGCAGCGCGATCCGGCCCGCTACCTGGGCTTCATCGAGGTGCACATCGAACAGGGCCCGGTGCTCAACGAGCTGGACATCCCGCTGGGCATCGTCACCTCCATCAACGGCAGCGCGCGCTACATCTGCGAGATGATCGGCATGGCCAGCCACGCCGGCACCACGCCCATGGACCGCCGCCGCGATGCCGCCTGCGGCGTGGCCGAGCTGGCGCTGTACATCGAAAAGCGCGCCGCGCGCGACGGCACCTCGGTGGCCACCATGGGCCAGCTCAATGTGCCCAGCGGCTCGGTCAACGTGGTTCCCGGCCGCTGCCAGTTCAGCCTGGACCTGCGCGCGCCCACCAACGAGCAGCGCGACGCCATGGTGGCCGACATCCTGGCCGAGATCGAGGCCATCGCCCAGCGCCGTGGCCTGCGCTACAGCACCGAGCTGGCCATGAAGGCCGCCGCCGCTCCCAGCGCCCCCGAATGGCAGCAGCGCTGGGAAGCCGCCGTGGACGCCCTGGGCGTGCCCCTGTACCGCATGCCCAGCGGCGCCGGCCACGACGCCATGAAGCTGCATGAAATCATGCCCCAGGCCATGCTGTTCGTACGCGGCCTGAACGCCGGCATCAGCCACAACCCGCTGGAAAGCTCCACCGCCGACGACATGCAACTGTCCGTCGATGCCTTCTCCCACGTACTGAACCAACTGGCCCAAGAGCAGCAATGACCAACATGAACCAAGACAAGCAAGCCACCTACGCCGCCCTGGACGCCTGGATCGACCAGCATTTCGATGAAGAGGTGCAATTCCTGCAGGCCCTGGTCCAGGTTCCGACCGACACCCCGCCCGGCAACAACGCACCCCACGCCGAGCGCACGGCCGAGCTGCTCAAGACCCTGGGCTACGAGGCCGAGAAGCACACCGTGCCCGAGGCCGAGGTCAAGGCCTACGGCATGGAATCCATCACCAACCTGATCGTGCGCCGCCCCTACGGCAGCGCAGGTGACGCCGGCGGCGGCCTGACCATCGCGCTGAACGCCCACGGCGACGTGGTGCCGCCCGGTGAAGGCTGGACCCAGGACCCCTATGGCGCCGCCATCGAGGACGGCAAGCTCTACGGCCGCGCCGCCGCCGTGAGCAAGAGCGACTTCGCCACCTTCACCTACGCCGTGCGTGCGCTCGAAGCCGTGGCCAAGCCCTCCAAGGGCGCGGTGGAACTGCACTTCACCTATGACGAGGAATTCGGCGGCATCCTGGGCCCCGGCTGGCTGCTGGCCAACAACCTCACCCAACCCGACCTGATGGTCGCGGCCGGCTTCAGCTACGAAGTCGTCACCGCCCACAACGGCTGCCTGCAGATGGAAGTGACCGTGCAGGGCAAGATGGCGCACGCCGCCGTGCCCCACACGGGCGTGGACGCGCTGCAGGCCGCCGTGGCGCTGATGAACGCGCTGTACGCCGAGAACACCAAGTACCAGCAGGTGACCTCCAAGGTGCCGGGCATCAAGCACCCCTACCTGAACATCGGCCGCATCGAAGGCGGCACCAACACCAACGTGGTGCCCGGCAAGGTCGTGCTCAAGATCGACCGCCGCATGATCCCCGAGGAGAACCCCGCCGAGGTCGAGGCCAGCATCCGCGCCGTCATTGCCCAGGCCATTGCCGACTTCAACGCCAAGGGCGGCTACACGGGCGAGGATGCCGTGCGCGTGGACATCAAGCGCCTGCTGCTGGCCAATGCCATGACGCCGCTGGCCGGCAACAAGCCCCTGGTGGACGCCATCCAGGCCCATGGCGAAGCCGTCTTCGGCGAAAAGCCCCCGGCCGTGGGCACGCCGCTGTACACCGACGTGCGCCTGTACGTGGAGCGCGGCATTCCCGGCGTGATCTACGGCGCCGGCCCGCGCACCGTGCTGGAGTCCCATGCCAAGCGCGCCGACGAGCGCCTGGTGCTGGAGGACCTGCGCCGCGCCACCAAGGTCATCGCGCGCATGCTGTGCGACCTGACGGCCTGACCGCCTGACGGCCCGCATCAAGGCCTGACCCCCAAGCCCGGCGCCGCCGGGCTTTTTTGCGTCCGGGCACCGCATCGGGGCGCGTGCACCTCCGCAGCCCATGCCGTGCACCCGAGCCGCGCCCGAACCTCGCCCGAGCCGCACCACAGCGGCCGCCAGGCACCAGCACGGTGCCTGGCGCTTGCCTGGCGCTTGCCTGGCGGCTGGCATCCATCTTGCAATGCACCATGGCACTCCCGCCCTGGCAGGCGATGCGCACCAAAACGGGTTGGCGCGACTGCCGCAACAGGGTTTACCGGGAGCAGAAATTTCCCATGATCTGTATACACTTTTTGTATGGATGTTGGTGCCAAACCCTGTCACGCCGGCGTCCGTTCCCATAAATCCCGAGGAGACAAATCCCCATGCAATCTTCCGTTCATCCCGTCGATGAGATGCTGCCCGCAGGCAAGCTCACGGCGCTGGGCCTGCAGCACGTTCTCGTGATGTATGCGGGCGCCGTGGCCGTGCCCCTGATCGTCGGCCGCGCACTCAACCTGCCGCCCGAGCAGGTGGCCCACCTGATCTCGGCCGACCTGTTTTGCTGCGGCCTGATCACGCTGATCCAGGCCATGGGCGCGACCCAGTGGTTCGGCATCAAGCTGCCCGTGATGATGGGCGTGACCTTCGCCAGCGTGGCGCCCATGGTGTCCATGGCGCAGACCACGGGCGGCTCGGCGGGCGCGGGGCTGATCTTCGGCTCGGTGATCGGGGCGGGGATCGTGTCCATCCTCATCGCCCCGCTGATCAGCCGCATGCTGCGCTTTTTCCCGCCCGTGGTGACCGGCACCATCATTGCCGTCATCGGCATCAGCCTGATGCGCGTGGGCGTGAACTGGATCTTCGGCAACCCCGTCGGCCCCACCGCGCCCAGCGTGCCCAACCCCGAGCACCTGAAATGGCTGGCCGACGCCCAGGCCACGGCCGGCGCGCCGGGCTCCTCGCTGCCGCCCGTGCCCAAGGGATTCGCGGTCGTGCCCACCATTCCCAACCCCAAGTACGGCGACCTGACCGGCGTGGGCATCTCGGCCATCGTGCTGTTGTCCATCCTGCTGATCGCGCGCTTTGCCAAGGGCTTCCTGGCCAACGTCTCGGTGCTCATGGGCATCCTGATCGGCGGCGTGCTGTCCGTGGCCATGGGCCTGATGGACTTCAGCAAGGTCGCCAAGGCCGAATGGTTCACGATGGTGCTGCCCTTCGAAATCGCCACGCCGGTGTTCGACCCCATCCTCATCCTGACCATGAGCCTGGTGATGGTGGTGGTGATGATCGAGTCCACCGGCATGTTCCTGGCCCTGGGCGACATGACCGATCGCAAGATCAGCCAGGACGAGCTGACCCGCGGCCTGCGCACCGACGGCCTGGGCACGCTGATCGGCGGCATCTTCAACACCTTCCCCTACACCAGCTTCTCGCAGAACGTGGGCCTGGTCGCCGTCACCGGCGTCAAGAGCCGCTGGGTCTGCGTGGCCGGCGGCGTGATCCTGATCGTGCTGGGCGTGCTGCCCAAGATGGGCGCCCTGGTCGAGTCCCTGCCCACCGTGGTGCTGGGCGGCGCGGGCCTGGTGATGTTTGGCATGGTGGCCTCCACCGGCATCCGCATCCTGAGCAACGTGGATTTCCAGACCAACCGCAACAACGCCATGATCGTCGCCGTGTCCATCGGCGTGGGCATGATTCCGCTGGTGGCGCCGAATTTCCGCCAATGGATGCCCCACGGCATTCATCCGTTGATCGAATCCGGTATCCTGCTGGCCTCGATTACCGCGGTGGCATTGAACATTTTCTTCAACGGAGCCAGCAGCGACACCTCTGCTGCCGTCCGGGCCGCACGCCAGGCAGACGCCCACTGATGAAACAGTGCCCGCCCTGGCGGGCACGCCCAACAACCGCCCGGCCTACCCGCCGGGCCGTGCGCCCCCTGCCGTCCATAGGCGCCAGGGGGCTTGTTGTCGAAATCCCTGAGGCAAAACTGTCCTGACCCTCATAGGCTGTAGCTATCCGGTAAGCTCCGAGAGCATTTGCAGAGAATTCCTGTATGACCCAAAACCTGTCCAACGCCGAACAAGCCCTGCGCGACGCAGCCCGCGAATACCATCGCAGCCCCAACAAGGGCAAGATCTCCGTCACGCCCACCAAGCCCTTGTCCAACCAGCGCGACCTGTCGCTGGCCTATTCGCCCGGCGTGGCCTACCCCTGCCTGGACATCCAGGCCGACCCCTCGCTGGCCGCCGAATACACGGCGCGCGGCAACCTGGTCGGCGTCATCACCAACGGCACGGCCGTGCTGGGCCTGGGTGACATCGGCCCGCTGGCCGGCAAGCCGGTGATGGAAGGCAAGGGCTGTCTGTTCAAGAAGTTCGCCGGCGTCGACGTGTTCGACATCGAACTGGCCGAGCGCGATCCGGACAAGCTGATCGAGATCATCGCCTCGCTCGAACCCACGCTGGGCGGCATCAACCTCGAGGACATCAAGGCGCCCGAGTGCTTCTACATCGAGCAGGAGCTGTCCAAGCGCATGAACATCCCCGTGTTCCATGACGACCAGCACGGCACGGCCATCATCTCCAGCGCCGCCCTGCTCAACGGGCTGGAGCTGGTGGACAAGCAGATCGGCAACGTCAAGATCGCCGTCTCCGGTGCCGGCGCTGCTGCCATCGCCTGCGTGAACGTGATGGTGGGCCTGGGCGTCAAGCGCGAAAACGTCTTCATGTGCGACTCCAAGGGCGTGATCTACGAAGGCCGCCCCGGTGGCCTGGACGCCTCCAAGGCCCAGTACGCGCAAAAGACGGACGCCCGCACCCTGGCCGATGCCGTCAAGGATGCCGACGTCTTCCTGGGCTGCTCGGCTCCCGGCGTGCTCACTGCCGACATGGTCAAGACCATGGCCGACAAGCCCATCATCCTGGCCCTGGCCAACCCCGAACCCGAGATCCGCCCTGAGCTGGCCAAGGCCGTGCGCCCGGACTGCATCATGGCCACGGGCCGTTCTGACTACCCCAACCAGGTCAACAACGTCCTGTGCTTCCCCTACATCTTCCGTGGCGCGCTGGACTGCGGCGCCACCAAGATCACCGAAGCCATGAAGCTGGCCTGCGTGCGCGAAATCGCCGCACTGGCCAAGCAGGACGTCAGCGATGAAGTCGCCGCCGCCTACCAGGGCAAGGAGCTGAAGTTCGGCCCCGACTACCTGATCCCCACGCCCTTCGACACCCGCCTGATCCTGCGCATCGCGCCGGCCGTGGCCAAGGCCGCCGAAGAGTCCGGCGTCGCCACCCGCCCCATCGCCGACTACGACGCCTACCGCGAGAGCCTGACCCGCTTCGTCTACCAGACCAGCATGTTCATGCGTCCGGTGTTCGCCGCTGCCAAGGCCAACCAGCAACGCGTGGCCTATGCCGAAGGCGAAGACGAGCGCGTGCTGCGCGCCGCCCAGGTCGCCGTCGATGACGGCCTGGCCAAGCCCATCCTGATCGGCCGCCCCGCCGTGATCGAGGCCCGCATCGCCAAGGCCGGCCTGCGCCTGGTGCTGGGCAAGGACGTGGAGATCTGCAACCCCGAGGACGATCCGCGCTTCCGCCAGTACTGGGAAACCTACCACCGCCTGATGGGCCGCAACGGCGTCACGCCCGAGACCGCCAAGGCCGCCGTGCGCCGCTCCAACACGCTGATCGCCGCGCTCATGGTCCACCTGGGCGATGCCGACGCCATGCTCTGCGGCCTGGTCGGCAAGTTCGACAGCCACCTGGCCCATGTGCGCGACGTGCTCGGCCTCAAGCAAGGCGCTGGCGAGTTCGCCACCGTCAACGCCGTGATGCTGGACAGCGGCACGCTGTTCATCGCCGACACCTACATCAACGAGGCGCCCAACGCCACCGAGCTGGCCGACATCGCCCGCCTGGCGGCCGAGGAAGTGGCCCGCTTCGGCCTGCCGCCCAAGGTGGCCTTCCTGTCGCACAGCAACTACGGCTCGTCCAGCCGCCCCTCGGCGCTGAAGATGCGCGCCGCGCGCGACCTGTTCGCCGCCGCCAACCCCGACGTGGAATGCGATGGCGAAATGCACGGCGACTCCGCCCTGTCCGAAGCCATCCGCGACCGCGCCCTGCTCGAGTCCTCGCTGCACGGCGAGGCCAACGTGCTGATCTGCCCCAACCTCGACGCCGCGAACATCCTGTTCAACGTGCTCAAGACCACGGGCGGCCACGGCACGACCATCGGCCCCATCCTGCTGGGCGGCGCTGCAGCAGCCCACGTGCTGACCCCCTCCGCCACCGTGCGCCGCGTGGTCAACATGACGGCCCTGGCCGCAGCCCAGGCCATCGCTGCCCGCGGCTGATCCGCTGCGCCCCCCGAAAGGCGCCCCTGCGAAGGGGCGCCTTTTTGATTGCGGGTCGTGCATCGGCACGCATCCCTCGGGACCCACGCAAGCCCGGCTAGAATACGGAGCTTCGGAGACTTGGGTGAGCGGTTTAAACCAGCAGTCTTGAAAACTGCCGACGGGCAACCGTCCGTGAGTTCGAATCTCACAGTCTCCGCCAGTCAACAGCAGGAAACGCCGCCAGCATGGTTTTGAAGCCATCGGCGGCTTTTTTTTCGTCCTCGTTTTCTGACTGCTCTAGATCCTCGACCATGGATGCCATGAAAGCATGTGCAGGGTCCTCGCCCAAGATTGCACGGAGCTTTCCTCTTACACGCCAGTTGACGTGGCGTTTCCCCTGCTTCATCTGAGTGATGTTGCTCTTGGGCATCCCAAGTAGCTCCGCAAGCCTCACTTGGTTGCCAGCCACGGCTGCAGCCTTGTCGATCAGCAAATTTATTTCTTCTTGGGTTGCCATTTTGCTTACTCCAATCTATGATGCAGTTACCAAATTGCTTACTGTACCAATTTGGTAATTCTTGCACATGAGCCTGCTACGCGCCCCCCTGGGGGCTACAGCCAGAAGCAGCGCAGCGGCCCTTGTGTGACCAGGCAAGCGAACTGCACCCCAAGTCTGAACAAGGCGTTCCCAGGGGTGGCGGCTTAGGCCGTTGGCGTCATGCGCATGCGCATGTGAAAGAGCCCACGTTTCAAGGTTTGCGCCTGGTGTGTCGTCAGCAACAGGAGCCGCCAGCATGCCTTCTAGATCTTCTTTACGTCCTCCGCCTGGTCAGCAAGACCAGGGCGCGTGCCTGGCGGCTCCCGCCACGGTCGGCCAGGTGGGGGGCACCCGTTCAAGGCTCTACCTTGATCCGGGGTATGGATTTGTGGCGTCGTTCTTCTCGTCTGCGTGCGCTTTCTTCAGCTGGGATGCCTATGACCTTTTCTCGGAGATCGTCAAGGGCTCGTTGGCCGCTTCGGTTGATCGCTTCATTGCTCATGCGCTTTTTCCCGCTCAGGCTATGGGCTCCTTCTGTCGGGAGCACGTCGACGACTGTTGCTCCTTTGCATGGCTCGTCGCTATACGCGTTTCCGCATTTGTAGATGGTTTCGGCGTCGGTGGCCGTGCCGGTGCATATGAGTGCGGCCAGTGCAATTCTCTGCAGCATTTCGTTGCTCCTTATTCCCATATGGGGAGTGTTGCATGACTGCTCACTCTTCCTGCTTTACGCATGCCCCCGGCCAAGCCCTCGCGGGCAGTTCCGGGTTAGCTGTCCCGGCGCAATCCGTGGGGCATGCACCGTGACAGCCCTGCACGCTTCCTCGCGTGCGGGAAAGCGTAGAGCGCTGTTGCTCGCATAGCCCGAACTGCGCGGGATTTCATTACGCAGTCTGTCAAGGAAACACCATGTCTACACCCCTGCCCGCATTCATCAAGGTCCTGGTCGTGCAAGAAATCCGCAAGGGCACCGGCAAGAACGGCAAGCCCTACGAATTTCAAGAGGTCGATTGCCTCACGCTCGATGCTGATGGCGTCGAACTGCAAGTCGGCGTCACACCCGTGCCTGCCCCTCTTGTCGGCAAGATCACTCGGGGCCTGTATGCCCCCGTCTACGGCATGCGCGTTGACTTCCAGTCTCGCAAGATCATGCCCGCCATCGTTGACTTCACGCCCGTGCCGTCGCTGGCTCCTGTGGGCCGTGCTGCACCTGCTGTCGCAGCGCCTGGGCTGCTGCCGGTTT
>NZ_BCTO01000050.1 GCF_001571325.1 Delftia tsuruhatensis NBRC 16741
AAACCGGCAGCAGCCCATCCCTCGCGCTTCTCACCATGGTTGTGGCACTTCTCGCCCTGCAGGCGCTGAGCGAGGCAAATCAAAATCTTGTCCACTTTGTCGACGGTATCAACGCCCGAGCAACCTTGGCCGAGAAGGTTCGCACAGCCGTGGATCGACGAGCTATCGCGGTGCGTAACTTGGTGCTGGTCACATCGCCCGCAGACCTGGAGAAGGAGAAAGGCGCTCTCACCTCAGCACACGCCGACGTCAAGGCCTGGCTGACCGAGCTCCAGGCCGCAGCGGAGTCAACGGAAGCCGCTGCCGATGCGCGCAATCTGGTGACCAGCATTGCTGATGTGGAGCGGCGCTACGGACCGGTAGCCACCGACATCGTGGCCCTGGCTCTGCAAAATAAAAAGGATGTAGCGGTCCGCAAGATGAACGACGAGTGTCGGCCCTTGTTAGCGGAGTTGACCGAGACCACTCGCCAGTACAGTGAACTGACCCGCGCACGGTCGCGACAGATGATTGAACAGGCAGCGCAGGCCTACGTTTACCGCAGGAACATGCTGATCGCCGCAAGCATGGTCGCCATTTTCCTGGCTGTCCTGATGGGCTGGCGGATAGCACGAGGCCTGACGCGCTCCCTGGGCGCAGAGCCTGCGCAACTGGGCAATGTCGCCCAACAGATCGCCCAAGGCAATCTCAGCCCTGAACTGCTGCGCCACCAGGCCCCCGAAGGCAGCGTCCAGGCATCGCTCAATGCCATGCTCCAGAGCCTGGCCTCGGTCGTTCATGAGGTTCGCAAAAATGCCGATGGGATCGCTGGCGGCAGCACGGAGATCGCCAACGGCAATGCCGACTTGAGCCAGCGCACGGAACAGCAGGCCAGTGCCTTGCAGGAAACTGCAGCGTCGATGGAGCAGCTGTCGACCACCGTCAGGCAGAACGCGGACAACGCCAGGCAGGTCAATCAACTCGCCCTGGGCGCAAGCCAGGTGGCCACCAAGGGCGGCGGCTCCGTGCAGGAGGTCGTCAATGCGATGCAGGACATCAGCGAAAGTTCGCGCCAGATCGGCGAAATCGTGGGCGTGATCGACGGCATCGCGTTCCAGACCAACATCCTGGCGCTCAATGCCGCAGTCGAGGCTGCGCGCGCAGGCGAGCAGGGCAAAGGCTTTGCCGTGGTGGCCGGTGAGGTGCGCAACCTGGCGCAGCGCAGCGCGCAGGCCGCCCGGGAAATCAAGCAGCTCATCGCCACCAGCACCACACGGGTCAAGCAGGGCACCGAGCTGGCCGACCAGGCTGGCGCCACCATGGCGCAGGTGCTGCAGTCCATCCAGCGCGTGACCGACCTCATGGGGGAGATCAGCAGTGCCAGCGATGAGCAAAGCGCGGGGGTGGCGCAGGTCGGCAAGGCCGTCAGCCAGATGGACCAGGTCACGCAGCAGAATGCGGCGCTGGTGGAGGAAAGCGCGGCAGCGGCGGCCAGCCTCAGAACGCAGGCACAGCAGCTGGTTCAGGCCGTGTCGATCTTCCAGCTGGGCGGCCAGGCGGCACAGCCTGCCTCGACACCGCCGCTGTCGCAGCCGACGGTGCAGGCGCGCAATCCGGCACCCGCGAAAGCGGCGCTCCCCGCCCGCCAGGCTGCCCGGCCCGTGCTGCGCCCCGTGAGCCCGGTGAGCCCTGCGCACAAGCAGGCGCAAGCGCAGGAGCAGGACGACTGGGTGTCGTTCTGATCAACGGCCCCTTGCGTGCGCCGGGGTGCGCGGCCGCCGCCATGCCGGGTCTGCCAGGAGCCGCAGGGCCCAAGTCCAGGGCCCGTGCAAGTTCTGATATTTTCAGCGCTGTTCCTGCGCAGGCAGCCCCCGGTTATCGATACTCCATGGCCATGATTGCAAACCTTATTCCGTTGAACCCCACGCACCTGGATGCCGCCATCGTCGATCTCGACGGCACCATGGTCAACACCCTGGGCGACTTCGCCGAAGCCCTCAACCGCATGCTGGCGGACCTGCAACTGCCGGCCATCGCCCCGCAGGCCATAGAGAACATGGTGGGCAAGGGCTCGGAGCACCTGATCCGCTCGGTGCTGGCCCATGTGGGCGCGGCCGATGTGGATGCCATCTACGGCCAGGCCTGGCAGCGCTACGAGCACCACTACCTGCAGCTCAACGGCCAGTTCGCCGATGTCTACCCGGGCGTGCTCGAAGGCCTGCAGGCATTGCGCGCACGCGGCCTGCGGCTGGCCTGCCTGACCAACAAGCCGCTGTCCTTCGCCCGGCCGCTGCTGGAGCAAAAAGGCCTGGCACCGCTGTTCGAACAGGTCTTCGGCGGCGATTCCTTCGAGCGCAAGAAGCCCGACCCCCTGCCCCTGCTCAAGACCTGCGAGGCCCTGGGCACCTCCCCGGCACGCACACTGATGCTGGGCGACTCCAGCAACGACGCCCAGGCCGCGCGCGCCGCGGGCTGCCCCGTGGTGCTGGTCAGCTACGGCTACAACCACGGCCAGCCCGTGCGCCAGGTCGATGCCGATGGCTTCGTCGATGCGCTGACCGAACTGGCCTGAGCCGCGCAGCCTCCAAAATTGTTGGAAAAAGAATGGGATTTGGCGATGGTTAACGCACTTTGACGGTGCGATTTATGTTTTTGCTAGAGTCGTCTGCTTTGCCATCCTGGCCGCGATCCGGCCACAGACAAGGAGGAAGCACGCGACATGCACGGACTGCACCTGACCGCCGATCTCTACCAATGCCAGGGCGACGAGCGCCATATGCTCGACGCCGATGCCATCGCCGCCCTGTGCCGCGCACAGACCGCGCAGGCCGGCCTGACCCTGGTGGAGGACCGCTGGGTCAAGTTCCCTGACTACCAGGGGCAGCCCGGCGGCGTCACCGGCACCGTGCTGCTGGCCGAATCGCACCTGGCCATACACACCTGGCCCGAGACCGGCTGCGTCACCGTCGATGTCTACGTCTGCAATTTCTCCGCCGACAACTCGGGCAAGGCCCGCGCGCTGATGGAGGGCGTGATCGCCGCCTACGCGCCGGGCCGCGTGGTGCGCCAGCATCTGATGCGCGGCGACATCGGTCCCGGCGCCCAGGCCACGGCGGCGGCCGATGAGGGCGATTGGGCGCTGGAGGCGCTCACGCCCCATGCGCGCTTTGGCTGGCGCGCCACGCGGCGCGAAACCGTGCAGACGCCCCATCAGGAACTGGAGCTGCTGCACACGCCGCAGTTCGGCAAGGTGCTGCGACTGGATGGCCGCTTCATGACCTCCGAAGGCGAGGAATTCTTCTACCACGAGGCCCTGGTCCACCCCGCTGCCCTGGCCCACCCGGCGCCGCGCAAGGCGCTGATCCTGGGCGGCGGCGATGGCGGCGCAGCCGAGGAACTGCTCAAGCACCCGTCCATGGAGCAGGTGGTGGTGGCCGAGCTGGACGAGGCTGTGGTCCAGGCCGCGCGCACGCACCTGCAGCAGGTGCACCGCGGCGTGTTCGATGACCCGCGCCTGCAGCTGCGCATAGGCGACGGCATGGCCATGGTGGAGCACACCGAAGAACGCTTCGACCTCGCCCTCATGGACCTCACCGACCCCGACACGCCTGCCAGCGCGCTGTACTCCGACCAGGCCCTGGCGCGCATGAAGCGCGTGCTGGCGCCGGGCGGCGCCCTGGTGCTGCACCTGGGCAGCCCCGTCTTCCATGGCGGGCAGGTGGCGCGGCTGGTGGCCAGCCTGCGCGAGCGCTTTGCCATCGTGCGCTGCTACGGCCTGTACATCCCCCTGTACGGCGCCTACTGGGGCCTGGCTGTGGCCTCCGACACGCTGGACGCGGCGGCGCTGCCCCCCGCCCAGCTGCGCCAGCGCCTGGCCGAGCGCCGCCTGCCCGACCTGCGCTACTACAACGCCGAAGTGCACCCCGCACTGTTCGCGCTGCCCAACTATTACCGCGACCTGGTGCAGCCCGCGCCCCTGGCGGCGCTGCCCCCGCGCGCGGTCCGCGTCGCCTGAGCCCGGCCCGTTCTGGCAACGGGCCGAGCCCGGCCCGCCCTGGCCGGGCTGCGGTGGCAACTGCGCGCCCGGCAGGGCAAATTTGACACAGTGCTGCAATCTGGTGGCAAGTCTGCTGTAATGAAAAACGGCGGGAAGGCCCGTGCGCCCGCCATTTTTCCGGCTTCCTGGTAAGTATTTCCGGGATATTGCGTGCTTGCAAAAACCATATCAACAGATAAAGCGCCAGACGCCCTGTATCAAAATGACTGCTTCCCTTTCAAAAACAAGAATATCCGCGTCCAAATACCATGATGATTCCTTGCTGCGGCTTTGGAATTGGGCTTTGTTGGCAGGGCTGGTATTGAGCTTTCCCCTGAGCTTTGTATTGCCGCAAAGCCTGAGTTGGGAAAATGGATTCCTGGAGAATATCCAGGCCGTGACCCTGCTGCTGGGCATGGTGGCGGCCCTGGTTGCGGCGCGGCGGCAAAAAGGCTCCTTTGCAGCGCCACTGTGGTGGATCGCCTCCCTGTTCTGGCTGGCCTTTCTGGGGCGTGAACTGGCCTGGGGCGCAGCTTTCCTGCCCAGCCTGGAGGCTGGCAAGTGGGGGCCGGTGATCAGCTCCCAGGTGCTGTGGTACCGGCCCGCCGTCAAATGGGTGGTGGGCGCCATGCTGCTGCTGTGCTGCTATTGGTTTGTGCGCCACGGTGTCTGGAACAAGGTCATCAAGCGCCTGGTGCGCGAGAAGGCGCTGCCGATATTCAGCCTGGCGACATTTGTCGCGGCCATGGTGATATCCACCAATGCGGAAGGTCATGGCTTCATTGTCCTGCAGCAATGGTTTGATTATCAGGTGATCGTGCTGGAGGAGCTGGTGGAGACATTTGGATATATGGCACTGTGGCTGGCACAGTGGGCGCTGGTCAGGTATGTTGCTGGCTGGCAGGAAGATATTTGAGCCAATATTGATCAAGCCGGCCGCCTGCATATTCCCGGTGTAATGGGGCAGATTCAGGGGCCGGTAAGTCGCCAGTAAGACGCAATCGGGGAGCATGGCCGTTTTCCCCGCAGGTTTGCCGCTCTCGCGGCGGACCGACGGAGCCTGAAACGACAGAACGTGCCATCGCAATGCAAGCCTCCATCTACCAGGACGTGATAGGTATCCAGGCGGCGGGCCAGGCGTATTCCCTGGGTTCGCGCTTCCAAGAATGCAGCCAGCATCGTGCCGTGCGGCTGGAGACGATCTTCGAGTTGCTTATCCTCAAGTTCCGCGAGGACCTGCTGCAGGCGCTGGCCGAGGAGCCGCCAGGCCCCGCACGCCACCTGCGCGCCTATATCCGCTGCGTCTGCGACCATGCCCTGTCCCGCCAGCGCGGCCAGAAGACGGCCGCACAGTTGCTGACCCGCGCAAGATTCCAGAACATATGGTTTGATTTCGTGGACGCGGCCTGCGCCGACGATCTGGTGCCCGAGGACATTGCCCTGCAATGCCGCGCCATGGTCGAGGACCTGTGGGTCATCCATGTGCTGGTCGAGCCCATGGCGCCCCAGCGCATCACCGGGATCAGGGAGCATTTGCTGTCCCTGTGCGGCAACGACGGAAACCATGAATCGCATCGCATTAATTGAGGACCATGCCAGGCTGGCCACGCTGGTCAGCCGCTCGCTGGCCAACTCCGGCATAGAGACCGATGTCTTCCACCAGATCTCCACGGCCTGGCTGGCCCTGCAGGACATCGACTACGGCGTCATCGTCATCGACCGCGGCCTGCCCGATGGCGACGGCCTGCAACTGGTGCAGCGCCTGCGCGCCGCAGGCCGCTCCACGCCCTGCCTGATGCTCACGGCCCGTGACGCGCTCAGCGATCGCGTGGGCGGCCTGGAAGCCGGTGCCGACGACTACCTGACCAAGCCCTTTCCCATGGAAGAGCTGATTGCCCGCGTGCGCGCCCTGCTGCGCCGCCCGGCCCTGGTGCAGGAGCTGGCGCCGCAACTGGGCGACATCAGCATCAGCCCGCAGCAGGCCTGCATGCACTGCGCGGGCTCTGCCATCGCGCTGCCGCCGGCGGAGCTGCAGATCATGCTCAGCCTGGTGCGCAAGGCCGGCGCCACGGTGCGCCGCTCCACGCTGGAGGCGGCGGCCTGGGGCATGAGCAGCGTGGTCACGCCCAACGCCCTCGATGTGGCCCTGCACCGGCTGCGCCGCAAGCTGGCCGCGGCCGGCTCGTGCATGGAAATCGTCAACATCCGGGGTCAGGGCTATGCGCTTCGCGAACCTTTGCTGGCCCGGTAGCCTGCGCTCGCGGCTGCTGGCCGTCTATGGGTTGAGCATGGTGTTCAGCGCGCTGCTGGTGGGCGCGCTGGTGATCCTCGTCGCCAAGCCCTTCGACAGCTATGCGCTGCAGCGCGGCATGGGGCATGCGGCCGAGAAGCTGGCCGAGTGGGTGAGCTTCGATGCCAAGGGCGTGCCCCAGGGGTTCAGCGAGCGTGAACTCAAGGCCTGGATGCTGACCAGCCTGGGCGAGGAAATGCAGCTGCGCATCACCGACGCCCGCGGCCGTGTGGTCTTCGCCCCCAACGGCGAAATGCAGCCGCTGACGCAGACCGGCCGGGGCTTCGACCCCGAGCTCAAGGCCTTTGCCTACGAGCGCGGCGGCGTGGTCATGCGCGCGGGCACGGCCACGCTGGTCCACGACGGCACGACGTGGCACGTGCAGATAGCCGTCAGCGACCGCATGGTGGACTGGCTGCGCGAATCGGTGGGCCTGCCCGCGCTGTGGCGCGGCATGGTGGCCATCGGCGTGGTTTTCCTGGTCGTGTTCCTGTTCTCCACGCACCGCACGCTGCAGCGCATGCTCAGGCCGCTGGGCGTGGCCGCGCAGGATGCCCAGCGCATCACCCCGCAGACGCTGGGCACGCGCCTGCAGCCCAAGGACCTGCCGCGCGAGTTCGCGCCCCTGGTCGAGGCCTTCAACCACGTGCTGGACCGGCTGCAGGCCGGCTTCAGGAACCAGCAGGAATTCCTGTCCATGGCCGCGCATGAGCTCAAGACGCCGCTGGCCCTGATGCGCGTGCAGATCGAGCTGGAGCCCGAGGACCGGCGCAGCCCCGAGCTGCTCAAGGACGTGGACCACATGGCGCGCCAGGTCCAGCAGCTGCTGCACCTGGCCGAGGTTTGCGAACACCAGCGCTACCGCATGGAAGACATTGCGCCGGCCGACATCATTGGCGAGGTCTGCGACTTCATGGCCCGCGCCTCCGAAAAATGCGGCGTGCACATCCACTGCGAGGTCAAGGACGGCTCGCCTGCCTGGCGTGCCGACCGGGGCGCGCTGTTCGTGCTGCTCAAGAACCTGATCGAGAACGCCGTGCAGCACAGCCCGCAGGGCGCCACCGTCACCGTGAAGGCCTGCGGCCTGGGCTTTTCGGTGCTGGACCAGGGCCGTGGCGTGCCGCCCGAGGACCTGCCGCGCATCTTCGAGCGCTTTTGGCGCAGCAGCGAGCGGCGCGACCTGGGCGCAGGCCTGGGGCTGCCCATCTGCCTGGAGATTGCGCGCGCCCATGGCTGGACGCTCACGGCCCTGCCCGGTGCCACGGGGCTGGAGATCCAGGCGCGCTTTGCCGGGCCGGTGCAGGAGCCCGCGCAGCCGTTCAACCGCCCAGCAATGCCTTCTTGAGCTGCTCGTCGGCCGGGTGCGGGCCCAGCCAGATGCCCAGCAGCGCCTGGAAGAACTCGGGCTCCTGGAAGGGCGCGCCCTGGGCCTGGCCCTTGACGAAGACCTGGGCGCCCTGGCCCGGCACCCAGTCCACCGAGAAGTTCTCGCCCGGCAGCAGCTTCTTGTGCTGCGTGAAGATGTCGCTCATGCGCAGCACGCCGGGCACCAGGCGCGAGAAGCGCGCGCGCTCCATGTTGTCCTCGATGCCGCGCGCGAACAGCTTGCCTAGCTCAGCCGAATCGATCTCGCGCAGCATGGTCACGCTCACGCGCTTGGGGCCGGGCAGGGCCGCGATCTCCTGCAGGCTGGCGGCCGGCTTTTCCAGGTACAGGCCCGCCGTGTAGACCTTGAAGATGGCCTTGTAGCGAATGCCCGCGCCATTGAGCTGCAGCGTCTGGCCGCCCACCCCCGCCTGGGCTGGATAGGCCACGCCCGCGACGGTGCGCGGCGGCTCCTGGGCAGTGGCGGCCAGCGGTATGGCCAGCGCCATGGCCAGGGCGGCTGTCTTCATCCAGCGGGGCAAGGCGGTCATGGTGTCTCCTGCGCGGGGGCTGTGGCCCGGTTGCGGTTTGTTACGTCCGGGCGACATGTTGTGGGGATCGGGTGGGGGTGGCAACAGGGTTTTCGCGGGCCGATGGAGGGTGGCTATCATCCTGCTCGGTCCGCTTTCTTGTCGTGGGTGTATGCCCACGTTCCTGCGGTTATGGACGGGATGGGGCTACCCGCAAGGGCGTCCGCACGTCGCAATGCGTGTTCTTAACATCCCGTCCACCTGTCTGTGCGTTGCACCGCTGATTCTGTTTGCAAGCCCCTGTCGGGGCGTTTCTTTTCGAGGCCGGGTTTCGGCCCGGCGGCCGACTCACTTTCTTGTCTCGCTACAAGAAAGTGAGCAAAGAAAAGCGCCCGAATGTCCGCGACCCCTTCGCTGCGCTGCGGGGCAACCTGCGCCGGGCTGCCTGCGGGGTTCGCTGCGGAACTCGCTGCGTTCACTGCGTGAACTTCGCTCAGACAACCGCAGCGAGTCAGATGACGAAGCAGTCCTGTCCTTCGGCAGGACTGCAACCCCGCAGGCAGCCCGGCGCAGGCGCGGCCATACGGGGAGTGGGTTCGGGCCTTCGCTTCGCTCGGCCTGGAGCGCTGGGGCGTTTGCCGTCTTGAAAGCCTCTATCATTGCGGCGGCCCCCTGTTCAGGGGCTGGTGCGTAAGAACACCTGCGTGTAAAGCGGTGCGGCCTCCCCGTGAGCGAGGCCTTGTCACGTCTGAATGTCGGATCGTGGGTGCATGCCCACGTCCCTGCGGTTACGGGCGGGATGGGGCTACCCGCAAGGGCGTCCGCACGGCTTTGCACGTGTTCTTAACATCCCGTCCACCTGTCTGTGCGTAAGAACACGGGCCGGTGGTTTTGTTCTCTCGCAAAGGAGTACGAAATCATGTACGGCATTTCCATTTCTGCCTTCCCCTCCTCCCATCAAGCGCCTCACTCTGGCGCGTCTGCCGTGGGAGGGGTTGCGCCATGAGTACCTCTTCCACAACCCTGACCCAGCCCACGCAGCAGCAGTTGAGCCATGCCGTGACCGAGATCGGCCGGCTGACGCTGCAGGGCAGCAGCGAGGTGTATTCCCTGGGCCAGCTGGCGCTGGCCTGGCTGGAGCGGCCCGAGGGCCATCGCAATCTGGAGGTGGTGGCCAATGCGCTGCAGGCCATTTGCGGGGCTGCGCAGCGGATGGAGGAGCTGGTGGAGGACGAGGTGAGCTACGTGCATTGCCTGCAGGAGGATCCGGCGTATCTGCGGCGGATGGCTGCGGCTTCGGCGGCGTTTGAGCGCTGATTCTCTTTGCAAGCCCTGTCGGGCCTTCGCTTCGCTTGGCCCGGCGTTTCAGCCCAGGACGTTCTTCAGCAGCGTCTTTTCCTGCTCCGTGAGGGCGGCGATGCATTCGTCGCCCAGGGCCTGCAGCAGCCGGGTGCTGTCGGCATTGGCGATGTCCAGGCCCAGGCGTTTTTGCTGGGCTGGGGGCTGCGTGAAGTTCAGGCGCAGGTAGCTGCTGGTGCCCAGTTCCTGGCGGGCCGCCTTGACGGCCTGGACCTCCTGGGCGGCCATGACCAGGTCCAGCAGGGGCTTGACCAGGGTCAGCCCGCGCCGGGGCATGGCCACGGGGTCCTGGCCCTGCTGGGGGTTGGCGGTGCCTACGCTGATCATCACGATGTCGGCCGCTGGCCCCCAGAGTTGGCGGGCGGCCTGCAGGGCCAGCAGGTCGGGCGCGTTGGCGGCGAGTCCGCCGTCCACGAAGACATGGCCTGCTGCGGCGTGCGCAGGAAAGTAGGTGGGGGCGGCCGATGAGGCCAGCATGGCGTCCATCAGCGTCAGGCCCAGCCGGTCCCTGTCGGGCAGGGCGCCGCTGGCCAACAGGTGCAGCTGCGATGAATTCCAGTTCACGGCGGGCAGCAGCAGCGGCACCTGCAGTTGCCCCAGGGCGGACTGCTCCGCTTGCGGCATGGCCTCCTTGATCGCTGCGCGCAGCGGGGCGCTGTCATAGAGCGCCTTGCCCATGGCCTGGCGCAGGCCGGGCAGCCATTTGGAGGGAAAGATGGAGGGGCCGTGGTCCAGCAGCAGTTGCTTGATGCGCGCGGGCTGGCAGCCGCTGGCCAGGGCGGTGGCGATGATGGCGCCGATGGAGGTGCCGGCGAACAGGTCCACTTTCTCCAGCAGGTCGCCGTTGCCGAATTCGCGGTGGATGCGCTCCAGCACATGGGCGCTGAACAGGCCGCGATAGCCGCCGCCCGACAGGCTCAGGACGACCCGGCGCCGGCGCAGGCCCTGGCGCACCGCGCTGGACAGGGGCGGTACGTCGAAGTCCATCACAGCGCGTGCACGGCAACGCCACGGGCGGCGGCCTGCGTCAGGTAGAGGTTGGCGGGCTCGGTGTAGCAGACCTTGAGCAGGTCGGCCGTGGCGATGAGCAGCCGCAGGTCCTGCGCCAGCGGCGCCGTGCCCTGCGGGCCCTGGCTGTCCAGCGGCGCGAAGTTGCGCCATTCGATGAAGCGCTCCAGCACCTTGTTGTCCACGCTGGTCAGCATGGAAGCGCCTTCGGCGCGCAGATTGGCGTACAGCGCATCGAGCAGGGAGAACCACTCGTTGCGGTCACGCAGGTCGTGGAATGCCTCGGCCACGGCCGCCTTGGCGATGGCCATGGACAGGTCGCTGACGATGCAGTCCAGCGGCCGGATGGTGGAGAACCACTGCAGGGTCGCGGGCTCCTGGTTCGCCATCCACAGCAGGCAGCGGGGACCCAGCAGGTAGCGGCTCATGGCGCGCGCCGGGCGGGTACGTCGATATCGCCGCGCGCCCCGGACATCTGCGCAGCGGACAGATCCACGGCCTGGCGCGGCAGCGGCAGGGACCGGCAGATGTCGGCCACCGTGCGGGGGGCGCGTTCGTTGGCGGACAGGGCCACCATGTGCTCCTCGCTGACGATCACGTAGCGCTTGCGGCCCTGGGAGATGAGGGCCACCCCGTCGTGATCGGCCTGTTTGAGCACCGCGCCGTACTGCGCCTTGAAGACCGAGATCGGCATGGGCGTGGTGTTGCGCGGCATGGCCGATCCGACCTGATGGCTCAGGTCCCGCAGGGCGCGGTTCAGCGGGTCGCGTTCGCCCTCGGGCAAGGCAGCGTCGGTGCGGGCGGAGAAATGGGACGGCATGATCGACCTTTCTGGTCAGGTTGTGCTGCCATTGTTGGTCAGGCTGACCAGGGTGTCAATTGTGGCCATGACAGGCCCCTGCGGCGCCCGCGCAAGGCGCCGGCCCGCACTTGTACCCCGCCGCGTCTGCGCTACACTTGCCCGCTATGTTCATTCATCGCATGTTCATTGCAGGTTGTGGAGACCGGGGAGCCTGGCCCTGGCGCAAGCCTGTCCAACTGAACAGCTGAAGCACCCGGGGCGCGACCCGGCGTGCACCCGAGGCCCTACGGGCCAATCGAATGAATCGGCGCAATCCATGCGCAGCCCGCACCCACATCAGGTCTGCCAGCGCCACGCAATCCGGAGTCTTTCCCCGTGATCACCGAACTCGAATTCAAGAGCCTTGCTGCGCAGGGCTACAACCGCATCCCTCTGATGGTCGAGGCGTTTGCGGATCTCGAAACCCCCCTGTCCCTCTACCTCAAGCTGGCCCATGCGGGCGGTGACGGCAAGCACAGCTTTTTGCTGGAGTCCGTAGTGGGCGGCGAGCGCTTCGGGCGCTACAGCTTCATCGGCCTGCCTGCACGCACGCTGCTGCGCGCCAGCGGCTTCGGCGATGCGGCATGCACCGAGGTGGTGACCGATGGCCAGGTGGTGGAGACGGCCAAGGGCAATCCGCTGGATTTCATCGCTGCCTACCAAAAGCGCTTCAAGGTGGCGCTGCGCCCGGGGCTGCCGCGTTTTTGCGGCGGGCTGGCCGGCTACTTCGGCTACGACGCCGTGCGCTATATCGAGAAGAAGCTGGAAGATTCCTGCCCGCCCGATACGCTCAACTGCCCCGACATCCTGCTGCTGCAGTGCGAGGAAGTGGCGGTGATCGACAACCTGTCGGGCAAGCTGTACCTGATCGTCTATGCCAACCCCGGCGAGAGCGAGGCCTATACGCGCGCCAAGAAGCGGCTGCGGCAGCTGAAGGATCTGCTGCGCTACTCGGTCAGCGCGCCGCAGATCAAGGCCGGCGAGAGCCACCCGGCCCAGCGCAGCTTTGCCAAGGAAGACTACCTGGCGGCCGTGGAGAAGGCCAAGGAGCTGATCGCCGCGGGCGACTTCATGCAGGTGCAGGTGGGCCAGCGCATCCACAAGCGCTTCACGGCCAGCCCCTTGAGCCTGTACCGCGCGCTGCGTTCGCTCAATCCCAGCCCCTACATGTACTACTACCACCTGGGCGATTTCCATGTGGTGGGCGCCAGCCCCGAGATCCTGGTGCGCCAGGAGAACACGGACGAGGGCCAGAAGGTCACCATCCGCCCGCTGGCCGGCACGCGCCCGCGCGGCGCCACGCCCGAGGCCGACAAGGCCACCGAAAAGGAGCTGGTGGCCGACCCCAAGGAACGCGCCGAGCACGTGATGCTGATCGACCTGGCGCGCAACGACATCGGCCGCATCGCCAAGACGGGCAGCGTGAAGGTGACCGAGGCCTTTGCCGTGGAGCGCTACAGCCACGTGATGCACATCGTCAGCAACGTGGAGGGCATTCTGCGCGACGGCATGGACAACATGGATGTGTTCAAGGCCACCTTCCCGGCCGGCACGCTGACGGGCGCGCCCAAGGTGCATGCCATGGAGATCATCGATCAGCTGGAGCCGACCAAGCGCGGCATCTACGGCGGCGCCTGCGGCTACCTGAGCTTTGCGGGCGACATGGACCTGGCCATTGCCATCCGCACGGGCGTGATCAAGGACGGCACGCTCTACGTGCAGGCCGCCGCCGGCGTGGTGGCCGATTCCGTGCCCGAGATGGAATGGAAAGAGACCGAGCACAAGGCGCGCGCACTGATGCGCGCGGCCGAGCTGGTGGAGGAAGGACTGGAATGAGCACGGACCGCGCCAAGCAGGCCATCGACCTGGTGCAGCACTGCACCGACATGCTGGATGTGCGCCGCAATGTGGATGCGCTGGACGATGTGCTGGTGCCGCTGCTGGTCACGCGCATGGGCTACATGCAGCAGGCCGCGCGCATCAAGGCCGATGCGGCCCAGGTGCGCGACGAGGGCCGCATCGAGGCCATCGTGCGCCGCGTGCGCGAGCGCACGGCCGCCGAGGGCGGCCAGCCCGACATGATGGAGGCGGTGTACCGCCACCTCATGGAGGAATGCATTGCCTACGAGCACCGCGAGTTCGCGCGGCTGCGCGAAGGCGGTGCGCAGGACGATCGTTCCTAGGGCCTGTTCACACTCATGCGGGGATCGCGTTGCCCGGCAGCCAGCGCAGCGCATGGCGCGCTGCCACCCATTCCTCGTTGGTGGGCTCCACGCCCACGGTGACGGCGCTGCCGGTGGCCGAGATCACGGCCGCATCGCGCGCATTGGCCTCGGCGTCCAGCCGCAGGCCCAGAAAACCCAGGCCCTCGCACACGCGCCGCCGTATCTCGGCGCTGTGCTCGCCCACGCCTGCGGTGAACACCAGCAGGTCCAGGCCGCCCAGCACGGCGACCAGGGCGCCGATCTCGCGCACGATGCGCCGCACGTAAAGCGCCAGCGCGTCGCGGGCGCGCTCGGCCTGGGCATCGGCGCCTGATTCCAGCGGCAGCAGCACGCGCGGCTCGGACGAGGTGCCCGAGACGCCCAGCAGGCCGGACTCGTGGTACAGGATGCGGCCCACTTCCTGCAGGCTGAGCTTTTCGATTTCCATCAGGTAGATCACGGCGCCGGGGTCCAGCGCGCCGGTGCGTGTGCCCATCATCAGGCCATCCAGCGCCGAGAACCCCATGGTCGTCGCCACGCTTTGCAGGCCCTGCATGGCGCACAGGCTGGCGCCGCTGCCCAGGTGGGCCACCAGGGTGCGCCCGCGCGCCAGGTCGCCATGGCGCTCGGGCAGGGCGGTGGCCATGTATTCGTAGGACAGGCCGTGGAAGCCGTAGCGGCGCAGCCCGCGCTCCCAGGCCGCGTGCGGCAGGGGCAGCAGTTGCTCGACCTTGGGCAGCGTGTGGTGGAAGGCGGTGTCGAAGCAGGCCACCTGCACCAGTTCGGGCCGCTCGCGCAGCAGGATGTCCATGGCCTCCAGCGCAAAGGGCTGGTGCAGTGGCGCCAGCGGGATGAAGGCCTTGAGGTCGGCCAGCACGCCGGCATCGACGCGCACGGGCTCGAAGTAGCGGCTGCCGCCGTGCACCACGCGGTGGGCGATGGCGGCCACGCGGGCGCCGTCCAGCCGCGCCAGGCGCGCGGTGATGCGCTCGCGGATCAGCTGCAGCGCGGCGCGGTAGGGGTGGGCTGTGTCCAGGGTGATGGCAAAGGGCGGCACGCCGCTCTCGCCGAAGTCGGGCGCGGGCCCGCCTATGCCCTGGACCTTGCCGTTCCACAGCGGCTTGCGCGGCAGCGGGCGCTGGGCACCGTCGAAGACGGCGAACTTGATGCTGGACGAGCCGCAGTTGAGCACCACGACCAGTTCGCGGGCGGGGGAGGATGCGGTGTGGGCAGGGATCATGGCGGCGAGTTCCGGTAGCGGTGGGCCAGCAGCAGGGCGATGGCGCAGGAGGCGATGCGCGAGGCGCGGCTGTCGGCGCGGCTGGTCAGGATCACGGGCACCTTGGCGCCCATGACGATGCCGGCGCTGGCCGCCTCGCCCATGTACATGAGCTGCTTGGCCAGCATGTTGCCGCTTTCCAGGTCGGGCACGACCAGGATGTCGGCCTGGCCCGCCACGGGCGAATCGATGCCCTTGGTGCGCGCGGCGGCCATGGACACGGCGTTGTCGAAGGCCAGCGGCCCGTCGAGCACGCCGCCCGCGATCTGGCCCCGGTCGGCCATCTTGCACAGCGCGGCGGCGTCCAGCGTGGCCGGCATGTGCGGGCTCACGGTCTCCACGGCGGCCAGGATGGCGACCTTGGGCTCGGGCACGCCGATGGCATGGGCCAGGGCGATGGCATTGCGCACGATGTCGGCCTTTTGCTGCAGGTCGGGCGCGAGGTTGATGGCCGCATCGGTCACGATGAAGGGGCGCGGGTAGTGCGGCGTCTGCAGCACGAAGCAGTGGCTGACGCGGCGCTTGGTGCGCAGGCCGGCGGCGGCGGCCACCACCTCGGCCATGAGCTCGTCCGTGTGCAGGCTGCCTTTCATGATGGCCTCGACCTCGCCGCAGGCGGCCAGCTCGGCGCCGCGCGTGGCGGCGGCGTGGCTGTGCGGCACGTCCTCGATGCGCAGGCCGCCCAGGTCCAGCCCGTGCTCGGCCGCCACGGCCTCCAGCCGTGCGCGCGGGGCCACCAGCACGGGGTCGATCAGGCCTTCGCGGCGCGCGTCCAGCGCGGCCGAGAGGCTGGTCTCGTCGCAGGGATGGACCACGGCCACGCGGATGGGCGGCAGGCCGGCCACATGGGCCAGCAGGCGCTGCAGGCCGTCGCGTCCACCGGCCTCCAGCCGGATCTCGGGCAGGCTGGTGCGCTGGCGCTCGATGTGGCGGGCCGGCGCATGCACGGTGGCCTGGCCCTCGATCACGGCGGCGCCATGCTGGTTGGTGCAGGCCACGGCCAGCGTGACCTGGCGCTGCTCGGCCTGCTTGGCCAGCACCTCCACGCGCACGGTCAACCGGTCGCCTGCGGCCAGCGGCGCCAGAAAGCGCAGCGTCTGGCCGACCAGGGTGGTGCCGGGGCCGGGCAGGCGCGTGCCCAGCACCGAGGCCAGCAGCATGCCGCCCCACATGCCATGGGCGATCAGGGCCGTGTCGTCATCGTCGGCGCCGGCAACCGTGCCAGCACCGGCACCGGCACCGGCACCGGCACCGGCACCAGCGCCGTCGGCCACGGCCGCGCCCGACAGGGCGGCGAACAGGCGCAGGTCCTGGGTGCTCAGCGTGCGTTCCAGGCTGGCGCTGTCGCCCACGTCCAGCTCGTCGAAGCTGTGGTTGCGCAGCAGTGCCAGGTCTTCGGGCGGCAGGGCCGCATGGGAGGCAGGGGAGAGGTTCATCGCTTCTTTCGGGTACCTGTGTGCGCGCGGCTGGCCGGTGCGCGCGGGGTGGGCCTGGCGGCCGGGGCTTCGGGTGGGGCCGCTTCCTGGGGGGCCTCCCTGGCCTGCGCCACCTCCAGCGCCTGCACGAAATGCGCCATGGCCTGCAGCAGGCGCTGGTGCTCGGCATCGCTGAGGTTGCCGCCCTGGTTGGCCAGTTCGTCCACCGTGGTCATGCCCCAGCGGATGTCGGCCGCCGGCGAGGCGGCCAGCAACTGGGTGATGGCGGCCATGGCGGCGTCGGGCTCGCGCTGCATCAGCAGGGCCTGGCGGCGCACGATGCGGCGGAACTGCGCCATGTCGGGCGGCACGCCGCCCAGGTGATCCTGCAGCAGCCGCCAGGCGTGGCGGAAGTGGCGCTCATCGGCCTCGCCGCGTGCGCGCAGCACATGGAACAGGGCGCGGATGACGGCCTCGTACAGCCCGCCCTGGGCCACGCTTTCGTGCAGCCGCGCCAGTTCCTGGCACATGTACTGGCAGTGCTCGGGCGATTCGCCCGGGTGCGGGCGCGGCGGGCCGTCGTCCTGGCGGCTTTGGCCGGCCAGGGCCTGCACCAGAGGCGAGCCATAGATGGCGTGGAACAGCCGCGCCTGCATGGCGTCGCGCTGGTCGCGGTAGGTGTCCAGCATATGCACCACGGCCTGCGACATGGCCTGCTGCGCCTTCAGGAAGGGGTTGTCGGGCTCGACGGGGTGGCGGTCCTCGCGCGCCTGCTCGGCGGCCTGGGCCACGGCAGGGGCCAGCGGGTGGGAGTCCGACCAGTATTCATAGCCCACGCGCAGCGGATGCATGGCCTGCAGCCAGCGCGCCGACAACGGCGTGGACAGGGCCTGCACCCAGGGCTGCACGGTGTTGCGGTACAGGGCGAGGTTGATTTCGGAGACGCGGGCGGCGGCGGCAAAGTGGCGCTCGCTTTCGGGGTCGGGCCGGACGATGTCGCGCACCTCGGCCAGGTCGCTGCGGCGGATCTTCATCAGGTAGGCCGCGTCGGTCAGCTCCTGCGGCGGCACGCCGGCCGGGCGGTCGGCGATCTCGGCGCGGTAGATGCCGGCGGGCAGCAGGTCGATGATGTCGATGTGCGCCGCGAACTCGCGGTGCTCCTTGCGGCCCACGGCGCCCGAGACAAAGATGCCCAGGTGGCCGATGCTGTCGTGCGTGGCGAAGACGATGGTCTGGTCGTGGGCGGCAATGTCCTCGTCGTCGCGGTACAGGTCGGTGATCCAGCCCAGGGCCTGGCCCGGCGGCGTGATGTTGTCGCCATGCGAGCAGAACACCACGATGGGCGAGCGGATGTTGCGCAGGTCGATGCGCACGCCGTCCGAGGTCGTCAGCTCGGCCGTGGCCAGCCGGTTGCCGATGAACAGGTTGTCCACGATGTACTGCATCTCGCGGCCTTCGAGGAAGACATGGCCGCCCCAGTACTTCTCGAAGCCCAGGTAGCGCGGCCCCTCGGTGTCCACGTCGGCATAGACCTGGTACTGCTTTTCCCACAGCGTGTTGGCGGGGTTGAGGTTCTCGAAGTTCTGCACCAGCCAGGCGCCGTCGAAGCGGCCCGCGCCCAGGTCACTGGTCAGTGCCGTCACCCAGCTGCCGCCCATGAGGCCGCCGCCGTAGCGCATGGGGTTGTCTCCGGCCCAGTACGACAGCGGCGCGCCGGCCACGATGATGGGCCCGAACAGCTCGGGCCAGACGGCGGCCGTCATGAGGATCTGCCAGCCGGCCTGGCAGTTGCCGATGACGGCGGGCTTGCCCCGGCTCTCGGGGTGAAGCTCGGCGACCTTGCGCACGAATTCGGCCTCGGCGCGCATCACGTCCTCGACGGTCTGGCCGGGCACGGGGTCGGGCAGGAAGCCCACGAAGTAGCAGGGATGGCCGGCCTTGAGGGCGGCGCCGATCTCGCTGTCGGGCTTGAAGCCGCCGATGCCAGGGCCGTGGCCCGCGCGCGGATCGACGACGATGAAGGGGCGCTTGGCCGGGTCGATGACCGTGCCCTCCATGGGCGCGATGCGTGCCAGCCCGTAGTTGACGGGACGCGGCAGCTCCAGGCCGGACATCACGATCTCGGCCTGGAAGCTCAGCACATTGGGCACTTCCTCGGCCAGGTGGGCGCGGTACTGGTTGCCGCGCTGGCGCCGGATGTCGGCATACAGCAGCGTGCGCTGCCAGGCATCGGTGGCGTACTGTGCAGCTGCCTGGGGCAGCTTCAGCGGATCGCCCCACAGTGCCCCCACGTCCACGGTGCCGTGGCTATCGAGGTGCTCGTTCATCTGGCCCACTCCTTTAACGGGCATGTCCTGCCCCCTGCTTGCAGATTGCGTGTGAATGGCCGCCAAACGGCCCCGCGCCTGCGGGACCGTGCGGCTTGTGTCAGTCCCTGGGCTCTTCAGCCGTGGGCGGCAGCGTCCCGGGCCGTTTCGGCGGCAGCCGCTGCAATGGGCTGCTGCGCCGCATGGTCGGGCGGGGTGACGGATGGGGTCACGGACTGGGCCATGGACTGCACGGCCGAGGTCCAGCGCGCCAGCAGGTCGCTCCAGGGCACGGCAGTGTCGGCCGCGCCCTGGGCGCCGCCGCTCAGCGTGGCTGCCACCTGCTGCTGCCAGTCGTGCACGGCCTGCTGCACGCCCTGGGCCAGGGTCATCTGGCTGGCCATGGCCGTCTGGGCCAGGGCCTGGGCATGGCCCATGCGCAGGTGGGCGTGGCGCCAGAAGGCCTGGGCGGGCAGGGTGGCCAGCTCCTGCCAGCTGCTGGTCTGCTGCACGCCCTCGATCTCGCTGCCGGTCTCGGCGATGCGCTCGGGGCCGTTGCGTGCGGCATGCTCCAGCCACTGTTGGCCACTTTCCTGCAGCAGCCGGCTCAGGTGCAGCTGCAGTTCGAGCTGGGCCTTGAGCAGATGGAGGGGAATGGTCTGTGCGCTCATATGGAACTCCTTGCTGGTTGACGTGGAAAGATGCCTTGGCGGCGGAACGAAACTCAGGCCATCTGGCCGATGGTCTTGCGAAAGCGGGCGAGCGTGAGGGCGAACAGCACGGAGCCGATGGCGGCCAGTGCGAGAAAGGGCTTCCAGACCACGTCCAGCCCCGCTCCGCGGTAGAGGATGGCCTGCGACAGCTCGACAAAGTGGGTGGTCGGCGCGGCCAGCATGATGGTCTGCACCAGCTGCGGCATGCTTTCGCGCGGCGTCATGGCGCCCGACAGCAGCTGCAGCGGCAGCAGCACGAGCACCAGCAGCATGCCGAACTGTGGCATGTTGCGCGCCAGCGTGGCAAGGAAGATCCCCAGCGACGTTGTGGCGAACAGGCACAGCGCGGCCCCTGCCAGGAACAGCGGCTGAGAGCCTTCGATGGGAACGCCCAGGGCGCCGCGCACCACGAGGTTGAGCGAGGCAAAGGCGGTGACCAGCACGACCAGTCCCATGGACCATATCTTGGCCAGCATGATCTCGGTCGGTGTCACCGGCATGACCAGCAGGTGCTCCACCGTGCCGTGCTCGCGCTCGCGGATCAGCGCCGCGCCCGTGAGGATGATGGACAGCATGGTCACGTTGTTGATGATCTGCATCAGCCCGCCGAACCAGACCTTGTCCAGCGCGGGATTGAAGCGCGCGCGCACCACCAGGTCCACGGGCAGGGCGGTGGCGCCCCGAAAGCGCCGCACGAACTCGCTGACCTCGGCCGAGACGATCTGCTGCACATAGCTGTTGCCCGTGAAGGCCTGGCTCATGCGCGTGGCGTCCACGTTCAGCTGCAGCTCGGGCGCGCGGCCCGCCAGCACGTCGCGCTGGAAGTTGGGCGGGATGTTGAGCACGAAGGTGTAGGTGCCCGAGTCCATGCCCGGGTCCATCTGCGTGCGGTCGATCATGGCCGGCGGCGCGAACTGCGGCGGATAGAAGGCGCCCGCGATGCGCTGCGACAGCGGCGAGCCGTCCTCGTCCACGATGGCGATGGGCGCGTTGTGCAGGCTCTCGGGCATGGCCGTGGCCGCCGTGTAGATGGAGACCGTGAACACATAGGCGATGAGCACCAGCAGCACGGGGTCGCGCCACAGGCTCCACAGCTCCTTGACGCCCAGCCGGTAGATGTTGGAGAAAAGGCGGGTGCGCATGTCAGCTCTCCTGCTTTCTGGTCAGCGCAATGGCCAGGCCCAGGATCGCCGGCACGGACAGCAGCAGCGGCCCGAACGAGCCGGCCAGCTCCCGAAAGCCCAGCGCCTTGCTGAACACGCCGCGGCTGATGGCGATCATGTGGCTGGCCGGATAGACCTCGCCGATGGCGCGGCCCACGCCCTCCAGCGAGGACACGGGGTCGACCAGGCCTGCGAACTGCGTGGTGGGGATCAGCGTGCCGATCAGCACCAGGAACATCGAGGCGATCTGGCTGCGCGTCAGCGTGGAGGCCAGCAGGCCGAAGCCCGTGGAGGCGCCGCTGAAGATCAGCGCCGCCAGGGCCAGCGTGGCAAAGCTGCCCGTCACGGGCACGCCGAACAGGGTGACGGCCATCAGGCACATCAGCAGGAAGTTCAGCATGGCCAGCACCACATAGGGCAGTTGCTTGCCCAGCAGGAATTCGGTGCGCGTGACCGGCGTGACGTAGAGGTTGGTGATGGAGCCGCTTTCCTTCTCGCGCACCACGGCCAGCGCCGTCAGCATGGCCGGCAAAAGCAGCAGCAGCAGGGGCATGACGGCCGGCACCATGGCCGGCAGGCTGCGCACGTCGGGGTTGTAGCGAAAGCGCGTCTGGATGTCGATGAGGCCGGCCGGCGCCACGCCCAGGCGCTCGCGCGCCTGCTCGGTCAGCCAGTGCTGGTGGATGCCCTGCAGGTAGCCGCGCACGGTCTCGGCGCGCGTGGGCATGGCGCCGTCGAACCAGGCGCCCACCTGCACGGAGCCGCCGCGCAGCACATCGCGCGCAAAGCCCGGGGGGATCTCGATGGCCAGGGTCAGCTCGCCGCTGCGCATGCGGCGGTCCAGTGCGTCGTAGTCGGTCAGCGGCGGCTGCTCGATGAAGTAGCGCGAGCCCGACAGGCTCATCGCATAGCTGCGGCTGATGGTGGTCTGGTCGCGGTCCAGCACGGCAAAGCGCAGGTCCTCCACGTCCAGGCTGATGCCGTAGCCCATCACGAACATCAGGATCAGCGAGCCCACCAGGGCCAGCGTGGCGCGCACCGGGTCGCGCTGCAGCTCCAGCGCTTCGCGCCAGACATAGCTGAGCATGCGCTGGGCGCTGAAATGGCGGCGGCGCGCAGTGTGCGTTTCCACGGCAGCGGGGGCGGCAGGCGCGGCCGGTTCCTCGGCGGCCGGGGCCTCGCCGCCACCGGCCTCGACCAGGTAGCCGATGAAGGCTTCCTCCAGCGTGGCCGCGCCGCGCTTGGCTACCAGGCGCGCGGGCGTGTCGCTGTCCAGCACCTTGCCCGCATGCATCATGGACATGCGGTCGCAGCGCTCGGCCTCGTTCATGAAGTGGGTGGAGATGAAGATGGTCACGCGGTCGCGCCGCGACAGCTCCACCAGCAGGCGCCAGAAGCCGTCGCGCGCCACGGGGTCCACGCCCGAGGTGGGCTCGTCCAGGATGAGCAGCTCGGGCTTGTGCACCATGGCCACGGCCAGCGACAGGCGCTGGCGCATGCCCAGCGGCAGGGCGGCCGGCAGGCTGTGCTGCGCGGCCTGCAGGTCGAAGCGCTGCAGCATCTCGGACACGCGCGCGGGAATGTCCGCCTCGGGCACGCCGAACAGGCGCGCATGCAGCACCAGGTTCTGGTGCACGGTCAGCTCGCCGTACAGCGAGAACGCCTGGGTCATGTAGCCCACGCGGCGGCGCGTGTCGATGTCGCGCGGGTCCACGGGCTGGCCGAACAGCCAGGCCTGGCCCTCGCTGGCCGGCAGCAGGCCGGTCAGCATCTTCATGGTGGTGCTCTTGCCGCAGCCGTTGGAGCCCAGGAAGCCGAAGATCTCGCCGCGGCGGATGCGGAAGGACACATGGTCCACGGCGACGAAGTCGCCAAATCGCATGGTCAGGTCCCTGGCCTCGATGGCGATGTCGTCCTCGCCGCCCTCGGGCAGGGGGGCGATGGTCACGGACGCATGGCCGCGCTTTTTCTCTTCGGGCAGCAGGGCGATGAAGGCCTCTTCCAGCGAGCGGCTGCCCGTGCGCTGCAGCAGCTCGGCCGGCGTGCCCGTGGCCAGCACGCGGCCCTCGTCCATGGCCACCAGCCAGTCGAAGCGCTGGGCCTCGTCCATGTAGGCCGTGGCCACCAGCACGCTCATGCCGGGGCGCTGGCGGCGGATGCGCGCGATCAGGTCCCAGAACTGGGCGCGCGCCAGCGGGTCCACGCCCGTGGTGGGCTCGTCAAGAATGAGCAGGTCGGGGTCGTGGATCAGCGCGCAGCACAGGCCCAGCTTCTGCTTCATGCCGCCCGACAGCTTGCCGGCTGGCCGCTCCAGGAATTTGCGCAGGCCCGTGGCCTGGGTGAGGTCGTCGATGCGGCGCCGCCGCTCGGCCGCGTCATGGCCGAACAGGCGCGCGAAGAACTGCAGGTTCTCCTCCACCGACAGCGTGGGATAGAGGTTGCGCCCCAGGCCCTGCGGCATGTAGGCCACGCGCGGGCAGACGGCCTCGCGGTGCCGGCGCTGGGCCATGTCGCCGCCCAGCACCTCGACGCTGCCTTCCTGGATCTGGCGCGCCCCGGAGATCAGCGCCATGAGGCTGGACTTGCCCACGCCGTCCGGCCCGATCAGGCCGACCATGCGGCCTTCGGGAATGTCCAGGTCGATGCCCGCCAGCGCCTCGACCTGGCCATAGCGCTGGTGCACGCCCTTCAGGCGCACGACCCAGCCGCTGGCGTGGGGCGTCGTGCTCTGGCTCATTGCGCGGGCTGGGCTGGCAGCTTGATGGCCAGGTTGGCGGGCCACTCATGGCTGGCATCGGTGCGCAGCCAGGCCATGCCGGGCACGCCGGTCTTGACCTGTTCCAGATGGCGGCGCAGCAGCTCCGGCGGGATCTGGGCGCGCACGCGGAACATCAGCTTCTGGCGCTCGCTGGCGGTCTCCACGGTCTTGGGCGTGAACTGGGCCTGGCTGGCGACGAAGGAGACGCGGGCCGGGATCACGTACTCGGGCGCGGCGTCCAGCACCAGGCGCACCTCGCTGCCCAGGGCGATGCGCCCGGCGGCGGTCTCGGGCACGAAAAAGGTCATGTAGACATCGGACAGGTCCAGCAGGTTGAGCACGCGCCCGCCTGCGCCCAGCACCTCGCCGGGCTGGGCCACGCGCAGCTGCACGCGGCCATCGCGCGGGGCCTTGAGCACGCCGTCGTCGATGTCGGCCTGCACGCGCGCCACCGTGGCCGTGGCCGCCTGCACCTGGGAGCGCACGCCGACCACCTGGGCCTCGGCCGCCTTCACGGCGGCCTGGGCAGCGGCGGCCTGGGCACGCGTGGCGGCCAGCGCCGCCTCGCTGCCGCGCACGCGGGCGCGGTCGTCATCGAGCTCCTGCACCGAGGAGGCACCCTCGCGCGCCAGCGTTTCCGAGCGCTTGAAGCGGCGCTGCGCGGCGTCCACCTCGGTCTCGCGCTGCACGATCAGGGCCTGGGCGGCGGCCAGGTCGCTGCGGCGCAGGGTGACCTGGGCCTCGGCCGCGGCCACGCTGTGCTCGGCCTGCTGGCGCATGGCGTCGGCTTCCTGGCGCTGGGCGCGCAGGGTGTCGATCTGCATGCGCGCCACGGGCTGGCCGGCCTGCACGAAGTCGCCCTCGCGCACCAGGATTTCCTCCACGCGGCCGGGCAGCTTGGTAGAGATGTCGATCTCGGTGGCCTCGACCCGGCCGTTGCTGCCGACGAAGCCCTCGCCCGGGCCCTTGGGCGTGAAGGTCTTCCAGGCCCACCAGGCCACGAGGGCCAGGACCGCCACGGCGGCGATCGGCACGATCTTGTTCTTCAGAGAGGTGTTCTTGTCCATGGGCGGGTCCGGATGCTTCAGGAATTCGGGGGATCGGCAGGCGTGGCCGGCACGGTGGCGGGCAGCGCGGCAGGTTCCGCGCCGCTGCCGCCGCCCAGGGCGGCATACAGGCCCACCTGGCTGGACAGCAGGGCGCGCCGCGCCTGCACCAGTTGCTGGCGTGCGGCCAGCAGGTCGCGCTGGGCGTCCAGCACCTCCAGGTAGGCGGCCGAGCCGTTGTCGTAGCGCAGCTGCGCCAGCCGCGCGCGCTCGGCCTGGGCCTGCACGGCGGTGCGCTGCACGGTGATCTGTTCGGACAGCCAGCGGCGCGCGGCCAGGCCATCGGCCACCTCGCGGAAGGCGGTCTGTATGGCTTTCTCGTACTGGGCCACGGCCATGTCGCTGCGGATCTCGCCCAGCTCCAGGTTGGCGCGGCGCCGGCCGCCGTCGAAGATGGGCAGGGACACCGTGGGCACGAAGGCCCAGGCGCGGCTGCCGCCGTCGAACAGGCCGTCGAGTTCGGCGCTGGCCGTGCCCCAGCGGGCGGTGAGCGCAATGCGCGGGAAGAAGGCGGCGCGCGCCGCGCCGATCTGGGCCCGGGCCGCGCGCAACTGGTGCTCGGCCGCGGCAATGTCGGGCCGCGCCGTGAGCAGTTCCGAGGGCAGGCCCGGCCGCAGCTCGGCCAGCACCAGGGCGTCGTCAAAGGGTGCGGCGGCGGGCAGCGGGCCCGGGTGGGCGCCGACCAGCTGGGCCAGTGCGTGCAGCTGCTGCGCGCGTGCCAGCTCCAGCTGGGCCAGCAGGGCCTGCGCCTGGGTCAGCAGGGTCTGGACCTGGGTCAGCTGCAGGCGCGAGCTGGCGCCCACGGCCTCGCGGCGCGTGAAGATGCGAAAGGATTCCTGGCGCGTGGCCAGCGTCTCGCGCGCAATGGCCACGCGCTCGTCCAGCTCGCGCAGGCCCAGGTAGCCGTCGGCCACCTGGGCGATCAGCGCGGTCTGCACGGCGTGGCGGCCCGCATCGCTGGCCAGCCAGGTCTGCAGGGCCGCGTCCTTGAGGCTGCGCACGCGGCCCCACAGGTCCAGCTCCCAGCTGCTGAAGCCGACCTCGGCGCGGTACTCGCCGCTGACCACGGAGCGGCCCGAGAGGTTGAGATCGCCAGGCACGCGCGCCCGTGCAGCCTGGCCGCCCACGCCAATGGCCGGGAACAGCTCGGAGCGCTGGATCTGGAAGGCCGCGCGCGCCTCTTCGGCGCGCAGCGCGGCCACGCGCAGGTCGCGGTTGTGCTCCAGCGCGGTGGCGATCAGCTGGCGCAGCACGGGGTCGGTGAAGTACTCGCGCCAGGGCAGGCCGGCGGCGGCGACACCCTGGGCGCCCGCCTGCAAATGGGCAGGCCAGGCCTCGGGCGTGGGCAGGGGCGGCGGCTCGTGCGGCGGCGCCAGGGAGGCACATCCCGCCAGGGCGGCGGCCAGTGCGGCTGCCAGCGCGGCGGCGGCGGTTCGGGGGAATGGGAGGGTCATCTGCAGTGCTGCGGGGCGCCGGTGCGGCAGCCGCTAGTTGAGGATGTGGTGGCCGCCATCGACATACAGCGTGCAGCCCGTGATGGCGCGCGCCCCGTCCGAGGCCAGGAAGGCGCACAGCGGCCCCACGTCGTCGGGCTGCAATTCGCCGGCAATGGGCGAGCGGCGCACGCTGTCGGCCACGAGTTCATCGAACGCGGCAATGCCCGAGGCCGCGCGCGTGGCGATGGGCCCGGGCGAGACGGCATTGACGCGGATGCGCGAGGGGCCGAGCTCGGCCGCCAGGTAGCGCGTGGTGGACTCCAGCGCGGCCTTGACCGGGCCCATGATTCCGTAGTGCGGCATGACCTCGCTGGCGCCCAGGTAGCTCAGCGTCATGAGGCTGCCGCCGCTGGCGGCCATCAGCGGCTCGGCCAGGTGCGCCATGCGGATGAAGGAGTGGCAGGAGATGTCCATGGCCAGCGCAAAGCCCTCGCGGGAGCTGTCTACCACGCGGCCCTGCAGGTCCTTGCGCGGGGCGTAGGCCACGGCGTGCAGCACGAAGTCCAGCCGGCCCCAGCGCACGGCGGCGGCATCGAACAGCGCGCGCATCTGCTCGTCGTCGCCCACGTCCAGCGGCATGCGCAGCTCGGCACCGATCTCGTCGAGCAGGGGCTCCACATGCGCCCGGGCCTTGTCGTTCTGCCAGGTCGCGCCGATCTCGGCGCCCGCCGCATGCATGGCCCGGGCACAGGCCCAGGCAATGCTGTCGCGGTTGGCGATGCCGACGATCAGGCCCTTTTTGCCAGCCAATAGCGTCATCTCGAATGCTCCAGATCAGAAGGTCTGCCGGGAAACAGGCCGCCTTGGGGCGGCTTCGTCAGGAATCACGGGGCCATGGCGCGGCATTGCCGACATATGCGCCACGGCGAATGTTTGTATTTCCTGTGACTACGAAGCTTTTGATAGCTTGTTTTGATGCATGCAAATCAAAGGTTTGCATGCCAATATCGTCTCCTGGTCTTTTTCATTCTATCTATGTTGCACTGCAGCGACCGATTTTGGCGATGCCGTTTCGTTATATCGATGCAGTTCACTCCATAGTCTTGACTCAGGTCAAAGAGGGCTGCCTCACGGGGAGAATGCCGCTTGCCGCCGGTTGCTGTGCCCAGTAGAGCAATGGTGTCTTTTTGCGCCAACAGCCGAGCATTCTCTGTATTGGCCGGATTTCAATGAATACAAGGTATTCACACCATATTGGTGCATGGGAGGTAAAGAAAACCGGAAATCTGCCGATGGTCCGTGGACAGAGAAAATCCCCGGCCTGCAAAGGCCTGGGCCGCCATTCAGTCGGGACAAGACCGAAGGAAGATGTTCAATCCATGACCAGCATTTCATCCACCGGCGCCAGCTTTGCCGCCAGCGCAGCGGGCATGCGGCCCACGGTGTCCGTGAGGTCGTCAGCGACCACGGCAGCTGCTGCACCCGCCGACCCGGGCACGCAGGTCACGCTGGGCCAGTCCGCAGGGTCCAGCGTCATCTATGCCAAACCGCAGCCCGTGGAACTGGGCCAGTTCAGGCTGACCCGGGCCTGGGCCTCGCAAGACAGGGACGACATCAGCACCCTGATGGCGCGCAACCTGGGCCTGGGCCCGTCGGCCAGCCTGGCCGACCGCTGGCGCGGCCTGGGCGGCGCCCTGCTGTCGCGCTTTGCGGCCGCGCCGTCGGACTACCAGCAGACGGTTGCGGAGTACCAGGCGCCCACGGCGGCCGACTCCGTCGCAGGCAGCGCGGATGCGCAGGCCCTGGACAAGTCCGCACTGAGCGATGTGTCCGTGGGCGCTGCCACCGTGAGCCTGAAGATCCGCACGCAATCGGGCCAGACCGTGGAGCTGCGGATTGCCACGAACGACGGCAGCGAAGCGGGCAGCAGCAGCGGGCTGCGGGTCGAGGTCAAGAGTTCCGGCACCTTGAGCCAGGCCGAGAGCGCGGCCATCGCCCAGCTGGCCGACGGGCTGGACGAAGCGCTGGAAGGCCTGGGAAAGCCGGGCAAGCCCCAGCTGGAACTGGGCAAGCTGATGGACTTCGATCGCAGCGTGCTGTCCGGCCTGGACCTGGACATCAAGAACCCCAAGCCTTCGCAGCCCCTGTCCTCGTTCAGCCTGCATGTGGGCGCCGATGGCCGATCGGTGGCGATGAAGGGCGCGGCGGGCGAGCTGGCCGTCAACCTGGAGTCCGACGCGCCCGCAGGCGCCAGCGCGTCGCAGCGCCAGTCCGCGCTGGACCAGCATCTGAAGCGCTTTGATGCCGCCGCGCAGCGCGGCCGTGCGGATGCGGCGCTGGTGGACATGTTCAAGAGTGCCTTCAGTCAGCTGCACAACGCGCAGGCGCCGGCCGCGCCGGGCGCCATCGTCGCGCTCTCCGGGCTGGAGCGTTCCGTGCAGTCCCTGCAAAGCGGCCTGGCCGATTTCCAGGCCAGCTTCAGCGGTGACTTCGAGAACACCAACGAATTCGGCGCCGTGACCGAAATCGGCCGCGCCGAGTACCAGGTGGGCCAGAAGACCACCCGGCAGTCCCGCGGCAGGGAGGGCGAGTCGATCGCCCAGGTGGTGACCGAGTCCCTGAACGCCGAGTCCAAAAAGGCGCGCAACCGCAGCATGCTGGATTTGCAGTCGGGCAACTATGACCTGACCAAGGTGCAGGACAGCCGCACCATCACCACGCTGATCGAGACAGCCGGCAAGCAGGTCACCGGCGCGCTGCGCAAGACGCAGGAGCGCCAGATGCAGACGTGGGACCAGCTGGTGGAGCACCGCACCCAGCAGCACCGCGAAACGCCCGGTGGGCGCAGCTTCACTGAGCAACTCGCGTTGAGGTAGTCGCGCTGAGATAGTCGCGTTGAGGTAGTCGCGGCGCGGGCCGGGCCGTGTGTCGTCGTTGTGTCACAAAACTTCCGTATAAGAAGTTTTTTTGAACAAGACATGACAACGGCCCGCGCGTTCATGACCGAATTTCATCTTGCCGTCATCCAGGGCGGAGCCACTCAATGAACGCGCGCCGTGCTTTGGCGGCGGGGCTGGCGGCGCTGCTGCTGGCGGCCGTGGGCGGCGGCGTCTGGTACTCGCGCACGGCCCTGGTGCAGGACCGCCAGGCGCAGCTGACGCAGCAGCAGTCCGTGACGGCACGCGGCCTGATCGGCTCCGAGAAGGAAGCCTTCTTCCAGGACGAGCGCGTGCGCGACGTGCTGGCGCGCCACGGCGTGACGGTGACGGTGCAAAAGGCCGGCTCGCGCAGCATTGCCAACAGCTACGACCCCAAGCAGTACGACTTCGGCTTTCCCTCGGGGGCGCCGGCTGCGGCCCAGCTCAAGGCGGCGGCCAGGGCCGGCACGGTCTACACGCCGTTCTACACGCCCATCGTGTTCGCCAGCTGGCGGCCCATTGCCGAGATCCTGATCGCCAACGGCGTTGCGCAAAAGCAGGGCGACTTCTTTTACGTGACCGATCTGCCGGCCCTGCTGGCCATGGCCGGCAAGGGCACGCGCTGGCGTGACCTGAAGGCCTCCGGCGCCTTTGCCACCGGCAAGGCCGTGCTGCCCGCCAGCACCGATGTGCGCAGCTCCAACAGCGCGGCCATGTACCTGGCGCTGGCCAGCTATGTGCTCAACGGCCAGCAGGTGGTGCAAAGCCCGGCCGACCTGGAGCGCGTGATGCCGCAGGTGGCGCCGCTGTTTTTGCGCCAGGGTTTCCAGGAAAGCTCGTCGGCCGGCCCCTTCGAGGACTACCTGGCCCTGGGCATGGGCAAGGCGCCGCTGCTGGTGGCCTATGAATCGCAGCTGGTGGAGTTCCTGCTGCGCCACCCGCAGCGCAGGAGCGGCGAGATGGTGATGCTCTACCCGCAGCCCACGCTGTATTCCAAGCATGTGCTCGTGCCCTACACGCCTGCGGGCGATCGCGTGGGCCAGCTGCTCGAATCCGATCCGCAGCTGCGCGCATTGGCGCAGGAATACGGCTTTCGCACCGGCGGCGACACGCACGGGCCCGAGCGCTGGGCCGGGCAGGGCGTGCAGGCGCCCGCGCAGCTGGTGGATGTGATCGAACCGCCCAGCCAGGAGTGGCTGGAGCGAATGATCGTGGACATGGAGCAGCGCTTCAAATGACCGAACGTTCCAGGAGCAACCGATGAGCAACACCCCCCAGACCACCGCTGCCAGCGCCGCCGTGGCCGTGCCTGCGCAGGAGCAGGATTTCGTGCTGGAGCCGCCCGCGCCCGCCCTGCCCGTGCCCATCGAGTCGGCCAGCGGCAAGGTCCGCCTCAAGGCCGAGGAAGTGCAGCAGCTGGACGCGCACGTGGCGCAGTTCATCGACGACATCACCGCCAACGACAGCCAGTCGCCCGCCTTCAAGGGCGCGGTCGAGCGCATCCACGGCATGGGCAACAAGGAGGTGCAGGCCGCTGCCGCCGTCTCCAACCGCATGCTAGAGCGCCCCGTCAAGACGCTGAACAACGGCCTGTTCGACCAGGGCAGCCAGATCGGCCAGGGCCTGATCGACCTGCGCCGCCAGGTGGAGGCGCTGGACCCCTCGCGCCAGGACGACCTGTTCAAGCCGCGCAAGCTGCTGGGCCTGATCCCCATGGGCAACAGGCTGGTGGACTACTTCGACAAGTTCCAGTCCAGCCAGAGCCACCTGAACGCCATCATCGACAGCCTCAAGCGCGGCAAGGACGAGCTGCTGCGCGACAACGCCGCCATCGAGCAGGAAAAGGCCAACCTGTGGGGCCTGATGGAGCGGCTGGAGAAATACATCCACATCGGCAAGAAGCTGGACGCGGCGCTGGAGGCCAAGGCGGCGCAGCTGGACGCCAGCGACCCGGAAAAGGCGCGCGTGGTGCGCGAGGACATGCTGTTCTACGCACGCCAGAAGGTCACCGACCTGCTCACCCAGATGGCGGTGAACGTGCAGGGCTACCTGGCGCTGGACCTGGTGCGCAAGAACAACCTCGAACTGGCCAAGGGCGTGGACCGCGCGACCACCACCACGGTCTCTGCCCTGCGCACGGCCGTCATCGTGGCGCAGGCGCTGGCCAACCAGAAGCTGGTGCTGGACCAGATCACGGCGCTGAACACCACCACGGGCAACCTGATCGCCGGCACCAGCGAGCTGCTGCGCGAGCAAAGCGGGAAGATCCACGAGCAGGCGGCCGGCAGCACCATCGACATCGCCAGGCTGCAGCAGGCCTTCGGCAACATCTACCAGACCATGGACGCCATGGCCGACTTCAAGGTCAAGGCCCTGGCCTCCATGCAGACCACGGTGGACACGCTGTCGCAGGAGGTGGACAAGTCCCGCGCCTATCTGGAAAAGAGCCGCCGCGAGGACGTGCGCGAGGCGCTGCAGGCGCCCGCCGGCGAGGTGGTGCTGTGAGCATGTTCCGGCGCCTGGCGGCCTGGTGGCTGCTGGGCCTTGCGCTGGTCCTGGCCGGCTGCGGCAAGTCGCCCGAACCCGCGCCGCAGGCCGCCGCAAAGGCCGATGCGCCCGCCGGTCCCCAGGGTGCGTTCACCGCGCTGGCCGGCTCCGAACTCAAGGACGTGGCGCCCGCGCTGGAGCAGGCCGCCACGGCGGCGGGCGTACCGCTCAAGCTCAGCTATGCAGGCACGCTGGAGATGGTCGAGCGCATCAATGCGGGCGAGCAGTACGACGCCATCCTGCCGCCCAATGGCGCCTATCCCGCGCTGGCGCTGGCGAACAAGCCGCTGGCGCGCGAAAAGCTTTTCTACTCGCGCGTGGCCCTGGGCGTGAAGGCCCCCGTGCTGCAAAAGCTGGGCTGGGACAAGGCACCGCCCACCTGGGCCGACATCGCACGCGCTGCCGCCCAGGGCCGGCTGCGCTACGGCATGACCAATCCGGCCAGCTCCAACACCGGCATGAGCGCGCTGTTCGCCGTGGCCTCGGCCGTGGCCGGCAAGACCGAGGACCTGGACGCCAGGGAGGTCAACGCCAAGGTGCTCAAGGATTTTCTGTCGGGCCAGAAGCTCACGGCAGGCAGCTCCGGCTGGCTGGCCGAGGCCTTCGAGCGCGAGCCTGGCGCCGTCGATGCGCTGGTCAACTACGAGGCCGTGATCCTGCGCCTGAACGAGAAGCTGCCCGCCGCCGACCGCCTGACCCTGGTCTACCCGCGCGACGGCGTGATCTCGGCCGACTATCCGCTGATGCTGCTCAACGCCGGTCGCCGCGCCGACTATGACAAGCTGGTCGCCCAGTTCAAGGCCCCCGCCTTCCAGGGCCAGCCGCTGCGCCAGGCCCAGCTGCGCCCCGCCAGCCCCGAGGCGCAGGCCAGCCCGGCCCTGCCCACGGCGCCCGTGGTGGAGCTGAGCTTTCCGAACCGGCTGGAGGTGATCGATGCCGTGCTCTCGGCCTACCAGAGCGATCTGCGCCGTCCGGCCACCAGCATCTTCGTGCTGGACGTGAGCGGCTCCATGAAGGGTGCGCGGCTGGCGCAGATGAAGGAGGCGCTCAAGCTGCTGTCCGGCGCCGAGGCCTCGGCCGCCAGCCAGCGCTATGCCGCCTTCCAGGCGCGCGAGCGCGTGCTGCTGATTCCGTTCTCGGGCCTGGTCGGCCAGCCCGCGCGCGTGCAGTTCGCGGCGGGCGACCTGCAGGCCGCAAGCGCCCAGGTGCTGGCCTATGCCGACAGCCTGGTGGCTGACGGCGGCACGGCCATCTACGACGCGCTCACGCTGGCCCAGCAGCAGGCCCGCCAGGAACTGCGGGCCGATCCCGAGCGCTTCGTCAGCATCGTGCTGCTGACCGATGGCGCCAACACGGCCGGCCGCGACTGGGCCGCGTTCGAGCGCGAGCAGCGCATGGCGCGCGACGGCGGCGCGCCGCTGGTGCGGGTCTTTCCCATCATCTTTGGCGAGGCGCAGTCCGGCGAAATGCAGGCCCTGGCCGCGCTGACGGGCGGGCGCGCCTTCGATGCGCGCAACACCGGCAAGAGCGGACTGCCGCTGGTGTTCAAGGAAATCCGGGGCTACCAGTGACAGCGCCGCCAGCGATCGGACCCGCCTGATGCGCCGCCTGCAGCTTTTCTTCTACGGCAACGGCAACCTCGCCGGCCTGGCGCTGGCCCTGCTGGGGCCGGTGCTGCTGTTTGCCGGCGTGATCGGCGGCGGCTGGGGCTGGATCACGCTGGGGCTGTACGTCGCGGGCCTGCTGCTGGGCTGGGCCCTGCAGCCCGCGGGCGCCAGCTTCGAGCGGGCGCTGCAGCAGCACTGGAGCGCCGAGGACATCCGCGAACGCATCGACGAGCTGGTGCAAAAGGCCCGCCCGATGCTCACGCCCGAGATGCAAAAGCACCTGGACAGCGTGCGCGGCTCGGTGCACGAGGTGCTGCCCTCGCTGGCCGACGCCGGCCCGGTCTTCAACGACGGCCTGTTCACCGTGCGCGAGACGGTGCTGCAGTACCTGCCCGCCACGCTGTCGCACTATGCGGCGCTGCCGCCGCTGTTCCGTGTCACCCAGCCCGTGCAGGACGGCAAGACGCCCAGGCAGCTGTTGACCGAGCAGCTGGCGCTGCTGGCCGGGCAGATGCAGCAGGTGGTGGCCCATGTGGCGGCCAGCGACGCGCAGGCGCTGCTGGCCAATGGCCGCTTCTTGAAGCAGAAGTTCGACCAGCCGGATTTCCTGAAGTGAGGCGCCTGCAGGGTCGTCCCGCCACGCTGCGCGGACCCTGTGTTAGCATGCTCCGCCATGCAGCCTGCTGCATTCCCGTCTTCCAGACACCTGAACTCTCGATCCAAGACAGCCATGAACGGTACGCCCGTTTCGATCATCGTTGCACAGTGGTGGCGCTTCCAATAAGGAAGCGGCACGTCGTCGCGGTTGCGTACCGCACCTTGCCGCCGTGACGGCAGCAAGGCTCACTCAGCAGATGGCTCCCCGGCACGGCGGCTCCCAGAACCCAGGAGATTGCCCAGATGCCCTCAAATTCCCCCTTCCAGACCCAGGCAGCATTGCGCGCATTCCCGCGCCAGCCTTCGCTGCGGCATGCCCGCGCCACCCGTTTTTCCCTTTGAGACCCAGGAGCCGGTATGACCAGACTGCTGATGATCGACAACTACGACAGCTTCACCTACAACATCGTCCAGTACTTCGGCGAGCTGGGTGCCGATGTCGCCGTGGTGCGCAATGACGAGGCCACGCTGGACGAGGTGATCGCCCTGGTCGAGCGCGAGAAGATCGACCGCCTGGTGATCTCGCCCGGCCCCTGCTCGCCGGCCGAAGCCGGTATTTCCGTGGCGGCCATCCAGCACTTCGCGGGCCGCCTGCCCATCCTGGGCGTGTGCCTGGGCCATCAGAGCATTGGCGCGGCCTTCGGCGGCGACATCGTGCGCGCGGGCCAGCAGATGCATGGCAAGACCAGCGTCATCACCACCGACCGCAAGGGCGTGTTCGCCGACCTGCCCGAGCAGTTCACGGTCAACCGCTACCACTCGCTGGCCATCGCGCGCTCCAGCCTGCCCGCATGCCTGGAGATCACGGCCACCAGCGAGGACGGCGAGATCCAGGGCGTGCGCCACACCAGCCTGGCCATCGAGGGCGTGCAATTCCACCCCGAGAGCATCCTCACCGAGCATGGCCATGCCATGCTCAAGAATTTCCTGGAACAGAAGGCCTGAGCAGGCCGGCACCCAACCGAGACACCGCAATGACCCAGATCACCCCCCAGGAAGCGCTGCAGCGCACCATCGAGCACCGCGAAATCTTCCACGACGAGATGCTGCACCTGATGCGCCTGATCATGCGCGGCGAGCTGTCGCCCGTGATGACGGCGGCCATCGTCACCGGCCTGCGCGTGAAGAAGGAGACCATCGGCGAGATCACGGCCGCGGCCGAGGTCATGCGCGAGTTCTCCAACAAGGTCCATGTGGAGGACAAGCGCCACCTGGTGGACATCGTGGGCACGGGCGGCGATGGCGCCAACACCTTCAACATCTCCACCTGCTCCATCTTCGTGATCGCGGCGGCGGGCGGCAAGGTCAGCAAGCACGGCGGGCGCAGCGTCAGCAGCAAGAGCGGCAGCGCCGACGCCATGGAGGCGCTGGGCGTCAACATCCAGCTCAGCCCCGAGCAGATCGCGCGCAGCATCGCCGACGTGGGCATCGGCTTCATGTTCGCGCCCAACCACCACCCGGCCATGAAGAACGTGGCGCCCGTGCGCAAGGAGCTGGGCGTACGCACCATCTTCAACATCCTGGGCCCGCTGACCAATCCGGCCAGCGCGCCCAACATCCTCATGGGCGTGTTCCACGAGGACCTGGTCGGCATCCAGGTGCGCGCGCTGCAGCGCCTGGGCGCCGAGCACGCCATCGTGGTCTATGGCCGCGACGGCCTGGACGAGATCAGCCTGGGCGCGGGCACCCTGGTGGGCGAGCTCAAGGACGGCGTGGTGCGCGAGTACGAGATCCATCCCGAGGACTTCGGCCTGCGCATGGTGGGCACGCGCGCCTTCAAGGTGGACAATCCCGAGGAATCCAAGGCCATGCTGCTGGGCGTGCTCCATGGCGAAAAGAGTGCCGCGCGCGACATCGTCTGCCTGAACGCGGGTGCCGCCCTGTATGCGGCCAACGTGGCCTCCAGCATCGAGGACGGCATGGCCCGCGCCCAGGCGGCGCTGGACAGCGGCGCTGCCCTGGCCAAGCTCAACGAACTCGTGGCCTACACGGCCCGGCTGACGGCCTGAGCCGCGCAGCCCCCATCGACCACCGAATACAAGAAACCAAGGAAAGCAACGTGTCCGACATCCTCAAGCAAATCTGCGACGTGAAAGTGCAGGAAGTGGCGGCCGCCCAGAAGCGCATGCCCTTCGCGGACATGCGCCGCGACGCCGAAAGCCGCGTGCTCACGCGCGACTTCGTGGGCGCGCTGCGCGCCAAGATCGCCGCCGGCCATGCCGGCGTGATCGCCGAGATCAAGAAGGCCAGCCCCAGCAAGGGCGTGATCCGCGAGGACTTCATCCCCGCCGACATCGCGCAAAGCTATGCCGATGGCGACGGCAAGGGCGTCAGCGCCGCCTGCCTCTCGGTGCTGACCGACAAGCAGTTCTTCCAGGGCAGCGTGGACTATCTCAAGCAGGCGCGCGCCAGCTGCCACCTGCCCGTGCTGCGCAAGGACTTCATGGTCGATCCCTACCAGATCTACGAATCGCGGGCCATGGGCGCCGACTGCGTGCTGCTGATCGCCGCCTGCCTGGACGACGCGCAGATGGCCGAGATGGAACAGATCGCCCACAGCCTGGACATGGCCGTGCTGGTCGAGGTGCACGACGGCGCCGAGCTGGACCGCGCCCTGCGCCTCAAGACCCCGCTGGTGGGCATCAACAACCGCAACCTGCGCAGCTTCGAGGTCAGCATACAGACCACGCTGGACCTGCAAAAGAACGTGCCGGCAGACCGCCTGCTGGTCACCGAGTCGGGCATCGGCAGCCGCGAGGACGTCAAGGCCATGCGCGATGCCGGTATCCACGGCTTCCTGGTGGGCGAGGCCTTCATGCGCGCCAAGGAGCCGGGAGAGGCGCTGGCCAAGCTGTTTGCCTAAGACGCGTCGTTGTGCGGGCCGGCCGGTGAATCCGGGGTCCGCACGATGCGCACCACCCCGAGCTTGAGCCCCAGCATGGCCAAGATGCGGTTCATGGTCTGCACGCTGCCTTCGCTGCGCTCCTGCTCGATGTCCTGCAGCGTTCTATAGGAAACGCCGCAAAGCTTGGCCATCTCGGCCGTGGTCAGCCGCATGGTCTTCTTCAGATGCCGCACGGCCTGCGGCAAAGACCATTCGGGGTGGGCCAGCACATCGTCAATAGCCTGCCTGCGCAGCTCCAGCTGCTGGGCAATGGGAATGGGGGTGAAACGCTTGTCCATGGTCTTCAGCGCAGCGCAGCGAGCTCCTGCGCACGTGCCAGGAGGGCGGGACGCAGGTGGCCGAGAACCTCGGGCTCCAGCCCTAGCGCCAGACCGTCTGCGGCGATGCGCTCCAGCGCGGGAATCATGGCCTTGAGGCCTTTCACCAGTGGATCGCGCTGCAACGGATCCGACTGCGTGCCCCGGCGTTTTCGAGGGAGCTGCGCGGCCAGCGCACAGACGCTATCCAGCACACGGCCCCAATCGGGCCGGCCGCCCTGTTCATCCCGCCAGCGGATGCGTCGGGCAATGCCGTCCGGGTGGAGATACATGGGCGCAAAGTCGTACAGGGGCGTGAGCGCGATGCGGCCATCGAAACCGCGCTGCACGGCGGTGTTGCGCGCGTGGTTGTCCTTGTTGCCCAGGGCCAGGTTGGCAATGTCGCGTTTGATGTATTCGAGCACTTCCTGCTGCGGGTGGCTGCAGTGCCGCATCAGCTCCAGGCAGACCGTGTCATGGTCGGGCACGGCTTCGAAGCCTGGCATGCCGGTCAGCGTGGCAATGCTTTCCTGCGCCAGTCGCGTGACCGCGCCCCGGTGCACCTGCCGGTCAAACCGTCGTATGAACAGCGCACGCTGGTGCAACTCCAGCGGTGCATGCACCCGCAGTCCCAGATCGGCGGCCAGACGCATATAGGTGGCCTCATGCCTGAGGATGCAGGCCAGCTGCGGGTCGGTGCCGCGTCCGAACTTGACGATGTAGTGCTGCACCGCCTGCTCGTCCGCAAGGGTGTGGTCCAGGTACAGCAGACCATCCTGGGCGCGTGTCAGCAGCACCTTGGGCCACTCGCCTTGTATTCCGGAGGACCCGGCAACAAACAGGCCATGCGAGGCAAGGTACTCGGAGAACTCGTCGCCGCGTTGCGCAACCTCCTCGTCGGTGAACCCGCGCATGCCTCCCCCATGGTTGCCCAGCCATTGCGCCGCTTCCTTGACGCGCAGGTTTCCTATGGGGTTACCTGCCCCGGCCAGCAGCAACTGCCAGTCGGCAACCGCACCTGCCAGGGGAGATTGGCCCAGGCGTTGCAGCAGCTCGCGCCGACCAAAGCCTTGAGGCAGCATGTCGATCAGAAAGACTGGCCAATGCACCTGCTGCAGGGGCTCCAGCCCCACAGGCCAACGGGCACAAAGGGCGCGGGCATCGGTGGCGCCCGCATGCTGGACCGCCCAGTCCACGGTATAGCCCGAGTAGGTGCTGGCCTTCCAGCCTTCTCCTTGCTGCCCGCGCAGGTCCACGCTCGCGACGTCGTGCCAGGCGCTGCAGTGGTGCAGTTGTAGAGTGCAGTTTGCGGTCATTTACACGAAATTCTAGGTAAAGCATTGGGCTGACTCAAGGTTTTTCGTATGTTTTTCCGTGTAACCATTGTCTGTCTTTAGGACGCCATTGGAGGCGGACGTACCTCCCCGCCGCAGGGAAAGGTATGCTTGCCGTGATCCAACAGGCATGGCGCTTGCGCCCATGCATTTCAGCTGTACTTTTTTGAGGGAGGCTGCTGCCTCGGCATGTGGCGGCGGTGCCCCCATCCGCCATGGCCCTTCAAGACGACGCAATCGCCCCGGCGCAAGCCGACCAACTCCAATCCGCCGATCCCGCCGACTGGCCCGTTGCGCCCGACTGGCAGCCCCTGGTCGAGGACTTCTTCGCGGGTGCCACGGGCCAGCAGCTGCTGACCTTTCTGCACCAGCGCCTGGAAGCCGGCGCCGTGATCTTTCCGCCCCAGCCGCTGCGCGCGCTGGAGCTGACACCGCCCGATGAGGTGCGCGTGGTCATCCTGGGGCAGGACCCCTACCACGGCCGGGGGCAGGCCGAAGGCCTGTCGTTCTCGGTGGCGCCGGGCGTGCGCATGCCGCCCTCGCTGCAGAACATCTTCAAGGAGATGCAGCGTGACCTGGGCGTGCCCTTCCCGCCGTTCCCCAACCCGGGCGGCAGCCTGGTCAAGTGGGCCAGGAACGGCGTGCTGCTGCTCAACACCTGTCTCACGGTGGAGGAAGGCCAGGCGGCCAGTCACTCGGGCAAGGGATGGGAGCTGCTGACCGATGCGGTGATCCGGCACATCGCCCAGGGCACGCGCCCCGTGGTCTTCATGCTCTGGGGCAGCCATGCGCAGTCCAAGCGCGCCTTCATTCCGGCCGACCGGGGCCATCTGGTGCTGACCAGCAACCATCCCTCGCCGCTGTCGGCGCTGCGCCCGCCCGTGCCCTTCATCGGCAACGGGCACTTCGGCAAGGCGCGCGACTTCCGCGCCCAGCACGGTTACTGAGCGGCCCGCTCGGGGCGTGGCTCCACGATGGGGAACACGCTGTCGAAGCGGTCCAGCATGGACATGAGCGCCGCTACCTTGGAGGCGTCGCCCTCGATGCGCAGCTGGCCGCTCTTGATGGCCTCGGCCATCGTGGTCTCCTGGCCTGCAATGGCGTCCAGCGTGGCGCGCGTCAGGCGCAGGCTGGCATGGGCGGCGGGCGCAAGGCCCGGGCTCTGGGTGAGTGCGCTGTTCTCCAGGTTCAGGCTGCGCTGCTCGCCGGTGTCGGTGAAGGTCCAGTTGAGCACGATGCGCTGGCCTGCGGCCTTGCCCGCGTCCAGCCGCACGCCCAGGTAGTCGAAGAACATCTCCAGCGGCAGGCTGCGCACCAGGTCGCGCGCGGTGCTGCCGGGCCTGGGCAGCTGGGGCACGCCCTGGCGCAGTTCCGCCGCGCCCTGCAGGAAGGCGTTGCGGGCCGTGGCCGATTCCATCTGGTAGCCCAGCTGTTCATAGGCATTGGCCGCCAGGCGGCGTGCTGCCTGGTTGGCCGGGTCGGCGAAGACCAGTTGCGAGGCGATCTGCGCAACCCAGCGGTATTCGCCGCGCTCGTAGTCGGCCTGCGCACGGCGCAGCACGGCGTCGGCGCCACCCATGTATTCCACGGTCTTGCGTGCGGCGGGCACGGGCGGCAGCGCCTCCAGCTGGGCCGGGTTGCCTTCGTAGTAGCCCAGGTAGTGCTGGTAGATGGCGCGGATGTTGTGGCGCAGGTGGCCGTAGAAGGCATGTGTGGCGCCGTCGCGGGCCAGGGATTCGGGCATCTTCAGCATCTCGGCGATCTCCGAGCCCACGTAGCCGTGGTTCATGAGGCGCACGGTCTGGTCGTGCAGGTATTTGTAGGTGTCGCGCTGGCCGGCCAGCATGCGCTGCAGCCGGGGCTGGCCCCAGACCGGCCAGTGGTGCTGGGCAATCATGATCTCGGCCTTGCCACCATAGGCGTGCAGGGCGTCGTTCAGGTGGCGCGACCAGCCCAGCGCATCGCGCACCTGGGCGCCGCGCAGCGGCAGCAGGTTGTGCTGGGTGTGCACGGCGATCTCGGCCATGTTCAGCACCTTGAGCTGGGGGTAGTACATGATCATCTCGGCCGGCGCCTCGGCCCCGGGCGTGAGCGCGAACTCGATGTCCACGCCGTCGATGCGCAGGGTCTCGCGCGGCTCGTCGATCACGCGCGTGGGCGCGATCAGTCCCATGGTGCCGGGCGCACCCGCCTTGCCCAGCCCTGCGTCCACCTGTCCCCTGGCATCGCGCGGCAGCAGCATGCCGAACTGGTAGAGCGCGCGCCGGCCCATGGCGTGGCCGGCGATCACGTTCTCGCCCACGGCCTCGGCCATGAAGCCCGCCGGGGCGATGACCTGCACGCGGCCCGCATCCACCTCTTCCTGGCGCACCACGCCGCGCACGCCGCCGAAATGGTCCACATGGCTGTGCGAGTAGATGACGGCCACCACGGGCTTGCGCGGTCGGTGCTGGTAGTACAGGTCCATGGCGGCCTGGGCGGTCTCGGTGTACATCAGCGGATCGACCACGATCAGGCCGGTCTCGCCCTCGATGATGCTCATGTTCGACAGGTCCAGGCCGCGCACCTGGTAGAGCCTGTCGGTCACCTGGAACAGGCCGCTGACGCGGTTGCGCTGTGCCTGGCGCCACAGCGCGGGGTGCACGGTGTCGGGCGCCTGGTCCTGCTGCAGGAATGCATAGGCCTGCATGCCCCAGATGGGCCGGCCCTGGGCATTGCGCACCACCAGCGCATCCGCCGAGGCGATCAGGCCGCGTTGCGCGTCCTCCATGGCCTGGGCGTCGTCCTGAGGCTGCTGCGCCAGCGCAGCCTGCTGGGCCGCGCGCGTGGCCGCGCTGGCTGCCTGTGGCCGGGCCATGTCGGAGACCGGCAGGCTGCTGCCTGCGCAGGCGCTCAGCAGGGCGGCGGCGGCCAGGCAGGCCAGCAGGCGGCAAGGGCGCGCCAGCGCGCGGGGCAGGGGGTGTGAGGCTTGCATGGGAAGGTCTCCTGGCATGTGTTCGATGTCAGCGGCGAAAATACGCAGGCCCGCCGGCTGTGTCTGTCAGCCACCCGACATCCCTTTCCATGCAAGCTTCCCTCGCCTCTTCCTACCTGCCCACGCTGCGCGCCGGCCGCTGGTTCAGCGCATTGGCGCCGCAGTTTGCCGATTTGCTGCTGGCGCTGGCACAGCCGCGCCGCCTGGAGGCGGGCGAAGCCCTGTTCCTGCGCGGCGATGCGCTGGAGGGCGGTTTGTTCGCCGTGGTCCGCGGCAGCGTCGGTTTCTCCGGTGTGGGCGGCCAGAGCGAGCAGGCGCGCGAGGCGCTGCTCACGCGCATGGGACCAGCCACCTGGTTTGGCGAGATCGCGCTGTTCGACGGTTCGCCGCGCACCCACGATGCCCACGCCATGGAGCCCAGCGTGGTGCTGCAGGTGCCACGCCAGCCGCTGCTGGACTGGCTGCAGCAGCACCCCGCGCACTGGCATGACCTGGGCGTGCTGATGTCGGGGCGCATGCGGGCGGCCTTTGCGGCGCTGGAGGACCTGGCCCTGATGCCCGCACCCCAGCGGCTGGCGCGCCGCCTGGTGGCCATGGCGCGTGGCTACGGCGAGCGGCTGGACGACGTGCCGGCCCGGCCGCGCCTGGATATCACGCAGGAGCAGCTGGCGCGCATGCTGTCGATCTCGCGCCAGACCACCAACGTGCTGCTGCAGGGCCTGCAGGCGCGGGGCCTCATCCGGGTGCAGCGCGGCGAGATCGAGATCCTGCAGTGGCAGGCGCTGTGCGCCGAGCGGTTCTGAGAAGGCCCGGTTGTGTGAGGGTCCATCAAGGCGGCGCTACGTGCTGACTGGCCGCCGTTTCAGACCACCAGCACGCCTTCCACGTCCTGCACCTTGCACCGCGCCAGTGCGAGATGGGCCTTGGCCCTGTCGAGCACCAGGTAGAGGAACAGTCCCTCGCGGTGGGCGCGCGCCTTCAGGGCGGGGTCATTCTGCATGGGGGCTGTCCTGCGACAGGGCTTCGATCTGCAGCAGCAGCAACTCGATCAGTGCCACCACCTGCGCGCGCTCGCGCACATCGGCCGGCACCACCGGGCATAGCAGGCCACGCGACTGCAGGTGCAGGGCAAATCCTTCGAGGTCGGGCCGGCCATGCCGGTCCATGCGGCACACGGCCACCACGCAGGCCGTGGTGCGCAGCGTGGCGGACAGGGCATTGATGTAGGTATCCAGGTCGCCCAGTGGGTCGGGCCGACTGTTGTCGATCAGCAGGATCACCCCCAGCGCGCCGTGCGAGAGGATGTTCCACATGAAGTCGAAGCGCTCCTGGCCCGGCGTGCCGTACAGGTGCAGTTTTTCGCCGTTGTCCAGGGTGAGTTCTCCGTAGTCCATGCCGGCGGTGGTCAGGGCCTTGTCCACTGCCGCATCGGTGTTGCGCACGTCGGTGCTTACCGGAGCGATCTCGCTGATGGCGCGTATGGCGGTGGTCTTGCCCGCGCCCGCGGTTCCGCAAATCAGGATCTTCAGCTCACTCATGCACGGAGGCTCTCGTCAATTGGGCCAGCCGCTGGCGGATGCGGTCGAGAATGCCCTGGGCAGGACCCGGGGCAGCGCTGCTGCGGGGTGCCGCGGCTGTCCAGCGCAGCAGGCCGATGGCATCGAGGCGGTTCAGGAAGGCCGCGCAGATCTCCGGCGCAAGGCCCGAGCGCCGGCACAGCGCCTGCAAGGTGGTCGGCCGGCCCGTCATCAACGTGGCCAGGCGCATGTGGTGCGCGCTTGTCAGCAGCCGCTGGGGGGGCCAGCGCAGCAGCTGCACCAGCATGTCGGTCGCCGCTGCCGGGTGGGGTGCCACCACCATGCGTTGCCCGGATGCCGTTTGGCGCACGGCCAGGGCGCGCAGGCCCATGGCATTGAGGCAGTCCTCCACCGCGTCGGCGCGCAGGGGCAGGCTCAGGTAGTCACCCGTGGGGCGGGTGCTCTGGGGCTGGCGGCCCACGCGCAGCGTCACCCGGCTGGACGGCGGCTCGTGCACGCCGTCATGCAGTACCACCAGGTCGGCCGAGGATTCCGTCCATTCCCAGCGGTGCTGCGTGCGGTGGTCCACCAGCCGCACGAAGGAGCGGAACAGCCTGGCGTCGCGGTCATCGAGGCCGCGCAGCGTGAAGGTGAGAGTGGCACGCTCATCCATGCCGCATTGCCTTCAGCAATTGCAGCCGCAACCGCAATTGCAGTTGCCTTGCCCGCAGGCTCCGGCCTGCCTGTTTCCTTGTGCCCATCACGTTGCCGTTTCCTGTCCTGAATGCGCCGCACGGCAAAGCAAGCCGCGCATGCCAATGATTTCAAAGGAGATGCGGGCGCATCATAGGAAGCGCTTGGAGCGGGAGCGGGCAGTTCGCCAGCGTGATTCGGAATCGTCCGATATGTATCCGGATCAGTCCTAGCGCATTGCGTTCCTGCAGCGAGACTTCAGACGCTTTGAGCGGTTTTTTTGTCGCTTCCGGATTTTCGGAGGCATGGCGGCGCTGAAAAACAGGAGTTATCTGGTTGTTGTAACCAAGACCTTGGAATGCATTGCCAATTCAGCAGGCTTGCCGTGTTTTGTGTCTGGGCGTTCCATGCCAGGGCGCCAGGTGGATTACCAGGAGGTGGGCAGCCTGAGCTGCAGCATTTCCAGGAAAGACTGCGCCGCATGCGGCAGCGTGCGGCCGGCCAGGGTCTGCACCTCGATGTCGCGCAGGTCCATGCCCCGGTCGCTGAGCGCCACGGCCACCAGTGCGCCTGTGGCCACCATGTGGCGCGCGGCGATCTCGCTGGCCACGGCCACGGCGGCGCCCTGGGCTGCAAAGTTCAGCAGGGTCTTGCCGTGGTTGCTCTCCATCACCGGCATCAGCATCAGGCCCTGGCGGCTGCAGGCCGCGTCCAGCAACTGGCGCACGGCAGTATCGGCCGGTGTGAGTGCCAGGGGGTGGCGTACCAATTGGGCCAGCGACAGGCGGCGGGCCTGGGCCAAGGCATGGCCGGGTGCGACCAGGGCAACCAGCGGCGCCGCCACGCGGCAGGCCACGGCAATGCCTTTTTCAGGCGCGCGGCTGAAGCACAGGCCGATGTCGGCCGTGCCGCTGCGCACGGCCTCTGGCACGGCGGGCGTGGGCAGCACCATCACCTCGAAGACGATGCCGGCATGCGCGCGCTGGAAGGCTGCGCACAGGCGCGGCAGGAACTCGTTGGCAAAGGCGTCGGAGCTTGCGATGCGCACGCGGCCGCTGCGCAGCCCCTGCAGGGCCTCGATCTCGCCCAGCGCGCGCTCGGCATCCAGGCCGGCGCGGCGCACATGGTCGGCCAGGATCTCCCCGGCCGCATTGAGCACCATGCCGCGCGGGTGGCGTTCGAACAGCGGCGTGCCCAGCAGCCCCTCCAGTGCGGCGATCTGGCGGCTGATGGCCGAGGCCGCCACATGCAGCCGCGCCGATGCCTCGGTCAGCGATCCGCATTGCGCCACTTCGTGGAAGTAGCGCAGCGCGGTGTCCTGCAAAAGAAGGTGGCGGGCGTCGGGCATGTCGCCCCGATTGTCATCAATTTGCCGCAGAGGCAACGCAGGTTTGCAAATTTGCTGATGGCGGCAAAGGGGCGAGGGTTCTACGATGGCCTGTTGCGGCGTTGCAGGGAGCAGCGGCTGCAGCTGTCCAACCCTCTGACCAGGAGTGTGCCCATGAAGGCATTGCCCAGAGTTTTACTTCCACGCCGCGCCATCGTGGCTGCAGCCTGTGCCCTGGCTGGCGCCATGGCCCTGCCCGCCGTGGCACAGGGCCAGGCGTCCTGGCCCTCGCACCCGGTGCGCCTGGTCGTGCCCTTTCCGGCCAGCGGCGCCACCGACCTCGTGGCGCGCGTGGTGGCGCAGCGCATGTCGCAGGACCTGGGCCAGCAGCTGGTCATCGACAACCGCCCCGGCGCGGGCGGCACCATCGGCACGGGCGAGGCGGCCAAGGCCTCGCCGGACGGCTACACGCTGCTGTTCACCACCAGCAGCACGCATGCCATCTCGCCGCACCTGATGACCCGTCTGGCCTACAAGGCCGACAAGGACTTCACGCCGATTGCCGAGATCGGCGGGGCGGCCAGCATCCTGCTGGTCACGCCTTCTCTGCCCGCGCGCAGCGTCAAGGAACTGGTCGCCTACGCCAAGGCCCATCCGGGCGCCCTCAACTACGCCAGCAGCGGCAACGGGACCATCGTCCACCTGAACGCGGCGGCCTTCGCGGCGCGCGCGGGCCTGCAGCTGACCCATGTGCCCTACAAGGGCACGGCGCAGTCCATCACCGACCTGTCCGCAGGCCAGGTGCACCTGCTGTTCGACTCCATTCCCACCGGCATGCCCCATGTGGCCAGCGGCCGCCTGCGTGCCCTGGCCGTGACCGGCGACAAGCGCAGCGCGCTGGCGCCCGACCTGCCCACGGTGGCCGAGTCCGGCCTGCCTGGCTATTCTTCGGTCACCTGGTTCGGCGTCTATGGCCCGGCCGGCATGAAGCCCGAGCTGGTGGCGCGGATCAATCAGGCCTTCAACAAGGCCATCCAGAATCCCGAGGTGGTGGCCAGCCTGGCCAGGCAGGGCGTGGAAGCCGCATCGCCGCGCACGCCCGAGCAGTTCGCCGCCATGGTGCAGGCCGACAGCGCGCGCTGGGCGCAGGTCATCAAAGACAACAAAATCACATTGGATTGAGTGAAGCACCCCCCTGAGCGGCTTTGCCGCTTCCCCCTCTCCTGCGGGAGGGGGACGACGCCCTTGCTGCGGGGTGGCGCGGCCGGCGTAGGCCCTTGCTTGGCGTCCCTGAGCTGGGCCGTGCCTGCGGTTCCTCAAGCTATCGGTGGCGCGTTGGCGCTATGGAAATTGATATGACAAGCACTGTTACGGACTGGACACTTCCCTACGCCTCGCACCGCTCTTCGGTGCTGGGCCGCAACATGGTCTCCACCTCGCAGCCGCTGGCCGCGCAGGCCGGCCTGTCCATGCTGCTGGCCGGCGGCAATGCGGTGGATGCGGCCATTGCCACGGCCATGGCGCTGACCGTGGTCGAGCCCACGGGCTGCGGCCTGGGCAGCGATGCCTTCTGCATCCTGTGGGATGGCAAGGAGCTGCACGGCCTCAATGCCTCGGGCCGCTCGCCCGAAGCCTGGACGCCCGAGTACTTCGCCGCGCTGGGCGGCATTCCCGAGAAGGGGTGGAACGCCGTCACCGTGCCCGGTGCCGTCTCGGCCTGGGTGGAGCTGTCGCGCCGCTTCGGCAAGCTGCCGTTCGAGCAACTGGCCCAGCCCGCCATCCGCTATGCGCGCGACGGCTTTGCGGTCTCGCCCACCATCGCCACGCTGTGGGCGCTGGGCGGAGCCAAGCTCGGCGACCAGCCCGGTTTTGCCGAGTGCTTCCTGCCCGATGGCAAGGCCCCCAAGGCGGGCGAGGTGTTCCGCAGCGAAGCCCATGCGCGCACGCTGGAGGAGATCGCCGCCACCAAGGGCGAGTCCTTCTACCGCGGCGCACTGGCGCGCTCGATGGCCGAGCACGCCAAGGCCTGCGGCGGCGCCATGACCGAGGCCGACCTGGCCGCCCACCAGGCCGACTGGGTCGGCACGGTGTCGCAGACCTTTGGCGATTCGGTGATCCACGAGATCCCGCCCAACGGCCAGGGCATTGCCGCGCTGATGGCGCTGGGCATGCTGGACGCGCTGGGCGTGGGCGCCGAGCCGCTGGACGGCGTGGAGTCCGTGCACCTGCAGGTCGAGGCCATGAAGCTGGCCCTGGCCGACCTGCACGAATACAACGCCGACGGCGACCACATGCGCGTCGAATCCGCCCATCTGCTGGACGCCGGCTACCTGCGCGAACGCGCGGCGCTCATTGACCGCGAGCGCGCCAGCGCGCCCACCTACGGCGCCCCTCGCCCCGGCGGCACGGTCTACCTGGCGGCGGCCGATGCCAGCGGCATGATGGTCTCGTTCATCCAGTCCAACTACATGGGCTTCGGCTCGGGCGTGGTCGTGCCGGGCACCGGCATCAGCCTGCAAAACCGCGGCCACGGCTTCACCACGCAAGCCGGCCATGCCAACGAGGTCGCGCCGCGCAAGCGCCCCTCGCACACCATCATCCCGGCCTTTGCGATGAACGCCGACGGCACGCCCCAGATGGCCTTCGGCGTCATGGGCGGCCCCATGCAGAGCCAGGGCCACCTGCAGATGGCCCTGCGTGTGCTGCGCTACGGCCAGAACCCCCAGGCCGCCGCCGACGCACCGCGCTGGCGCGTGACGGGCGGCAAGGGCGTGGCCGTGGAACCCGCCTTCGACGCCGAGGTCGTCGCCGCCCTGCGCGCACGCGGCCATGAGGTCACGGTGGAGGAAGGCCATGGCGTCTTCGCCTTCGGCGGCGCGCAGCTGGTGCTGCGCGACGGCGACCACTACATCGGCGGATCGGACCCGCGCAAGGACGGGGGCGTGGTGGCGTTCTGAGCGGGGGCTGTGTTCTGCAGCCTCACCCCCAGCGCAACACCCAATCCGCTCGCCCCCGCGTTGCCGCAATGCGGCGCGCATTGGGCTCGTCCACCTGTGCCACCCAGTCGAGTGCGGCCTGGGGGCTGCGGCCGTGCAGTTCGTGGCGGCGGGTCAGGCGTTCGATGCGAAGGCGGTCGTCCATGTCCACGTACCAGACCTCGTCCAGCAGCGCGCGCACGGCATGCCAGTGTGTGCCTGGCGCATCCTGTTCCTCCATCAGCAGGTAGTTGCCTTCGGTGATGACCAGGGGCACGCCGGGCGCGATGGCGATGGCGCCTGCAATGGGCTCCTCGATGGCGCGCCGGAATTCGGGGGCGTAGACCGTTTCACCGGCCACGGGCGTGTGCAGGCGGCGCAGCAGGGCCACGTAGCCGGCCGAGTCGAAGGTGTCGGGTGCGCCCTTGCGCTGCGCGCGGCCCAGGCGCTGCAGCGCGGACTGCGCCAGGTGGAAGCCGTCCATGGGCACGGCCGCCGCCAGCGGGCCCAGCGCCTGCAGCAGGGCGGCGCAGACCGTGCTCTTGCCTGCGCCGGGCGGGCCCGCCAGGCCCAGCAGGCGGCGGGGGCCGGAGCGTGCCAGCGCAAACGCACGCGCCAGGGCCTCGGGCGGCAGGATGGCCGTCATGCGCGTGCCTGCTGCGCGCTGGCCAGCCCGTCGGCCATGAAGCCGCGTGCGTGCAGGGCCAGGTCCATGCCGTCTTCCCACATGGGGCGCCAGATGGCCAGCGCGTTCGACAGCTGCTCGTTGACGATGGCCGACGAGAAGCTCTCGAAGGTGACGGTGCCCTGGTAGCCGATCTGCGCGAGTGCGCCGAAGAACTGCGCGAAGTCGATGTGGCCCGCGCCCAGGTAGCCGCGGTGGTTCTCGCCGATGTGCACATAGCCCAGCCGCTGTCCGCAGGCCAGCACGGGCGCGGCGAGGTCGGCTTCCTCGATGTTCATGTGGTAGGTGTCCAGGTGCACGCAGACATGGGGCTGGCCGACTTCGTCGATGAACTCCAGCGCCTGCGTGGCCGTGTTCAGCAGATTGCTTTCGTAGCGGTTGACCACCTCCAGGCCCAGCGTGACGCCGCGCTCGCCCGCGAAGTCGGCAATGCGCCGCACGGCCTCGATCGCGTTGCGCCGGCCCCGTGGCGTGCAGGGATGGCCGTATTTCGCCATGGCGCCGTAGAGGATGCCGCCGAAATAGCGTCCGCCCAGGCGCGCCGTGATGTCCACGCCTTCTTGCAGCAGCGCCAGGCCGCGCGCGACCACGGCGGGGTCTTCGCTGGAGACATCGGCCTCGAAGGTCAGGCCCCGCGAGCAGCCCACGCCCAGGCCATGCTCCTGCAGCAGATCACGCGTGAGCGCCAGGTCCATGAGCCGGGGGCCGTGCAGGGACAGCTCGACCAAGTCGTAACCGGCCTGGCGCGTCTGCTCGATCACATGGCGGGTGGAGGCCGGCGACAGGTCGCCGGCCCAGACAAGGGCGTGGATGCCGAGGGGGTTCATAGGGGCTCCGGTTGGACGCTGCGAGAGCGTGAAGGGGAGGGTTCGGCGGGTACCCGGGCACGGCCCCGCCAGCGCGCCAGCAGGTGGCGCGCGGCCACGGCGGCGATCATGGTGGCGCCCCACAGGGCCTGCGTGAGCTGGGCATTGGCGCCCAGCAGGTTCACACCGCTGGACAGCACCTGCAGGATGAGCAGCGCGACGAACAGCCCCGACACCCGGCCAAAGCCGCCCATGGGATCGGTGCCGCCCAGGATGGCCGCAAGCACCGTGACCAGCAGGTAGGACTGGGCGTAGCCCGCACTGGCCGAGTTGAAGCGCGCCATCATCAGCACGGCCGCGATCCAGCACAGCAGCGTGGACAGGGTGTAGACGCCGATCAGCACGCGGCGCGTGTCGATGCCCGCATGGCGCGTGGCCTCGGCATTGGAGCCGACCATGCGGATGGCCAGCCCGTGGCGTGTGCTGCCCAGGTACAGGCCCACCAGCAGGCACACGGCCGCGAAGATCCAGAACGGCAGCGGCAGGCCCAGCCACTGGGCGGAGCCCAGGGCCTGGAAGGCCTCGGGAAAGCCTGCAATGGGCTTGCCGCGCGTGAGCCAGACGCACAGGCCGTTGATCAGCGACATGGTGCCCAGCGTGACGAGGATGGGATGGGCGTTGACGCGCGCCACCAGCCAGCCGCTGGCCAGCCCCACCAGCAGGCTGGCGAGGGCGCCCACGGTCAGTGCTGCGGCGATGAGCAGGCCCTCATGGCCCGACAGGTCCAGGCCCAGCGCCGACAGGCCTCCCACCAGCACCCAGGCCATGGCCAGGCCCGCCATGTTGGCGCTGGCGACCACGGCCAGGTTGATGCCGCCACTGACCAGCGGCAGCATCTGCGCCAGTGCCAGCAGGCCCAGCTCGGGGATCTGCAGCAGCACCGATTGCAGCGTGCCCAGGGTGGCGAAGCTGCCGGGCAGCAGCAGCGTGAACACGGCGCACAGCAGTGCCAGCAGCGCGATCAGGCCCAGCGGCGCGCCAGTGCTGCGGTTCATGGCGCGGCCCCCGCCAAGGGCGCTGCAGGAGTGGCGTCAGCGCTGCGCTGCTGGTTGCGTCGCTGCGTGCGCCGCAGTCCCGTTGCGGCCGCGCAGGCCAGCACCACGGCGCCCAGCAGCACCTGGAAGAAATACGGCGACACGCCCATCAGGTTCAGCCCGTTGCGCAGCACGGCCAGCAGCAGCACGCCCATCAGCACGCCGCCCACGCTGCCCGTGCCGCCGAACAGGCTGGCGCCGCCCAGCACGGCGGCCGCGAGCACGAACAGCTCCGTGCCGACCAGGGCGTTGGGCACCGACTCGGCCACGCGGTGCGCCTGCACCAGGCCTGCGGTGGCCGCCATCATGCCGAGCCAGCCATAGGCCACGCCCTGGATGGCGCCCAGCCCGATGCCCATGCGGTGGGCGGCCTCGGGGTTGCCGCCGAAGGCGTACAGGCGCCGCCCCAGCGCGCTGCGGCCCAGCAGCAGCGCGGTCAGCACGGCGGCTGCGCCGGCCACGACGATGGGCAGGGTCAGGCGCACGGGGTCTGCGCCGTCGGCGCTTGCGAAGCGGGCCAGCACCACGGAATCGCTCCACCACGACGGCAGATCGTAGATGGACCGGCCGCCCGTGCCATGCATCAGCAGCGCGAAGTACAGGTTCAGCGTGGAGATGGTGATGATGATGGAGGTGGCGCGCAGGCGGTGGATGAGCAGGGCGTTGAATGCGCCCAGCGCCAGTCCCGTGGCCAGGCCCAGCGCGATGCTGGCCGCCGGTGCCCAGCCCAGGCGTGTGGCCGCGAGGGCCGCAAGGTACTGCGCCACCGTGGCCGTGGCGGCAAACGAGATGTCGATGCCGCCCGCGACCAGCACCACCAGCAGGCCCACGGCCATGATGGCGGTGACCGATGCGCCCTCGGCCACGTCCATCCAGTTGCCCAGCGTCCAGAAGCCCGGCGCCAGGGCGCCGAACAGCAGGGCCATGGCGGCAATGGCCAGGCCGAGCCGGGCCACGGGGTGGTGCAGCAGCGCGTGTGCGTGTTCAGGCATGGACGGCCTCCTCGATCTGGCTTTCGGAATGCACCCCCGGCACGAACTCGCCGGCCATGCGCCCGCCGCGCATGTGCAGCACGCGGTCGCAGTGGGCATGGACCTCGGCCACCTCGTCCGAGATGACGATCACCGCCATGCCCTGTGCGGCGAGACCGTGCACGATCTCGAAGATGCCCTGGCGGTTGCCGATGTCCACGCCCACGGTGGGCGAGTCGAGGATCAACAGGCGTGGCGCGGTCGCCAGCCAGCGCGCCAGCACCACGCGCTGGGCATTGCCGCCGGACAGCTGGTGCACGGGCGCGTCCAGCGCGGGCAGGCGCATGTGCAGGCGGTCGCGCCACTGGGCTGCAGTGGCGGCGCGGCGGCTGGCGGGCAGCCAGCCCAGCGGGCCGGACAGGCGCGGCAGCATGGCCAGCACCAGGTTGTCCTGCACGGACTGGCGCAGGTTCAGGCCGAGGGACTGGCGGTCCTCCGGCACATAGGCAATGCCCGCCGCCATGGCATCGCGGTTGCTGCGCAGCGCCAGCGTGCGGCCGCCCAGGCGGATGCTGCCGCGGTCGGGCCGGCGCATGCCGAACAGGCCCAGGGCCAGCTCGGTGCGGCCCGCGCCCAGCAGCCCGGTCAGGCCCAGGATCTCGCCCTCGCGCACGTCGAAGCTCACGTCCTCGTAGTCGCCGTCGCGGCCCAGGCCGCGCACTTCCAGCAGCGCGGGCGCGGCGGACATGTCGCGCGCATGCAGTCGCTCATCCACTTCCTGCCCGGTCATCAGCGTGGCCAGTTGCCTGCCCGACAGTTGCGCGGCGGGCCAGGTGCCCAGCTTGCGCCCGTCGCGCAGCACGGTGACGCGGTCGGCGATCTCCATCACCTCATCCAGCTTGTGGCTCACGAAGACGATGGCCACGCCATCGGCCTGGAGCCGGCGCACCACGGCCAGCAGCGCATCGACCTCGGCGCGCGTGAGCGAGGCCGTGGGCTCATCCATGAACAGCAGCCTGGCCCGGGCCGCCATGCCCCGGCAGATGGCCACAAGCTGGCGGCCCGCAATGGGCAGGTCGCCCACCCGCGCATCCAGCGGCAGCGCAATGCCCAGGCGCCGCATCACGGCCTGGGCCGCCTCGCGCTGGCGCCTGCGGCGCACGGGCGCCCACCAGCGGCCCATGGCCTGGTCGAAGGCGATGTTCTCGGCCACGCTCAGGTTGGGAAACAGCGACAGGTCCTGGTAGATCACCTGGATGCCCAGAGACTTGGCCAGCGCCGGGTCCAGCCGCTGCACGGTCTGTCCGCCGATGTCGATGCGCGCGCCCGGCTGCGGCGCGTGAACGCCGCTGAGCACCTTGATCGCCGTGCTCTTGCCGCTGCCGTTGCTGCCCATCAGGCAGTGCACCTCGCCGGGCATCACGTCCCAGTCCAGCGCATGCAGCGCGGTGGCGTCGCCAAAGCGCACGGTGACCGCCTGCATGCGGACCAGTGCCGTTGTGGTGGCATCCATGGCAGCGCGCGGCTCACAGGCCCAGGCCGACCAGCCGGTCTATGGTCTGCCGGTTGATCGGCTCCAGCCTCTGGCCCTGGATGTTGCGGCGCTCGCGGTCCACCTGGACCTTGCCCAGGCCCGGTATCTCCATGCCGTCCGTGGGCTCGCGGCCGTCGATCAGCATCTTGCCCACATGCACGATCACCTCGCCGGCCAGCGCGGGGTTCCAGATGAAGCCCTCGCGGATCACGCCGTCGCGCACCAGCTTGGCGCCCTGGCCCGGCGAGAACGAGCCCACCACGGCAATGCGCTCGGCTTTGCGCGCATCGGCCACCGCGCGGCCCGCGCCAATGGGGCCCTGGCTGCCGAAGGCCAGGAAGCCCTTGAGGTCGGGATGGGCGCGCATCAGGTCCTGGGCGCTGCGATAGGAGTCGTCCAGGCTCTCGGCCACGCCGAAGCGCTCGGACACCAGCTGCATCTTCGGCCACTGTTTTTTCTGGTGGGCGATGGCCGCATCGGCCCAGGCGTTGTGCAGCGGCACGGTCAGCGAGCCCACGAAGACCACGTACTTGCCTTCGCCACCCATGGCCTTGCCCAGGCTGTCCATGTGGCGCTCGCCAAAGCCCGCGACGCTGCTCAGCTCGATGTTCCAGTCGGCGCCCTTCTGCTCGGGCGACTCGTGCGTGAGCACCTTGATGCCCGCGCTGCGCGCACGCCGGAACACGGGCTCCAGCGCCCTGGCGTCATTGGGCACCACGGCGATGACCTTGCTGCGGCGCGCGATCAGGTCCTCGACCGCGCGCACCTGCTGGGCCGCATCGGCCTCGGTGGGGCCGACCATGCCGCTGGAGATGCCCAGCTCGCGGCCTGCCTTGCGGATGCCGGTCTCCATGGCGTTGAACCACGGAATGCCCCCGACCTTGGCCACCACCGACACATCCTCGGCACCGGCCGCGCCTGCCAGCACCGCCAGGGTGCAGGCCAACAGTGCCCTCGAGAACCGGCTGAATCCATGGAACATGGCGCTCCTCCCTCTGTTTTGCACAATCGATTGTGCAAACTATAGACAGATGGACTTCCATTGCCGATGCGGGATTTCCCGGGCCGCTGCTGCGTGCCGGCTCCGGCCCGCCCGAATCGCTGCCGCAGCGGCTACGATGGCCGCCGAGCGCTCCCGTCCCAACCCCTGCAGAGCACCGTGAACCGCCCCCGAACCTCCACCATCTACGACCTGGCCGAACTGGCCGGCACCTCGGCCTCGACGGTCAGCGCCATCCTCAACGGCAGCTGGCAGTCGCGGCGCATCAGCGAGGAGACCGCGCGCCGCGTGCAGCAGCTCGCCCAGGAACACAGCTTTGCCGTGAACCGCCAGGCCAGCGGCCTGCGCCGCCAGCGCTCGGGGCTGATCGGCATGGTGATTCCCACGCATGAGGACCGCTTCTTCGGCGCGCTGTCCCAGGCCTTCGAGCGCCTGGCCCACGCGCGCGGCCTGTGCCCGCTGGTGGTCAGCACGCTGCGCGACGGCGCGCTGGAGGTGGAGACCGTGCGCTCGCTGATCGCCTTTCGCGTGGAGCACCTCATCGTCACGGGCGCCACCCGGCCCGACGCCATCAGCGCCGAATGCCGCCAGGCCGGCGTGCGCCATGTCAACGTGGATCTGCCCGGGAAAAAGGCGCCCTCCGTCACCAGCGACAACCGCTGGGGTGCGGCCGAACTCACGCGCCTGCTGCTGGCGCGCTCCAGGCCCCCGGCAGGTGCGCCGCAGGACGCCGTCTGCTTTCTGGGCGGCGTCCGCAAGGAGTACGCCACCGAGCAGCGCCTGGCCGGCTTTCGCGAAGCCCTGGCGCCCCACACGCCGGTGGCGGACGAGCACATCGTCTGCTGCGGCTACGACCCCGAAGCGGCCCGCCTTGCCATGGCCGCGCTCTACCAGCGCCTGGGCGGCCTGCCGCGCGCCCTGCTGTTCTCATCGGGCATCACGCTGCAAGGCGCCATCCGCTTCCTGCGTGGACTGCCCGATGCGGAACTGGCGCAATGCAGCTTTGGCAGCTACGACTGGGACCCCTATGCCGAATGCCTGCGCTTTCCGGTGCACATGGTGCGCCAGAACGTCGAAGGCCTGATGGCCGAGGCCTTCCGCGCCATCGATGGGGACGGCCTGCGCGCGGGGCAGGTGGTGCAGGTGCGGCCGCAGTTGGTGGAGTGGGGGGAGGGCTGACCGCTGGACGGCGCTGTGCCCGCAGGGCTGCGCCTAATGCTGCGCGAATTCCTTGATGCTCTGCATGGCGGACTGGCCTTCGCCAGCCACCACGATCACCTTGTGGTGCTCGAGCTCCCGCATGATGTCCTGGCTGACTTCCCTGTGAGCCTGCTTGTCCTGTGGAGGCAGGTTCACATTGACGAGGATGTCTCCGGGCAATTCACGCTGCCGGATCAGTCGCGCGATCTTGCCGGTCCAGACGTCGCCATGCGCAGCAATGTCGTTGGCATCGCTTTGGCCCAGATGCAGGGCCTTGATGATCTTGCGGGGCTTGTCGCCCACCGTCTGCACGAAGTCGAACCGGGCACTGACGTACTCGTTGCCTATGCGCGCCGGCCTGAACGGCGCATCCAATTCGAGGCCGCCCAGCAAAGCCCTCAGGCGTTCGTTCATCGTGCGTTCCACGTACTCGGGCGTGGCAAAAGCATGGTCGACATAGTGGTCGAACTGCTGCCGCAACTCCCGGGCCGGATCCTGGGTGAGCACCACTTTGGCGGGGCTGAAGCGCACAATGGCTTCGCGTGGCTGCTCGAGCGCGGCCATCATCCCCCTCAAAGCATCTGTCTTCGCCTGCGGCGCCAGGCTGTGGGCGAGGGTCTCGAGCCGCGACAACTCTTCCTCCACGGCCTTGACTGCGCTCTTGTAAAAATCCCTGTCAAGCGCATCGAAGAAATCGGTGACGCGCTTGGACTTGCGGCTTTGCAGCAGAAAACCGAAGTACCCGCTTTGCGGGCAGGTCAGCACAATGCCGACGTTGGCGAACTCGCCGGTCTCGGCATACGGGACAAATTGGACTATCGAATAGCGGCAGGCAAGAGGCTTCATGTGAACCTCCAAAAGTCGGGCGATTTGCACTTCGCAAGCGTCGCGGCAATGGCATTGATGTCCACCCTGGCGGGGATGTCGCATTCCGGGTTGTTCCAATGCCATTCCGGTGGAATATTGTCGCAGGCAAAGCGGAAAACGGCATCCATCGCCTCGGAAAGTTGATCCTGTAGCCGGTCGCGCGACACAAGATCTGTCTTCTGCCAGCAGCCTCTGAAAATGTGATTCTCGATAAAGGTTGCGGCGTCCAGATGCGGGTCGAAGGCCAGGTTGTGGTCGATGACCACCAATGCGCTGCGATGCGCATCCCACAGCAGGTTGGAGTTGCCGTCCATGCGGTCCACGTTCTGTACCCACCAGTCGAAGGCGAGGATGTTGGCCTGCAGGTCCTGCGGTACATGCAGGATCTGGGCTTTGTCGAACCAGGTGCATCCGGGATGACGCTGCGAGCCGAACGCTATGCCGCAGCCCAATTCACGCCATGGCCTGGGCGCCTCGTCCAGAAGTTCCTGGCTGACATGCAGCAGCTTGAAGGGCGGCAGCGGCAGGCCCAACTGCACGGCCAGATGCGCACAGATCCACTCGTTGCACAGGCTGGACCGATCCGTCTGCCGTCCTTTGACGTAGTAGGTCTGGCCATCGTCGGCCCGGCACAGAAACGGCTTTTGCGCGCCTTGCTCGGAGCGGCCCTGGATTTCAATGACTTCAGCGATGGCAGGCGGCATCTTCGTCTGTGTCGTACAGGTTGCGGGAGGTCTGCTTCCAAGTGCCATCTTGCCCGATTTCGGCTGGATGGCCTTTGCTGCGAGTGTGATGCGGCGAGGCGTGCGGCCCTGCACCCACCAACCCCGGCATCACCGTGAAATCCACCTGCGCCTGCGCCAGTTGCTGCATGGCCGGGATCAGGGCGCGGGCGTCGCCGCGCCGCCATTGGAAGGCGTAGTGCAGGGGAGCGAGGGCGGCCTTGGGATGGGCGCCCCCGACGGCGCGCAGGCCCAGGGCGGCGATCCAGCCGGTGGGCAGGAAGCCCACGCCCAGGCCGGCGCGCAGCATGCCGGCCACGGCGCCCCAGCTGTTGCACAGGATGCGCTCGCGCACGCTGGCGCCCTGGGCCAGCAGCCAGTCGTCCAGCAGGCGCGTGGTGCCGGCCTGCGGGGGCAGAGTGACCAGCGCATGACGCTGCAGCAGGGCCGTGGCGCCCAGGCGGCCCGCGCCTGCCAGGCCGGGGGCCACGGCCCAGGCAAAGCGCGCGGCGCCCACGGGGCGGGACAGCAGGCTGCTGCGCGAGGAGCGGCCCGCGATGACGGCAAAGTCCAGCTCGCCGTCGTCCAGCCGCTGCTCCAGCACGCCGCCCACGTCCACATGGGGCTCCAGCACCAGTTGCGGATGGGCCTGGCGCGCGGCGGCCACGAAGGCCGGCAGCCAGGTCAGCGCCGACAGGTCGCCCACGCCGAAGCGGCAATGGCCGGCCAGCGCCTCGCGCGTGTCCAGGGCCTGGCCCAGCGCGGCCATGGCGTTGAGCACCTCCAGCGCGGCGGGCAGCAGGCGCTGGCCGGCATCGGTGAGCACGGCGCGGTGGCCGCTGCGGTCGAACAGCGGCTGGCCCAGCGCGGACTCCAGTTCCGTGATGCGCTTGGACAGCGAGGACACGGACAGGTGCACGCGCTGCGCGGCCGTGGCGAAGTTGCTGCAGGTGGCGGCCCACCAGAAGGCTTCGAGCTGCTTGACCGAGGGTGTGGACATGGGCTTGTCATTGGCAAAAAGCGAACAAGTGCATTCTAAATAATCCACTTTCATTCAATGGATGCGCGGCCTACAGTGGCGCCGGTTCCTGAACATTCCGAGGTCCGCACCATGGCCGCCATCGCTTCCTCCTCTGCCTCTGCCTCCACGCCTTCGGCATCCGCCCTGCCGGCGCCGCGCGCCCCGGCCGTGCTGCGCCGCATGCTGTCGCTGCATGATTTCGAGGAAGCCGCGCGCCGCAGGCTGCCCCGGCCCATCTTCGGCTACATCGCCGGGGCGGCAGAGGACAACGCCTCGCTGCGCGACAACCGCGAGGTGTTCGGCGAATGGGGCCTGACCACGCGCGTGCTGGCCGATGTGTCGCAGCGCTCGCAGGCCGTGGAGCTGTTCGGCGAGCGCTATGCCAGCCCCTTCGGCATTGCGCCCATGGGCATCAATGCGCTGTCCACCTACCGGGGCGACCTGGTGCTGGCCCGCGCGGCCCAGCGCGCGGGCATTGTGTCGGTGATGAGCGGCACTTCGCTGATCCCCATGGAGGAGGTGGCGCGCGAGAGCCCGGCCACCTGGTTCCAGGCCTATATCCCCGGTGACCAGGCCCGCATCGACGCGCTGATCGACCGCGTGGAGCGCGCAGGCTTTCGCACCCTGGTGGTGACGGTGGACATACCGATCTCCGCCAACCGCGAGAACAACATCCGCACCGGCTTTTCCACGCCGCTCAAGCCCAGCCTGCGCCTGGCCTGGGACGGCATGGTGCGCCCGGGCTGGGTGGCCGGCACCTTCCTGCGCACGCTGCTGCGCCACGGCATGCCGCATTTCGAGAACTCGTTTGCCACGCGCGGCGCGCCCATCATGTCGTCCAGCGTGATGCGCGATTTTTCGGCACGCGACCACCTGAGCTGGCGCCACATCGAGGCCATCCGCCGCCGCTGGAAGGGGCCGCTGGTCATCAAGGGCGTGCTCAGCGTGGAGGACGCGCTGCAGGCGCGGCGCGTGGGGGCCGACGGCATCGTGCTGTCCAACCATGGCGGGCGCCAGCTCGACGGCGCGGTGTCGGCCATGCGCATTCTTGAGGACGTGGTGGCGGCTGTGGGGCCGGACTATCCCGTGCTGATCGACGGGGGCTTCAGGCGCGGCTCCGATGTGCTCAAGGCCGTGGCGCTGGGCGCGCGCATGGTGCTGGTGGGCCGGCCCTTCAACTACGCCGCCGCCGTGGGCGGCGAGGCCGGCGTGCTGCACGCCATCGGCCTGCTGCGCGACGAGGTGGACCGCAACCTGGCCATGCTGGGCGCCTCCTCCTGCGGCGCGCTGGACCGCTCGCACATCGTGCGCCGCGCATCGGCCTGACAGAAACCTCCACCGTCCGTTCAAAACACAGCCATTCCCAGGAGACATCCCATGAACCACTTCACTTCACGCCGCAGCCTGTGCGCCCTGCTGCTGGCCGCAGGCGCCGCACCGGGCGCCATGGCGGCCGATGCCGGCGCCTATCCCACGCGCCCGGTGCGCCTGATCGTGCCGTTTGCGGCCGGCGGCACCACCGACATCGTGGCGCGCGCGATTGCGCCGCGCATGGCCGAGGCCCTGGGCCAGCCGCTGGTGGTGGACAACAAGGGCGGCGGCGGAGGCGCCATCGGCGCGCACGAGGCCGCGCGTGCCCAGCCCGACGGCTACACGCTGGGCGTGGCCACCGTGTCCACCACGGCCACCAATGCGGCCATCAACCCGCGCCTGCCCTACAACCCGCTCACCGATTTCACGCCCATCACCAACATTGCGGCCACGCCCAATGTGCTGGCCGTGCATCCGGGCTTCAAGGCGCAGAGCTTTGCGGCCTTCGTGGACGAGGTGAAGAAGAACCCCGGCAAGCATGCCTACGGCACGGCGGGCACGGGCTCCATAGGCCACATGCTGATGGAGCTGATGTCCAGCCGCTCGGGGCTGTCGCTCACGCATGTGCCCTACCGGGGCTCGGGCCCTGCGCTCAACGATGCGGTGGCGGGCCAGGTGCCCATCGTCTTCGACAACCTGCCCTCGGCCCTGCCCTTCATCAAGGCGGGCCGGCTCACCGCGCTGGCGGTGGCCGCGCCCGAGCGCCTGGCCCAGCTGCCCCAGGTGCCCACCTTCAAGGAGCTGGGGCTGGAGCCGGTCAACCGCAGCGCCTTCTACGGCATCTACGGCCCCAAGGGGCTGTCGCCCGAGATCGTGGCGCGCCTGCATGCGGCCGCCCAGCGCGCGCTGGCCAGCCCCGAGGTGCGCCGCCAGATCGAGGACACGGGCTCGCGCGTGATCGGCAACCGTCCCGAGGAGTTCGCGCGCGAGATCGCGGCCGAGAACGCCCTGTACCGCAAGATCGCCACGGAGCGGCGCATCGTGGCGGACTGAGGGGCAGCCGGGGGGGAATGGGCGATGGGGCCGGGGCTGCGAAAAAATTTTCGCCAACGCTGTCACAACGCGCACGCCCCGCGCGTCTTGAAGGTATGGGCCAGCCATTCCGGCAGGCTGCTACATCCCTCAAGGAGTGTTTTCCATGTCCGCTTCGTCTTCCGCTGCCACCGGCGCCCGTCCTCTTGCCGCCCCCACGCCGCGCCTGAACTTCCAGGCCGTGGCCCCCGAGCTGTACAAGGCCCAGGCCGGCATCAACGCGCTGCTGCACGAGTCCAGCCTGGGCATCCAGCTGCTGGAGCTGGTGTTCCTGCGCGTCTCGCAGATCAACGGCTGCGGCTTCTGCGTGGACATGCACACGCGCGAACTGCTGTCCCGGGGCGAGGACCTGCAGCGCATCAACAGCATCGTCACCTGGCCCGAGGTGGATTTCTACGACGGGCGCGAGCGCGCCGCCCTGAACTGGGCCGAGCGCTGCACGCGCCTGAGCCAGGCCCATCCCGAGCAGCAGGACTTCGAGGCGCTGCGCCCGCATTTCAGCGAGCGCGAGATGGTGGAGCTGACCTATGCCATCGGCAGCATCAATGTCTGGAACCGCCTGTGCGCGGGCTTTGCAGCGCCCGTGGCACGCAAGCCGATCAAACTCTGAACGCCTGCAAGCCGCTCACTCCGCCGAGAGCTTTCGCTCCTTCACCAGCCTGCCCCACTGCTCGTACTCCTTCTTCATGAAGGCCGCGAACTCGGCGCGCGTGGTGGGCTGGGGGGTGAGGCCGTGCTTGTTCAGCGCGTCCTTGACGCCGGGGTCATTGAGTACCTTGACGATCTCGGTGTTCCAGCGGTCCAGCATCGGCTTGGGCGTCTTGCCCGGTGCCACGAAGGCATACCAGTTCAGCGCCTCGAAGCCGGGATAGCCGGCTTCGGCCACCGTGGGGATGTCGGGCATGTACGCCGGGCGCGTGAGGCCCGTGGTGGCCAGCGGGATCAGCTTGCCGGCCTCGATGTGGGGCAGGGCCGTGGGCGGCGCTGCGAAGTAGCTGGTCACGCGCTCGCCCAGCAGGTCCTGCAGCGCGGGCGCGCCGCCCTTGTAGGGCACGTGCACCATGTCGATGCCCGCGCGCTGGTTGAACAGCTCGCCTGCCAGGTGGGAGGCCGAGCCCGCGCCCGTCGAGGCGTAGTCCACCGTGCCCGGGTTCTTCCTGGCCTTGGCCACGAACTCGGCCAGGGTCTTCACGCCCGCGCCCTTGTGCACCACCAGCACGTTGGGAAAGTTCACGCCGCCCGAGATGGGCGCCAGGTCCTTGAAGGGGTCGTAGGGCAGCTTCATCAGGTGCGGCGCAATGGTCAGCGGCCCCACCGAGCCGAACAGCAGCACCGAGCCGTCGGCCGCCGCATTGGCCACCTGCTGGTGGGCGATGTTGCCGCCCGCGCCGCCCTTGTTCTCCACCACCACGCTCTGGCCGATGTTCTCGCCCAGCTTCTTGGCGATCAGGCGCGCGGCCGCATCTGCGGCGCCGCCGGCGGCGAAGCCCACGACCAGGGACACGGGCTTCTTGGGAGGAAAGTCCTGGGCCTGCGCACTGGCGGCCAGTGCGAGCAGGGAGGCGGCCAGGGCGGTGGCGTGCAGGAAGTTGCGCTTGTTCATCATGGGGTTGTCTCCGTCATTGGCTGGGAATCGGGGCGGATGCGGCTAGTCGGCGCCCAGCCCGATGGGGCTGGGCTGGCGCTTTTCGGTGTTGTGGCGCAGCAGGGACGCCGTGCGGAACACGCCGTGCGCGAACTTGCCGTAGGGCAGGGTGGCGAACAGGGCGATCACCGCGCCCAGGTGCAGGCACAGCAGCAGGGCCAGGGCCGGCGTGCCGCGGCCCAGCCACAGCGCCATGCCGCTGGCCGCGACCAGGAACAGCAGGGCGATGAAGCCCAGGTCCATGGGTTTCTGGCGCGCGTCGCCATGCAGCGGGTGGCGCCTGCGGTTCAGGCGCCACAGGCCTGCGGTGCCCAGCATGAGGCTGGTGCCGCCCACGGCGCCCAGCAGCTTGGGCAGGCTGGGGAATTCGTAGGGCGCGGCCCAGCCGAACACGTAGTGGTAGACCGTGGCCAGCGCCGTGGCCGCAAAGCACAGCATGAATCCGTAGAAGGTCAGGTGGTGAAAACGCCTGCGGCTCAGGGTGTAGGCATCGTCCTCGTTGTGGCAGCCCTCGCCGTGGCCGCCGTCCAGGTATTTGAGGCGCAGCACGTCGTGCGCAGCCTCGGCCGCCGCCGGCGTGCCCACGTCCACGCCGCCGGTGGCGGGCTTGACGTCCTTCCAGAAGCGGCGCACGCCCATGGCCAGCGCCAGCACCACGAACAGGAACACGGGCGCGAAGATGCCCACCAGCAGGTTGTGCGGGAACAGGTTGTAGAAGTTGGCGCCCAGGTCGGCGCCCCACAGCCGGCCCGGGCCGCCCTGCAGGGCCACGGCCAGCACCAGGAACAGCGACAGGCCTGCGGCCAGGGCCAGCGACAGCGTGAGCCCGTTCCTCTGGTACAGGCGCCCCAGGGCGGGCGGCCAGGCGTAGTCGGCATAGGTCTGGCCGCGCACCTCGGCCATGGCCTTGGGGATGTTGATGGCGAATTCATGCGGCGGCGCGTACTGGCAGGCATGCAGGCAGGCGCCGCAGTTGTGGCACAGGTTGGCCAGGTAGTGCACATCGGCCTTGCCGAACTCCAGGCGCCGCGTCATGGCCGGGAAGACCGCGCAAAAGCCTTCGCAGTAGCGGCAGGCGTTGCAGATCTGCAGGGCACGCGCCACCTCGCCTTCGGCGGCCGTTTCGGTGGAGACCGGCAGGATGGGGATGACCCGGCCTGCGGCCAGGTCCTGGGCTTCTTGGGCCAGGGCGTTCAGTGTCTGCATCTCGGTCAAGCCTTCTCTGTCACTGCGCCGCGCACGGCGGGTTGTCCGGCGGCGGCAAGGGCCGCGTTGCGGCCCGCGATGCGGCCGAAGGCCGTGCCGATGGACATGCCCACGCCGGCCGTATAGCCCTTGCCCAGCACGTTGCCGGCCATCATTTCGCCGGCCACGAACAGGCTGGTGCTGGGCTGGCCGGCAAAGCGCACGGCCGCCGTGTCGTCGGTCTCCAGGCCCAGGTAGGTGAAGGTCACGCCGGGGCGCAGCTGGTAGCCGTAGAAGGGCGCCGTGTCGATGGGGCGGGCCCAGTGGGTCTTGGCGGGGGCCAAGCCCTCGGTATGGCAGTCGTCCAGCGCCGTGTGGTCGAAGTGGCCGACGCGGCAGGCGCCGTTGTAGGCATCCAGGGTCTGCATGAAGCGTTCCTCGTCCAGGCCCAGCTTGCGTGCCAGCTCGGGCAGGGAGTCGGCGCGCACGCCCGGGAAGACCGGCGGCATGAAGCGGCCTATGGCCTTGGCGTCGATGACGGACCAGGCGGTCTGGCCCGGCTGCTGGGCCACCAGGCGGCCCCAGATGGCATAGCGCTTGGGCCAGAAGTCCTCGCCCTCGTCATAGAAGCGCTCGGCCTCGCGGTTGACCACCACGCCCAGCGAGACGCAGTCGATGCGCGTGCAGATGCCGCCGTCGTACAGCGGCGCGCGCGCGTCGATGGCCACCATGTGGGCCTGGGTGGGGTCGCCGATGCGGTCGGCGCCATGGTCCTCGAGCAGGTGGCGCAGCAGCACGCCGCGGTTGAAGGCCGTGCCGCGGATCAGGAAGTTGTCGGACGGCCATTCGCCGCGCGCGTTCTGCCCCCAGGCCTCGCGCAGCCACTCGCGGTTGGACTCGAAGCCGCCCGCCGCCAGCACGCAGGTCTTTGCGGTGATGCGCTGCTCGCCCACCCAGGCGGCCTTGAACTCGCCGTCCTCGATCTCCAGCCGGTCCACGGGCGACGCGTAGCGCACCTGCACGCCCAGCCGTTCGGCGCTGCGGTAGTAGGCGTTGACCAGGGCCTTGCCGCCGCCCATGAAGAAGGCATTGGTGCGCGCCACGTGCAAAGCGCCCGACAGCGGCGGCTGGAAATGCACGCCGTGGCGGCGCATCCAGTCGCGGCAGGTGGAGGAGGCGCGGATCACCATGCGCGCCAGGTGCTCGTTGGTGATGCCGCCCGTGACCTTGAGCAGGTCCTGCCAGAACTCCTCCTCGGGGTAGGCCTCGACCAGCACGTCCTGGGGCGCGTCGTGCATGCAGCGCAGGTTGCGCGTGTGGCCGGAATTGCCGCCGCGCCAGTCGCGCGGCGCCGCCTCCAGCAGCAGCACGCTGCGGCCTGCCTCGCGCGCCATCAGGGCCGCGCACAGGGCGGCATTGCCGCCGCCTATGACCAGGACATCGGGGTCCATGGAGTTCTCCTTGCATTCGCCATCGTGGGGATTGCGAATGTAGGGAGAACGCAGCGCGGCGGGCAGGGGCCCTCCGGCATGGGGGTATCAGTCTTCGTGATGGATGAGGGCCGTGCCGGCCCAGGCGCCGCCGCGCAGCAGCTGGCGCACGCAGTCGATCAGCACCACGCGCGCGGCCAGGGCGGCGGGCGACAGCTCATCCTCGGACAGGCTGCACAGCAAGTTGGTGCGCAGGGCATCTTTGTCCGTGATACGCGACCACTCGAAGCGCTGCGCGGCATCGGCATAGCGGCCCATGGAGGCCCAGGGCTGCACCGTGCTGCCCAGGCCCGCATCCACGGCCGCCATGACCATGGACAGCGAGTCCACCTCCAGCACCAGATGCGGCGTGAAGCGCGCCTGCGAGAAGGCCGTGTCCAGCGTGCTGCGCAGGCCGTGCAGGCCCGTGGGCAGGATCAGCGATTCGCCGGCCAGGTCGGCCAGCGCCATCTGCGGCGGCAGCGGCTCGGGGTGGTGGCCGCGCGCGCGGATCAGGAACAGCTCCTCCTCGATCAGCGGGTGCACCTGCCAGCGCCGCCCGCCTGCGCGGGCCTGACCGCTGTGCAGGCGGGCGTCGAACAGCACGGCCATGTCCAGCGCGCGCGCATTGAGCATGTCGGTCAGGTGGCCGGACATGCCCTCCACCATGTGCAGGCGCACATCGGGGTAGCGCGCGCGCATGGCCTGCATCATGGGCAGGCCCAGCATGGCCGAGGTGGTGGGCGCCAGGCCCACGCTGACCGAGCCCGACAGCCGCGCCTGCTGCGCGCTGCGCACGGCCTGCTCGGCATGGCGCAGCGTGAGCTGGGCCTCGCGGAAGAAGGCCACGCCCGCCTCGGTGGGCACCACGCCGCGCGGCGTGCGCTGCAGCAGCCGGGTGGACAGCTCGCTCTCCAGACGGCTGACTTGCTGGCTCAGCGCGGACTGGACCATGTCCAGGTCCAGGGCGGCGCGGCTCATGGAGCCCAGTTCGACGATGCGGACGAAGTAGCGGAGTTGTCTCAGTTCCATGGGGGCGGCGCTTGTGGTGTGCAGCGCCGATTGTCGGTGCAGACCGGGGCTTGGCCTCAGATGCCGCGCGGCAGCAGGGCCGCCAGGGCCTCGCCTATCGAGCGCGCAATCAGCTTCTGGCGCTCGCCGGGCATGCGCTCCAGCGTGGAGGCCACGCTGACGGCGGCCACGGGCTCGCCTTCGGCATTGCGCACCGCCATGCCCACGGCCAGCACGCCGCGCGTGGCGTGGTTGCCGATGACGGACCAGCCGCGCTGGCGCGTGGCCTTCACCAGCAGGGCCATGCGTTCGGGCGTCATGCCGCCGTACTGCTCCAGCACGGGCGCGTTGGCTGCCATCGCGGCCTGCACCTCGGCATCGGGCAGGGCGGCCAGCAGGGCCAGTCCCGCCGCTCCCACGCCCAGCGGCTGGCGCGTGCCCACCTGGATCACCAGGATCTGCACCGGATGCGTGCCCACATGGCGGGCGATGCAGTGCGATGCCGCGCCTTCGCGCACGATGGCAAAGGCCGCGTCCGCGCAGCCCGCGCTCACGCGCTCCAGCACGGGCTGCAGCCGCACGGCCATGTTGGGCTGGCCCGCGCTGGCGGCCGTGGCCGCCAGCCGGTGGCCGGCCGCATAGGCGAAGCGCCCCCTGTGCGCCACATAGCCGCTGTCCACCAGGGTGGACAGCAGGCGGTACACCGTGGCGCGCTCCAGCCCCGTGGCGCGGCACAGGTCGGCGACGCGCAGGCCTTCGCGGCCTGCGGCCAGCACGGCGTCCAGCACCTGCAGGCCACGGCGCAGCGTGCGGCTGCCGGCATCGTCGGTGGAGACTGGAATGTCCGCTGGCCGGACGTTTGGATTGGTGCTGCGCGAAGGCATGGAAAAGAATTTCCCGGTGATTGCAGGCAGGGCAGAAAAGGGCCTGCGTGCAGCGCGCAGTGTGCCGCAGGCCGTCGAAAGCCCACACAGGCAGACATGAGCGGACATCAGCGGACATAAGCAGACATCAGAACGATCACCTGGAGACAAGACATGACAATCCCTGCCCGTTTCAATCCGTGGGCGCGCCGGCGCCTGCTGGCCTGTTCCTTCACCTGCGCACTGGCCGGCATGGCCGCCGCGACCGTGGCGTTGGCGCCCGCACCCGTGCTGGCGCAGCCGGCGTCCTGGCCGGCCCGGCCCGTGCGGCTCGTGGTGGGCTATGCGGCCGGTGGCGCCACCGACGTGATCGCACGCCTGGTGGCCGCCCGGATGGGCGAGCAGCTGGGCCAGAGCGTGGTGGTGGACAACCGCACGGGCGCCAACAGCAATGTGGGCGCCGAGGCCGTGGCGCGGGCGCCTGCGGACGGCTACACGCTGTATGTCTACACCATTGCCAACACCATCAATGCCTCGCTCTACCCCCGGCTCGGCTATGACCCGGTCAAGGACTTCGAGCCCATCGGCCTGATCGCCAAGATTCCCAACATCCTCGTGGTCAACCCGCGCCTGCCCATACAGAACCTGGCCGACTATGTGCGCCATGCCCGGCAGAGTGCGCAGGGCATCAGCTTCGCCTCGTCGGGCAGCGGCTCGTCGATCCACCTGTCGGGCGAGATGTTCCGGCAGCTGTCGGGCCTGCGCATGCTGCACGTGCCCTACCGGGGCAGCGCACCGGCCATCACCGACCTGCTCGGCGGGCAGGTGGATTCCATGTTCGACAACGCGCCCTCGGCCCTGCCCCATGTGCAGGCCGGCAAGCTGCGCGCGATCGCCATCACCAGCGCCCGGCGCTCGGCGCTCGGCGCTGCTGCCCGATGTGCCCACGCTGGCGGAGTCGGGCTATGCGGGATTCGACGTGCAGTCGTGGTTCGGCCTGGCCGCCCCTGCGGGCACGCCGCCCGCCGTGATCGAGCGCCTGAACCATGCCCTGAATACCGCCTTGGCCGCACCCGAGCTGCGCCAGCGCCTGGGCGAGATGGCCGCCACGCCCGAGCCCGGCACCCCGGCGCAGATGCGCAGCTTTGCGGCGTCGGAGATCAAGCGCTGGCGCGAGGTGGTCAAGGCCTCGGGCGCCACCGCCCAGTAGTTCGACACACGTTCGGCACAAGCTCGACACAACCGCACCACGAGGAGACGACCCCCATGCAACCCATTGATTTTTTCTGGCGCGCGGCCGAACGCTGGCCGCAGCGCATCGCCATCGACGCGCCGGGCGGCTGCATCCGCTATGACGCGCTGGCCCGCAAGGTGGCCGCGCTGGCGGCCGGCCTGCAGGCGCTGGAGCCTGCCGTGCAAAGCCGCGTGGGCATCTGCGCGGGCAACAGCGCAGACCATATCGCCGCCCTGCTGGCGGTGATGGCCAGCGGCAAGGTCTGGGTGCCGCTCAATCCCAAGAGCACGCAGTCCGAGGTGCGCCGCATCATCGATGCCACCGAGCCCTCCATCGTGCTGTGCGATGCGGGCGGCGCTGCACTGGTGCAAGGGGCGCCGGGCATCCACCTGGTGCTGGGCGAGGGCACGGCGGCGCTCGAGCAGGCGCAAAGTGGCGCCGTTCCCGTGGTGCCCGAACTGCCCGCCGATGCCATCCAGGCCATCAAGTTCACGGGCGGCACCACGGGCCTGCCCAAGGGCGTGATGCAGCCCTGCCGGGCCTGGATGGCCGGCATTGCCAACCAGATCCAGGCCTGGGGGTTCGATGAGCATGACCGCTACGTCATGGCCGCGCCCATCACGCATGGCACGTCCACCTACCTGCTGCCCATCCTGGCGCAGGGCGGCTGCCATGTGCTGCTCGACGGTGCGGGTGCCGAGGCCGTGCGCAGCGCCTTTGCCCGGCGCGGCGGCACCGTGTGCTTCATGCCGCCCACCCTGATCTACATGCTGATGGCGCTGCCGGGCGCCAGCCGTGCGGACTTCCCCGGCCTGCGCCGCCTCATCTACGGCGGCGCCGCCATGCCACCCGAGAAAATCCGCCAGGTGCGCGCCTTCTTCGGCCCCGTGCTGGCCACCACCTATGGCCAGACCGAGGCGCCGCAGATCCTCACGGCCATGCGGCCCGAGGACTTCGAGGACGAAGGCCTGTGGACCTCCGTGGGCCGGACCACCTGGTTCAGCGACCTGGCCATCATGGCGCCCGATGGCTGCCTGCTGCCCCGGGGCGAGGTGGGCGAGGTCGTGGCGCGCGGCGATCTGCTGATGAGCGGCTACTGGCGCCTGCCCGGCAAGACGGCCGAGACCCTGGTGAACGGCTGGCTGCACACGGGGGACCGGGGCCTGATCGATGCGCAGGGCTACCTGCACCTCAAGGACCGCCTGAAGGACCTGGTCATCACGGGCGGCTTCAACGTCTATCCCGTGGATGTGGAAAACGCCCTGGGCCAGCACCCGGCCGTGCATGAGTGCGTGGTCTTCGGCATCCCCGACGACCATTGGGGCGAGGCCGTGCAGGCAGCCGTGCAATTGCGCGCCGAACTGCGCCCCGACCAGCGGCCGGACGAGGCCGAACTGATCGCCTTCGTGCGCCAGCGCCTGGGCCCCGTGCAGACACCCAAGCGCATCCACTTTCACGCCAGCCTGCCGCGCTCGCCCGTGGGCAAGCTGCTCAAGACGGCCGTGCGCGAGCTTGCGCTGGCACCCCGCTGATCCCGCACACCATCACAAGGAAACCCTGGCCATGGCAACCCCCCAACCCCCCGTCACCCGCCTGTGCACCCACACCCTCACCAGCCTGCATTACCGCGATGCCGACCTGGTCGAGGACCTGATGGGCAAGAAGACCTTCACCGAGGTGATGCTGATGCAGATCCTGGGCCGCACGCCGCGCCCCGTGGACCTGCGCATCGCCGATGTGGTGCTCATCGTGCTCATGGAGCATGGCCTCACGCCCAGCGCCATCGCCACGCGCCTCATCTACATGAGCGCGCCCGAGAACCTGCAGGGCGCCGTCTCGGCCGGCCTGCTGGCCGTGGGCAGCTCCTTCGTGGGCACCATGGAGAACTGCGCCGCGCTGCTCGACCGCATCGCCGCCGCCGCCGACCCCGAGGCCGAGGCCCGCGCCATCGCCCGGCACCACAAGGCGTTGAAAAGCCCCGTGCCCGGCTTTGGCCACCACCTGCACAAGCCCGTGGACCCGCGCGCCTACAAGCTGCTGGACATGGGCCGCGCCGAACCCGAACTGGCGGGCAGCAGAATCCGCGCGCTCGAAATCCTCTCTGCCGCCGTGGACGCCGCGGCGGGCCGGCCCATCACCATCAATGCCACGGGGGCCGTGGCCGCCCTGCTGGGCGAGATCGGCGTGCCCACAGCCGTGATGCGCGGCTTTGCCGTCATCTCGCGGGCGGCCGGGCTGGTGGCGCATGTGGTGGAGGAGCAGCAAAGCCCGTCGGGCCGGTTCATCTGGGAAACGGTGGAGGAGGCCATCCCCTACGCGGGGCATGCAGTTTCCGCGAACGCTGCGTGAAGCAATGACCGATGGACCACCGCGCGCCATGCCGCGAGCATGGAGTCCATGCAACAAACCCATGGACTGTCCAGCGCCCTCGACGGCCTGCGCGTGGTGGACCTGTCCCGCATCCTGGCGGGACCCTGGTGCACCCAGAACCTTGCCGACCTGGGCGCATCGGTGCTCAAGATCGAGCGTCCCGGCACGGGCGACGACACGCGCGCCTGGGGCCCGCCCTTCGTGCAGGCGCCCGGTGGCGAGACCGTGTCGGCCTACTTCCTGTCCTGCAACCGCGGCAAGCAGTCGGTGGCGCTGGACTTCACCGAGCCGGCCTCGCATGCCTGGCTGCTGCGCCAGATCCGCGATGCCGACGTGCTGGTGGAAAACTACAAGGCCGGCGCGCTGGCGCGCCACGGCCTGGACTACGCGGCGCTGGCCGCCATCAACCCCGGGCTGATCTACCTGTCGATCACGGGCTTCGGCCAGAGCGGCCCGTTTGCGCACAAGCCCGGCTACGACTATGTGTTCCAGGGGCTGGGCGGCCTCATGGGCTACACGGGCGTGGCCGATGGCGAGGAGGGCGCGGGCCCGCTGCGCACGGGCGTGGCCGTGGTGGACCTGATGACGGGCATGTATGCCACCAGCGCCGTGCTGGCGGCCGTGGTGCAGCGCCAGCGCACGGGGCGCGGCCAGCACATCGACCTGGCCCTGCTGGACGTGGCCGTGGCCATGAATGCCAACCAGGCGGCCAACTACCTGGTCAGCGGCGAGAACCCGCGCCGCACGGGCAACGCCCATCCCAATTGCGCGCCCTACGAGGTGTTTGCCTGCGCAGACGGGCATTTCATCCTGGCCATCGGCAATGACGGGCAGTTCGCCGCCCTGTGCTCCGTGCTGGGCACGGACTGGCACCTGGACGCGCGCTTTGCCACCAATGCCGCGCGCCTGACCGGCATGGCGCAGCTGCGCCCGCTGCTGCGCGCGGCGCTGGGCCGCTGGCCGCTGCAGGCCCTGACCGATGCGCTGGACACCGCCCAGGTGCCCTGGGGCTGCATCAACACCATGGAGCAGGTCTTCGCCCATCCGCAGGTGCGGCACCGCCAGATGCTGCAGACGGTGGAGCACCCGCAGCTGGGCACGCTGAGGCTGGTGCGCAACCCCATGGTGCCGGCCGGCAGTGGTGCCCAGGTGCCGCCGCCGCCCGTGCTCGGTGCGGCGCCGCAGGACCTCTGAATCCCTAGACATCGACAAGCCAAGAAGGAGACAAGGATGACGAAACGCATGAAAGCACTGAAGGCCGCCGTGGCAGCCGCCGCGCTGGCGGGGATGCCGCTGGCATATGCAGCGGGGGCAGGAAGCTATCCCGAGCGGCCCGTACGCCTGGTCGTGCCCTATGCGGTGGGCGGCGCCACCGATGTGATCGCGCGCGTGGCGGCCCGCTACCTGGGCGAGACGCTGGGCCAGCCCGTGGTGGTGGAAAACCGCCCCGGCGCGGGCGGCAGCACGGGCTCGGCCTATGCGGCCAAGCAGCCGGCCGACGGCTACACCCTGGTGATGATGGTGGAGAGCTCGCATGCCGTGAACCCCAACGTCTACGCCAAGCCTGCGTATGACCCCGTGAAGGACTTCACCCCCATCACCAACATCGCCAATGTGCCGGGCGTGATGGTGGTCAGCGCAGGCTCGGCCTACAAGAGCGCCAAGGATGTGAGCGACGCGGCGCGCGCCGCGCCGGGCAAACTCAACTACGGCTCCTCGGGCAATGGGGGGCTCAGCCACCTGAGCGGTGCGCTGTTCGGCAGCACCACGGGCACCACCCTCACCCATGTGCCCTACAAAGGCCTGGGGCCGGCGCTCAACGACCTGATGGCGGGGCAGCTCGATGTGGTGTTCGACAACATGCCGTCTTCCGGTGCGCTGATCGCGGGCGGCCAGCTGCGTGCGCTGGCCGTGTCCAGCCCCGTGCGCCTTTCGGCCTTGCCGGGCGTGCCCACCTATGCCGAGGCCGGTCTCAAGCCCATGAACGACATGTCCTGGTACGGCCTGGGCGCGCCTGCCAGGCTCGATCCCGCCATTCTTGCCAGGCTCAGCGAAGCCCTGCGCAAGACCTTGCAAAAGCCCGAGCTGATCAAGACCATCGAGCAGCAGGGCGCCGTCGTGGACTTCCAGGAGCCTGCGCAGTTCAGGCAGACGGTGGAGCGCTCCAACCGGGCCTGGTCCCAGCTGATCCGCGACATCGGTTTCGAGAAACTTTGAGGAGATCTGCCGTGCATGCACAAGTGACCTTTCCCACCCCGCAGACCGCCGTGCTCACCATCACCGGCGGCGGGCCGCTGAACATCCTGGGCACGCCCGTGATCCGCGCGCTGACCGCGCAATTGGCCGAGCTGGCCGAGCGCCCCGATCTGCACTGCCTGGTGCTGCGCGGATCGGGCACGCGCGCCTTCGTGGCGGGGGCCGACATCCGCGAGATGGCGTCGCTCAACGCCGCCTCGGCACGCGCCTTCATCAGCGGGCTGCGCGACCTGTGCAACGCGGTGCGGCATTTCCCCGTGCCCGTGATCGCCCGGCTGCAGGGCCATACGCTGGGCGGCGGGCTGGAGCTGGCCATGGCGGCCGACCTGCGCATCGCGGCCGATGATGCCGTGGTGGGCATGCCCGAGGTCAAGGTCGGCATTCCCTCGGTGATCCACGCGGCCATGATGCCCGCGCAGATCGGCGGCACGCGCGCCAGCTGGCTGCTGCTCACGGGCGAGAACATCGGCGCCCTGCAGGCCGAGCGCTGGGGCCTGCTCAACGAATGCGTGCCCGGCGACCAGCTCGATGCGCGCATCGCGCAGATTGCCGAGGGGCTGGGCGGGATCGGCATCGAGGCGCTGCGCCAGCAAAAGCGCCTGCTGCGCCGCTGGGAGGGCATGGGCGTGGACTCGGCCATCACCGACAGCGTGGCCGAGTTCGGCGCGGCCTTCAACACGGGCGAGCCGCAGCACCACATGAATGCCTTCCTGGAACGCAAGCAGGCCAAGGCCCAGCCCCAGCTCTGAACCCGGGCCTAGGCCTTGTCGGCCAGCCCTTTCAGAAAGCTGCGCAGCCGCTGCGCGGTGGGCGTCAGCGGCCGTTCGCTGGAGCGCACCAGTTGCAGCGGGCGCCGTGCCCAGGTTTCCTCCAGCGACAGGCAGGCCACCGCATGCGCGGTGCCGAGCCTGCGGTAGATGCTGTGCGGAATGATGGCCAGGCCCACGCCCTGCGAGACCAGCCGCACGATGGAGGTGAAATCGTCCACGTGGATGCGGCAGCGCAGCGGCCGGCCATGGCGCTTGGCCAGCTCGCGCAGAAAGGCGTAGTTGCTGCTGGTCAGCGCCATGCCCACGAAGGCATGGGACAGGGTGTCGAAGAACCGGCAGGAAGGGCCTTCGCCGTCGTCTGGCCTCTCGCCCGGCTGGGGCACCAGCGGATGGCCGGGCGGGGCGATCACCACCAGGCGGTCCAGCGCAAAGGTCTCGCAGGCCACGGCGCCCGCCATGGGCTCGCCCGCGTAGACGCCCAGGTCGGCCTCGCCCTCGGCCACGCTGGCGGCAATCGTCTCGCTGGTCTGCTCCACCAGGGTGAGGTTCACCTCGGGAAAGGCGGTCAGGAACTCGCCGATGTGCGGGCCGATGAAGCCGTGCAGCGAGGAGCTGTTGGCCGCCAGCGTTGCCTTGCCCTGCAGGCTGCTGCCCAGCAGGGCGGCCTCGGCCTCCATGCCGTCGATGGCGGCGAACACGCCGCGCGCATGCTCGAGCATGGCGTGGCCTTCCTCGGTCAGCCGCATGCCCTTGTGCTCGCGCGTGAACAGCTGGCAGCCCAGGGCCTGCTCCAGGTTGCGCAGACGCTGGCTGGCGGCCGAGGGCGTCAGGTGCCGCGCCTGGCTGGCACGCGAGAGATTGCCGGCCTGGGCGATGGCCATGAACAGCTTCAGATCGGTCAGGTCGTAGCGCATGCGGGCGTTTCCTAGGGGGCAGGAGGGCCATTATTCCTGCTGGCGCAGGGCTGCAAAGCCCGTGGCGCGCAGCCTTTGAAGGGCGCTGGGATAATCGATGCCATGACTAAACACCGCGTCGTGGTGGGCCTGTCGGGCGGTGTGGACTCCGCTGTCACGGCCCATCTCCTCAAGCAACAGGGCCATGAAGTGGTCGGCATCTTCATGAAGAACTGGGAAGATGACGACGACAGCGAATACTGCTCGTCCAATGTCGATTTCGTCGATGCCGCCGCCGTGGCCGACGTGGTCGGCATCGAGATCGAGCATGTGAACTTCGCCTCCGAGTACAAGGACCGCGTCTTCGCCGAGTTCCTGCGCGAGTACCAGGCCGGCCGCACGCCCAACCCCGATGTGCTGTGCAATGCCGAGATCAAGTTCAAGGCCTTCCTGGACCACGCCATGCGCCTGGGCGCCGAGAAGATCGCCACGGGCCACTACGCCCGCGTGCGCCAGAACCCCGGCACGCAGCTGTTCGAGCTGCTCAAGGGGCTGGACCCGGCCAAGGACCAGAGCTACTTCCTGCACCGCCTCAACCAGGCCCAGCTGTCCAAGGCCATGTTCCCCGTGGGCGAGCTGAAGAAGACCGAGGTGCGCCGCATTGCCGAGGAGATCGGCCTGCCCAACGCGAAGAAGAAGGACTCCACGGGTATCTGCTTCATCGGAGAGCGGCCGTTCCGCGACTTCCTGAACCGCTACATCAGCAAGGAGCCCGGCAACATCCTCGACGACCGCAACCGCAAGCTGGGCAAGCATGTGGGCCTGTCGTTCTACACGCTGGGCCAGCGCTCGGGCCTGGGCATCGGCGGCGTCAAGGAAAAGGGCGCGCCGCGCGGCGGCGGCGACCATGAGCCCTGGTTCGTGGCGCGCAAGGAGCTGGACACCAACACGCTGCGCGTGGTGCAGGGCCATGACCACCCCTGGCTGCTGTCGCAGTCGCTGCTGGCCGACCAGGTCAGCTGGGTGGCCGGCCACGCGCCCGCCGAGGGCAAGGCCTACGGCTCCAAGACGCGCTACCGCCAGCCCGACTCGCCGGCCCTGATCTCGGGCGCCACGCCCGAGGGCTTCCGGCTGGATTTCCCCGAGCCGCAATGGGCCGTCACGCCCGGCCAGTCGGCCGTGCTCTACGACGGCGACGTGTGCCTGGGCGGCGGCATCATCGCGGCGGTGGATCCGCACCTGATGCAGCACTGATGCAGCACTGACGCGGCATTGATGCCGGGCAGGATGCGGCCCGTCGCGTTTTGCTATCGTCACGGGGGGCGGCACAACCGCCCCTTTTTCTTTTTCCTTTTGTTCTTCACGACAGCACCACAGGAGACCCCATGGCTTCATCGATTCTTGCGCGCCGGCATTTTCTGGGAGCGGCCCTGGGCGCCGTGGCCACGGCCGGATGCAACGGCGAGGTGTCCTGGGGCGACCCCATCGATCCGCCCGTGACGGACCGCGTCAAGCGTGCGCTCGATCAACTCGACGGCCAGGTGCGCGCGCAGATGCGGCGCACGGGCGTGCCCGGCGTGGCCGTGGCGGTCGTGCATGAAGGGCGCCTGGTCTATGCCCAGGGCATGGGCGTGCGCCGTCTGGGCTCGTCGCTGGCCGTGGATGCGGACACGGTGTTCCAGCTCGCCTCCGTCTCCAAATCCGTGGGCGCCACCGTGGTGGCGCAGCAGGTGGGCCAGCGCCGCGTGTCCTGGGACACGCGCGTGCAGCAGGGCCTGCCCTGGTGGACGCTGGAGGATGCCGACGCGGCCCAGCGCATCACCGTGGGTGACATGTATGCCCACCGCTCGGGCCTGCCCGGCCAGGCCGGCGATGCGCTGGAGGAGCTGGGCTACAGCCAGCGCCAGATCCTGGAGCGCCTGCGCTACCTGCCGCTGCGGCCCGTGGGCACCCAGTACGCCTACAGCAACTTCGGCCTGACCACGGGCGCCGAGGCGGTGGCCGCCATCGCGGGCCAGTCCTGGGCCGCGCTGTCGCAGCAGGCCGTCTACGGCCCGCTGGGCATGACGCAGACCAGCTCGCTGTTTGCCGATTTCGAGGCGCGCGCCAACCGCGCGGCCGGCCACCTGCGCGTCAACGGCGTGTGGCAGACGGGGCCGGTGCGCCGGCCCGATGCGCAGTCGGCCGCCGGCGGCGTCAGCTCCACGGTGCGCGACATGGCGCGCTGGATGACCATGCTGCTGGACGAAGGCCGCTTCGAGGGCCGCCAGGTGGTCGATGCGCAGGCGCTGCGCACGGCGCTGTCGCCGCAGATGCTGCAGTCGCCGGCCGGCAACGGCGAGCCTGCGCGCTACTACGGCTTCGGCTTCAACGTGGGCGTGTCCGAGGCGGGGCGCACCACCTACAGCCACTCGGGCGCCTTCGGCACGGGCAGCGCGACCAGCTTCACCGTCATGCCCGAGCTCAAGCTGGGCATCGTGGTGCTGACCAACGGCATGCCCATCGGCGTGCCCGAGATCGTGGTCTCGCAGTTCCTGGACCAGGTCGAATGGGGCCGCCAGCGCCAGGACTGGGAGAGCATCTGGACCAAGCGGCTGGCACCCATCATGCAGCCGCATGGCGAGCTGGCAGGCAAGACCCGGCCCCCTTTCCCCCGACCGCCCCGGCCGCTGGGCGCCTATGTGGGCAGCTACGCCAACCGCTTCTACGGGCCGGCCCAGGTCAGCCTGCAGACGGGCGGCGGTGGGCTGCAGGTCAGCCTGGGTTCGCAGCGCATGCTGCTCAGCCACTGGGATGGCGAGGTCTTCAGCTTCGTGCCCGAGGGCGATTCGCCGGGCAGCCTGTCCAAGGCCACGTTCGACGGCAACCAGCTCACGCTGGAGTATTTCGACGATGTGCTGACCCCGGCCGGCGTCAGTGCGGGGATAGGGCGCTTTTCGCGCTGAGGGTGGCCTGCTCCGTGCCGTCGGGCAGGGGATCGCCGGGCACGGGCAGCCAGGCGGCCAGCACGGTGGCGCCGGGTTCTGAATCCATGTCCAGATGGCCGCCCAGGCGCTGCAGGCGCGCCTGCATGCTGCGCAGGCCCACGCCCATGCCGGCCTGCTGCACGGCGGCCACGTCAAAGCCTGCTCCGTCGTCGGTGATGCGCAGCATCAGCCAATGCTGCTCGGGCCACTGCAGCTGCACCTGCACGCACTGGGCGCGGCTGTGCTTGATCACATTGGCCAGCGCTTCCTCCAGCACGCGCGTCAGCGCCAGGCACTGCAGCGCACCGGGCGGCTGCGGCCAGGCGGCCGGCACCTGCCAGTCGGACTGCATGTCCAGCGCGTCGAACAGGCTGGCAAAGCGGTGGCGCAGCGGCGCGATCCACGCCTGGGGCGTGTCCGGCACGGTGACGGAGACGCTGGTGCCGCTGTCGATCATCTGGCGCAGGTCGTCGCGCAGCAGCTTGAGCACGGACAGGAACTGGCGGTTGTGCATGGGGGTGCCCGCCTGCTCCACCATGGCGATGGAGCGCACCAGGGAGCCGCCCAGGCTGTCGTGCAGGTCGTGCGCCAGCTGCATCCGTTCCTGCAGCCGCGAGTGGCTGAGCGCCAGCGCATGCTCGCGCGCCAGCGTGCCGCCGAGCTCGTCGCAGGCACGCGCCACGCTGTCGGTCAGCTCCTGGTTGAACTGCTCGATGCGGCGCATGCTGAGCACGAACTGCCGGCCCAGCACCATGGACAGGGCCAGCATGGTCAGCGGTGCGGTATAGGGCATCCAGGGCGTGGCGGGGCCGATCACCTTCTTGAGCGCCAGCATGTCGTGCAGGCCCGCGCACAGGAAGACCAGCAGACAGGCCGCGTAGACCAGGTGGCCCGGCTCGCGCGTGCGCCAGGCGTGCAGCGGAAAGTGCAGCGACACGGCCACGCAGATGCCGAAGTACACCAGGCCGATGTGCAGCACACCGTCCACCAGCGGCCAGGGCGCGAAGATGGCGGCGGCCATGCCGGCCAGCGTCAGCGCCCACAGCAGCTTTTCCAGCCGGGGCAGGTGCAGTTTTCCGAAGCGCCAGGTGAACAGGCAAAAGCTCTGGCCGAACAGCAAAAAGACCAGCAGGTTGCCGCGTGCCACGGCCAGGGTGTCGGGGAAGGGCCAGGCCTCGGTGGCCAGGATATTGGCCAGGAACAGCGCCCAGCAGAAGGCATTGAGCGCGTACCAGCCAAAGGCCTTGCTGGCGCGCCGCTGCAGCCAGGCAAAGGCGAACAGCACGCCCAGCACCAGCGAGACCACGATGTTCATGGCAAACAGCGTGCGCTGGTTCCACCAGGTCTGCGCGTGCCACTGGCGCAGCGCCTCGGGCTCGCCCAGGCGCACCTCGCCCAGGCCGGGCGTCTGCTCGGCCAGGCCGTGCACGCGTATCCACACGCTGTTGGTGCCCGCATGCAGGGCGGATTCGGGCAGCAGCCAAAAGCGCGGCATGTTCCAGCTGCGCGACAGGGGCTCGACCAGGTTCCGGTCGCGCCACAGCAGGTCGCCGTTCACGAAGACCTCGCCGGCCATGACCATGGAGTGCAGGGCCAGCGCCACGGGATCTGCGGCGGCGGTGGCAGAAGCGGCAGGGGGGTGAGCGCAGCCGCGCTGCCAGTCGATGCGGTACCAGACGGCGCCGCTGTAGCCGGGCCAGCGGTCCAGCCAGTGGTCGGGCAGGGTCACGTTGTGCCAGTCGCGTACCGCGCTGGCGATGGGCGGCGGTCCCTGGCCTGCGGCCTTGGCGGACTGGATGGACAGGATCTGCGGCAGGCAGGCCTGGGCCAAGGCGCAGGGACTGCACAGGAGGACCGCCAGGCCCAGTGCCAGGCACCGCACCGGGCCGAACCACCGGCGCCACCCGCCCATGGCCGTCAGCCCAGCAGTCCGCGCACGCGTGCCGTGTTGACGGCGCGCGTGCGCGAGGACACGGCCAGCTTGCGGTAGATGTGCTTGATGTGGCATTCCACCGTGTAGCGCGACAGGTGCAGCTGCTCGGCGATCTCGCGGTTGGTCAGGCCGTCGGCCACCAGGCGCAGGATCTGGCTTTCGCGCGCGCTCAGCGTGGACTCGGTGCCGGTGCTCTCCGGCGTGGCGGGTGCCGCGCCCTGCAGCTCGGCGATCACGCGGCGCGCGATGAAGGGGTCGATGGGCGCGCCGCCGCGCAGCACGCTGCGGATGGACAGCGACACTTCCAGGTCGTCGCGCTCCTTGAGCACATAGCCGGTGGCGCCTGCGCGCAGCGCCGCGAGGATGGCGTCCTCCGTGCTCCAGGCCGAGATCACCAGGATGCCCACGGCCGGGTCTGCGCTGCGCATCTCGGCGATCAGGTCGATGCCGCTGCCGTCGGGCAGGCCCAGGTCCACCAGGGCCAGGGCCACGGGCTCGGCCAGGCAGGCGCGGGCCTGGGCCAGGGAGCCGGCGAACAGCAGGGCATCGGGCGTGTAGCCCAGCTGGCCCAGCACGGACTGCAGCCGCTGGCGGATCAGCGGCTCGTCCTCCACCACCAGCACCGGGGCCGGAAGCGTGGACTCTGGGACAAGCAGGTGGGCGGGCATGGAAAAGGCGTGCGCAGCGGCGGGCGTAAAAAGGGGCAGGATGGCCGCCCGACTGTGGGCGAAGCCCGCATCTTTGCATATCCCTGAAAACTGGTAATCGCGGGGGCGCGCGCCGCTGCGCCGTCCATAATTCCGGCCCGGGCCGCACGGGCGGACCCTGGCAACGACACCTACCGAAAGGACGCCGCCGCATGGCACGCGTACGTGACCCTGCTGGCTACGATGGCCAGCGTGAAATGATCCTCTCCCACGCCGCCCAGCTGTTCGCGCAGCGCGGCTATGCGGGCACCTCCATGAACGAGGTGGCTGCGGCCTGCGGCGTCTCCAAGGCCACGCTCTACCACTATGTGCTCGACAAGCACGACCTGGCCGTGCGCATTGCCGAAGAGCATGTGCTGCGCCTCGAAGCCCTGGTCAACGACACCCTGCAGGCCCATGCCGATCCCGAGCAGCGCCTGCATGCGCTGATCCGCGGCTTCGGCCAGGAGTACGCCCAGGCCCAGAATGCCCACCGCGTGCTGACCGAGGACGTGCGCTTCCTGCGCGAGGAAGACCAGCAGCGCATCCTGGACGTGGAGCGCCGCGTGGTCGCGGCCTTTGCGCAGACCATTGCCCAGGTGCGCGGCGAGCCCGCCGACAGCGCCCTGGGCAAGCCTCTGGCCATGCTGCTGTTCGGCATGATCAACTGGACCTTCACCTGGCTCAAGCCGGGCGGCACGCTGGACCATGACGCCATTGGCACCATGGTGTCCCAGCTGTTCTTCGGCGGCGTGCGCGCGGTCAGCGTGCCGGACGCCAAGAAGCCGCGCAAGGCCCGCCAGGCCTAGGCTCGGCCCGGTCCCTTACCACCGGCGCTGCACGACCACGAAGCGGTCGGCCACGAAGGCCAGCGTGGTGTAGCTGGCATTGGCCGCGGGATTGCCGCCCGTGGCGTGGAAGTCGGAAAAACCGGCCGACTGGTTGACCATCACGCCCTGCGTGAGGTTGATGGACAGGGCCACGCGCGAGCGCAGCGCCGAGGCCGCCACGGCATCGACAAAGGCCGCATCCGTGGAGTACAGGCCCAGCGTCATCGCGCCATGCGCGCGCACGCTGCGCTCGGCCAGCTCGCGCGCTGCCTGGGCCGAGGGCACGGCCACCAGGTAGGAGACGGGGCCGAAGCATTCGCGCTCGTAGATGGCGGCGTCCGCCACGTCCAGCGCGCGCAGCGCGGGCGTGCGCACCTCGGCCTGCGGGTATTCGGGATGGGTGAGCTTTTGCGAGGCGCGCACGGCGCGGCCCACGGTGGCAGCCTGTTCCACGCGCTCCACGGTCTGCGCAGAGCCTATGGCGCCCAGCACGGTGAAGGCCACCTTGGGATCGGCCAGCAACTGGTCGATGGCGGCGGCCAGATCGGCGCCGACCTGCTCGAAGCTCTTGTGGCCCTGGTCAGTCTCTATGCCGCCGGCCGGAACCAGCAGGTTCTGCGTGGTGGTGCACATCTGGCCGCTGTACAGCGACAGTGACAGGGCCAGATTGCGCAGCATGCCTGCGTAGGCATCGGTGGACTCGATCACCACCAGGTTCACGCCGGCCATCTCGGCATACAGGCGTGCCTGCGGCGCATGCGCCTGCAGCCACTGGCCGAAGGCATTGCCGCCCGTGAAGTCGATGGAGGCCACGGCCGCATGCGTGGCCAGGGCCTGGGTCAATTCGGGCTTGTCGCTCACGGCCAGGGTCACGAGGTTGGGGTCCAGGCCCTGCTCGGTCAGCACATCGCGCAGCACGCTCACGGTGAGCGCGGCCGGCAGCACGGCGTTGGGGTGGGGCTTGACGATCACGGGGTTGCCCGTGGCCAGCGCAGCGAACAGGCCCGGGTAGGTGTTCCAGGTCGGGAAGGTGGCGCAGCCGATGACCAGGGCCACGCCACGCCCCACGATCTCGAAGCGCTTGTGCAGCACCGCGGGCGCATGCTTGCCCTGGGGCTTTTCCCAGACGGCCTCGGCAGGCACGTCGGCCATGGCCTTCCAGGCCACGGCAATGGCTTCCAGGGCGCGGTCCTGGGCATGGGGGCCGCCGGCCTGGAAGGCCATCATCGCGCCCTGGCCCGTGGTCAGCATCACGGCATGCGCAATCTCGAAGCTGCGCTGGTGGATGCGCGTCAGCGCCTCCAGCAGCACGCCGGTGCGGCCCTGGGGTCCCAGCGCCTGCCATGCGGGCTCGGCCGCCTGGGAGGCATCCACCAGCGCCTGGGCATCGCACTCGGGGTAGCGGATGTCCAGGGCCACGCCATAGGGCGACTGCTCGGTGGCCACGCGGGCGCGTTCACCGGGCTGGCGCAGCGGATAGTCCTTGCCGAACAGCGCCTGCACGGCGGCGTGGCCCTGGGCCTGGGCGGTCTCGCCATACACCTTGGGCGAGGGCGCCTCGGGGAAGGGCGACCAGTGGCCCCGGCGGGACAGGGCCTGCAGCGCGTCGTCGAGCAGGGGGCGGTGGCGTTCGTAGAGGGCGTGGGCGGGCATGGGATGTGTCCTGGGTTGGAATGTGGCGTCGCTATCAGGGTTAGTACCGGACAACAAGCCTTGTTGCTCAAGAAAGCTGCATCTTATAATCCTACCGTCCGGTCGGTCAATTATTCTGAACCCCTTGCCTCACGACGCCAGAACCCCGATGAACAAAGACCTGCGCCCCGCCCCCGGCGACCTCGACCCCATCGAAACCGCCAGCCGCGACGAGATCGCCTCGTTGCAGCTGCTGCGCCTGCGCTGGTCGCTGCAGCATGCCTACGACCATGTGCCGCATTACCGCCGCGCCTTCGATGAGAAGGGCGTTCATCCGTCCGACCTGCGCACGCTGTCCGAT
>NZ_BCTO01000051.1 GCF_001571325.1 Delftia tsuruhatensis NBRC 16741
CCCAAGAAACCCCGTAGCCTAAAGCTACGGGGTTTTTTGCTTGTTTGCGCAGAATACCTGTTCCGGCCCTGCGCGATTTGCGTGCGCCATGGTGGGTGCGCCGGCTTGAAAGACCAACATGCAACTGCAAGACATTCTGTATTCCCAAGGCTTCGGTATCCGCCGCGTGTGCTCGGGCCTGGTCCAGCAGGGCTGGGTGGAACTGTGGGACACCGAGGCCAACGACTGGGTGCGTTGCCTCGATTCCACGCAGGACATCGATCCTGAAGGCCTGCGCTATCGCGTACAGGGCGTGGAGTGGGCCTATCACGCGCTGGGCTATGTGCTGCTGCACAAGCCGGCGGGCACGGAGTGCTCGCAAAAGCCTTCAACCTATCCGAGCATTTACTCGCTTTTGCCCATGCCGCTGCGCCAGCGCCCGAACAAGGGTGCCGTGCAGGGCGTGCAGGCCGTGGGCCGGCTGGACCAGGACACGACGGGCCTGCTGCTGCTCAGCGATGACGGCCAGTTCATCCACCGCATGAGTTCGCCCAAGAAGCATGTGCCCAAGGTCTACCGTGTGACCACCAAGCATGCCGTGGATGCGCGGCAGGTGCAGCGCCTGCTGGAGGGCGTGGTGCTTGATGACGACCCCAAGCCCGTCAAGGCGGCTGCCTGTGAGCAGGTGAGCGAGCATGTGCTGGACCTCACGCTGACCGAGGGCAAGTACCACCAGGTCAAGCGCATGATCGCCGCCGTTGGCAACCGCGTCGAAGGCCTGCACCGCTGGAAGATTGGCGAGCTGGAGCTCACCGAGGACCTGCAGCCGGGCCAGTGGCGCTGGCTGTCGGCCGAGGACCTGGCCAAGCTCAAGGCCAAGTGAAGCTCTCTTGTCGTTTCCCATGATGAATTCCTCTGAGCCGCGCCCAGGCTGGGCCCTGCTGTGCACGGCCTTCGATGCCCCCACGCCGCACGCGCTGCGCATCCGGCAGGACGTGCTGATCGTCGTGGATGGCCGCGGCATGATCGATGCCGTGCTGGAGCGCGGTGATCCCCGCCGCGCCGCTCTGGAGGCCGCGCATGCGGCCGCAGGCACGCTGCAGCGCCTGCCCGAGGGCCAGTACCTTTTGCCCGGCATGGTGGACCTGCATGTGCATGCCCCGCAATGGCCGCAAAGCGGCAAGGCCCTGGATGTGCCGCTGGAAACCTGGCTGCAGGAGTACACCTTTCCCCTGGAAGCGCGCTACGGCGATGCCGGCTTTGCCACATCGGTCTACGACAGCGTGGTGCGTACGCTGCTGGCCAATGGCACGACGACGGCCATGTACTTCGGCACCATCCACGCCGTGGGCAACCAGGTGCTGGCCGAACGCTGCCTGGCCCTGGGCCAGCGCGCCCTGGTCGGCAAGGTGGCCATGGACGAGCCGTCGCAATGCCCCCCGTACTACAAGGACGACAGCGCCGCCGAAGGCATTGCCGAGACGGCGCGCTTCATCGACTGGCTGCGCCAGCATCCGGACAACGCGCAGCAGCGCGTGCTGCCGGCGATCACGCCGCGCTTCATTCCTTCGTGCACCGACGAGCTGCTGCGCGGCCTGGGCGACCTGGCTGGACGCACCGGCGCCCATGTGCAAACCCATTGCTCCGAGAGCGACTGGGCCCACGCCCATGTGCTGGAACGCCAGGGCCGCACCGATGCGCATGCGCTGCATGATTTCGGCCTGCTCACGCGCCGCACGGTCGTGGCCCATGCCAACTTCCTCACGGCCGATGACGTGGCGCTGATGGCGCGCACGGGCGCCTCGGTGGCGCATTGCCCGCTATCCAACTTCTATTTCGCCAACAGCGTTTTCCCCGCGCGCAGCGGCCGCGAGCAGGGCCTGGGCATGGGACTGGCCACGGACATTTCGGGGGGCTACAGCCCCAGCATGTTCGACGCCTGCCGCCATGCCATGACAGCCTCGCTGGCCTTGCACGAAGGCGTGGATCCGGCGCAGACGGCCGCCCGGCGGGGCAGGGCGGGGCAGGGCGTGCAGGCCCGCATCGACCACGTCTTTGCACTGTGGCTGGCCACGGCGGCGGGTGGCGATGCGCTGGACCTTCCCATTGGCCGCATCGAGCCCGGCCATGCCATGGATGCCCTGGCCGTCGACTGCCTGGCGCCGGACTCCAATGTGCAGATCTGGCCCGAGCAGGACGGCCCGGCCGACATCCTGCAGAAGATCATCCACCATGCCACGCGTGCCAATGTGGCCTGCACCTGGGTGCAGGGCGCGTGCGTGCACCGGCGCCAGGCGGCCAGCCCCGCCTGAAGACCGGCTGCGTTTGCGCACTGGCTGTTTCCCGCGTTTTCCGCTCCATGACCGAACCGACCTCCTCCTACGAAGGGCGCCTGATCGCCCGCCCTGACGACCGCGTCACGCTCTCCCAGGCCCTGTTGCTGGGCCTGCAGCATGTGATGGCCATGGACGTGTATGTCGTGCCCTTCATCATTGCCTCGGCCCTGGCGCTGTCGCAGGCCGACGCGGCGTCCATGATCCAGTCCACCTTTCTTGCCGCAGGCGTGGGCACGCTGATCCAGACCGCCTGGTGCATGCGCATGCCCGTGGCACAAGGGCCTTCCTACATTCCCCTGGGTGCCATCCTGGCCGTGGCCTTTGGCGCGGGCGGCGGCTTCGGCGGCATGGGAGCGGTCTATGGCGCGCTGATTCCGGGCGCGCTCATCGTCATCGCGCTGGGTGCGCTGGGCTGGTTTCACCGCGTGATCCGCTGGCTGGTGCCTCCCATCGTCGGCGGCACCATCATCCTCGTGGTGGGGCTGTCGCTGCTGCCGATTGCGCTGAGCGCCAACGTGTTCGCGGTCCACGGCGGCATGACGGTCAACCAGTCCATCGCGCTGGCATCGGTATCGGCGGCGCTGCTGATTGCGGCCATGATGCTGGGCCTGCGCTTCGACAACCGGCTGGGCCGCTGGATGCGCCTGTCGTCGGTGATCATCGCGCTGGCTGGCGGCACGGCCGTCGCCTGGGGCATGGGGCTGTTTGCCTGGCAGCCCATTGCCGATGCGCCCTGGCTCACGCTGCCCAAGCTGGCGGGCATCGACTATCCGCTGCAGTTCTCGCTGCCCGCCGTGCTCACCTTCGTCGTGATCTACCTCGTGGTCATGGCGGAAACCACGGGCACGTGGTTCGCGGTCTCGGCCGTGATCAACCAGCCCATCACCAGCCGCCAGCTGGACCGTGGCGCCGTGGGCGAAGGCCTGAGCTGCAGCGTGGCCGCCCTGATAGGTGCCACGCCGGTCACCGGCTACTCCACCAACGCCGGCGTGATCTCCATCACCGGTGTGGCCAGCCGCATGGTTTTCATTGCAGCCGGCCTGGTGCTGGCCTGCCTGGGCTTCCTGGGCAAGTTCTCCGCACTGATCGCGGCCATTCCCTCGCCCGTGATCGGCGGCATGTTCGCCGTGGTCTGCGTGACCATTGCCATGGCGGGCATCCGCATCCTGCGCCATGTGCGCCTGGACGAGCGTGCCATGCTGGTGGTGGGCGTGCCCATCATCTGCTCCTTCTTTGCCACCCTGGCCCCCAAGGACTGGGTGCAGACCCTGCCGGACATGCTGCAGTACCTGCTGGGCTCGGCCGTGACCGTGGGCGCCATGGCCGCCATGGTGATGAACCTCATCCTGCCGCGCGCGCAGGATGACGACGCCCCGGCCAGGGACCAGGTGGTCTGAACGCCGCAGGGCCTGCTTCCCGCAAATCCATGCAAAAAGGCCATGCGCAGTTGTTGCGCATGGCCTTTTTTGCGGGAAGAGGCGGGCAGGGCCGTGCGATTCAGCGCCGGTCCAGATCGTCGATGGAGGCGCTCCAGCGGCTGTCCCAGCTGCCGCGCTCGCGCACCTGGTCGATCTGGCGGCGGTCGCGCTTGGTGGGGCGGCCTTCGTGCTGGCTGGCGATGCTGCTGGCGGGCTCCGGAGCCAGCCGGCGCTGCTCTGCCAGCCGTTCGCGCTCGGCCAGGCTTTCGGCGGTTTCCTCGTACAGGGCCTGGGCCACGGGGGCGGGGCCCCGCATGCCTGAGAGGCCGCGGATGACCACGGTGCGCGGGACCTGGCCCTGGCGCAGGGCCACGGTGTCGCCGCAGCGCACCTCGCGCGCGGGCTTGACCAGGGCTCCGTTGACGGTGACGCGGCCCTTGCCGATTTCCTCCGTCGCCAGGCTGCGCGTCTTGTAGAAGCGCGCGCACCACAGCCATTTGTCCAGACGCATGGATTCGATATCGGTCATGGCGTTATTGTGCGCGCGGCGCGGGGTGCTTGCCAGTGGCCGGCTGCAGCGGAATCGCCACGTGCGCATGCAATCCGCAGACCAGGCCTTGCCGGTAGATGTTGCGCAGCTCGATGGCGCCGCCCAGCGTCTGCACGATCTCGTGGCAGATGGCCAGCCCCAGGCCCGAGCCGCTGCGCGCATTGCCGGCCGAAAATGGCTGGAACAGCCTCTGCGCCAGCTCGCTGTCTATGCCCGGCCCGCTGTCGCGCAGGCTGAGCACGGCCTGGCTGCCGGCCTGGTGCACGCTGATGTGCAGGCTGCCGGCCGCAGGCATGTGGCGTATGGCGTTGTGCAGCAGGTTGCGCGTGAGCTCGCGCAGCATCCATTCGTGGGCAGGAACGGGGCAGGGCTCCGTGTCTATGGAAAAGTCGATGTCCTGCTCCGCAATCAGCGGCGACAGTTCGATGGCCACGTCGCGCACCACTTCGTCCAGCAGGCTGGGCGCGGGCGATGCGGGCTCGGCGCTGTCTTCCTGGCGCAGCTGCTCGACCTTGGCCAGCGCCAGCATCTGGTTGGCCAGGCGCGTGGCGCGGTCCACGGTGGCGCCGATTTCCTCAAAGGCCTGCTCGGCCGGCACATCGCCGCGCTGGGCCGACTGCAGCTGTGCCTTGAGCACGGCCAGCGGCGTGCGCAGCTGGTGCGACGCGTCGCGCACAAAGCGCTTTTGGTCCGACAGCAGCTGGCGAAGCCGCAGCATGAGCTGGTTGATGGCCTCCAGCAGCGGCTGCAACTCGCGCGGTGCTGAGGGTGCCGACAGCGGGCTCAGGTCGCCGCGCGGGCGCGATCGCAGGTCGCTGCTGAGCCGGCGCACGGGCTGTGTGGCGCGCTGGACGACGAAGATCACGATCAGCGCCACGGCGGCCACCAGCAGGGCCTGCCGCGCCAGCGTGGTGCGCAGGATCTGCAGGGCCAGCGCTTCACGCAGCTCCAGCGTCTCGGCCACCTGGATCACGGCCATGCCGCGCCCCTTGGCGCTGGCCACGGGCTGCAGCAGCACGGCCATGCGCACGGGCCGGCCCCGGAACTGTGCGTCGTAGAAGTCGACCAGGGCCGCGTAGGGCGGGCGCTGGGGAATGACGCCATGCCACATGGGCAGCTCGCCAAAGCCCGACACCATTTCCCCCTCCAGCGTGGAGACGCGGTAGAACATGCGGCTCTGGTTGTCGGCCTCGAAGATCTCCAGCGCCGAGTAGGGAACGATGGCATGCAGCTGGGCGGACTCGTCATAGCCCGTCACATCCAGCTGCTCGCTGATGCTCTTGGCCGAGGCCAGCAGCGTGCGGTCATAGGCGGTGTTCAGCGCAGCCAGCGTCTGGTGGTACAGGCTCCAGGTATTGAAGCCAATGAACAGAATGACGGGCACGAGAATGCCCGTCAGCAGCTGGCGGCGCAGCGACCAGGGCTGGCGCGTGCGCGCGGGGGCAGGAAGGGGAAGACCGGGGTCGCGCATGGGCTGCGGTGAGTGGTGGAGTGCCTCAGGCCGACTCGGCCTTGAGCAGATAGCCCAGGCCGCGCAGCGTGACCAGCTGCACGCCTGTGCCCGACAGCTTCTTGCGCAACCGGTAGGCGACGACTTCCACGGCTTCGTACTGCACGTCCGACTCGCCGGGAAACACCAGCGCGAACAGGCGCTCCTTGGCCACGGCATGGCCGGGGCGTGCCAGCAGGGCGTGCATCAGGGCCAGCTCGCGCGGCGTCAGCTCCATGATCTCGCCATCGCGGTGGATGGCGCCGCTGGCCTTGTCGTAGCGCAGCGCACCCATGGCGATGGTCTCGGGCGGCGGCTTGGGCGTGAAGCTGTCGCTGCTGCGGCGCAGCAGGGCGCGCAGCCGGGCCTCCAGCTCGTCGAGGTCGAAGGGCTTGGCCAGGTAGTCGTCGGCACCGGCGTTCAGGCCCAGCACGCGGTCGCCCACGGTGCCGCGCGCGGTCAGGATGAGCACGGGCGTGCGCAGGCCCTGGCCGCGCGCACGCTCCAGCACCTGCAGGCCGTCCAGGCCGGGCAGGCTCAAATCCAGCACCACGGCGTCGGGCTCGCGCACCAGCCACTGCGCCAGGGCCGACGGGCCGTCGGCCGCCGTCTCCACCTGGATGCCGCGCCGGATCAGCGTGCGCTGCAGCGTGGTGCGCATGGCGTTGTCATCTTCTACGAGCAGCAATTGCATGGGCCGGACGTTAGCACCGGGCGCGATGCAGGCCATCGTGGCGAGAGCGATCTAGGGATTCCCCTAGGGGTTTGGACAGCCATTTGACAGGTAGCGAACCGATCATCGACAGCCTTACAACACAAGGAGTCAAACCATGCGTCGTGATACTTTTCTGAAGTCGCTGGCCGCACTGGCCGCCGCAGGCAGCCTGCCGCTGTCTGCGCAGGCTGCGGCAGCCGTCAAGATGATGCTGCCGGCCAACCCCGGCGGCGGCTGGGACACCACGGGCCGTGCCCTGGGCAAGGCTTTGCAGGACGCTGGTCAGGCTGCTTCCGTCACCTATGACAACAAGGGCGGCGCCGCCGGCGCCATCGGCCTTGCGCAGTTCGTCAACGGCAGCAAGGGCGATCCCAACGCCATGATGGTCATGGGCGCCGTCATGCTGGGCGGCATCATCACGGGCAAGCCGCCCGTGAACCTCACGCAGGCCACGCCGCTGGCCCGCCTGACCAGCGAGTACAACGTCTTCGTGCTGCCCGCCAACTCGCCCTTCAAGAACATGGCCGAGGTGATCGCCCAGCTCAAGAAGGACCCGGGCTCCGTCAAGTGGGGCGGCGGCTCGCGCGGCTCTACCGAGCACATCGCGGCGGCCATGATTGCGCGTGAAGTCGGCGTCGATCCCTCCAAGATCAACTACGTGGCATTCCGTGGAGGCGGCGAGGCCATCTCCGCCATCCTGGGCGGCAACGTCACCGTGGGCGGCAGCGGCTACAGCGAGTTCGCCGAGTACATCGGCACCGGCAAGATGAAGCCCATCGGCGTGACCTCGGGCCAGCGCCTGAAGGGCGTGGACGTGCCCACGCTCAAGGAGCAGGGCATCAACGTGGAGATCGGCAACTGGCGCGGCGTGTACGGCGCGCCCGGCATCACCAAGGCACAGCGCGATGCGCTGGTCGCCATGATCGAGAAGGCCACCAAGAGCAAGGCCTGGGCCGAGGCGCTGCAGAAGAACGACTGGACGCCTGCATGGCTGGCCGGCGATGCCTTCGGCGAGTTCGTGGACCAGGAGTTCGCGAGCCTGCGCGCCACCATGGTCAAGTCCGGCATGGTGTGATCGAGCTGCTGCACCGGCCTCTTGCGGGGCCGGTGCAGCAACAGGCCCGCACTCCTGCGGGCCACGGCAGGCGCCAGTCGCAGCGCCTGCTTCAAGAAGCGGAAGATGCCCGCGCGCCGCGCCAGCGGCTCGCAGGCCCCGGCGGCTTAATTTTTTCCCCACGTCTGCAGCGGTGGCCGGCCCGGTCGCTGGTCCCGCTGCGGCCAGGAACTGACCATGTCCGAGTCCTCACAACCCAATCCACTTGCCACGGATGCCGCCCAGGCCGATGAGCCCAGCGGCTTTCCCTCGGTACGCGCGCAGACCATCGTCGGCTCCGGCGTGCTGCTTGTCGCCGCAGGCCTGGCCTTCGGCGCGCTGCAAATCCCTGGCGATGCCGGCTACGGCGGCGTCGGCCCCAATTTCCTGCCCTGGCTGTGTGCCTTGGTGCTCGCAGTCTGCGGCGCCTGGCTGGTCTGGGAGGCACGCACGGGCGGCTTTCGCGAAGCCTCTTGCGGGGGCGGCCACCCACGAGCCGACATCGGCGCCTTCGTCTGGGTGTCGACGGGCCTGCTGGTCAATGCCGTGCTGATCGGCACCGTGGGCTTCATCGTCAGCTGCACCGTCTGCTACGTGCTGGCCGTGCAGGGCCTGCGCCGTGCCGGCGGCCAGGCCCAGGCGGGCAAGCCCATCACCTGGGCCAAGGACGTGGTCACCGGACTGCTGATCTCGGCGCCTGTGTTCTGGGCCTTCACGCAATTCCTGGCGATCAACCTGCCGGGCCTGACTGAGACGGGGTGGCTGTAATGGAAATCTTTGACGCACTGCTGGCGGGCTTTGCCACCGCCATCACACCGGCCAACCTGCTGTGGGCCCTGGTCGGCTGCGCCCTGGGCACGGCCGTGGGCGTGCTGCCCGGCATCGGACCGGCCGTGGCCGTGGCCATGCTGCTGCCCATCACCGCCAAGGTCGATGTCACCGCCTCGATGATCTTCTTCGCGGGCATCTACTACGGCGCCATGTACGGCGGCTCCACCACCTCCATCCTGCTGAACACGCCCGGGGAGACCGCGAGCATGGTCACGGCCATGGAGGGCAACAAGATGGCCAAGAGCGGCCGCGCGGGCGCCGCGCTGGCCACCTCCGCCATCGGCTCCTTCGTGGCCGGCACCGTGGCCACCGTGGTCGTCACGCTGTTCGCGCCTTCGGTGGCCGACTTCGCCGTCAAGCTGGGCCCGCCCGAGTACTTCATGCTGATGGTGCTGGCCTTCACCACCGTGAGCGCCGTGCTGGGCCAGAGCGCGCTGCGCGGCATGACGGCCCTGTTCCTGGGGCTGGCGCTGGGCTGCATCGGCATGGACCAGATCTCGGGCGCTGCGCGCTACACCATGGGCAAGATGGAACTGCTGGACGGCGTGGACATCGTGCTCGTGGCCGTGGGCCTGTTCGCCGTGGCCGAAGTGCTGTACGCCGCCATGTACGAAGGCAAGGTCGTCGATACGCAAAACAAGATGGGCCGCGTGCACATGACCGGCCGTGACTGGAAGCGTTCGTGGCCCGCGTGGCTGCGCGGCACCGTCATCGGCACGCCCTTCGGCTGCATTCCCGCCGGCGGCACCGAGATTCCGACCTTCCTGAGCTATGCCACCGAGAAGAAACTGGCCAAGGGCGAGGACCGTGCGGAGTTCGGCACCAAGGGCGCCATCGAAGGCGTGGCCGGCCCAGAGGCCGCCAACAACGCCACCGTGACCGCCGCGCTGATCCCGCTGCTGACCCTGGGCATTCCCACCAGCAACACCACGGCCGTGCTGCTGGGCGCCTTCCAGAACTACGGCATCAACCCCGGCCCGCAGCTGTTCAGCTCGTCCGCGGCCCTGGTCTGGGCGCTGATCGCCTCGCTGTACATCGGCAACCTGATGCTGCTGGTGCTCAACCTGCCCATGGTGGGCCTGTGGGTCAAGCTGCTCAAGATCCCGCGTCCCCAGCTGTACGCCGGCATCCTGATCTTCGCCACCGTGGGTGCCTACGGCATGCGCCAGAGCGCGTTCGACCTGTTCCTGCTGTACGGCATCGGCGTACTGGGCGTGATCATGCGCCGCTTCGACTTCCCCACCGCGCCCGTGGTGGTGGGCATGATCCTGGGCCCCCTGGCCGAGGCGCAGATGCGCAACGCCGTGTCCATCGGCGAAGGCAGCTGGTGGATCTTCCTGCAGCGCCCCATGTCGCTGACGCTGATCATCATCGTGGCCTGCGTGCTCATCGTGCCGCGCGTGCTCAAGCGCCTGCAGCCCAAGCCCTCGCCGCAGGCCACTGCCGGCTGACGCCAACCCGTTGCTAGCCGGCCCGTCGATGCTACGCATGGCGTCCACGGGCCCCTGACAGCCCCTGCCTTTCGAGGCAGGGGCTTTTTTCGTCAGCTGGTTGATGCCTTCCATTCACAGATGGTGTTCCAGCAGACCGTCTAGTCCCGCGCAGCCCTTGAATCCATGATCCAGCCATCGACAGACATCGGATTCCTTGCATGCGGCAACCCTTTCCATCGCTTTCCAAGGCCTCGGGCGCGGCCCTTCTGGCGCTTGTGATTTCCACGCCAGCCATGGCGGATTCAACGGCGCCGGCGGGTTCGGCTGAAGCCTCCCACTGGGCTGCCACGTGGCAGGCCAGCCCGCAGCCGGTCTGGGGGGCGGATTTCCTCTTTCCCACCAATCTGCCCGCTGTGCTGCAGGACCAGACCGTGCGCCAGGTGGCACGCATCAGCCTGGGCGGGCCGCGCCTGCGCATCGTGCTGTCCAACGCCTACGGCGGCCAGCCTGTGACCGTGGGCAGGGCGACCGTGGCAAAGCCGTTGCCGGCAGGCGCCGTCGAGTCCGGCAGCCTGCAGGCCGTGACCTTTGGCGGCAGCGCGCAAGCCACCATTGCCGCAGGCGTATCCCTGGTCAGCGACCCTGTGGCCTTGCCGCTGGCCTCGCTGTCGCAGGTGGCCGTGAGCCTGTACCTGCCCGGTGCCACGCCTGTGCAGAGTTTTCACTGGGATGGGCGTCAGACCGGCTGGATCGTGGCGGGCGATCAGTCCGCTGCTGCGGCGCTGCGGACTTCGGACCCTGGCGCAATCAGCAGCACGGCCCGCCCGCTGTTGGCGGGCATAGAGGTCGAGGCAGAAGCTGCGGCGCCCGTGGTAGCGGTGATGGGCGACTCCATCACCGACGGTGCCACGGCCAGCCTGGACAGGGACAGCCGTTGGCCGGATTTCCTGGCCGCGCGCCTTGCGCCGCACGGCGCGGCGGTGGTCAATGCCGGCATCTCGGGGGCGCGCCTGCTGTCCGATGGCATGGGCGAGCATGCCCTGGCGCGGCTGGAGCGTGATGTGCTGGCCCAGCCCGGTGTGCGCAGCCTCATCGTGCTGCTGGGCATCAACGATATTTCCTGGCCCGGCACGGCCTTTGCGCCGCGGGCGCAGCGCCCCACGCTGCAGGACATGGCAGAGGGCTATCGCCAGCTGGTTGCCAGGGCGCGCAGCCACGGCCTGCGCGTGATCGGCGCCACCTTGCCGCCTTTCGAGGGCGCCTTGCCAGGCACGCCGCTGGACGACTACTACCAGGACGGCAAGGACGACCTGCGGCGGCAGGTGAATGCATGGATACGGTTGGGCGGCGCCTTCGATGCCGTCATCGACTTCGACGCCGTGCTGCGCGATGGCGCCCATCCCTCCCGCATGGCGGCGCGCTTCGACTCGGGCGACCACCTGCATCCTGGCGACGAAGGCAACCGTGCCATGGCCAACGCGGTAGACCTGAACGCCATACTGCCCGGCCTGCCGCAGCGCTAGTGCGTCGCGGCGGCGGGGGCTGGCTTCCATATAAAATGCAAATGGTTCTCATTTGTCATGCGTCCCCGGCGTGCCTGCGCCCTGGGGCACAGGGAGGGGTACTGTGGCCGCCGCCGAGTTTGCGCTTCAGCAACAAGTCGAAATTCTCTACACCGATCACCACGGCTGGTTGCGCGGCCTGCTGCGCCGCAAGCTGGGCAATGCCTTTGATGCGGCCGATCTGGCGCACGACGTCTACCTGCAACTGCTGCGCACCGGCCGTGTTCCGCCGGCCGATGAGCGCCGCCGCCATCTCACCCAGATCGCCAACGGCCTGGTGATCGACCTGTACCGGCGCCGCCGCGTGGAGGCGGCCTACCTTGAAGCCCTGGCCCTGCTGCCCGAGCAGATGGCGCCCTCCGAAGAAACACGTGCCCTGGCGCTGGAGGCGCTGGTGGAGATCGATGCCGCACTGAACGGCCTGCCGCCCAAGGCGCGCAAGGCCCTGCTGCTGTGCAAGCTCGACGGCATGGCCTACCGAGATATCGCGGCCGAGCTGGGCGTGTCCGTGTCCTCGGTGGAGAAATACATCGCTGCTGGCCTGCTGGCCTGCTACCAGGCGCTGCACGGCGCCGTGTGCTGAGTGGCCGGCATGTCTTCATCTCCGGCATCGGCCGCGTCAGCCGCATCCACTGACGCCTGCGCAACTGCGTCCGCCAGCGAGCCGCTGGAGCCGCTGGAGCCGCTGGAGCCGCTGGAGCCGCTGGAGCCGCTGGAGCCGGCCATCGTCCAGCGCGCCGCCGAATGGATGGCACGCCTGTGGGCTGACGACGCCAACGACGAAGACCGCGCCGCCTGCGCCCGCTGGCGTGCCGAGCATCCGCGGCACGAGCTGGCCTGGAGCCGGCTGCAGGCCTTTGACGACAAGCTGCGCAGCGTGCCCGGCGGCATTGCACGGCATACGCTGGCGGACACCTCCGCTGCGTCGCCGGCGCCCCGGGGCCGCCGCCGTGCCATGCAGTTGCTGGGCCTCATGGCCACGGCCGGAGGCATTGCCCATGTGGTGCGCGGCACCGATGCATGGCAGGTCGCCGCCGCCAGCCATGGCACGGCGCGTGGTGAAGTCCGAGAGATCACGCTGCCGGATGGCACGCAGGTGGTGCTGGCCTCGGCCTCGGCCATCGACCTGCGCTTTGACGAGGCCGAGCGCCTGATCCTGCTGCGCGCCGGCGAAATCCTCGTCACCACCGCGCCCGATCCGCAAAGCATACCGCGCCCGCTGCGCGTGCGCTCGCGCCACGGCACGGTGCAGGCCCTGGGCACGCGCTTCACGCTGCGCCAGGAAGATGAGCAGTCCCGCGTGGCCGTGTTCGAGGGCGCGGTGGAGGTGCGTCCTGCCAGGGCGCCGGGCCAGGTGGTGCGCGTGGATGCGGGGCAGGGCGCCGTCTTCACTGGCGAGCAGGCCCGGGCTCCGGTGCCTGCGCAGGAAAGTGCCGCCGCCTGGGCGCGCGGCGTGCTGGTGGCCGACAACATGCCGCTGGGCGAGCTGGTGGCCGAACTGGCGCGCTACCGCACGGGCCTGCTGCGCTGCGACCCGCAGGTGGCCGGCCTGCGCGTCACGGGCGTGTTCTCGTTGCGCGACACCGACCGCGCCCTGCACAACCTGGCCCTGGGCCTGCCCGTGCAGGTGGTCTCGCGCACGCGCTACTGGGTCACGGTGCAGGCGGCGGGCTGAGGCTTTTTTCATCGCGGCGCCTTCCCCGTTTCTCGGAACCCGTTACCGGCTGATTCAACTTTCTGCCCCTGGGATTGAGGGTTTGGCGTTCTCGTTCGGAAGACAGGCAAGAGCCCTTGTTTTCTGTTCTTTTCTGATCCGCCATGCCTTCCAGGAGAACCCATGCACTCACCCGAGGCCGATGACGCCCAGGCCGGCCCCGGCCCCATTGCGCAGACGCTGCAGCCCATCCGCGCGCAGCTTGTTCTTGCCGCGCTGCTGTCGTTTGCGGGCGCCGTGCTGGCGCTGGCGCCGCTGGCCGGCATCGCCCATATCGCGCGGCTGGCGCTGGCCGATGGCGGCATGGTGGCGGCAGATGCCTGGCGCGTCATCGCGCTGTGCCTTGTCTGCCTGTTCGCGGGCATGGCCCTGGTGTCGGCGGGCGAGCTGGTTGCCCATCTGGCCGACAACCGCCTCACCCACGGGCTGCGCCTGTCGGCCATGCAGCGGCTGGCGCGTGTGCCGCTGGGCTGGTTCACCGAGCGGGCCTCGGGCCAGGTCAAGCAGGCCATGCAGGACGACGTGGCCACCCTGCACGAGCTGACCGCGCACTTCTACACCACCGTGGGGCGCGGCGCGGGCACGGTGGCCGCTTCTGCGGTCTACCTGGTGGCCATGGACTGGCGCATGGCCCTGGTCTCGGCCCTGCCGTTCGGCATCTTCTTTTTGGTGATGCGCCACGCCATGCAGGCCAGCAGTGCCCACATGCCGGCCTTTGGCGCGGGACTGGCGCGCATCAACAACGCGGTGGTGGAGTTCGTGCACGGCATTCCCGTGGTCAAGGCCTTTGGCGCCAGCGGCCGAGCCCATGGCAGCTACCGCGAGGCCGTCGATGGCTTTACCGATGCCTTCCTCGGCTTTGCGCGTCCGCTGGTGTCGGCGCGCGCCAATGCCAATGCGCTGATCGCGCCCGTGGCCGTGCTGGGGGTGGTGCTGGCCTTTGGCACGCTGTTCACGGCCCTGGGCTGGATGGCGCCCGTGGACGTGCTGCCCTTTGCCCTGGTGGCGCCGGGCATCAGCGCGCCGCTGCAGCTGCTCAGCTTCAACCTGCATGCGCTCAACCACGCCACGGGCGCCGCCCAGCGCGTGCAGGCGCTGCTGCGCACGCCCGTGCTGGAGCAACCGGCCGCCCATCAATGCAGGCTGCCCCAAGGCTGCGAAGTCCGCTTCGAAGGCGTGGGCCATGCCTACGAGGCGGGGCATGACGTGCTCAAGGGCATGGATTTCACGCTCAGGCCCGGCACGGTGACCGCCTTGGTCGGTGCCTCGGGCGCGGGCAAGTCCACGCTCGCCCGGCTGCTGCTGCGCTTCTTCGACCCGAACGAAGGGCGCATCACGCTGGGCGGGGTGGACCTGCGGCAGATCGAGACCGCACAGCTCTACCGCCACCTGGCCTTTGTGCTGCAGGACGTGCGCCTGGTGCACGCCAGCGTGCGCGAGAACATCGCCCTGGGCCGGCCCTCGGCCAGCGCGCAGGAGGTGGAAGAAGCGGCGCGCGCCGCCCACATCCATGAACGCATCCTGGCGCTGCCGCGCGGCTATGACTCGGTGATCGGCGAAGACGCCCAGTTGTCCGGCGGCGAGCAGCAGCGCGTGAGCATTGCGCGCGCCGTGCTGCTGGATGCGCCCGTGCTGGTGCTGGACGAGCCCACGGCCGCTGCCGATGCCGAGAGCGAGGCCGCCATCCAGGAAGCCCTGTCGCGCCTGGCCGCCGGACGCACCCTGCTGGTCATTGCCCACCGGCTGGACACCGTCATGCATGCGGACCAGATCCTGGTGGTGGAAGGCGGAGCCATCCGCGAGCGCGGCCGCCATGCCGAGCTGCTGGCGCTGGGCGGACGCTACGCACGGCTGTGGGCGCTGGGCGGGTACGAATCACAGCCCTCCCAATCCCTGCCTTCCACCCCCGCCCTGGCCCCGGAGCTGCCCCCATGCTGAAGACCCTGATGCAACTGCTGGGCGACGACGCCCGGCTTTTCCGCCGCTATGCCTGCATGGCCGTGCTGCATGGCCTGCTCAGCGGGCTGGTCGTCACGGCCCTGGCGCCCGTGGCGTCGCGCCTGCTGGCAGGCGATACGCGCGGCGCCGCAGCCTGGCTGGCCGTGCTGCTGGCGGGCGTGGTGCTGTGCTGGGCCTGGCAGCGCCAGGTGGAAAAGGCCGGCCTGGGCCTGGGCGCCGCCGTTCTGCGCGTGGCGCGCCACCGGCTGGGCGACCATGTGGCCCGCCTGCCCGTGGGATGGTTCACCCCCGAGAACACGGCCCGGCTCAACCACGTCGTTTCGCAGGGAATGATGGAGGTGGCCCAGCTGCCGGCCCATGTGTTCACGCCCGTGTTCAGCGGCGCCGTGGCGCCCGTTGCCGTGGTGGCCGCGCTGTGTGCCATGGACTGGCGCATGGGCCTGATTGCACTGCTGGCGCTGCCGCTGCTGGCCGGCGTGCTGCTGGTCACCGCGCACCTGGGCCGCCGTGCCGACGAACGCCTGCAGCGCAGCATGGCCGGCACCAGCCAGCGCATGGTGGAATTTGCGCAGGCGCAGTCCGTGCTGCGCGCCTTCAATGGCGAAGGCGGCGGCACGCGCTGGCTGGAGCAGGCCCTGGGCCGGCAGCGCGCATCTGGCGCGCAATCCATCCGCTTGGCGGCGCTGTCGGGCGTGCTCAATGGCTGGGCCGTGCAGGCCGTGTTTGCGGCCCTGCTGGTGGCCGGCGCGCTGTGGCTGGACGAGCGCCTGGGCGGCGTTGCAGCACAGGGCATGGGCATGGGAATGGAAGCCGCCATCCCCGTGATCGTGGCCCTGCTGCTGGCCTGCCGCCATGTCGATCCGCTGCTGGAGGTGGCCGGCTACGCCGACTCGCTGCGCGCCGCGCGCGTGCAGCTCGATGCCGTGCGCGACATCCTCGCGGTCCAGCCGCTGCCCGAGCCTGCCGTGCCCCAGGCGCCGCGCGATGCCTCGGTGGAGCTGCGCGATGTGGTGTTCCGCTACGCGCCGGGCCAGCCCGAGGTGCTGCGCGGCCTGAGCCTGCGCGTGGAGCCGGGCTCGATGACGGCGCTGGTGGGCGCCTCGGGCTCTGGCAAATCGTCCGTGCTGCGGCTGGTCGCACGCTTTTTCGATGTGCAGCAGGGCAGCGTTCTGGTGGGCGGCATCGACGTGCGCCAGATCGCGGGCGAGCGGCTGGCCGGGCAGATCAGCCAGATCTTCCAGGACAGCTACCTTTTCCAGGGCTCCATTGCCGACAACATCCGCATGGGCCGCCCGCAGGCCAGCGATGCCGAGGTGATGGAAGCCGCCCGCCAGGCCGGCGTGGCCGAAATCATCGAGCGCCTGCCGCAGGGCCTGGACACGCCGGTGGGCGAGGGCGGGGCGCGCCTGTCGGGCGGCGAGCGCCAGCGCATCGCCATCGCGCGTGCGCTCATCAAGGATGCGCCCATTTTGCTGATCGACGAGGCCACGGCCGCGCTGGATGCCGAAAACCAGGCCGCCATCGCCCAGGCGCTGGCGCGGCTGCGCGGCCGGCGCACGCTGATCGTGATTGCCCACCAGCTGTCCACCGTGGCCATGGCCGACCAGATCATCGTGCTGGACCAGGGCCGCGTCAGCGAGCAGGGCACGCAGCAGCAGCTGGCACAGGCGCAAGGCCTGTATGCGCGCTTTCTGGCGCGGCGGCGCGCCGCCAAGGGCTGGCGCATTGCGGGAACGCGCACGGGAACGGCCACAGGCATGGGCGAGGACCTCCGTTGAGCGAGCCTGCGAAGCCAACGACAGGGACGCAGGTCCCGCGCCTGGCGCCGTGGCTGCTGCCGTTTGCCGCGCTGTGCTGCGCCTCCGTGCTCACCGGCGCGCGGCAGGTGGAATGGGGGCAGCTGCTGTCGCTGTCGGGCGATGCCTGGCTCACCCTCACGGCCAGCCGCCTGCCGCGCCTGGCAGCGCTGGTGCTCACGGGGGTGGGGCTGTCGGTGTGCGGCGTCGTGCTGCAGCAGATCGTGCAGAACCGATTTGTGGAGCCTGCGACCTGTGGGGGGCTGGATGCGGCCAAGCTGGGCATTCTGGTGTCGCTGACGGTGGCGCCCGCCTCGGCCTTCACCTCGGGCGCGTGGGGCGTGGCCTGGCGCATGGTGTTCGCGCTGGTGTTCTGCCTGGGCGCCAGCCTGCTGTACGTGGCCATCATCCGCCGCATGCGCCTGCGCAACCTGGTGCTGGTGCCCGTGGTGGGCCTGATGTACGGCAGCGTGCTCAGCGCCATTGCCGAGTTCCATGCCTTTCGCCACAACCTGCTGCAAAGCATGCAGGGCTGGCTGCTGGGCGACTTCTCGCGCATTGTGCAGGGCCACTACGAGATCATCTACCTCATCGTGCCCATCGTGGTGCTGACCTATGCGTTTGCGCACCGCTTCACCGTGCTGGGCATGGGCGAGGGCATGGCCACCAGCCTGGGGCTGAGCTATCCGGCGCTGGCCACGCTGGGTCTGGTGCTGGTGGCGGTCACCGTCTCGGCCACGGTCATCACCGTGGGCGCCATTCCCTTCGTGGGCCTGGTCATTCCCAACCTGGTGGCCATGCGATGCGGCGAGAACCTGGGCCGCACCCTGCCCATCGTCGCGCTCAGCGGCGCCTCGCTGCTGCTGGCCTGCGACATCGTGGGCCGGCTGATCATGCACCCCTTCGAGGTGCCGATCGGCCTGACGGCGGGTAGCGTGGGCGGCGTGCTGTTCCTCGTGCTCATCCTGCGCAGAAGGCCGTGATGCGCAAGGCCTTGCCTCACACCACCGCGTGGATTGCGGCTGCCTTGGTGGTGGCCGCGCTGGCGGCCTGCTTCGTGCTGCTGGGCTCGGGGCTGGACTTCGGCTACGTCATTGCACGGCGGCTGACGCGGCTGTCGGCCATCGTCATCGGCGGCATCTGCATTGCGCTGTCGTCCATCGTCTTCCAGACGCTTGCGGGCAACCGCATCCTCACCCCCGCCATCATGGGTTATGAGGCGGTCTACCTGCTGCTGCAGGCGCTGCTGGTGCTGGCCATGGGCGTGCAAAGCCTGGTGGTGCTGGGCCCCAGCGGCAACTTCTGGCTGTCGGTGGCCTGCATGCTGGGCTACTCCTGGGCCCTGCACCGCTGGCTGCTGGGCGGGGGGCGCGACAACGTGTACTTCCTGCTGCTGCTGGGCCTGGTGCTGGGCATGGTGATAGGCACCTTCACGCAGTTCGTGCAGCTGCGCATCAGCCCCGGAGAGTTCTCTGTGCTGCAGGGCTACAGCTACACCTCGTTCAACCGCGCCCGGCCCGCGCAGCTGCTGTGGTCGGCGCTGATCGTGGCCGTGGCCTGCGTGATCGTGCGGCGCAGCCTGCCCGTGCTGGACGTGCTGGCCCTGGGGCGCGAGCAGGCCATCTCGCTGGGCGTGCACTACCAGCGCCAGCTGCGCCTGCAGCTGGCGCTGATTGCCGCGCTGGTGGCGGTGTCCACCAGCCTGCTGGGGCCCACGGCCTTCATGGGCATCTTCGTGGCCCACATCAGCTATGCGCTGGCGGGCACGGCGCGCCACCGGGTCACGCTGCCGCTGGGCTGTGCCGTGGCCGTGTCCATCTTCATCGCGGCGCAACTGGCGGTGGAGCATGTCTTCAACTACCGCACCTCGGTGGGCATCCTCGTCAACCTGGTATGCGGCAGCTACTTCCTTGCACTCATGGTGCGCGGGCGCGGCCGGGCCTGAGCCGAGCACCGGCGCCACCAAAAAACAGTCAAGCAATGCATGCCATTTTTCAGGAGAGAAAGCCCATGACCCATCTTTTCCGCATTCCCCACCGCGCGCCCATGCTTGCGCTGGCGGCAGCGCTTTGCCTGTCGGCCTGCGACCGGCCCGCCACACCCACGACCCAGGCTGCAGCGCCGCAGGCGGCGGGCGCCGGCGAGTTCAAGCCCGTCACTGTGCAGCACCAGCTGGGCACGACGGTGGTGGAGCGCCCGCCGCAGCGCGTGGCCGCGCTGGACATGAACGAGGCCGACTTCCTCGACCAGCTCGGCGTGCCCATTGCCGGCATGCCCAAGGACTTCGTGCCCCACTTCCTGGCCCGGTACAAGGACGATGCCAACGTGCAGGATCTGGGCTCCATCGTCCAGCCCAACCTGGAGCGCGTGCATGCGCTCAAGCCCGACCTGGTGCTGATCTCGCCCATCCAGGCCAGCGCCTACCAGGAGCTTTCGGGCTTTGCGCCCACCGTGCATTTCGACGTGGACTTCAGGAACAGCGGCACCCGGCACCTGGACACCGTGCGCGATCATCTGCTGACCCTGGGCCGCATCTTCGGCAAGCAGGACCTGGCGCGCGCCAAGGCCGCCGAGATGGACGACAAGGTGGCCCAGGCCCGGCGCGCCACCGAAGGGCGCAAGGAGACGGCCCTCATCGTCATGCACAACAACGGCGCCTTCACCTCGTTCGGGCCGCAGTCGCGCTACGGCTTTGTCTTCAACGCGCTGGGCGTCAGGCCCGCCAGCACGGCGGCCGAGGCTGACCTGCACGGCCAGCCCATCTCCAGCGAATTCATCCAGCAGGCCAACCCGGACATCCTCTACGTGATCGACCGCACGGCCATCATGCAGCGCCGCCCGGGCATGGATGCTGCCGGCATGGACAACCCGCTGCTGCGCCAGACCAGCGCCTGGAAGAACAACCGCGTGGTCTTCGTCGATTCCGAGGCCTGGTACGTCACGGCGGCCAGCGTGACCTCGGTGAAGCTCATGGTCGATGACGTGCTCAAGGGCTACGGCGATGTGCCGGCAGCGGGCGCGGGCCCGGTGGCCGCTGCGGTTGCAAATTGATCGCATTCTCGATTGAGGGTTTGTCGTTTTCGTTCGGAAGACAAGGTGAAACACCCAACGCCTACCCGAATCGAAAGGAGTCCCGCATGGCACTACGCCATCCATCCCGTCCCGCGCACAACGGCGCATCGCGCGCCCTGCCGCACCCGGCCTTTGCCTGCAGGCACACGGCCATCGCCGTGCACATGCTCTGCATGGCGGGCCTGGCACTGGGGGGCCTGGCCGTGGCCATGCCGTCCGCGCTGGCGCAGGCGGCTGCCCAGGGGGCCGCATCTGGAGCCGCCTCCGGCGAGGCACCCGGCGAGGCCCGCCGCGCCTTCAGCATCCCGGCCGGCCCGCTGGGCCAGGCGCTCAACGCCTTTGCCGCATCGGCCGGCGTGGAGCTGACGGTGGATTCCAGCCTGCTGCAAGGCCGCAGCAGCGCAGGCCTGTCGGGCAGCTACAGCGTGGCCGAAGGCTTTGCCGAGCTGCTGCGCGGCCAGGGTCTGCGCGCCCTGCGCGAAGCCAACGGCAGCTATACCCTGGGCCGCGACCGCAACGCGGCAGCGCCCGTGGACGGCGGCGTGCTCATGCCTGCCGTCACCGTGCGCGCACAGGCTCAGCAGGCGCCGGAAGCCTATGCCGGCGGCCAGGTCTCCACAGGCGGCCGCATGGGCCTGCTGGGCGACAAGGACTTCATGGAGACGCCCTTCAACACCATCAGCTACACCGAGAAATTCATCGCCGACCGCCAGGCCCGCGACATCACCGACGTGATCTCGGCCGCCGACCCTACCGTGTTCAGCACTGGCATGACCGGCATCATCAGCGAGAACTACTCCATTCGCGGCTTCAGCTCCAGCATCGGCGATGTCACGTTTGGCGGGCTGTTCGGCGTGGCGCCGTTCTACCGCGCATCGCCAGAAATGTTCGAGCGCGTGGACGTGCTCAAGGGCCCCTCGGCCCTGCTCAACGGCATGCCGCCCGGTGGCTCGGTGGGCGGCACGGTCAACCTCGTGCCCAAGCGCGCGGGCGACGAGCCGCTGGCGCGGCTGACCACCTCCTTCATGTCGGATGCGCAGCTGGGCGCCCACATCGACCTGGGCCGGCGGTTCGGCGAGCGCAAGCAGTTCGGCATCCGCTTCAACGGCGTGCTGCGTGACGGCGACGGCGCCGTGAACCACCAGGAAAAAGAGACCCGGCTGGCCTCGCTGGGCCTGGACTGGCGCGGCGATCGTGCCCGCCTGTCGGCCGACCTGTACAGCAGCGAGGACCGCACCGACGGCCTGAACCGCGGCATCAACCTGGCCGCAGGCCTGCCCGTGCCCAGGCCGCCCAAGGCCGACACCCTGCTCAACCCCAGCTGGGCCTTCTACGACACCAAGGACAAGGGCGCCATGGTGCGCGGCGAGCTTGACCTGGGCGACCGCGTCACCGCCTATGCCGCCGTGGGCACCAGCAAGACCCGGTACCGCTCCACGGGCGCCTATCTGATCCAGGTTTTCAACACGGCCGGCGACTACCGCACCAACCTGGCCGACCTGGGCTTCGAGATGGACAAGAAGTCGGCCGAGGCCGGCCTCAAGGGCAAGTTCAACACGGCCGGCGTGGGCCACCAGTGGGCGCTCAACGCCACCTACTACACGCATACCGACAAGCAGTTCGGCCGCCGCAACGTGCTGGCCCAGGACTGGATCACCAACATCTACCACCCCATCTGGGGCCCGGCCACCAGCTTCAACGCGCCCCCGATCTCGCGCACCGAACTGCGGCTGACCAGCATCGGCGTGGCCGACACCCTGTCCTTCGCGCAGGACCGCGTGCAGCTCACCCTGGGCTTGCGCCGCCAGCAGGTGCTCAGCGACACCTTCAACGTGGCCACGGGCGCGCGCACCGCGCGCTATGACGAAGGCGCCACCACGCCCGCCGCCGCGCTGCTGGTGAAGGCCAGCGAGCGTGTCTCGGTCTACGCCAACTACATCGAAGGCCTGAGCCAGGGCGCCACCGCACCCATGACGGCGGCCAACGCGGGCGAAGTGTTCGCGCCCTACAAGTCCCGGCAAAAGGAGCTGGGCCTGAAGCTGGACCTGGGCGACTTCGCCCACACCTTCAGCCTCTATGAGATCCAGCGGCCCAACGGCTACACCGATCCCGTCTCCAACGTCTTCTCCTTCGGCGGCGAGCAGCGCAACCGGGGCGTGGAATGGGGCTTCTTCGGCAACGTGGCCACGGGCGTGCGCCTGATGGGCGGCATTGCCTACGTACAGCCCAAGCTCACCCGCACGGCAGGCGGCGTGAACCAGGGCAAGCTGGCGGCGGGCGTGCCCAGGCTGCAGGGCAAGCTGGGCGTGGAGTGGGACCTGCCCGCCGTGCAGGGCCTGACGCTGACGGCCAACGCCACCACGGCGTCCAGGCAGTACATCAATGCCGACAACTCGCTGTCCGTGCCGGGCCGCACCGTGTTCGACATCGGCGCGCGCTACGTGACCACGGCGGCCGGCCATCCGCTCACGCTGCGCGGCAGCATCACCAACGTGGCCAACAAGGCCTACTGGGCCACGCCGCTGTGGACCAGCCTCGGGCTGGGCGCACCGCGCACCTTCATGCTGTCGGCCACGGTTGATTTCTGAGCGATGACAGGGCGGCTTGCCGTCCATCAAGCCGCACCGAGCCTGCGCTGCCGCCCTGCGGGCTATAAACTAGCCCGGTCGGGCGGCAAAGCATGCCAGCCCCCTTGCCCTCCCGCCGTATACCAGGATGACAGACGCCTATGGACAGCCGCAATGACAGCATGGACCTGAGCGACGACAGCGTTTTCGAGAGCGCTGCGGAGTTGTTCCGTGCCATGGCGGCGCCCGTGCGCCTGAAGATCATCAGCGTGTTGTGCAATGGCGAGAAGAACGTGACCGAGCTGCTCGCCAGCATCGCCACCACGCAGCCCAACATGTCCCAGCACCTGAACACGCTGTACCAGGCCGGCGTGCTGGGCCGGCGCCGCGAAGGCGTCAGCATCTACTACTTCATCGCCAACGAGCAGGCTGCGCAGATGTGCTGCGCCATCTGCACCCAGGTCGCCATCGAGCAGGGCTGAGTGCCGCAGCCTGGCAGGGGCGACTCGGCTAGGATGCCATCCATGCCGCCCACACCCACCCTGGTCCAGCCCCTGCCGCTCGATGCCGACGGCATCCTCGCGCTGGCAGCGCGCTCCATGTTCCAGCTGTTCTCCACCATGAGCCAGGGCATGTTCCTGGCCGACAGGGCGGGGCGCATCGTCTGGGTCAACGAGGGCTACCAGCGCTTCCTGCCCGACCTGGGCGTGGCCTCGGTGGATGAGTTCCTGGGCCACATGGTCGAGGACGTCATCCCCAACACCCGCATGCGCCGCGTGCTGGAAACCGGCGAGCCCGTGCTCATCGACCTGCTCACCAACCGTGCCGGCACCTTCGTGGTCAGCCGCATCCCGCTCAAGGACGATGCGGGCGCGGTCATCGGTGCCATCGGCATCGTGCTGTTCGACCAGCCGGAGACCACGCTGCAGCCCCTGATCAGCAAGTTCGCCGTTCTGCAACGCGACCTGGACGAGGCCCGGCGCGAGCTGGCCGCCCAGCGCAACCGCAGCCTGCGCGTGGCCGTGCAGGGCGAGCGCCGCGCCAAGTACAGCTTTGCCAGCTTTGTCGGCAGCAGCCCGGCGGCCGTGGAGGTCAAGCGCCAGGCGCGCCGCGCGGCCCAGTCGCTCAGCCCCGTGCTGCTGCTGGGCGAGACCGGCACCGGCAAGGAGCTGCTGGCCCATGCCATCCACGCCGCATCGGCCCGCAGCGGCGGCCCCTTCGTCACCGTCAACATCGCCGCCGTGCCGGACGCCTTGCTGGAGGCCGAATTCTTCGGCGTCACCCCCGGCGCCTTCACCGGCGCCGACCGCAAGCCGCGCGACGGCAAATTCAGGCTGGCCGACGGCGGCACGCTGTTCCTCGACGAAATCGGCGACATGCCCCTGAACCTGCAGGCCAAGCTGCTGCGCGCGCTGCAGGAAGGCGAGATCGAACCGCTGGGCTCCAACCAGCTCGTGCGCTTTGACGTGCGCGTGGTCGCCGCCACCTCGCGCGACCTGCCGCAGATGGTGCGCGACGGCCGCTTCCGGGAAGACCTCTTCTACCGCCTGCACGTGCTGCCCATCCGCGTGCCGCCGCTGCGCGAACGCAGGCGCGACATCCCGGCCTTGGTCGAAGTCCTCTCCGAAGAACTGGCCCTGCGCAACGACATGCCCCCGCCCGAACTGCTGCCCGACGCCCTGGCCCTGCTGGCCGGCCAGACCTGGCGCGGCAACATCCGCGAACTGCGCAACGTGCTGGAGCAGGCCGCCATGCGCAGCGAAGACACCGCCATCAACGCAGAGCAACTGCGCGAAGTGCTGCGCTCATCAGGCGTGGAACCCGCCGCCCCCGCGCCGGGCCCCGAGACTGCACCCGCGCCGTCCCCTGCCCACAACAGCCCGGCCGACACCGACCTGCTGCGCCCCCTGGCCCAGCAGGTGGCCGAGCTGGAACGCAAGGCCATCACCGCCACCCTGGCCGCCAACAGCGGCAACAAGCTGGCCACGGCGCGCCAGCTGGGCATCTCGCGGGCCACGCTGTATGACCGCATGGCGGTGCTGGAGCTGGGGGGCTGAGTCACCCGCCATCTGCAGGCCGTACCGTGGCCAAGAGGCAGGGCGATTCCTGCTGTTTCCCATCCCGCAGCCCATCCCGGAACCCAGTCCGTGAACATGAAAAACCTCCTTACCCGCCTCAAGACCGCATTCAGCAAGCCTGCACCCGAGCCCGCTCGCCCACAGGAACACCAGCAACACCAGCGCCAGCAGCAGGAACCCCAGGCGGATGCTGCAAAGGACGAAGTACTCATCAACGCCTACTGCACCGTCTGGGACCTTCCTGCGCTTGACTTTCCGCACACGCTGGCCGGGCGCCGCGATCTGTCGGACCCCGAGCTGGCACCGCATCTTTCCGGCTTTGTCGGCTATGTGCTGGGGCGCGGCGATGGGCAGATGACGCGCAACCGCTACCACGCCATGCGCCATATCCAGCGCGTGCAGCAGCACCTGAGCCTGGGCATTGCGCCGGAGCAGCTCGATGCCTTTGCCGGCTGGGCGCAGCGCGCCAACGCCATCGCATTTCTGGCGGACGGCAGCATCCGCGACCCGCAGGGCCGCATCCTGCTGGCCGCCAACGGCGCCGAGCCCGATGAACAGGCCGCGCTGCCCTATCCGCAGCAGGCCTGGCAGCGCAAGCAGCGCAGCGAGCAGGCGCTGGCGCAGCGCGGCTTCATGCCAGCGGCCAGCCTGCCGCCGCTGATCTCCGAGCCCGAACTGCGCATGCGCGCGCCCGACGAGATCGCCGCACGCGCCTTCGCCCTGCTGGCCGTGGCCGTGCGCGCCGAATCGCTGAACGAAGCAATGAACAGTGGCGAACCGCTCACGCCCGACGAGCTGTTCCAGCGCCTGCCAGCCGCCCAGGCCGCGCTCACCCCCAACGAGCGTGACTTCATGGCCACTGCCCAGCCCTCCGAAGAGGCCATCGCCAAGTTCGGCTGGCGCTACGAAGCCGCGTACTTGCTGGAATGGGCGCTGGGCCTGGTCGATGCGCTGCCGTTCCCCGATGCCATCTGCGACGTGCCGCTCACCTCGCGCGTCCTGCTGCAGGCCAGCGACTTGCAAGGCGCCCTGCATGCCGCACGCATGCGGCCCGACAGCGACATCCTCGACGCCCTGGACCAGCACTACCGCCTGCACTGGATCGTGCGCCAGGCCCAGGTGCAGCAGCAGCCCGCGCCCGTGGGGCTGAACGCCGACGTGCTCATGGAGCGCCACCACGCCCTGAACTGGCTGGTGCGCTTCGAGGGCAATGACTGGGATGACGTGGACACGCCCACCTGAGGCGTGCTGCGCAGGGCGCCTGGCTGCCGCGACCACAGCTCAACCCGCGCCCAACTGCTCCAGCGTGATGCACGCCAGCCACATTCCGGCTGCGCAGGCAGGCCCGAGGGCAGATGCGCGGAACGCCAGGGCCTGCGATTGAGCACTGCAACGCACTGGCGCACGCGCCACCACGCGCGCTGTGGATCTGCTGCAGCCATGCCGCCTGCCCGGGTTGCCGGCAGTCGTGCCCAGTAGGCTCGGCCTGAAGGCGTGAGCGCCGAGTAGGTCCACAGTCCGTCAAAGCGAAGCCCTCGGGTGAAGCGGTGGGTGAGGTGCGTGGTCTCATCCATGTGGGACCTTGTCGTGGTGGACTTCAACACGGTGCGTGCCCCGCCAATGGCTTTGCATTGCCGCGTTGCGCGGGCGACAGCGTGATTGCGGCCAGGCAGCGGCACTCGCGCCACTGCCCGTCAATGCCATCCACATCGCAATGCCCGTCGAGGTTCACCTGCACCCGCGCCGCATAGCCACAGGCCCAGGGCATGCTCCAGCCAAAGGGAATGGCGAGTAGCGCGACGGGGCGGGGCGCGCGGCATGACGGCCATGGCTTCACCGGCGCGGGCAGCATTCTCTGATGCATCTCCACACCAATCACCCAGGCCCAGAACGTGCTCTGTGGGCACCGGTGCAGCGCCTCTGACTGCAGTTGCAGCACGGCCCCGCCGCCGGCCAGCAGCGCCCGGGTGCAGGACTGCATGGGCATGTGTCCAGCCCCAGCGCTGAGCTGCACCTGCCAACGCGGCATCAGCGCGTGCAGAGCCAGCGCCACATCTTCCGGCCCCGGCCGCAAGGGCATGCCTGGCGGCAGATCCACCGACTGCCACATCTCCCGCCGCAGCACGGCAGCGCAGCGCCGCACACACCACCAGGCGCCATGCGGATCGGCCCTGCCCGCATCCGGCTGCCCCGACCAACAGGCCCGGCCCGATGGCGCGCGGGCGGCGTACTTCCAGCGTGCGGCGAAGCGCAGGCCGGGGGTGAAGTGGTGGGTGATGTGCATGGAATAAGGGCAAGCGTGCATTCACAGAAACGATCAATCGCCATTGCATCGTTGGAATCGCTTCTTGTTAACACCCTTTGGTGTAATTCGTGGGCTCAAGTACACCCATGAGCGACACGTCAAATATCCGTTGTGCGAACTTGAATGCCCTTTGCCTGCGCTTGGGCAGGACCAATCGGAAGGGCGACAACTCGGGCTCCCCTTTGGAGTTGATCAATCGACTTGGCCGGACATCGAGTTATTGGTCTGATCGCTTGAGAGGGAGAAAGCCCATAGGCGCGAAGCTGGCGCGGGAGATAGAAGAGGCGCTGAACCTGCCGAAATATTCCCTTGACGGGGATGAAGAACACAGCGACTTCGTTCAGGTCTCGCAACTCAGCGTCGGCGTGACCGAAGACTCGGATGTTGGGAGCGCTCTTGTGGCGGAGCTTGGCGCATTGCAGTTCCGGCGCGACTTTTTGCGCTCAGTTGGTGTCAGTGCGGTGAACGCGGCCCTCGTCCATGTGGCAGGAACCAGCATGGAGCCCACGATCCGGGATGGGGCCGTGCTCTTGCTCAATCGTGCGGATGGAACGCCGCGCCGTGGCAGCGTCTATGCATTCGCGTGGGAAGGGCAGATGCTTGTGCGGCGCTTTCAGCGGGTGGGCGATGTTTGGCATGCAGTGGCTGACAACGCTGATAAAAGCGAGTACCCGGATATCGTCATTGCCGGGAAGGCAGAGGGCCTGGTGCAGAGGCATATGGGTTGGGGCCAAGCTCTGAGTCTGTCGTTGCTTGGTGGCTGACTCTTTCATCCGTCGCGGACACTTGAATGCTTTGTGCATGCGTTTGGGATATGGCAGTCGCAGAGCCAAGCGCTTGGCTCTCCCTTGGAACTGATCAACCGGCTTGGCCGGTCGCCCAGCTTTTGTAAATCACCGTCTCGCGACATTGCTGTCATTGAGCAACCGCACCCGCTGCGGCGAGAATGGCATCATGCCGAAAGAACGGAGTGACATATGACAAGCCGGATATTGACGGTTGGAATTCTTGCGACGCTGTGCGTTGCGACAGCACAGGCACAGACCCCGCCGGACCTTGCCGATCTTGTCGGCGCGCGCGGCGCCGGCGGGGAAACCCAGATGCAGGCGCGTGGCTACCAGCAGGTGCGCGCCACCCGCGTGCGGGAACAATCCTGGACCTTCTGGTGGAGCGACGCGCAGCGTGCCTGCGTGGCGATTTCCACCGACGATGGCCGCTACGCGTCGATCAACCGCATCCCTGAGCAGAACTGTCGTCCTGGAGGCGTGGCAGGCGACATACCGCCGCGCCCGCACCAGCCGGACGCGCTCACACTCATCTGTTACGGTCAGGGCGAGCATGCAGTGTTCTCCAGCCACTCGGGCTACGAGTGGAACGACAGGCGCAAGCACTACGAGCCCACGCAGCGCGTGGAGTCTGCGAACGAGCAGTTCCAGACCGGCGTGCAGTTCGAGTTCCGCGATGGCCGGGGACGCATCCACCTGAGCGACAAGATGATTCCGCCCCTGAATTCCGGCGGCGTCGACGGTTGGTGGCAGCTGGAGGATGTGCAGATGTCGCCCGACCGCATCACGGCGCGCTATCAGGTCAACGGCCTCAACAGGCTCAGCGTGAACATCGACCGGCGTACCGGCATGGTCGAGATCAAGGACAAGCCCGGCTTTGTCGGCAAATGCGACCAGGGAGACTGGGGCGCGGGCCGCAAGTTCTGAAGATGGAGGCCCCCACCCCTACAACCGACAGCGGCCCTGTGCGCAGCACGCTGTCAATCCGCTTGACCACATTGCTGTGGGCAGTGCTTGTGCTTTGTTTCGTGGCGGGCCTGCCGATCCTTCTCGGTGCGAGTTGGCTCTCGCTGCCTGCTTTGCTACTGGCGGCCGCGCTGATCGCGGTTCCGCTGGTCTGGACTTGGCGGCGGATCTCGCGTTCGTCCAGGGCACGGTCCTGGGCTGCAAGTTGGCTGCATGGCAGCGTCGGATTGTGGTTTTTGTTGTGCGGATTGGCGGCAGCACCGGTGTATGTCCTTGCCGTCATGACCGAGACACGTCCAGCCATCGTGCCCACCGTCACCATGTCCAACGGACCCCGCACCGTCGTGCTGCAAGGCATGCAGCACGTGGGTGCCGAGCGGTTCTTCAAGACCATAGTCTACGACCTTGAGAAGGCATTAGCCGACGGTTATGTGTTGGCCTACGAAGGCGTGGCCAACAGCGATCCGGAAGCCGACGCCTGGTTCAAGAAGGTCCTGACCCAGGGTAAAGACCTTGGCGACAGCTACCGAGAGCTCGGCCAGAACTGCGGTCTCGCCTACCAGATCGACTACTTTGGGCCGGTGGTGGCTGATGCCAAGGCCCACCCCGAACGGCACGTGACCATGGACGTGGACACGCGAGCGATGAAGCAGGAGTACGACAGATTGGTGCAGAGCGACCCAGCCTTCGCGGCAGCGATGCGCCAACGTGAAGTGCAGCAAGCCACCGACGCTGAAGACGATTCATCGGACGTCGTGGCGCGTGTGATCGAATGGCAGAAGTCTGGCGATGAGCGGCAGGTCACGCTCGCCGGCACACTGTGCCGCGGGTTCATGACCTATGTGATGCGCCGTTCCGGCCAGGGCGGCGGCGGTGACCTGGACCCGGTGGTGCTCGACTTCCGCAATCGCCACCTTGCAAGGCAATTGCTGGATGACAAGCGCCCGAAAATCTACGTCACGTATGGCGCTGCGCATCTGCCAGGCGTGATGGAAATCATGCAGCGTGAGCCAGGCTGGAAGGTGGAGTCGGTGAAGTGGATGCGCACCATCTCGGCGCCTGAGCATCTGGAGGGGCGGCTTTAACCTGGCGGGGACGCATGGCGCCGAGTGTATTGGTCGAGACTGCTGTCCGGTCTTGAAAACAGACAACACCCGCGCAGCATTCAGCCTCGATTCGCGTCTCTTGATGCACCAAGCGCGCTGATGCTTGTGCGGAGCAGGCGGCCTGTGCGGCGGCTCTTTTCCGCAGCGGTCGCTCGCGGCTTAGTGGGGTACGACTGCTGATGGCCGGTAGTGCGCGTTCGTCGGCGAAGTCTGGAAGACCGCAACCGCCGCAAAGCCGACACCGACAGGCCCGCGACGAACGACTGCAACGGGTCGATAGCCGTCGTTGGGTTGTCGCCGCTGAACGTCGTCAACCAGCCGAAGCCGTCGCTCGAAAGTCTTCGCGCGACAACTACAAGAAGGGCAGTTGATGAAAAACCTACTGCGAAGGGCGGCGATCACGGCGTTGCTGGCAACTCTGGGATGCAGCCAGTCGCCGAGTGGCCGGTAGGAAGCGACGCAAAGCGTCGATGTTCTGCTGAAAAATGGCCACCCGCAGACAGTGGCATTTGTCCTCAACGCAGGGGACGTTTGCGCATTCGGCCAGCAGTGGAGCTTTGAAAAGGAGCTGCGTTACAAGGAAGTGATCTGCCCCCAGGGCAAGGGCTGGATCACTTCCGACACGCCATTCAAAAAGCTGGGCGGTTGAGTTGGCAATGGGGCGAGTGCTCGCAGCGCCCCTCAGAAGCTATGCATCAACCCCGCAGCCACCCCCGTAGCCACATCCTTGTTCTGCCCGCCCTGAAACCCTCCGCTCCAATGCGTGCGGTCCAGTTCCGCATACAGCTTGCTGCGGCGTGACAGCTTGTATTCCGCAAACAGCAGGGCGCGGGTGTAGCCGTCTGCGGCGCGGCCGCTGCGTTCGCGTTCCACGCGGTACAGGGCGGCGGTCAGGTCCAGCGTGCTGCGGGCGGACCAGGTGGCGCCCAGCGAGTGCACGCGCTGCACGGTGCGGGCGGTGGTGGCGTTGGTCTGGCCGTCGCTGCGCGCGGTGTTCAGCGCAAGGCGCAGCTTGTCCCATTGGTAGCTGGCGCCCAGGGTGGCGGCTTTCAGCTCCCACTGGTCTGCGGTCTTGAAGCGCTGGTAGGCGCCGGAGACGGTCCATGTCTTCGTGCCATAGGCCAGGCCCGCGCCGGCCGATGAGCGGGCGGAGCCGCCTTGCGCCGTCTCGCCAAAGCTGTACATGGCGCGGGCGGTGAGGCCGCCGAAGCGGCCGGTGTACTTGACCGAGTTGTCCAGCCGGTACGAGCCGGTGGTGGCGCCCGCGCTGCCGTATTCCACGCCCAGGCCGTGGCTGCTGAGCGCGGCGGTGGCGATGTTGGGGTTGAAGGAGGCAAACCGCATGCCCACGGGGTCCACGGGGCTGATGGCCTCTGCCAGCAGGTTGGTCTGGCGGCCGGCCGTGACCTGGCCCCAGCTGCCGCCCAGGCCCACGATGGCCGCGCGGTCGAAGAACTTGCTGGAGTTGGCGGTGGTGCCGGTGTCCAGGTTCAGGCCGGTTTCCAGGTTGAACAGGGCGTACATGCCGCCGCCCAGGTCTTCGCGGCCCCGAAACCCGAAGCGGCTTGTGGTGTTGACGCCGCTGGACAGCGCGGCGCCCGAGGTGTTGCTGGCCGCGTTGGCAGCGGTGAGGCCGCTGGTGTAGCGCACGCCGGTATCGGCAATGCCGTAGAGCGTGATGCTGGATTGCGCAAGGGCCGACAGCGGTGCGGCGGCGAGGGTGATCAGCACCAGGGTTTTGGTGTTCATGGGTGTGGCGAGGGTGATAGGGCTGGGCAGCGGCATGCCGCAGCAGTGCCGTTGCAGCGCCGCTGGATGGAGGTCGAACCGGGGAGGGGTGAAGGCCCCCTGTGTGTCGAGGGCCTTGAGTGCCTAGAGAGCCTTGAGGGCTCGGGGGCCTGCCGTCAGGGCTTGGCCGCCGGCTCCATGCCGGTGCTGCGCACGATGGGCGCGGCGGCGGGGGCCGCCAGGAAGCGGATCAGGTGTCGCGCCGTGTCAGGGCTCTTGGCGCCGGTGGCCACGCCTGCGGAGAAGAACACGCGCTGCTGCACTTCATCGGGCAGGGGGCCGACGAATTCCAGCTCCTTGAACGGCAGCAGTTCGCTGACCTGCTGGAAGCCGATGTCCGCATCGCCACGCAGCACCACGGCGCCCACGCGCTCGCTGAGGATGCGGGTGGCCTTGCCCTTCATCTGCTCGGCCACGCCCAGGCGCGGGAACAGTTCGTTGGCCAGGTAGGTGCCGCTGGCGCTGGCCGAGTAGGCAACGGATTTGGCGTCCAGCAGGGTCTGCCTGAGCGCATCCACGGTGCTGATGTCGGGCTTGGGCGTGCCCTTGCGCACGCTCATGCCGATCATGGAGCGCGCCAGGTCCACGCGGCTGCCCGCTTCCACCTTGCCTTGCGCTGCCAGGTTGTCCAGGGCCGAGTCGGCGAGGATGACCACGTCGAACTGCTCGCCCCGCGCCAGCCGGCTGGGAATGGAGTCCTGCGCATTGCCCATGGAGGCGCCACGCGAGGTGACGACCTTGTGGCCCGTGGCCTGCTCGTACAGGGGTATCAGCTGGTCGTAGGCGGCAGAGAAGCCGCCCGAGGTGACCACGCGGATTTCATCTGCGGCGGCGGTAGAGGGCGCGGCAGCGCCCAGGGCCAGGCCCAGGCTGAGGGCGCCGCCCAGCAGCGCGCCCAGGGTGCGGCGGCGCAGGGTGGATGGCACGGAGGACTGCAGGGGGGTGGAACGGATGGCGGTCATGGTTTGTCTCCTGGTTTTTTATGGTTGGGGAACGGCTAACGGCTGCCGAGGGAATCAATCGGCGGTGATTTTTCGCTCGCGGATGATGCGGCCCCACTTGGCGTGCTCGGCGCCAATGAACTGGCCCAGTTCCTCGCGGGTGCCCGGGGCGGCGGTCTGGCCGTGCTTGAGCAGGTTGTCGCGCACTTCGGGGGTGTTCAGCACCTTGACCAGCTCGGTGTTCCAGCGGTCCAGCAAGGGCTTGGGCGTCTTGGCGGATGCCACGAAGGCGTACCAGTTGGTGGCGTTGAAGCCGGGGAAGCTCTCGGCCACGGTGGGCACGTTGGGCAGGTAGGCCGGGCGCGTGAGGCCCGTGGTGGCCAGCGGGATGAGCTTGCCCGATTCGATGTGGGGCAGGGCCGTGGGCGGGGCTGCGTAGAAGGAGGTCACGCGGTTGCCCAGCACGTCCTGCAGGGCGGGCGCGCCGCCCTTGTAGGGCACGTGCAGGGTGTCGATCTTGGCGACATCGTTGAGCAGTTCACCGGCCAGGTGCGATGCGGAGCCGGGGCCGGTGGAGGCGAAGTCCAGCTTGCCGGGTTCGCGCCTGGCCTTGGCCACGTATTCGCCCAGGGTCTTGATGCCCGTGGCGGCCGGCACGACGAGCACGTTGGGAAAGTTCACGCCCATGGTGATGGGGGCCAGGTCCTTGAGCGGGTCGTAGCCGATCTTCATGAAGTGCGGCGCAATGGCCAGCGGGCCGATGGAGCCGAAGAGCAGCACCGAGCCGTCGGACGGGCCATTGGCCACCTGCGTGTGGGCCAGGTTGCCGCCCGCGCCGGGCTTGTTTTCCACGACCACGCTCTGGCCGATGTTCTCGCCCAGCTTCTTGGCGATGATGCGCGCGGCAATGTCGGCCGAGCCGCCTGCGGCGAAGCCGACCACCATGACTACGGGTTTCTTGGGGGGGAAGTCCTGGGCCTGGGCGGTGCCCACGGCCAGGGAAAGAAGGGCGGCCAGGGCGCCGCCCGCGATCAGTCTGCGTTGGTGCATGTCGTCTCCGTTTGTTGGTCTTGCCTGCCCGCAGGGGGCAGCGTTATCAAGGGCGCCATCCTATGCAGGGGCTGCTATTCTGTGAATTGCAACTTTTGGAGGGACTGTTGCATGCAGCGCATCAAATTCGACATGGGGGAGCTGATCGCCTTCGTGACCACGGCCGAGAAGGCCAGTTTTCGCCTGGCCGCAGAAGCGCTTTTCCTGTCGCCGCCTGCCTTGAGCCGGCGCGTGGAGCGCCTGGAGTCGGTGCTGGGCGTGCGGCTGCTGGAGCGCACCACGCGGCAAGTGAAGCTGACCGAGGTAGGCCATGAATTCCTGCAGGAGGCGCGCCGGGCCCTGGCCGGCCTGGACGAGGCCGTGCAGCGCGTGGATGACCAGGTCAAGCTGCGCCGTGGCCGGGTGACGGTTGCCTGCGTGCCTTCGGTGGCCACCAATCTGCTGCCCCCGGTACTGAAATCCTTTGCCGTGGAGCAGCCCGATGTGCAGGTGCACGTCATCGACGAGAGCGCGCACCAGGTGGTGGAGGCCGTGCTGCGCGGGGAGGCGGATTTCGGCCTGAGCTTCACGGGCAGCCAGGAGCCGTCGCTGCGCTTTGAGGCGCTCACGCGCGAGCGCTATGTGCTGGCCATGCCGCGCAGCCATGCCTGGGCCGGGCGCAGCCAGGTGGAATGGGCCGAGCTGGCGGGCAAGCGCCTGGTGTCCGTCTCCCACCAAAGCGGCAACCGCCTGCTGCTGGACCAGGTCATGGCCGGCCTGCCAGAGCAGCCCGTGGCCTGGCACGAATGCAACCACGTCACGGGCGCCCTGGCCCTGGTGGAAGCGGGCCTGGGCCTGGCCGCCGTGCCCCAGCTGGCCCTGCGCCAGGACCATGCCCAGGTCTGCGGCGTGCCGCTGACCGCGCCCGATGTGTGGCGCACGCTGGGCCTGCTGCAGCGGCGCGATCGCATGCTCGGGCCTGTGGCGCAGGCGTTGCGGGAGTGTCTGGTGCAGGCCCAGGAAGCGGGCCGCTGAGCGGGAATGCCGGTTCGGCAACGGCCCGCTTGTGCGCGATGCAGATGCCCGCCTCGCTTGTGACCCGGATGGTCCCCCGAACAGCACCGACGGGGCAGGTTTAAGGCTTTATATGAGTTTTAATCATGTAATTGTGAGATAAAACCATTTTACTTCATTGATTTGGCTCCATATCATCCGCTCCCATTGTTCGTTTGCATTTTGGGAAGCAGTCATGGCCATCACTTCACCTCGGACCGCATGGTCGCCACAACCGGCTCCCGCGTTGAACCCCGGCCATCTTGCGTGAGAGCAGCAATGACAGGTCCACTTCGTCTGGTCGCCGTATCCGGCGGACTGCAGCGCCCCTCCAAGTCTGCCGCCCTGGCAGAGCATCTGTCTGATCTGATCGCCGACGAAGTTCCGTGCGAACAACGCCTGGTGGAACTGGGCCAGCTCGCGCCGCAGCTTGCCGGCGCGGTGTGGCGCTCGCAGTTGCCAGAGACGGTGGAGCGTGAGCTTGCGGCGGTGGAGCAGGCGGATGTGCTGGTGGTGGCCACACCAGTCTTTCGCGGCGCCTACACCGGACTGTTCAAGCACTTCTTCGACTTCGTCCACCAGGACGCCTTGATCGACAAACCCGTGCTGCTGGCGGCCACCGGTGGAAGCGAGCGCCATGCCCTGGTGATCGACCACCAGTTGCGGCCGCTGTTCAGCTTCTTCCAGGCACGCACCCTGCCACTGGGTGTCTACGCGACCGACAAGGATTTCGTGGACTACCGCCTGCACGACGAGGCATTGCTACAGCGGGCCGCGCTGGCGGTTCAGCGGGCATTGCCGCTGGTCGAACTGAGGCAGCGCACCATGCCCCATCTGGCCGAATCAGCGGCTGTTGCCTGAAGAAAACAACGGTTTTCTCTCCACGCCCATGGGCCTCCTGAACTCATGAGGCTGCTGGCCGGCCAGGACGTGATGGTGGGCCAGGCGAAGGGGAACATCCCAGGAGTTCATGGTTTGCCCTGTATCGGATTCAGGCAGCTGTCTTGGAAAAAGACACTGAATCTGTCCAATGGCCAGACACTTTCGGCCCTGGCACGGGCTGCCTGGCCCCGGGGGCACAAGGCCGTCCCTGTCTTGGTGCCGCCTGGGCGTGCCTGGCACAAAGCATGCATGGTCCCCTTGCAAAACGGCAGGCCCAGCCAGGCCATCAAGCCGCAAACCCCAAAGGAGACAAACCATGCACCGCCGCCCCTTCCTCCATTGCGCCATCGCACTCGCCGCCATGGCCGTTGCAGCTCCTGCTGCACTGGCCCAGCAGGGCGAGATCCGCATTGCCCACGTCTACAGCAAGACCGGCGCGCTGGAGGCCTATGGCAAGCAGACCCAGGCCGGGCTGCTGATGGGGCTGGAGTACGCCACGGGCGGCAGCATGGCGGTGAATGGCAAAAAGCTGGTGGTGATCGAGAAGGACGACCAGGGCAAGCCCGACCTGGGCAAGAGCCTGCTGGCCACGGCGTATTCCGATGACAAGGCCGATCTGGCCGTGGGGCCCACGTCGTCCGGCGTGGCGCTGGCCATGCTGCCGGTGGCCGAGGAGTACAAGAAGATTTTGCTGGTGGAGCCGGCCGTGGCCGATTCGATCACGGGCGACAAGTGGAACAAGTACATCTTCCGCACGGGCCGCAACTCCAGCCAGGACGCCATCAGCAATGCGGTGGCCATCGACAGGGCGGGCGTGACGATTGCCACGCTGGCCCAGGACAACGCCTTCGGCCGCGACGGGGTGAAGGCCTTCAAGGACGCCATCAAGAAGGGCAAGCTGGCGCATGAAGAGTACCTGCCTGCCGCCACCACGGATTTCACGGCAGGGGCGCAGCGGCTGATCGACAAGCTCAAGGACCAGCCGGGCAGGAAGATCATCTGGATCGTCTGGGCCGGGGCGGGCAATCCGTTCAAGATCGCGGACCTGGACCTCAAGCGCTACGGGATCGATATCGCCACGGGCGGCAACATCCTGCCCGCCATGGCGGCCTACAAGAATCTGCCGGGCATGGAGGGCGCCACGTACTACTACTACGGCATTCCCAAGAACCCGGTGAACGAGGCGCTGGTGTCCATGCACTACAAGCAGTACAAGACGCCGCCGGATTTCTTCACGGCCGGCGGCTTCTCTGCGGCCATGGCCATCGTGACGGCGCTCAAGAAGACAGGTGGAGACACCAAGACCAACGGTCTGATCAAGGCCATGGAGGGCATGAGCTTCGACACGCCCAAGGGCCAGATGACCTTCCGCAAGGAAGACCACCAGGCCCTGCAGAGCATGTACCACTTCAAGATCCGCGTGGACCCGGCGCTGGCCTGGGGCGTGCCGGAACTGGTGCGCGAGATCAAGCCCGAGGAGATGCAGGTTCCCATCCGCAACGGCCGCTGAGCAATGTTGCGCACAGAGGATCTGACCATCCGCTTCGGGGGCCATGTGGCCGTCAACGGCGTGAGCTGCGCTTTCGAGCCGGGCACGCTGACGGCCATCGTGGGCCCCAACGGGGCGGGCAAGACCACGTATTTCAACCTGATCTCGGGGCAGCTCAAGGCCACGGCCGGGCGCGTGCTGCTGGGCGGGCGCGAGCTGACGGGGCTGGCCCCTTCGGCGCGCACGCGGGCCGGGCTGGGGCGAGCGTTCCAGCTCACCAATCTGTTCCCGCACCTGAGCGTGCTGGAGAACGTGCGCCTGGCCGTGCAGGCGCGCGACGAGGGGCCGCACCGGCGCGGCCTGAACCTGTGGAGCATCTGGAGCGACCACCGGGCATTGACGCAGCGGGCGCTGCACATCCTCGACCAGGTGGCCCTGTCCGCCCGGCGCGACGAGGCCGTGGCCGCGCTGCCGCATGGCGACCAGCGCAAGCTGGAGGTGGCCTTGCTGATGGCGCTGGAACCCCAGGTCTATATGTTCGACGAGCCCACGGCGGGCATGAGCCATGACGAGGCGCCGGTGATCCTGGACCTGATACGCAAGCTCAAGCAGGACCGCAGCAAGATCATCCTGCTGGTGGAGCACAAGATGGATGTGGTGCGCGAGCTGGCCGACCGCATCATCGTGCTGACCAATGGCACGCTGGTGGCCGATGGGCCGCCGGCCGAGGTCATTGCCTCGCCTGTGGTGCAGCAGGCCTACCTGGGTGTGATGCCGGAGCAGGGCGCTGTGAAGGAGGCCGCATGACGCTCGACCACAGTTCCCACCCCAACCTGCTCGAACTGTCGGGCGTGCACACGCATATCGGGGCCTATCACATCCTGCATGGCGTGGACCTGGCCGTGCCGCGCGGGCAGCTGACCATGCTGCTGGGGCGCAACGGCGCGGGCAAGACGACCACGCTGCGCACCATCATGGGCCTGTGGCGGGCCAGCCAGGGGCGCATCGCCTTTGGCGGGGCCGACATCACGGCCCTGCCCACGCCGGCGATCGCGCGGCTGAACATTGCCTATGTGCCCGAGAACATGGGCATCTTCGCGGACCTGACGGTGCAGGAGAACCTGCTGCTGGCCGCACGCGGCGCCTCGCGCGCCGACCGCATGGACGCGCAGCGGCTGCAGTGGATCTTCGGCATGTTCCCGGCCGTGGAGAAGTTCTGGAACCACCCGGCCGGAAAGCTGTCAGGCGGGCAAAAGCAGATGGTGGCGGTGGCGCGCGCCATCGTGGAGCCGCGCGACCTGCTGATCGTGGACGAGCCCAGCAAGGGCCTGGCACCGGCCATCATCGAGAACATGATCGCGGCCTTCGCCCAGCTCAAGGCGGGCGGCACGACGATTGTGCTGGTGGAGCAGAACCTGGGCTTTGCGCGCCGCCTGGGCGACCGCGTGGCGGTGATGGACAACGGCCGCGTGGTGCACGCGGGCGGCATGGCCGAGTTCTCGGCAGACGCGGCGTTGCAGCAGTCGCTGCTGGGGCTTTCGCTATGAACAAGCTGAACAGGCTGGATGTGGATTTCAAGCCGCTGCTGCTGGTGCCCGTGCTGGCCCTGGCGGCGCTGCCGCTGGTGGGCTCGGGCTCGACCTGGCTGACGCTGACGGTGGCGGGGCTGGCCATGGGGATGATCGTGTTCATCATCGCCTCGGGGCTGACGCTGGTGTTCGGGCTGATGGATGTGCTGAACTTCGGCCACGGCGTGTTCATCGCGCTGGGCGCCTTCGTGGCCACCAGCGTGCTGGGCGCCATGGGCGACTGGACGGGGTCGGACCAGCTGTGGCGCAACCTGCTGGCCGTGCTGCCGGCCATGGTGGTGGCCATGCTGGTGGCGGGCGCCATCGGGCTGGCGTTCGAGCGCTTCATCGTGCGGCCCGTGTACGGCCAGCATCTCAAGCAGATCCTGATCACCATGGGCGGCATGATCATCGGGGAGGAGCTGATCAAGCTCATCTGGGGCCCGCAGCAGATTCCGCTGCCGCTGCCCCAGGGCATGAAGGGCGCCTGGCTGCTGGGCGATGCCGCCGTGGAAAAGTACCGCGTGGTGGCCGTGCTGGTGGGGCTGGCGGTGTTTGCCCTGCTGGCCTGGACGCTGTCGCGCACCAAGATCGGCCTGCTGATCCGCGCAGGCGTGCAGGACCGCGAGATGGTGGAGGCCCTGGGCTACCGCGTGCGCCGCCTGTTCGTGGGCGTGTTCGTGGCGGGCTCGGCCCTGGCCGGGCTGGGTGGGGTGATGTGGGGCATGTACCAGCAGAGCGTGGTGCCGCAGATGGGGGCGCAGGTGAATGTGCTGATCTTCATCGTGATCATCATCGGCGGGCTGGGCAGCACGGGCGGGGCGCTGATCGGCGCGCTGCTGGTGGGGCTGATGGCCAACTACACGGGGTTCCTGGTGCCCAAGGTGGCGCTGTTCTCCAACATCGCGCTGATGGTGGCCATCCTGCTGTGGCGGCCTCAGGGCGTCTATCCCGTGGCGAACCGCTGAAGGAGTGATCGACATGCTCAACCGATTGCTTTCCGGCGACCTGCCGCGCAGCCGCGTGCTGGCGGTGCTGCTGCTGTTGATTTTCCTGGGGCTGGCGGCGGCGCCGTTCGTGTTCCCTGGCGTGAAGGCGCTGAACGTGGCGGCCAAGGTGCTGATCTTCGTGGTGCTGGTGGCCAGCTTCGATCTGCTGCTGGGCTACACCGGCATCGTGAGCTTTGCGCACACCATGTTCTTCGGCATTGGCGCCTATGGCGTTGCGATTGCATCGTCGCGCATGGGCGCGGGCTGGGGTGCGCTGGCGCTGGGCCTGGGCGCGGCGCTGCTGGTGTCGCTGCTGCTGTCGCTGGCCATCGGCCTGTTCTCGCTGCGCGTGCGGGCCATCTTCTTTGCCATGATCACGCTGGCCGTGGCGGCGGCGTTCCAGACGCTGGCCTCCCAACTGTCGGAATGGACGGGCGGGGAGGACGGGCTGAGCTTCAAGCTGCCCGAGTGGCTGTCGCCCAGCTTCGAGCCCTTCGAGAACGAGGTGCTGGGCGTGCTGATCGACGGGCGCATCATCACCTACTACCTGCTGTTCGTGCTGGCCGTGGCGCTGGTGCTGGCGCTGCTGCGCATCGTCAATTCCCCGTTCGGCCGCGTGCTGCAGGCCATCCGCGAGAACGAGTTCCGTGCCGAGGCCATCGGCTACCGGGTGGTGGTGTACCGCACCCTGTCCAGCGTGCTGTCGGCCCTGTTCGCCTGTGTGGCCGGTGCCATGCTGGCGCTGTGGCTGCGCTATAACGGGCCCGATACCTCGCTGTCGTTCGAGATCATGATGGACTGCCTGCTGATCGTGGTGATCGGCGGCATGGGCACCATCTATGGCGCGGCGATCGGCTCGGTGCTGTTCCTCATCGCCCAGAGCTATCTGCAGGACCTGCTGCGCGTGGCCAGCGAGGCCGCGCACAGCCTGCCCTGGCTGGCCGCGCTGCTGTCGCCCGACCGCTGGCTGCTGTGGCTGGGCGTGCTGTTCGTGTTGTCGGTCTACTATTTCCCCACGGGCGTCGTGGGGCGTCTGCGTTCTTCCCGCGCCGGAGCCTGACCAGGGCCCCTGGCGCATTCGTGCATCAGAGAACTACCACAAGGAGATGGGCATGTTGAAGCGTGAAGAGATGGTGTCGTCGATTCCTGCAACCCCGTGGCGCTGGGCCGTCACGGCGTTGGCGGCGGCCGCGCTGGCGGCCTGCGGCAGCGGCGAGCGTGAGCCCAGCAACGACCTGCCCAAGGGCTTTACCGAGCTGGGCGCCACGGTGTATCCGGCCACGGCCACCGGCACGGGTGCCACGGCAGCCACGCAGGACTTGCTGACGGGCGGCCTGGGCAAGACGGGCCTGGGCGCCGCAGCTGCGCCCCTGTACGCGGACCCGGCCAATCCCACGGCGGCGGAGCTGCGGCGCAATGCGCTGTACTCCAACTACCGGGGCATCCTGGACCCCACGGCGGGCGGCGGCTACGGCACGCTGTACGGCCCCAACATCACGGCAGACGGGCAGGTGACTGCGGGCGAAGGGCTGATCCCCGGGCGCGAGTACCTGGCCGTGCTGGACGACGGCACGGGCCGCAAGCAGACCATGGTGGCCGTGCAGGTGCCGGACAGCTTTGACCGCAACCGGCCCTGCATCGTGCTGGGCCCGTCCTCGGGCTCGCGCGGCGTGTATGGCGCCATCGGCACGGCGGGCGAGTGGGGCCTGAAAAAGGGCTGCGCCGTGGCGCTGACCGACGCGGGCAAGGGCGTGGGCCTGCACAACCTGAGCGACGACACCGTCAACAAGCTGGACGGCACCCGCGCCACGCGCACGGATGCCGGCAGCCTGTCCTTCTTTGCCGCACGGCTGACCGATGCGGCGCGCGCCGCCTACAACGCGGCGTTTCCCAACCGCATTGCCATCAAGCACGCGCATTCCCAGCAGAACCCTGAAAAGGACTGGGGCAACGACACGCTGGCCGCGGCCCGCTATGCGCTGTACGTGCTCAATGCCCGCTATGGCACCACGCAGGACCCCGTGCCCTTCGGCAAGGACAACACGCTGGTGCTGGCGGGCTCGGCCTCCAACGGCGGCGCGGCCGTGCTGCGCGCGGCCGAGCTGGATACGGACGGCCTGATCGACGGCGTGGTGGCCTCCGAACCCGTGACCGAGATGCCCACGCGCCAGGGCTACACCATTGCCGTGGGCAATGCGACCATGCCCAACCCGGGCCGCACGCTGGCCGAGTACACCACCTACGGCAACATCTACCAGCCCTGCGCGGCGCTGGCGCCCGATGCGGCGCTGACCGAGACATCCATCTTCAACTACATAGGCCTCACCGCCATGACGGCGCGTGCCGAGGCACGCTGCACCAGCCTGGCCGCCAAGGGCCTGGTCATCGGCGCCACCACGGCCGACCGCGCCGCCAATGCGCTGAGCAAGCTGCGCCTGTACGGCTGGACGCGTGACCACGACCGCATGCACAACGCCCACTACGCGCTGGGCAACGGCCCCATCCTGTCGGCCATGTACACCATGGCCTATGGCCGGTTTGGCGTGGATGCCAACCTGTGCCGCACCAGCTTTGCGGCCGCCAATGCCACGGGCGACGTGGTGCCCGCCACGGGGGCCGCGCTGGCCCAGAGCTTTGCCACGGCCAATGGCACGGCCAACGGCACGCCCGCCACGGTGGTCTACAACGACTCGGTGGGCGGGGCCAAGGCCTGGCAGTTTGCCGTGTCGCCCTCCACGCGCGTGGCCGACTTCGGGCTGGACAACGCGCTGTGCCAGCACGCGCTGGTGACGGGCTTCGATCCGGTGACCGGCTTCAACCTGTCCGAGAGCAGCGTGCCCACGCGCGCCCAGAGCGACGCCGTGCGCGCCGGCATCAACGAGGTGCTGCATACCGGCAGGCTGCGCGGCAAGCCCACCATCATCGTGGCGGGCCGCAGCGATGCGCTGGTGCCGGTCAACCACAATGCGCGCGCCTACACGGTGCTCAACCGTGGCCTGGATGGCTCCAGCACGCGGCTGCGCTATATCGAGGTGGTGAATGCCCAGCATTTCGATGCCTTCCTGCCGTTCTCGGGCTTCGACACGCGCTTCGTGCCGCTGCACCCGTACTTCAACCAGGCCATGGATGCCGTGTGGGCCAACCTGCGCAGCAGCACCGCGCTGCCCGCCAGCCAGGTGGTGCGCACCACACCGCGCGGCGGCCAGCCGGGCGCGGCGCCTGCCATCACGGCGGCCCAGGTGCCGCCCTTCGTGACGCGGCCCGCAACGGCCAACACCATCGAGGTCAGCGACGGGCTGATCCGCATCCCTGAGTGAGCCAGGCCCCGGGGCGGCCGGCTGCCACGGCGGCCGGCCGCTCCTGCACAGAGATTTCTTCCATGGCTTCCACAGCATCACCCTCGTCCGCATCCCCTTTTGTTGCCGTGCCGGATTCCCGCTACGCGCACTGCTCGGGCTATGAGATCCACTACATGGACTGGCAGCCTGCGCCCGGCGCGGAGCCTGCAGGTACGGTCATCGCCTGGCACGGGCTGGCACGCACGGGGCGCGACATGGATGCGCTGGCGCAGTTCCTGGCGGGGCAGGGCTGGCGCGTGGTCTGCCCCGACACGCTGGGCCGGGGCCTGAGCCAGTGGAGCCGCGCGCCGCGCGAGGAATACCGGCTGGGCTTCTACGCCCGCATTGCGCGCGGGCTGTTCGATGCGCTGGGGCTGGAGCGCGCGCATTGGGTGGGCACGTCCATGGGCGGGGCCATCGGCACGGTCTGCGCCTCGGGCCTGTTCGAGCCTTCGCTGCGCGCACGCATTGCGACGCTGGTGCTCAACGACAATGCGCCGCAACTGGCCGAGTCAGCGCTGGCGCGCATCAAGGCCTATGCGGGCGAGCCGCCGGCCTTCGACACCGTGGGCGAGCTGGAGGCGTTCTTTCGCCAGGCCTACCAGCCCTATGGCTGGCTCGGCGACTCCGAGTGGCGCAAGCTCACCGAAACCAGCGTGCGCCGCCTGCCCGATGGGCGCGTCACGCCGCACTACGACCCGGCCATGATCGAGCAGTTCACTGCCCATGACGACGACTACGGCATCTGGCCGCACTACGACGCGCTGGAGATCCCCGTGCTGCTGCTGCGGGGTGTGGACTCGGACCTGGTGCTGCCCGAGGTGGCCAGGGAAATGACCACGCGCGGCCCCGGCGCGCGCGGCCTGCTGCACTGGCAGGAGGTGCCCGGCTGCGGCCATGCGCCGGCGCTGAACGTGCCCGCGCACTGGCAATGGGTGCTGGAGCATCTGCAGCGCGGCTGAGCATCAACCCGGGCCGGGCGCGGATGTTGCAGCCGCGCTAGCATTTGCGACGGGTGCAGCCTCGCCTTCTTTTTCGGGTGCGGGCACCGTCTGGGCAAGAGAGGCCTGACATGGGTTTTCTGGTGGAGCTGATCCGCGAGTACGGCTTCGGCATCGTCTTTCTCAATGTGTTCGTCGAGCAATTGGGCGCGCCGATTCCGGCCTACCCGGTGCTGGTCGTGACCGGTGCGCTGGAAGGCGCCGACTGGGTGCGCCTGCTGTGGCTGGTGGCCGTGGCCGTGAGCGCGGCGCTGATTGCCGATCTGTTCTGGTACCAGGCCGGCAAGGCCTACGGCCACCGTGTGCTGGGACGCATCTGCCGCATCTCGCTGTCACCCGATGCCTGCATCCGCCAGACCGAGACCGTCTACGGCCGCTGGGGTGCAAGGTCGCTGCTGGTGGCCAAGTTCGTGCCGGGCTTCGCCTCCATCGCCAGCGCGCTGGCCGGGGTGATGGGCACGCCGCTGCGCAGCTTCGTGCTGTATGACGGGCTGGGTGCGCTGATCTGGGTAGGGTCGGCCGTGTACCTGGGCTCGCTGTTCAGCTCCACGGTGGAAGACCTGCTGGGCGTGCTCACCGCGCTGGGCCAGTGGGGCCTGTTGCTGCTGGCCGTGGCGCTGGGGCTGTTCATCGTGCGCAAGTGGTGGCAGCGCCACCGCATGGTGCGTTCATTGCGCATGCCGCGCATGTCGGTGCGCGAGCTGGCGGGCCTGCATGCCCAGGGCATGCAGCCCACGGTGATCGATGTGCGCGCCCTGCCGCAGTACCGCCAGGGCCATATCCCGGGTGCACAGTCCTGGGAGCTGCGCCCGCGCGATGGCGGCGAGTCGCATGCGCACCTGCTGCCCCAGCACGACCATCCCCACGGGGTGGTGGTCTATTGCGACTGTCCCAATGAAATCTCGGCCGCGCGGCTGGCGCGCCAGCTGCAGCGCGCGGGCTTCGCCAACGTGCGCCCGCTGGTGGGCGGCCTCAAGGCCTGGCAGGCGGCCGGCTTCGATGTGGAAACCGCGCCGCTGCCCGTGACGGCTGGCGCGGATGAGGGGCCGGCGCCCAGCGTCCCCTGACCTTGGCCTTGGTCTTGGTCTATTTGCCCGCCGGCATCGAGCAGTGCCCGCCTTGCGTGGCTTTGCCCGAGCCGGCCGCGATCAGCGGTGCCTCGAAGCGCAGGTCCACGGGAGGCGAGTGCAGGTGGTCCCAGGCCAGGAAGGGGACGAGCACGGCCCAGAAGACCGCGCGCAGGCTGTTCTGTTGTGTCATGGCGGGTCCTTTCAGAAGTTGAAGTGGCGGCGGATGCGCAGGCCGAAGATGGTGCCGGCAAAGGCCAGCGGCACCCAGATCCAGCCGTGGATGCTGCCCGTGGAGATGCCCGAGAGCATGGCGCCCACATTGCAGCCGAAAGCCAGGCGCGAGCTGTAGCCCAGCACCAGGCCTGCCACCAGGGCCACCATCCATTGCGTGCCAGTGAGCGGCTTGGCATTGACGGGCTTGGCGGCAGCCACCCACAGGGCGCCGCCCAGGATGCCGATGTTGGTGATGCTGGTCACGTCCAGCAGCACGGTCTCGTGCAGGCGCGCGGCGTTGCCGGGCTGGCTCCAGAACCAGTTGCCGGCCAGGTCCACGGCGCCTGTGGCGTTGGCGATCTTGGCGGCCCACAGGCCGAAGCCGTAGACCACGCCCCAGGGCTGGCCCGCAATGATGAGGTTGAGCGTGGCCAGCACGGCCAGCAGCACGGCGCCCACCACCCACTTGCGCACGAACAGCGGCTTGGCGGGGCGCTTGAGTGCCACGTTGGCGCCACGCACATACCAGGCCACGCCCAGCGCGACCACGGCCAGCGCAGCCAGCGTGGCCAGCAGGGCAGGGGCCCAGCCCCAGGCCGTGATCAGGCCCACGGGCTGGGTGTTGCCCAGGTCCAGCCACCAGCCCAGGTGCAGGCTGCCCAGGAAGCTGCCGATGGCGAACACGGGCAGGATGGCCGCATTCATGGGAATGCCCATGCCGGCCTTGTACAGCGTGCCGCTGCCGCAGCCGTCCGCGATCTGCATGCACAGGCCGAAGACGAAGGCACCCACCAGCAGGCTGATGCTGGGCGGGCCCAGGGCAGCCGTGAGTTCGGGATAGTGGCCCAGCAGCGGCATGGCCAGCGCGGCGGCCAGCGCCAGCAGCAGCAACTGGCCGAAGACGCCGCTGGCGTCCTTGTCCTCGATCAGCATGCGCCAGCCGGTGGTGAAGCCGAAGCGCTTGCCGGCCAGCACCGCGCCCAGGCCCAGGCCCACGGCGAACAGCGCGGCCTGGCGCACCGAGACGCTCCACAGCAGCCAGCCAAAGAAAACGGCCAGGATGGCCGCAAGAGGAAGTCGTTTCATATCATTTTTCTCCATGCAGTCGCCCTCCCCCGCGAAGCGGGTAGAGAGGCGCCGTGCCACGGGGGGAAGGCGCGCAAGCGCCTCAGGGAGTGCTTATTTGAACTTTTTTTCCCACCACTGCTTGGCGTCGTAGGCCAGGGATTCGGCGCGGCCGGGCTGGTTGGCCATGGGCGGCGCATCGGCCTGCTGCGTCCAGTCCACCATGGAGCCCGCATACAGCTTGACGCCCGGCAGGCCCGCGACTTCGGACAGGCCGAACCAGTCGGTGGCCGCCCAGTGGCCGGTGTTGCAGAAGGCCACCATGTCCTGGCCCTGCTCGCGCTTGACCTTGGCCGCGATCTGCTTGGCCGTGGCGGTATCGACAAAGGTGGAGGTGCCGGGCACGAACCACTGGTTGAAGTCCAGCTGCTGCGCGCCGGGCAGGGTGCCCGAGAGCTTGGCGGCCGGCGCGCGCGTCTTGCCCTGGTAGAAGGCGTCGGGGCGCGAGTCCACCAGGGCGGCGTTGCTGAGCCTGACGTGCTGGCCCACATCCTCGCGCGTGGCGATCAGGCTGGTGTCGAGCTGGGGCTGGTAGCTGCTGCGGGCCACTTTGACGGCCTCGTTGTCCTGCGGGAGCTTTTGCTCGTTCCAGGCCTTCATGCCGCCGTTGAGCACGGACAGCTCCTTGAGGCCCAGCAGCTTGAGCGTCCAGTACACGCGCGCTGCGGCGCCGAAGTCGGTGGCGTCAGCGCCCGTGGAGACCACGATGGCGTGGGTGGCCGGCGTCAGCCCCAGGGACTGCACGAGTTCGGTGAGCTTGGGCAGCTCGGGCAGTTCGCCGGGATTGGTGGCGGGGCCGCGCCATTTGCCGTAGGGAGCGTTGAGCGCACCGGGAATGTGGCGCTCGCCATAGGCCTTGGGATCGCGGATGTCGATGATGCGCACGGCGTCCTGGCCGGCGGCGGCCTGCACGCCTGCGGGCGTGAGCAGGGGTTCGGCGGCGTGGGCCGTGCCCAGGGCGGTGCAGGCAAGGCCCAGCGCCAGCAGCGGGGCCGCCAGGCGCAGAGCAGGGGAAAAGGTCTTGGTCATGATGGCTGGGGCCGGCCATGGAAGACCGGCGGGACAAGCAACAGAGGTGCAATTGTCCCGCTTGCAGCATCTATATACAAAGACGCTTATGCATTCTGCTCATGAGGCAGGGTTATATGGCGCGGTGCACAGGATGCAGGACGGCCTCAGCGCTGTGCGCCCACGGCCTTGGCGCGCTCCAGGCTGGCGTCCAGTTCGGCCTGCGGCGCCTTCTGCGTGGGCCAGCCCTGCAGGTGCTGCTGGGCGATGCGGCTCAGCGCCGTGATCCAGGGCGCGCTGTCGTTGAGGCAGGCGATGTACTCGAACTGCTCGCCGCCCGCATGCATGAAGGCCTCGCGCGCTTCCTGGCTGATTTCCTCCAGCGTTTCCAGGCAGTCGCTGGTGAAGCCGGGGCAGACCACGTCCACGCGCTTGGTGCCGCTGCGTGCCAGCTCGATCAGCGAGGGCTCGGTATAGGGCTCCAGCCATTTGGCCTTGCCAAAGCGCGACTGGAAGGTCACCAGGTATTGCGAGGGCGACAGGCCCAGGCGCTCGGCCAGCAGGCGTGCGGTCTTGCGCGATTCGCAGTGGTAGGGGTCGCCCAGGTGCAGCGTTCGCTCGGGCACGCCGTGAAAGCTCATGACCAGCTTTTCGCCACGGCCGTTGCCGCGCCAATGGGCCTCGATGCGCTGGGCCAGCGCGTCGATGTAGGAAGCGTCGTCGTGGTAGCGGTTGACGAAGCGCAGCTCGGGGATGTGGCGCTGGGTGCGGGCCCAGTCGTAGACCGCGTCGAACACGCTGGCCGTGGTCGTGCCCGAGTACTGCGGGTACAGCGGCAGGATGAGGATGCGCGTGGCGCCCTCGGCCTTGAGGGCATCGAGCACGCTGGGGATGGACGGGTTGCCGTAGCGCATGGCATGGCGCACCAGCACGTTGTGCCCGGCCTCGCCCAGCCAGCCGCGCAGCAGCAGGGCCTGGCGCTCGCTCCAGTGCTGAAGGGGGGAGCCGTCCTTCTCATGCCAGACGGTGGCGTACTTGGCAGCCGACTTGGCCGGCCGCGTGCGCAGGATGATGCCGTGCAGGATGGGCAACCAGGCAATCCTGGGGATCTCGACCACGCGGTCGTCGCCCAGGAATTGCGCCAGGTAGCGGCGCACGGCCGGGGCCGTGGGCGCGTCGGGCGTTCCAAGGTTGCACAGCAGCACGGCGGTGCGCTGGGGTTGGTCGTGGCGGAATGGGGGTTCTGGCGCAAAGCGGGATGGCATGGCCCCGATTGTGGCAGGACGCGGCGGCCTGCCATGCGAGCCCGATGACCCGGCGGCAGCCTGCAGCGGCTGCCTTCGCTATGCTCGGACCATGTCCCAAGCCACCACCGCTCCCCTCGCCGAATCCTCCTTTGCCCCTGCACTGACCGCCTTGCAGCAGTTGCGCCGCAGCGGCCGCATCCGCGCCATATCCATCGATCTGGATGACACGCTGTGGCCTGTGTGGCCGGCCATCTCGCGTGCCGAACAGGTGCTGCTGGACTGGCTGCACACCCATGCGCCGGCCACGGCCGCGGCGCTGCGCGACGTGGCCGCCGTGCGCGCCATCCGCGTGCAGATCGAGCGCGATCGTCCCGACCTGGCCCATGACCTGAGCGGCCTGCGCCGCGAGTCCATCCGCCTGGCGCTGCAGCGCAATGGCGACGACGGCGCGCTGGCCGAGCCGGCCTTCGATCTTTTCTTTGCCGAGCGCCAGCGCGTGGACTTGTACGAGGACGCGCTGCCCGCCCTGCAGTTCCTGGCCGCGCGCTGGCCCGTGGTGGCCTTGAGCAATGGCAACGCCAGCGTGCATGTGGTGGGCATCGGCGAGCATTTCCATGCCGCGCTGAGCGCCAGCAAGGCCGGCATGGCCAAGCCCGATGTGCGCTTTTTCCACGCGGCAGCGGCGGCGGCTGGCGTGGCGCCTGACGAGGTGCTGCACATTGGCGACGACGCGCGGCTCGACGCGCTGGGCGCCATGGATGCGGGTATGCACGCAGTCTGGCTCAACCGCACGGGCGTAGCATGGCCTCACGAGGGGTCCACGCCCCACGTCACGGTGGCCAGCCTTGCGCAGTTGTGCCAGGGGCTGGCTGACAGCTGACCCTGCCTGCCCGCGAAGCCGCGCCACGCCATGCCCATCAGCCACAGCACAGCTTTCCTCCACCCCCCCGTCCTCCCCGCCGTGCGCAGCATCGGCTGGAAACACCCCCTGAGCTGGCTGGCGCGTGGCGCGCGCGACATGGCCAGGGCGCCCTGGCTGAGCCTGGCACATGGCCTGGTCTTGACCTTGATCGGGTTTTTGATCTTGACGCTCGGGCACAATCGCTTTTGGCTGATGGCCGGGGCCCTGTCGGGGTTCCTGATCATCGGCCCTGTCGTGGCGACCAGCCTCTACGCCATCAGCCGTGCGCTGGAGCGCGGCGAGGCTGCCGATCTGTCCCTGGTGCGGCGTACCTGGACGCGCTGGCAAAACGGCCATGCGGCCAAGGCCGAGGGGCAGGGCGGCTACTGGTGCCTGGTGCAGTTCGGGCTGCTGCTGTCGCTGGCGGCCACGGGCTGGGTGCTGGTGTCGGCGTCGCTGATCACCGTGCTCTCGCCCGTGCGCATTGCCACTCCGGCGGATTTCGTGCAGCACGTGGTGCTGGCCCGCGACGGGCAGTTGTTTGCGATATGGCTGGCGCTGGGCAGTTTTCTGGCAGCGCCTATTTTTGCGTCCAGCGTGGTGGCCATGCCGCTGATGCTGGACAGGCGGGTGACGGTGCGCCAGGCCGTGCTGACCAGTTGGTTGGCCGTGCTGGCCAACCCTGTGCCTCTGGCACTGTGGGCCGCCCTCATTGTGTTGTTGACCCTGCTGGGCCTGGGCAGCTGGCTGCTGGGACTGGTGGCCGTGATGCCCCTGCTGGGGCACGCGAGCTGGCATGCGTACCGCGACCTGGTGGATGCGTCGACCTTTGCGGCGCGCTGAGCCTGACCGCCCGGCCTGACCGGACTTGCAGGGGAGGAGGTAGGACGGTGTTGTCGTGATATTCGGGTATACAGAAGAACAGATCGCCCATTTCTTCCTCACCTACGGCGTGGGGGCCTTCATCCTCTTCATGGTGTTCATCATCCTGCAGCTGGCACGCCAGTCCAAGGCAGGAAAGTTCGGCACCTTCGTGATTTTCCTGGGCCTGGGCGTGGGCTTTGTCGGCTACATCGCCAAGATCGTCATCCAGTGGTGGATGGAGAGATGACGCCGCAGGCGTCACACCCATGAGCTGGACGGACTACTACCGCTTTACCGGGGGACGCAAGATATCTCCTCTGCTGGTGCAGGCGCTTGACGCGTTGGCGGGTGATACGGCAGATAAAGCGGCCATCGATCTGGGCTGTGGCGCGGGCCATGAGTGCCGCGTGCTGCTCAGTACCGGCTGGCGCGTCCACGCCATCGACAGCGAACCTGCGGCCATCGAGGGCTTGCGCCCCCTGGCATCGCCGGCGCCCGGCGCTTTGACGCTGCAGGCTTGCCGTTTCGAGGATCTTTCCTCTTTGCCTGCAGCGCATCTGATCCACGCTGGACTGAGCCTGCCCTTTTGCCATCCTGAGTGCTTCGATGCGTTTTGGTCGCTGGTGCGTTCTGCGCTGTGTCCGGGCGGTGTGTTCGCCGGTCATTTTTTCGGGCCGCGCGATGCCTGGGCCGATTCGCAGTCCATGAGCTTTCATTCGCGTGATCAGGTCTTGCACCTTTTGGATGGCATGGAGCTGGTGGCCTTCAAGGAGTTCGATGGCATGGCCCCCAGCATGCGAGGCCCCAAGCACTGGCATCGCTTTGATGTCGTGGCCCGCAGGCCGGTGTCGTCGTAGTGCGGCGTTACTCGGCCTTGGCCCCCGCAGCCTTGATCACCGGGTCCCAGCGCTTGATTTCTGCGGCGGTGTGCTGGCGCAGGGCGTCGGGGGTAAGGCGGTCTGCGGGCGGGATGATGACGCTCATGTCCGTGAAGCGCTTGACCAGGGCGGGTTCGGCCAGGGCGGTGCGCAGGGATTTGTTGAGGCGCTCGATGACGGCCTGGGGCGTGCCTCGCGGAGCGTACAGGCCGTGCCATACGGCAAGCTCGAAGCCGGGCTGGCCGGCCTGCGCGAAGGTGGGCACATCGGGCAGGGAGGGCAGGCGTTCGCGCGTGGCGACGGCGTAGCCCTTGAGCATGCCCGCCTGTATGTGCGGGCCGGTGGCCACGGGCTGGTCGCAGATGACATCGACATTGCCTGCCACCAGGTCCTGCAGGGCCGGACCCGTGCCACGGTAGGGCACCAGGGTGGCCTCGGTGGAGGTGGTCTGCAGCAGCAGCATGGCGCACAGGTGGGAGGTGGCGCCTACGCCGGCATGCGAGAAGCGCACTTCGCCCGGCTTGGCCTTCATGTGGGCGATGAAGTCCACCAGCGTGGCGGGCGCAAAGCCTTTGCTGCGCACCAGGATCATGGGCACGTCGCCGGCCAGCGCGATGGGTTCCAGGTCGCGCCTCACATCGAAAGAGAGCTTGCTATAGAGCGCGGGCGCCGTGGCGATGCCCATGTTGTGCAGCAGCAGGGTGTGGCCGTCGGCCTGGGCGCGTGTGACGCGGCTGGTGCCGATGGTGCCACCGGCGCCGCCCAGGTTCTCGACGATGACCTGCTGGCCCAGGTCGCGCGTCATGGCCTCGGCCAGCACGCGGGCCAGCACGTCGGTGGAGCCTCCGGCCGCGTAGGGAACGACGATGGTGACGGGCTTGTTGGGGAAGGCCTGGGCGGCAAGGCTGGCTGCTGCCAGCGCGGCGGCGAGAAGGGTCTGGGCGAGGGGATTGCGGATGAGGGGGCGCATGGGTTTGTCTCCTGGAGGCGCGTGCAGGGGCCGCCGGCTCTGTGCGGCCGGTTGTCGGTGGCGTGTTTGGTGGCGTGGGGCAGGAAGGCAAGGGCCGCATGCGGCCCTTGACGACGACGAGACGGCGCAGGCTCAGGCCGGGGCCACGTACCTGTACAGCTCGGTGTGGTCGGCGGCGGGTCCCAGGGACCTGGAGGCCTCGGCCGCCATGGCGCTGACCTGTTCGGCCAGTGCCATGGGCGTGTGCATGGCCTGGCCCAGCGACAGGGCGATGCCCACGTCCTTGGCCTGCAGCGCCAGCGAGAAGCCCGAGTTGAAGGCGCCGTTCAGCATGAACTGGTGGGCCTTGTTTTCGGTGGTGTTGTTCTTGCCGGTGGAGGCATTGATCACATCCACGATGGTGGCCGGCGCAATGCCGAAGGCCGCGCCTGCGTGGATGGCCTCGGCCGTGGCGATCAGGGCCGCTGCCGAGACATAGTTGTTCAGCGCCTTGAGCGCATGGCCCGCGCCCACGGGGCCGACATGGGTGATGGCCTGGCCCATGCGCTGCAGCAGGGGCAGGTGCTGGGCGAGCAGGTCCGCATCGCCCCCGACCATGATGGACAGCGTGCCCGCAATGGCGCGCTTGACGCCGCCGGAGACCGGCGCATCCAGCAGCCCGATGCCGCGCTCGCCCAGCAGGCCGGCCAGCGCACGCGTGCGGTTGGGGTCGGCAGAGCTCATGTCGATGATGCAGGCGCCGGGCGGCAGGTGCGGGGCCAGTTCGCCGACCACGGCATCGACGATGCGGGAGTCGGGCAGCATGGTGAAGACCACGCTGCAGCTGGCAAAGTCGGCCGCGCCGGATGCCACGGCCACACCCGCATGTTCCTGCGCGAATCGTGCGGTGGCAGCGGGCACGGCGTCCCGGATGACCAGGGCGTGCCCTGCGGCGTGCAGCAGGTGGGCCATGGGCTGGCCCATCATTCCGAGGCCGATGAATCCTATGGTGGTCATGCTGCGTGCCTCAGATGTCCATCTCTTTGAAGACTTCCGAAGCCACGCGGAAGGAGTCGATGGCGGCCGGCACGCCGCAGTAGATGGCGGTCTGCAGGAAGACCTCCTTGATTTCGTCCTTGCTCAGGCCGTTGTTGATGGCGCCGCGCACATGCAGCTTGAGTTCATGCGGGCGGTTCAGCGCCGTGATCATGGCCAGGTTCAGGAAGGAGCGCGTCCTGCGGTCCAGGCCCGGGCGGTTCCAGACATCGCCCCAGCAGTACTGCGTGACCAGCTCCTGCATGTCGATGTTGAAGTCCGTGGCGTTCTGGATGGACGCATCGACATACTCGGCGCCCAGCACCTCGCGGCGGGTGGACAGGCCCTGGTCGAAGAGGGCGGGGTTCTTGGGGGCGTAGGCTCGGGTCATGAAAACTCCTGATGGAAGGCGGTGAAGGTGTCTTTCGGTGGAATGGATTTAATCAGATTGTCAGACAATCCTACTTGATGAAAATCGGGATTGCCTGCCGCGCCAGGTGTGTGTATGACAATCCGTCAGTCCGTCCGGCCCCTGGATTGGCGGGTAGGATTCATCCCATGAACCAGATGCTGCGTGTCCCCCGCGAAGAAACGTCGCTGCGCCTGCGCACGACGCAGACCCTGCGCACGGCCATCCTCGATGGCGTGTTTGCGCCGGGCCAGAAGCTGTCCGAGCGCGAACTGTGCGAGAGCCTTGATGTGAGCCGTTCGTGCCTGCGCGAGTCGCTGCAGCACCTGCAGGCCGAGGGGCTGATCACCATCGTTCCGCACCGCGGTCCCGAGGTCACGGACATCTCGGTGCAGGAGGTGCGCGATATCTACGAGGTGCGGGCCAGCCTGGAGGGGCTGGCCAGCCGGGGCTTTGCGCTGCATGCCTCGGCAGGCCAGCGCGCCGCGCTGCGCGCCAAGCTGGGCGAGCTGGCCGTGCCCGCCGTGGCCAGCGACAAGGTGGCCCTGCTGGCGATCAAGAACCAGTTCTACGACATCCTGATCGAGGGCTGCGGCAATCTGGTGGCCGGCCAGATGCTGCGGCAGCTGAACAACCGCGTGACGGTGCTGCGGCGCATCTCCATGTCCCAGCCCGGGCGCCTGCCGCAGACGCTGGCCGAGCTGGATGCCATCGTGACGGCAATAGAGCAGGGCGACGCGGACCAGGCTGCGCGCCTGAGCGCCGAGCATGTGCAAAAGGCCAGCCAGGGCGTGTTGCGCGCCATGGCCGAGAAGGCTGGCCCGGCCAGCTGATGCCGGGGCCTGCGCCTGTACCTGGGAGTGTCAGTCCGTGTGCGCTCAGTCCGGCTTGACCTGGGCGCGCTTGAGCACCTTTTGCCAGCGCGTCTGCTCGGTGGCAATGAACTGCGCGAACTGCTGGGGCGTGCTGCCGATGGGCTCTGCCGCATCGCCCTGCAGGCGCTTGAGCGCGTCCGGCGCCTTGACGGCCTTGGCGCATTCGGCGGCCAGCTTGTCCACGTGGGCTCGGGTCATGCTGGAGGGGGCGAGCATGCCGTACCACTGGGTCATCTCGAAGCCCGGGAAGCCCTGCTCGGCCACGGTGGGCACATCGGGCAACTGGGGCAGGCGCTGGGTCGATCCCGTGGCGATGCAGCGCACCTTGCCTGCCTTGATGAAGGGCAGCAGAGCGGCGGCGCCGACCGAGGCGGCGTCCAGGCGGCCTGACATCAGGTCCGTCATCATCGGCCCCGTGCCGCGATAGGGCACGTGCAGCATGAAGATCTCGGCCGTCATCTTCAGGTACTCGAAGGCCAGGTGCCCGGCGCTGCCATTGCCGGCCGAGCCGTAGCTGAGCTGGCCGGGTTTTTTCCTGGCATAGGCGATGAGTTCACGCAGGTTCTTGACCGGCACGTCGGGGTGGACCACGTAAAGGCTGGGCACCTTGGCCAGCAGGCTGACGGGCTGGAAGTCCTTGTTCGCGTCGTAGGGCAGCTTGTCGAAGATGTAGGGATTGACGGCCAGGGTGCCGATGTGGCCCAGGATGACGGTGCTCTGGTCATCGGCGCGCGCCACTTCCTGCATGGCGATGTTGCCGGCCGCGCCGGGCTTGTTGTCCACGAAGACGTTCTGGCCCAGGGTCTTGGACAGCTCGGCGGCCGTGGAGCGCGCCACGATTTCCGAGCTTCCGCCCGGCGCAAAGGGCACGACAAAGCGGATGGGCCGTGTGGGCCAGGCGTCCTGCGCCAGCGCGGCCGCAGGCAGCAGGCCAGACAGGGCCATGGCGCCCGTGCCGGCCAGCAGTTGGCGGCGGCTGAGCGGGGGCAGGTCTGCGTGGTGAAGAAAGTCGCGCGAAGGCATGTCTGGTCTCCTGGATATCGTTGTAGTGGATGGTCCGCAGCAGATGCGGCGCCAGCGATGGTGGCGCTGGCGGCTGTCAATCTGCTGTCAAACCGGGGTCCGCAGGCTACGGAGATACCCGGGGGTCAGTCGGTGTGTGCTGTGCGATGGGCTGCGGCTGCGGCCTCGGCAGCCTGCATGCCGCTGCGCACGGCGCCTTCGATGGTGGCCGGATACGGCCCGTCCACATGATCGCCGCAGGCCCACAGGCCGTGGCCCAGCTCCAGGCCGGGCCGCTGAAGTTGGGGCAGGCAGGCGAAGGTGGCGCGCTTGTCGATCACGGTGCGCAGCGCAACCAGTCCATGCCAGCCCAACTGCGCCCGTGCCTGGGCCAGCACCTGGGCCTGCAGGGTGTCGCGGTCCGATGCGCTGTCGCTGATGACGAAGGCCATCAGGCCCTGCGGGCCGCCGAGTTGTCCACGGTCGAAGACGAATTGCGCAGGCGCATCGGGCGTGGAGCGCAGCGCCAGCCAGGGCGCGCCCGGGGGCAATGTGTGGGAGGGATCGCCGGTCTGCGCATAGACGGTGGCAATGGGGCGGTGCTGCAGGTCCTGGGCCAGCTGCGCCCAGCGCTGCAGGGCTATGCCGTCGCGTGCAGGCAGGCTGTCGTGCTCGGCGGCGGTGAGTGCCAGGCGCGCCGCCTCGGGCGCGGGGCAGGCCAGCAGCACGGCGTCAAAGGGCGCGTCTTCGCCCTGGGCTGCGCCCAGCGTCCAGTGCGGGCCCTGGGGCTGCAGTTCGGACACGCGGCTGCCCAGGCGCACGGCGTGGCCGCGCTCTTGCATCCACTGCGCGGCCGGCGCGGGGAACAGGCTGCCCAGGTCACGGCGCGGCACCAGGAAATGCGAGCCGCCACGGCCGCTGAACAGCGCATCGCGCAGCACGCGAAGGAACACCGTGCCGCTGGCCAGGTGAATGGGTGTGTTGAGCGCCGAGATGCACAGCGGGTCGATGAATTCGGTGATCAGGCGTTGCGGCAGGCCTGTGCAGAGGTCGGCCACCGTGGCTTCGGCCGCACAGCGAAAGCCCGCCAGCCGCCAGCGCACGGCGCGCGCCAGCAGGGCTGCGCGCTCTCCCAGGCTCCAGCCGCGTGCGGTGGCAATGCCGGCCAGCGCATCCAGCGGCGCAGGCCAGTCGGGAAAGCGCAGGCCGCTGCCATCGGCATAGGGCAGGGCCATGGGCTGGCGGTGCAGCGCCCGTTCAGGGTCCACGCCCACCTCGCGCATGAGGCGCAGGCTTTCGGTGTAGGCACCGATGAGGATGTGCTGGCCGTTGTCCACGCGCAGCAGGCCCTGTGGCGTGTCGAGGTCCATGCCGCGCGCACGGCCGCCGGGCTCGCGTGCGGCCTCGTGCAGGGTGATGTGCCAGCCGCTGCGGGCCAGCGCAAGGGCGGCCGCGAAGCCGGCCCAGCCTCCGCCGAGGATGGCGGCGCGCGGCGTGTCCTTGGCGCTGTCTCTGCTCACCGCGCCATGCGCCCCAGCGCCTGCATCTTCCAGGCCAGCCACAACTTGCGCAGCGGCGGCAGGCTGATGCGCTGGTGGAGCACGCGGAAGTCGTCGGCCTCGATCTCGCGCAGCAGGGTGCGGTAGATGCTGGCCATCATCAGGCCGGGCTTTTGCGTGCGGCGGTCGGCCGCGGGCAGCAGGGCCAGGGCCTCGTCGTAGAGGCGGTGGGCGCGCTCGGCCTGAAATCGCATCAGCGCGGTGAAGCGGTCCGAGTATTCGCGCTTGGTGATCTCATGCGCCTTGACGTCGAACTGCTGCAGCTCGCTGATGGGCAGGTAGATGCGTCCGCGCATGGCGTCCTCGCCCACGTCGCGGATGATGTTGGTCAGCTGGAAGGCCAGGCCCATCTTGTGGGCGTAGGCCGTGGTTTCTTCCTGCGTCTGGCCAAAGATGCGCGCGGCCACTTCGCCGACCACGCCTGCGACCAGGTGGCAGTAGCGCGCCAGGCCCGGGAAGTCCAGGTAGCGGGTCTGCTCCAGGTCCATGCGGCAGCCGTCGATGACCGCCTGCAGGTGGCGCTCCTCGATGGCGTAGACCGGGGCGTGCGGCATGAGCGCCCGCATCACGGGATGGGAGGGCTTGCCTGCAAAGGCCTGGTGCACTTCGTTTTGCCACCAGCCGAGCTTGGTGGCGGCCACGCCGGGGTCGGAGACTTCGTCCACCACGTCGTCCACTTCGCGGCAGAACGCATAAAAGGCGGTGATGGCGGCACGGCGCTCGCGCGGCAGGAAGAGGAAGGCGTAATAAAAGCTGCTGCCCGAGGCGGCAGCCTTGTCTTGGACGTACTGATCCGGATTCATATGGGGCGGGATTGTCCCATGGACGGCTGGGAGCCAAAGCCTGGGTGTCGCAACGGCCGGCCCGCCATCACATGCGCAGGGCGCGCCACAGCAGCAGCGGGGCATCGGCCTTGCCGACGGTGGGGCGGCGGTAGAGGCTGGCGCCCTGCAGCGCATCGACCTTGTCCAGTATGCGCAGCCCGCCCTGCACCACCAGACGCAGCTCCCAGCCGATGCGGCCCGGCAGGCGGTGCACCAGCGGTGCGCCGGACTGCATCAGGGCGCGCGCCCAGGCCGATTGGTCGGCCAGCAGCGCGCGCACGGCAGGGGTCAATGCAGCGGGCTCGGCGCGCAGGTCTTCACGCCGCACGCCATGGGCGGTGCAGTCGGCATCGGTCAGGTAGTGGCGCTGGCGTGGCAGGTCCACGCTGAAGTCCTGCCAGAAATTGATCAATTGCAGGGCGGTGCAGATGGCGTCGCTGCGGGCCAGCGATTCGGCATCATCCACCCCGTACAGATGCAGCAGCAACCGGCCCACGGGGTTGGCCGAGCGGCGGCAGTAGTCAAGCAGCTCGGCGCGGTCGGCGTAGGTGGTGCCGGATTCGGTCTTGTGCACGTCCTGCGCGAAGGCGCTGAGCAGGTCGTCCATCAGCGCCAGCGGCAGCTGGTGGGCGCGTACTTGCGGCGCCAGCCCTGCAAAGACAAGAGGCCAGGCCGTGCGGGCGAGCATGGAGGCCTCGCCTTCGGTGCCCAGCGCCATCAGGTCGGCACGGTAGGCGGCCAGCGCGGCCAGGCGCTCGGACGGCGTGGCGTCGCCTTCGTCGGCCAGATCGTCTGCAGTGCGTGCGAAGTGGTAGAGCGCGGCAATCGGCGGGCGCAAGCGGGGCGGGCACAGCCAGGACGCCACGGGAAAGTTCTCGTAGTGCGTGACCGGGGCGGGGGAGGCGGGCAGGGGGGGAGCGGTGGACTTCACGGTGGCCGATTGTCGATGCTGCGCGCAAGGCCATGCATTTCACTTGACGGGCTCAAGGGCTTCTCCTAAATTACTAACCCGTCAGTCAGTAAACGGCGCCAGCCAGCTGCCGCGGCATGTTGCCCGGATCTTGCAGCCCGCAGCCGCTTTTCGCACCAGCCCTCCCGGATCCACATGCCCGACTTGCCATCGAACCCTGCCGCGCGCGCTTTGCCGCGCCATCTTCTTCTTGCCCCTCTGTGCCTGGCCGCCGCGCTGGCGCTGGGCGCCTGTTCCAAGGCCGAGCCGCCGCCCGAGCCGGTGCGCGCCGTCAAGCTGCTCACCGTAGGCGTGGGCGCGCTGGACACGCAACTGGAATACGCGGGCGAGGTGCGCGCGCGCATAGAGTCGCGCCTGGGCTTTCGCGTGGCCGGCAAGCTCGTTCGCCGCGAGGTGGAGCTGGGCCAGCACGTGCAGGCAGGCCAGTTGCTGGCGCGGCTCGATGCCAGCGACTACCGGCTGGGAGCTGACGCCGCGCGCGCCCAGGTGGCGGCCGCGACCACGCAGCGCGATCTTGCCGCCGCCGATGTGAGGCGTTACTCGCAGCTGAAGGCGCAGAATTTCATCAGCGGTGCGGAGCTGGAGCGGCGCGAGGCCACGCTCAAGTCCGCCCAGGCGACGCTGGACCAGGCCAAGGCGCAGCTGGCATCGCAGAGCAACCAGGAGGCCTATGCCCAACTGCTGGCCGATGTGCCCGGCGTGGTGACAGGCATAGACGCCGAGCCCGGCCAGGTGGTGTCGGCCGGCTCGCCCGTGGTGCGCATTGCCCAGGACGGCCCGCGCGACGTGGTGTTCGTGGTGCCCGAAGACAAGCGCGGCGCCATCCGCGTGGGCCAGAAAGTGAATGTGCGCCCGTGGTCGGCCGGCATGCAGCCGCTGCAGGGCCAGGTGCGCGAGGTGGCGGCCAGTGCCGATCCGGTCACGCGCACCTACCAGGTGAAGGTGGCACTGCCCGCGTCGGATGCGGCCGCCGTGCCGCCGCTGGGCGCGACGGTCCATGCGCTGCCCGAGGGCATGGGCCCCACGGGCCAGCCCGTGATCAAGCTGCCGACCACGGCGCTGCGCCAGGAAGGCGGCGGCGGCCAGGGCACGGCCGTGTGGGTGTTCGATGCCGCCAGCAGCACGGTGAAGCTGCAGCCCGTGCAACTGGCCACGGCCGATGGCAACGAGGCCGTGATTGCCGCCGGCCTGACGCCCGGCATGCAGGTGGTGGCCGCCGGCGTGCATGTGCTCACGCCCGGGCAGAAGGTCACGGTCTATCAGGACCGGTATGACAAGACGCAGCAGCCGGCACAGGCGCCTGCCGCCGCAGGTGCCGCAGCTTCCGCAGGTGCTGCGTCCAGCGGAGCGGCCCAATGAGCGGGCCCAAGCACAAGGCGCCGCAGGGCGGGCACTTCAATCTTTCGCGCTGGGCGCTGGACCATGTGGCGCTGACGCGCTATTTCATGGTCGTGCTGCTGCTGCTGGGCTTTGCCTCGTACTTCCAGCTGGGGCAGGACGAAGACCCGCCCTTCACCTTCCGCGCCATGGTGGTGCGCACCAACTGGCCGGGCGCCACGGCGCAGCAGATGGCCGAGCAGGTCACCGACAAGATCGAGCGTACGCTGCAGGAGGTGCCCTACGCCGACAAGATCAGCAGCTACTCCAAGCCCGGCGAGTCGCTGATCATCTTCCAGCTCAAGGACAATTCGCGCCCCGGCGATGTCCAGCAGCTGTGGTATACGGTGCGCAAGAAGATCGGCGACATGCGCTACACCCTGCCGCAGGGCGTGCAGGGGCCGTTCTTCAATGACGAGTTCGGCGATGTCTATGGCGTGATCTACGCCCTGCAGGCCGACGGCTTCAGCTACGCCGAGCTCAAGACCATGGCCGACGACGTGCGCCAGCAGCTGCTGCGCGTGCCCGATGTGGCCAAGGTCGAGCTGTTCGGCGTGCAGGACGAGAAGGTCTACATCGAGCTGTCGCAGCGCCGCCTGTCGCAGCTGGGCCTGGACATGAACCAGGTGCTCGGCCAGCTGGGCCAGCAAAACGCCATCGAGGGCGCAGGCGTGCTGCAGACGCCGCGGGAGGACGTGCAGGTGCGCGTGGCCGGCCAGTTCCTGGCGGTGGACGAGTTGCGCGCCATGCCCATCCGCGGCGCATCGGGCGCGCAGCTGCGTCTGGGCGATATCGCCGAGATCCGCCGCGGCTATGCCGATCCGGCCAATGTGAAGGTCCGCCACCAGGGGCGCGAGACGATTGCGCTGGGCGTGTCCATGACCAAGGGTGGCGACATCATCCGCCTGGGCAAGTCCCTGCGCGGCGCCGTGGGCGACATCGCACGCACGCTGCCGGCCGGCGTGGAGCTGGCCAACATGCAGGACCAGCCCAAGGCCGTGGCCGACTCGGTCAACGAATTCCTGCAGGTGCTGATCGAGGCCGTGGTGGTGGTGCTGGCCGTGAGCTTCATCAGCCTGGGCCTGCACAAGCGCGAGGGCCACCAGCCGCTGTGGAAGCGCTGGTACATCGACCCGCGCCCGGGCCTGGTGGTGGCCATCACGATCCCGCTGGTGCTGGCCGCGACCTTCCTGGCCATGTGGTACTGGAACATCGGCCTGCACAAGGTGTCGCTGGGCTCACTGATCATCGCGCTGGGCCTGCTGGTGGACGACGCCATCATTGCCGTCGAGATGATGGTGCGCAAGATGGAGGAGGGCTACGAGAAGTACCGCGCCGCCACCTTTGCCTACGAGATCACGGCCAAGCCCATGCTGACCGGCACGCTGATCACGGCGGCAGGTTTCCTGCCCATCGGCATGGCCAAGTCCATGACGGGCGAGTACACCTTCGCCATCTTCGCGGTGACGGTGATTGCGCTGGTGCTCAGCTGGTTCGCCTCGGTGTACTTCGTGCCCTACCTGGGCATGCTGCTGCTCAAGCGCCCGCCGCACGCGGCCACGCTGCCGCCCGAGGTGGCCTCGGGCGAGGTGCCCATCGAGGAGACCAACCTCAATGCGTCCTCAGCCGAGCATGAGGTCTTCGACAGCCCGTTCTACAACCGCTTCCGGCGCGCCGTGAACTGGTGCGTGACGCACCGCTGGCTGACCATCGCCATCACGGTGCTGGTCTTCGCGCTGGGCCTGGTGGGCATGTCGCGCGTGCAGCAGCAGTTCTTCCCGGATTCCAGCCGGCCAGAGGTGCTGGTGGACATCTGGTTCCCCGAAGGCACGTCGCTGGCCGCCAACGAGGCCGTCACGCGCCGCGTGGAAGAGCGCTTCATGAAGCTCGACGGCGTGCGCACGGTCAGCGAATGGGTAGGCTCGGGCGTGCCGCGTTTCTACCTGCCGCTGGACCAGGTGTTCCCGCAGAACAACGTCTCGCAGTTCATCCTGGTGGCCCAGGACCTGCCCACGCGCGAGCGGCTGCGCAAGGCGCTGCCGGCGCTGCTGGCCCAGGAGTTCCCCGAGGTGCGCGGCCGCGTCAAGCTGCTGCCCAACGGGCCTCCCGTGCCCTATCCGGTGCAGTTCCGCGTCTCCGGCACCGATCCGCAAAAGCTGCGTGCCTATGCCGACGAGGTCAAGCAGGCCATGATCGCCAACGCCGACATGCGCGGCGTCAACGACAACTGGAACGAGTCCGTCAAGGCCGTGCGCCTGGAGGTGGACCAGGACAAGGCGCGCGCCCTGGGCGTGAGCAGCCAGGCCATCGCCCAGGCGGCCCGCGTCATGCTCAGCGGCTCCACCGTGGGCCAGTTCCGCGAGGGTGACAAGCTCATCGACATCGTGCTGCGCACGCCGTATTCGGAGCGCGACGCCATCACCGATATCGCCAATGCCTACCTGCCCACGGCATCGGGCAAGTCGATCCCGCTCACGCAGATCGCCAAGCCCGTGATGGTCTGGGAACCCGGCGTGATGTGGCGAGAAAAGCGCATGTTCGCCATCACCGTGCAGGGCGATGTGCGCGAGGGCCTGCAGGGCGCAACGCTGACCCATGCGCTGCTGCCCGGCCTGCGCGAGATCGAGGCGCGCTGGCATGCCGCAGGCGACACGGCCTACCGCATCGATGTGGCCGGCGCCGTGGAGGAAAGCTCCAAGGGCTCGGACGCCATCGTCGCTGGTGTGCCCGTGATGCTGTTCCTCACCTTCACGCTGCTCATGCTGCAACTGCGCAGTGTCAGCCGTTCACTGCTGGTGTTCATCACCGGGCCGCTGGGCATTCCCGGCGTGGCGGCGGCGCTGCTGCTGTTGGGCCGGCCCTTCGGCTTCGTGGCGCTGCTGGGCGTGGTGGCGCTGATGGGAATGATCCAGCGCAACTCGGTGATCCTGATCGACCAGATCGAGACCGACCGCGCGCGCGGCGTGCCGGCCTGGGACGCCATCATCGAGGCCGCCGTGCGCCGCCTGCGCCCCATCGTGCTGACGGCCGCCGCCGCCGTGCTGGCCATGATCCCGCTGTCGCGCAGCGTGTTCTGGGGCCCCATGGCCGTGGCCATCATGGGCGGGCTGATCGTGGCCACCGTGCTGACACTGCTGGCGCTGCCGGCCATGTACGCCGCCGTGTTCCGCGTGCGCCGTGAGCCCACGCATTGAGGTGGCGAAAACGCAGAGGCCGCCGCTCAAATCCGGGGTATGGCAATGCACCCCGCAATTGCGGCTAGAATCTGCGCCCTGACCTAGGAGCCGCCGCGCAGGCGGCTCCCCAAGAACCAGCGCGGGTGGCGAAATTGGTAGACGCACCAGGTTTAGGTCCTGACGCCAGCAATGGTGTGGGGGTTCGAGTCCCCCCCCGCGCACCACGCACCAACGCCGCTCAACTGCGGCGAACACTGCTCAAGCCCGCTTCCTGTAGAGGAGGCGGGCTTTTTTTCTGGGTTCTGGAGGCAAAACGGAGCAGGTTGAAACCGGCACAAAACAGCGCAAAATCACATCACAATCCCGCGCAGATCCCGCTTGTGATCCCGCGCGGGCTGCAGGAGGTGGGATGGCGTATTTCCGTAAGGTGAAGAACGGCTGGCGGGCCGAGGTGGAGCGTGCGGGCATCCGGCGCACCGCCACGCGGGCGACCAAGGCCGAGGCGCAGGGCTGGGCCGTGGCCGAGGAGGCGGCCATTCTGGCCGGCGCGCGCGGGGAGTTTCCGCGGCGCACGCTGGCCGAGGCGGTGGAGCGCTATCGGCGCGAGGTCACCGACAAAAAGACGGCCAGCACGGCGCGGGCCGACCATTTGCGCTTTGATGCCTGGTTGCGCGAGTTTCCCGAGCTGGCGGCCAAGGTGTTCCACGAGATCACGGGTGACGACCTGGCGCGCTGGCGCGATGCGCGGCTGCAGCAGGTCTCCGGCGCCAGCGTGCTGCGCGAGGCGCAGCAATTCCGTCCGATCTGGACGCTGGCGGTCAAGCAGTGGAAATGGGTGGGCAAGAGCCCCTGGCCCGAGATCAAGCTGCCGGCCAAGTCCCATGCGCGCCGGCGCACGGGGCAGTGGAGCGAGGTGCGGCGCATGCTGCGCTCGGCCAATGTCTCGCCGCGCCTGGCGCCTGTCACCGCCATGGAGCAGACGGCCTGGACCATGCTGGTGGCCCTGCACACGGCCATGCGCAGCGGCGAGATCCTGCGCATGGGCCGCAGCAATGTGGATCTCAAGCGCCGGGTCTACCACCTGCCGCACCACAAGACCGAGGCCAAGGTGGGCGAGCGCCATGTGCCGCTGACGCGCCGTGCCGTGCGCCTGCTGCGCGTGCTGGACGCCGCCGCCGAGGCTGCCGGGCGCGACGCCTACTGGACCATCAGCGACGCCAGCCGCGACACGCTCTACCGCAAGCTGCGCGACCGGGTGATGGTGCAGGGCCTGCGCTTCCATGACCTGCGCGCCACGGCGCTGACCTGGCTGAGCAAGCGCGTGGATGTGATGACGCTGGCCCGCATCAGCGGCCACGTGGATATCAACGAGCTGTTCAATACCTATTACCGAGAGACGGCCGAGGACATCGCGGCACGGTTGTAGGCAGGATGGCTGCCAGAAATATCACTCCAATATGATATCTTGACAATATTATTCTAGAGTGATAATTTCAATTCATCATCTTGAGATGATATTTTGAATGCCCTGGCCAGGAGAACACCATGGACCACCTGTTGCAACTGCCCGATCAGCTTGCGCTGCACCTGAAGTCGCTGCGCAAGGCCGCTGGCGTGAGCCAGGCTGAACTGGCACAGCGGCTGGGCGTGTCCCAGTCGCGTGTGGCGGCGATAGAGCGTGACCCGGCCGCCATCAGCGTGCGCCAGCTGATGGAGATCCTGCAGCTGCTGGATGTCGATCTGCTCATGCGGCCCAGGGCGGATGCGGTGGCTTCTCCTGCGTCTGCACCTGTGTCTGTGCCTGTACCTGGACCTGCTGCGTCGAAGGTTGCCGAGCCCGCTCCACAACCGTACGCGGGTGACAACGTGCCCCGCAAGCCCGCCGACCGCCCCGTGGCCTTCAAGCCGCAGGCGCTGCCGCCGCACTGGCAGGACCGCAAGCCGAAAGGGTCCTGGTGATGGCGGCGCTGGGCGTCTGGATGAATGGGGAGCGGGTGGGCACCTGGGAGGTCACGCGCACAGGCCGCCATGTGTTCGCCTATGACCCGGCCTGGCCGCAGAGCGCGCATGCGCGGCCGCTGTCACTGTCCATGCCCTTCACGCGCGACCTGACGGTGGCGGGCGAGGTGGTGGCCCACTATTTCGACAACCTGCTGCCGGACGGCGAGGGCATTCGCCGGCGCATTCACCAGCGCTTCGGGCTGCGCGGGGCCGATGCGTTCTCGCTGCTGGAGGCCATTGGTCGCGATTGCGTGGGGGCCGTGCAGCTGCTGCCCGAGGGGGCCGTGCCCGAAGGGTTCGACCAGGTGCGCTTCGAGCCGCTGAGCGAGGCGCAGATTGCAGAGCACCTGGCCAGCCTGGGTGGCGGGTTTGGCGCGCTGGAGGTGGACCAGGAGTTCCGGCTGTCCATTGCCGGTGCGCAGGAGAAGACGGCGGTGCTGCGCCATGGCGGCCAGTGGTGCCGCCCGCTGGGCGCGACGCCGACCACGCATATCCTGAAGCCGGCCATCGGCGTGGTGCCGCACTGGCACTACGACCTGAGCGAGTCAGTGGCCAATGAGTGGCTGTGCGCCCGCCTGCTGGCCGAGCTGGGCTTTGCCGTGGCCGACAGCAGCATCGAGAGCTTTGGCGGGCAGCAGGTGCTGTGCGTAGAGCGCTTTGACCGCGCCTGGACGGCGCAGGGCTGGATTGCGCGCCTGCCCCAGGAGGATTTCTGCCAGGTGCGCGGCGTTGCCAGCGCCAACAAGTACGAGACCCACGGCGGGCCCGGCATGCTGCAGTGCCTGCAGGTGCTGCAGCATGGCAGCGAGCCTGCCCAGGATTGCGCCCGCTTCGTGATGGCCCAGCTGGCGTTCTGGCTGCTGGCGGCCACGGACGGGCATGCCAAGAATTTCTCTGTGTTTCTGCAGCCGGGCGGCGGCTATGAGATGACGCCGCTGTACGACGTGCTGTCGGCCTGGCCCATCATCGGTCACGGCCACGGCAAGATCGCCCGCCAGCGCGCCAGGATGGCCATGGCTCTGCCAGGGCGCAGCCGCCACTACCGCCTGGCCGAGATCCAGCGCCGCCACTGGAAGGTCCTGGCGGAGACCACGCGCATCGCAGGCCTGTGGGAAAGCATGGTGGAGATGGTCGAGGCGCTGGACGGTGCCATAGCCCGGCTGCAGCCGCGCCTGCCGGCCAGCGTGCCGCAGCCTATGGCCCGGCAGATCTTCGACGGGGCGCGTGACCAGGCACGCCGTTTTCTTGCGGGCAGCGATCACTGAGCGGCCTGTGCTGCGGCATCCGTGCATCGGTGCTGCTGCGCATTGAACTCCGATAGCGGCATGGCCGCCATCTGGCGGGCCACTTCGCGTCGCTTGATATGTGTGCTCATCGGCAGCACCACGCCAGGGTTGGGTATGGCGCTGGGGGATATGGTGCGGTTGATCTCGGTCACTGCGGAAAACACGTGACCGCATTCAAAGTTGCGGCACTGGAAAATAGTTTCCCGGCTGGTGTTCGTCAATTGCAGGCTGGTGCGCGTGTAGGCGTGTTCATTGCAGTGGGGGCACATCATTCGCATGGTGCATGGTCCTTTCGAGGTCGATTGGCGGTACGAGGCAGATCACTTGGAGGCGCGGACTCAGGGGCTGATGCCGTATCCCAACGGGTGGAACTGCCGGGTTGCGCATAGGCGGGCGTAGCCTCCTATCCAGGAGTCCAGGGCTGCGCCCATACTTGCAAGGCTCCCGGATGTTTGTGTTTCGCCTGCTGCGGCAATCTGTCGGGCTACGGCGTAGGGCAGGTCACGCAGGGCTTCTTGTATGAATTCGGGCGCCCAGGGTGGGCCGTAGTTTTCCCGTTGGTAGGCATCCAGGGCGTCGTCCAGCTCCTGTTCGTACCCCTCGCGTGTGGCATGGCGGGCCTGGGCCAGATTGGCCCAGCAGGCTGTGATGGTTTGGGCTTTCATGAACCTCCGTGATCAGTGGGCGGGTCGGGCAGGCATACGCAGGCGGGAAGTTGAAAACAGGATGGGCTGTAGGTCCGAGGTGAATCTGGGTAGTGTTCGTTTGCGGCTTTGTGTGCGTGAAATATACCTTGGGGTAATTTTTGTGACAACTGTCAGGGTATTGACCTTGGGGTATCTATGGGTATTGTGAGGTCATGAAAAAGCCACCCGCAGGTGGCTTGTTGCTTGAAGATGGGGTCGTGTCAGTAGGCTTTGCTCTCCCAGGCTCGTAGCACCTTGGCCAGGATTTGAAGGTTCATGCCAGGCTTGATGTACCACTCACGGTATTTCTTGTTTTCACTGATCACGAGGATGCCTTCCCCTGGAATTCGCTGGAGGCGCTTGATGAAGCCCTCTCCATCCACCGAGAAGAAATAGACGCCGTCGAACTCGCATTCCCTAACGCCGGTGTCCACCAGGAGTGGGTCGCCGGGATTGAACATTCCGAGCATGGAGTCTCCGAACCCCGTCACGATGGCCAGATTGTCATAGGAGGTCACATAGGGCAGGTTTTTCTGGGCCCACTCGCTATTGACGCTCCAGCTCTTGATGACGCCAGGCTGATCTCGAAGGACCAGTCCGCCGCCCATGGCGCCACCAGTGGAGTACTGTCGGATCACTATTTCGTCCCGCGTGAGTTTCTTTTCAGCATTTTCTACCAGGATGGGGGTGGTTTTGAGGGCGGCGGAGGCCTCGGCTGGTGTCATTTCCCAGAAGCCTCTTGGCAAATCGAACGCGATGCGAGTGGCTTCCATCAATTCCTGTCCTATGCCTTTGGCGCCCTTCTTGTCCAGTGGGTAGAAGAGGCGGTTGACGTAGCTTGCGTCTTTCCCGATGGCGCGCGCCATTGCGGCCCGGTTGCCGTGGGTGAACTCGGTGCAGACGATCGTGAGAAGTTGCTGCAGGCGTGTTTGGTGATCCATGGGGAAATTTTCCGCCTGAATACCTGTGGGTACAATATACCTTAAGGTATCTTTTTTATGGTTCTTGAGGTACTATTCCTTCATGAACTCTTTCAAACTGTTTTTCAGGGGGTTGGATCGCTACGGGCGCGCCGAGTTTGCAGCGCGGTGCGGTACGACTCCAGGCCTTCTGAGCAAGCTGATCTATGGGGGCGCAAGAGTGGAGCTGGGCCTGGCCGATGCAATGGTTGCCATGGGGGCAGGCCGGTTTTCCCTGGATGCGCTGCCCTTGACGGACAGGGCGCGTTTCCAGCATGAGGTGCGATCAATGCGCGCCGGGAGGCCGGTATGACAAAGCCTTGCTTCGCAGCCCGGCCAGAGCCCATGGTCCCTCCAGATTGCGACCTGTCCGACTTTCCATTCATGCCTTTGGATGTGGCTCGTCTGCGTGATTCGGACCTGGCCGCAAATAAAACCCCGGATGCCTGCTGGGCGGCAGTGCTGCTGTGGTCGGCGGCCTGGCACCAGGTGCCTGCAGGTTCCATGCCGGATAACGACGCATGGATTGCAAAGCAGGCGGGCTACGCGCTGCGTGGCCGCATCGATCCCAGGTGGAAACGGGTGCGTGAGGGCGCCATGCATGGCTGGGTGCTATGCAGTGATGGACGCTACCACCATCCTGTGGTGGCGGAAAAGGCGCGAGATGCCTGGGCTTCCAAGCTATTGCAGCGGTGGCGCACGGAATGTGGACGTATCAAGAAACACAACGACAGGCACGGAACGGACGTGCGTCGCCCTTCCTATGACGAGTGGATCCACAGTGGCCGACCGACGGGACAGGCGTTGCCCATGGCCGGCGACGGCGGCGCCTGCCCCGACGTGCAGGAGTGCGATGTCCCTGGGGACAGCCCCTCGTTGTCCCGAAGACACCGGACGGCTGTCCGCACGGACGGAACCTCCAAGGGAGAGGGAAAGGGACAGGGACAGAAATACCTTGATGTTCTTTCCGTACCTGGCGGTCCGGGCCGTCCGGCCGGCGAGGAGGGCAGTTGCGGCGAGATCATCTTCGGCTACGGTCTGTCCCTGCTGGTCAATGCGGGTACGCCGGAGCGGCAGGCGCGCTCTTTCCTGGGCGGATTGCGCAAAGCCCATGGCGACCAGGCCTTGGTTGAACGGCTGCGTGCCTGCGCCCAGGCCAGGCCGCTGCAGCCATTGGAGTGGCTTGCTGCTGCACTGCCGCCACGGGCCAGAGCTGCGGTACGTGGCTCGGCGCCATCGGCCCGACATGGCGCGGCCTACGCGGCCATCATGGAGGCGTAGGCCGTGCAGAGCATTTCTACACTATACCGGGCGGCGACGGAGGGCGAGCCCCAGCAGCAGGCCACGGGCGCTGCGGTGAAAAACCTGTTCCTGGTCATGCAGGGGTCCTATGGCTCGCTGTTCCTGAGCAAGTTCGCGACGGGCGTTCTGGATAGCGGAGGCCGTGATCTGGGGGTACGCACGGCCATGCGGGTCTGGAGCGCGGCCCTTGCCAAATACGACCCGGGGGTGATCGAGACCGCCGTTGCCCGGCTGCCTGCAACCCATCCGGATTTCCCGCCGCACCTGCCTCAATTCGAGGCGCTATGTCGTGCTGCCACGCCGCGCCGCACGCATGCCCAGTTGCAAGGATGGTCGTGCCTGCCAGCGCCCGCTGCGTCGCCTGTCAGCGTGCAACTAGTCCCCGTGGGTGATGGCAAGGACTGGGCGCGCCGCATCCTGGCCCGGGCCCGGGCCGGGGATCGGACCATCACCCGTACGGTACTGCGCAATGCCATGCAGGCCCTGCATATGGAAGGGGCGCCGCGATGACCGCACCAGCCCTGTGGGGTCAGCCCTCTGCCAGTGCTCACCCATGCGTCGCTGTGCAACTGCCTGACTTCGCCTCATCCGGCTCTTGCCTGCAACTTCAACCGTCCACCGAAAGGCCAGAAACCTTGAACACCATGCTTTTCCACCATGACGAGCTGCAATGCCGGCAATCCGGCATCGTACTGCAGCCCCTTTCGTACCGCGCGCCGTGCCTGGCCCCTGCTGGCCCGGCCCCAGCCTTTGCAGCAAAGGTCTGACGACATGGGACACGAAGCGATGAACTGGCTGGCCGGACAACTGCAAGGCCGACAGGAGAACAGGAGCAGGCACCACAACCCCCGCCCCGCCGGAGTCGTGCGCCCCGGCAGCGGCACCGATGCATTGCTGCGCTATCTGCAGCGGCTGCCGGAACGCTGGTTTTTCCATTGTGAACTGGTACTGGAGTTGGGACGCTCGAAAGGTGAGGTCGATTGGGCGCTTCAGTATCTGTTGGGCCGCGGAATGGTGCAAGGCCGGCTCACGGAGTTGCCCGGCCGCAAGCCGGTCATGCGCTACCGCCTGCTGTGCGGCTGCGGCCAGGAGTCGGCGAATTGCCAAGGGTGTACTGATGGCGCGTCCCAAGTCTGACAGGTTGCGAGCATGAAAACGAAAATCTCCAGCACCGTCTGTTCCGGTGAAGGAACTAAGTCTTCCTCCCGGCAGCATGCCAGCACTCAGGAAAGGCATCGTTGCTTCGCGCGGGAATACGTAGCGTCGGGCTTCAACGCCACGCGGGCGGCTGTCGCGGCAGGCTACAGCTCATCCAGCGCGGCATCCCAGGGTGCCAAGCTGCTCAAGGATCCGCGGGTGCAGGACTATGTCAGGGAATGCAGCCAGCGTGTCGTGGAGCATGCCGAAGTCCGTGCGGAGGAGGTGGTGCGCCGCCTCCATGAAATGCTGATGGCCGATCCGCGCGATCTGGTCGAGGTTCACGTATCGTGCTGCCGGCATTGCTACGGAACGGACCATGAATACCAGTACACACACGCCGAGTACAACGCCAAGCGTGAAAAGTGGATCGATGCCGGCAAGCACCCCGAGGACTTCCCCGAACTCGGTGGTGTGGGGTATGAGGCCCATCGGCCTGCCATGGCGCAATGTCCGGAGTGCTTCGGCGCCGGCTTGCCGCGCACGGTCGTCAAGGACACGCGTGGCCTTGGCCGGGGGGCGCTGGCGCTTTTCGGTGGTGCGAAAGAAGGCAAGTACGGCACGGAAATCAGCATCCGCAACCAGTTGGATGTGATCGAGAAGCTGATGCGCTACCACGGTCTGTACCAGCGGGACGGCATCCGCAGCAACGTGGGCGTGGGGCGTTTTGAAGTGCGCTTCATTGAACCGTCCAGGCACGATGATGATCCACGGCAGGAGGGCGAATGAATCCCTTGCCGATGGAAACGCCTCCACGGAGCCAGAGCTGCCTCGTGCCCGAGACACCTTCAGATTTCGCCCATGACTACGAGGTCGAGCGCTCTGGCGTGAGCGTCGAGCTTCCGGCCAAACTGAAGCTGCTTTTCGAGCCGAGGCGATTCAAGGTCATGTACGGTGGCCGCGGGGGGGCCAAGTCCTGGTCCGTGGCCATGGCTTTGCTAGTGTTGGGCAGCAGCCGTCCGTTGCGCATTCTGTGTGCGCGTGAAGTGCAAAAATCCATGCGCGACTCCGTGCATCGCCTGCTGCAGGACCAGATCGAGGCGCTGGGGCTGGGGGCGTTCTACGAAGTACTGGGCACGGAAATCCGTGGAGCCAACGGGACGCTGATCCTGTTCGCCGGGTTGCAGGCCCATACGGTGAATTCCATCAAGTCGTTCGAGGCTATCGACATCGTCTGGGTGGAGGAAGCGCAGGGCGTCAGCGCGCGCAGCTGGGAGGTGCTGGTGCCCACCATCCGCAGACCAGGCTCCGAGATCTGGTTGACGCTCAACCCCGGCCTGGCCAGCGACCCCACCTATGACCGCTTCATCACGCATTCGGACGGCGATACCTGGCTGTGCGAAATCAACTGGCGCGACAACCCCTGGTTCCCCGAGGTGCTGGATAAGGAGCGTGTCCGCCACTTGAAACGCGATCCCGACAGCTACTGGAACATCTGGGAGGGGCGGCCCAGGCGCAGCCTGGCCGGTGCCATCTACGCCAGCGAAGTTGAGCGCCTCTACAACGACGAGCGTGTATGTTGCGTGCCTTGTAATCCCAGGCTGCCCGTACACACTGTATGGGACCTTGGATGGGCCGATGACATGGCCATTGCCTTCGTGCAGCGCACGGCCGTAGATTTCCGGATCATCCACTTCATGCAGGGCCATCAGAAGACACTGGAGTGGTATGTGCAGGAGATGGAGAAATTGCCCTACCTGTGGGGTACGGACTTCCTGCCCCACGACGGCGCGCATGGTGATTTCAAGACTGGACAGACCACGCAACAGATCCTGCAGGACATGGGCCGGGAGGTCGAGGTACTGGAACGCTACGGACTGGAGGCGGGCATACGGCTGGCGCGTGGCATCTTTTCGCAGGCCTACGTCGATGCCGGCAGATGTGCCCAGTTGCTGGACTGCCTGAGCCGGTACCGTCGCCAGATAGATCCCCGCACCCTGGAGCCTGGCGCACCGCTGCATGACGACGCCAGCCACGGCGCCGACGTGTGGCGCTATCTGGCCATGGCTTTGCCGCGAATGGACAATGCGGGGCAGGGCGCCTTGAGCGTACGGCGGCGTGGCGGCGGAATGGCCCGCTGAGACCGTACCAAGCCTGCCATTGTCATGGCATGCCTGCATGCATTGACCTTCGAAAATCCCATCTTCATCGCCGGCATGGCGACTTGTTAGCCATCTACACCTGGATCAACGGTGAACGCGCCCTGGTCCTCGTTCCTGGCATGCGTCCCAAATCGCCCTGGTATGTGGTGATGGAGAGCGCGGCCTATCTCTACGATGATCCGGCCTACCTGGCGCGCATGTGCAAAAAAGCATGTGAGGTGTTGGGCTTGCCGTCCGGCCGACCGCATTGGGTGAGGGTGGCCACCATCATCCACGAAGGCCTCCCCGACCTTGTAGCCATGCCCTGTGAACCGCCGTGGGAGCACCAGGGCCGCGAGTTTGGCAGCTTGGTGGTCACGCTGGATGGGAAGGAGATTGCGGCACAGGCTCTGACGGTTCCGGATACGGGGGCAGAGTATGTCCCTGTTTGAATCACGCTTCAACCGGAGCGCGGGCGCGGGCGAGCGCGTCCTCAACGAGGAGCCGCAGGCGTTTGAGGTGGCCGACACCACACCCCGGCATCCGCTGGACCAGCCGGAGGCCCGCAAGACCCTGCGCAAGCTCCTGGGCTGGTATTGCCGCGAGCGCGAGATCCAGGCAGAGAACCGCCTGCAGATGGCCATCGACGCCGACTACTACGACGGCGACCAGTGGGACCCCGCCGACGCCGCCAGACTGGAAGAGCGGGGCCAGGTACCTCTGGTGTTCAACGAGGTGGCCGTCATGTGCGACTGGCTGATCGGCACCGAGCGCCGCGCGCGCGTGGACTGGAGTGTGCTGCCTCGCACCGAGGACGACGTCCAGATGGCCGACATCAAGACCAAGGTGCTCAAGTATGTTTCCGATGTGAACCGCACAGGCTTCAATCGCAGTCGGGCTTTCGAAGACACCATCAAGGTGGGGGTGGGCTGGCTTGATGACGGGGTGCGCAACGACCCCACCCAGGACATCATCTACTCCAAATACGAGGACTGGCGCAACGTGCTCTGGGATTCCATGGCCATGGAGAACGACCTGAGCGATGCACGCTACATCTTCCGTACGCGCTGGGTTGACGAGGATATCGCCATCACCATGTACCCGGGCCGTCGCGACGTGCTGGAGCGTGCGGTGCAACAGGATCAGGAGCACAGCGCGCAACAGTGGGCCGAGGACGCCTTCCATTACCAAGGCCATGTCAGCCAGCATCCGTCTGCAAACGTCTCAGGTGGGCGAAGCGACGCTGACAACGAGCAACGGCGCCGTGTGCGGCTGATCGAATGCCAGTTTCGCATGCCAGCGTCGGTCCGCGTCGTGACCGAAGGGCCGTTCAAGGGGGCGTTTGTCGAACCCTGGGACCAGGCGCTGATGCAGGCCATCGGACAGGTGGGCGGTGCCATCGTGGACCGTGTGGTCATGCGCATGCATGTTGCGGTATTCACGGAAGGCCACCTGCTGGCGCTGGGACCGATGCCCATGCGGCACAACAGCTTCAGTCTTACGCCCATCTGGTGCTATCGCCGCGGTCGTGACCGCATGCCCTATGGCGTGGTACGGCGGGTACGTGACCTGCAGATGGACCTGAACAAGCGTGCCAGCAAAGCGCTGTTCCTGTTGTCCACGAACCAGATATTCGCCGAGAAGGGCGCCTTCGACGACATCAATGAGGCGCGTGAGGAAATCAACCAGCCCGATGGGGTGGTGATCTACCGCGCAGGCAGAAAGTTCGAGGTGCACCGCGACAGTGAGATGGCCTCCGGCCAGATCCAAATGATGAACCTGGATACGCAGGCCATACAGAAGTCCGCCGGCATCGGCGGCGAGAACCTGGGCCGGCAGACCAATGCCAGCTCTGGGGTGGCCATCAAGGCGCGCCAGCTGCAGGGCTCGGTAGTGACCACACAGCCATTCGACAACCACAGGCTGGCCGTGCAGCTGCAGGGCGAGAAGCAACTGAGCCTGGTAGAGCAGTGGTATACGGATGAAAAGGTCATCCGGCTATCGGGCCACAAGGGGCGCCTCGACTGGGTGCGCATCAACCGTCCCGAAACGCAGCCGGACGGCAGCGTGCGCTATCTCAACGACATCACGGCAAGCCTGGCCGACTTCATCGTCTCCGAGCAGGACTATGCGGGCACGCTGCGCCAGGTCATGTTCGATGCGCTGTCGCAGATGGCCGGGCGTATGCCGCCTGAGGCCGCACTGCGCCTGCTGACCATCGCCATGGACTACTCCGATCTCCCCAACAGGGAGCAGATCGCGGACGAGATGCGCAAATTGACCGGGGAGCGCGACCCGGCCCGGTCCCTTTCTCCCGAGGAGCAGCAGCAGATGCAGCAGCAGATGCAGGCCCAGGCCGAGGCCCTGCAGATGCAGCAGGAAGGGGCGCGCCAGGCTCTTGCCGAGCAGGTGGCGAAGATCCGCGAAATCAATGCCCGCGCCGAAAAGCTGGAAGCCGAAGCCGAGCAGATGCGCTCCAGCGGCGGAGACCAGGCCCTGGCTCTGCGCATGGCTAATGCGGCCGCCGCAGTGCGGCGCGATGCGGATGTCGAGTTGGACAACATGCGCCGGCAACTGGCCAAGGCCAACACCGAACTGGCCAACAAAACGCTGCAGATCAGGGCGGACCAGGATGTGCGCTTGCAGGTGGCATGCATCGAGGCCGACTCGCGCGAGCGGGTGGCCCAGATCCGGACTCGCAGTTGCGAGCATCTCGATTCCATGTCGGGCCGCCTCGCGCAGTTTGAACAACAAGGAGTGATCGATGAGCAATGACGCCACACAGGCGGCCTTGGAGGCCGCAGCTCATGCCACAAGCGCCGGTGCTGCGGCAACCATGGGCAGCAAGGTTGGCTGGGGTGGGCTGGGCTTGGGCGGCTTCGGCTGGCTGCTGACCTCGGAGGCTGGCGTCGCCATGGGCGTACTGGTGGGTATCGCGGGCTTTTCTGTCAGTTGGTACTACCGCCGCAAGGAGTATCAGTTGAAGCTGGCTGAAGAGGCCCGTGACCAGGCGGAGCACGAAATGCGCATGAGCCTCATGCGCCGCGGCGGAGCACGTGATGCCCCTGGTGAGCAGGAGGCTCCATGATGGTCAAGCAAAGGGTGGCAGACCTATCAGCCCGCGATGCCGGGCCATGGTCGCCGGCCATCGGGAGTGCATGATGGCCCCACAGGACTCCAAGGTGCCGGTGCGGCTGGCAGGGCGGCTGGCGGCACTGGTGGTGCTTGCCGCAATGGGCGCGGGCGGGGCGCTGGTGACCCGGCACCTCGAGGCGCCGGCGTTGCATGACTCCTATGTACGAGCCGTGGCTGACGACTCCGGTACAACGGCCGGCGTGAAGGTCGCCATGGTTCTGGGTTCGTTCTACGAGAGCAGCGGGCGACACATCGGGGCACCCTATGCCGACAGGCTGGGCAAGGGGCAGCCGCTGACCGTCTGCAATGGCATCACGGGTGATGGCGTCATTGCCGGGCGCTGGTACAGCCCTGCGGACTGCTATGCGCTGGAGCGCGGTCGCTATCTGCTGGCCGAGCGCCAGGCGCGGCAACTGCTGGTGCATTGGGAGACCTACGACCCTTTCGTTCAGGGCCAATTCATCGATTTCGTCCACAACAAGGGGGCGGGCAGCCTTGCCACCAGCACCTTGCTGCGCAAGGCCAACGCAGGTGACCTTGCGGGCGCCTGCCGCGAGAACCGCCGTTGGAACCGCGGCACGATCCGCGGTGTGTCCACCGTACTGCCCGGCCTGCAACTGCGAGGCGAGGCGAATGGAGAAATCTGCCTTGAGTGGAGGGTCGTGCCTTGATCTCCAGCCTCTTCGCCCGGCCCTGGGCTGCCGCTGCGGCCTTTGCTTTGGGCGCGGCCTGTGCCTGGTGGGTCCAGGACCAGCGCCATGGGCTGCGCCTCGAGCAGCTCAGGCTGCATGCAGCCAGCACTGAACTGGCCAGCGTTCGCCAGGCCGCGCAGGACGTGGCCGCGTTTTCACGGGATTTGAACAATGCACTTGCGACATACCAGCGTACCCAGCAGCGCAATGCCGCAGCTCAGCAGGATCTTGAGCGCAGCCTGCGTGACATGCACGCTGCTGCTTCAGGCCTGCGCGGCGACTTCGCCGGCTTGCCCGAACGTATCGACGCAGCTGCCCGGCCCTCCCTTGCACGGTACGCCAGCACCTGCACAGCCCTACTCGAAGACCTGGCAGAGCGAGGTGGACTCATGGCGCAGCGCGGTGCAGATATCGCGCGAGCGGCTGATGGCCACGCCGCTGATGCCCGATTGATGGGCGATGCATGGCCCCGTACCAAGCCTGCCAACCTTCCCTGAGCACGCACATCAGGAATATTCAACCATGAGCAACCAAGACGATCGACTGCGCCTTCTCTCCGACGCCGAGCGTTCCTCCATGCAGGAAGACGACTACGACCCCCATGCAGACAACGAGGCTGCGCTTGCGGCGCTGGGCCGCGGTGATTTGGGTGCTGAAGCCGAAGGTGCCCCGTCCCCCGATGGCGAGCCCGCTGATCAGGCTGTAGCGGCACTGGAGTCCCGTGAACATGCTGCAGCAGAGCATATCCAGGGAGTAGGGTCGGAGCCCGCGAAGGCTGCCCGGGAGGCGCTGGCGCAGGCGTCCGGCTACAGGGTGGACCTGCCCCAGGACTATGAGGACCAGGTACTGGCCAACAAGGCGGCGATGACCGAGGTGCGTCGCAGGTACAACGACGGCGATCTGGACCATGAGGAAATGGAGTCGGAACTGGACCGGCTGCAAGACCAGCGCGATGCATTGCGCGACGTGAAAACACGCGCCACCGTGTCGGCAGAAATGCGCCAGCAGTCCGAAAGGGACGCCTGGACCCATTCCATCCGCACCTTCCTGGACGAAGCCGCAAAAACGCCTGAACTGGGCCGTGTGAACTACTACACGGACCACGGCAAGCAGGCGGATCTGGACACTTTTGTGAAGGCCCTGGGTTCGGCACCCGGCAACGAAGACAAGCCTTTTCGCTGGTTTCTGGAGGAGGCCCATAAGCGCGTGCTGGCCCTGCATGGAATTCCCATCGCAGGCAGGCGGGCCGACCCGCAACGCAGGCCCGACGCCTCGGCCGTGGTCACCAATCTGGCCGACGTACCCGGCGGCGCGGGCGATGCCGACCCCGTGAGCGACGAGTTCGCCGAGCTGGACAAGCTCACCGGCCTGGACTACGAGCGCGCGCTGGGCCGCCTGTCCGAAGACAGGCGCGCACAGTACCTGCGTTCGCTGTGAAGGAGCCCATGGCACAGGCAACTGCATCGCCGCCCGACATGCGCCGCATCTTCATGGAGCTGCGCACGGGCGATGTGCTGGAAG
>NZ_BCTO01000052.1 GCF_001571325.1 Delftia tsuruhatensis NBRC 16741
AGGAATTTCTTCCTTGCTTCTGACTTGCTGCAATCAGCGAAGCCTTGAATTCTAACACAGTTTTTAGCGTCGTTGCAATCAAATTTCTTCGATCTTTTCAACACCAGCGATTTGCATCGCTCTCTTCAGCAGAGCCTTGCATTGTAGCACGTTTTTTCGCGCTGTCTACAAGACTTTTCTGACTCATCGCTGTCTGCAAGGCAGTGTGGCGACGAGGGATCGAACTATAGCATGGGTTTTTACCGATGGCGTGAAATTCGTGAACTTCCTTGCAGACCAGTGAAGAAGCCACCGCCCCGCCCTCTGAAACCCGCCCGGAGCCTGCCCTGCGGGCAGGCTCCGGGCGCGGAGGCCTTGCTGCCTGCACCAGGAATCGGGCCCGCATAGATAATGCGCGCACGATGGCATTGATTACTTTGTTAGACGCCCAACTGGCGTTCGGGCATGTGGCGCTTCTCGACCACGCCCAGTTTTCCCTGGAGAGCGGCGAGCGTGTGGGCCTGATCGGTCGCAACGGCGCAGGGAAGTCCTCTTTGTTGAAGATTCTTGGCGGGCTGGCCAAGGCAGACGACGGGCAGGTCCAGACACAGTCCGGCATCCGCATTACCTATGTGGCGCAGGAGCCGGTGCTTGTGCCCGAGCAGACAATCTTCGAGTCGGCATCCGCCGGCATAGCCGAGGTGATTGCCGTGCGCGACCGCTACCTGGCTGGCGCCGAGGGCGAGGATCTCGATGCGCTGCAGTCCCAGATCGAGGCCTATGACGCCTGGAACTGGGAGCAGCGCGTGGAGGAGACTCTGCAGCGGCTGCACCTCGATCCCGAAGCCGTGGTGGGCACCCTGTCCGGCGGGATGAAGAAGCGCGTGGCACTGGCCCAGGCCCTGGTGGCGAGACCCGATGTACTGCTGCTGGATGAGCCGACCAACCACCTGGATCTTGACGCCATCGAGTGGCTGGAAGAGTTGCTGCTGAACTTCAAGGGCAGCGTGGTGACCATTACGCACGATCGATCCTTCCTGGACCGGATTTCCACACGCATCGTGGAGCTGGATCGTGGAACGCTGCGCTCGTATCCCGGCAATTTCGTCCAGTACCAGCAGACCAAGGAGGATCAGCTGGCCCAGGAGGCCGTGATCAATGCCAAGGCCGACAAGCTGCTGGCCCAGGAAGAGGTCTGGATCCGCAAGGGCGTGGAAGCCCGCCGCACGCGCAGCCAGAGCCGCATCGGCCGGCTTGAGCAGTTGCGGGCCAACCGCGCTGCCCGCCGCGAGGTGCTGGGTGGCGTGAAGATGGACATTGCGTCGGGCCGAGGCGACGGCTACCAGGGCAAGATCGTGGCCGAGCTGACGGATGTGGCCAAGTCCTTTGGCGACAAGAACATCGTCTCCCACTTCACCGCCACCATTTTGCGCGGAGACAAGGTGGGCCTGATCGGACCCAACGGCGCAGGCAAGACGACGCTGCTCAAAATGATTCTGGGCGAACTGGCACCTGACAGCGGCCAGGTGCGGCTGGGGGCGAATCTGCAGGTGGCGTACTTCGACCAGATGCGTCACCAGATCGACATGGATGCCACGCTGGAGGACTTCATCAGCCCCGGCAGCGAGTGGATCGAGATCGGCAGCCAGAAGAAGCACGTGAAGAGCTATCTGTCGGATTTCCTGTTCTCTCCGGCGCGCGCCCATTCCCCCGTTCGCTCGCTGTCTGGCGGGGAGCGCAACCGCCTGTTGCTGGCCCGGCTGTTTGCCCGGCCCGCGAATGTGCTGGTGCTGGACGAGCCGACCAACGATCTCGATATCGAGACGCTGGAAATGCTGGAAGACCTGCTGCAGAACTACGACGGCACCGTTTTTCTGGTCAGCCATGACCGCAGTTTCCTGGACAACGTGGTCACCAGCACCATCGCCTGGGAAGGCCCGGGCCAATGGCGCGAATATGAAGGCGGCGTGCAGGACTGGCTGGATCAGTCCCGCCGCAGCCGCGATCTGGCCGAGGCCGCGCAGCCCAAGCCATCCAAGGAAGAGGCCAAGCCCGTTGCGGCACGCAGCGACGGCAAGCCCAAGCGCAAGCTCAGCTACAAGGAGCAGCGTGAGCTCGATCAGTTGCCCGAAAGCATTGCAGCGCTGGAGGCAGAGCAGAAGTCCATTCGGGAAGCCTTGGCCGATGGTTCGCTGTATGCCAGCGACAATTCCCGCGCCGTTCAGTTGCATCAGCGCGATGGCGAGATCGATGAGCAGCTGATGGAGGCGCTGGAGCGCTGGAGCGCACTGTCGGAGTGAGCTTTCTTCGGACGAAAAAAAAGAGCGCCTGGCGCTCTTTTTTTCATGGGTGCCGCCAGGACCGGCCGTTGCACTCAAATGCGGTGGTGAACCTGGTCCGAACCTATGCGCAGCTTGCCCAGCAAGGCGGAGGCGATCTGGTTGAGGGGCAGCACCTCGTCGGCCGCACCATGGGCGATGGCCTCGCGCGGCATGCCGAAGACGATGCAGCTGGCTTCGTCCTGCACGAAGTTGTAGCTGCCCGCATCGCGCATTTCACGCATGGCGACCGCGCCATCGGCACCCATGCCGGTGAGCATGATGCCGTAGGCGTTGCGGCCCGCACAGGCCGCCACCGACTTGAAAAGCACCTCGACCGAAGGCTTGTGGCGATTCACGGGCGGGCTGTCATCCACCACGGCGACATAGTTGGCACCGCTGCGCTGCACGGAGAAATGCTTGCCGCCCGGTGCGATGTAGGCGTGGCCGGGCAGCAGCCGCTCGCCCTGCTGTGCTTCCTTCACGGTCATCTGGCACAGGCTGTTGAGCCGGGCCGCGAAGCTGGTGGTGAAGCCCGGCGGCATGTGCTGGGTGATGACGATGGCCGGGCAGTCGGCCGGCAGATGGGTGAGCACTTCACGGATGGCCTCGGTGCCGCCGGTGGAGGCACCGATGGCAATCAGCTTTTCCGTGGACAGCCGTCCCAGCAGCGACGCCGGTGCAGCCTGGCGCGGCGCGCTCATGCCAGCCGAGGCGGAGACCGGCGCCACCGCGCTGCCGGTGGCGGGAGCCGCACTGCGCGGAGCGACCGGCAGGCGCCGGACCTGGGCCACGGCAGCAACGCGGATCTTGTCCACGATCTGCGCGGCCAGCTCCTGCAGGCCGTTGGACACGCCCACGCGCGGCTTGGCCACGAAGTCGATGGCGCCCAGCTCCAGCGCGCGCATGGTGACCTCGGCGCCGCGCTCGGTCAGCGTGGAGATCATGACCACCGGCATGGGGCGCAGCCGCATGAGCCGGCCCAGGAAGTCGATGCCATCCATGCGGGGCATTTCCACATCGAGCGTGATCACGTCGGGATTCATCTCGCGGATCATCTCGCGTGCGATCAGCGGATCGTTGGCCGAGCCGATGCATTCCATGTCGTGCTGGCGATTGATGATCTCGGACAGCAGACTGCGCACCAGCGCAGAGTCGTCCACCACGATCACCCTGATTTTCCTGTCCATTCCTTTGAACCTTCCTCAAAACAGGTCGACCGAGCCGCCTGCCGTATTGCGTGCCACGACGGCTGCATTGCCGCGCGTGAATTCCTGCTGTACCAGCTCCTCCGGATGGGCATGTGCCAGGCGCTTGACCATGGCCTTGCCGCTGGCGGGGAAGAACACCACCTTGCGCGGGTAGATGTCCAGCACATCCTCCGAGACGATGGGGATGCGTTCGGTCTGCAGGTACTGCGTGACGAAGGCGGTATTGCGTTCGCCCACGTTCATGGTGGTGAAGTTGTGCATCACCTGCCCGCCGCCGAAGATCTTGGCCTGCAAAGACTCGCGCCGTGCGCCGAGCTTGAGCATTTCGTTGATCAGCAATTCCATGGCGTACGAGCCGTAGCGGCCCGACGCATCAGCGGAGTCGCCGTCGGGCAGCATGAAATGGTTCATGCCGCCCACGCGCATGGTGCGGTCCCAGATGCAGGCCGAGATGCACGAGCCCAGCACGGTGACCAGGATCACGTCCTCGTTGGAGACGAAGTATTCGCCCGGCAGCACCTTGACGGCGTTGTGCTGGAAATGCGGGTCGTAGTAGAAGAACGACGCCTCGCCGGGGTAGCGCTGCTGGCGCTTGAGCTGCTCCAGCGAGGAGCGCGGCACCGGGTCGCCCGGCGCCGGGTAGTCCGCAGCGGTATAGCTGTTGATGCGCGGCGTGCGGCGGCGCTCCGAAGGCGGCGGGGGCGGTGCGAAGGCGGAGCGGTCTCCGATCATGGGAAGACCCCCTTGTGTGCGGCAGGACCTGCGTCAGCGGCGCTCATAGACCGTCTTCCCCTTGAGCGTGAACAGATCGCGCGAGTCGCTGAAGTTCTCGGCATGTCCGACGAACAGCAGGCCCCCGGGCTTCATGACGCGGTGGATGCGCTCCAGCACGCGGCGCTGCGTGGCCGCATCGAAGTAGATCATCACGTTGCGGCAGAAGACCACGTCGAAGGGATCGCGGAACGGCCAATCGTCACGGATCAGATTGACGTTGAGAAACTCCACCAGGCGGCGCAGCTCGGGCTTGACGCGCACCAGGCCCGCATTGCCGGCCTTGCCCCGCAGGAAGAAGCGGTGCAGGCGCTCGGCGCTCATGCCCTTGATGCTTTCGGCGCGATAGACACCGGCCGACGCCGTGTCCAGCACACGCGAGTCGATGTCGCTGGCCTGCAACTGGAAGCTGGGCGTGGCGCCCAGCACTTCCAGGGCCGTCATGACGATGGAGTAAGGCTCTTCCCCGGTCGAGGCCGCGTTGCACCAGACCTTCCAGGCCGTGCCGGCCGGCTTGCTGCGCAGATGCTGGGCAAAGATCTCGAAATGGTGCTGCTCGCGAAAGAACGCGGTGAGATTGGTGGTCAGCGCGTTCACGAACTCCTGCCACTCCACGCCATCGGACTGGGACTCCAGCCAGTCCAGGTAGGTGGCAAAGCTGTCGTAGCCCGTCTCGCGCAGGCGCCGCGACAGGCGGCTGTAGACCATGGCGTGCTTGCCATCGTGCAGGCTGATGCCGGCCCGCTGGTAGATCAGCGCCTGCACGCGGGCGAAGTCCCGCGACGACCATTCGAATTCGCGCCCCTGGGCCAGGGGCCCGTTGGCTGCCCCGTCGTCGGCGACGGGGCGCGCGGCCAGTGCCGCATTGGAAGAACCGGATCGCATGAGGGCGCTCAGTGCAAGAACGGGTCTCAGTCGGCCGAAGCGACCAGGCCCATGTCCACGTTGTTCATGAGCTTTTCGATGTCCAGCAGGATGAGCATGCGCTCGCCCACCGAACCCAGGCCCAGGATGCAGCCGCTGTCGATGGCGCTTTCGATGTCCGGCGCGGGGCGCACGGCTTCGGGAGCCAGCTCCATCACGTCGCTGACCGAGTCCACCACGATGCCCACCACGCGGTTGCGCAGGTTCAGGATGATGACGACGGTGAAGCTGTTGTATTCGACCTGGGAGCAGTTGAACTTCAGGCGCATGTCCACGATGGGCACGATGGTGCCGCGCAGATTCACCACGCCCTTGATGAACTCCGGCGCATTGGCGATGCGCGTGGGCGGCTCGTAGCCGCGGATTTCCTGCACCTTCAGAATGTCGATGCCGTATTCCTCCTGGTCCAGGCGGAAGGTCAGGTACTCGCGCGCGCCGGTGGCGACGCCTGCAGTCTTAGCGATCACGCTCATTGCTCAGCTCCTCAACTGTCGGGCCCGCGCCGTGGTGGCGAAAGCCATGGTTTTTGGCGGCGCGCAGGCTCTGCCTGCGGCTCCGTCGTTTGTCGTCAGGTATCCCTGTCCCATTCAGTGGCGCGCGCGGCGCACCAGCGCACCCGTGTCCAGAATCAGCGCCACCGTGCCATCGCCCAGGATGGTGGCGCCCGAAACGTTGGGCACCTTGCGATAGTTCGATTCCAGGTTCTTGACCACCACCTGGTGCTGGCCCAGCAGCTCGTCGACCAGCAGGGCCACGCGGCTGCCGTCGGACTCGACCACCACCATGATGTTGCTGGACTGGCTGGTGTCGCTGCGCGGCACACGGAAGGTCTTTTCCAGCGCGAACACGGGCATGTACTCGTCGCGCACCTTGACCAGTTGCGTGCCGTTGGCCACGGTGTTGACGTCCTCTTCCTTGACCAGGAAGGACTCGACCACCGAGGACAGCGGCAGGATGTAGACCTCGTCGCTGACGCCCACCGACATGCCGTCCATGATGGCCAGGGTCAGCGGCAGGCGAACGGCCACGCGCATGCCCTTGCCCTGGTTGGACTCGATCTCCACCGAGCCGCCCAGCGCCGCGATGTTGCGCTTGACCACGTCCATGCCCACGCCGCGCCCGGACACGTCGGTCACCACATCGGCCGTGGAGAAGCCCGGCGCGAAGATCAGCTGCCAGACATCCTGATCGGGCATGCTGTCCGAGACATCCATGCCGCGCTCGCGGGCCTTCTTGAGAATCTTCTCGCGGTTCATTCCGCGGCCGTCGTCGCGCACCTCGATGACGATGGAGCCGCCCTGATGGGAGGCTGCCAGCGTCAGCGTGCCATGCTCGGACTTGCCAGCGGCCAGGCGCTCCTCGGGCATTTCGATGCCGTGGTCCACGCTGTTGCGCACCAGATGGGTCAGCGGGTCGGTGATCTTCTCGACCAGACCCTTGTCCAGTTCGGTGGCTTCGCCCAGCGTGATCAGGTCGATCTTCTTGCCCAGCTTGCCGGCCAGGTCGCGCAGCATGCGCGGGAAGCGGCTGAACACGGTGGACATGGGAATCATGCGGATGGACATCACCGATTCCTGCAGATCGCGCGTATTGCGGTCCAGATCGGCCAGGCCTGCCAGCAGTTGCTGGTAGGCCGATGCATCCAGCCCGTGGCTGTTTTGCGCCAGCATGGCCTGGGTGATGACCAGCTCGCCTACCAGGTTGATGAGCTGATCGACCTTGGCCACCGACACACGGATGCTGGTCGACTCCATCTGCGCCTGCTGCGCCTGGGCAGCCGTCTTGGCAGCGGGCTTGGCCGCGGCACCGGCCGGCTGGATGGCCAGCGCGCCGTCGGCCTGGGGCATGCCGGGTGCGCCGTTGAAGAAGCCGTAGGCCTCTTCGGCGGGCGGAATGGCGACCGAGGCCAGGGCGGCGTCGGGATCGTGCGCGGCATGCTCTTCGGCGACGGGGGCTTCGGCCACCTGCACCGCTTCGGTTGCAGGAGCGGCCCCGGCCGCCTCATCGGCTGCCGTGATGCGAACCTGCTCCTTGGCCACGTGGAAGGCGAACAGATCGAGCAGGTCGTCGTCGGTGGACGAGGTCTGCACGGCAAAGAGGCGGCTTTGCGGCTGATCGCAGGCCAGGTCCTCGATGCGGCCCAGGCCGGGAATGTCGCGGAACAGTTCCTTGATGGCCTCGGCCATCTCCAGACGCTCCAGCGGACCGATCAGGATGTGCAGCGAACGGCCGCCACTGGCGGGTGCCGTTCCGACGGCGCCGCCCGATACGGGTGCGGCAGGCGCGGGCGCCTCGACCGGCGTTGCCACGGGAGCAGGCGCCGGTGCCGGTGCGGCGGCCGGGGCGGCTGTTGCAGGCACGGCACTGCGGCCTTCTGCCAGCATCTCGATGCGCGCCACCAGATCCGTGGTGGACAGGGCCTCGCCCTCGTTGCCGGCCTGGTGGCGTGCCAGCAGGCTGCGGCTGGCATCGGCCGACTCCAGCAGCACGTCGACCATTTCCGGAATCGGTGTGATCTCATGCCGGCGCAGCCGGTCGAGCAGCGACTCCATGCGGTGCGTCAGCTCGGTCACATCGGCAAAGCCGAAGGTGGCCGCGCCGCCCTTGATCGAGTGCGCGCAACGGAAAATGCCGTTGAGCTCCTCGTCGTTGGCCGCCGACAGATCCAGATTCAGCAGCATCTGCTCCATCTGGTCGAGGTTCTCGGCCGCTTCTTCGAAGAAGATTTGATAGAACTGGCTCAGGTCGAAGTCTGCGCCCGCTCCTGCCCCATCCTGGTGTAGATCCGCCATCTTTGGTCCTGCTGTTTCCTGTTGCCCGTACTTATCGGCTCAACGCATTACTTTCTGAATGACTTCGATCAAACGGTTCGGATCGAAGGGCTTGACCAGCCAGCCCGTGGCGCCCGCAGCGCGTCCGGCCTGCTTCATCTGGTCGCTGGATTCGGTGGTGAGAATGAGAATGGGCGTGTTCTGGAACTTCGGGTTTTCGCGCAGCTTGCGCGTCAGGCCGATGCCATCGAGGCGCGGCATGTTCTGGTCGGCCAGCACCAGATCGACTTGTTCGAGCTGGGCCTTTTCGAGCGCATCCACGCCGTCCACGGCCTCCACGACGCGAAATCCCGCTCCTGCGAGGGTGAACGCCACCATCTTTCGCATCGAGGGGGAATCATCAACAGCCAGAATCGATCGCATGTATAGCTCCAACAGACGGGCAATAAAAGGTGGATGGGTGCATGGTCAGCGGTCAGAACAGTTCGACCGAGCCGGCATCCATCTCGCTTTGCGTGACGGGATTGGGCCGGTCGGGTATCGCCGGCAGGCCCAGGGAATCGTCCTCTCCCTCGTCCACACCCATGGTGGCTGCGGCCAACTGGAACGCGCAGCCTTGCAAAATCTTCGTAATATGGGCGATCAGTTGGGAGGACATGTCGTGAAACTGCAACTCGGTCACCGCCAGCCTCAACGTGGACCGGGCGGCATCGAGCTGGGGCAAGGCGGCTAGCGCCTCGCCGGCCAGCTGGCCATGGGTCTCGTCGAAACGGTCCAGCAGGTTCTGCGTTGCGTGATTGAGAAGGCCTTCCAGGCGCTGCAGATCGCGCATCGCCACCAGCAAGGCATCCTGCAGGTCTGCGGCCACCATGACGGGCATGGGGACGGCAGGCTCGCCTGAAGGCTTGTGCATTGACTGCATTGTTACTCCACCACCAACGTTTCAGCCCAACGTGCGCCGTGCCTTGCAGCACGGCCAACCCTTGTCAATCGTTCACGGGAATGCCGCGCATCCCTTGGTGTACACGACCATTTGCATTTATGTTCCAAAATGTATCTCATGATAGCGCCCCCGGGGATGCCAGACCACCGCACAAGCCCTTGCGCATACTGCACATCGAGGATTCGGCCGCTGACCAGGCGCTGGCGCGGCTGAGCCTGCTGCGCGGCGGGCTGGTCTGCGAGATTGTCGTGGTCGACACGCTCGATGATGCCGCAGCTGCGCTGCACAACCAGGCATTCGACCTCATCCTGGCCGACTACCACCTGCCCGGCTTCACGGCGCTGGATGCCTGGGAGCTGGTTCGCCGCCAGCCCGGGCATCCGCCCTTCGTGCTGCTGTCCGGCGCCATCGGCGAGTCGGCCGCCGTGGATGTGATGCGCGAGGGCATCAGCGACTATCTGCTCAAGGACCACATCACGCGCCTGCCCCATGTGGTCTCGCATGCGCTGGAAGTGCACGAGGCCCGCCTGGCACGCCGGCGCGCGGCGGCCGAACTGGCGGCGTCCGAGCGGCGCCTGGCCGACCTGACCGAGCACCTGCAGACCTCCACCGAGCGCGAGCGCGCCAGCATCGCCCGCGAGATCCACGATGACATCGGCGGCTCGCTGACCTCGGTGAAGTTCGACGTGGCCTGGATCGCGCGCAATGCGCCCGAGGGCGGGCTGCGCGAGCATGCGCTGGCTGCGCTGGAGATGCTGGAGCACGCGCTGGGCGCCAGCCAGCGCATCATGATGAACCTGCGCCCGCCCGTGCTGGACCAGGGACTGGTGGCCGCCGTCCAGTGGCTGGCCGAGAATTTCGAGCGCCGCACGGGCGTGCCCACCCGTGTGCGCAGCAGCCGCGAAAGCATGGACATCGCGCCCGACATCCAGGTCGTGGCCTACCGCACGGCCCAGGAGGCGCTGACCAACGTCGGCAAATATGCCCAGGCGCGCCATGTGGACATCGATCTCTCCGACCGCGAAGGTTTTCTCACGCTGGAGGTGACGGACGACGGCGTGGGCCTGGCCGACGGCGCCCGCGACAAGCCCGAATCCTTCGGCCTGCGCGGTCTGGGCGAGCGCGCGCGCACCGTTCGGGGCTGGCTGGATGTCAGCAGTCAAGCCGGACGCGGAACCTCGGTCATCGTCTCCATTCCGCTGGACGATGGCGGCGCTTGCCCTAATATCCCGGGCAATGAATGCTGAACGCCATGGCGGCGTGACCCTTTTTCCAGGAGGCCGACTTTGATCCACGTGGTGCTGTGCGACGACCATGCGGTGCTGCGCCGGGGCATCCGCGACACCCTGGCCGAGGCAGTGGACATCAGCGTCACCGCAGAAGCAGGCAGCTATGCCGAGCTGCGTGAACAGCTGCGCACCGCCGCCTGCGACGTGCTGCTGCTGGACATCAACATGCCCGGCCGCAGCGGCCTGGAGGCCCTGGCCAGCGTGCGCGAGACCCATCCGCTGATCAAGGTGCTCATGGTCTCCATGTACCCCGAGGACCAGTACGCGCTGCGCTGCCTCAAGGCGGGCGCCCAGGGATATGCCAACAAGGCGGGCGATCCGATGCTGCTGATCGAGGCCGTGCGCACGGTGGCCACGGGCCGCAAGTACCTGACGTCCGAAGTGGCCCAGATGCTGGCCGACAGCCTGGCCCAGCCCGCACCCCAGGTGCCGCATGAAAGCCTGTCCGAGCGCGAGCTGCAGACGCTGATCAAGATCGCGGCCGGGCAGCGGCTGACCGACATTGCCACCGAGCTGATGCTCAGCCCCAAGACCGTCAGCGTCTACCGGGCGCGCGTGCTGGAAAAACTGCAGATGAGCAGCAACGCCGAACTCACGGCCTACGCCATCCACAACCAGCTGATCTGAGGCTTTTGCGGCCGCCAGAGCGGAAAATCTGTTGTTTTTCACAACTGCTTACATTGAGGTGCCAAACACCGCGATGCCGCGCTGCAGCAAGGCGACCAGGGGCTGCTCGAGCAGCGGCAGCGTGGCCATCAATCCCGTCAGGCCCACGGTGAGCGTGACCGGGAAGCCCACGGCATAGATGTTCATCTGCGGTGCCACGCGCGAAATGATGCCCAGCACCAGGTTCACGAACAGCAGCATGGCGACCATGGGCAGGGCGATCCAGAAGGCGCTGGCAAAGACCGCCGCCCCCATCTCGTGCAGCCGCATCTGGTTGATGGCCTGCAGGAAGCTGCCGTCCACAGGAAACGCCTCGTAACTCTTGAGCACGGCCATCAGCACCAGCAGGTGTCCGTTGATGACGATGAACAGCAGCGTGGAAATCTGGACCATGAAGCGCGCCACGGCGCTGAGCTGGGCATTGGTCGTGGGATCGAAGAAGCTGGCGAAGTTCAGGCCCATCTGCAGGCCGACCACCTCGCCCGCCACCTCCACGGCGGCAAACACCAGGCGCACGGCAAAGCCCACGGCCAGTCCCACGCCGACCTGCTGTATCAGCGTCCCCAGCGCCTGCGGCGAGTTGATGCCGATCACGGGCTGGTCGCCCAGCACGGGCTGCGCGCACACCGCGACCAGGAAGGCCAGGCCGATCTTCAGCCGCATGGGAATGACGCGCTGCGAGAACACGGGGGCCACGGAGAACATGGCCAGCACGCGCAGAAACGGCCAGAGAACGGGCGACAGCCACGCCACCAGTTGGGCTTCGCTGAAGGTGATCACAGTGGCGTTTCCAATGCGCGGCGAAGGGCTCAGCCCACCGCCTGCGGAATGGTCTCGATGGTGCGGCGGATGAAATCCACCAGCGTGCTCAGCATCCACGGACCGGCAATGGCAAACACCAGCACGGCGGAGATGAGCTTGGGCACGAAGGCCAGCGTGGCCTCATGCACCTGGGTCACCGCCTGGAAGACACTGACGGCCAGGCCCACGGCCAGCACCACGCCCAGCACGGGCATGGAGATCATGAGCAGCAAGGTCAGTGCCTCGCGGCCGAAGGTGAGCACGTATTGGGAGGTCATGGAAGGATTTCCAAAGAAAGAGCGGGGCTAGACGGCGAAGCTGGCGGCCAGCGATCCGATGAGCAGGTTCCAGCCATCGGCCAGCACGAAGAGCATGAGCTTGAACGGCAGGGCCACCAGCACGGGCGACAGCATCATCATGCCCAGCGACATCAGGATCGAGGACACGACCATGTCGATGACCAGGAAGGGGATGAAGATCATGAAGCCGATCTGGAACGCCGTCTTCAGCTCGCTGGTCACGAAGGCCGGCACCAGCACGCGCAGCGGCGCGGTCTCTGCGGTGACGCCGGCTTCGAGCTTGGCCAGGCGCGCGAACAGCGCAAAGTCCGACTGGCGCGTCTGCTTGAGCATGAAGTCGCGCATGGGCGCCTCGGCCTTTTCAATGGCCTGCTCGAAGGTCGCGGCATTCGTGGTGTAGGGCACATAGGCCTCCTGGTACACGCGGTCCAGGGTGGGTCCCATGACGAACAGCGTCAGGAACAGCGACAGGCCGATGATCACCTGGTTGGGCGGCGCCGACTGCGTGCCCAGCGCCTGGCGCATCAGCGACAGCACGATGACGATGCGGGTGAAGCCCGTCATCATCAAAAGGATGGCCGGCAGGAACGACAGCGCCGTGAAGAACAGCAGGGTCTGGATGGGCACCGAAAAACTGGTGCCACCGCTGCCCTGGCCGATGACCAGCGGCAGGCTGGCGGGCGCGCCCTGCGCCCAGGAGGCCAGGGGCGTGGCGCAGCACAGCGCCAGCGCTGCGGTGCCAGCGGCCTGGCTCAGCGTGCGCGCCGGGCGCTTGCAGGAATATTCAGACATTCGCACCGTCCGCAGGCAGGCTGCGCGCTTGCGCCATCGCAGCCGAAAAATCAGCAGGGGCCGGGGCCTGCAGCACATGCAGGCACTGGATGCTTTGCGCCGTGACGCCCAGCACCAGCCGCACGGTCTGCGCGCCCTCGCCCACTTCCACCGTCACCACCCGCTGCTGCGGGCCCACGCCCACGGCGCCCAGCACCCGCGACTGCAGGCCGGCTGCGCCACGCAGCGCAGCCGTGCGCTGCTGAAAGCGGCGCAGCAGCCAGGGCAGAGCAGCCATGGCCGTGACCAGGGCCACGACCGTGAGCAGGGTCGGCCACAGCGGGCCCATGCCGGCGCTCTCAGCCACGGCTGACCCGGCGCAGGCGCTCGGACGGCGTGACCACGTCGGTCAGGCGGATACCGAACTTGTCGTTGACCACCACCACCTCGCCCTGGGCGATCAGGTAGCCGTTGACCAGCACGTCCATGGGCTCGCCGGCCAGTGCGTCGAGTTCGACCACCGAGCCCTGGGCCAGCTGCAGGATGTACTTGATCGGCACCTTGGTGCGGCCCAGTTCCACCGACAGCTGCACCGGGATGTCCAGCACCATGTTGATGTCGTTGACCGGCACGTCGCCGCCACCGGCGTAGGGGCGCACGGGCTCGCCCGTCAGCGGGCCGCCCTGTTCCGCCTCCAGCTTGGCGTCGCGCTCGCGCTGCTCGTCCAATGCCTCTGCCCATCCCGAGAACGGATCGTCGCCAGCGGGCTTTTGCGTGTCTTCAGTTGCCATTGTTTTCTCCCATCCAGCCAGCATCGGCACCGCGCAGGCAGTGCTCGACACGGATTGCATACTTGTCGTTGTGAGTGCCGTACTGGCACTCGAAAATCGGAACGCCGCCGATGGAGGCGCGGATCAGCGGCTCGCGGTCGAGTTCGATGAAGTCGCCGGGGCGCATGGCCAGCAGCTGCTCCACCGTGGCGTCGGCGCGCGCCAGTTCGGCCACCAGGGTCACCTCGGCGGCCTGGATTTCGCGCTTGAGCACCTTGACCCAGCGGCGGTCCACTTCAATGGAGTCGCCCTGCGTGGAGGAGTACAGGACATCACGGATGGGCTCCAGCGTCGCATAGGGCATGCAGATGTGGATGGAGCCCGAGATGTCGCCGATCTCCAGCTGGAAGGCCGTGGACACGACGATTTCGCTGGGGGTGGCAATGTTGGCGAACTGCGGCTGCATCTCCGAGCGCTGGTAGCCCAGCTCCAGCGGATAGATGCCGTGCCAGGCCTTCTTGTATTCCTCGCAGATCACGTTGACCAGGCGGTTGATCACGCGCTGCTCGGTGTGCGAGAAATCCCGCCCTTCGATGCGTGTCTGCAGCCGGCCCGTGCCGCCGTACAGCGTGTCGATGACGCCGAACACCAGCGAGGGATCGCAGACCACCAGGCCGCTGCCGCGCAGCGGGCGGATGGCGACGATGTTGAAGTTGGTGGGCACCACCAGTTCGCGCAGGAAGGCGCTGTAGCGCTGCACCGACACCGTGCCCACCGACACCTCGGGGCTGCGGCGGATGAAGTTGAACAGGCCGATGCGGAAGTTGCGGGCAAAGCGCTCGTTGACGATCTCCATCGTCGGCATGCGCCCGCGCACGATGCGCTCCTGGCTGGAGATGTCGTACTGGCGGATGATGCCCGCCTCGACCTCCTCGGTCGTGGATTTCTGGCTCTCGCCGGTCACGCCCTCCAAAAGGGCATCGACTTCTTCCTGGGAGAGAAACGAATCGCTCATGGCGCCTTGCCTCCCCGGTTACTGAATGATGAAGCTGGAGAACAGCACGCGGCGCACGGGGTTCTTGCCAGGGGAGCGGCGGCGCTCGCCATCTTCGTCCTCTGCATCCTCGTCGCGGCTGCGCTTCTTGGCCTTGGCCTGGTTGCCGTAGCCCAGCGGTGCGGACACTTCGTTGAGCACGTCGGCAGCCAGGCGTTCCTTGCCGTCGCGCTCCAGCAACTCCTCGGCCGTGCGCTGGGACACCAGCATCAGGATGCCGTTGCGGATGCTGGGCAGGTACTGCTTGACCGTAGTGGCCGTCTTCTCGTCGGCCAGCTCCAGCGTGATGCCGATCTGCACGAAGCGGTCGCCGCCCGGGTCGGACAGATTGACCACCAGGCTGTCCAGCGGCAGGAAGGTGGGAACCGTGACGGCCGCCTTGCTGGAGCCGCCCTCCTCCTCATCGGCATTGCTGTGCCGCTTGGACAGCAGGATGAAGGCAGCGGCCGCGCCTATGGCCAGGACGGCGATGATGACGATCAGCACGATCAGCTTCTTGCCCTTGGCCGGGGCGGGAGCTGCATTGTTGGCGGCATTGGGTGTGGCAGACACTGGAATTCCTCTGGGTGAGCGGGACCGCCACGCGCTCGCGCATCATGCGCGGCGCCATGACGCAGCAGGCCCATGGCAGGAATTATTCGGCGATTGGACCTCGGGCCATGGCCTGAATAAGCGCATGAAACCCCGGTTTCTCGCTGGCTTGATGGCCCCCAAACGCCACAGGCCGGGCAGCTTGTCGCCACCCGGCCTGTTCTGAAAACCCGGAAAACGGCGCATGCGCCGCCCCGCAAGAAGCGCAGGAAGAATCAGACGAACAGATCCACCCCGCCTGCCGCCGCGCGGCCACCAGCCTGTGCGGCACCATTGCCGCCCGTGACGCCGGCGGCATCGACCATGGCGCTCACGCGGCCCTGGCGCGCCTGGGCATCCGCGCCCTGGCGGCCCCCCGCCTCGCCATTGCCGGACTGGCCACCCGCGTCCACGCTGACGCCGGCCAGTTGCAGGCCCTGGGCCTGCAGCAGCTCGCGCAGCTGGTCGGCACCGTTGCCCAGCCATTCGCGCGCCTGGGATTCGCTGGCGCCAAAGCGCACATGGGCCTCGTTGCCCTGCAGGCTGACCTGCACCTGGATGGCCTTGCCCTCATGCTCGACAGACAGCGAGGCGTTCTGGCTCTTGTTGTGCACCCAGAAGGCCACCTGCTCGGACACCTGCTGCTCGCGCTCGGTGGAGTTGCCCGGCTGTGCCTGGGCGTCGGGCTGGGCCAAGGCTGCGCCATTGTGTCCGGCGGCCTGCTGTCCCAGGGACTGGCCGGCGTGGGCCGCGCCCACGGCGGCTGCAACCCCATGCAATCCGTTGGCGGCAGACTCTGCGGAGCCGGTGCCACCTTCGCGGGCCCGCTCGAACAGGCCGCGCCATTCCGCGGGCCGCACCGCCGCCATGCCGTTGAGCGCAATGCCCGACGCCAGGGCCGCGTCCTGCCGCACGCCGGGAGCCAGTGCCTGGGGTGTGTGCTCATGCGTGGCCTGGGCTGCAGATGCCGTGCGCGCTGCGGCGGCCGTCAGCGCCGCGTCGGACTGCACGGCGGCCAGCACATCGGCCGCCTGTGTCTGTGCCTGAGCGCCCTGGCGCGCAGCGGTATCGGCGGGCGTGCCGGCTGCAGCGGCATCCACTGCGCCAGCCAGCGCCGCCGTGTTGGCGTTCGCGGCCAGCGCCGCGCCTGCGGCATCGCCCGCTGCAGGTTGCGGCGCCATGAAGGCGGCATGCGCCACCACGCCCTGTTCCTGGCGCAAGGCCAGCATGGCGGCACTGCCCCGGCCAGACAACCAGTCGCCCGCCACGCCCTGCAGCATGTCGCGGTCGCCCTTGCCATCGAGGTGGGCGGTCTGCCCGACCAGGCTGAGCCAGGGCGCCTGGCCGTTGGCGGCCAGCAGCATGGCATCGGCCTGCGCGGAAGTGGCCATATCGGCCGTCTCCGCCTGGGGCTGCAGCGGCAATTGCGTCTGCAGCAGCCCCTGCGCCAGGCCGGACAGGTCAGCCGGATCCTTCAGGCTGCCCTGAATTGCACCCTTGAGGCTGGCCAGTGCGCCGGCCCCCTCATCGCCGAGGACCTGGCCCAGGTCCGGCAGTCCGCCAATGCCATCCATGGCGGCCAGCAGCGAGGAAAAGCCTGCGGCCTGCTCATTGGACGGCGGCTGCGCCGCGCGCGCGGAACGCACGCCCTCCATGGTGCGCTGCATGGCGCTGCGCGCGTCGGCGCGCTGTTCGATCTGGTTGGTGGACATGCGTCAAGCCTCCTGGAATGTCAGCCCGAAGCTGCGGCGGAAAAACTGGATGGCCGCACGTTCGTCGGTTTCCTTTTGCTCGCGGCGCATCTGGCCCAGCGCCAGGTCGCGGCGGCGCACCTCGACCACCTTGCGCAGGCTGCTGACCCGCAGCTCGCAGGCCATCAAGGCCTTTTGCGCGGCCTCCAGGCGGATGGCCAGGTCGGCCAGCACCCGTGTCTGCAGGCCGATGGCGTGCTGCAGGCGGTCCATGAACTGGTATTGGTGGAACATGACTTCGGGCTGCACGGACTGGTTCTGCTGCACGCCCCAGCGTGCCTGCATTTCCTGCACGTAGTGCTGCAGCTGGTCCATCTGCGCCTGCGCCGCCTGCTGCGAGCGCTGACGCTCCTGCACCGCCTGGCGCGCCTCGTCACGCTTGCGCGACGCGGCATCGATGGCCACCATCAAGGCATTCAAGGACGACATACCGGGTTTTCCTCCCTGTGTTCGCTGTTGCGTTATCTCAGTGCCGCGTCACCGCATCACTGACCACCGAGCGCGGCGGCCATGCCCGAGATGCTCTCGTCCATGGAAGCCGACTCGAACATGCTTTGCTGCAGAAAGGCCGCCATGGCCGGCTGCAGCCGTATCGCCTCGTCCATCTGCGGGTCCGAGCCCGCCATGTAGGCTCCGACCTGGACCAGGTCCCGGCCCTTCTGGTAGCGCGAATAGACAGCGCGAAAGCGCCTCGCCAGCTCGAAGTGCTCGCGCGAGACCACGTTGTGCATCACGCGCGAGGCCGATTGCTCGATGTCGATGGCCGGGTAGTGGCCCGACTCGGCCAGCGCCCGCGACAGCACGACGTGGCCGTCCAGAATGGCGCGTGCCGCATCGGCGATCGGGTCCTGCTGGTCGTCGCCCTCGGACAGCACGGTGTAGAAGGCCGTGATCGATCCCACGCCGTTGAGGCCGTTGCCGCTGCGCTCGACCAGGGCCGGCAGCTTGGCAAAGCACGACGGCGGATAGCCCTTGGTGGCCGGTGGCTCGCCAATGGCCAGCGCGATCTCGCGCTGGGCCATGGCATAGCGCGTCAGCGAATCCATGAGCAGCAGCACATGCTGGCCCTTGTCGCGGAAATGCTCGGCAATGGCCGTGGCGTAGGCGGCACCCTGCATGCGCAGCAGCGGCGGCGCATCGGCCGGCGCGGCCACCACCACGGCGCGGCTGCGGTCCTGTGCGCCGAGGATGTCCTCGACGAATTCCTTGACCTCCCGGCCGCGTTCACCGATCAGGCCGACGACGATCACGTCCGTCTGGGTGTAGCGCGCCATCATGCCCAGCAGCACGGACTTGCCCACGCCCGAGCCTGCGAACAGGCCCAGCCGCTGGCCCCGGCCCACGGTGAGCAGGGCGTTGAGCGAGCGCACGCCGGTGTCCAGCGTCTCGCGCACCGGGTCGCGGTCCATGGCGTTGATGGGATTGCGGTCCAGCAGATCGGCCGTGACGTCGGCCAGCGGCCCGCCATGGTCCAGCGGCTGCCCCTGCGAATCCACGACACGGCCCAGCAGGCCGCTGCCGATGGGCAGGCGCAGCACGCCGGCCGCCATGGACACGGGCTCTTCAGGACCGTCGCCAAAGCGCAGCGGGGCGACAAAGGGTTCGGCCGGCGTCACGATGGCGCCGCTGGACAGCCCCTGGATGTCGCCCGCAGGCATCAGGAACGCACGCTCGCCGGCAAAGCCGACGACTTCGGCCAGCACCGGGTCCTGGCCTGCCTGGCGTATCCAGCACTGCGAGCCCACCGGCACCTGCAGGCCCGTGGCCTCCAGCACCAGGCCGGTCAGGCGCGTGAGCGTGCCGTGGGTCTCCAGCGGAATGTCGCTGTGCAGGCGGGCGCGGGCATTGGACAGCAGCTGCTGCCAGGGCTTGCCGGCGTCGGCCAGGGAGGCATCAACCGGCATCGCGCTCTCCGTCATACCAGGTGGAGACCAGGCCCAGCGCGGCCACGGCGCGGCGCCAGCGCTTGTCCATGCCGGCATCGACCTGGGCACCGCCCGATTCCACGCGCACATCGCCCTGGGCCACGCCAGCGTCGCTGATCCACTGCACCTTGGACTGGGCGCCATGCTCGGCGCGCAGCGCCTCGTCCAGCACGGCGAAGTCGGCAGGGTTCAGGCGCACGGTGGCGGCGCGGCCGTCGGAGGCCAGCATGTCCAGCGCCTCGCGCACCACGGGCAGCAGGGCCTGGGGCTGGCTGCGCAGCTCCTGGCGGACCACCTGGCGCGCGATGTCGCAGGCCAGGTTCAGCAATTCCTGCGCCGCATCCGCCTGCAGCTGCTTGAAGCCGGCGTCCAGGCCGGACAGCAGCGCGTCCACGCGCTGCGCCGTCTCGCGGCCCGTGCCGGAGACATAGTCATCCATGTGCTGCTGCCACTGCTGCCGGGCTTCCTGGCGGCCTTGCTCCAGGCCCTCGGCATGGCCTTCGGCGCGTGCCTGCTCCAGCAATTCATGCAGCCGCTCCTCGTCCACGGCGGGGGTGGATGCCGCCGTGCCTGGCGCGTCGGCGTCGACATCCAGCACCATGGAATCGGCGTCCAGCCGGGGCGCATCGGAGCGCCCGGGCAGCGACAGGCTGTGGAAGCCGGACGAGGAAGCGGGTGTGCGCGCCATGCCGGCGCCACCGGGTGCAGCCTGTGCATCGGGGGCGCCCTGAATGTTCGGCAGGCCGGGCAGGCTTTGCAGGCCGCCCATGTGGTCCACGGCACCAAAGCGCCACTGCACCACCTGGCGCTCGTCAATCTCCTCGGAGGGAATGAAGCGCGAGTTCATCCCACTAGACATAGCTGTCCTCCGCGCCGCTGCCGATGGTGATCTGGCCTTCTTCGGCCAGACGGCGCACCACCTTCAGGATTTCCTTTTGCTGCGCTTCCACTTCGGACAGGCGCATCGGGCCGCGGCCTTCCAGGTCCTCGCGCAGCGACTCGGCCGCACGCATGGACATGTTGGCCAGGATCTTGTCGCGCACTTCCATCGAACCGCCCTTGAGCGCGATGATCAGCGTCTCGGACACCACTTCGCGCAGCACCAGCTGCACCGAGCGGTCGTCCAGTTTGACCAGGTCGTCGAACACGAACATCTTGTCCATGATCTTCTGGGCCAGGTCCGGGTCGTAGTTGCGGATGGTGTCCAGCACGGCCACGTCGGCATTGCCGCCGAGGTTGTTGATCATCTCGGCCGCCGTCTTGACGCCGCCCAGCGAGGTCTTGCGGATCTTGTCGCCGCCGGCCAGCACCTGGAACAGCACTTCGTTGAGGTCCTTGAGCGCGGTCGGCTGAATGCCTTCCAGCGTGGCCACGCGCAGCATGACTTCGCTGCGAAAGCGTTCGGGCAGCTGCATCAGCACGGCAGCAGCCTGCTCGTGCTCCAGGTGCACCAGGATGGCGGCCACGATCTGCGGATGCTCGCCGCGCAGCAGTTCGGCCACCGACAGCGGGTCCATCCATTTCAGGCTTTCGATGCCGGAGACATCGCCGCCCTGCAGGATGCGGTCGATCAGCAGCGCGGCCTTGTCGTCGCCCAGGGCGCGCTTGAGCACCGAGCGCACATAGCCGCTGGCGTCGTCCACCAGCAGGCTTTGCGCGGCCGCGTCATCGGCAAAGCGGTTGATGACGAAGTCCACCTTCTCGCGCGAGACGCCGCGCATGTGCGCAATGGTCTCGCCGAGCTTTTGCACTTCCTTGGGTGTGAGGTGCTTGAACACCTCGGCCGCTTCCTCCTCGCCCAGGGAGACCAGCAAGATGGCGGCGTCGTTCAGGCCTCGTTCGTCCATATCTCAGCAATCCGTGTTTGGCAGGCTCAGGTGGCCTCGCCGTTGATCCAGGTCTTGACGATGTTGGCCACCGCGATCGGGTTCTGCTTGGCCAGTTGGCGCGCCTGCTCCAGGCGCACCTGCTCCTGTGTGGGAGACAGATCGACAGCGGGTCCGGCCAGCGCCGGACGGTCCAGCTGCTCGCCCTCGATGGCATTGAGCTGACCGCCCACGGCAGCCGTCTTGCGGCCCTTGAGCATGGGTCGCACCAGGCCCAGCAGCAAGATGGCGCCGAACAGGGCCAGGCCGATGGGCACGCCCAGGCTGCGGGCCATGTCCAGCACTTCGGGCTGGCGCCACAGCGGCACCTCGGCAGGCGCTTCGTCCTGCACAAAGGGGGTGCTGACCAGGTTGACCGAGTCACCGCGCTCGGCGCTGTAGCCCACGGTCTCGCGCACCAGGGTCAGCAGTTGCGCCTGCTGCGCCGCCGTCAGGCCGCGCGCTGCGGCGGCAACGGTGGCGGCATCGGTGGCGCCACCGGCTGCATTCGGCGCAGCGGCCGCCACCAGGGGCGCATTGATGACCACGGCGGCCGTCAGGCGCTTGATGCTGCCCGTGCTGCCGCGTGTGTGGCGCACGGTCTTGTCCACTTCGTAGTTGGTGATGGACTCGCGCTTGCTGGCAGAGCGCACGGCGTTCTGTCCATCGGCCGCCTGGGGTGCGGGATTGGCGCCATTGACCGGCGCGGACGCGTTCTGGGGCGGCTGGTTGCTGGTGGCGCCGGGGATGCCGGTGGGCTGGGGCGGCTTTTGCTCGCCCGTGCTCTCCACCACCTGCTGGCTGCGCACCACGCCCGCGTCGGAGGACTGGTTGGGGCGGTGCTGCTCCGAGGTCGATTCGGTCTGGCTGAAATCCATCTCGGCCGAGACCTGGGCCTTCACATTGTTCTTGCCGACCACAGGCTCCAGGATATCCAGGATGCGGCGCACGTACTGCTGCTCGATCTGCTGGGTGTAGTTCAGCTGCTGCATGTCCACGGCGTTGGCGTTGCCGTCGGGCGACTGCGACAGCAGCTTGCCCGAATCGTCGAGGATGCTCACGGCCGTGGGCGCCATCTCGGGCACGCTGGAGGCCACCAGGTGCACGATGCCCGCGATCTGCGTGCGGTCCAGCACGCGGCCGGGGTACAGGCTCAGCAGCACCGAGGCCGAAGGCTTTTGCTGCTCGCGGAAAAAGCCGTTCTGATTGGGCAGGGCCAGATGCACGCGTGCGCTTTGCACGGCGGCCAGGGCCTGGATGGAGCGCGTCAGCTCGCCTTCGAGGCCGCGCTGGAAATTCAGGCGTTCCTGGAACTGGGTGATGCCGAACTTGCTGTTTTCCATCAGCTCGAAGCCCGTCACCGAACCCTTGGGCAGGCCCTGGGTGGCCAGCTTCAGGCGCACATCGTGCACGCGGTCGGACGGGATGAGGATGGCGCCGCCGCCTTCCGTGTAGCGGTATGGCACGTTCATCTGCGACAGCTGGGCGACGATGGCGCCACCATCCTTGTCGCTCAGATTGGAGAACAGCACCTTGTAGTCCGGCTGGCGGTAGAACATGGCCGCCGCCCCCACGGCGACGACCAGCAGCACGGCGATCGCGCCCCAACGCAGGCGCTGGCCACGGTCCATGGCCGTCCAGCGCTGCTGCAGGGCAGGCTGGGGGACGGGAGTGGCTTGGGGGACAGGGATTTCAGCGACAGCAGACATCTTGGTTCCAGGTGTTCGAGCCCTGCACACACAGGACCCTAGCGTGCTGTCGATTATTCGAAGTCCGCCGCTTCACATTCGCCCGATAAGCGCGCCGTTTGACCTTCTATTTGCCCGGATGCGAAAACCCTGCCGACCTACGATCTCGTCATCTTGCTAACTCCGATGGAATGTGTCATGGACCTTCGCATCCCCAGTACCACCTCTCCCCTGTACGGCACCCAGCTCCCCAAAGGCGTGGGCGCAGGCGACGCATCGACCAAAGTGGCGGCTGGCGGCTTCAGCCAGGCCCTTCAAGGCGCGCTGCAGTCCGTCAGTTCAGCCCAGAACCACTCCAGCCAGCTGCAGCGTGAAGTGCAGCTGGAGAACCCGGCCGTCAGCCTCGAAGAAACCATGATCGCCATGCAAAAGGCACAGATCGGCTTCCAGGCCACGATGCAGGTGCGCAACCGGCTCGTGCAGGCCTATACCGACGTGATGAACATGCAGGTCTGAGGACGTCCGGCCCCGGCCGGACCCTCTTTGCCCACCCAGACCGCAGACCGCAGACCGCAGACCGCAGACCCAACAGCATTTGCGCGCACCATCGCATGGCTGCGTCTTTCCGGCACGCGCAGGATCCGGCCTTCTTCAAGGCGTTGTTCCGCTTTCGCCGAACCGGGCCTTTGCCCACCCTCCCCATTCCTGGCCGCCCGTCACCGCACGGCCCAAAGCACCCCGTCTTTTTCAGCAAGCGTGACCTCCTCCCGCGCATGGAGGGTCGCCTTCCGATGCGCAGCCCTGCCTGCACCGGCCGGCAGGCGCGTCACGCCGACGCCACCCCGGAAAAGACAAAACCCTCGGGCACGCATGCCGGAGGGTTGATCAGGACAGGAAAAAAGGAAGAAGGAGGCTGCTTCAGCTGGCCGAGTGGTAGATGCGCGCCTTGCCCGGTCCGGCGTGAGGGTGTCCATACAGGTCACGTCCATACGTGGCCTGGTCCGAAGCCTGGGGAATCAGCGCCGCCGCCTGGTGCTGGGCCACCACCGCCATGCGCGCCAGCTGGTCGCGCTGCATGGCCATCTGCTCGCCCAGTGCCTGGGCGCGCTCGCGCAGCTCCTGCGTCCAGTCGGCCGCGCTGAAGCGGCGGGCCAGTTCGGAAAACGCAGCCATGGCATCGCGCAGCCGGGTGCTGGACTGCTCCAGCGCGACCGCATCCTTCGATTGCAGCGAGGCGGACACCATCCGGACCACCGCGTCCAGGGAATCGAGCATCTCGCTGAGAGTCATGGGACAGGCCTTGCTGAAAAAAGAAAGCGCGTGCTCGCGCCGGAAGGAAAAAACCGAGAAAGAACCGAACCCGCGCTCAGACGCGCGAGTGCGAGAGGAATTCCTCGGAGTTGGCCAGCAGCTTGTCGGCCACGGCGTCGGCGTTCACGCGGAAGGTGCCGTTGGCAATGGCTTCGCGGATTTCCTTGACGCGGTTGGCATCGAAGTCGGCGGTGGCACGACCAGTTTGGTCCAGTGCGCGGGCCGAGTTCGAGAACGACACGGGAACACCGGCCGCCTTGGCAGGCTGGGCCTGTGCGGAGGATTCCTCGCTGGCAATGGCGCTGGCTGTCTTGGGCTGCTTGGCGGCGGCCTGGGAGGCAGCGGCGGGCAGTTCCGGTTTTTGACCTATCTTCATCTTGATTCTCCAATCGCCCTGGCGGCGTAAGGCGCTGTGCCTAGCTTTCGACTGCCTGGAACAAAACTTGAGGTTTTTTTACTGCACCAGCACCACGCCCTCGGGATTCACCACCCCGGAGATGAGCCGGCCATTATCCATGCGAACCCGCACGGTCTGGCCTTCGCCGGCGGCAGACATGGCCTTGCCCGACGATGTGACGGAAAAACCACCACCATTGACCAGAACACGCACTTCGGCACCCACCGCGAACAGCGCCGGCGTGCGCAGCATGTTCTGGCGCAGTGCCTGGCCTGCGGCCAGTGGGCGGGAAGCCACCAGGCCCACCCAGTCCTGCTGGTTGGCGTAGACGGCGGCCGAATCCTCGGCCCAGTCCACCTCGGCCTGGACGGCGTCGTCGGCCGACAGCGGGCGGCCCGAAGGCACGCCGTTTTGCAGCACCCAGGCAGGCCCCCAGGCCTTGACCGTGATGGGCAGGAACACATTCCAGGCCACGGCGCCCTGCAGGCAGCGCAGGCCCAGGCGGGTACGGCCCCACAGGCGCGAGCCTGCGGGCAAATAGGGTTCGACCTTGGCGCAGGCGGCCAGGCGCAGGCGGGGATCGAGCTGGCCCATCTGCACTTCCATGCGCAGGGGCAGGGCGCCCGCACCGGCCATGCCCTGCTGCAGGGCCTCGTCGGCAAAGCGCTGGCCGATCTGGCTGAGCTGGGCCGCGCCATCGGGCGCGTTCTGCGCGAACGCGCTGCCTGCCAGCGATGCTCCAGCGGCGAGCGCAGCGCATGCGGCGGCGCGGGCGAAGGCTCGGGCGGCGGAAGGCGGATGGGCGGTGCTGAAGTTCGACATGGCTGGGGCTCCTGACTTGCTCCGGCACCCCGTCAGGATGGGCGGGATACATGGAGCGATGCCAGCAAATATAGGGCGGGCGCCGTTTTCCGAAGCGCCGAACTGCGCAGGCAAACGCGCTTTCTTTGCGCTTTAGCGTTCGGGCCCGATTTCCATAATCGACGCATGCCGCAGTCCGTGGGCTGCCGCCATTTCGTCAACCGATCACCGCAAATCCCAGAGGGCGAGGCCGACATGCTCGACAAGATGACTGAACGACTGGACTTCCAGAGCAAGGCGCTGGTGCTGCGCGCCGAGCGCCAGCGTGCAATCGCCAGCAACATCGCCAATGCCGACACCCCGGGCTATGTGGCACGCGACTTCAATTTCCGCGAGGCGCTGACGGCCGTCACCTCCGGCCCCTCGCCCATGACGCTGGCCAGCGTCAGCCAGGGCGGCCACATTCCGCTGCCTGCCGCCGCCTCGGGGCAGAGCGCGCAAAGCCATCTCGGCTACTCGGTGCAGGCCCAGACCAACATGGACAACAACACCGTGGACCTGGACCGCGAACGCGCCAACTTCGTCGACAACGCCGTGCGCTACGAAGCCACGCTGCGCTTTCTGAACGGCCAGGCCAAGACCATGCTGTCGGCCATCCAGGGCCAGTAAGCCGGCGCCACAGACCACAGGAGCTTTCCCATGTCCATGTTCTCCATCTTCAGCATCTCCGGCAGTGCCGTCAGCGCCCAGTCCCAGCGCCTGAACGTCGTGGCCTCGAACCTGGCCAACGTCGATGCCGTGGCCGGCCCCGACGGCAAGGCCTACCAGGCACGCCAGGTGGTCTTCCAGACCGTGCCCATGGGCGAGGAAGGCTCCTCGGGCGTGCGCGTCAGCGCCATCAGCCAGGACAACACGCCGGGCCGCCGCATCCACGATCCCCAGCACCCGCTGGCCGATGCCGAAGGCTATGTGACGCATTCCAACGTCAGCGCCGTGGACGAGATGGTCAACATGATCTCGGCCTCGCGCTCCTACCAGAACAACGTCGAGGTCATGAACACGACCAAGTCGCTGCTGCTCAAAACCCTGCAGATGGGCCAGTGAGCCCCGTCCGCACCACATTCCAGGAGCCACTCCCATGATCTATGGCGCAGGCAGCGTCGCCAGCACGGCCGACCTCAACAGCAAGAACACCACGAGCAATTCGAACACCGACCCCGCAGCAGCGCAGGACCGCTTCCTGAAGCTGCTGGTCGCGCAGTTGAACAACCAGGATCCCATGAATCCGATGGACAACGCGCAGATGACCTCGCAGATGGCGCAGATCAACACCGTCACCGGCATCCAGCAGTTGAACAAGACCATGGAAAGCATGGCCGGCCAGTTCACGGCCATGCAGGTGCTGCAGGGCACGCAGATGATCGGCCGCACCGTGCTGACCGAGGGCAACACCCTGGGCGTGGGCAAGGAAAAGTCCTATACGGCGGCCTTCGACCTCGAAGGCCCGGCCGCCGATGTCAAGGTGCAGATCACCACGGCCGGCGGCGAGCTGGTGGACACCGTCGAGCTGGGCAGCGGCACCGCGGGCCGCAACTACTTCACCTGGGACGGCAGCAAGTACACGGGCGATGCCAGCCAGCTGCGCTACACGGTGCAGGCCACGAATGCCGACAAGGCCGTGGCCTCGACCACGCTGTCGCCCCACGCGGTGCTTGCCACGGGCACCACCGACGGCAAGCTGACGCTGGAGCTGGACGACGGCACCAACGTCGCCTACACCTCCGTCAAGGCCGTTTACTGAACGCCGCACCAAACACCCCAAACCATCGCAGGAGCACACCATGGGATTCCAACAAGGCCTCTCGGGTCTGAACGCCGCCAGCAAGAACCTGGACGTGATCGGCCACAACATCGCCAACGCCAACACCACGGGCTTCAAGTCCTCGCGCGCCGAGTTCGCCGAGGCCGTGGCCAGCGCCGTCGGCTCGGCCAGCGGCCAGACCAGCGGCATCGGTGTCAACGTGGCCGCCGTGACCCAGCAGTTCCGCCAGGGCCCGATCACGACCACGGGCAACAACCTGGACGTGGCCATCAACGGCAACGGCTTCTTCGTGGTGCGCCAGCCCGATGGCAGCACGGCCTATACGCGCGCCGGCAGCTTCGGCCTGGACAAGCAGGGCAACCTCAAGACCGTGCAGGGCGACAACGTCATGGGCTACCCCGTGGACGCCACTACGGGCAAGGTGCTGGCCGGCGGCCAGCCCGTGCCCATGGTCTTCCCGTCGGGCCAGCCGATTGCGGCCAAGACCACGACCAAGATCAATGTGGAGCTGAACCTCGATGCGCGCGCCACGCCCGCGGCAGGCAACCCCACAGCCACGCCTCCCGTTGCCGCCACGCCGCGCGCCACCTATGGCACCTCGATCAACGTCTATGACAGCCAGGGCGTGCCCACGCCGGTGCAGATGTACTTCGAGAAGGACGCGGCGTCCAACACCTGGAAGGTCTACGACGGCCTGGACGACCCCGCGGCATCGCCGCCCAAGGTCGCCACCTTGCTGACCACCCTGGTGTTCGATGCCTCCGGCAAGATCACCAGCGGCAGCCCAGTGACGGCGCAGATCAAGAGCAGCAACCCCAACGCGCCCACGCCCGGCACCATCAACGGCACGGCCGGCGTGACGCTGGACTTCTCCAGCGTGACCCAGTTCGGCACCAAGTTCGCGGTCAGCAGCCTCAAGCAGGACGGCTACACCTCGGGCGCGCTCACCGGCATCAACATCGGCAACGATGGCGCCATCGTGGCCACCTACTCCAACGGCGTGACGCGCACCGAAGGCCAGCTGGCCCTGGCCGCCTTCACCAACACCCAGGGCCTGGGCGCCGTGGGTGACAACAAGTGGGTGGAAACCTCGGATTCGGGCCCGGCGCTCAACGGCACGGCCCAGTCCGGCACCTTCGGCTCGCTGCGTTCGGGCGCGCTGGAGGACTCCAACGTGGACCTGACCGCCGAGCTGGTGAACATGATGACCGCGCAGCGCGCCTACCAGGCCAATGCCCAGACCATCAAGACCCAGGACCAGGTCTTCTCGACCCTGGTGAACCTGCGCTGATAGCCAAGAACTGAGTCAGGAGAGCCGGCATGGACCGCATCATCTACACCTCCATGACGGGCGCCAACGCAGCGGCGCAGCGTCAGTCCGTGCTGGCCCACAACCTGGCCAATGCCGGCACCAATGGCTTTCGGGCCGAAATGTCCACCTTCCGCTCCGTGCCCCTGCAGGGCAGCGGCGCGGGCACGCGCGTGTTCGCGCTGGAGGCGACCTCCGGCTACGTGGACACGCCCGGCCCCACCCAGCGCACGGGCCGCGCACTGGACGCCATGGCCATGGGCCGCGCCTGGTTCGCCGTCCAGGGCCTGGACGGCCAGGAAGCCTACACACGCAACGGCGTGTTCGAGGTTTCCCCCGAGGGCCAGCTGGTCAACAGCAACGGCCAGGCCGTGCTGTCGGACGGCGGCGGCCCCATCGACATTCCGCCCGAGTCCACGATTTCCCTGGGCTCCGACGGCACGCTGACCGCCAAGACCGGCAACCAGCTGCCCGTGGCCGTGGGCCGCGTCAAGCTGGCCACGCCGGCCGAGGACGCTGCGCTGGTGCGCGGCAACGACGGCCTGTTCCGCACGGGCAACGGCGAGCCGCTGCCCAACGACGAGAACGCCCGCCTGCTGTCGGGTGCCATCGAAGGATCGAACGTGAATTCGGTGGAGACCATGGTCGGCATGATTGCCGCCGCCCGCCAGTTCGAGACCCAGATGCGCCTGCTGCAGACCGCAGAAACCAATGACAAGACGGCCAGCCAACTCTTGAGCATGAACGGCTGAGACAGATCACCCCCTGAGCGGCTGCGCCGCTTCCCCCTGGAAGGGGGACGACGCCCTCGCTGCGGGGCGGCGCGGCCGGCCTAGGCCCTTGCTAGGCGTCCCTGGCCTGGATCGTGCCAGTCCCGCGCGATGTGCCAAGGATTCAAACGCTGAGACGGCGCAAGTCGCCACGGAAAACTGAAGGAAAACGCCATGATCAATTCGCTGTTCATCTCCAAGACCGGCATGGAAGCCCAGCAGACCCAGCTGGATGTGATCTCCCACAACCTGGCCAACGTCTCGACCACGGGCTACAAGCGCGCCAGCGCGGTGTTCGAGGATCTGATCTACCAGAACCTGCGCCAGTCGGGCGCCCAGACCACCGAGCAGAACCAGCTGCCCACGGGCCTGCACCTGGGCCTGGGCGTGCGCACGGTGGCCACCTCGCGCAATTTCCTGCAGGGCGCCCTGCAGCAGTCCAACAATGCGCTGGACGTGGCCATCGACGGCAACGGCTTCTTCCAGGTCAACATGCCCGACGGCACCACGGCCTATACCCGCGACGGCTCCTTCCAGGTCGATGCCCAGGGCCAGCTGGTGACTGCCAGCGGCATGCCCATCGCCAACGGCGTCACCATTCCCCAGGGCGCGACCAAGGTGTCTATCAGCCCCGAGGGCGTGGTCAGCGTGACCATGGCCGGCCAGGCCGCGCCCCAGCAGGTGGGCAACATCGCGATGAGCCAGTTCATCAATCCGGCCGGCCTGGAGCCGCGCGGCCAGAACCTGTTCACGGAAACCGCTTCCTCGGGCCAGCCCCAGCAGGGCCAGCCCGGTGTCAACGGCATGGGCATGATCAAGCAGGGCTACCTGGAAGGCTCGAACGTGAACGTGGTGCAGGAGCTGGTGACCATGATCCAGACCCAGCGCGCCTATGAAATGAATTCCAAGGCCATCCAGACGTCGGACCAGATGCTGGCCAAGCTGGCGCAGTTGTAATTGATCTCTCCCCCTGAGCGGCTTCGCCGCTTCCCCCTCTCTACTCGCTTCGCGAGGGAGGGGGACGACGCCCTCGCTGCGGGGCGGCCCTTGCTCGGCGTCCCTGACCTGGGCCGCGCCGGTCTCCGGGGTCGCGCCACATGCCTATGGCTCGCCAGGTTCATGCGAAGCATGGATCACTGAAACACCGGGAACATCGCCATGACCCAACGAACCTTCTCCCTTTCCGCGACGGGCACGTGCCTGGCGCTGGCGGCAGTCCTGTCGGGCTGCACGACGCTCAATGACCCGCCGCCGGTGGACATGCCGTCCACGGCGCCGCCGGTGCTGCCGCAGCCCGCCCCGGTGGCCGGCAGCCCCACGGGCAGCCTGTTCAACGCGGCCAGCTACCGGCCCGGTTTCGAGAACCGGCGTGCGCGCCTGGTGGGGGACCTGGTGACGGTGCAGATCGTGGAGCGTGTGACGGCCAGCCAGAAGTCGGATTCGGGCCTCAAGCGGTCCAACAAGACCACGGCCGGGATTTCGGCGCTGCCGCTGTTTTCGGGCAATGCGCTGGCCAATCTCAAGGACCGCTCCAACATCGGCTTCAACAACAACAACGACTACACGGGCTCGGGCTCGACGTCCAGCGACAACACGTTCACGGGCGCCATCAGCACGACGGTGGTCGATGTGCTGCCCAACGGCCATCTGGTGATCGCCGGAGAAAAGCAGATCGGCGTGAACCACAACGTGGATGTGCTGCGCTTCACGGGCACGGTGGATCCGCGCACCATGCAGCCCGGCAGCCTGGTCGCCTCGACCCAGGTGGCCAATGTGCGCGTGGAATCGCGCAGCCGCGGGCAGGCCGGGGAAGCGCAGTCAATTGGCTGGTTGTCCCGGTTCTTTTTGAACGTTATGCCGTTCTGATTCTCCGGAGAATGGACAGCATGAAAGTACTGTCCATGCTCCTGACATTGCGCCAAGCGCAGCGCCCCTTCTGGGTTGCAGCCGCCCTCGGCGCCAGCATGCTGACCCTGCCGGCGCATGCAACACGCATCAAGGAGGTCGCTGCCATCCAGGGCGTGCGCAGCAACCAGTTGACCGGCTACGGTCTGGTGGTCGGCCTCGACGGCACGGGCGACCAGACCACCCAGATGCCCTACACCAAGCAGGCCCTGGCCAACTACCTGGAGCAGATGGGCATCTCGCTGCCCGCCACAGGCAACGCGGGCCAGCTGCAGCTCAAGAACGTGGCGGCCGTGATCGTCACCGCCGAGCTGCCGGCCTTTGCCCAGCCAGGCCAGACCATCGACGTGGTCGTCTCCTCCGTGGGCAATGCCAAGTCGCTCAAGGGCGGCACCCTGGTGACCACGCCGCTGCGCGGTGCCGACGGCGAGATCTACGCGCTGGCCCAGGGCAACCTCGTGGTCGGCGGCGCTGGCGCCTCGGCCGGCGGCTCCAAGGTACAGATCAACCACCTGAGCGCGGGCCGCGTGCCGCAGGGCGCCCAGGTCGAACGCGCAGTTCCCACCCCGATCAACGAAGGCGACAGCATCACGCTGGGCCTGAACGCCACCGATTTCCAGACCGCCGACAAGGTGGTGCGCGCCATCAACCAGCGCATGGGCCAGGGCGTGGCGCAGGCGCTGGACGGGCGCACCGTGCGCGTATCCGCGCCCCAGGACCCGGGATCGCGCGTGCGCATGATTGCCGAGATCCAGGAGATGCCGATCGAGACCTCCAAGCCCTCGGCCAAGGTCGTGATCAACGCACGCACGGGCTCCATCGTGCTCAACCAGGCCGTGACCCTGGGCCCCTGCGCCATCGCCCACGGCAACCTGGCCATCACCATCAGCACCACGCCGGTGATCAGCCAGCCCGGCGCCTTCTCGCAGGGCCAGACCGTGGTGGCCCAGAAGTCCGACATCCAGATCAAGCAGGAGCCCGGCAACATCATCAACATGCCCGGCTCCCCGCAGCTCACCGACGTGGTGCGCGCACTCAACACGCTGGGCGCCACGCCCCAGGACCTGCTGGCCATCCTGCAGGCCATCAAGGCCGCAGGCGCTCTCAACGCCGAACTGGAGGTGATATGAGCATCGCACTTCCCAATGGATCGCAGACTGCGGCCAGCAATGCGCTGGCGGCCGACGCCCGGTCCCTCAACGCACTCAAGTTCGCGGCCGGCGAGAACAGCCCGCAGGCCGCGAAGGAAACCGCCAAACAGCTGGAATCGCTGTTCATGCGCGAGATGATCAAGAGCATGCGCGAGGCGACCATGAAGTCCGGCCTGCTCGACAGCGCACAGGGCAACCTCAGCACCGACATGCTGGACCAGCAGCTGTCGGTGGCCATGTCGGGCCAGCCCGGCGGACTGTCGGATGCCATCACGCGCCAGCTGGCCCGCACCATGGGCTCGGAAGCCGCCGAGGATGCCGAGATCTCCGTGCCCTCCACGCTGAGCATGAGCCGCATCGCCTGGCGCAGCACGGCCACCAATGCCAATGGCGCCGCCGGCGGCACCGCTGCCATCGGCGCCTGGAGCGGCAGCCGCAGCAGCGCGGCCCAGTCCGTCAACGCCTACGCACCCGCGCCCAAGGGCCGCGACAACTTCGTGGCCCACCATGGCGACGCCGCGGCGCGCGTGGCGCAGGAAAGCGGCATTCCGGCCGCCTTCATGCTGGGCCAGGCCGGCCACGAGACCGGCTGGGGCAAGAGCGAGATCAAGAACGCCGATGGCAGCAATGCCCACAACCTCTTCGGCATCAAGGCCGGCAAGGGCTGGACGGGCAAGGTCGCCGAGGTCACGACCACCGAATACATCGACGGCGTGGCGCGCAAGGTCACGGCCAAGTTCCGCGCCTACGGCTCCTACGAGGAGTCCTTCCGCGACTATGCGCGGCTGATCACCAGCAATCCGCGCTACGAGAAAGCCATGGGCAAGACCGACTCGGCCCTGGCCTATGCGACCGAGCTGCAGAAAGCCGGCTACGCCACCGATCCCGAATACGCCAGCAAGCTCAGCCGCGCCATCCAGAGCGCCGTGCAGAGCGCGGCACGCGCACAAGCCTAAACCGAGAACACGCCATGAGCCTTTTGAACGTCGGATCCCGCGCCCTGATGGCGAATCAGATCGCCCTGCAGACCACCGGCCACAACATCGCCAACGTCAACACGGCCGGCTACTCGCGCCAGAGCGTGGCCTTCCAGACCTCGCCGGGCCAGAACATGGGCAGCGGCTACATCGGCAATGGCGTGGATGTGAACACCATCCTGCGCAACTTCAACGAGTTGCTGAACCGCCAGGCGGCCACGGCCAGCGCCGTGTCGGCGGCCGATTCGGCGCGCGCCACCTCGCTGGCGCAGATGCAGGAAGTGTTCAGCGGCGGCAAGACCGGCCTGGGCGCGGCCATCACGGACATGATGAATTCGTTCGGCGATGTGGCCGGCGCGCCCACCGACCCGTCGGCACGCCAGGTGGCGCTCACGCGCATGAACGAGCTGGCGGCGCGCTTTCGCTCGGCATCGGCCCAGCTCGACGAGCTGGACTACAGCGCCAAGCAGCAGATGGGCAACGATGTGACCGTGGTCAACAGCCTGGCTGGCCAGGTGGCCACGCTCAATGCGCAGATCAGCCGCTCCATCGCCTCGGGCCAGACGCCCAACGACCTGCTGGACCAGCGCGACCAGCTGGTGCGCAATATCAACAAGTATGTGCAGACCAGCCAGATCCCCGCGGACGACGGCACCATCAGCCTGTTCGTGGGCGGAAGCCAGCCGCTGGTGCTGGGCTCCAGTTCGGCCCAGCTCACGCTCAAGGAGGCCACGGAGTTTCCGGGCAGCGGCAAGATGGCCCTGTACTTCCAGCAGCCCGGCGGCCAGAGCGTGGAGCTGACGCCCTCCATGCTGGGTGGCGGCGAGATCGCCGGCCTGCTGCAGTTCCAGGGCAGCGACCTGACCGAGGGCCGCAACCTGCTGGGCCGCATGGCACTGGCCATCGGCGACACGCTGAACCAGCAAAACAACCTCGGCCTGACGCTGTCGGGACAAAGCGGCAGCAATCTGTTCAAGCTGTCCATGGTCAGCAACGGCTCGACCACGGGCGCCCAGTGGACAGGTGCCACCACGCCGACGACCACGGTGGTCGATGCCAGCCAGCTCAAGGCCTCCGACTACCAGGTCGTCTTCGGCAGCACGGCCCCAGCGGGCAAGGTCATCCGCCTGTCCGACGGCAAGGTCACGGACTTCACCGACATGGCCGACCTGAGCTCCAAGGAGATCGACGGCCTGCGCTTCGACCTCAAGGCCGAAGGCGTGCAGGGCAACTCCATCCTGTTCCGCCCCATGGCGGCAGGCGCCCACGACATCCAGGCCGCAGTGCATTCGCCCAACGACCTGGCCGTGGCCAATCCCGTGGCCGCCAGCATCAAGTCGCTGGGCGATGCCACCCTGCAGATGGGCGGGATCCAGGTCAGCGCGGGCTTCGACTTGACCAACTTCGCCGGTGCCGAGGTGTCATTCAGCAAGAACGGCGCCGGGCAGCTGGAGTACACCATCACCCCGGCACCCACAGGCGTACCCGCCACGGGCCTGTACACCTCCGGCCAGGCCATACAGCTGGCACCGGGCCTGCAGGTCAAGATCACCGGCACGCCCGCCATCAACGGAACCAACAGCGACAAGGTCACGCTGGGCAAGGCCACCGATCCGCAATACGGCACGGCCTACCAGCGCGATGCCGGCAATGCCAGCTCCTTCCTGGCGCTGCGCGACAGCAAGCTCTTCGATGGCTCGACCACGCTGAGCGACGGCTTTTCCACCGCCATGGCCCAGGTGGGCACCCGCACACAGAGCGCGCAGTACGCGGCCAAGCTGTCCGAGACCATCGCCAAGAACCTGGAAGCGGACCGCACGGCCGTCTCGGGCGTGAACCTCGACGAAGAGGCCGCCAAGCTGCTGCAGTACCAGCAGTCCTACCAGGCCTCGGCCAAGATGCTGCAGGTCGCGCAAAGCATTTTCGACAGCGTTCTGCAGACCGTGGGCCGCTGATCACAGGACAGGAGCATTCCACCATGAGCATCTCCCGCATTGGCACGGCCAACATGTACGAAAGCACCATCAACAACCTGAACTCGCGCAACACGAGTCTGGTGGACCTGATGGAAAAGACCACTTCCGGCAAGCGCGTGGTGCGCGCCAGCGACGACCCCGTGGCCGCCGCCCAGGCCGAGCGCGCGCTCACGCGCATCTCCCGCTCGGAAAACGACCAGCGTGTGCTGGGCCTGCAGCGCGATGTGATGGCCCAGGGCGAATCCAAGCTGGGCACCGCCCACGACGCGCTCAAGGACTTCCGCGACCTGATCCTGCAGTCCGGCAATGGCTCCTATGACCAGAAGGCGCGCGATGCGCTGGTGCAGCAGCTCGAAAGCATACGCAACCAGGTGCTGAGCTACGCCAATGCCAAGGACTCCAACGGCCTGCCCATCTTCCGCGGACTGGGCAGCAAGGAAGACCCTCTCACCAACGGCAACCCCGGCACCAATTCCCAGCTGCAACCGGGCCAGGCCACGGGCAGCGAAAACGGCCTGCCGCTGGCGCTGGACGGCTTTGCGACCTGGATGAACGTGCCCACGGGCAACGGCGTGTTCGCCGTGACGCGCCAGTCGCCCACGGGCAGCTCGGCCTATGCCGACCTGGGCACGGTGTCGGACCCCAGCGCCATCACGGGCGCCAGCTACACCCTGAATTTCACCAAGGACGCCACGACGGGCGCCCTGAGCTACACCGTCACCTCCGGTGGCACGACCGGCCCGGCCGTTCCCTACACGGCCGGAGACACCATCACCGTGGGCGGCATGTCGATGAAGATCTCGGGCAACCTGGCCACGGGCGACAGCTTCACGCTGGGCCCCAGCCAGCGCACCGACCTGTTCAGCGTGCTGGACAACGTGATCGCGGGCGTGAAGAACGGCGCCACCGATGCCGGAGCCATGCAGCAGGCGCTGGGCCGCGGCCTCAACGAACTCGACGCCGGCATGAGCCGCGTCCAGGCCATGCGCAGCTTCGCCGGCGACCAGCTCAACCGCGCCGACCGCCTCGAAGACGACATGAAGAACCAGGCGGACCAGCAGGAAGCAGCGCGCTCGCGGGCCGAAGACATCGATATGATCAAGGCCCTCTCCGATGTGGACATGCAGAAGGTGGGCATGCAGGCGGCCTTGCAGTCCTACGCCTCGATCCAGAAACTGTCACTGTTCAACTTCATCAACTGATAACCGCCCGCGCATGCATCCATGGTCCAGTCCGTCCTGAGCTCTCTGACCCTCGGCTATAGGCCGCTCTGGAACCAGGCCCGCCGTCTGGCGGGCGTGCAGCTTTATCTTCACGAGGAGCCCGGCGTCCAGGCCGACGTGGCCCACCTGCTGCGCATACTGCGCGAGACCTGGGGCACGCAGTCGCCGCCGGTGCTGCTGTCGCCCCAATCCCGCCAGGTGCTGTGCGACCTGCTGGAGAACGCCTCCAAGGGAAGCCCCTGGATCGAGGTGCGCGGCGACTGGCTGCAGGACTCCGCCATCTATGACCTGGTGCGCCAGGCCCATGCGCGCGGCCTGATGCTGGTCTGGCGCGGCCCGCTGTCCGACGTGCCCGACGCCCAGGCCGCCCACTGGTTTGCCAGCAGCCTGCTGCACCTGCCGCCCGAAGGCGCCTCGGGCATGCCCAATCAGACCGTGCTTGCGCTGCAGCAGGCCGCGCAGGCCGCCGAAGCGCCGACCAAGCTCCAGGCCCTCAAGCAGGCCGCCAGGCCCGCCCCCACCCTGCCCCCCCTGCAGCTGCTGGGCGGCCAGATGTATGAAGGGCTGGAAAGCCTGGCTCTGGCCGATCTGTGCCTGGACAGCTTCCATGCGGGCGCCATCGCCGGCTGGCCCGTGGCCGATGCATTGCATGCCCAGCGCCATCACCCCGCCCTGCCCAGCCGCGACACCGTGCTTGCGCTGATGCGTGCCGTCGATGCCGAGCAATCGCTGGAAGCCTTCGAGCAGATCCTGGGCGAGGACCCCATCCTGGCCTATCGCTTCATGCTCTACACCAACTCCGCGGCCCTGGGCCTGCGGGGCAATGTGGACTCGCTGCGCCGCGGCCTGGTGATGCTGGGCTACGGCACGCTGCAGCGCTGGCTGTCGGACCAGCTGCCCCACGCCTGCACCGAGCCCAACCTGATACCCGTGCGCACCGCCATCCGGCTGCGCGCCAGCCTGACCGAACGCCTGATCGAAGCCGGCATCAGCCACGACCTGCAGCGCGAGGTCTATCTGCTGGGCCTGTTCTCGCAGCTGGACCAATTGCTGGGCGAGCCCCTGCCCACCGTGCTGCGCCGCGTACCGCTGTCCGAACGCGTCTTCGACGCGGCCGTGACGCGCACCGGCCCCTACGCGCCGGCCCTGATGATGGCCATTGCGCTGGAATCCGACGATCCCGCACCGATTCGCCAGCTGCGCGAAGACAACGACTTCGAGATCGAGGACGTCAACCGCAACCTGCTGCGCATGCTCAGCGAACTGCAGGTGCAGCCCGCGCCGACGGCCTGATCGATATACGGCGACCCACAGCGGCCGAACCTGCGGCCTGATCTGCAGCCGCTGCCATCCGCAGATTCCGCCCATGAAAAAACCGCCTGGATCTCAGGCGGTTTTTTCATGTCCGGCAGGAAGCTGCAGATGCAGCTGCCGCCGTCAGGCCATGGCTCAATGCATGGCGTGGGGCTGGCCGTCGAACATGTGCTCGAACTGTGCCAGCCAGGGCTCGGCCAGCGTGCGGATCTGGGCATCGTTGCGCAGGATGCGCTGCATGATGCGGGCCTTCTCCTTGCGTTGCTCAGGCGCCAGCGGCTCGTCATGGGACTTGAGCCGCAGTTGCTCGATCAGCACGGCACAGGTGCCTTCGTAGCGCGTCACTCCCTCCCAATCCTTGTTCTGTGCGGCCTGCAGCATCTTGGCGCTGCTGTCTTCTATGGCCCGGTAAAAGTCAATCAATGTCAACTCCATTTCTAGGTCCCGGCAACGGCTGGCGTGTTGGCGATATCACGCCAACCATTGGCAATCGGAGCCAACACGTCCTGCGCGCTTTGCAGCAGCGCTGCGTCGTTGCGCAGATTGGCCAGCGTCAGCTGGGTGATGCTGTAGTCGTAGACGGAAATCAGGTTCTGTGCCAGCTCGCCGCCTTCATCGGGATTGACGGAGGCCTTCAGGCCTTCTTCCAGAATGCGCACGGCCTTGCCGATCTGCACACCTTTCTCGCCGATGTCGCCACGCTGCAAGGCGCCCTTGGCCGCGTTCAGCGCTTTCTCAAGCGCGTCGAACAGCAGCTGGATCAGTTGATGGGGCGATGCGCCGTCCACGGAGGACTGGACGCCGACCTGGGCGTAGGCACTTGCAGCACGACGGTTGAGCGATGTGTACATGTTCGTTTCCTTGATGTCTTGTTCTTCGGCTGCAATGCCCGAAAATTTAGAGGCACCGGGCATTGGTTACAGAAAACAGGACCGCCGCTCCGCATGGCTCCTGTCTATTTATTCCACTGGGAAACCTGCTGGTTCATGTAGGCACTGAGCGCCGAATAGCCGCTCATCTTCTTGTCCAGCGAAGCGTACTGCTCACGCAGGCGCTTTTCCAGCGAATCGGCCTGGTCATTGATCCGGTCCTGGGACTTGCCGTTGCTCTTCTTGAGTTCCTGCAGGCTCTTGCTCTTGGTGTCGAAGGTGCCATCGAATTCCAGCGCCTTGCGCGTGAAATCCTTCATGCGCGCGGCCAGGCCCTGCGTATCAGGCTGCCCGTCCGTTCCCACGGCGGCAAACATCTTGCTCATGGACTCGGGGTCCTTCAGCGCTGCGTCCAGCTTGGTCTTGTCGCTGGCTGTCGTACCGTAGGCGAGCTTGCCGCCCTTCTGGATCTGAATGCCCATGTCCGACAGGCGCTTGAGCGTGTCCGCTGCGCCAGCAACCGTACCCGAGACCACGCTGCGCAGGCTGTTGGTCATGCCCACCGTGGTGGAGTCGCCCTGCAGCACGCCGGCGGCCTTGCTTTCGGCGTCGTACTTGGTCGAGCTGGCCAACGCGTCATTGAGCGCGTTGTAGGCATCCATGAAGGCCTGGATCTTCTTCTTCATGCCCTCAGTGTCCGAGGACACCGTCACCGTCACCGGGGTGGCGGCCGCCGTCACCTGGTTCACGGTGATGTTCAGGCCAGGCACGGTCTGCTTGAACTCGTTGGTGGTCGACTGCACCGTGATGCCATTGACATTGATCTCGGCATTCTGGGCGTACTGCGCCACGGAGCTCGTGGTTGCCTTGCCGTTGAAGGCCAGGGCCGACAGGCTGGCATCGCCACTGGCACCGACCGTGAAGCCGGCATCGGCACCCGTGGCACGCGAGCGCAGCACCAGGCGTTCACCCTGGGCATCCTTGAGCACCGACGCCACCACGCCCGTGCCCTTGCTATTGATGGCCTGGACCACGTCTTCCAGCTTGGCACCGGCCGCGATATCGATCTCCACGGGAGTGCCGGGATTGCTGAACTGGTCGCCAGTCTTGTCCCAGCTGCCCATGGTGATGGTGAGCTTGCCAGCCCCGAACTGGGTGGACGCCGGCATGACAGCGGTCGCAACAGACTGGCTGCGCGCCAGATCCGTCACCGAGATCACCGAAGATCCGGGCAGAGCATTGGCGTCCGTCACCGTGGCAGTCACGGCCGTATTGGTCGTGGTGGCATTGGTCAGGCGCCATGTATCGGCATCGGCCAGCGAAGTGGCCGCGTCCTGAAGCGTGGACATCAGGGACTTGATCTGCCCGAACGTGGATATCTTGGAATCCAGAACAGACGCTTTTTGCTGAAGCGGAACCAGTGACTGCCTTTGCAGGGCCACCAGTTTGGCGATCATCGTCTCGTCCAGGCCGCTGCCGCTGATGCCAGCTGAGCTCAAGGTGGCCATGACCATCCCTTTCTAAGTGCAGAACACCTCCGCGCCACAGCGCAGAACGCGTCCTTGCGAACACGCACACCAAATGCCCGAAGGCATTCCCCGGTATCTTATCGACCGGTTTCTCCCGAACCTGAGGCTTTTTTTGGCTACGCCCTGCGCAGCCAGGCTCAAAAGCCCCGCAGGCTCCCTCTTACTGGATCAGCTTGAGCACCGACTGGGGCAGCTGGTTGGCCTGGGCCACCATCGCTGTACCAGCCTGCTGCAGGATCTGCGTGCGGCTCAGGTTCGCGGTTTCAGCGGCAAAGTCGGCATCCATGATGCGCGAGCGTGCGGATGCGGTGTTCTCTGCTGCCACCTGCAGGTTGGAGATCACGGCCTCGAAGCGGTTCTGTGCGGCACCGAAGGTGGCGCGTGTGTTGTTGACCAGATCCAGGGCGGTGTCGATGGCAGCCATGGACAGGCGGGCATCAGGCGCCGAGCTGCCCGCGCCGAGCAGCGAGCCCAGGGCTCCACCCAGGGACGGCGGCGTGCCGCCGGTAATGGCCAGGCCGCCGGGCGTAGAGCCCGTCAGGTTCACGGCCATGATCGTGATCTGGTTGTCGGCCCCGGTATTGGCACCCACCTGGAACACGGTGGCATTGTTGTTGTCCAGCAGCTGGCGGCCGTTGAAGCTGGTGCTGCCGACGATACGGGCGATTTCCTGCGCCAGCTGCTGGAACTCCTTGTCCAGCGAACCACGGTCCGTCGTGCCGTTGGTGTCGTTGGCGGCCTGCACGGCCAGTTCACGCATCCGCTGCAGGTTGTCGCTGAGCTTGCCCAGTGCGCCTTCGGCCGTCTGCGCCATGGAAATGCCGTCATTGGCATTGCGCATGGCCACATTCATGCCTCGCACCTGGGCGTTCATGCGCTCGGCAATGGCCAAGCCTGCCGCGTCGTCCTTTGCACTGTTGACACGCAGGCCCGAAGACAGGCGCTGCATGGTGGTGCTCAGCGACGACTGGGACGTGTTGAGATTGCGCTGGGCGTTAAGCGAAACAAGATTGGTGTTGATGATGGATGCCATGGGGCAGCTCCTCGTTAGGCATGAACAATGGCCAACCGTTCGACGACCCCAAGCCGCCAGAACGCCAGAAAGCACGCCAGGACTTCCAGCTCTGCCTATCTGATGCCAACGATTGTGCGGAAAAGCCCTTGCGCCAAAGCGCCGATAAAGCCCATGATCGGACGCCAATTCACCTTTCGAACACCCTCTTCACCCACTCTTTCGCCCATAAAAAAACCCCAGGCAGATGCCTGGGGCCTGGAGAATTCCGGCCGCCTCTTGCTTGGAAAGGCCGCCGGACTCGCACTATCAGCGCAGCAGGGCCAGAACGCCCTGGGGCAGTTGGTTGGCCTGGGCCACCATCGCCGTGCCAGCTTGCTGCAGGATCTGCGAGCGGCTCAGGTTGGCGGTTTCCGAAGCGAAGTCGGCATCCATGATGCGGCTGCGGGCAGAAGCGGTGTTCTCAGCTGCCACTTGCAGGTTCGAGACCACGGCCTCGAAGCGGTTCTGGGTGGCACCCAGCACGGCGCGCTCGGAGTTGACCGTATCCAGAGCCGTGTCCAGGTTGCTGATCACGGTAGCCAGGGCAGTAGCGTCCAGAGCCGTGGTGGCGTTGGAGCCGATCGAGGCGCTGGTGATGCCGGTGATGTCGGTGTTCGTACCCAGATTGCTCGTGGTGACGGTGATCGAGTCGTTGGCCGAAGTGTTGGCGCCCACTTGGAAGTTGATGGCGCCAGCATCGGTGCTCAGGATCTTCTTGCCGTTGAAATCAGCGCCCTTGATCACGCGGTCGATTTCCTTGCCCAGCTCGACGAATTCCTTGTTCAGCGAAACCTGGTCCTTGGCGCCGTTGGTGCCGTTACGGGCCTGCACAGCCAGTTCACGCATACGCTGCAGAGCGTCGGTCACCTTGGACAGGGCGCCTTCAGCGGTCTGGGCCATCGACACGCCGTCGTTGGCGTTGCGCACTGCCACGTTCATGCCGCGGACCTGGGCGTTCATGCGTTCTGCGATGGCCAGGCCGGCTGCGTCATCCTTGGCGCTGTTGACGCGCAGGCCGGAGGACAGGCGCTGCATGGTGGTGGACAGCGAGCTTTGCGAAGTAGCCAGGTTGCGCTGGGCGTTCAGCGATTGCACGTTGGTGTTGATAGACATGGCCATGGTGACAACTCCTAGTAAAGTCAGTTACGTCGCCGCCACGGTGCCCTCGCTTATCGCAAGGCGGGCGGCGGCGGCCCAATCCGACCATCGGCCGCTTTCACATCGAATTACGCGGCTTTTGGTGGGCTCAGGACTTTTTGTCCCTCTGCTGAGTTGGTTTTCGGAGCTGCCCCGGCGAACTTTAGGGGGACTTCACAAGATTTTTTGCACTGCGCGGCATGGCCATCCGCGCGGTGCATGGTTCGCTGTTACAAAACGGGGGCCACAGGAGCGGCCAGACCCAGATCCTCATAGGAGACACGCAGATCCACAGGCTCCTGTCCCTGGCACCAGCGGGCCCAGGCCTGGCGCATCCCCATCGCCACCGAGCGCGCCACGATGTCCGCCTGTTGCGGTTCCTGGTCCTGCAGGCGTGCACGCAGCCCCTGGCGTATCTGCTGCAGCTGCGGCAAATGTGCCTGCCAGAACGCAGCCTGGTCCAGCAGTTGCGCCAGGTCCCGTGCTGCAAAGCCCTGGTCCAGGCCGACACGAGCCATCACTTCGGCCGACTGCCGCCCCGCCAGCAGCTCCCCCATCAGTGTCAGCGTGGGCACGCCCATCCACAGGGCGTGGTTGGTGACCACTCCGCCGGTGAAGGGCAGAGTATCCAGGCAGATATCTATGTCATGGTGCGCCTGCAGATAGTGCTCGAATCCCATCTGCTCCACAAAATCGACGCGCTGCGCGGCCACGCCCTCCTCGGCCAGCCAGTCGCGCAGGTGCTGCGGAGGACCGGAACGGGGGCAGGCCGCGATCTTCAGCCTCGCCGTGGGCAGTGCACGCAGCACCTCACCCCAGACAGAAACCACCTGGCGGTTGATCTTGGACAGGCGGTTGAAGGAGCCGAACGTCAGATGGCCGTTGCGCAGCGCCGGCAGTGGCGCCACGGCCTCCTGGTGGATGCCGCCGTCGAAGACGTAGGCCAAAGGAACACGCATCAGCCGTTCGGTCAGCTGGGTCTTGAGCAGCTCGTCCTCCAGGATCAGGTCGCTGAGCACGATGTAGTCCATGCTTTCCAGGCCTGTGCTGCCCGGGTTGCCTATCCAGGTCATCTGCAGCGGCGCGGGCTTTGCGGCAAACAGATCCAGCCGGTGACCACGCGTATGGCCACTGAGATCGATCAGGATATCGATGCCGTCGGCCCGAACCAGGTTGGACAGCGACTGCACATTCATGTCCTTGATGCCGCGCCACAGCTGGAACAGGCCCTGGAATTCCTTGGTGACCTCATCGTGAATTTCGTTGTTGCAATAGGCAACGCACACCAGGTCGCCATGCCGGGACAGCTCGCGCATCACCGGCAGGAAGAACTTGGCCGCCGCATGCGCGCGAAGATCACCGGACACGAAGCCCACACGCAATGTCTTGCCGCGGTCACGGGCGTTCTCATGCCCCATGCCCCGCTGCCCCTCGGAATGCCGCCGCATGAGCGCACCATATTCGCGGTTGGCCCGCCCCACCGAGGCTGCACTGGCCTCAGGCGAATGGATCATGGCGAACAGGCGCGCGCTATAGGCGGGCTCGTAGTCCGGGTGCAGCCTGACCAGTTCATCCAGCTGGCGCATGTGGCGCAGGGCATCGCCGCAGCGGTCCCAGTAGGCGGCGCGCTGGAACATCAGCTCCCGGTCACCGGGAAGGCGTTCCAGCGCTTCGGTCAAGGCCCGGTCGAGCCGGAGCAGGTCACGCGTTTCCAGCAATACCTGGCAGCGCAGCATGTGCGCGCGGGCATTGTCAGGCTGGATGCGCAGCGCCTCTTCGAGCAGTTCCAGCGCCTGCTCCCATTTCTTCTGGGCAAACAGCGTGAAGGCCGTCTCGCAGTGGAGCACGGCATTGTCGGGGCGCAATTGGAGCGCCTTGCGCAAGCAGGTTTCAGCCTCTCCCAGCCGTCCTCCGGAGCACAGCAGCAACGCCAGATGCAGCAGCAGCTCCAGACTCTCAGGCTCGATCTGCAGCGCCATGCGATAGGCAGTTTCCGCCTGCAGCTCCCAGCCAGCCTCGCCCAGCACATGGGCGCTGGCCAGGCACAAACGCAGGTCCTCGGGCCGCTGCTGCATGAGCAGCACCAGGAACTGCGCACATTCCTGCAGCCGTCCGGTTTTCTGCAGCGCGGCCGTCAGCCGCGACAGTGTGTCCACATCCTCCGGGTCGAGCAGCAGCGCATTCACATAGCAGGGCAGGCTGTCCTCGATACAGCCCTGGGCGCACAGCGCATCGCCCAGATGCGAGAAGGCCTGGGTCCAATGCGGCCGCAGCGCCAACGCCGCACGCATCGCACGCTCGGCCTCGGCTGCGTGGCCTGCCTGCAGGCAGATGCCGCCCAGGTTGAACTGCACCTCGGCATCGCGCGGCAGCAGAACGGCTGCCTGGCGCGCTGCCTGCAGGGCCGCCTCGATGCGGCCGTTCGCATGATCGGCTGCCGCCTTGAACTTCCAGACCAAGCCGCTCTTGGGATACTGGCGCACCAGCGAACCCGCCAGCTGGCTGACCTCGGCATGCTCGCGCTGGGCAAACAGCTGCCCCAGCAGCCGCAGCTGCGCCTCGGGCACCCGACCACGGCCATCGCCAGCAACCGGCGCCGCCTCGGGCTGCGCCGGCCCCAGTGGCCAGCGCGCGGCCTGCACCTCCAGGAACGCAGCTGCCTGCGCGCCCTGCACCAGGGCCACATCCTTTTCCAGCTGTTCCAGCGCAATCTCCTGCATGCCGTTGGCCCGTGCCACGTCGATCAGCGAGATGGCCATGTCCAGCAGCCCCTCGCGGATCAGCATGTGGATGTACAGGCGCCAGTAGCCAAAATCCGCAGGCCGCACGCCGATGGCTGCCTCCAGATAGGGCAGTGCCTCGGCACTGCGCAGCTGGTGCAGACCCAGCAGCTGGGCCATGCCGTGCAGCGCCTCGGCATGGGCAGGCTCCTGCTCCAGCACCTTTTCATAGGCCTGGCGAGCCTGCTCGAACTGCCACTGTTCATGCAACTGGCGGGCCTGCTGCAAATGCTCGTTCGTATTCATCTTGGTCATCAAGGTTGCGGGCAAGCGCCCCAACACAGGCCCGGCGCCCAGGCCGACACCCGCACAAATACCGCCATCGTGCAGGCAAGCCGGCAGGCACGGCCCCCGGATAAGCGGGAACAAACCGCGTTTCTTTGACTTTTACCAGGCGGCCCGGCCACCGCCCAGGGAGCCGTGTGCCATCATCTCCGGGATTCGCTAGGACAGCGTCACCCCGCACAGCATCGGAACAGGACTCGCTTTCGCCTACAGTTTCACCCTTCCAGCGCAGAGGCTCTCTGCGAAAATTCATCGAAGCGTCTGCCCTCATAGACGAGCGCGTAGCCCTTTTTCAGGAACCCATCTCATGCCCTCCATTGACCAATTCATCGAAAGCTTTCTGACCGCCGTAGACTTCCAGGAAACCGTCGAAGTGACCCCCGAAACCGAGCTCCGGAGCCTGCCCGAGTGGGACTCCCTGGCTGCGCTGGGCGTGATCGTCATGTTCGATGTCGAATTCGGCAAGACCATCACCGGGGACGACCTCAAGAACTGCTCGACGATCACCGACCTCTACAAGCTGCTGGGATAACACCATGGCGCTGTCCACTCTGCACAACGTCCGCTTTGCGGGCATGTCCAGTTGCGTTCCCAAGCGGGTGATCTCCAATCTGGAGGATTGCCCACCATCGCAACGCTCCGAGCGTGAAAGGCTGGTGCGCAACATCGGTATAAAGACGCGGCGCATCTGCCCGGAATGGCAGTGCTTTTCGGACCTAGCCTTTGCTGCCACAGAAAAGTTGCTGGCCGAACTGCAGTGGCAGCGCAACGAAATCGATGCTCTGATCGTCGTTACACAGTCTCCCGACTATCTGATTCCATCCACCGCAATCATTCTTCAGGACAGGCTGGGATTGCCACACGGAACGATTGCTTTTGATGTAAATCTGGGCTGTTCGGGTTATCCGTTCGGGCTACACCTCCTGGGTAGCATGATTGCAGCAGGTGGAGTGAAGAAGGGATTGCTGCTGGTGGGCGATAAATCGGCCAACATCAATGATCCACTCTTCTCAGATGCAGGAACCGCGACAGCGCTAGAGTTCTCGGCCGATGCATCTCCCATGCACTTTGACCTCAATAGTGACGGCAGCGGCTACAAGGCCATCATGAAGCCTATTGGGGGGCATAGGGAACCGTACGCTATACATCATGGCATTCCAACCCGCGATGAACATGGAATTCTCCATTGGCCCAATGATTTATCTCTGGATGGACCAGCAGTTCTGAGCTTCTCGACACAAAGAGTGCCACCTGCCATACAGCAAATCCTCGAATATGCCAAGCTTGAAAAGAATAATATTGATTATTACATTTTTCACCAAGCTAATAGAATGATAAATGAGACCATCAGAAAAAAACTGGGACTTACTATCGAGCAAACTCCAAGCACTTTGCATGATTTTGGCAACACTAGCAGTGCGACTTTACCGATAACAATTACGGCGCGACTTCGCGATACACTTGCGCAAGACCGGCACAAAATACTTCTCTCCGGATTTGGAATTGGCCTTTCATGGGGAGCCTGCATTATGGATATCGATGGCGCTTGTCTTCCTGAGTTGATCGAAGAATAATCCTCATGAACCACGAGACTTCCACTCCCTTTCACCTGCATGGCCGCCGCATCATCGTGACGGGCGCAACTTCTGGCTTGGGCCTTGCTACGGCCTTAGCTTGCGCACGCATGGGTGCCCAGGTGCTGGGGATAGGACGAGATCCAGAGCGTCTGGCCAGCAGCCTGCAGCAGTTGAAATCCATATCGGATAAGACCCATGAAATGCTGCATACGGACCTCACCCTGGAAAGGGATCGGGAAAGATTGGTCGCACATATTGGAGGCCCGGTGCATGGAGTAGTGCACAGCGCCGGAATCTCTCGCCTGAGTCCCGTACGCATGATATCGGAGCAGCACCTCAGAGAAGTCCAAGCCATCAATGTCGATGCCCCAATGCTCCTGACGCAGGCTCTACTCAAACGAAACCTCATAAGCGCAGATGGTTCATTGGTTTTTCTCTCATCAATTGCGGCTCATATAGGGGTTCCAGGAGTAGCGGCATACTCAGGTACAAAGGCTGCACTAATAGCAATGGTGCGCTGCTTGGCCATGGAGGTTGTCAAGCGACGAATACGGGCAAATTGCTTGTCTCCAGCATTAGTTGAGACACCACTGCTGGAGGCGACAGCAACCTTAGTAGGATCCATGGAAAAAGAGCGAGGCAACTACCCTCTCGGATTTGGCAAACCAGAGGATGTCGCCAACGCCGCAGTTTTTCTATTATCGGATGCCAGCCGCTGGATAACTGGCACTACCTTGGTCATGGATGGCGGACTGACCGTCAGTTGACGTGGCTTGCTTTTTAGTAGGGGGCTGCGCGAGATTCCTGAGATCTAGGCCTGCGGCGATGCGGCAACGCCTCCGAAGAATATGACAGAACCTCTTGATTGCTGACATGAGCCTTTACGCCCATCTGATCGAATCTTTTGCCCGCTCCGGGGAGCCGGAGTCTCCCGCTCTGTTGAGCGACCGACCCTTGGTGGTGTTCGGTCCCCAGTCGTTGCTGGGGAACATGCATCTGAGGTACTTGCTGGACCAGGGAGCATCCATCATCCTCGGCGTGGACGACTACACCAGCAAGGAATCCGTGGAAGGAATCCCCATCGTCAAATCCGCCCAGCTTGTCGAACGGGCAGGAAGCTTTCCGGCCAATACCCTGATGGTGGACTTCAGCCTCAGCCTCTTTGCCAACGGCTTTTGCCGGCATCTGGCCCGCCACGCCAGGCTTGAGCTGAGGGATGTATTCCAGGTACTGGCCTGCTTCAACTCCGTGGCGGTCTACGAAAAAATCAGGGACTACCGGAGCAACACCCTGGCACGCGCCGACGACTGGCTGAAGCTGGCACAACGCCTGGGGGACGATCACAGCCGGGAAACGCTTTATGGCGTGCTGCTGCAGCGCCTCGAATACGATCGGCGCTGGATGAACGACATTCGCATCAGTCCCAGGGATGAGTATTTCGGACTGGCGGGTGATAGCAACACCTTCACCCTGGGCAACAGGGAGCACTTCGTGGACTGCGGCGCACACCGTGGCACGATACTGCACAAGCTGTTCGGCGTCACAGGCTGGAACTATGCCAGCCTGCATGCCTTTGAACCGGATGCCGAGAATTTCCAGGCCCTGCAGCAACTGGCACCCTGGAAGCTTGAGCAATTCCACGCCCACAACTATGCCGTCTCGGACCAGACCCAGACCCTGCGCTTTCACCAGACAGGCACCATGGGTAGCCATATTTCAGATCAGGGCGATGTCAGCATACGTTGCGTGACCGTGGACGACTGGGTGGAGCGCGCCACCTTCATGAAATTCGATGTGGAAGGCTTCGAAGCGCGCGCGCTGCGGGGCTCAAAGAGACTGCTGACCGAAAACCGGCCGCGCCTCGCCGTGGCGTCCTACCATTACGCCACCGACTTGCTGGATATTGCCCAGACCATCGATGAGCTGGCCCCGGGTTATACCTTCTTCCTGCGCCATCATGCCGGCTATTTCTACGACACCATGCTGTACGCGACACCGCGCGGCGATTGGTTGCCAGGCACCGATGCAGCCTAGCAAGAGAGAGGAGGAGGGTGCAAACCTTGCCTCAAAGTGCCTCTTGCTGGCTCCTGACGCCTCAAGTACTGGCTGCATTTTTCTTGAAGATTCCATGTCCACTCAATCCATCCCACTGGCGGCCTACCGTGACCCGAGTCAACATGCTTTCGAGCAGGGCCAGCTGTTTCAAAAAAACTGGCTGTTTGCTGGCCTGCTTTTCGAATTCCAGGGGCTCTCCCACCGTGGCCTGAGCCTGGGCGGCACAAGTCTACTGCTGCAATGCGATGCCCAGGGCAAGCCACATGCTTTTCTGAATGTGTGCGCCCATCGCCATGCCCGGCTGTGCGAGCCCGGACTGCACAAGGGCGCCGTGCGCTGCCCTTACCATGGCTGGGTTTACGACAGGCAAGGTGTCCCTGTGGGAATACCTGCCAAACAGGCATTTCCCCAAGTGGTTGCCGAGCCCGAGAAATTCAAGCTGACCGAGTTTGCCTGCGAAGCCGTGGGCCAGTTCATTTTTGTACGGCTTTCCCCTCAAGGTCCCAGCCTGCGGGACTATCTGGGCAGCCAGTATGATTTTCTGGAACGCGCCAGTGAAGGTATGGACTCCGTGCTCGATGAATTCCAGGAGGACGTTGAGGCGAACTGGAAAGTCGTGATCGAAAACTCCCTTGAGGGCTATCACGTGCCGGCCGTACACAACCGCACGTTCGCCCAGGTCGATGGAATGAGCCGGCAAGAAGAAGCGCCCCTCTTCTTTCTGAATGACCGCCTGCACAGCCATCTCGAGCACGCTGCCAATGCTGAGTGGGTGGCACGCTTTTCACGCATGGAGCCCAGGATTGGTCAGTGGCCTTGGCGCTTCGAACACTATACCCATCATCTGATTTTTCCAAATCTCACAGTCACCTCTTTCATGGGATACAGCTTCCACGTACAACGTTTCGATCCCCTTGCCGTGGATCGCACGCGTGTGCATTCACGAACCGTGGGCGTGCATTTGAAGAATGGCACCGAAATGGGCTCGAAGATGATGGAACGCATCCATGCCGATGGCCACGCCTTTACGCGTAAAGTATTTGCAGAGGACGGTGATATCTGTCGCAAGGTGCAGGCGGGAATCAGCCAAGCCACACGCCCCGCCATTCTGGGAGAAGGCATTGAAGATCGCGTCAAGCATTTTCACAATGCCTACGTCAGCCAGACCGAATCTGGATGCCTCCCAGAGTCCACTCCGATTTGCGGCCATTGAGGCATCGCCCTACCATGAAGGCAGTGATTTTAGCGGGGGGCCTGGGCACACGCCTGAGCGAAGAAACGACGACACGGCCGAAGCCCATGGTGGAAGTGGGTGGAAAGCCGATTCTCTGGCATATCATGAAAATATATTCCCACCACGGAATCAATGATTTCATCATATGCTGCGGATACAAGGGGTATCAGATCAAGGAGTATTTCGCCAACTACTTCCTGCACATGTCTGATGTCACCTTTGACATGCGAAACAACGAAATGCAGGTGCACCAGCAACGGGTGGAGCCCTGGCGCGTGACCCTTGTGGACACGGGCGACCACACCATGACCGGGGGCCGTCTGCTGCGTGTCGCTGCCCATTTGAAAGACGAAGAGGCGTTTTGCATGACCTATGGCGATGGCGTCGGGGACATCGACATCGCCGCGTCCATCGCTTTCCACCGCCGGCACGGCAAGGTGGCGACCATGACGGCCACCTATCCTCCCGGGCGGTTTGGTGCCGTCGCCATTCAGGCTTCCCGGGTCACACAATTCAAGGAAAAGCCCAAGGGAGACGGCGGCTTGATCAACGGCGGCTTTTTCGTACTGTCGCCCCGCGTGCTGGACCTGCTGGACAATGATCAAACGGTGTGGGAACAGGCACCCTTGACGCAATTGGCAGAGCAAGGGGATCTGATGGCATTCGAGCACGAAGGCTTCTGGCAACCCATGGACACCCTGCGTGACAAGCAAAAGCTGGAAGAATTGTGGGAACACGGGCAGGCTCCGTGGAAGATCTGGGAATAGCGCTCCATGACCCCCTCTTCAAGTTTCTGGCATGGCAAACGTGTGTTTCTGACAGGGCACACGGGCTTCAAGGGCAGCTGGCTCGGCCTCTGGCTGCACCACCTCGGCGCGATGGTCCACGGCTATGCCCTGGCGCCAGACACACAGCCCAACCTGTTCACACGAGCGGGCATCGCCCGCAGGCTGACGGATACCCGGGGCGACATCCGGGACTATGGAACACTGAGCTCGGCCCTGGAAAATTTCCAACCCGACATCGTCATCCACATGGCAGCGCAGGCCTTGGTTCGGCCGTCCTACGACGACCCGGTGCAAACCTATTCCACCAACGTCATGGGGACCGTGCACCTGCTGGAGGCCGCCCGCAAGATCGACTGCGTCCGTGCCGTGGTCAACGTGACCTCCGACAAGTGCTACGAGAACCAGGAATGGGACTGGGGCTACCGGGAAATCGACCCCCTGGGAGGCCGCGACCCCTACAGCAACAGCAAGGGCTGTGCCGAGCTGGTTACCCATGCCTTCCGCCAATCGTTCTATGAACAGCGCGGCATAGGCCTGGCCACGGCCAGGGCAGGCAATGTCATCGGCGGTGGTGACTGGTCTGCCGACAGGCTATTGCCCGATATTTTGCGTTCGCTGGAAAAAGGCCTGCCCCCCCTCATCCGCTCCCCGGGAGCCATACGCCCATGGCAACATGTGCTGGAGCCTTTGTCGGGGTATCTCTGCCTTGCGCAAAAGCTGTACGAAGAAGGCGCCGCCTTCTCGCAGGCATGGAATTTCGGCCCACTGGACGAAGGGGCCAGGAACGTGCGCTGGATCACGGAAAAGCTAATGGCACTCTGGGGCGAAGACATCGACTGGAACTGCGATGCGGTGACAGGCCCCCATGAAGCCAATGTGCTGAAACTCGATATTTCCAAATCCGTCCAACACCTGCAATGGCGGCCGCGCTGGCAACTCGACCAGGCGCTGGCCAAGACGGTTGAATGGCATCGCGCCTGGGTCAGCGGCGCCAACGCCTGCGAACTGGTGATGTCCCAGATCGAATCCTATACCTCGGAATGATATGAACTCATCGACCTCCTCGCCGCAGGCGTCCTGCCGGACGCCCGAGGAAATCCGGCAAGACATTCTGGAACTGGTCCAGGAATACTCCAGCCTGGTTCATGCGCCCCAGCCCTTTCTTGCGGGACTGTCTCCCGTGCCCGTTTCGGGCAAGGTCATTGGTGCCCCGGAACTGCAGAACATGGTGTCGGCCAGCCTGGATGGCTGGCTGACAACGGGACGATTCAATGCGGAATTTGAAAGCCGCATGGCCAGCTACCTGGGCGTCAAGCACTTTCTGACCGTCAATTCCGGATCCTCGGCCAACTTGGTTGCCTTCTCCTCCCTGACGTCCCCTAAGCTGGGCTCCAGGGCCATACAGCCCGGCGATGAAGTCATTACCGTCGCCGCTGGATTCCCCACCACGGTCAACCCCATTCTTCAGTCCGGCGCAGTACCTGTCTTCGTCGATGTGGACATCCCCACCTACAACATCGATGCCGCCGCCATAGAAGCGGCAATTTCCCCCAAGACCAAGGCCATCATGATTGCCCATACGCTGGGCAACACCTTCGACCTCGAAGCCGTGGTGGCGATATGCAAAAAGCATGGCCTCTGGCTTGTCGAAGACTGCTGCGATGCGCTTGGCAGCACCTACGACGGCAAGCTGGTGGGGACGTTTGGCGACATCGCCACCCTGAGCTTTTATCCGGCACACCACATCACCATGGGCGAAGGCGGTGCCGTCTTCACCAATAATCCCAAGCTCAAGCGGGCCGCAGAGTCCTTCAGGGACTGGGGCCGGGATTGTTATTGCCCTCCCGGCCATGACAACACCTGCAACAAGCGTTTTTGCCGCCAAATGGGCGAGCTTCCCGGGGGATACGACCACAAGTACATTTATAGCCATCTGGGCTACAATCTGAAGATCACAGACATGCAGGCAGCATGCGGCCTGGCACAGATGGACAGGTTGCCGGGTTTCATCGCTGCCCGAAAGCACAACTTCCAGCAGCTCACGAAGCGCCTGAAGCATCTAGAGGAATTTCTCATTCTTCCCGAGCCAACGCCCCGCTCGGACCCCTCCTGGTTCGGCTTTCCCATCACCTTGAAAGAAAATACGGGATTCAGCCGTCTCGATCTGCTGAACCATCTTGAGCGGCACCGCATCGGCACACGGCTGCTGTTTGCCGGCAACCTGCTCAAGCAGCCGTACATGGAGGGCCGCACCTATCGCGTCAGCGGTGACCTGGCAAATACCGATCGCATCATGCACCAGACTTTCTGGATCGGTGTCTATCCAGGACTTGGCACAAACCATCTGGAGTACATTGCCAGCCGCTTCGATGCATTTTTCAGCACAACGAAGCCAGCCTAGCCCATGCGGATCCTCATCACAGGTGCCAGCGGCTTTCTGGGCCAGCATGTGTGCTCGGCGCTTTTGCAGAAAGGCCATACGCTCACCGTGGCCCTGCGCACCGAAATACTTCCTGAACCCTTGCGGCAACTGCAGGCACGGTATCCGCTGTCGCTGCATATGGTGCTCTATGGGCAGTGCCTGGACCTGGAAGGACAGGATGGCATCATCCATATGGCCACCCAGTATGGCCGGTCGGCCTGCTCACGCACTTCGGACATCATCGCGTCCAATGTGCTCTTGCCAGCACGACTGCTGGAGGACGCCATTGCCCAGGGCCTGCAGTTTTTCATCAATACCGATACCTACTACGCCAAGGCTGGCCCGGGACACCTGCTGCAGAACTACATCCGCAGCAAGGCCCATTTCCGGGAATGGGCCGACGTCATGGCAGGGACTCGCATACGGCTCATCCACATGCGCCTGGAGCATCTCTACGGCCCCGGTGATGCCATGGAGAAGTTCTGCACTGCCCTGACACGCAACTGCCTGAACCATCTTCCCCGGATTGCCTTGACCAGCGGCCAGCAGATGCGGGACTTTCTCTTTGTCGAGGATGCCGCGCAGGCGTATGCCTGCCTGCTAAAGGGCCTACCAGAGCTTGCCAGGGGTTGCCACAGCGTGGAGGTGGGTACAGGCCAGGCGATTGCCCTCAGGGATTTCTGTCGGGAGCTCCATGCCGCGACGGACTCCACCAGCGTTCTGGGTTTTGGCGATATTGCGCTTGTCCAGGGAGAAATAGGCTTCTCGGTCGCGCGGCCGGGGCTGCTGCAGACACTGGGTTGGCACAGCACCACCCGCCTGCAGGATGGCATTGCGGCGCTGATTGCCGACGTGCGCAGCCGCATGTAGCAGACCTCACCACTCACACCACCTGCAGGGTATTGCGAGGATAGGTGCGCCGGTCCAGATTTTCCTTGATCAAGATCACACCCAGTTGGTCATTAATGCTTCGCTCAGACTGCGCATCATCCTGCACATGGCTGCGAATCCTGGACAACAGGGCATGCATCTCCTCATTACCGTAGGCAGCATATGCTTCCTGAAAAATATCCCACTCTTCTTCCAGGATGGGCTGACGAGTCCTGACCCTGTCCCATTGGTTGCTGAGCATGCAAACAGCCAACGAGTGAATCTTGAGATGAACAAGTTTCTTATTGGAAAAAATCAGGTCTCTGATACTCAAAATTTCATGCCAAGATCCCATTCCATATTTCTGGAGATGCTGAAAACACTGTAGCATGATGATCGTCACGGACTTTAGCCCCCCTGCAGAATAAGGCAAAATATTGTCCATTCTGTATTTCGTCACCGGCTTCTTCTTTAGATACTTGCAAGGAATATCATGAAAGGCCTGGAGCACGCAAAATGAAAAAGAATGAGGCGAATGCAAGTAATCAATCTCATTGACCGCTCTGAATTTTTCCTTCCGAAACACACAGGAGCCCAGATAAACAAAGTAGTACCCCCAGCCTAGCGCATGGACGGCCTGTAGCAAGGATGAAAAATAAATCTCATCCTCGGGATAATTGCCGTGTGTAATAACACATCGACGACTCAAATCTGGTGTCCATGAGTCGCGAGCCACCAAGAAAATTTCGGGGGATTCCTGTCTGATGTGGCCCAATATGAACGACAACGCGCCTTGCTCCAGAGCATCGTCATCGCCCAGCGTCCAGAGATAGTCCCCCCGGCCAAAGTGCTTTGCAGCCAGAATGCTTTCCTCCATGGGAACGCTGTGCGGACGGCGTACATAGGAGATAAACGGATAGGCAGCACACATATCTTCCATGAGAAGACAGGTGACATCGTCCAAGCCATTGTCCACAACAACCACTTCAAATTCCGCCTGCAGCTCTGGCTCCAACCGTGCCTGCTCAATAATGGAATCCAGCATTCCCCTCAGGTACCGAGCTCTATGATAAGTTGGTATGACAATAGAAAGTAAAGGATCTTGTAAAACGGACATCATTCAGCCCCAACAAAAGCGTTTGGCAGGATTTCCCATAACGGTAATGCCTGCCGGTATTTTCCCGAACACCACACTGCCTGCAGCCACCACGACTCCATCGCCTATGACGGCCTTGGCCGTGATGATGCTGCCAGGGTGAATTTGCACACCTTCACCGATCCTGGCATTGCCAGCTACCATGCAATGCGCACCTATCGACGTCCAGTCTCCCACGCTTACATCATGGGCAATTGCAGTGAAATTACTGACCGTCACGAAATGCCCCAACCGAGCATTTGGCGACAGGGTGGCATGGGGCGCCAGAATGCACCCAGGTGCTATGGATGAATGGGCAGACGGCGCAGCCAACTCATGAACAAGGCGGATGAACTGTCCGCCTTGGCGCAATATATTTTCGGTGTATTTTCTTCGCTGTACCGGATCGCCCAGCGCGCAGACAAAAAGATCGTCTGACTGCACCTCGTAAGTGAGCGGATCGCCGGCAATACCATGGTTCATTGCGTATCTGGCGCGCGTTTGCTCGGATGCAGGTGCTGGATAGGGCAATGATTCATAGCTCGCAGAAAATTCATTGAGAATTTCTTTTCGGCTATCGAGAAAACCGGCAATCATCCACTCACACTGATAGCCATAACTTTCTATGGCCAATGTCAAGACTTCCCTGCCAAATCCACCGGCTCCGATGATGAACAATCTTTTCATTATTTATATACTTTGATACAGAGCCGACTCCAAGCTCGGCTCCAAACTCGCTCCCATGGCAGCTGCGGGGCAGAACCAGGAGCTCCATATGCTGTCAGGCCCTGCTTGCCTTGACGGCCGCAGATACAGCCAGCTTCAAACGCCCGCGCTGCATCGCCTCCATCCCCAGAAAAAATGGCAAGCCGACCAGCGTGCTGGCCAAACGGTCCGCATGGGGTGTCTCCAATGCCTGGCAATGGGGCAGCAAGGCCTGCATATGCTGCAGCAGCGGCTGGTACCAGCGCCGCGTTGTGATATGCATCTGCTGGCAGGTCTGTTCAAGTGCCCTGCGCGTGCCATCGTCAGGAAGTTGGGCGCACAGCAGCGAGGGAGCAGCCAATGCGCCTCCCGCACCCAGACGCTGCCAGACCAGGGAATGTCCACTGGCTTCATCGAGTTCCTCCATCAGGCACGCATGCAGCCTGCGCCTTTCCAGGGCATGCTCCTCCCACACCTGCAGCGAGGCCAGGCCGATGGCAGCATGGTATTCGCTCATCTTGGCATTGGTCCCCACTCTGGCCAGCGAGCCCAGGGGCATGCCGGCCTTTGGGTCCAGGTTGATGCCGAAATTCGAGAGCTGGCGTACTCGCGCGGCCAAGCCAGTCCGGGTGGAGACAACCAGGCCGCCCTCGCCCGCCGGCAGGCTCTTGGTGGTGTGCAGACTGAAGACCAGGGTGCCCTCGGCGCCCTGCAGCCACTGGCTGCCATAGGCCGCAGCTGCGTCTATGACCACGGGAAGTCCGGTGTCCTGCTCGAATTGCTGCCAGGCTTTCATGTCGTGGGGCATACCGAAGGTGGCCACCGGCAGCACGGCGTCCACAGGCGTCACAGCGCAGGCGGCCCGCGCAATGTCGGGAGTGAGCATCCAGTCATCGGGGTCCACGTCAGCCAGTACGGGCAGATGACCGGCACGCACCACGGCTGTGGCCGTAGCGACGAAGGTAAAGGCCGGCAGCAAGATGCGCGACCCCGGCGCCAGCTCCAGCGCCTGCAGCACCAGCTCCAAGCCCTGCGTGGCGTTGGAGACCGTGGTCAGATTGTCCACCGGCAGGGCAAACCGCTGCGCGAATTCCGACTCCAGCTCCCGGACCAGGGGGCCATAGTTCGAATAGTGCCGCGCCGCATGCATGCGTTCCAGCCAAGGCATCAGCTCCTGGGGCGAGGGCATATCGGGCACCAGCAGGGGCACCCACTCTGACGAGGCGCAAGAGTCGCTCATGCCTGCGCTTCCGCTTTTGCCAGCAAGGCCTCCAGGTCAGTATCGACCGTGAGGATGTGCTGATCGCCACGCAGCCAGTTGAGCCACATGAGGCGATAGGATGTCTCCAACTCCCGGGTCCGGGCAGGATAGTCCATGAGTATGCCGCCCGCCAGCTGCGCGCGCGCTGTTAGGCGCTGCTGCTGAAGGCGCTCAGGGTCGGCCATCAGATCGAGTGCAGCCTGCACATAGCCTTCAAAGTCACTGGCGATCACACCGCCAAAGCCCAGGCCCTGCAGCGTGCGCGCCGTCGCCGCATCCACGCCACGCTCCGCATCCAGCGCCACAATCGGCAGTCCCATCCACAGCGCATGCAAGGTCGTCGTCCCCCCGGAAATGGGCGAGGTATCCAACGCCACGTCAGCGATGTGCCCCAGCTCCATGAATCCGTCCAGCGGCTGCTGGTGCAGCACGGACACGCGATCCAGCGGCATGCCGGCGGCTTCAACGCGCGGCTGCATGTGGGCTTGCGCGGCATCCGGGTCCTGCTCCTTGACCATGATGATCAGCCGCGCGTCATGGCGTTCGTGCAGGATGCGTGCCCAGACCACCAGCATCTCGTCGGTGATCTTGGCGGAGTTATTCAGGGAGATCAGTGTGGGATAGCCGTTGCGCAGCATGGGCGGCTCTTCGCAAAGGGGAGAGTACTCCGGCGGTGCATAGCTGGCCATGCAGCCCAGGTAAAACAATTTTTCAGAGTAACAAGGCGCATGACTAGGCGGCGCCATGCCGGCATCCACCAGCCGGTAATCCATGGCCTTCATCCCCAGTGTATGCATATAGCCCAGCCAGGTCACCTGCACGGGCGCGGCGCGGCGGGCGAAGACTTCCAGGCGGTGGCCCAGGGTGAAGCCGGACAGGTCCACCAGCACATCGATGCCGTCGGCGCGGATCTGTTCGTAGAGCTGGTCGTCGGTCTGCTCGACCGCATCGTGCCAGTGCGGCACCAGGGCGCGCAGCTTTGCGGTCATCGCGTCGGGACGGCCGCTGGAGTAGACGTGGATCTCGACGTTGTCCGGGTTGTGGTGCTCCAGCACGGGCCGCATGAAGAAGGCCACCGAGTGCTGGCGGAAGTCGGCCGTGACATAGCCGACCTTGAGCTTCTTGCGCGGGTTGCGATCGCGCGGGGGAAAGGGCTTGGCGTTGCGGGTCAGCGGGTCGGCGAAGCGCCGGCCCCAGTCGCGCGCCACTTCCAGGGATTTGAGCGGGTCGCTGCTGGTGTGCGAGTGGATGTAGGCCCGCGTCATCCAGTGCGTGTTCTCGTTCTTGGCGTGGCGGCAGGCGTCGTCGATCAGGTCGCAGGCCTCCTGCCTGCGGCCCGTGCTGAACAGGGCCAGGGCCAGCAGGCGCTGGGCGTTGGGCATGCGCGGCTCGATCTCCAGCGCCATCTGCAAGGCGTCCATGGCCTGGGGCCAGATGCTCATGCGCACGTAGACAAAGCCGATGTGCAGCCAGACCTTGGAGTTGCGCGGCTCCCGGGCCACCAGCTGCGCCAGCTCCGACAGGGCTTCGAGGAACTGCGCGCGATCGACCATGGCGCGGATGCGGGTCAGCTCGCTGTCGATGCTGGGCGGCTGCGCAGGGGCTGCAAAAGCGTTGGCAAGGGGTGAAGATGGCATGGCGGTGGAGCAGAGGAAGTATCAGGCCGGCCCGCGGTCGGCACGCTTGTGCGCGCGGTGACACAAAGAATAAAACTGTGCCGACTATCCTCGCATGCGCGCCGCGCGATCCACCGTTAAGCGCCCGCCTTGCAAGATTCAAACAGGCACCGATTTGCCGGCCTTTTCAGGCTTTTGGCGCGCAGCGGCGCGTTTACACCTTCATCTCAGGGCTCTCAAGTATGGATGCCTGCGGCCGATAGCTTGACAAGCCATGGGTTCGTCGATGGCCGCCACCCCGCCACGGCCCAGTGTCAAAACAAGCGCGCATTTCCAAGCCAGTTCCGACTTTTCCATCGGGACACCTCTGACAGAATCCACTCCCATGCTTGTCATCATCGGATACATCGTCGCCTTCGGTTGCATCTTCGGCACCTATGTGCTGCACGGGGGCAACGTCCAGGTCATTCTCAAGGCACTGCCTTTTGAAATGATCACCATTGGCGGCGGCGCCATCGGCGCCTTCATCGTGTGCAACCAGCCCAAGGTGCTCAAGGCCACGGCCAAGGCCATCCCTGGCGTGATGAAGAGTTCGCGCTACACCAAGGCCCGCTTCATGGAGCTGATGGCCCTGCTGTACGAGATTCTGCAAAAGGCCCGCAAGGAGGGCCTGATGTCCATCGAAGGCGATGTGGAGGCACCCAACGAGTCGCCCATCTTCACCAAGTACCCCGAGCTGCTGGCGGACCACCATGTGGTGGAGTTCCTGACCGACTATCTGCGCATGATGGTGTCGGGCAATCTCAATTCCCACGAGATCGAGTCGCTGATGGACAGCGAGATCGAGGCCCACCACGCCGAGGCCCATGCCCCCGTCAACGCACTGACCCGCCTGGCCGGCGCCCTGCCCGCCTTCGGGATCATTGCCGCCGTGCTCGGTGTGGTGAACACCATGGGCTCGGTGGGCCAGCCTCCTTCGGTGCTGGGCGGCATGATCGCCTCGGCCCTGGTCGGTACCTTCCTGGGCATCTTGCTGGCCTATGCGCTGGTGGAGCCCATGGCCGGCCTGGTGGAGCAGCGTGCCCAGGACGCCGCCAAGGAACTGGAGTGCATCAAGACCACCTTGCTGGCCAGCATGCAGGGCTACAACCCCGCCACCGCCATCGAGTTCGGCCGCAAGGTGCTGTTCTCTACCGAACGCCCCGGTTTCCTGGAACTGGAAACCCACGTCAAGGGCAAGAAGTAATCCTGCACCCAGCAGCGTCAAGCCATGGCAGAGAAAAAGTTACAGCCGATCATCATCAAGCGCGTCAAGAAGACGGCGCATGCGCCCCACGGCGGCGCCTGGAAGATCGCCTACGCCGACTTCGTGACCGCGATGATGGCCTTCTTCCTGCTGATGTGGCTGCTGGGCTCCACGGCCAAGGGCGAGCTGCAGGGCATCGCGGCGTATTTTTCCTCGCCGCTGAAGGTGGCGATGGCCGGCGGCGATGGCGCAGGCAACAGCTCCAGCGTGATTCCCGGCGGCGGCAACGACCTGGCCAAGGTGCACGGCCAGGTACGGCGCTCCGAGGCGGCCGACAGCTCCAACCGGCGCACCAGCGTCGATTCGGGCCGCGCCGATCAGGCCCAGGTGGACTCCAACCGCATCAAGGCACTCAAGGCCAAGGTGGACGCGATGATCACCAGCAATGCGCGCCTGAACGAATTCCGTTCTCAGATCCGCACCGACGTGACGCCCGACGGCCTGCAGATCCAGATCGTGGACGAGCAAAACCGCCCCATGTTCGACAGCGGCAGCGCCCTGGTCAAACCGTATATGCGCGACATCCTGCGCGAGGTGGGCGCGGCGCTGGCAGGCGCGGAAAACCGCATCAGCCTGTCCGGCCACACCGACGCGGCCCCTTACGGCAATGCCGACCGCGGCTACAGCAACTGGGAGCTGTCGGCCGACCGCGCCAACGCCTCGCGCCGCGAGCTGGTGGCCGCCGGCATGCCCCTGAACCAGCTGGCACGCATCACGGGCCTGGCCAGCAGCGACCTGCTGCTGCCCGACGATCCGCGCGCGCCCCAGAACCGGCGCATCACCATCACCGTGCTCACGCAGGAGGCCGAAAAGCGCCTGCTGGGCCACCGTGGGCCCGTGACGCGCAACGCCTTGCCGCCGTCATTGGCCGGCGGCAACGGCGGCACCGCGAATGCAGCCACAGCCGAAGCCACGGCCGGCGAGACCGCCGCGCAGCCCGCTGCCGCCGCGCCCGCAGCCGCAGCCGCCCCTTCGGCGCCCGCGTCACCTGATCGTGTAACAAATTAAGGTTTGAGCCCGATGCTGCCGAAAAGCAGGAAAATTCCCACATTGCGCCAAGAAGGTTTCATATTGTTACCATCGCGGCGGATTCTTACCAGTACCGAGCACCTACCGACCGAAAGGGCCTCACGTGGCTAATGCCCTGCGTTTTTTGATCGTTGACGACTTCTCCACCATGCGGCGCATCGTGCGCAATCTGCTCAAGGAGAGCGGCTTTCCCGAAGCCGATGAAGCCGAAGACGGCGTCGTGGCACTGCACAAGCTGCGCAACAGCAAGTTCGATTTCGTGGTGACGGACATCAACATGCCGAACATGAACGGCTTCCAGCTGCTCACCGAAATCAAGCAGGACGACAAACTCAAGCACCTTCCCGTGCTGATGGTGACGGCCGAGGCCCGCAAGGAGGACATCGTGGCAGCGGCCCAGGGCGGTGCGGCAGGCTACATCGTCAAGCCCTTCACCAAGGCCACGCTGGAAGAGAAAGTCAACCTGATCCTCAAAAAGCTGGGCCTGTAGGGCGCGCGCCATGAGCAACCCGGATGTCCCCGACAGCGTCCACTACAAGGTAGGCGTTCTCACGCGCCAGCTGCATGACTCGCTCAACGAGCTGGGCTATGCGGACCGATTGCGCGGCAGCATGGGAGAGCTGCCGGATGCGCAAAGCCGCCTTTCCTACATTGCGCGGCTGACCGGAGAGGCCGCCGAGAAGGTCCTCAACCGTGTCGAGCTGGCCAAGAGCCAGCAGGACCGGCTGGCCGAGCGCGTGCGCGCCATGCGCGCGCAGCTGGTCGAGGATCCCGTGGCGGCCGTGGCCAAGGGCCGGGTGATGAACTTCCTCGAAGAGGTCGAGCAGGACACGCAGCAGGCCGATGAGCACCTCACCGAGATCATGATGTCCCAGGACTTCCACGATCTCACGGGCCAGGTCATCGCCCGCGTGGTGTCGCTGGCCGCCGACCTGGAGGACCAGCTGGTGCAGCTGCTCATCCAGACCTCGCCCAACCCGCAGCAGACGGCGCTGGAGCCGCTGGAAAAGCCCAAGGAGCACCTGGCCGGCCCCGTGGTCGATCCCGAGAAGACACCCGATGTGGTGACTTCACAGTCCCAGGTGGACGATCTGCTGGCCAGCCTGGGGTTCTGACACACCCCGGGGCGCCATGCGCCTTTGCATTGGCATTTGCACGGCAACCCTTCCCGCTGCGGGGCAAGGGTTTGCCGGCGTGCCGCTGCCTGCCGCACCACACCCCAGACAGCGCATAAGCGCCGCTTGAGCCCTGCTTATCGGGGCTTCGCCCATCCGGCTTGTTCCGACAATGACGCAAATCCTTCCGTCATTGCGCCATGGACTCCAGCCAAGACAAAAACCTGCCAGCCACCGAACGCAAACTGCAGAAAACGCGTTCTGACGGCCAGGGTGCGCGCTCCCGGGACCTGTCCCACCTGGCCATCCTGGGCACGGGCGCGCTGATGATGCTGATGGGCGCCGAGCCCCTGATCCAGCACCTGCGCATGGCGCTGGCCCAGCAACTGGCGTTCGACGCGCACACGGCCAAGACCCCGGCCCTGATGATGGAGCGCATGCTGTCCATGGGCAGCCTGGGCCTGAAGATTTCCCTGGGCGTTGCCGCCGTGACCACGGCAGCGGCCGTGCTGTCGGGCATGCTGGCCGGCGGCTGGATCCTGAGCCTCAAGCCCATACAGCCGCAGTTCAACCGTCTCAACCCGCTGTCGGGCCTGACCAATCTGTTTTCCAAGCAGCAGATGGTGACCGTGGCCAAGATGGTGGCGATGACGGCCATCCTCTCCTTCGTGGCCTGGAAGTTCCTGAGCAGCCACATCGCCGAGATCGCCGCCATCTCCTCCCAGCCTTCGGCCATGGCGCTGACCATGACCGGGCAGTGGCTGGCCAGCGGCGTGGCCCTGCTGCTGCTGCTGGTGTTCCTGATGGCCGTGATCGACGTGCCGCTGCAGGCCTACCTGTTCAAGTCGCGCCTGAAGATGAGCCACGAGGAAGTCAAGCAGGAGCACAAGGAGTCCGACGGCAACCCGCAGATCAAGAGCAAGATCCGCCAGAAGCAGCGCGAGATCGCCGACCGTGCCAGCGTCAACGCCGTGCCGCGCGCCGACTTCGTGGTCACCAACCCCACGCACTATGCCGTGGCGCTGCGCTACGACGAAAAGACCATGGCCGCCCCGCAGGTCATCTCCAAGGGCACGGACCTGGTGGCGCTGAAGATCCGCGAGGTCGCGGGCGCCCACAAGATACCGGTGCTCGAATCCCCGATGCTGGCGCGCGCCCTGTACGCGCACGCCGACCTGGACCAGGCCATTCCCGCCGCGCTGTACACGGCCGTGGCCCAGGTCCTGGCCTATGTCTACCGCCTGAAGGCCGCGCTGCGCGGCGAAGGCCCCATGCCTGGCGATCTCGGCGAACCCGCCGTGCCCGCCGAACTCGATCCGCACCAGGGCCGCCGCGCGCCCGCCGCCGCGACCACTGAAGGTACTGCTCCATGACGACGAATCCGCTCCAATCCCTGCAATCGATGTGGTCGGGCGAGAACACCAGGTTCGCCCAGGGCCTGATGGCGCCGCTGCTGGTGGTGGCCATCCTGGCGCTGATGGTGCTGCCGATTCCGCCGTGGCTGCTGGACACGTTCTTCACGCTGAACATTGCCGTGGCGCTGATGGTGATGATGGTGGCGGCCTACATGATCCGGCCGCTGGACTTTGCGGCCTTCCCCTCGGTGCTGCTGCTGACCACGCTGATGCGCCTGTCGCTGAACGTGGCCTCCACCCGCGTGGTGCTGCTGGAAGGCCACACCGGCCCCGGAGCGGCCGGTGCGGTGATCGAGGCCTTCGGCCACTTCCTGATCGGCGGCAACTTCGCGGTCGGCCTGATCGTGTTCGCCATCCTGGTGGTGATCAACTTCGTGGTGATCACCAAGGGTGCCGAGCGTATCGCCGAAGTCTCGGCCCGCTTCACCCTGGACGCCATGCCCGGCAAGCAGATGGCCGTGGATGCCGACCTGAACGCCGGCCTGATCGACGAAAAGGAAGCCAAGCGCCGCCGCGCCGAGGTGCAGGAGGAAGCCAACTTCTTCGGCTCCATGGACGGTGCCAGCAAGTTCGTGCGCGGCGACGCGGTCGCCGGCATCCTGATCCTGGTGATCAACATCATCGGCGGCTTCGCCATCGGCATGATCCAGCACGGCCTGTCGGCCGGCCAGGCCGCCGACAGCTACATCCTGCTGGCCGTGGGCGATGCGCTGGTCGCACAGATCCCCGGCCTGCTGATCTCGGTGGCCGCGGCCATGGTGATCTCGCGCGTGGGCAAGGAAACCGACATGGGCCAGCAGATCGCGCAGCAGCTGTTCATGTCGCCCAAGGTGCTGGGCATCACGGCCGGCGTGCTAGGCCTGCTGGGTGTCATTCCGGGCATGCCCCACGTCGTGTTCCTGAGCACGGGCGCACTGCTGGGCTGGCTGGCCTGGATGCTCTCGCGCCGCCAGCAGGAACGCGCCGCCCAGCAAACCCAGCCCCCCGCCCCCGTGGCCGCGCCCAGCGACGGCGAAGCCACCTGGGACGACCTGCAGCCCGTGGACCTGCTGGGCCTGGAGCTGGGCTACCGCCTGATCACCCTGGTGGACAAGGGCCGCCAGGGCGACCTGCTGACCCGCATCAAGGGCGTGCGCCGCAAGTTCGCACAGGAAGTGGGCTTTCTGCCCCCGGCCGTGCATGTGCGCGACAACCTGGAGCTCAAGCCCAGCGCCTACCGCATCACCCTGCGCGGCGTGATGGTGGGCGAGGGCGAGGCCTTCCCCGGCATGTTCCTGGCCATCAATCCGGGCGGCATCAGCACCCCGCTGATCGGCACCCAGACCACCGACCCGGCCTTCGGCCTGCCCGCCCACTGGATCGACGAACGCCAGAAGGAAGCGGCACAAATGGCAGGCTTTACCGTGGTTGATTCGGAAACCGTGATGGCCACCCATTTGTCACACTTGATGCAAGTGCATGCCGCCAAGCTGATCAGCCGTACCGAGACGCAGCAGTTGGTGGAGCATGTGGCCAAGCTGGCTCCCAAGTTGATCGAAGAAGTCATTCCGAAAATGGTGTCCATCACGACGTTCCAGAAAGTGCTCCAGCTGCTGCTGGAGGACTCGGTGCACGTCCGCGACATCCGCACCATCATCGAGACGCTGGCCGAGCACTCCTCGACCACCCAGGACCCCGTCGAGCTGGCCCGCCGCGTGCGCATTGCGCTGTCGCCGTCCATCGTCCAGCAGATCTACGGCCCGACCCGCGAGCTGAACGTCATCGCCATCGAGCCCGGACTCGAGCGCCTGCTGGTGCAGGCCCTGTCCAACCCCGGCGCCCCCTCACTGGATCCCGGCGTGGCCGAGATCCTCACCCAGAAGGCGGCCGACATGGCCAACCAGCAAGAAGAGCTGGGCCTGCCTGCCTGCCTGCTGGTCCCCGATTCCATCCGCAACTCCATTGCCCGCCTGGTGCGCCGCGTGGCGCCGCGTCTGCAGGTTCTCGCCCACAGCGAGATCCCCGAGACGCACACCATCCGCATCGGCTCGATTCTTAAAGGTGCATCCGCATGAACATCAAACGCTTCTACGCCCCTACCTCCCGCGAGGCCCTGGCCAAGGCGCGCATGGCTTTCGGAGCGGGCACCCTGATCCTGTCCAACCGCAGCACGCCCGACGGCGTCGAGGTCATGGCCACGGCCGAGGACACGCTGGAGCACAGCAAGGCCGCCGCCAGCAGCACGCCGCTGCAGCAGGCCATCGAGCGCCGCTCGGCCGAGGAGACCACGGGCCTGCGTCCCCAGCTGCAGGCCCAGCTGATCCAGGCACATACCCAGCCGCGCACGGCACAGCAGGCTTCGCCGGCGCCCTCACAGGCGGCTTCGCTGGCAGCCTCGCTGTCGGCAGATGGTGCCGAGCCCGCCGGCCTGCGCCAGAGCGTGCAGGAAGACACCGAGCAACTGGCCATGAGCACCCTGTCCTTCCAGGACTACGTGCGCGAACGCATGCTGCGCCGCCGTCACGAGGCCGGCGTCGACGAGCCCCTGCCCAGCTTTGCCCAGCGCCGCAGCCTGGGCGACGCCCTGCGCGAAGCGCCGGCCGCCGCGCCCATGGCCGCACAGCAGCCGTTCAAGGCACAGCCCGCGCCTTCCGTGGCCCGCCACAATCCGCTGCGCGCCAGCGCCGAGGCGCCGCTGCGCGAGCCCCTGCGCAGCGAACCCGCTCCAGCCATGGCCTCCCAGGCGCTGCGCGATGAGCTGCAGTCCGTGCGCGACCTGATCGAAGAGCGCTTCAACACCCTGACCTGGCTGGGCCAGACGCGCCAGAACCCCATCCACGCCAATCTCACGCACAAGCTGATCCGCGCGGGCTACTCCCCCGTGCTGGCCCGCGCCCTGGTCGAGCACATGCCCCAGGACCTGTCCGCCGGCGACGCCGTGCGCTGGCTGATGCAGGTGCTGGAACGCAATCTGCGCACCGACGCCGGCCAGGAGCCGCTGTACGAGCAAGGAGGCGTCTTCGCCCTGGTGGGCTCCACCGGCGTGGGCAAGACCACGACCACGGCCAAGCTGGCGGCCCTGTGCGCGGCCAAGTACGGCGCCTCCAGCGTCGGCCTGATCACCCTGGACACCTACCGCGTCGGCGCCCACGACCAGCTGCGCTCCTACGGCCGCATGCTGGGCATGGTCGCCCACCTGGCCCATGACCGCGCCGCGCTGCAGGACCTGCTGGGCCTGCTGGCCAACAAGCAGCTGGTGCTGATCGACACCACGGGCGTGGCCCCGCGCGATCCGCGCAAGGACGAAATCCTGGACCTGCTGGACCTGCCCGGCGTGCAAAAGCTGCTGGCCGTGAACGCGGCCGGCCAGGGCGATGCGCTGGACGATGTGATGCAGGCCTTCAAGGCACGCGGCTCCAGCCAGGCCATCCTCACCAAGGTGGACGAGGCCGTGAAGCTGGGCCCCTCGGTGGACACGCTGATCCGCCACCAGATGCAGCTGCGCGGCGTGACCAACGGCCAGCGCGTGCCCGAAGACTGGGAGCGCGCCGATGCGCAGCAGCTGGTCTCCGCCTCCATGCGCGCCTCCACCCGCTCGGCCTTCGATCCCAAGGCGCTGGACCTGGACTTCTTCTTCACCCCGTCCAGCCCCAGCACCATGGACAGCGAGGTCAGCCATGCTTGAGACCTTCCCCCAACTGCACCAGGGCCTGGGCCTGCACGGCCAGCCCGGCGCCGCAGCACCGTCCAGCCTGCGTGTGCTGGCCATGTTGCGCGACACGGCGGCCGACCCTGAAGGCCAGTCCGAGCAATCCCTGCTGTGGCCGGTCTGCGCCAGCCTGCAGCGCCTGGGCATGCCCGTCCTTGTGCTCGATGCCAGCCAGGGCGAGGCGGCCGACGCGCCTGGCCTGGCCCAGCTGCTGCAGCAAAGCGCCTGGCAGGCCCGTACCGGCCTGCACCCCGACCCCCGCCACAGCTCGGTGGCCGTGCTGCCTGCCCGCCAGGGCCTGGAGCTGCTGCCCCTGCAGGCACGGCAAGCCGGCATGACGCCCATGCAATGGCTGCAGCGCCATGTGCGCGGCTATGCCATCGTCATGCTGTATGCCGATGCCGACACGCTGGCCCGCAATCTGCCCGGCCAGGCCGTGCACCCGCTGATGGTGCTGCCCGAACACGGCCCCCGCGTGCTGGGCTGCTACCGCCAGCTCAAGCAGCTGGCCGTGCATGCCGGCCTGCGCTGCCTGCTGGCGCCGCTGCTGCCCGGCGCTGACCCCGTGGATGTGACCAGCTACGATTGGCGCCGCGGACAGACCGGTGCCCGCAGCCAGGCCGAGGATGCGCAACGGCGCCAGTCACAGATCGACGCGCTGCTGCGCTGCGCACAGCGCCATCTGGGCCACGCGCCCGGGCTGCTGCCCGTGCGCCTGCACCATGCACCGGACCTGCAGCGCCTGGCGCTGCAGTTGCTCAACCATGCGGGCAGCGTATTGCCGCATGGCGGCCAGGACCTGGCCGCCGGCTACGCACCGCTGCCTGCATCCCATGCCTGGAGCCACTGACTGCCATGTACACCGCCAAAGGCCAACTCGACCGCGATGCACTGATCCGTCGGCACGTACCCCTGGTACGCCGGATCGCGCTGCACATGATCGCCAAGCTGCCTCCCAATGTGGAGCTTGATGATCTGATACAGGTCGGAATGATCGGCCTGGCCGAAGCCCTGTCCCGCTTCGAGAGCGAGCAGGGCGTGCAATTCGAGACCTTCGCCAGCCAGCGCATCCGCGGCGCCATGCTCGATGAACTGCGCGAGGGCGACTGGATGAGCCGCAGCTCGCGCAAGAGCCAGAAGGACATAGAGCACGCGCTGCACCGCCTGGAGCAGCGCCTGGGACGCACCCCGCTGGAGTCCGAGATCGCCGACGAGCTGGGCATGGACCTGGACGACTACCAGTCGCTGCTGGGCAAGGTGCGCGGCACGCAACTGGTCTACCTGGAAGACATGTCAGGCGGCGACGAGGGCGAGGACTTCCTCGAACGCCACGTGGCCGACAGCGGCGCCGACCCCTTTGCGCTGCTGCGCGACCACCGCCTGCGCGTGGCCCTGGTCGAAGCCATCAAGGCCCTGCCCGAGCGCGAGCAGTACATCATGGGCATGTACTACGAGCACGACATGAACCTCAAGGAAATCGCCGCCGTGCTGGGCGTGACCGAATCGCGTGTGTGCCAGCTGCACAGCCAGGCGATTGCGCGCCTGCGTACGAAGATGCGGGCGCATTGACTGGGGCCCCCCCTGAGGCGCTGACGCGCCTTCCCCC
>NZ_BCTO01000053.1 GCF_001571325.1 Delftia tsuruhatensis NBRC 16741
CGGTGTCCCTCGCTTTGGGCCTCGTCGGTTTTTGGCGCCGTGCGCCTGGTCTGATCTGGATTTGCGGGGCGATGCCGATCTTCTCCGACGTCTCCCTTCCCTGCCCCATTCCCTTTTCTATGCGCTGCCGCGCATGGCCTGGACTTCGCGTTCGAAGATGCGCCAGAAGGCGGGTTCCTGCGTGGTGGCGAAGTTGATGCGCATGCAGGTGCTGGGCTGGCGGCCGGCGTGGAACATGGAGCCGGGGGCGATGAAGTAGCCGGCGTCCAGCAGGCGCTGGGCCAGGGTTTCGGTGTCCACGCCGGTGTCCACCCAGCCGAACATGCCGGCCGGCTCGGCCGCGAAGCGGGCACCGGCCTGCTGGGCCAGTGCCACGCTGCGCATGCGGGCCTGGGCCAGGTGCTGGCGCAGGCGCTCGGCATGGCGGCGCAGCTGGCCCTGGTCCATGCAGTGGGCCAGGGCGCGTTCCGTCAGTGCGGGGGTGGTCAGCGTGGACAGCAGCTTGGTGTCCACCAGGCGCTCCACCAGCGCAGGCGGCGGCGCCAGATAGCCCACGCGCCAGTTGGGCGCCAGCAGCTTGGCGAAGCCGCTCACGTAGATGCTGTGGCCCAGGCGGTCCAGCACGGTCATGCGTGCGGCGTGGTCGGGCGCGATCTCGCCATAGGTATCGTCCTCCACCACGTAGAAGCCGAATCGCCGCGCCAGCTGCAGCACCTCGTGGGCACTGGCCGGCGACAGGCTGTAGCCGGTGGGGTTGTGCAGCACGCTCACGCTGACGTAGAGCTTGGGCACGCAGCTTTCGCAGTACCGCTGCATCACGGCCAGGTCCGGCCCGTCGGGGCCGCGCGGCACGGGCAGCACGCGCATGCCCAGCGATGCCAGGCGCGCGAACTCCACGGCCCAGCCGGGCTCCTCCACCATCACCGGATCGCCCGGCTGCAGCAGGGCCCGGCTGACCACGTCCAGCCCATGCGTTGCGCCCATGGTGGTGATGATGTGCTGCGGCGCCGCCGCAATGCCCAGGCGCGCCAGGCGCCGCGACAGCGCCTCGCGCAGGCTGATGTCGCCCAGCGGGTCGCCATAGCCCACGCAGGAGTCGTGCAGGGATTTTCCCGAGCAGGCCTTGCGCATGGCAGCGGCCAGAAAGCCTGCCTCCAGCCATTGGGCCGGCAGCACGCCCGCGCCGGGCTGGGGCCTGCCGCCCACGCTCTGGTGGAACATGCCGCGCACCAGCATGGAGGCATTGATGCGCGTGCCCTTGGGCGCGCCGGTGGCCTCGTCCGCAGGCGCGGCGCGGGCCTGTTCGGACTGCAGCAGCGGTGCGTCCTGCACGAAATCGCGCACGAAAAAGCCGCTTTGCGGCCGCGCCTCGACCAGGCCCTGGGCCTGCAGCAGGTCATAGGCGGCCACCACCGTGTGCGTGCTCACGCCCTGCTGGCGCGCGCATTCGCGCACCGAGGGCAGGCGTGCGCCCGCCGGCAGCAGGCGCATGCGGATGCGCTCTCCCAGGCGTTCGGCCAGCTGGGTACTCAGGGTCTGCGGCGCCAGCCGCGAAAGGGGAACGGGCATGAGAGGGTCACCAAAACGTCACTGTATCGGGATGGGCGCCGATACAGAACATGCAATTGAGGGTTCAACTGTATTGGTACTGTACAGGTCTTGCACCTATATTGCAGGCATTCGTGCTGCGGAGCAGGCCTGCCGTGCCCTCCTCCCCAACAGCCCCTTGCCGCCTGTATGGAGACCTCCGGGGCCACCGCCTCATGCCACCGTCCGAACTCACCGCCTTGCTGCTGCTCGCCGCTTCCATGAGCTTCAGCCCCGGCCCCAACACCACGCTGTCCACGGCCCTGGCCGCCAACCACGGCCTGCGCCCGGCGCTGCGCTTCGTCCTGGCCGTGCCCGTGGGCTGGTGCCTGCTGCTGGTGCTGAGCACGGCCGGCGTGGGCGCGGCGATCGTGGCGGCACCGCTGCTGCTGTGGCTGGTCAAGGCCGCCGGCATCGGCTACCTGCTGTGGATGGCCTGGCGCCTGAGCCGCAGCGCACAGATGGCGTCACTGCAATCTCAGCAGCAGTTGCAGGTGGGTTTCTGGCAGGGCGTGGGATTGCAATTCTTGAACATCAAGGCCTGGCTGCTGGCCCTGGCCATCGTGGCCGGCTGGCTGGCGGGGCACGACGACCTGAGCGAGCGCCTGTCCGTGGTGCTGCCCGTCATGGCCGCCTATGCCTTCTCCAGCAATCTGCTGTATGCCTGCGTGGGCGCACTGCTGCGCCACTGGCTGGCCCAGGGACGCAGGCTGCTGTGGTTCAACCGTGCCATGGCGGCCATGCTGGCGCTGACGGCGATGTGGATGGTGGCCGCATGAGGGTCCGCCATCCACACCCAGGCAAAGGCCGTACTGGCCTGCCCAGCTATTGAAGGGAGGATGCGCAGACCCTTCACGGCCGCGACAAAATACCCTCATTGCCGGCGCAAGAGCGAAAGCACCATCCGCACTGCGCTCTTCACATGCGGCCGGCCCGTGCCCCACGACGGCATGGCAACCCATACCAGCCCGCCCGCATGGCGGGCACCGCAAAGACCTGGAACTGCTTTTTTTATGACGACCTGGACGCTGGCAGACCGTGCTGCCAAGATGAACCCCTCCGCCATCCGCGAAATCCTCAAGCTCACCGACCGTCCCGGCATCATCAGCATGGCGGGCGGCCTGCCCTCGCCGCTGGCCTTCCCGCTGGACGCGTTCACCCAGGCCTGCCAGACCGTGATGCAGCGCGATGGCGCAGCGGCCCTGCAATACGCCACCAGCGAAGGCTTCGCGCCCCTGCGCCAGGCCGTGGCCGACTTCCTGCCCTGGGAAGTGGACCCCGACCAGGTGCTGATCACCACGGGCTCGCAGCAGGCGCTGGACCTGATCGGCAAGGTCTTCCTGGACCGCGGCAGCCGCATGCTGGTCGAAAAGCCCACCTACCTGGGCGCGCTGCAGGCCTTTGCGCCGCAGGAACCGATTCCCGTGGGCGTGGACAGCGATGACGACGGCATCCTCGTCGAGGACTTCGCCACCAAGGCCGGCACCGGCGCCGACAAGGCCCGCCTGGCCTACGTGCTGCCCAACTTCCAGAACCCCACCGGCCGCACCATGGCCGAGGCACGCCGCCAGGCCCTGGTGGACAAGGCGCGTGAACTCGGCATCCCGCTGATCGAGGACAACCCCTATGGCGACCTGTGGTTCGAGCAGCCCCCTGCCCTGCCGCTGGCCGCGCGCAACCCCGAAGGCGTGATCTACCTGGGCTCGTTTTCCAAGGTGCTGGCCCCGGGCCTGCGCATCGGCTTCCTGGTGGCGCCCAAGTCCGTCTACAACAAGCTGCTGCAGGCCAAGCAGGCGGCCGACCTGCACACGCCGGGCTTCAACCAGCGCGTGGTCTCCGAGGTCATCAAGGACGGCTTCCTGGACCGCCACGTGCCCACCATCCGCGCCATGTACAAGCGCCAGCGCGACGCCATGCTGGCCGCGCTGGAACGCGAAATGGCCGGCCTGGACGTGCAGTGGACCCGTCCCGTGGGCGGCATGTTCCTGTGGGTTCGCCTGCCCAAGGGCATGGATGCTCAAAAGCTGCTGCCCGCCGCCGTGGAACGCGGCACGGCCTTCGTGCCCGGCGCGCCGTTCTACGCGGACGAGCCCCAGGCCAACACGCTGCGCCTGTCCTACGTGACCGTGTCGGCCGAGCAGATCGACAAGGGCATCGCCGCCCTGGCTGCCGCCATCCGCTCCACGATGTAAACCACCCCCTGAGCGGCTAGCGCCGCTTCCCCCTCTCTACTTGCTTCGCAAGGGAGGGGGACGACGCCCTCGGCTAGGTGCCCCCGCCGTGAGGCGGCTCTTGCTCGGCGTCCCTGGTGTTTGGGCCAGTTACCTGCTTGGGCCAGAGGGAAGCCGACACGCAGTCGAACCAAAGTCCGGCTTGCCGTCGGCTTTTCCATCCTCCCTTCCATCTGCCCATTGCCATGACACCTGCATACGTCTCCCGCCAGCGCCACTTCATGACCGTGGACGTGTTCACGGCACGGCCCTACCTGGGCAATCCGCTGGCCGTCGTGCTCGACGCCACCGGGTTGACCGATGCGCAGATGCAGTCCTTCGCGGCCTGGACCAATCTGTCGGAGACCACCTTCGTGCTGCCGCCCACCGAGGCCGGCCGCGCCGCAGGCGCCGACTACCGCGTGCGCATCTTCACGCCGGGCGGCGAGCTGCCCTTTGCCGGCCATCCCACGCTGGGCAGCTGCCACGCCTGGCTGGCGCAGGGCGGCGTGCCGCAGCAGGCGCAGCGCATCGTGCAGGAATGCGCCAAGGGGCTGATCGGCATCGAGCGCCAGGACGGGCGCCTGGCCTTTCAGGCACCGTCCACCGACATCGGCGCCGTGGAGCCGGGCCTGCTGGCCGAGGTGGCTGCCGCGCTGGGCGCGGAGCCCGGCCAGATCCTGCGCGCCGCCTGGCTGGACAACGGCCCGCGCTGGATGGGCGTGCTCTTCGAGCATCCCGACCAGGTGCTGGCGCTGGAGCCCGACCATGCAAGGCTCAAGGCGCTGAACACCAAGGTGGGCGCCTGCGCTTTGTACGAAAGCGCGCAAGATGCACCGGCACTGATCGGCCGCAGCAGCCGCGAGGCACGCGCCTTTGCCACGGGCCAGCGCCCGGCCGGGGCCGATGCGGATGCCGCCCCCAGCCTGGAAGTGCGAGGCTTCGCCAGCCCCGTCGGCGTCACCGAAGACCCCGTCACCGGCAGCCTCAACGCCAGCCTGGCCCTGTGGCTGCGCGGCGAAGGCCTGCTGCGCGCGCCCTACATCGCCAGCCAGGGCTGCTGCGTGGGCCGCGACGGCCGCGTGCATGTCAGCGAGGACGCCCAGGGCGCGCTGTGGATAGGCGGCCATGTGGTGGAGTGCGTGAGCGGCCAGGTGCTGTTGTAAGGGCTGCCGGGGTGCTGGAATCTGTCGCCAAGGCGGCAGCCAGTCGCCCGCAGGACAAACGCCGGCGCCAGCGCTGGCCACAATCCGCGCCATGGGAACCCTCTATCTTGTGCGCCATGGCCAGGCCTCGTTTGGTGCCGAAGACTACGACCAGCTCAGCGAACGCGGCCTGGCGCAATCGCAAAGGCTGGGAGCCTACTGGCGAGAGCGCGGCCTGCGCTTCGACGCGGTCTACACGGGCACGCTGCGCCGCCATGCGCAGACGCTGGCCGGCATCGCCGAAGGCCTGGGCAGCCTGCCTGCCGAGCAGCATCGCACCCAGGCGCTTGCAGGCCTCGATGAATACGACAGCGGCGCGCTGCTGCAGGCCATCCACCCAGCGCCACTGCCCAAGCCCGACACGCCCGAGCTGTACCGCCACCACTTCCGCCTGCTGTGCGATGCCCTGGCCCAGTGGATGGCCGGCACCATCAGCCCCAAGGGCATGCCCAGCTGGGACGACTTCTCCGGCGGCGTGCGCCAGGTGCTGGAGCGCGTGCGGCATGAACATGCCGACGAAAACGTGCTGCTGGTCAGCAGCGGCGGCCCCATCTCCACCGCCGTGGGCCATGTGCTGGGCACCTCGCCGGAGGTCACCATTGCGCTGAACATGCGCATCCGCAACAGCGCCGTGACCGAGTTCACCACCAGCCCCAAGCGCCTGATGCTGCAGACCTTCAACACGCTCAACCACCTGGACACGGACGAGCACCGCAGCTGGATCACGCACGCCTGATCCAGCCCCCGGCCAGGCTGCCACACGGCTATTGCGCCAGGGCATAGCAGCCAGAACACGGGCGATCTGGGCCGGCCTGCGCTTTTGCGCCACACTGGCCGGCCAGGAGACAAAAGACCCATGAACAAACGCCGCTTCACGCGCAGCGCCCTGGCCTGCGCGGCCCTGCTGCTGGCCGCCATCACCAGCCAGGCCCAGCCCCTGTCGAACAAGCCCATCCGCATCGTCGTGCCCTTTGGCGCAGGCGGCGTGGCCGACGTCACCTCGCGCGTCGTTGCGCAAAAGCTGGCCTCGCAGCTGGGCCAGCCCGTCATCATCGACAACAAGCCCAGCGCGGGCGGCATCGTCGCAGCCGACACCGTGGCCAAGTCCGCGCCTGATGGACACACGCTGTTCCTCCTGTCCAACGGCAGCGCCGTCACCGTGGGGCTTTTCAACCAACTGCCCTTCGACATGGTCAAGGACTTCACGCCGATATCCACCCTGGGCTACTTCGACATCGGCGTGCTCACCGCCAGCGACTCGCGCTTCAGGAACCTGGGCGAGCTGGTGGCCTGGGCCAAGGCCCACCCCGGCAAGCTCAACATCGGCAGCATCGCCATCGGCAGCACCCAGCACCTGGCGGCCGAACTGTTCAAGACCACGGCCGGCATCGACGCCCAGATCGTGCCCTTCAACGGCACTCCCGCCGTGGTCACGGCCCTGCGGGGCAGGCAGATCGACGCGGCCGTGGAAATCCTCACGCCCATCATGGGCCAGATCAACTCCAAGGCCGTCAACCTGCTGGCCATCACCGGCGACAAGCGCTCGGCCCTGCTGCCCGGCGTGCCCACGGCCCAGGAGTCAGGCGTCAAGGGCTTCGTCGCCTCTTCCTGGAACGCCCTGGCCGCCCCCGCCAAGACCCCTCCGGAAATCATCGCCCGCCTGAACAAGGAAATCGCCGCCGCCGTGAACTCCCCCGAAGTCACGCAGAAGCTGCGCGAAATGAACGTCCAGGCCCAGTCCAGCACGCCCGAGCAGACCGCGCAATTGCTGCAATCGGAAATCAAGCGTTGGGGCGACGTGATCGTCCAGGCCAAGATCCCGAAACAGTAAAAAAGGCCGAGCGCAGCGAAGGCCCGCAACAACTCCCCGTATGTCAGCGCCTGCGGCGTGGTGG
>NZ_BCTO01000054.1 GCF_001571325.1 Delftia tsuruhatensis NBRC 16741
AAACCGGCAGCAGCCCAGCTGTTCAAGCCGGGGCTGAAGTTCGAACCCGTGTTCGACTACGAGCAGGTGCTGGTCGTGGCCAAAGACCACCCCCTGGCTTCTACGGCCTACGTGAAGCCCCAGCAGCTGACCCGGGAAGTGCTCATCAGTTACCCCGTGGACATCGAACGCCTGGACATCTACAGCCAGTTCCTGTTGCCGGCCGGCGTGACGCCCAAGCGCCACAAAGCCATCGAAACCACCGACATCATGGTGCAGATGGTGGCCAGCGGCCGCGGTGTCGCCGCGCTGCCGCGCTGGCTGGTCGAGGAATATGCGGCCAGGATGGACGTGGTGCCTGTGCGGCTGGGCGCGCGCGGTATTGCCAAGCAGATCTTCCTGGGCGCACGCGAGGCGGATACCGCCATTGACTACGTGCGGGCCTTCGTCGAACTGGCCCGCCAGCCTGCAACTGCCACCACCGCTATTGCCCAAGGAGCCAAGGGATGAACACCACCGTCGAACGCAAAGCGCTTGCGCTGCCCGGAGGCCACGACAAGGTGCTGCTGCATTCGTGCTGCGCGCCGTGCTCAGGCGAGGTCATGGAGGCCATGCTGGCCTCGGGCATTGACTACACCATCTTTTTCTACAACCCCAACATTCATCCGCTCAAGGAATACGAGCTGCGCAAGAACGAGAACATCCGCTTCGCGGAGCAGTTCGGCGTGCCCTTCGTCGATGCGGACTACGACCGGGACAACTGGTTCGAGCGCGCCAAGGGCATGGAGCACGAGCCCGAACGCGGCGTGCGCTGCACCATGTGCTTCGACATGCGTTTCGAGCGCACGGCGCTGTATGCGCATGAGCACGGCTTTCCGGTGATCACCAGTTCCCTGGGCATCTCGCGCTGGAAGAACATGCAGCAGATCAATGACTGCGGCGTGCGTGCGGCGGCCAAGTACTCTGGCCTGATGTACTGGGAATACAACTGGCGCAAGGGCGGCGGCTCGGCGCGCATGATCGAGATCAGCAAGCGCGAGAACTTCTACCAACAGGAATACTGCGGCTGCGTCTACTCGCTGCGCGACACGAACCGCCACCGCGTGGAAAGCGGCCGCGAGCGCATCCAGCTCGGCGTGACGTTCTACGGTGACGAACAGCCCCCCAAAGATTGACGCGCCCTGCCGGGTGAGCGATGCCGCTCCATGGCTTCCAACCGACCCGATCAGCGCTGGCGGGTCGGAACTCTCCCAACAGTCGCCAGATATGGCAAGCCCCTTGCTTCATTCCGACAAGTCCAAGCCCATCGGCAACATCACCGACGCCTATTCGTTAGAGGTCAACGCGAAGGATATCTCTGCGCTGACCGCAGCGGCGCCGCGTGTATTGCCCGGGTCAACCATTTCCATTCCCTACCTGGCGAACCAGGACAACGACGCGCGACTGGCCGCAGCGCAGGCCGTTCGCGGACTCGGCTTTGAGCCCATGCCTCACCTCGCTGCACGCCGTATCGCCTCGTTCGCAAAACTGGAGTCGTTCATCCAGCGCGCGGTCGCGGAAGCCGGCGTCAAGCGTTGCTTCGTGATCGCTGGAGATCCGTCCACCCCGCTGGGGCCGTTTGCCGACAGCTCCTCACTGATCGAATCAGGCGTGTTCGAGCGCTCGGGCATTCAGATGGTCGGCGTGGGTGGCCATCCCGAGGGCCATCCGGTCATGAGCACATCTGATCGTTGGAAAGTGCTCGAACACAAGTGTCGCTGCATCGAAGGGCGCGGCATGGCGCCCTTGATCGTCACGCAATTTGCCTTCGATGCCGACATCGTGCTGGCCTGGCTGGAAGCCCTGCGCGGGCGTGGCGTCGAACATCCCGTACGCGTGGGCGTGCCGGGCCCTGCAGGCGTGGCGGTGCTGGCGCGCTATGCCGCCTTGTGTGGCGTTAGCGCATGCGCGTCGATGTTGTCCAAGTACGGCATCTCGATCAGCAAGCTGTTCGGCATAGCAGGCCCGGATCTCTTTGTGGATCGTCTGACCACCCGCCTGACCGAAGCACATGGAAAGGTGAGCCTGCATTTCTTTCCATTCGGAGGCATCGCTCAGTCCGTGAAGTGGGTAGAGCAGTACTGCTCGCGTGCCGAGCCTGAACAACCCATCGACACGGCTCCCATGTGATTACTGCGCCTCCAGCAGTCGCTTGCACTGGCATGCCCCATAGAAGCAGACCTCGTTGGGGCGAACGCTTCGAGAGCATCCTACCGCCCGCCTCAGCCTTCGCGTTGCGCAAGCGCCCCATGGGCGCGATCCCATTGGCACAGGACACACGCGGCCAACATCACCGGACGCAGGCGCAAATGCCACATCGAAATGGATCGCCCGCATCATCGGCTTCGACGGTGCGAGCTATCGATTGGCAGATTGGGGGGGCAAACACGATAAACGCCCTTCTCGAACTGCCTTCTGTAGGAAGATGGTGATAGACCGAAACTTTGATGATGCGACTTTGCTCGCTGAGACATCCTTACGTTTGCCACTGCAAAGCGCCTATGTGGCACCTAGCTCGCAAATCAGCAAGGATGCGTAGCGACCAAAATATGGACTAACCTGTTATTCCATAAGACCTTTTACGGAACTGTCCGTCTACATCAAAGACTTGACAGCGGACATTTTTCATGGGCGGCCTATCATCGGCGGCCTGAAATCCCTTCCCAAGAAAGCTCCAGCCATGCTGCCCCGCCACAACGACCCCATTGCCGCCATCGCCACCGCTCCGGGGCGCGGCGCCGTGGGCATCGTGCGCGTCTCCGGCAAGGGGGTGGCGCCGCTGGTGCGGGTGCTGTGCGGGCGCGACCTCAAGCCGCGCGAGGCCACCTACCTGCCGTTGCGCGATGCCGCAGGCGGACCCATAGACCACGGCCTGGCCCTGTTCTTCCCGGCGCCGCACAGCTACACCGGCGAGGACGTGCTGGAGCTGCAGGCCCACGGCGGCCCGGTCGTGCTGCAGCTGCTGCTGGCACGCTGCCTGGAGGCGGCGCAAGAGCCTCTCGAAGGCCATCGCAGCGTACTGCCTGGCCTGCGCCTGGCCCAGCCTGGGGAATTCACCGAACGTGCCTTTCTCAACGACAAGATCGATCTGGCCCAGGCCGAAGCCATTGCCGACCTGATCGACGCCAGCACCGAGGCCGCCGCGCGCAGCGCGAGCCGCTCGCTGTCGGGAGCCTTCTCCGAGGAGATCCATGGCCTGCGCGATGCGCTGGTGCACCTGCGCATGCTGGTCGAGGCCACGCTGGACTTTCCCGAGGAAGAGATCGACTTCCTGCAAAAGGCCGATGCCAGCGGCCAGCTCGCGCGGCTGCGCGGCAAGCTGGACCAGGTGCTGTCGCGCGCCCACCAGGGTGCGCTGCTGCGCGAAGGCATCAAGGTCGTGATCGCAGGGCAGCCCAATGCGGGCAAGAGCTCGCTGCTCAATGCGCTGGCCGGTGCCGAGCTGGCCATCGTCACGCCCATCGCCGGCACCACGCGCGACAAGGTGCAGCAGACCATCCAGATCGAGGGCGTGCCCCTGCATGTGATCGACACGGCAGGCCTGCGCGAGAGCAGCGACGAGGTCGAGCGCATCGGCATCGCGCGCGCCTGGGACGAGATCGCCGCGGCCGATGCCGTGCTCTTCCTGCACGACCTCACGCGCATGGGCGACAACGACTATCTGGCCGCAGACGCGGCCATCGCCGAAACCCTGGCCCAGAAGCTGCCGGGCCAGGTGCCCGTGATCGATGTCTGGAACAAGACCGATCGCGCCGAGCCGGCCCAGCTGCAGGCGCATGGCGGGCGCGAAGGCAGCGTGGCGCTGTCGGCACGCACCGGCGACGGCCTGGATGCGCTGCGCCGGCGCCTGCTGGATGTGGCCGGATGGCAGTCTGCTCCCGAAGGCCTGTACCTGGCGCGCGCACGTCATGTGGAGGCGCTGCAGGCCGTGGCCGCGCGCCTGGAAGAGGCCGAGCTGCAGCTGGCGGCCCAGGCCGCCCATCTGGACCTGCTGGCCGAGGAACTGCGCCTGGCCCAGGTCTCGCTGAACTCCATCACCGGGGAATTCAGCTCGGATGACCTGCTGGGTGTGATCTTCTCGAGCTTTTGCATTGGCAAGTGACAAGAGGGGATGCGGGCTGTGCGCGGCATGCCCAGCACGGCTGATGGGATGGCGGCAATATTTATCTTTTGCTACAAAATTTGCCGTCGAAAACCCACGCGCCGGCATTGGCGTGCCGGCTGCCGTCGCTTAGCATGCGGCGTGCCGCAGCGGCCCTTGCCGCTGCCTGTCGCCGGGTGCCGTCCCGGAGCGGGTACGCGGCCCACTTCGAACCGGATCCGCCATGTCTTCTTCCTCCCACAATGATTTGCGGCCTTTGGCCCAGGCCATGTCGTCGGCCGTGGCTGTCGACGGTGTGCAGAACGCGCTGACCTCGGAGCAGTGGGATCTGCTGGCACCTTACCTGGTGCCCGTCACTCTGGCCGCGGGCGAGCTGCTGTTTGCCGAAGGTTCGCTGGACCGCAATCTGTACTTCGTGGAGTCCGGCAGCCTCAGCGTGCACTACCAGGATGCCAAGGAGCGCATCCGCCTGGCCATCGTCGGTCCGGGCTCCATCCTGGGCGAGGGCGCCTTCTTTGCGCACCGCGCGCGCCACGCCACCGTGCAGGCTGCCGCGCCGGGGCGCCTGTGGTGCCTGACGGCCATGCGCTTCGCCGAACTCAGCAACCGCCAGCCCGGGGTGGCTCTGGCCCTGGTCATGGCCGCCGGCCAGGTCCTGGCGCGACGCGCAGTGGACAGCCGCCGCCGGGTGGCGAGCACCTGAGCCGCACCTGAACGGCACTTGGGCGAAGGCTCTCGGGGGGCCGGGTGGGATTACAGACCGGGCTTTGCTCTGCGACAAATTGATACAGCGGTTTTTGCAACACCTGTGCTCAAAATGTCGCCAAGTTGCAGGCACAATGCCGCGAGTTTGTGACTATTCGTGACAATGAGAGCCCCCATGTCTGTGTTCAACTGGTTTTCCCGCAAGCCTTTGCCCGAACAGGGCCGTGGTTCGCCTGGAAACGATGGCCAGGCCAACCCCGCGGCACGCCGTGATGCCGTCGCGGCCGGGCGCCGCAGCGAGCGGTCCGAGCGCCGTGAGCAGCTCTATGGCGTGGTGCGCGATGTCATGGTGCGTGCCGGGGTGTTGTCGGCCAGCTACAAGTTCAAGGTGCTCTCGCTGGACAGCGTGGGCCAGCGCTTCGTGGTGATGATGGACTTGGCACGGGCCTATGCCAGCGAAACCGCTCGGCTCAGCGAGATCGAGGCCATGCTGGCCCAGGCGGCCAAGGCCCGCATGGGCGCGGTCGTGACAGCCGTGTACTGGCGGGTCAGCGACCAGAACGCTGCCGCCCAGGCCCAGGTGCATTCCGTGGCCGTGCGCACACCGCGTCCCGTCCAGCCCGTGGCCGTCCCCGCCGTGGCTGCGATGGAGGCCGTGGCGCCCCAGCGCCGCAGGCAGGACACGGCGCCGTTCGAGCCCATAGACGATCAGGAAATGGCCGCCTTCAAGATGGCCGTGGCGGCCATGCCCGCTGCAGCCCGTGGTGCGGGCTCTGCAGCTGCGGCGCCCGCCGGCGTGCGCCGCTCGGGCCCCTTGCTCGGGCCAGGCGCAGGCGAACGCGGCGCGGACTTTCACCACAGCACGCTGGACCATCTGGACCTGGGTGTCACCCAGTACGGCGAACTGCGCTGACCGGGCGCCGGCCTGATTCAGTGGCCGGCGAAATCCACCAGCGTGAACAGCGGCAGGCCGCCATCGCGCAGCAGGGTGGAGCCGCCCAGTTCGGGCAGATCCACGATGGCCGCGCCCTCGATCACCGTGGCGCCCAGCTTTTCCAGCAATCTCTTGCCGGCCATCATGGTGCCGCCGGTGGCGATCAGGTCGTCGATCAGCAGTACGCGATCACCGGTCTTGACGGCATCTGTGTGCAGCTCCACCGTGGCGCTGCCGTATTCGAGCTCATAGGTTTCCTCCACCGTGGTGAACGGCAGCTTGCCCTTCTTGCGGATGGGCACAAAGCCAACGCCCAGCTCGTGGGCCACCACGGCACCCAGGATGAAGCCGCGTGCATCGAGCCCTGCCACCACGTCGGGGCGCATGCCGCGCTGCATGTAGCGGTGCACGAAGGCGTCGGTCATCACGCGAAAGACCTGGGGGTCCTGCAGCAGCGGCGTGATGTCGCGGAACTGCACGCCGGGCGCCGGCCAGTCGGGCACGGTGCGTATGTGCGATCGCAGGTAGTCGTTGACGCTGAGGGTGGTGTGCATGGCGCTGGATCGGGGGCTGGAAAGAACGGGCCAGTGTACCCAGACGCCCGATGGGGCCGCCGCCGCCGGGTAGCCAGACCGCCTAAAATCTTCCAGATGAATTCTGATGCTGCCACCTTGAATGCGCTGGATACGTCCAGGGTCCTGCGCCTGGCCCGCGACACCCTGGGCATCGAGGCCGATGCCCTTCTTGCCATGTCGCAGCGCCTGGATGGCGTGTTCGGTGAAGTGGTGCAGCGCATCCTGAGCCTGTCCGGCCGCGTCGTCGTGATGGGCATGGGCAAGAGTGGCCATGTCGGGCGCAAGGTGGCGGCCACCCTGGCATCCACGGGCACTCCCGCCTTCTTCGTGCATCCGGGCGAGGCCAGCCATGGCGACCTGGGCATGGTGACCGGCATCGATCTGGTGCTGGCGCTGTCCAACAGCGGCGAGGCCGATGAACTCACCGTGCTGCTGCCTGCCATCAAGCGCCAGGGCATACCCCTGGTGGCCATGACCGGCGGCGCGCAGTCCACGCTGGCCCGCCATGCCGACTGGGTGCTGGACACCCGTGTGGAGCGCGAGGCCTGCCCTTTGAACCTGGCACCCACGGCCAGCACCACCGCGCAGATGGCCATGGGCGACGCCCTTGCCGTGGCACTGCTCGATGCACGCGGCTTTGGCGCCGAGGACTTTGCGCGCTCCCATCCGGGCGGCGCGCTGGGCCGCAAGCTGCTGACCCATGTGCGCGATGTCATGCGCAGCGGCAAAGAGCTGCCCAAGGTCGGGGCCGATGCCAGCTTTGTCGAGTTGATGCGCGAGATGAGCGCCAAGGGCCTGGGCTGCTCGGCCATCGTCGATGCGGCAGGCGTGCTGCAAGGCATCTTCACCGACGGAGACCTGCGCCGCCGTGTCGAGGCCGGCACCGACCTGCGCGCGCTGCAGGCCGGCGATGTCATGCACAAGGGCCCCCGCACCATCGCCGAAGACGCGCTGGCCGTCGACGCCGCCAGCATGATGGAGGAGCACGGCATCACCGCCGTGCTGGTGGCCGATGCGCAGCACCAGCTGCGCGGCGTGGTCCATATCCGCGACCTGATGCGCGCCAAGGTAATCTGATGGCACGCGCTCCCTTGACGCCCGTGCAGAACTGGGACGCACCACTGCTGCTGCTGGCGCAGGATGTGCGGGTGGCATTCTTCGATGTCGATGGCGTGCTGACCGATGGCGGCCTGCTGTTCTCTGGCGAAGGCGAAGTGCTCAAGCGCTTCAACACGCTGGACGGCCATGGTCTGAAACTGCTGCAAAAGGCTGGCATCACGCCCGCCGTGGTGACTGGCCGCGATTCGCCCGCGCTTCGCCTGCGGCTGAGCAATCTGGGCGTCACGCATGCGCGCTTTGGCACGGAAGACAAGGAGCCTGCCGCCGAGGCCATCCTGAAGGAGCTGGGCCTGCAATGGCACCAGGCGGCAGCCATGGGCGACGACTGGCCGGACCTGCCCGTGATGCGGCGCTCCGCCTTCGCCTGCGCACCGGCCAACGCCCATGACGAAGTGCTGGCCGTGGCCGATTGGGTCACGCCGCGCAGCGGCGGTGAAGGAGCGGTGCGCCAGCTGTGCGACCTGCTGCTGGCCGCGCGTGGCGCCTATGCCGGGCTGCTGGCGGAATACGCATCATGACCCAGGCCTGGCGCCGCGTCGGTGACCGGCTTTCCCTGTACCTGCCCGTGCTGCTGATGGGCCTGCTGGCGCTGGGCACCTGGTGGCTGGTGCGCAATGCGCCGCAGCCCCTGGCCAGCGGCACCGAAAAGGCCGTGGCGCACGAGCCCGACTATTTCATGAAGGATTTCTCGATCAAGAGCTTCGATGCCACGGGGCGTCTGAAGAGCCAGATCGAGGGCAGCATGGGCCGCCACTATCCCGATACCGACACGCTTGAAATCGACAACGTCCGCATGTTCGCGGTCTCGCCCGAAGGCCGCATCACGCGCGGCAGTGCGAACCGGGCGCTGAGCAATGCCGATGGTTCCGAGGTGCAGATGTTCGGCAATGCCATCGTCACGCGCGAGCCATTTGTGACAGCAGGTAAACAGCCGCAGCCGCAGTTGCAATTCCAGGGCGAATTCCTGCACGCCTGGCCCAACGAGGAGCGCGTGAGTTCCAACCAGCCCGTGGTGCTGACCCGTGGCAAGGACCGCTTCACGGCCGATAGCATGCAGTACAGCAACCTGGATCTGGTCATGAAACTGCAGGGCCGCGTGCGCGGCACCCTGCAGCCTTCCAGGACCAAGTAAGGCACCAGCGCAAGCGCAGGCATGCCGATGGAGAACAAGCCATGACGACATCCTCGCGCAGCCCGGCACCCCTGGCCTTCATCACCGGCGCATCCAGCGGCATAGGCCAGGCCCTGGCCTGGCACGCCTACCAGCAAGGCTGGTCGCTGGCGCTGGTGGCTCGGCGCGGCGACGTGATGGCGCAATGGGCTGCGCAACAGGGCCTGGACTCCTCGCGTTTCGCCCTCTACGAGGCTGATGTGGGCGTGCCTGACAGCATCATCGCCGCCGCCCGGCGCTGCGAGCAGCAGCAGGGCCTGCCCGATGTCGTGATCGCCAATGCTGGCGTCAGCTGGGGCGTGGACACCTCGATGCGCGAGGATATCGACACCATGCAGCAGGTGCTGGCCGTCAACACGATGGGGGTTGCGGCCAGCTTCCACCCCTTCATCGCACCCATGGTGCAGCGTGGAAGCGGGCAACTGGTCGGAATTTCCAGTGTGGCCGGGCTGCGCGGCCTGCCAGGACACGGCGCTTATTGCGCCAGCAAGGCTGCAGTCATTGCCTATTGCGAAAGCCTTCGCGGTGAATTGCGCAGTAGTGGCGTAAAAGTCACGACATTGCTTCCTGGCTATGTGGATACACCCCTCACGCGTGGTAACCGCTATGGCATGCCATTCCTATTGGAGCCGCAGGAGTTTTCCGCAAGGGCCTGGCGTGCCATTGAAGCTCGCCGCAGTCTGGTCATCATTCCATGGCAAATGGCCTGGGTGGGGCGGTTGATGAAAATTCTCCCCAACGCGATATTCGACAGGCTGCTTGTAGGACGGAAGCGCAAACATCGGCATTTGGAAAATCCCTGATGCCCATTGCCGTTCTGAATATGTTCATGCACGCATCTTGTGCGTAAAAAAGGCTCCATGAAGGAGCCTTTTTGATTCGGGGTAACACTGAGAACCGTGGATCTCATTCCCCGTTGTTATTGTTGTTTCCCCAGCCGCCGCCACGGCCACCATTGCGGGGGCCGGAGCCATAAGGGCTGCGGAATCCGCCGTCGCCACGACCGCCGTAGCCGCCGCCACCGCCGCCGTCGCCACGGCCATAGCCGCCACGGTCGCCACCGTCACCGCGTCCGTAGCCACCGCCATCACCGCGGCCACCGCCACCGTAACCGCCGCCGCCGCCACCATCACCACGGCCATAGCCGCCGCCACCGCCGCCAAAGCCGCCCGAACGCGGGGGGCGAGGCTCCATGGGACGTGCTTCGTTCACCACGAGGCTGCGTCCGCCCAATGGCTGGCCATTCATGCCCTGAACGGCAGCCTGAGCCTCGGCATCACTGCCCATCTCGACAAACCCGAATCCCTTGGAACGGCCTGTGTCGCGCTCCATCATGACCCGGGCGCTGGTGACAGCGCCGAACTGGCTGAATGCCTGCTCCAAGTCGTTGTCACGCACACCATAGGGAAGGTTGCCGACGTAAAGCTTATTGCCCATCAAAAACTCCTCAACTCCTCAATGCTCACTGGTTTGCGCTCGGCTTCAGGACGCACAGACATCAGGTTCCTTGTATACAAGAGCCTGGCCAACCTTCCTAAACACATAGCGTTCGAACGGGTCTGCCCGAAACTAAATTATGAAGCACAAAAATCAAAAAGATAAATGCTCGAAAACACAAGCTGATAACGTTTGGCAACAAAAAAGGGGCCCAGAGGGCCCCTTTTTTTGCTAACGCATGCTCTAAGCGAGAGCTTAGTAGCTGTTGCGACGGCCACCGCCGTAGCCGCCGTCGCGGTTGCCACCGCCGAAGCCGCCACCGCCGCCACCACCGAAGCCGCCGCCGAAGCCGCCGCTACGGGGAGCGCGGGGCTCCATCGGGCGGGCTTCGTTGACCACCAGGTCACGGCCGCCGCGGTTTTGGCCGTGCAGGCCTTGGATAGCAGCTTGTGCTTCGGCATCGCTGCCCATTTCGACGAAGCCGAAACCCTTGGAACGGCCGGTGTCGCGCTCCATCATTACCTTGGCGCTGTTAACGGCGCCGAATTCGCTGAAGGCTTGCTCCAGATCGCTGTCACGGAAGGTGTACGGCAGGTTGCCGACGTAAAGCTTGTTGCCCATGGAGGACTCCTGAAAAAACTGGAAAACGCGATGGAGCCCTAGGGAGTCAACACGGGATGACAACGTTAGAGACGCAAACGCACTAGCACTCATTGAGCCGAAGCCCGAACGAAAGCTCGCCCATTATGTGGCAGAAGTTTTCGCACGTTATTACTGTTTCGCAAAAATTCGTCGTGCCCGCCACAGAATGCCCCTGGGAGTTACCCTGAAATTGCGGCAGCGCATAAGCAAGTGCCTTGGCGGCAGTGGGGGCCGGCATGCAGATCCGAGGGCTGCTATGATCGCCGGCTCAGTCTTTGGGGAGTAGATCGTTCGGCTCAGCAGCCGGATGCATGCGTCAACAAACTTGGGCCTTCGCTGGCCTATGGCGTATGCGGCGCGCAGTGCAATGCTGCGTGTGACCGATCGAGACCATTGACCGCGCACCGATCCAAAGGCCGGAGTCGGAGCGTGGTCAATGCGTGCTCTATCCGGCCGGATAAATCCCCACACCATGGAAGCCTTCCTGATTTCAACCTCCGTCGTCGCGCTTGCCGAGATGGGGGACAAGACCCAGCTGCTGTCGCTGGTGCTCGCCGCGCGTTTTCGCAAACCCTGGCCCATCGTGGCGGGCATTTTCGTGGCCACGCTGGTCAACCATGCGCTGGCCGGTGCCGTGGGCGCCTGGATCACCAGCTATCTTGGCGAGAACGCCATGCGCTGGATCCTGGGCCTGTCCTTCATCGGCATGGCGGTCTGGATGCTGATCCCCGACAAGCTCGACGAGGACGAGGTCTCCGGGCATTCGCGCTGGGGCGTCTTCGGCACGACGCTGGTGGCCTTCTTCCTGGCCGAGATGGGCGACAAGACGCAGATTGCCACCGTGATGCTGGCGGCCAAGTACAACGCCTACCTGTGGGTGGTGGCGGGCACTACGCTGGGCATGATGCTGGCCAACGCTCCCGTGGTGTGGCTGGGCGACAAGCTGGTCAAGCGCGTGCCCATCCGGCTGGTGCATGTGATCTCGGCCGTGATCTTCCTGGTGCTGGGCGTGCTGGCCCTGTTCCTTCCGGGGGCAGGCGTTTTGGCATAATGATTCTTCATGCGCCGATTTGCTTCTGCTTGCGGGCGCTTTATAAATCCAGCTAAAGACGACACCAGAGAACCCGGCCTCGTTTTTAGCGATGCCGGGTTTTTTCATGTCCTTCATCGCCACACCACAATCCATGCACTTCGACGAGCCGCTGCCGCTGCAGGGCGGCGGCTCGATCCGTGACTACGACCTCGCCTACGAGACCTACGGGCAGCTCAACGCCGACCGCAGCAATGCCGTGCTGGTCTGCCATGCGCTCAACGCCTCCCACCATGTGGCCGGCGTGTACGAGGGCCAGCCCAAGAGCGAGGGCTGGTGGGACAACATGATCGGCCCCGGCAAGCCCGTGGACACGAACCGGTTCTTCGTGATCGGCGTGAACAACCTGGGCTCGTGCTTTGGCTCCACGGGCCCCATGCACGCGCATCCGGACACCGGCAGGATCTATGGCGCCGACTTTCCCGTGGTCACCGTGGAGGATTGGGTGGACGCCCAGGCCCGGCTGCTGGACCGGCTGGGCATAGCGCAGCTGGCCGCGGTGCTGGGCGGCAGCCTGGGCGGCATGCAGGCGCTGTCCTGGTCGCTGCGCCATCCGGACCGCATGCGCCATGCCGTGGTCGTGGCCAGCGCGCCCAACCTCAATGCGGAGAACATCGCCTTCAACGAGGTGGCGCGGCGCGCCATCGTCACCGATCCGGATTTCCATGGCGGGCATTTCTACGAGCATGGCGTGGTGCCGGCGCGCGGCCTGCGCATCGCCCGCATGATCGGCCACATCACCTACCTGAGCGACGACGTGATGAACCAGAAGTTCGGCCGCCAGCTGAGGGAGGGCCTGGACCTGAAGTACAGCACGCAGGACGTGGAGTTCCAGATCGAGAGCTACCTGCGCTACCAGGGCGAGAAGTTCAGCAGCTACTTCGACGCCAATACCTACCTGCTGATCACGCGCGCGCTCGACTACTTCGACCCGGCGCGCACGCATGGCGGCGACCTGACCCAGGCGCTGTCGGTGGCCAAGGCCGGCTTTTTGCTGGTCAGCTTCACCACCGACTGGCGCTTCGCGCCCGCACGCAGCCGCGAGATCGTGAAGTCGCTGCTGGAGAACAACCGCGACGTCAGCTATGCCGAGATCGACGCGCCCCACGGCCATGACGCCTTTCTGCTCGACGACCCCCGCTACATGAACGTGATGCGCTCCTACTTCGACGGCATCGCCCAGGAAACCACGACAGCCGCCAAGGAGGCCGCATGACCGAGCTGAACACCATGCAGGCGATTGCGCGCCTGATCCCCAAGGGCTCGCGCGTGCTCGACCTGGGCTGCGGCGATGGCGCCCTGCTGTCGCACCTTCAGCGCGAGCGTGGCTGCACCGGCTACGGCGTGGAGCTGGATGACGCCAACGTGCTGGCCTGCGTGCGCCGGGGCGTGAACGTGCTGCAGCTGAACCTGGAGGACGGCCTGGCCATCTTCCAGGACAACAGCTTCGACGTGGTGCTGCAGATCGACACGCTGCAGCATCTGCGCAATGCCGAGACCATGCTGCAGGAGACGGCGCGCATAGGGCGCGCGGGCATCGTCGCCTTCCCCAACTTCGCGCACTGGCCCAACCGCCTGTCCGTGCTGCGCGGGCGCATGCCGGTGACGCGGCGCCTGCCCTACCAGTGGTATGACACGCCCAATATCCGCGTGGGCACCTACAAGGACTTCGAGGTGCTGGCCACCCGGAACCGGCTGCGCATACTGGACTCCTTCGGCCTGCAGGATGGCCGCAGCGTGCGTACCCTGCCCAATCTCATGGCGGGCACGGCGGTCTTCCATTTCGAGCACGCCTGAGCGCATGCGGGCCATGCCCGTGTCATCCCCGGCGCGCACAATCGAATGCCCCGAGACCCCGGAGACAGACATGGACAACCTCCCACGCCGCCGCGCGCTGGCCCTGGCCGGCGCGGCCGCCGGCCTGCTGGTGGCCGGCTGCGCCGCACCGCAGGCGCCCGCCCGAAGCGATGCCGCTGCCGACTGGCAGCCCCGGCCCGCGCTGATCGCCCATCGCGGCGCGTCGGCGCTGCGGCCAGAGCACACGCTGGAGGCATACCGCGAGGCCATACGCGCGGGCGCGGACTTCATCGAGCCCGACCTGGTCATCACGCGCGATGGCGTGCTGGTGGCGCGGCATGAGAACGCCATCGCCATCCTCGCGGCCGACGGCAGCCTCAAGGAGGCCACGACCAATGTGGCCGACCGCCCCGAGTTCGCGGCGCGCAAGACCACCAAGACCATCGACGGGCAGGCGATCACGGGCTGGTTCGTGGAGGATTTCACGCTGGCCGAGCTGAAGACGCTGCGTGCGCGCGAACGCATCCCGGCGATCCGCCCGGCGAATGTGCAGTTCAATGACCGTTTCGAGGTGCCCACGCTGCAGGAGGTCATCGACCTGGCCCGAGCCGAGAGCGCACGCTCGAGCCGCACCATCGGCATCTATCCCGAGACCAAGCACCCGAGCTACTTCCAGTCCATCGGCCTGCCGCTGGAGCCCGCGCTGCTCAAGCTGCTCGCGGACAACGGCTGGAACCATGCGCAGGCGCCAGTCTTCGTGCAGTCCTTCGAGGTCGAGAACCTGCGCTGGATCCGTGCGCGCAGCAGCCTGCGCCTGGTGCAGTTGCTGGCGCCCAAGGGCAAGCCCTATGACAGCGTGGCACGCGGCACGGGCCCCGGCTATGCCGACATGGTCACGCCCGCAGGCCTGGCCGAGATTGCGCGCTACGCCAACGGCATAGGGCCGAGCAAAAGCATGGTGATCCCCGTGGTGCAGGGCGCGAATGCCGCGCCCACTGCGCTGGTGGCCGATGCCCATCGCGCGGGGCTGCTGGTCCATCCCTGGACGCTGCGGCCCGAGAACGCCTTCCTTCCCCTGAGCCTGAAATCGCCGCCCGCACAGGACGGCGCCCGGCGTGGCAATGCGCGCGCCGACATGGACGATTTCCTGCGCACGGGCATCGATGGCATCTTCACCGACGACCCGTCGGTGGGGCGAGCCGCCATTGACGCTTTGCTCAAGTCGCGGCCTTGACCGGACGTGCTGCCGTGCGCCGGCCCGCTGCCTGCGCCTGCTCCAGCCACTGCTGGCGGCGTGCGGCATCGGCGCCGAGCACGGGTCCGAAACTGTGTATGCGCACGGGCCGGATGCCGCTGAACTCCAGGATGGCACGGCGCATCTGGTGATGGCCCGGCATGTGCGCCAGCCAGCGGTAATACCAGGGCGGGGAATCCATGCTCACCAGCAGATCGGCGGTGCGGCCGGCCAGCAGCCGGTCCCACAGCATCGAGCCCTTGCGGTACTTGAAGGCGAAGCCCGGCAGAAAGATGCGGTCGATGAAGCCCTTGAGCAAGGCCGGCAGGCCGCCCCACCAGGTCGGATAGACCCAGGCCAGGTGGCTGGCCCACAGGATGTCGGCCTGGGCCTGCTGCAGGTCAGGCTCCAGGGGCTGATCCTGGCGATAGCCGGCGCGCAGCAGCGGGTCGAATTCCAGTTCGCCCAGGCGCAGCGTGCGCACTTGGGCACCGCTGTCGCGTGCGCCCTGGGCATAGGCATCGGCCAGGCCGGCGCACAGGCTGCCGGCCGACGGGTGGCCGAGGATGATCAGGATGCGCTGGGGATGATGGGGGTGCGTAGTGCTTGGAGACATGGCGGCCATGTTCGCCTTGCCCCAAGGGGCAGGGTCAAGACCCTGGATCAAGCCATGGCGGTCTCGCAGGCGCGTTCTCTGGAATCCGCCGGCTCCAGGCGGCATTCGAGCAGCTCACGCTCCAGTGCGGCCAGCTGCGTCTGCAGTCCCTGAAGGTGCTGCATCTGCGCCTGCACCTGCTCGCGGCGGCCGCGCAGCAGCCGGGCCAGCGCGTCCCAGCTGTCGGCGTGGTCCAGGCGCTGCAGGCCATGCAGCTCGTCGAGCCGAAAGCCCAGCCCCAGCGCCTGGCGGATGCGCTGCACCAGCACCAGATCCTGCTGCCCATACACGCGGTAGCTGCCTGCCCGCGCCACGGCACCGAGCAGGCCCCGTGATTCATAGAGCCTGACGGCCTTGGGCGAGCAGCCGGCGCGTCGGGCGAGTTCTCCGATATACATCGGGCGTGATCGTAGTCGCTGGCGCCGGGCTCTCATGGTCTGCATGGCGTTGGCGCACAATGACCGGATCGCGGCGCTGGCTTCGCTCGAACGGTGCGCCCATCCCTGACACGAGGACCCACCATGAATGCACGCACTCCTTCACAACTGCTGCAGCCCGCAGCCGCGCTGGACCGGATCAGCCGCTCCTGGGACGAGCGCATCGTCCCGGCGCTGACCGAGTACATCGCCATTCCCGCCAAGTCGCCCATGTTCGCGCCCGACTGGGAGCAGCAGGGCCACCTGGAGACCGTGCTGCGCAATGCGGCCGACTGGGTGCAGGCGCAGAAGGTGGCGGGCCTGACGCTGGAGATCGTGCGCCAGCCGGGCCGCACGCCAGTGCTGTTCTTCGAGGTGGAAGGCACGCAGGACAAGGCGGCCTCCAGCCCCACGGTGCTGATGTACGGCCATCTGGACAAGCAGCCCGAGTTCGACGGCTGGCGCAGCGATCTGGGTCCGTGGACGCCCAAGTACGAGAACGGAAAGCTGTACGGGCGCGGCGGTGCCGATGATGGCTACGCGGTCTACGCCAGCATCGCGGCCGTGCAGGAGCTCAAGCGCCAGGGCGTGCCGCACCCGCGCATCCTGGGCCTGATCGAGACCTGCGAGGAAAGCGGCTCGCGCGACCTGTTGCCCTATGTCGATGCCCTGCGTCCGCGCCTGGGCGATGTGGGCCTGGTGATCTGCCTGGACAGCGGCGCCGGCAACTACGACCAGCTGTGGCTGACCACCAGCCTGCGCGGCATGGCCAGCGGCACGCTGAAGGTGGAGATCCTCACCGAGGGCGTGCACTCGGGCGATGCCTCGGGCGTCGTGCCGTCGTCCTTCCGCATCCTGCGCCAGGTGCTGGACCGTCTGGAGGACAGCAAGACCGGGCGCCTGCTGCCCGCCAGCTTCCACTGCGAGGTCCCGGCCGACCGCATGGCCCAGATGCGCGCCACGGCGGCCATCCTCGGCGAGGAGACCTATGCGCGCTTTCCCTGGGCGCACTACGACTGCGGCGGCTCCACGCTGTTTGCCCTGCCCACCACCACCGACCCGGTGCAGGCGCTGGTCAAGCGCACCTGGGAGCCCACGCTGAGTGTCACAGGCGCAGAGGGCCTGCCCGCGCTGCAGGATGCCGGCAACGTGCTGCGGCCCTACACGGCCTTCAAGCTCAGCCTGCGCCTGCCGCCCCTGGTTGATGCCGCCGCCTGCGTGCAGGAGATGAAGGCGCTGCTGGAGGACAACGCGCCCTACCAGGCCCGTGTGACCTGGCAAGGGCTGTCGGGTGCCAGCGGCTGGAATGCGCCAGCCATGGACGGCTGGTTCGAGGACGCGCTCAACGCCGCCAGCCAGGCGCATTTCGGCGCCTCCTGCGGCTACATCGGGCAGGGCGGCACGATTCCGCTGATGAACATGCTCAGCCAGGGCTTTCCCAAGGCCCAGATGATGGTCTGCGGCGTGCTCGGCCCCAAGAGCAACGCCCACGGCCCCAATGAATTCCTGCACGTGCCCTATGCCAAGAAGCTCACGGCCGCCGTGGCCCAGGTGATCGCCGCCATGGCCGGGATGCAGGCAGCTTCCGAAGCCGGTGCCGGCACTGCCGGCGTGGCGTGATGGCAGCGTTTGCCCCCACGCCGGAAGGCCAGGTCACACGCCTGGCATCCGGCGACGGCGCCGAGCTGTCACTGTGCGATTGGCCTGCCGGCGAGGGCCCGGCGCGCGCCACCGTGCTGCTGGTGCACGGCCTGGGCGAGCACATCGGCCGCTATGCGGCACTGGCCCAGCGGCTCAATGCCTGGGGCTATGCCGTACGCGGCTACGACCAATATGGCCACGGACGCTCGGCAGGGCCGCGCGGTGGCCTGACGGGCGACAACCGGCTTCTGGACGACCTGGCGGCCGTGGTGGATGACACGCGCGCCCGGCAACCGGCCGGCCAGCCGCTGGTGCTGTTGGGCCACAGCCTGGGCGGCCTGGTGGCGGCGCTGTTCGTGGCCCGGGCCATCCGGCCTGTCGATGCGCTGGTGCTGTCCTCGCCAGCCCTCGATGTGGGTCTGTCGCCGATCCAGAAATTGCTCGTTGGCACGCTGCCGCGCCTGCTGCCCGATCTGCGCGTGTCCAACGGCCTGCAGATTCCGTATCTCTCGCACGACGTGGCGGTCTGCGATGCCTACCGCGCCGATCCGCTGTGCCACGACCGCATCAGCGCACGGCTGGCGCGCTTTCTGGCGCAGGGCGGCCCGCAGGTGCTGGCCCGTGCGGGCAGCTGGAGTGTGCCCAGCCTGTTGCTGTGGGCAGGGGACGACAGGCTGGTGGCGCCGGCCGGCAGCCAGGCCTTTTCCGACCGTGCGCCGCCGGCCGTGGTGCAGGCGCAGTGCTTTGACGGCGCCTACCACGAGCTGTTCAACGAAAGCGATGCCTTCGCCGCGCCCGTGTTCACCAGGCTGCGGCAGTGGCTGGGCCGGTTCAGTCCAGCGTGAGCGCCGCCAGCGCGGCCAAGGGCGCGGTTTCCGCGCGCAGAACGCGTGGACCCAGCGTGACGGGCACGAAACCCTGGGCGCGGGCCAGGGCCTCTTCGGCCGGAGAGAGGCCCCCTTCGGGGCCCGATAGAAAGACCACGGGCGCATCCTCGGCCGTGGCGTCCACGATCTCGCCCAGCGGCCGGGTTCCCTCGCCCAGCGACAGCAGCAGCCGCAGCGTGCCGGGCGGCAGCTGTTTCGCGCCGCCCTCCAGCCAGTCTTGCAGGTCGGTGGGCGCATGCAGCGGCGGCACGCGGTTGCGTGTGCACTGCTCGCAGGCCGACACGGCCACGGCCTGCCAGTGCGCCAGCTTTTTCTCGGAGCGCTCGCCCTTGAGCTTGAGCACGCTGCGCTCGGCCACCAGCGGCGTGATGCTGGCGGCGCCCAGCTCGGCGGCCTTCTCCACCAGCCAGTCCATGCGTTCGTTGGCCGTGATGCCTGCCAGCAGGTGCACGGGGCGCAGCGGTTCGCGTTCCACGGCGTGGTGCGCGCCTATGCGCACGGCCACGTCGCTGCGGCCCATGCGCAGCACGGTGGCCTCGAACTCGCCGCCGCTGAAGCCCTCGCCGGCACGGCCCTGAAAGAGGGTGATGCCGTCGCCGGGCTGCAGGCGCAGCACCTGCACATGGCGCGCCGCGCCGGGCGGCAGTTCGATGTCGTCGCCGCTGCGCAGCGCGATGGGGCAGTGAAAGCGTGGCATGGCGTATCTGTCCTCAAACGCGCCCGTAGGCCCAGCCCACCTGGGGCTGGATGTTCTCGATCTGGTCCACCAGGCGCAGCAGCGGCGTCAGTTCGCGGTAGCGGCTGCAGGTGGCGCGGATGTAGTGGATGAAGCGCGGCGTATCCGCCAGGTAGCGGGGCTTGCCGTCTCGCAGTGTCAGCCGTGCAAAGATGCCGGCCACCTTGAGGTGGCGCTGCAGCCCCATCCATTCCACGCCACGGTAGAACTCGCCGAAATCGTCGCCCCAGCCGCTTTGGCTGCGCGCGCCCACCAATCCCGACTTGCGTGCCTTTTCCCAGTAACGCACGGTAATGTCGATGACAAAGTCCTCTTCCCAGCTGATGAAGGCATCGCGCAGCAGGCTGGCGATGTCATAGGTCACCGGGCCGTAGACCGCATCCTGGAAGTCCAGCACGCCCAGCGGGCCGCTGGCGGTCACGGGCTGCATGAGATTGCGCGTCATGAAGTCGCGGTGCACGAAGACGCTGGGTGCCGCCAGGTTGTGGGCCACGATCTGGTCGAAGGCCTTGGCCAGCGTGGCCTGCTGCCTGTCGTCGAGCACGGTCTCGCGGTGGCGCGCGATGTACCAGTCGGGGAACAGCTGCAGTTCGCGGCGCAGCAGGGCGTCGTCATAGGCGGGCAGCACGTCGGGGCGCGAGGCGGTCTGCCAGGCCAGCAGCACCTCCAGCGCCGAGCGGTACCAGGCTTCCGCGTCCTGGGGCTTTTCCGGGTCCAGCGCCTCGATGACGGTGTGGCCGCCCAGGTCGGACAGCAGCATGAAGCCGTGCACGGCGTCCCAGTCCAGGATCTGCGGCACGGCCAGGCCGGCCGAGGCCATCAGTGCCTGCACCTTGGCGAAGGGCGCGCAGTCTTCCTTGTCCGGCGGGGCATCCATGACGATGAGGCTGGCGCCGGCGGCGGTGTCCAGGCGCAGATAGCGGCGAAAGCTGGCATCGGCCGATGCCGGGCGCAGGGTTTCGGGGCGCAGCGCGTGGCGGGCGGACAGCGGGGCCAGCCAGGCGTCGAAGGCGGCATGGCGGGCGGGGTCGGCCCAGACAACGCCGGCCGTGGGGGTGTTTGGATGGCTCATGGATAATCGCGATTCTACAAACCGCCACCCCGGCGAATGCCCGGCGGTGATGCTAGGCTTGCGCCTTTGTCCACCCGCCGCTGTTGACCACCGTGTACCTCCGACCGCCGCTCCCCGATCCGCTGGCTGCCCGCGCGCCCGCGCGCCCCGCTGTACGCCCGCTGGCCTGGCTTGTGGCTCTCGCATGGGCCGGTGGCTCGACGCTGGCCCATGCCCAGCCCGCTGCGGCCGATGAAGGCCGGCTGCAGCAGGTGCGCCCGCTGCGCCCCAGCACGCTGATGCAGGAAACCTACCCTGAGGCGGTCCGCTCCCAGCAGCCCGTCTACGTGCGCGGTGACGCGCTCAGCGGCCAGCCGGACATCAATGCGGTGATCGAGGGCAATGCCGAACTGCGCCGCGGCGACACCATGATCCGCGCCGACCGGCTCGAATACCAGGTGCCCGACGACCGCGTCAATGCCTCGGGCGCCGTGCACATCAACCAGGCCGGCAATGTCTACGAAGGCTCGCAGCTGGACCTGCAGGTCGATGCCTTCAAGGGCTTTTTCGACAACGCCGGCTACCGCTTCCTGGCCAACGGGGCCTACGGCAAATCCTCGCGCGTGGACTTCATCGACCGCGACCATGCCGTGGTCCATGACGCGACCTACACCACCTGCCAGCGCGATGACGAAGCCACCTGGCAGCCGGCCTGGATGCTGCGCGCCCGGACCTTGCACATCGACATGGCCGAGGAAGTCGGCGTGGCCGAAGGCGCGGCCCTGCAGTTCAAGGGCGTGACCGTGCTGCCCGTGCCGCGCATGAGCTTTCCGCTGTCGGACAAGCGCAAGTCGGGCCTGCTGCCTCCCACCATGGGCCTGGACAAGCTCAGCGGCATCGAATACACGCAGCCCTACTACTGGAACCTCGCGCCCAACCGCGACATGACCCTGTATCCCTCGGTCATGAGCAAGCGCGGCGTCAACCTGGGCGCCCAGTTCCGCTACCTGGAGCCGACCTATTCGGGCGAGGCCTACGCGGCCTACATGCCGGGCGACCGCCAGCGCGACCGTGACCGCTGGGCCTACTCGCTGCAGCACCGGAGCGTCATCAGCTCGCCCATCGGCGGCCTGGGGTTGAACATGAACCTCAACCGCGTCAGCGACGACAACTACTGGCGTGATTTCCCGCTGGCCGCCCGTTCCTTGCGCGAGCGCCTGCTGCCCAACGACGTGAACCTGTCCTGGGCGCGTGGCGACGGGGTGCTGACCCTGCGCACCCTGTACTGGCAGACCATGCAGGACGCATCGGCGCCCATTGCCCCGCCCTACGGCATGAAGCCGCAGCTGCAATGGCGCTACACGCCGCTGGACCTGCCGCACGGCCTGGACTTCAGCTTCGTGGCCGACACCACGCGCTTCGAGATCGACAAGCCCCTGGCCGGCATGACCTACAACAACGGCCAGCGCAGCTACATGCAGGCGCAGCTGAGCCGTCCCTTCCTGTCGCCGGGCGCCTTCATCACGCCCAGGATCCAGTTGCACACCAGCAACTACCAGGTGGACCGCCTGATGAGCAACGGCAGCCGCAACGCCTCGCGCACGCTGCCCACGGTCAGTGTGGACAGCGGCCTGGTGTTCGAGCGCGACACCACGCTGTTCGGCCGCCAGCTGCTGCAGACCTTCGAGCCGCGCGCCTTCTACACCTACACGCCCTACCGCGACCAGAGCTTTCTGCCGCTGTACGACACGGCGCGCAACGACTTCAACTTCGCGAGCATCTACTCCGAAAACGACTACAACGGCCAGGACCGCATTGCCGACAACCACCTGCTGACCCTGGGCGCGACCACTCGCCTGATCGACGGGGCCACGGGCGCGGAAAAGGCGCGCTTCGGCATTGCGCAGCGCGTGCGTTTCTCCGACCAGAAGGTCATCCTGCCCGGCGAGGTGCCTGCCACCAGCCGGCTGTCCGACGTGCTGCTGGGTGCGGCCATCAACTGGACCGATGCCTGGTCCACCGAAGGCACGACCCAGTACAACCGCGACCTGAACCGCCCGGTGCGCACCACCTTCGGCGCGCGCTACAGCCCCAGCTCCTACCGCACGGTGAACGTGGCCTACCGTACCCAGTACGACACCGTGGCACGCACCGATGCCAGCAAGCTGGTCGATGTGGGCTGGCAATGGCCCATCAACGACCTCTGGGGCGACAAGGGCCGTGACCTGGGTGCCGGCCGTGGCCAGGGCGGCGGCCGCTGGTACACGGTGGGCCGGCTGAACTACAGCCTGAAGGACCGCAAGCTCGTCGATACCGTGGTCGGGCTGGAGTACGACGGCTGCTGCTGGATTGGCCGCGTGGTGCTGGAGCGCCTGCAAAGCTCCATCACCCAGTCCAACACCCGGCTGCTGTTCCAGATCGAGTTCGTAGGCTTCTCGCGGCTGAGCCTGGGTGCCGACCCGCAGCGCAGCCTCAAGCAGAATGTGCCGCGCTACCAGTACCTGCGCGAGTCGGTGACGCCGCCCAGCCGCTTCACCAATTACGATTAGAGCCAAGGCTCCAAACACGCTTTTTGCAAGGCATCTCTCCCATGCGTTTTCTTTCCCAGACCCATTGCTGCGCAGCGGCCGCTGTGGCGCTGGCCTTGCTGGCCACCACAGCCCAGGCGCAAGGCCTGCGTGTTCCGGGCCAGTCCAGGGCGCCCCAGGCCGGCGATGCCTCCGTCTCGCGCGCGCTGGACGCCACCAACCAGCCCTTGTCGCGTGATCGCGGCAGCAATGCCGGCGTGCGCTCGGCCGACTACATCGTGGCCGTGGTCAACTCCGAGCCCGTGACCAACAACGAGGTGCGGGCCCGCATGGCGCGCGTGGCGCAGAACATTGCCGAGCAGGGCGGCCAGATGCCGCCCGAGGCGCTGCTGGCCCGCGAGGTGCTGGAGCGGCTGATCGTGGAAAAGGCCCAGCTGCAGGAAGCCAAGGACACGGGCCTGCGCGTGGATGACTACGCCGTGGACCAGGCGCTGACCAATGTGGCGCGGCAAAACGGCCTGGACAAGGCCGGCCTGCAGTCACGCCTGCGGGCCGAGGGCGTGAACGAAAAGCAGTTCCGCGAAGAACTGCGCCGCCAGATCACGCTGCAGCGCCTGCGCGAGCGCGATGTGGACGGCCGCGTGCGCGTGACCGAAGCCGACATCGACCGCTACCTAGCCGAGCAGCGCAGCGGCGGCGCCGACAAGGCGCCGGCGGCCGTGAACCTGGGCCACATCCTGATCGCCGTGCGCGAGGATGCCAGCCCCGCCGAAGTGGCCGAGCGCGAAGCCCGCGCCAAGCAGGCTGCCGAGGCGGCCCGCACGCAAGGCGACTTCCTGGCCGTGGTCAAGGAGTTCTCCGATGTGCCCGACGGCCAGGGCGGCGGCGCCATGGGCATGCGCCCGCTGGACCGCTACCCCGAACTGTTCACCAAGGCCGTGGGCCAGACGCCGCAGGGCGGCATCGTCGGCCCCTTCCGTTCGGGCGCGGGCTTTCACGTGCTCAAGGTGCTGGAGAAGTCGCAGGCCGGCATGCCTTCCGTGGTCACGCAAAACCATGCGCGCCACATCCTGCTGCGCATCGGCGACCAGATGACCGAGGCCGATGCCGCCAAGCGCCTGGCCGACTACAAGCGCCGCGTGGACAGCGGCCAGGCCAGCTTCGAATCGCTGGCCCGCGAGTTCTCGCAGGACGGCAGCGCGCGCAACGGCGGCGATCTGGGCTGGGCCTCGCCCGGCCAGTTCGTGCCCGAGTTCGAGCAGGTGCTCAATGCGCTGCAGCCCGGGCAGGTCAGCGACCCGCTGGTCTCGCGCTTCGGTGTGCACCTGATCCAGCTCATCGAGCGTCGCCAGGCCGCGCTGACGCCGCGCGAGCAGCGCGACATGGTGCGCAACGTGGTGCGCGAGCGCAAGCTCGAAACCGACTACCAGACCTGGCTGCAGGAGCTGCGTGGCCGCGCCTACGTCGAGTACCGCGAGCCCCCGCAATAAGACACCCCCCAAGCAGCCATGGCTGCGGCAGTCCACAATGGAAGGCGGTGCCATGGCGCACCGCCTTGCTTTTTCTATGAAACACATTCCTCGCAAACGCTTCGGCCAGAACTTCCTGACCGATGGCGGCATCATCGACGGCATCGTGCGTGCCATCGATCCCCGGCCGGGCCAGTCCATGGTCGAGATCGGTCCGGGCCTGATGGCCCTGACCCAGCCCCTGGTCGAGCGCCTGGGCCGGCTCACCGTGATCGAACTGGACCGCGACCTGGCCGTGCGCCTGCGCCTGCACGAGCAGCTCGACGTGGTCGAGTCCGACGTGCTCAAGGTGGACTTTCGCGCCATCGCTGCGCGCCTGGGCGTGCCCAAGCTGCGCATTGCGGGCAACCTGCCCTACAACATCTCCAGCCCCATCCTCTTTCACCTGCTCGAGCAGGTGGACGTGGTCGAGGACCAGCACTTCATGCTGCAAAAGGAGGTCATCGACCGCATGGTGGCCTCTCCGGCCACGGCGGCCTATGGGCGGCTGACGGTCATGCTGCAGTGGCGCTATGCGATGGAGAGCGTGCTGTACGTGCCGCCCGAGAGCTTCAATCCGCCGCCCAAGGTGGACAGCGCCGTCGTGCGCATGGTCCCGCGCGAGGCGCCGGCGGCCCTGGACGCGAAGCTGCTGGAGGAGATGGTGCAGGTGGCCTTCAGCCAGCGGCGCAAGATCCTGCGCAACACGCTGGGGCGCTGGCTGGAAGCCAAGGGCTTTGACGGGGAGTTCGACCTGCAGCGCCGCGCCGAGGAAGTGCCGGTGTCCGAGTACGAGGCACTTGCAGCCCGGTTCACGCGCAGCTAGACGCAGGTGGCGCACGGCGCCAGCGCCCGCATGGGACGCTGGCGCCGTGCAATCAATGTGCGGCTCTTACAGGAAAGAGTAGAAGCAGCGGAACGGGATCTTGCGCTCGGCCCAGTACTCGGCCGCGTCGCGGAAGCTGTCCAGCAGCTGCTCGCGCACTTCCTTGTCGAACTTGGGCGTGGTCGGGATCTGGTCGAGCACGAGCACAAAGCCCGGCTGCGGGCCGGCCTTGTGGATGGGGTCGGTCAGGCAGTCGTAGAGCGCGTCGAAGTTCTTGCCGAAATGCGCGGGGAAGAAGAACTGCGTGGCCAGCAGCTCCAGGATGTCGGCCTTGGTCTGCGCATGGGCCAGGTTGGCATACAGGAAATGGCACCCCAGCGTCTCGGCCGCCTGTTGCAGATCCTCCACCCTGTAGGCGCGGATGGACTGCACGATATTGGCGCGCACGTTCCGCAAAGGGGTGTCCGGGATCTTACGAAGTGGTGCATCCATCTCCGTGGCTCTTTCTCTAACGTGGATGTGGCCTGCGGGTACGGGCACGTGGCCTGCGGCGTCCCCGGGCTGTGGATGAAATGCAGACCCCTGCCAGCGCACTGCGTCGGACGCGGAGGGTCGAACTGGCTGCAAAGACTGGGTCGAGGTCATTCGATGATCTTGCGAAAGCTGCTGTAGTGGTCGCTGGTGTAGTAGCAGGCATCGGGCTGCTGGGGCTCTCCGCCGCAGACGATGCGGCGGGCTCCGCGGTCACGCGAGCCGGGCGTGCGCACCGTGTACTCACGGTAGTAGCCGCGCGACTGGCGCGGCAGGATGCGCTCGCGGTTGCCGAACACCGTGCCGTCCTTGTCGTGGGCAAAAGGCCCGCCGCGCAGGATCAGCGTATAGGTGGAACGGCCTTCGCGCGGCAGCTCTGACAGGGTGACGGTGGCCATGGCCGCCGTCGAATCCGCGCTCTCGGGCGCCGAGCGGCGCGCATCAGCGAGCGAGGGCGACAGCACAAAGGCGGCCCCGACGATGAGCGCTAGACCGGACTGGTACGCCTTGGCGGCGGCTGCCTTCAGCATCAACTACACCTTTCAGAAATCCAGGGAAGCCCTGAAATCTCGACCCGCTAGTGTGACGGAACACCCCTCAAAATGCAAGTTCTGCCTAAAAAACAGGCAGCTTGACCGAGGAAATGTCTGGGGATTGAACAGTGAGAAGGCAACTCTGCGCCTGAGTTGCCTTCCATTCAATGCAAATGCCGCCCGTTGTCTCAAAAACGCGCGCGGCCAAAACGA
>NZ_BCTO01000055.1 GCF_001571325.1 Delftia tsuruhatensis NBRC 16741
CGGCGAAGCCGCTCAGGGGGTGCTTAACGGTTAGCGTTAGCGTCCGCCACCGTCAGCGCCGTCATGTTGACGATGCGGCGCACCGTCGTGCTCGGCGTGAGGATGTGCACGGGACGGGCGGCGCCCAGCAGCACGGGGCCGATGGCAATGCCGCCGCCAGCGGCCTGCTTGAGCAGGTTGTAGCTGATGTTGGCCGCGTCGATGTTGGGCATGACCAGCAGGTTGGCATTGCCCAGCAGCGTGCTGTTGGGCATGAGCTGGGCGCGGGCCTTGCCGTCCAGGGCCACGTCGCCGTGCATCTCGCCGTCCACTTCCAGCCAGGGGGCCTGCTCGCGCAGCAGCTCCAGGGTCTGGCGCATCTTGACGGCGCTGGGCTGGTTGCTGGAGCCGTAGTTGGAGTGCGACAGCAGGGCGGCCTTGGGCTTGACGCCGAAGCGCATCATTTCCTCGGCGGCCATGATGGTGATCTCGGCCAGCTGCTCGGCCGTGGGGTCGTAGTTGACGTGGGTGTCCACCAGGAAGACCTGGCGGTCGGGCAGCAGCAGGCCGTTCATGCAGGCATAGGTCTGCACGCCGGCGCGGCGGCCGATCACCTGGTCCACGTACTGCAGGTGGTGCGATGTCTGGCCCCAGGTGCCGGTGATCAGGCCGTCCACTTCGCCCTTGTGCAGCAGCATGGAGCCGATCAGGGTCAGGCGGCGGCGCATCTCGATCCTGGCGATGGGCACGGTGATGCCCTTGCGCTCGGTCATGCGGTGGTAGGTCTGCCAGAAGTCGCGGTAGCGCTCGTCGTGCTCGACGTTGACCACGTCGTAGTCCTGGCCCTCCTTCAGGCGCAGGCCGAACTTCTCGATGCGCTGGGCAATGATGGCCGGGCGACCGATCAGCGTGGGGCGCGCAATGCGCTCGTCCACCACGATCTGCGCGGCGCGCAGGATGCGCTCTTCCTCGCCTTCGGCATAGGCCACGCGCTTCTTGGTGGCCTTCTTGGCCGTGGCGAACAGCGGCTTCATCATCGTGCCCGAGGCGTAGACGAAGGTCTGCAGATGGGCGCGGTAGGCATCCATGTCCTGGATCGGGCGCTGGGCCACGCCGCATTCGGCGGCAGCCTGGGCCACGGCCGAGGCGATCTTCATCATCAGGCGCGGATCGAAGGGCTTGGGGATCAGGTACTCAGGACCGAAGCTCAGCTGCTCGCCCACGTAGGCTGCCGCCACTTCCTCGCTCTGCTCGGCCTGGGCCAGTTCGGCGATGGCGTGGACGGTGGCGATTTCCATCTCGGTGGTGATGGTGGTCGCGCCGCAGTCCAGCGCACCGCGGAAGATGTACGGGAAGCACAGGACGTTGTTGACCTGGTTGGGATAGTCCGAGCGGCCCGTGGCGATGATGGCGTCGCTGCGCACGGCCTTGACATCTTCGGGAACGATTTCGGGGTTGGGATTGGCCAGAGCGAAGATCACCGGGCGCGCGGCCATCTTGACCACCATGTCCTGCTTGAGCACGCCGCCAGCGGACAGGCCCAGGAAGACGTCGGCGCCTTCGATGACCTGGCCCAGGGTGCGCAGCTCGGTGGCGCGTGCGAACTGGGCCTTGTCCTCGTCCATCAGTTCGGTGCGGCCTTCGTAGACCACGCCGGCCAGGTCGGTGACGAACACGTTCTCCCGGCGCAGGCCGACCTTGAGCAGCAGGTTCAGGCAGGCCAGGGCGGCAGCGCCCGCGCCCGAGGCGACGAGCCGGACCTCCTCGATCTTCTTGCCCGCGACCTTGAGCGCGTTGACCATGGCCGCAGCCACGGTGATGGCCGTGCCGTGCTGGTCATCGTGGAAGACGGGGATCTTCAGGCGGCGGCGCAGTTCGCGCTCCACGAAGAAGCACTCGGGCGCCTTGATGTCTTCCAGGTTGATGGCGCCGAAGGTGGGCTCCAGCGCGGCGATCACGTCGACCAGCTTTTGCGGGTCCTTCTCGTTGATCTCGATGTCGAAGACGTCCACGCCCGCGAACTTCTTGAACAGGACGGCCTTGCCTTCCATCACCGGCTTGGAGGCCAGCGCGCCGATGTCGCCCAGTCCCAGCACGGCCGTGCCGTTGGAGATCACGGCCACCAGGTTGCCGCGCGCCGTGTACTTGAAGGCGGCGGCCGGGTCCTTGACGATCTCTTCGCAGGGCGCTGCCACGCCGGGCGAGTAGGCCAGGGCCAGGTCATGCTGGTTGGCCATGGGCTTGGTCGGCACGATGGTCAACTTGCCGGGCTTGGGAAACTCGTGGTATTCGAGTGCGGCACGGCGCAGCTGGGCACGTTTATCGGAAGGGGTCGGGGCCGTGTTGTCGGACATCAAGCGTCTCCAGCGAAGGCATGGCCAACGCACGCGCGGATCAGCCCGCGTGCCGTCGGCCGAGGTAGGGGGGAACCGATTGTAGGCCGACAGGCAATAGCCGGGCCCTGCTGTGAAACTGTTGTGATGCCTGGTTGCCCAATGTCCTGCGGCGGCGGCGGTCTTTGCTTGCGCGGCGCCGCAAAGCCGGGCAATCAGATGGCGTCCATCAGATGGCGTCCAGCGGAAACACCGGGCGGCTGACCCGGGCGAACGGAAAGCGCGAATAGTCCGAGGTGGTCACGCCGGGGCTGTCGCACTCGACCAGGCCGGCCGACAGCGGCACGAAGACGGGCCGGCAGTACATGCGCGACTTGAGCAGCACGAAGCGAAAGCGCGTCGGGTCCATGCCCACGCAGTGGAACACGCCCAGGTCCCAGGGCTCGTGCGTCTGCTCGGTGATCACGATCTGCGCTGCGCCCGTGTCCAGGCAGACCGTGCGGCCCATGTGGCAGCGCTGGCCGGTGTAGATGGGGCCGCTGACCGTGTAGGCGCCGTCGCTGACGGCGCGCACCGTGCCGCGCAGCCGCAGCGGCTGCTTGTGCAGGCCGATGCGTTCCAGCGAGACCTTGTTGCCCAGCGCGATCTCCACCTCGGCGCCTTCGCCGGCCGCCGTGAGCGAGGCAACCGCTTCGGGGTCGCACAGCGGGCCCACGGCAATGCCTGACAGGCCCAGCTCCAGCGCGGTCTGCAGCACGTCCATGGTGTCGCAGGTGCCGCCGGACATGCAGTTGTCGCCATGGTCGAGCAGCAGCACGGGGCGGTCGGCGCCGTCGGCCAGGGCCTGGGCGCGGCGCAGCGAATCGGCCAGCGGCTCGCTGCGGTAGACGAAGTCGGCGCGGCGCTGCCAGATCCGGGCGGCCAGCGCGTCCACGCTCGCCTGGGTGGCCGCGCGCTCGTCGGTCCTGCAGGTGGCGACCACGCTCACGCAGGGCGCGGCGATGTCGGCCAGCGAGAAGCCGCCGAACACCGAGACCGCGGGCAGGCCCTCCGCTTCCAGGGCGCGCGCTGCGTTCACGGCGTCCAGCATGGGGCCGTCCAGCGTGGTGCTGCGCAGCGTGTGGCTCATCAGGGGCAGGCGGTGCCAGCACACGGCGTAGCGCGCGCGGCCGGCCAGCATGTCCAGCAGCAGGCGGCCCGCGTGCTCGCCGGTCTCGTACATGTCGATGTGCGGATAGGTCTTGAAGCCCACCATCACATCGGCATTGCCCACCATTTTTTCGGTGATGTTGCCGTGCAGGTCCAGCGCCACGCCAACGGGCACGCCGGGCGCGGCGGCGCGCACGCGTTCGAGCAGGTCGCCTTCGCCGTCGGCGCTGTTCTCGGCCACCATGGCGCCGTGCAGGTCCAGCAAGATGGCATCGCAGCCCGGCGCGGCCGCCACGATGCGGTGCGTGAGTTCGTCATAGGCGGCCGCATGCACGGGGCCGCTGGGATTGGAGGTGGCCGATACCGGCGTGACCAGGGTGGCGCCCGCCGCCTCGGCCAGGTCGATGAAGGCGGCCATGGCCGTGCGCATGCCCTTGTTGGCCGAATAGGCCGCCTCGCCATAGGTGGGCGCAAACGCCTCGATGGGCGTGGGCACGGGCGAGAAGGTATTGGTCTCGTGGTTGAGCCGGGCGATCAGGATCTTCATGCCGGCACCCCGCCGTCCGCTGCCTGCACCACGCCCGCGGCCGCCAGCATGGCGCGCAGCAGCACGTTGCAGCCGGCCTCCAGGTGGGCGGGCTCGGCATCCTCGATCTCGTTGTGGCTGATGCCGTCGGCGCAGGGCACGAAGATCATGGCGGCAGGCGCCACGCGCGCCAGGTAGACGGCATCGTGGCCTGCGCCGCTGACCACGTCCATGGCGCTGTAGCCCAGGTCGGCGGCATTGGCGCGCACGGCCTCCACCAGGTGTGGCGTGAACGGCTGGGGCGGGAAGTAGACGACCTGCTCCACGCCAACGGTCACGCCATGCGCGGCCGCAATGCGCTCGCAGGCCGCGCGCAGTGCGGCATCCATGTCCAGCAACTGGCCGTCGTCCGGCGCGCGCAGGTCCACGCTGAGCTTGACGCCGCCCGGGATCACGTTGCGCGAGTTGGGAAACACCTCCAGCGATCCCACGGTGCCGCGCGCATGCGGCAGGCGGTCCAGGGCGATGCGGTTGACCTCGGCCACGATGCAGCTGGCGGCCAGCAGCGCGTCGTGGCGCAGCTCCATGGGCGTGGGGCCGGCGTGGGCCTCCATGCCCTGCACGCTGACGTCGTACCAGCGCTGGCCCAGCGCGGCGCTGACCACGCCGATCACGCGTTCATGGTTTTCCAGCACCGGGCCCTGCTCGATATGGGCTTCGAAATACGCGCCCACCGCAGGCGCCGGGCCGGCCGGCCCGGCATAGCCGATGGCGCGCAGCGCCTCGTCCACGCTCACGCCCTGGGCATCGCGCTGGGCCAGCGCATGCTCCAGCGTGAAGGCATTGACGAACACGCCCGAGCCCATCATCACGGGCACGAAGCGCGAGCCTTCCTCGTTGGTCCACACGGCCACCTCCACCGGGGCGCGCGTGCGCACGCCGCCATCGCCCAGCGTGCGCAGCACCTCCAGCCCGGCCAGCACGCCGTAGTTGCCGTCGAACTTGCCGCCCGTGGGCTGGGTGTCGATGTGGCTGCCCGTCATCACGGGCGGCAGCGCATCGTCCAGGCCCGCGCGCCGCGCGAAGATGTTGCCGATGGCATCGACGCGGATGCTGCAGCCAGCCTCGCGCGCCCACTGCACGAAGAGATCGCGCCCCTGGCGGTCCAGGTCCGTCAGCGCCAGGCGGCACACGCCGCCCTTGGGTGTGGCGCCTATGCGCGCCAGGTCCATCAGCGATTGCCACAGGCGGGCGCCGTCGGTGCGCAGCCCGGCCGCAACGGCGGCGGCTGCAAGAGGGGTACTGAGATCCATGAATGACTCCTGGGAATGCGAAAGGCGGTGGATCAGGCGATCCCTACGCCGAGATACCGGTCCTTGATGGCGTCATCGGCCAGGAAAGCGGCATTGCCTGCCTCGTGCGCAATCGCACCCTGTTCGATGATGTAGTGGCGGTCGGCCAGCTGGGTGCAGACCTCCAGGTTCTGCTCCACCAGCAAGATCGCCACGCCAGCGGCCTTGATGGTCTTGAGCTGGGCCACGATCTCCTCCACGATCACGGGCGCCAGGCCCTCGACGGGCTCGTCCAGCATGAGCAGGCGCGGCGCGTTCATCAGGGCGCGGCCTATGGCCAGCATCTGCTGCTCGCCGCCCGACAGCTGGCCGCCACCGTTGCCGCGCCGCTCCTTGAGGCGCGGGAAGATGCGGTAGATGTCTGCCAGCTGCCAGGGCGAGCGCTTGCGCTGGCCCAGCATCAGGTTCTCCTCCACCGTGAGCAGCTTGAAGATGCCGCGGTGCTCGGGCACCAGGCAGATGCCGCGCTGGGCCACCTGGTGCGTGGCCAGCCGGTGCACGGGCTCGCCGCCGAAGCGGATCTGCCCCTGCGAGGGCTGCATCACGCCTGCGATGGACTTGAGCGTGGTGGTCTTGCCCGCGCCGTTGCGGCCCAGCAGCGTGACCAGCTCGCCGTCCTGCACCTGCAGCGACACGCCCTGCAGCACATGGCTCTTGCCGTAGTGGGCGTGTATGCCCTCGACCGAAAGCAGGGGACCGCTCATGCCTTTCCTCCCGTGATCATGTTGCCCAGATAGGCGCTGCGCACACGCTCGTCGGCGCGGATCTCGTGGGGCAGGCCTTCGGCCAGCACGCGGCCCTGCTGCATGACGGTGATGGTGTCGGAGATGTCCATGACGATGTTCATGTTGTGCTCGATGAGGACCACGGTGTGCTCGTCCCTGAGGCCCTGGATCAGGCGCTTCATCTCGTCCAGGTCGTCGATGCCCATGCCCGAGGTCGGCTCGTCCAGGAAGATGGCCTTGGGCCGCGCGGCCAGGGCCATGCCCACCTCCAGCCGCCGCTGCTGGCCGTGCGAGAGGTTGCCGGCCGGCGTGTCCGCATGGCGCTCCAGGCCCAGGCGCGAGAGCACGCTGGCCACGGTGTCGGCCAGGGCGCGAGCACCCACGGGCGCGTTCCAGCAGTCCAGCGCCCTGGCGGGCGCCACGCCCTGGGCGGCCAGGCGCAGGTTCTCGCGCACGGGCAGGGTCAGGAACAGGCTGGTGACCTGAAAGGACCGTGCCATGCCACGCCGCACGCGGCGGTGGTCGGGCTCGCGCGTCACGTCGTGGCCGTCGAACACGATGCGCCCGCCGCTCACGCTCTTGGTGCCCGTGAGCATGTGGAACAGGGTGGTCTTGCCCGCGCCGTTGGGGCCGATCACCGAGTGCACGGTATGGGCGCGCACCTTGAGGTCCACGCCGCCCAGGGCGACGAACTTGTCATAGCGCTTCTCGACGCCCACGGCCTCGAGCAGGATGGGAGATGCTGCGGCGCTCATGCCTGGCCTCCTTTGGTTTCTGCAGCGGCCGCCGCGGCATCTGCCGGCCCTTTGCGGCGCACCAGGGCCCACAGGCTCTCGCCCAGGCCCCACAGGCCGCGCTGCAGGCCCAGGCTCACGATCATCAGCACCACGCCCAGCAGCAGCAGCCAGCGCGGCCACAGCGTGGACAGCCAGTCGCCCAGCAGCACGTAGAAGGCCGCGCCCAGCACCGAGGCCAGCAGGTTGCCCGTGCCGCCGATCACGGTCATCACCAGGATCATTTCGCTGGTGTGGTACTCGGCATTGGACAGCGGGGCGATGCCCGTCATCATGGCGTGCAGCGCGCCGGCCAGGCCCGTGACTGCGCCCGAGATCACGAAGGCCTGCAGCTTCAGCAGCCTCAGGTCGTAGCCCACGGCGGCGGCGCGCTCCTCGTTGTCGCGCACGGCCAGCAGCGTGCGGCCGAACATGGAGTCGCAGACGCGGCGCAGCAGCCAGAACACCACCAGAAAGAGCACGGCCACAAAGCCGTAGTACTGCCAGGGCGTGGCCAGCGGCCACAGCGTCTGGCCGGCCACCGCGAGGGCGGGGCGGGGCACATCGAGCAGGCCGTTGTCGCCGCCGGTGATGTCCGTGGCCGAGTAGGCGATGAAGTAGAACATCTGCGCAAACGCCAGGGTGAGCATCACGAAATAGGTGCCGCGCTGGCGTATGGCCACCCAGCCGACGATGGCCGCGCCCACGGCGCCCATGGCGGTGGCGGCCAGCAGGGCCAGCGGCATGGGCAGGGGCCAGCGTGTCAGCAGCAGGGCGATGGTGTAGCTGCCCAGCCCGAAGAAGATGCCCTGCCCGAAGGACAGCAGCCCCGTGTAGCCCAGCAGCAGATTGCAGCCCATGGCCGCGAGGCCGAAGATCAGCACTTCGCTGGCCAGCGAGCCCGACTGCATGCACAGCGGCATGGCCACCACGATGGCCAGCGCGAGAAGGAGATGGGAATGCCTGGTCATGGTCTTCATCCTTTGCGGCCCAGCAGGCCATGGGGTCGCAGCAGCAGCACGGCGGCCATGGCCACGTAGATCATCAGGCGCGCGCCCTCGGGCCACAGCGTGCTCATCACGCTTTGCACGATGCCGATCAGCAGGCCGCCGACCAGTGCGCCGCCGAAGCTGCCCAGCCCGCCCACGACCACGATCACGAAGGCCACGCCCAGCGCCTCCACGCCCATGAAGGGCTCGGCGCCGCGTATGGGCGCGGCCAGCACGCCGGCCAGCGCCGCCGTGGCGGCGCCCAGCGCGAACACCAGGCTGAAGATGCGCAGCACGTTCACGCCCAGCAGGGACACCATCTCGGTCGATTCGCTGCCCGCGCGCACCGCGCTGCCCAGCCGCGTGCCTTCCAGCAGCCACCACAGCAGCACGGCCAGCACGGCGGTGAAGCCGATCACGAACAGCCGGTACTTGGGATAGACGAAGCTGCCCCACATCACCACGCCCTGCAGCAGATCGGGCACGGCCACGCTGTCGCCCAGCGGGCCCCATTGCACGATCACCAGCTCCTGCACCACCAGGGCCAGGCCCACGGTGACGATGATGTGGAACTCATGCGCCTTGGCATACACATGGCGCAGCATGAGCTTTTCCACCAGCCAGCCCAGCGCGCCCACGGCCAGCGGCACCACGATCAGGGACAGCCAGAAGCTCATGCCCCAGCGCGTCATCTGGTAGCAGAAATAGGCGCCCAGCAGGTAGAAGGCACCGTGCGCGAAATTCACGAAACGCAGCAGGCCGAAAACGATGGACAGGCCCACGGCCAACAGGAAATACAGCATGCCTATGCCGATCCCGTTGATGGTCTGAAGCAGATAGATGCTCATACAGGGTCCGAAACGATGGACGAAGGAGGCGAAGTGCCCGGTGGCTCTGAAGCACGCCGGTCATGGTGCTGTGCCTATGAAACTGGCGCAGCCTAAGTGAGGGACACCGAGGAA
>NZ_BCTO01000056.1 GCF_001571325.1 Delftia tsuruhatensis NBRC 16741
GGGGGAAGGCGCGCAGCGCCTCAGGGGGAGCTCTAAACCAGCTTGCAGCCGGTCTGGTCTACGGGCAGGAAGGACTTGCCGGAGCTGACCACATCCACGTAGTCGTCCTTGTTCTTCATCTTGGACTTGGCCTTGCCCTTGAGCAGGTAGTAGTTCTTGAGCACCTGGTGGTCTGCCTTGCGCACCTCTTCCTCGCCCGTCAGGCCCTGGTACTTCATGCCTTCCAGCGCGGCGACCACGGCCTTGGGGTCGACCGTGCCGGCCTTGACGATGGCATCGATCATCAGCTTGGTGCAGATGTAGTGGCCGGCCAGGCTGTAGTTGGGATTGGCCTTGAACTTGTCGTTGCAGCGCTGCACCAGATCACGGTTGAGCGGCGTGTCCACCGTGTGCCAGTACTGGGCGCCGAAGTACACGCCGTCGCACAGGTCGGCGCCCAGCGACTCGAACTGCTCCAGCCCCGAGGCCCAGGCGATCAGGATGGTCATGTTCTTGTTCATGCCGAAGCTGATGGCCTGGCGCAGCGTGTCCGAGGACTGGGCGCCGAAGTTCAGCAGCAGCAGCACGTCGGGCTTGGCGGCCACGGCATTGGTCAGGTAGCCGCTGAACTCCTTTTCGGTCAGCGAGTGGTAGCTGTTGCCCACATGCTCGATGCCCTTTTCCTTGAAGATGTTCTTGGCCGCCGTCAGCAGGCCGTCGCCGAACACGTACTGCGGCGTGATGGTGTACCAGCGCTTGGCCTTGGGCAGCGATTCGATCAGCGGGCGCACGGTCTGCTCGATGGCGCCGAAGGTGGGTGCCGACCAGCGGAAGGTGGCGCTGTTGCAGTCCTTGCCCGTGATCTCGTCTGCGCCTGCGGTGGTGATGAAGATGCCGCCGGCCTTCTCGGCCTCCTTGCCCATGGCCAGCGCCTCCGACGACAGGATGCCGCCTGCGAAAAAGCGCGTGCCCTGCTGCTGGGAAGACTCCTGCAGCTTGCGCACGGCCGTGGCGGGCTTGCCCTCGGTGTCCAGCACGGTGTAGGCCAGCGGGCGGCCCAGCGCCTTGCCGTACTGCTCTATGGCCAGCTTCATGCCCAGGTCCGCGTACTTGCCGTTGGCCGCGAAGGCGCCCGACATGGGCACGGGGCAGGCGAACTGGATGCTGTCCTTGGACTGCGCCCAGACGCTGCGGCCCAGGCCCAGCGATGCGGGCAATGCGCCCAGTGCCGAGAGTTGCAGGAGGTGACGACGTTGCATGGGATCTCCGTGATGGGGACTGAAGGCGCTGCGGCCCGGGTACGCTTTTCAGAGCAAGTTGCATGCCAGTCGAAACGGGTGCGTGCAGGCTCCTTGATTCATATTTATAGTGATAAATACAAGGAATAGGGCGCGTGCTAACCCTAGGCGCAAACGCCCACGCGCCATGGCGGTGCATACTGCACCAAACCCGTATGCAGACTGGGCGCGGACACGATCCGGTGCCCTTCCGGAGAACACAACAATGGCTACACCCAAGTCGGCCCCCCTGGCGATCCGGCAGCTCAAGCGCCCGGATCTGGTGGCCCAGGAGATCAAGCGCCTGATCACCGAAAAGAACCTCAGCCCCGGCGACCGCCTGCCGCGCGAAAGCGAGCTGCAGGCCCAGTTCCAGGTCAGCAAGGGAACGATCCGCGAGGCCCTCAAGTCGCTGGAAGTGCAGGGGCTGATCACCATCTCCACCGGCCCTTCGGGCGGTGGCACGGTCGTCGAGGTGCCGCTGGACCGCACGCTGCAGTTCATGCAGAACTACCTGTTCTTCCAGGAGGTGACCATCGACGACATCTACACGGTGCGCCAGATGCTGGAGCCCGAGCTGGCGGCAGGCGCCGTGCCCCATCTGACCGAGGCCGATTTCGAGGCCCTGGAGCACAGCATCGCCTGCTGCGATCCCACGCAAAGCAGCGACGACCTGGTGAGCCAGCGGCGCGAGGACGTGAACTTCCACGACATCCTGGCGGCCGCCAACCCCAACCCGTTCCTGCGCTTCACCTGCGAGCTGATCAACGAGATGATCCGCCAGCTCATCGTCTTCGCCAACCGTACTCCGCAGGCCGAGCACCGGCGCTTCGGCGAGGCCAATGCGCAGTTCCACCGCAGCATCGTGCAGGCCGCGCGCGAGCGCGATGCTGCGAAGGTGCGCGCATTGATGCAGGAGCACATGCGCGATGCGGCCAGCAGCGTCAAGCGCATGAAGGGCCGCATCCAGGGCCGGCTCATCCTCGATGCCGACAGCCTGCGCAGCCCGCGTCCGCGACGCGCCGTGCAGCCGGTGGAAAAGGCCGCAGCGACAGCGCCAGGGACTGCGCCAAAAACAAAGGCAAGGGCGAGCGCAAGGGCCACCGCGAAGGCCCCGGCAAAGGCCCCCGCAAAGGCCCCCGCAAAAACCATCCCAAAGGCCTCCGCAAAGACGGCTGCGAAGGCTCCGGCAAAGTCGCCTGCAAAGGCCACGTCCGCGCGTCCCGCTGCCGCACGCAAGCGCGCGGCCTCCTGAGCTGTCCCGCACCGGTCATCGGCGCCCCACGCCACGCGTTTCGCGCTGCCCGCTGCTGGTATGCTGCCGCGCGCTTGGCCTTCACGCATCCCCCTCACGAGACAACAGCATGAGACAAACCCCTTTCGCATCCTCCCGCACCCCGGTGCGCCGCGCAGCCCTGTGGCACGCCCTGGCCGGCGGCCTGGCGCTGGCGGCCACGCTGGCGGCGCCCCTCGCCCATGCCCAGGGCGCAGGCAGCTATCCGTCCAAGACCATTCGCCTGGTCGTGCCCTTCGCACCCGGTGGCTCCACCGACATCCTGGGCCGCCTGCTGGCGCAAAAGCTGGGCGAGAGCATGCACACCACGGTGGTGGTGGACAACAAGCCCGGTGCCAACGGCACCATCGGCTGCGACCTGGTGGCCAAGGCGCCGGCCGACGGCTACACCGTGGTGCTGGGCGACGTGGGCTGCATGGCCATGGCCAAGGGCCTGTACACCAAGCTGCCCTATGACCCGCTGCGCGACTTCGCGCCCATCAGCCTGGTGGCGCGCAGCCCGCTGGTGCTCACCGTGGGCGCGCAAAGCCCGTTCCACTCGCTCAAGGAGCTGACGGCGGCGGCCCAGGCCCAGCCCGGCAAGCTCAACTACCCCTCGTCGGGCACGGGCGGACCCAACCATCTGGGCGCCGAGCTGTATGCCATGCAGGCCAAGGTCAAGATCGGCCACGTGCCCTACAAGGGCAGCGCGCCTTCGGTGGTGTCGCTGGCCGCCGGCGAGACCGACTTCGGCTTTCTCACGGCCGTGACCATTGCCGCGCAGCTCAAGGCCGGCAAGGTGCGCGCGCTGGCCGTGGCCCACAACGAACGCCTGCAGTCCATGCCCGACGTGCCCACCATGTCGGAGGCAGGCCTCAAGGACTTCACGGCCGATGCCTGGTTCCTCGCGGCCGTGCCCGCAGGCACGCCCAAGCCCATCGTGGACCGGCTCTACGCCGAGATCGCCAAGGCCCTGCCCGCGCCCGAGGTCAAGGAAAAGCTGGACGCCATGGGCGTGCTGCCCTCGGGCCTCAAGCCCGATGCCTCGGCCCAGTTCCTGCGCGTGGAAGTGGACAAGTGGCGCGATGTGATCAAGAACGCGGGCATCACGCTGGACTGATTTCGCAGCCTTGCCGTTGCCATGCAAAAAGCCCCTGCGGCCTCACGGCCCAGGGGCTTTTCTCATGTGCCGGAGATGCTCAGTTCGTTTCGGTCAGGGCATCGCCCAGGGCGCTGACCAGCCGCTCGATCTCGGCCTTCTCGCTGATGAAGGGCGGCGCGATCTGGATGGTGTCGCCGCCGTAGCGCACGTAAAAGCCCTTGTCCCAGCACTTCATGGCGATCTCGTAGGGACGGCGGGCCGGCTCGCCGGGCAGCGACTCGATGGTGAAGCCCGCAGCCAGGCCGAAGTTGCGGATGTCGGCCATATGCTTTGCTCCCTTGAGGCTGTGCACGGCCTGCTCGAAGAACGGGGCCAGTGCGCGCACGCGGCCCGGGCCGTCCTCGCGCTGCAGCAGGTCCAGCGCGGCCACGCCCGCCGCGCAGGCAATGGGGTGGGCCGAGTAGGTATAGCCGTGCGGGAACTCCAGCATGTACTCGGGGCCGCCCGCTGCCATGAAGGTGTCGTAGATCTCCTTGCTGGCCACCACGGCGCCCAGGGGCTGGGCACCATTGGTCACCTGCTTGGCGATGTTCATGATGTCGGGCGTGACGCCGAAGGCCTCCGCTCCCGTCATGGCGCCGCAGCGGCCAAAGCCCGTGATGACCTCGTCGAAGATCAGCAGGATGTTGTTCTGCGTGCAGATCTCGCGCAGGCGCTGCAGGTAGCCGGCCGGCGGAATCACCACGCCGGCCGAGCCCGAGAAGGGCTCGACGATGACGGCCGCGATGTTGCTGGCGTCATGCAGGGCGATCAGGTCCAGCAGCCGGTCGGCCAGCGCGCGGCCATCGGTGGCAGGCATGCCTTTGTGGAAGGACCCCAGCGCCGGCTGCGTGTGCGGCAGGTGGTCGGCCTCCACGCCCTGGCCGAAGGTCTTGCGGTTGCCCACCATGCCGCCGACCGAGATGCCGCCGAAGTTCACGCCGTGGTAGCCCTTCTCGCGCCCGATCAGCCGGGTCTTGCCGCCCTGGCCCTTGGCGCGCCAGTAGGCGCGTGCCATCTTCAGCGCCGTGTCGGCGGCTTCCGAGCCCGAGCCCGTGAAGAACACATGGTCCAGGCCTGCGGGCGTCAGCTCCTTGATCTTGTTGGCCAGCGCGAACGAGGCCGGGTGGCCGAACTGGAAGGCCGGCGCATAGTCCAGCTGCTGGGCCGCGCGGCCGATGGCTTCGGCGATCTCGCGGCGGCCATGGCCCAGGCCCGAGCACCACAGGCCCGACAGGCCGTCGAAGATCTTGCGGCCGTCGGCATCGGTGTAGTAGGCGCCCTGGGCGCTGGTGATCATGCGCGGGCGCGCCTTGAACTCGCGGTTGCCGGTGAAGGGCATCCAGTGGGCCTCGAGCCAGGCGGCATCGGTGCGCGTGGCGGGGGCGGCGCTTTGTTCGGTGGGAACCAGGGTCATGGCGATCTCCTCGAGCCTAGGGAAGAAATGTGGATCGGCCCATTGTGAGCGCGCTGTTTGATTTCGCGAAGAGCACGATATCGAGGTTTACTTGCATATTTCTGCAAGTGACCAAGCGCCTGCCGGTCGCGGCATGGCGTGCGCGCATTGGGGGAATCCGTCGCCACTGCCGCCCCGTGGCTCCCCTATAGTGGCTCCCCTGTAGCGGTGGCCATGTCCGGCAAGCACACCGGGAGGCGAATGGCGATGGCGGAATTTTCTCTGGATACCCCTGCGAGCCGCCGGGCACGCGATGGCCGTGCGCGTGCGGCGCTGGGCCAGCTGGGCGACATGGATCTGCGCCTGCTGCGCGTGTTCAAGGCCGTGGTCGAGTGCGGCGGCATGTCGGCTGCCGAGCTGGAACTGAACATCGGCAGCTCCACGCTGAGCCGCCACATGAAGGACCTGGAAGAGCGCCTGGGCCTGACGCTGTGCCGGCGCGGGCGCGCCGGCTTCGCGCTCACGCCCGAAGGCCACCGCATCTACGAGGCCACGCTGCAGCTGCTGGGCGGCGTGGAGGGGTTTCTGGGCCAGGTGGACGACATCCATGGCCGGCTGGCCGGTACGCTGGACGTGGCGCTGTTCGACAAGACCGTGGGCAATCCGCAGTCACGCATTCCCGAGGCGATAGGCCTGCTGCACGATCAGGCGCCGCAACTGCACCTGCGGCTGCACGTGGCCTCGATACAGGCCATCGAGCGCGGACTGATGGAGGGGCGCTGGCAGGTGGGCGTGCTGCCCTCTGCACCCAGTTCGAGCGCGCTGGACAGTGCCCGGTTGTTCGGCGAGCGCATGCAGCTGTACTGCGCTCCCGGCCATCCGCTGCATGGCGCCGACCATGGCGGGCTGGACTGGGACAGCCTGGGCGCACATGCCTTTGCAGGCCTGGGCTACCAGTCACCCAATATGGCGCTCAGCCACCAGGCCGGCCTGCAGCGCCAGGCCACGGGTTTTGACCAGGAGGCCATTGCCATGCTGGTGCGCTCGGGCCGCTACCTGGGATTTCTGCCCGACCACTACGCACAGGCCATGGAGGGCCAGGGTCTGCTGCAGGCCGTGGCCCCCCACCGGTTCTTCTATCTCTGTGATTTCTTCGCGGTCTGGCGCAGTGCCGTGGTGCCTGGCCGTGCAGCCCGTGTGTTCATCGACGCGCTGCTGGGCGTGCACCGTGAATGAACGGCTTTGCCACAGCCTTGGCAAGAGGAAAATCACAGGTTTGCGAAGAGGCTATGCACAGCTTTTCACACAGCTTGTGCACATATTTTCCAGCGTATGCGCTTGACAATGTTTGGCATTGTGACCGGCGCCGGGGCTTCAGTCCGCCCCGATGCGGTCGAAAGGCATGTATGGATTCCGTGCCGGCCATGGGCCGCACGGGCAGCGCCTTGATACCAACGATTTCGCATTTCCCGGGTTCTTGCCACCATGCGCCGCCATGTCCACCTCTCTTGCCGCCACGGCAGGGCCGGGTTTCAGCCCGTGCCGCCATCGACCATCCTTGCCAGGGTTTCGGTCAGCCAATTGCCGAATGAGGCGTCCGCGCTGAAGGACCGCAGGGGCGTGGGCATGTTCGTGCTCCTGGCGGGTTCAGGCCGCAGCCGCAGTGGCTGCTGCGGGCGGCGCCATGCCGGCGCCCGCGTCGGCACGGCGGCGCAGGCCGCGCTCCCACAGCTTTTCATGGAAGAAGAAGGCCACGGCCTGCACCGTGGGCTCCAGCAGGCTGAGCGTCAGCGCGGCCCAGAGATTGCGGGTCACGGCATAGGCCACGGCCGCTGCCACGGTGACATGGATGACGTAGTAGCTGGCAGTCTTCAACAGCGTGCGGCGGTGGTGGTGAAGGGTCTGGCGGACGCGGCTCATGGGGCTCTCCTCGGGATGAGACTCCATGCTAGGTGCGTGAAATAGTCATGGCCAATCGAAAATGATCATCAAAGTTATAAATGCTATCGATGGCCGGCGGTTGCGTGCTGCGGCCTTGTGCCATGCGGGGGGCGCGCCATGAGCTGGGACCAGATTTTCGTGCTCGGCTGGGCGCCGCATCCGCAGTGGTTCCAGTGGCTGCATCCGGGCCTGGTGACGCTGTCGGTGCTGGTGGCCGTGGCCACGTCGGTGATGGCCATGCAGATTGCCGGGCTGGCGCGCGATGCCGCGTCGCCGCGCATACGCCGCGTGGGCGTGCTCACGGGCGCCTTCTGCCTGGGCGCGGGCATCTGGGCCATGCACTTCATCGGCATGCTGGCCTTCGTGCCCTGCACCTTTGGCGACTACGACCCCTGGATCACCACGCTGTCCATGCTGCCCAGCATGCTGGCGTCCTGGCTGGCGCTGACGCTGATGGTGCGGCCGCAGCTGTCCACGCAGGCGCTGGTGGGCGGCGGCGTGCTCATGGGGCTGGGCATTGGCTCCATGCACTACATCGGCATGGCGGCGGCCCAGACCTGGACCTCGATGCTCTACGACCCCTGGGGCGTGCTGCTGTCGGTGATCGTGGCGGCAGGCATGGCCATGCTGTCGCTGTGGGTGCGCTTCAGGCTGGGCAACACGGGCCGGCTGTGGCCCACGCTGGTGGCCGGCATCGTCATGGGCCTGGCCATTTCCTGCATGCACTATGCGGGCCTGTATGCACTGCGCCTCAAGCCCGAGATCGATGTGCTGGCGCAGGTGGAGTCGCCCACGCATGCGCTGCTGGTGTTCTCCATCGTCGGCATGGTGGTGCTGATCTTCGGTCTGGTGTTCGCGGTCAACATGACGCTGCGCTACCGCCAGATCTACCGCCAGGTGCAGCGCAGCGAATCGCGCCTGCGCGCCGTGGTGGAGACGGCAGTGGACGGCATCGTGATGATCAACGGGCGCGGCAGCATCGTGTCGTTCAACGGCGCGGCCGAGCGGCTGCTGGGCTGGACGGCGCAGGAGGTGGTGGGCCGCAGCGCCAGCCTGCTCATGCCCGCGTCGGGCTGCGATGGCGATGGCGGCTCGCTTCAAAAGCATCTGGCCACGGGCTTTGCGGGCCTGCTGGGCTCCAGCCGCGATATCAACGCCATGCACAAGGACGGCACGCAGATCGCCGTGCGCCTGGCCGTGGGGCGGGTGGCGATTGCCGGCGATCCGCTGTACGTGGGCTTTGTGACCGATATCCGCGAGCGCCGCCAGATGCTGCAGTCGCTGCGCCGCAGCGAGGAGCAGTACCGCACCCTGATCAACAACGTGCCCGGCACCACGTTCCGCTGCCTGTACGACGGCAAATGGACGCCGCTGCTGCTCAGCCGCTCCATCGAGGAATTGACGGGCTGGACCGAGCAGGATTTCACCGATGGCCTCACGGGCTGGGACCGGCTCATCCACGCCGAGGACCGCGACCGGCTGGAGGCTGCGGTGGCGCATTCTCTGGCGCGGCGCCAGACCTACAACGCCGACTACCGCCTGCTGCACCGCGACGGCAGCACGCGCTGGGTGTCCGAGACCGGGCGCGGCGTCTTCAACGAACAGGACGAACTGACCTGGATCGACGGCGTGATCATGGACCAGACGGCGGCGCGCGCGCGCAATGCCGAGTTCGAGGGCACGGTGCGCGCCATCGACCTGTCGCTGGCCACCATCGAGTACGACCTGCGCGGCCATGTGCTGCGCGCCAACCGCAATTTCCTGGACCTGTTCGGCTACCGGCTCGACGAGGTCGCGGGCCGCCACCACGGCATGTTCTGCGAGCCCGGCTATGCGCATTCGCCCGAGCATGTGCAGTTCTGGCGCCGCCTGGCCGAGGGCGAGTTCCAGGCCGGCGAGTTCCTGCGCTGCGGGCACGAGGGGCGGCGCATCTGGGTGCAGGCCACCTACAACCCCATACGCGGTGCCGACGGCCGGCCCTACAAGATCGTCAAGCTGCTCACCGACATCAGCGCCCAGCGCAAGCTGGCCCAGGAGCTGGTGCTGGCCAAGGAGCATGCCGAAGCCGCGGCCGCCGCGCGCAGCACCTTCCTGGCCAACATGAGCCACGAGATCCGCACGCCCATGAACGCCATCATCGGCTTCACCGAGGCGTTGCGCGAAACCGCGCTGCAGCCCACGCAGGCGCGCTACCTGGACACGGTGCACTACGCGGCGCGCTCCATGCTGCGCCTGCTCAACGACATCCTGGACACGGCCAAGCTCGACAAGGGGGCGGTGGAGCTGGAGATAGAGGACTTCTCGGTGCGCGAGCTGTGCCAGCAGATCCTGGCATCGCTGCGCATCACGGCCGATCGCAAGGGCCTGGACCTGCGCCTGGACTACGACCCGCACACGCCGGCCGCGCTGCGCGGCGACGGCATGCGTGTGCAGCAGATCCTGGTGAACCTGCTGGGCAATGCCGTGAAGTTCACCGAACGCGGCCATGTGCTGCTGCGCGTGCGCTACGAGCAGGGCGTGCTCCAGCTCGATGTGCATGACACGGGCATAGGCATCGCGGCCGAGAAGATCCACCGCATCTTCGACCCCTTTGCCCAGGCCGACGCCTCGACCACGCGGCGTTTCGGCGGCACGGGCCTGGGCACGACCATCTCGCGCCAGCTGGCCGAACTCATGGGCGGCAGCATCCAGCTGCACAGCACGGTGGGCGTGGGCACGGTGTTCGAGGTGCGCCTGCCCCTGCCGGTCGGCGAGAGCCCGCTGTCCGAGCGCGGGGCGGCCAGCCGCGGCCTGCCGCCGCTGCACATCCTGGCCGTGGACGATGTGCCCGAGAACCTGGAGCTGCTGCAGATCAACTTCTCCAGCCAGAACCACCAGATGGTGCTGGCCCACGACGGTGCCGAGGCGCTGCGCTGCGTGCAGGCGCAGGAGCCGCCTTTCGACGTGGTGCTGATGGACCTGCAGATGCCGGGCATGGACGGCCTGGCGGCGGCGCGCGCCATCCGTGTCTGGGAGCGGCAGCTGCAGCGCCGGCCCGTGCCCATCGTCGCGCTGTCGGCCAGCGTGCTGGAGAAGGACCGCAGCGACGCCACCGCCGCCGGCATGGACGGCTTTGCCTCCAAGCCGCTGGACATGGCGCGGCTGCAGGCCGAGATCGCACGCCTGCTGTCGCTGCAGGTGGCGCTCAAGGAGGCCAGGCCGCCCGCGCCCGCCAGCGCCCAGCCGGGGCTGCCTGATGTCACGGTGGACTGGGCCTCGGGCATTGCGCTGTGGGGCCGGGTCGATCCGCTGGTGGCCGCCATTCGGCGTTTCCTCAACGAACAGCTGGACCTGGCCGACCGCCTGCGCCGTGCCCTGCAGCGCCCCGGACCCGAGGCCTTGATCGGCCTGGCGCACCGCGTGCGCGGCGCGGCCGGCAACCTGGGCCTGCAGGCCGTGTACCGGCTGGCATCGCGCCTGGAAGGCCTGGCGCAGGAGGGCGCCGGGCAGCCGCAGCTGCTTGCCCTCATCGACCAGCTGCACCAGGCGCTGGATGCCGTCGCGCGCGAGCTGCGCCAGCGCCACCCGGCCGCCATGCCGATGGCCGAGGCGCAGGGGACGGCATCGGGCGAGGCGCCGGGCCAGGCGCAGGGCCATGCGTGGGCGCAGGCCGACGGCGATGCGGCGCCCCAGGCGGGCGCACCCGCCCTGCCTGCCGATGCCCGGCCCTGGCTGGAGCGCATCGTGGCCGCCTTGCACAGCGGGGAGCTGGACGGGCAGGCCATGCAGGCCCTCGTGCGCATGCTGACGGCCGAACAGCTTCAGCCGCTGCAGCAGGCACTGGATAATTTCGACTTCGAGCGCGCGCAGGAATGCGCCCAGCAGTTGCAGCAGCAACTGCCCTCGAACGATGGAGACAGAGCATGAATGCGCCCAATCTATTGGCAACGGACAAGCGCCCGCGCCTGCTGCTGGTCGATGACGACCCGACCAACCTGCATGTGCTGCGCCAGATCCTGGGCGAGGATTACCGGCTCTCGTTCGCCACGGACGGGCGCAAGGCTCTGCAGCTGGCCCAGCACCAGCCGGACCTGATCCTGCTGGACATCATGATGCCCGAGCTGGACGGCTACGCCGTGTGCCGCCAGCTCAAGGCGCAGGCCGACACGGCCCGCATCCCGGTGATCTTCATCACCGCCCTGTCTGACGGACAGGACGAGGCCCTGGGCTTTGCCTCGGGCGCGGTGGACTACATCGTCAAGCCCGTGCGCGCGCCCGTGGTGCGGGCGCGGGTGCGCAACCACCTGTCGCTGGTCAAGCTCGACGAGCTGCGCAGCACGCGGCTGCAGATCGTGCAGCGCCTGGGCCGCGCGGCCGAGTACCGCGACAACGAAACCGGCATGCACGTGATCCGCATGAGCCACTACGCAAAGACGTTGGCGCTGGCGGCCGGCTGCACCGACGAGTGGGCGGACGACCTGCTCAACGCCGCGCCCATGCACGATGTGGGCAAGATCGGCATCCCCGACGCCATCCTGCTCAAGAACGGCCCGCTGACGGCCGAGGAATGGACCGTCATGCGCCGCCATCCGCAGATCGGCGCCGAGATCATCGGCGAGCACGATTCCCAGGTGCTGCAGATGGCCTACAGCATCGCGCTGACCCACCACGAGAAATGGGACGGCACGGGCTATCCGCAGGGCCTGGCGGGCGAGGACATCCCGCTGGCCTCGCGCATCGTGGCCGTGGCCGACGTGTTCGATGCCCTCACCACGGAACGCCCCTACAAGCACGCGTGGACGGTGGACGACGCCATGGATCACATAGAGCAGCAGGCCGGCGCCCACTTCGACCCGCGCCTGGTGCCGCTGTTCATCGGCCTGCGCCCGCAGCTGGAAGACATACGCGAGCGCTGGAAGGATTGACGGGGAACCGATTCCGGCAGGGTGCGCCGGGGCTTGGGCAATCGCTTACCCTGGGCGGCCTGTCTCCGGCACCTGCCTGTCCTGCCCATGTCTTGTTCGCCTTCTCCCTCCTCTTCCTTGCCTGCCGCTGACCGCTTCCATGTCCGCGCACTGACCGCCGCCGACCTGCCCGGTCTGCTGGACATCCAGCGGGCCTGCTATGGCGAGGACTATGCCGAGAGCGGCGAGGTCTTTGCGCGGCGCCTGGCCGGCACGGCCCATTGCTCGCTGGCACTGGAGCAGGGCGGCCGGGTGCGCGCCTATCTCGCGGCCTACCGCAGCCTCATGGCCAAGATCACGCCGCTGCACGGTGACTTCGAGGCCGTCGAGCAGGCCGACACCCTGTACCTGCACGACATGGCCGTGCACCCCGAGGCCGCAGGCCAGGGCCTGGCCCGTGCGCTGCTGGCGCCGCTGTGGGAGCGGGCGCGCGCCGAGGGCCTGCGCCACACGGCCCTGGTGTCGGTGCAGGGCTCGCGCGGCTACTGGGAGCGCCATGGCTATGCCGTGCAGGCGTTGACCGACCCGCTGCAGCAGCAGCGCCTGGTGAGCTACGGCGACGGTGCGCTGTACATGGCCCGGCCGCTGTAGGGCGGCGCTACGGGGCGCTACAGGGCGCTACAGGGCGCTACAGGGTGCCGTGTCGCGTGGTGGTCTGCAAGGCGCGGTGATGGGGTTTTTGGCCGGGGACGGGCCGGCCGCCTCTGGTCATAATGCGCGCCATGCCCGATCGCTGGAAACCCAATGTCACTGTGGCGGCCATCATTGAGCGCGATGGCCGTTTTCTGCTGGTGGAAGAAGACACGGCCGATGGCGTGCGCTACAACACCCCCGCCGGCCATCTCGACCCTGCCGAGTCGCCCATCACCGCCTGTGTGCGCGAGGTCGATGAGGAGACGGCGCACGACTTCGTGCCCACGGCCCTGGTCGGCGTCTACCTGAACCGCTTCGTGCGCACGCGCACCGGCTCCGACATCACCTATCTGCGCTTTGCCTTCACGGGCGAGCTGGGTGACTTCCGGGCCGGCCAGCCGCTGGACGACGGCATCATCCGCACGGTCTGGATGACGCTGGACGAACTCAAGGCCTGCACCGCCCAGCACCGCAGTCCGCTGGTGATGCAAAGCATAGAGGACTACCTGGCCGGCCGCCGCTACCCGTTGGAGCTGATCCACACCGATCCCAGCGTGCTGCAGGCTCCGCAGCCCCACTGAGTCACCAAGGCACCGAGCACCATGCCGGCCCTGTCTGTCACACAACGCCACGCTCCCGCGTCTTGATGGCATGCAGACCTCCTCCGCCACCGACGATCCCCTGGCCCTGTTCGAGCGCCACCGCCCGCGCCTGTTCGGCCTGGCCTACCGCATGCTCGGCCAGCGCGCCGATGCCGAAGACCTGGTCCAGGAGGCCTGGCTGCGCTGGCATGGCGCCGAGCGCGCCGGCATAGAGCAGCCCGAGGCCTGGCTGGTCTCCGTGACCACGCGCCTGGCCATAGACCGGCTGCGCCGCCTGCGCGCCGAGCGCGAGCACTACCAGGGCTTCTGGCTGCCCGAGCCCCTGGTCCAGCCCTGGGCCGAGGAGTCCGCACCCTCGGCCGAAGACCTGCTGGAGCGTGCCCATGACGTGTCCACGGCGCTGATGTTCGTGCTCGAGCAGCTCACGCCCGACGAGCGCGCCGCCTTTTTGCTGCGCGAGGTCTTCGATGCCGACTATGCCGAGGTGGCCCAGGCCCTGGGCCGCAGCGAGGCCGCCTGCCGCCAGCTAGTGCACCGCGCCCGCAGCCATGTGCAGGCCGGCCGCCCGCGCTTTGCGGCGCCGCCCGAGGCCCATGCCGCGCTGCTGCAGCGCTTTGCGCAGGCCGTGCAGGGTGGGGACTTTGCGCAGATCCAGGCGCTGTTCGCGCCCGATGCCGAACTCATCAGCGACGGCGGCGGCAAGGTGCCCTCGTTCGGCCGCGTGCTGGAGACCGGCCGGCGCCTGGCCCTGCTGTACTTCGCCACCACGCGCCGCATGCGGCGCAACGGCCAGCGCCAGACCCTGCACCTGGCGCGCGTCAACGGCCTGCCGGGCCTGCTGCGCTGCATCGACGGCGAGCTGGAATCCGTGCAGACGCTGCTGGTCGAAGACGGCCTGATCCGCCGCATCTACACGCTGCGCAATCCCGACAAGCTGTCCGGCGTGCCAGTGCCGCCGCAGGCGCTGCCGTAGTCAGACGAGTTGCAGGTCGCGGGGCGTCGCGCCTTCGAAGACACGCTGCAGCTGGGCGGGGCTCAGTCCATACATGCGCTGGAACAGGCCGCCCAGTACGGCGCGGTACTCGTTGAGCACGGGATGGTCGCGGTTCTGGAACAGGTTTTTCTGGTTGACCTCGACCTGCTCTCCCACGATGCGACCGCCCGCGCGCGCGGACAGCCCGCCGCCCAGCAGCCAGTAGGTCGTGCCGTGGCCGTGGTCCGTGCCCTTGTTGCCGTTCTCGCGGAAGGTGCGGCCGAATTCGCTGATCACCACCACCACCGTATGGCGCCAGGCCTCGGGACCTATCTCCTGGGCAAAACCGGCCAGGCCCCGGCCCAGCTCGTCCAGCCGTCCGGCCAGCGCGCCTGTGGCGCCGCCCTGGGCCACGTGCGTGTCCCAGCCGCCTACATCGACGAAGCCCAGGTCGAAGCGCTCGCGCATCAGGGCCGCCATGCGCTGCGCCACCAGCGCAAAGCCCCGCGCGCTGATGGCGTCGCGCCCGGCCTGGTCCATCTCTTCCTGCACGCTGCGCTGCACCGCATCGCGCACGGCAAAGCCCTCCTGCACGGCCGTGCCCAGGGCAGTGCCTGCGTACATGGCGGCAATGGCCTGGCTGCGTCTATCGTCCAGCCCGCCCTTGCCCACGGACGCCAGGGCCATGTTGGCGGACGGCAGGCTGCCACGCAGCAGCAGTGGCAACTGGGGCGTGAACGACATGGGCGACACCGGGCCCCGCCCGTCCTGCCCCAGCACCTGGGCCAGCCGGTTCAGAAAGCCCGACTGGTAGCTGCGGCGCCCGTCCAGGCCCTGGCCCAGTTCGATGGAGTCCTGTGTCTCGAAATGGCTGCGCGACAGGTCGTGCGTGCCTGCAAAGGGCACGAAGCAGGCCTGGCCGGCCTGGAACAGCGGATGGATGCTGTCCTCCAGCATCGGGTGCAGGCCCCAGCGGCCATCCAGCGCCAGCGCGCCGCCGGCCTCGCCGGGACGGGGGATGGCAATGCTGGGACGGGCCTCGTAGTAGAAGTCGCTGTGCGTGGGCACCAGCAGACTGTTGCAGTCATAGGCACCGCGCAGAAACACCAGCAGCAGGCGCGGCGTGGCTGGCTGGAGGGCGGCCGCCTGCAGCCGGCCCAGGTGGGCGGCAAAGGGCAGGGCCGATGCCATGGTCAGGAAGTGGCGTCGCTGCATGGAAAGTCTCCGGGGTTCAGCGGAACATCATCTCGGGTGCGGACAGGAAGTAGGTATTCCAGTCCGCCGGATTGCGGGCCTGGGCCAGTGCCGCCTGCGTGGCCTGGCTCCACTGGGGCAGGCGCTGGCGCACGCTGGCCCGTTCCGACAGCATGGGGTAGGGCGGCTTCTCCAGCGCCTCCTTGGGGTCGGCACGAAACAGCACGGCGCTGCGCGTGGCGATCTGGCGCGCCACCTCGAAGCGTGCCGCCATCTGGCCCGAACTGGCCCAGTCGGACTGCATCTGCGGATAGCCGTCCGGCGTCTCATGCGCGTAGAGGTTCTGGCCCAGCCGGTTGATCCAGCCCAGCACGGGCGCCACGTCGGCCGCCACGCGCTGGTCCACCGACAGCCGCGTGGCGGCCAGCACGTAGTGCAGCGGATCGCGGAACTTGCGGCCAAAGCGCGCGGCCTCCGGATCGGTCAGCAGCGCCGCCACGGTGGCTGCGATGTCGCCCCGGCTGCGCGTGAAGGCCTGTGCCGTGCGCTGCACCAGGGCCGGCGGCGGATCGTCGGCAATGAAGAACACCGCCAGCTTGTGCGCGATGAACTGCGCCGTGGCCGGCGCGGCGACGATGCGGTCCAGCGCCTCCTGGACCTCGGCCATGCCGCGTGCGTTCAGGGGCTGGCCCAGGAAGGTCTTGGCTCCGTAGTCGTGCCGGTTGGGATTGAACTCGAAGAATCCCGAGCGCAGGTAGTCGCCCTGGCGCCCGCCGCGCATGCGCGGCGGCGTCGTGCCGGCCGGCTGCAGATTGATGCCCACGCCTGTCAGGATGCGCGCCATCTCCTGCACGTCGGCCTGGGTGTAGCCGCTGCCCACGCCCATGGTGTGCAGCTCCAGCAGCTCGCGCGCGTAGTTTTCGTTGATGCGGCCCGCCGCATTGCTGGCGTTGTCCAGGTAGCGCAGCATGGCCGGGTGGCGCAGCGAGGCCTCCAGCAGGCTGCGGAAACTGCCCAGCGCATGCGGGCGTATGGCCTGCTCCTCGTAGTCGCCCACCCAGGCGCGGATATCGGCCTTGCGCAGGCTGACGCTGAAATGGTTCATCCAGAACCAGGTCATCTGCTCTTGCAGCTGTGCCGGCGAGTACAGCGCGCGGATCACGAAGCGCTTCTGGGCATCGCTGCCCAGCTGGTTCAGCGTGCGCTGGTAGGCCTGCTGCCGCGCGGCCTTTTCATCGGCCGATGCGGCTTCCTGCACGGCCTTGCGCTGGTCGCCCAGCTCCAGCAGCACCTGGTCCATGGGGCGCTGGCTGATGCCCAGCCCATCAATGCGCTGCTGCGCCTGCGCAGGCAGCGGCTGAGGCCCCGGCTGCAGTTGCCGGGCCAGCCAGGCCTTGAGGCCCAGGCGCTGCAGCTGCGCATCCTCGCTGTCGGTGGCGCCCCAGGTGACGCGGTCCAGCCATTGCTGGCGCTGCGCGGCGGTGAGCGGTGCCTCGGCCACTCCCTGCAGCGCGGCCGCTGCGGACGACGGCGGGGCCTGCAAGGGCGCACAGCCTGTGGCCAGGACGATGGCGGAGAAAGTGAGAGCGATGGCGAACGGCGAAGTGCGGCGCATGGTGTCTCGGTGGGTAGGGGGCATCCATTGGACGCCAGCATCCTCCACCCATGTGCTTCGCCCTGTAAAGCGCCGGTAGCAAAAAGTAAAAGGCAAAAAAAAGCGGAGTGCTTCACACTCCGCTTTTTCTGAGGGACCCGGCCTTATTTGCTGGGCCGGCTCGCGCATTCAGCGCACTGTCCGTACAGGGCCATCGAATGGTCCTGGATCACCCAGCCCTTGGCCTTGGCGATCAGGTTCTGGCGCTTTTCGATATCGGGATCGTAGAACTCCTCGACCTTGCCGCAGCTGGTGCAGACAAAGTGGTCGTGGTGCTGGCCTTCATTGAGCTCGTAGACGGCCTTGCCGCTCTCGAAATTGCTGCGGATGAGGATGCCTGCCTGCTCGAACTGCGTGAGCACGCGGTAGACCGTGGCCAGGCCGATGTCCGAACGCTCGTCCAGCAGCACGCGGAACACGTCTTCGGCCGTCATGTGGCGTTGCGCACCCGTCTGGAAGATCTCCAGGATCTTCAGGCGGGGCAGCGTGGCCTTCAGGCCGGTACTCTTGAGTTCGTCGATGTTCTTCATGTCTGGGTCTTTGGCAGAGACTGCCCGCTGGGCTGCCACCACGGCAGGTGCGGGACGGCGAACAAAATGGCCCTGGTGCCAGGGGCGTCGCATGATCGCAAGCCCCGGGGACCAGCCGCTACAATGATCCACGATCATATCCCTATGCTGATACCAATGCATGTTCAAGCCCGTTGCCGCGCCAGTGCGGCCCTGATGCTGTTGATCGGGGTGGCGCTGGCAGGCTGCAGCAGCCTCGATGGCGCCGCGCACCGAGTCGCCAATGTCGTCACTCCCTACAAGGTCGAGGTCGTCCAAGGCAACTTCGTCTCCCGCGAACAGGTCGAGGCCCTGCAGCCCGGCATGAGCCGCCAGCAGGTGCGTGACATCCTCGGCACGCCGCTGGTCACCAGCGTATTCCACGCCGACCGCTGGGAATATGTGTTCACCATCAAGCGTCCCGGCGTCGATTCCCAGGTGCGCAAGCTGACCGTCTTCTTCAACGGCGACCTGTTCGCGCGCTCTGAAGGCGACGAAATGCCCACCGAGGCCGAATTCGTCGCCAGCCTGGGCTCCAAGAAGAAGCTGGGCAAGATTCCTCAGCTGGAAGCCAGCGAGGAGCAGCTGTCCAAGTTCCCCGCTGCCAAGCCGGTCGAAGAGCCCGTGGCCGCCGAGCCGCCGCCCGCGGCGGCCAGCTATCCGCCACTGGAGCCCGGCGCCCGCTGATATCGCCGCCCGCGCGCCGCAAGGCATGCGGGCGTTTTTCCGTGGATGGCGGCTGCCGCGGTGCCTGCCGTGCGCCCGGGCAGTCCACTTTCCACGCATTGAGCCTTTGCATCTCTTTCCCGACATGAACGCCACGACCGCCACTTCCTCCAGCAACAACCAGCGCCTGCGCGTGGCCGTGGCCGGCGCCTCCGGCCGCATGGGCCGCATGCTGATCGAGGCCATCGCGCAAAGCGATGACCTTGCGCTGACCGCCGCGCTGGACCGTCCCGACAGCCCTGCGCTGGGCACCGATCCCTCGGCCTTCCTGGGCCTGGCCAGCGGCATCGTCATCGAAAGCGATGTGCGCGCCGCGCTTTCCAAGGCCGACTGCCTGATCGACTTCACGCGCCCCGAGGGCACGTTGGAGCACCTGGCCATCTGCGCCGAACTGGGCGTCAGGCTGGTCATCGGCACCACGGGCTTCAGCGACGAGCAAAAGGCCCGCATCGCCGAGTACGCCCAGCGCACGGCCGTGGTGCTGTCGCCCAACATGAGCGTGGGCGTGAACGTGACCTTCAAGCTGCTGGAGATGGCGGCCAAGGCCCTGTCCAGCGGCTACGACATCGAGATCGTCGAGGCCCACCACCGCCACAAGGTGGATGCGCCTTCGGGCACCGCCCTCAAGATGGGCGAGGTCATCGCCGAAGCCCAGGGCACGAAGCTGGCCGACCGCGCCGTCTACGAGCGCTTCGGCCACACCGGTGCGCGCGAGGACAACACCATCGGCTTTGCCACCGTGCGCGGTGGCGACATCATCGGCGACCACACGGTGCTGTTTGCGGGCACGGGCGAGCGCATCGAGATCTCGCACAAGTCCAGCAGCCGTGCCGGCTATGCCCAGGGCAGCCTGCGTGCCGCGCGCTTCCTGGCGGGCAAGACCAGCGGCCAGTACGACATGTACGCCGTATTGGGCCTGTGACGAGGCTCGCAGCACGGGCAAGGTAAGACCATGAGCGGTCCACTCTGGCTCTGGTGGCAGCAAGGCGATGCCGTCGCGCGCGGCACGGCGCTGCTGCTGCTGGCGCTGTCGGTGGCCAGCTGGGTGGTCATCGTCTGGAAGGTCTGGTTCATGGCCGCCAGCCGGCGCCGCGTTCCCCAGGCCATTGCGGCCTTCTGGAGCGCGCCGGACCTGGCCTCGGGCCAGGCCCGCATGGGCGAGGGGGATCGCCAGCAACTGGTGGCACCCATGGCCGAGGCCGTGACACAGGCGCTGGCACCCATGGGCAGCGGCCTGGCGCTTGCGGGACGCGCGGCGCATTCCGTCCGCCTGACGCGGGGGCTTCGCCAGGCGCTGCAATCGGCCAGCCACCAGCTGCAATGGGGCCAGACCCTGTTGGCCACGGTGGGCGCCACGGCACCTTTTGTCGGCCTGCTGGGCACCGTCTGGGGCATTCACCACGCGCTGGCCACGCTGGCGGGCAGCGGGCAGATCGGCATCGAACAACTGGCCGGCCCGGTGGGCGAGGCCCTGGTGATGACGGCGGCCGGACTGGCCGTGGCCCTGCCGGCCGTGCTGGCCTACAACCTGCTGGGCCGGGCCGCGGCCCAGATGGAGGCCCTGCTGGAAGGCTTTGCCCATGACCTGCAGGCCATGTTCGGCACCCAGCCGGCCGAGCAGGCGCCGCACGATGACGGCATGGCCGTCGCCGGCCTGCCGGCCGGCCCCATGGAAGCGCCCTGACGGGGCGGCTCGCCAGGATCGCACATGGCCTTTGGACGACTGAGCGGCAAGGAAAGCTCCTCCCAGCCCATGCACGCCATCAACGTCACCCCGCTGGTGGATGTGATGCTGGTGCTCGTCGTCATCTTCATCCTCGCGGCACCCATGCTGGCCGCCTCGCTGCGCGTGCAATTGCCCCAGGCCCAGGGCACCCAGCCCATGGCCGCCGCGGGCGAGGACGATGCGCTGCTGCTGGAGGTCGATGCGAAGGGCGCGCTCTGGATGCAGGGCCAGCCCGCCACGGCGGATGCGCTGCGTGAGCGCCTCGCTCAGCTCGGCGCGCGCAACCCCCAGGCAGAACTGCAACTGCGTGCCGACCAGGCCGTGCCCTATGGCCGCGTGGCCGAACTCATGGGCTGGGCCCACGCGGCAGGGCTGACGCGCATAGGCTTCGTGGCCGAGCCGGCGCGAAACCAGGATGGAAAACCCGCAGCCGTCCTGGGTCCCACCGGCGCCGGGCGCTGAAGCGATCAGGCGCTCAAGCGCTCAAGCGCTCAAGCGCCGCCGGGCCTGTGCCCGCGAACCTAGTCCTGTCCTTCGGGCCAGCGCTCGTTGCCCGCCAGCCGCAGATGCTGGCCATGGTCCGAGGAGCGCTGGTACAGACTGAGCCCGAACAGCGGCAGCATGCCGATCAGGTGATCGAAGATCGCGCCCTGTATGGCCTCGTACTCCACCCAGACCGTGGTGCTGGTGTAGCAAAACAGCTCCAGCGGCACCCCCATGGGAGAAGGCTCCATGGTGCGCACCAGCAGGAACATGTTCGGTGTCTTGTGGATGTGCGGATGGCGCAGCAGGTAGGCGTATGCATAGGCCTTGAACGCGGCCAGATTGCTCAGATGCTGCGCTGCCATCTCGCTGCCCGCCGGCGCATCGGCCATGCGCAGGCCGCCATCACTGCTCCAATAGTCCTTGAGGGGCTCAAGCAATGACAATTTCTGCCGCTGCTCTGCCGTCAGCAGGCGGATGGTGTGGGCGTCTATGTGCAGCGAGCGGCGGATGCGGCGCCCGCCCGACTCGAACATGCCGCGCCAGTTCTTGTAGCTGTCGCTCATCAGCCGCCAGGTCGGGATGGTGGTGATGGTCTTGTCCCAGTTCTGCACCTTGACCGTGTGCAGCGCGATGTCGATCACGAAGCCGTCGGCGCCGACCTGGGGCATCTCGATCCAGTCGCCCACGCGCAGCATGTCGTTGGAGCCCAGCTGCACGCCGGCCACGAAGGACATGATGGTGTCCTTGAAGATCAGCATCAGCACGGCCGAGGCCGCGCCCAGGCCGGACAGCAGCAGCAGCGGCGAGCGGTCCACCAGGGTGGCGACGATGAGCACGATGGCGATCAGGAACACCAGCAGCTTGCCCAGCTGCACATAGCTCTTGATCGAGTGCGCCTGCGTGGCCTTGCGCTCTTCCTTGAGGTCGTGCGCCTCGTTCATGGCATTGAGCAGGGCGCTGATCACGCGGGCCACGTGGTAGATGGTGCAGGCGATGGCCAGGTTCAGGATCAGGGTGGCCCACTGCGGCTGCAGCTGCGGTATGGCCTGCACGCCGGACTGCATGACCAGCGAAGGCACGGCCTTGGCCAGCCGCTGCAGCACGCTGTCGTGCAGCAGCACCTGGGCCCACTCCATCTCCACCAGCGTGCTGCGCATGCGCGGCAGCACGCGCAACAGCAGCCATTGCACGACAAAACCCGCGGAGCGGGCCAGCAGCACCAGCGCGCACAGCGCAGCCAGTGCCTGCATGACGGGATCCCAGCCGGAAATCAAAGACCAGTTCAGCAAGAGAAAACTCCAGGGCGCGGAAAAACCTGCCGCGCGATGGCGGCATGCCCGGGGTGTCCGTATCCGTTCCTGCGCAAGTCCGGGCTGGCGATGGCGGAACGTCTGCGGCGCACTGCCACAGAGGGTGCCAAGCATACGCAGCGCGGCTTTTCCCCGCGCGGCGGCCGGGCAACCGGGTGCCGATGGCGCAGTACCGCCTGCGGGCTTGTGGGCTGCTTGCGGCACCGGCGGGCCGGGGCCCTAAAATCGTCGGTTGATTCCGGCCATCCGGCTCGTCCGGCCACCTTGTCCGGCCCTTGGGGCCGCAGCACCATGCAAGAGAAATACAACCACATCGACGTTGAGCGCGCAGCGCAAGACCACTGGTCCGCCCGCGACGCCTACCGCGTGACCGAAGACCAGGCCAAGCCCAAGTTCTACGCCTGCTCCATGCTGCCCTACCCCAGCGGCAAGCTGCACATGGGCCATGTGCGCAACTACACCATCAACGACATGCTGGCGCGCCAGCTGCGCATGAAGGGCTACAACGTCCTCATGCCCATGGGCTGGGATGCCTTCGGCCTGCCGGCCGAGAACGCGGCGCTCAAGAACAAGGTGCCGCCTGCGCAGTGGACCTACGACAACATCGCCTACATGAAAAAGCAGATGCAGGCGATGGGTCTGGCCATCGACTGGAGCCGCGAAGTGGCCACCTGCGATCCCGACTACTACAAGTGGAACCAGTGGCTGTTCCTGCAGATGCTGGAAAAGGGCATTGCCTACCGCAAGACCCAGATCGTGAACTGGGACCCGGTGGACCAGACCGTGCTGGCCAACGAGCAGGTCATCGACGGCCGCGGCTGGCGCACGGGCGCGCCGGTCGAAAAGCGCGAAATCCCCGGCTACTACCTGAAGATCACCGACTACGCCCAGGAGCTGCTGGACCATGTCCAGGTGGGCGGCGACAAGGCCACGCTGACCGGCTGGCCTGAAAAAGTGCGCCTGATGCAGGAAAACTGGATCGGCAAGAGCGCGGGCGTGCGCTTCGCCTTCACCCACGACATCCGTGGCGCCGACGGCCAGCCCATCCAGGACGGGCGCCTGTATGTGTTCACCACGCGCGCCGACACCATCATGGGCGTGACCTTCTGCGCCGTGGCGCCCGAGCACCCGCTGGCCCAGCATGCCGCGGCATCGCAGCCCAAGCTCGCGGCCTTCATCGAAGAATGCAAGAAGGGCGGCACCACCGAGGCCGAACTCGCGCTCAAGGAAAAGGAAGGCCTGCCCACGGGCCTGTTCGTCACCCATCCGCTGACGGGGGCCCAGGTCGAGGTCTGGGTCGGCAACTACGTGCTCATGAGCTACGGCGACGGCGCCGTCATGGGCGTGCCCGCGCATGACGAGCGCGACTTCGCCTTTGCGAAGAAGTACGGCATCGCCATCCGCCAGGTCATCGCGGTCGAGGGCGAGACCTTCAGCACCGAGGCATGGGCCGACTGGTACGGCGACAAGCAGCGCGCTGTCTGCATCGAATCCGGCGAACTCGACGGCCTGCCCCATGGGGCTGCCGTGGACAAGGTGGCCGAACTGCTGGCCGCCAAGGGCCTTGGCGAGAAGAAAACCACCTGGCGCCTGCGCGACTGGGGCGTGAGCCGCCAGCGCTACTGGGGCACGCCGATTCCCATCATCCACTGCGAGGACTGCGGCGCCCAGCCCGTGCCTGCCAAGGACCTGCCCGTGGTCCTGCCCCAGGACCTGGTGCCCGATGGCTCGGGCAACCCCCTGGTCAAGAGCGAAGCCTTCCACGCCGGCGTGGTCTGCCCCTGCTGCGGCAAGAGCGCGCGCCGCGAGACCGACACCATGGACACCTTCGTGGACTCGTCCTGGTACTTCATGCGCTATTGCGACGCCAGGAACAGCGAGCAGATGGTGGGCAAGGGCACGGACTACTGGATGCGGGACCAGCATGCCGCCACCGGCGGCAGCGGCATGGACCAGTACATCGGCGGCATCGAGCACGCCATCCTGCACCTGCTGTACGCGCGCTTCTGGACCAAGGTCATGCGCGACCTGGGCCTGGTCAAGGTCGATGAGCCCTTCACCAAGCTGCTGACCCAGGGCATGGTGCTCAACCACATCTACAGCCGCCGCACGGCCAAGGGTGCCAAGGAGTACTTCTGGCCCAAGGATGTCGAGCATGTGTTCGACGAGACCGGCAAGATCGTGGGCGCCAGGCTCAAGGCCGAGGTGGACAGCGCCGACGGCCTGCTGCCCGTGGGCACGGACATCGACTACGAGGGCGTGGGCACCATGTCCAAGTCCAAGAACAACGGCATCGATCCGCAGGAGCTGATCGAGAAGTACGGCGCCGACACCGCGCGCCTGTACACCATGTTCACCGCGCCGCCCGAGCTGACGCTGGAGTGGAACGATGCCGCCGTCGAAGGCAGCTACCGCTTCCTGCGCCGCGTCTACAACTTCGGCGCCAAACTGTCGCAGATGGACATGGCCGGCGCCGTGCAGAGTGTGGCCGGCGCCAAGTCGCTGGACGACGTGGCATTCGGCAAGGCCGCCAAGGCCCTGCGCCTGGAGATCCACACCGTGCTCAAGCAGGTGGAGTACGACTACCAGCGCATGCAGTACAACACCGTGGTCTCGGGCGCCATGAAGATGATCAACGCGCTGGAGGACTTCAAGTCCCACGACGACGCGGGCGCCCAGGTGGCGCTGATCGAAGGCTTCGGCATCCTGCTGCGCGTGCTCTACCCGGCAACGCCCCACCTGGCCCATGTGCTGTGGAGCGAACTGGGCTACGCCGCCCACCTGGGCGATGTGCTGGACGCGCCCTGGCCCCAGGTCGATCCCCTGGCCCTGGTGCAGGACGAGATCTCTCTGGTGCTGCAGGTCAATGGCAAGCTGCGCGGGGCCATCCTCGTGTCCTCGACGGCCGACAAGGCCGAGATCGAGCGCATTGCCCTGGCCAACGAGGAATGCCAGAAGTTCACCAATGGCGCGGCGCCCAAGAAGGTGATCGTGGTGCCGGGCCGCCTGGTCAACGTCGTGGTCTAGGCCATGGCATGCCCCCTGAGGCGCT
>NZ_BCTO01000057.1 GCF_001571325.1 Delftia tsuruhatensis NBRC 16741
GGGCGCGACCGTTGCAAGGGCTGTGAGTGGCGCAAGCGCCTTGGAGAACTGATATGCAAAAACGTACCCTGCTCACCGCCCTGGCCCTGGCTCCGCTGCTGGGGGCCTGCGGCTTTCGCCTGCGGGGGGTGCCGACCTTCGTGTTCCGCTCGCTCTACATCCAGGCGGGCCGGGGCTCTCCGGTGGCGCGGGAGCTGTCGCGCAACCTGGCCGGTGCCAGCGACAAGCTGACCGTGCTGCGCGATCCGGCATCGCCCGACGATGCGGATGCGATCTTCCAGATCATCAGCGAGCGGCAGGAGCGGGTCATCGTCGGCATGAACGCGCTGGGCCAGGTGCGCGAGTTGCAGCTGCGCCTGCGCGTGCGCTTCAAGCTGCGCACGCCCAATGGAGACGAGCCGATCCCCGAGACCGAGATCCTGCAGCAGCGCGACGTGACGTACAACGAAACCAATGCGCTGTCCAAGGAGGCCGAGGAGGCCATGCTCTACAAGGACATGCGTACCGACATCGTCCAGCAGTTGCTGCGCCGCCTGTCGGCCGTCAAGAGCCTGACCTGAGCCCCATGCAGCTTGCCCTGAACCAGCTCGGCGGCCATCTGGCCAAGGGATTGCGCTCGCTCTACGTGCTGCACGGCGACGAGCCGCTGCAGCAGCAGGAGGCTGCCGACGCCATCCGTGCCGCCGCGCGCGCCGCGGGCTACACCGAGCGCAGCAGCTACACCGTGGCCGGCGCCCATTTCGACTGGAGCGCCGTGCTGGCGGCGGGTGGCTCGCTGTCGCTGTTTGCCGATCGGCAGATCATCGAGATCCGCATTCCCTCGGGCAAGCCCGGCAAGGACGGCGGCGCCGCGCTGCAGCAGATCGCCGAGGCGGCGCGCGGCAATGACAGCACGCTCACCCTGGTCATGCTGCCGCGCCTGGACAAGGCCACCAGGACCGGCGCCTGGTTCAGCGCGCTGGAAGCCCAGGGCATGACGCTGCAGATCGATCCCATAGAGCGCGGCCAGCTGCCGGCCTGGATTGCCCAGCGCCTGGCAGCCCAGGGCCAGCGCGTGGCACCCGGCGAGGAAGGCCAGCGCACGCTGCAGTTCTTTGCCGACCGCGTCGAGGGCAACCTGCTGGCCGCACACCAGGAGATCCAGAAACTGGCCCTGCTGCACCCCGCCGGCGAGCTGAGCCAGGCGCAGGTGGAGCAGGCAGTGCTCAATGTGGCGCGCTACGACGTGTTCAAGCTGTCCGAGGCCGTGCTGTCCGGCCAGTTGGCGCGCGTCTCGCGCATGCTCGACGGCCTGCAGGCCGAGGGCACGGCCGAGGTGCTGGTGCATTGGACCCTGGCCGAGGACATCCGCTCCATCTGCCGCGTCAAGGACGCCATGGCCGCAGGTCAGCCCCTGCCCATGGCCCTGCGCGCCCAGCGCGTCTGGGGCGTCAAGGAGCGTTTGTTCGAGCGCCTGCTGCCGCGCATCACCGACGCCCAGGCCGCGCGCCTGCTGCAATCGGCCCACGCGGTGGACGGCATCGTCAAGGGCCTGGCCTTCGAGGGCTGGCCACGCGACGGCTGGCAGGCCCTGCGCCGCCTGGCCATGGACCTGGCCCAGGCCGGCGCCAAGGGCTGACGTACCCCGTTCCTAGCTCGTCTTTTCCAGCTGCGCCTGGGCCTTGGTGGCCCAGGTCTCGAGGTTGTCCAGCAGGTCCTTCTGGCTGAAGGAGCAGCTTTCCTCGCTGAACAGCGCGCTGGACTCCAATCGGTCCAGCAGATTGAGCAGCACTTCGCCGTAGCGCGGCGGCAGGGCCTGCAGCAACTCCGAGGAAGCCCTGGCCTGCTGCCCGAGCACGGCGGCCGGCAGCTGCTGCTGTGCCAGTTGGGCGAAGCCCGCGCGCAACTGTGCGAGCTGCTGGGCGGCGAGAAGAGTGTCGTGGCTGGTGGACATGGCGGGAAAACCTCTGCGTACTGGGCAGCAGTGTAGGGTGGCCGCGACATCCTGCCGGCCGCCGGAACGCGGGGTTTGCCCTCTGGTGGCCGCGCGAGGACGCATCCCAGCCGCATGTTGGCGCGGGGCATGCCCGCTCTCGGTGCGCAAATGGGCGCAACTCGGCGAGAATCTCGGAATGAACGCGCTCAATATCGTCGAATACACCCACAACCTGGGCGTTCAGGCCAAAGTGGCCTCCGCCCAGATGGCCCGAGCCTCGGCTGCCGTCAAAAGCCGCGCCCTGCTGGCGCTGGCGCGCCTGCTGCGGGAGAACGTGGAGCCGTTGCAGACCGACAACGCCCGTGACCTCGACCGCGCCGTGGCCAACGGCCTGTCCGCTCCCATGGTGGACCGCCTGCGCCTGACGCCCAAGGTGCTGGAAACCTGTGCCCAGGGATGTGAGCAGCTGGCCTCCATGGCCGATGTGATCGGCGAGATCATCGGCATGAAGCAAATGCCCAGCGGCATCCGCGTAGGCCAGATGCGTGTGCCGATCGGCGTGTTCGGCATGATCTACGAAAGCCGCCCCAACGTGACCATCGAGGCGGCCAGCCTCAGCATCAAGAGCGGCAACGGCTGCATCCTGCGCGGCGGCTCCGAGGCCATCGACTCCAACAAGGCGCTGGCTGCCCTCGTCGCCAGGGCGCTGGCCGAAGCCGGCCTGCCCGAGCACGGCGTGCAACTGGTGCAGACCACGGACCGCGAGGCCGTGGGCCAGCTCATCGCCATGCCCGACTACGTGGACGTCATCATCCCGCGCGGCGGCAAGGGCCTGATCGAGCGCATCAGCCGCGAGGCCAAGGTGCCCGTCATCAAGCACCTGGACGGCAATTGCCACACCTATGTCGATGATCCCTGCGACATCGCCATGGCCGTCAAGGTGGCCGACAACGCCAAGACCAACAAGTACAGCCCCTGCAATGCCAGTGAAAGCCTGCTGGTGGCGCGCGGCGTGGCCGCCGAATTCCTGCCGAAGATCGGCGCCATCTACGCCGCCAAGGGCGTGGAGATGCGCGGCTGCCCCGAATCGCTGGCCATCCTGAAGTCTGTGGCCGGCGCTCAACTGGCCGAGGCCACCGAGCAGGACTGGAGCGAGGAATACCTGGCGCCCATCATCAGCGTCAAGATCGTGTCCGGCGTGGACGAGGCCATCGCCCACATCAACCGCTACTCCAGCCACCACACGGACGCCATCCTGACGCGCGACCATATGCACGCCCAGCGCTTTCTGCGCGAAGTGGACTCGGCCAGCGTCATGGTCAATGCCAGCACGCGCTTTGCCGATGGCTTCGAGTACGGCCTGGGCGCGGAAATCGGCATCAGCACCGACAAGTTCCATGCGCGCGGTCCTGTGGGCATCGAAGGTCTGACCTCGCTCAAATACGTGGTGCTGGGTGAAGGCGAAGTCCGCACCTGACCGAGCCGTGCTGCGCGCCGGAATGCCCCGCGCCGGCACCGCAGCACTGCAATGAATCCATGAAAATCATCATTCTTGGCGCCGGCCGTGTGGGCTACAGCGTGGCAGAAAGCCTGGTGTCCGAACGCAACGACATCACGGTGATCGACACCGACGCACGGCGCCTGCGCGAGCTGGAGTCGCGCTTCGACCTGCGTGGCGTCGTGGGCAGCGGCATCGATCCCCATGTGCTGGCCGAGGCCGGCGCCAAGGACACGGACCTGCTGATCGCCTGCGCCGCGCTCGACGAAACCAACCTTGTGTGCTGCAAGCTGGCCCAGGTCCTGTTCGAGATTCCCACACGCATCGCGCGCGTGCGCTCCTCGGGCTTTGGCGAGGACGAGGCGCTGCTGGGCAAGGAAGGCTTTGGCGTCGACCGCATCATCTGCCCCGAGGAATCGCTGACCAACTACATCAGCAAGCTCATCGAGTTTCCCGAAGCCATGCAGGTGCGTGCCTTCGCGGGCGGGCGGGCCGCACTGGCCTCGGTGCGCGCGCGCGATGGCGCCCCCGCCGTCGGCAAGCGCATCGGCGAGCTGCGCGACTGCATGCCCGAGCTGGCCATGCGCATCGTGGCCATCTACCGGCGTTTCCTGGACGAGCCCGACCGCTTCGTCCGCTGCGACGGCAACACGCGCATCGAGCCCGGCGACGAGGTCTTCATCCTGGCCGCGCGCGAGCATGTGGCCGAGGTGCTGCGTGCCATCCACCAGCCTGCCGGCCGGCCTTCGCGCCCGGTCTACCGCATCATGGTCGCCGGCGGTGACCAGGTCAGCCAGCGCCTGGCGCTGCAGCTGTCGCGCGTGCCGGGCCGCTTCCACATCAAGATCATCGAGCCCGACGAGCAGCGCTGCCAGGACCTGGCCTCGCTGCTGCCGGCCGAGGTGCTGGTGCTGCACGGCGATGCCACCGACGAGGACCTGCTGGCCGATGAAAGCGTGGAGGACGTGGACCTGTTCCTGGCCCTGACCGACGACGATGAGAACAACATCATGGCCAGCCTGCTGGGCAAACGCATGGGCGCGCGGCGCGTGCTGTCGCTGATTACGCGGCGTGCCTACGCCGACCTGATGCACGGCACGCAGATCGACATTGCGCTGTCGCCGGCCCAGGCCATGCTTGGCGAACTGCTGGCCTATGTGCGCCGCGGCGACGTGCAGGCCGTGCACAGCCTGCGCCGGGGCGTGGCCGAGGCGCTGGAGATCGTGGCGCGCGGCGACCGCAAAAGCTCGCGCGTGGTCGGCCGCAAGGTCGAGGACCTGCGCGTGCCCGAGGATGCCCACATCGGCCTCATCGTGCGCGGCATACCCGAAGGCGTGCCGGCCGACGAAATCGCGGCCGGTGCCGAGCCCGAGGTCATCATCCCGCGCAGCACCACCGTGATCGAGAGCGGCGACCACGTGATCTTCTTCCTGCCCCACAAGCGGCTGGTACGGGACGTGGAGAACCTGTTTCGCGTCAGCGCCACCTTCTTCTGAGCCGACACCATGCGCGACCTGTTACCCGTCCTGCGCGTGCTTGGCATGCTCATGGTCATGTTTGCGCTGTCCATGCTGCTGCCCTTTGCAGTGTCCTGGTTCACCGACGACGGCATCTGGCGCATCTACCCCTGGGCCATCGGCATCACGGCGGCGGCGGGACTGTCGCTGTGGATAGGCCTGGACCACTTCCGGCGCGAGCTGCAGCCGCGCCACGGCGTCATCCTCGTCACCCTGGTCTGGGTGGTTTTGCCGCTGTGCGCCATGCTCCCTCTGGTGCTGGGCATGGGCCATGTGGGGCTGAGCATCAGCTTCACCCATGCCTATTTCGAGGCCGTCTCGGGCCTGACGACCACCGGCGCCACCGTGCTCACGGGGCTGGATGCGCTGCCCGTGTCCATCAATGTCTGGCGCACCTTCCTGCAATGGTTGGGCGGCATGGGCATCCTGATCCTGGCCGTGGCCATCCTGCCCCTGCTGGGCGTGGGGGGCGCCCAGCTGTTCCGTGCCGAAGCCGCTGGTCCCATCAAGGACACCAAGCTGACGCCGCGCGTGACCGAGACCGCCAAGGGCCTGTGGGGCGTGTACGGCGTGTTCTCGCTGGCCTGTCTGCTGGCCTTCTGGGCGGCAGGCATGTCGCCGCTGGATGCGCTGATGCACATGTTCGCCACCGTCAGCCTCGGTGGCCTGTCCTCGCATGACACCAGCTTTGCGTATTTCGACTCGCCGTTGATCGAACTGACCGCCCTGGTCTTCATGCTGCTGGCCAGCTGCAACTTCGCGCTGTACTTCGTGGCCATGCGCAAGGGCCGCTGGGACGGCTTCTGGCGCGATCCGGAAATGCGCGCCACGCTGGCCGTGCTGCTGGGGGGCGGGCTGATCGTGGCGCTGCTGCTGTGGGCCAAGGGCGTGTACGGGCCCGTGGAGGCCCTGCGCTACGGTCTCTTCCATGTGGTCTCGGTGGCCACGACGACCGGCTTCACCACGGTGGACTACCTGACCTGGCCCGTCTTTGCGCCCGTGCTCATGCTGCTGATGTCGGGTGTGGCCACCAGTGCGGGCTCCACGGGCGGCGGCATCAAGATGGTGCGCATGCTCATCCTGCTCAAGCAGGCGCGGCGTGAACTCACGCGGCTCGCGCATCCGCGCGCCTTGCAGCCCGTGCGGCTGGGCACCGGCGTGGTGGACAACCGCATGATCTTCTCGGTGCTGGCCTTCATGCTGGTCTATGGCGCCACCGTGATCACACTCAGCATGGTGCTGCTGCTCACCGACCTGGACCCGGTGACCGCCTTCTCCGCCGTGCTGGCCAGCGTGCACTGCATGGGGCCGGGCCTGGGCGCGGTGGGCCCGTCCTCCAACTATGCTGTGCTCACCGAATTCCAGACCTGGGTCTGCACCCTGGCCATGCTGCTGGGACGCCTGGAAATCCTCAGCTTCATGGCCTTGCTTTCGCCGGCTTTCTGGCGCCGCTGACGCTGCAAAGACTGGGGAAAACACCTAGACCATGGTCCAATCTCTACAATTGCCCCCCACCGTCGTACCCAGAGGGTCTTTATGGTTCCACATCTCATCACGGCCCTGACCGGCCCGATCAACGAGCTTGAGCAGCGCATCCTCGACTCCATGCCGGCGATCGAGCGCTGGTTCCGGCTCGAATGGATGGAACACACGCCGCCTTTCTATTGCTCGGTGGACATCCGCAACGCCGGTTTCAAGCTCGCACCCGTGGACACCAACCTCTTCCCCGGGGGCTGGAACAACCTGACCGACGAAATGCTGCCGCTGGCCGTACAGGCGGCCATGGCGGCGATCGAGAAGATCTGCCCCGAAGCGCGCAATCTGCTCATCATTCCCGAGAACCACACGCGCAACACGCACTACCTGGCCAACGTGGTGCAGCTCAAGCGCATCTTCAACATGGCCGGTCTGAACGTGCGCATCGGCTCCATCAGCCCCGATGTCAAGAAGACCACCACCGTCACCCTGCCGCATGGCGACACGGTGACGCTGGAGCCGGTGATCCGCAGCAAGCGCCGCATCGGTCTCAAGGATTTCGATCCCTGCACCATCTTGCTCAACAACGACCTGTCGTCCGGCGTCCCGGGCATCGTCGAGGAGCTGTACGAGCAATACCTGCTGCCCCCCCTGCATGCAGGCTGGAGCGTGCGCCGCAAGAGCCGCCATTTCCAGAGCTATGAGGAAGTGGCCAAGCGCTTCGGCAAGCTGCTGGGCATCGATCCCTGGCTGATCAACCCGCTGTTCGGGCGCAGCGAAGGCATCGACTTCGCCAATGGCGTGGGCATGGAAGGCCTGGCCGAACAGGTCGATGTGCTGCTGGCCAAGGTGCGCCGCAAGTACAAGGAGTACGGCATCAAGGAAAAGCCGTTTGCCATCGTCAAGGCCGACAACGGCACCTATGGCATGGGCGTGATGACCGTGCGCGACGCCAAGGAACTGGCCGAGCTGCCGCGCAAGAGCCGCAACAAGATGGGCATGATCAAGGACGGCCAGACCGTGCACGACGTGATCATCCAGGAAGGCGTGCTCACCCAGGAGCGCATGAACAACGCCGTGGCCGAGCCCGTGGTCTACATGATGGACCGTTACGTGGTCGGCGGCTTCTACCGCATGCATCCCGAGCGCGATGTGGACGAAAACCTCAACGCGCCCGGTGCCGGCTTCGTGCCGCTGGCCTTCCAGCACAGCACCCAGCTGCCCCAGATAGGCGCGCGCCCGGGTGCCAGCATGCCCAATCGCTTCTACATGTACGGCGTGGTGGCCCGGGTCGCCATGCTGGCGGCCAGCTATGAGCTGGAGGCGACCAACCCCAACGCGGAAATCTACGACTGATCGGGGTGCTGTCCGATGCGCTCGTCATCAGGACAGCGGACAATGCCGGCATTTCAATTGACTGAAGCCATCTCCCCACGGGACGGCGCATAGACCTGTGCAGAAAACCAAATCTTCGTTGGCCGCGCTCACCCTGGGCGCCATCGGCGTGGTCTATGGCGATATCGGCACCAGCGTGCTGTATTCGGTCAAGGAGGTCTTCGGCTCCGGCCATGTGCCGTTCACCCAGGAGAACATCTACGGCGTCCTGTCGCTGCTGTTTTGGACCCTGACGGTCATCGTCTCGCTCAAGTACGTGGTCCTGGTGCTGCGTGCCGACAACAACGGCGAAGGCGGCCTGGTCGCCATGCTGGCCCTGGCCTCGCAGACCGTCAAGGACAAGCCCCGCCTGCGCAACGTGCTGCTGCTCATCGGCATCTTCGGCACTTCGCTGTTCTATGGTGATGGCGTGATCACGCCGGCCATCTCCGTGCTCTCGGCCGTCGAAGGCCTGGAAGTGGTCTCTCCGCACTTCACCAAGGCCGTGATCCCGCTGACCCTGGTGATCCTCTTCCTGCTTTTCTGGTTCCAGAAGCACGGCACGGCGGGGATCGGTCGGTTTTTCGGCCCCATCACCCTGGTCTGGTTTGCCACCATCGCAGCGCTGGGCGTGCACCAGATCGCGGGCCATCCCGAAATCCTGGCGGCCATCAGCCCGCACTTCGCAGTGCGCTTCATCTGGGACAACCCCGGCACCAGTTTCATCATCCTGGGCGCCGTCGTGCTGTGCGTGACCGGGGCGGAGGCGCTTTACGCCGACCTGGGCCACTTCGGCAAGAAGCCTATCCGCCTGGCCTGGTTCTCCGTGGCCATGCCTGCCCTCACGCTCAATTACTTCGGCCAGGGTGCGCTGCTGCTGGCCAACCCGGCCGCCGTGAAGAATCCCTTCTACATGATGGCCCCGGCCTGGGCGCTGCTGCCCCTGGTGCTGATGGCCACCATGGCCACGGTCATCGCTTCGCAGGCCCTGATCACGGGCGCCTTCAGCGTCACGCGCCAGGTCATACAGCTGGGCTATCTGCCGCGCCTGGAAGTGCGCCACACCAGCGTGCGCGAGACCGGCCAGATCTACATGCCCCTGGTCAACTGGAGCCTGTTCGTGGCGATTGCGCTGGCCGTGGTGCTGTTCCGCTCCAGCGGCAACCTGGCGGCCGCCTACGGCATTGCGGTCACGCTGGACATGCTGATCACCACCACGCTGACCTTCTTCGTGATCCGCTACCGCTGGAACTACCCGCTGGCCCTGTGCATCGCGGCCACCGGATTCTTTTTCCTGGTGGACCTGGCCTTCTTCTCGTCCAACCTGCTCAAGCTGTTCGACGGCGGCTGGTTCCCGCTGCTGATCGGCGGCACGGTGTTCTCGCTGATGATGACCTGGCGCAAGGGCCGCGAACTGCTGCACGAAAAGCTGCAGGCCGATGCCATCGACCTCAAGAGCTTCCTCGAATCGGTCTGGCGCCATCCGCCGGCGCGCGTGACGGGCACGGCCGTCTTTCTTTCCGGCGAACCGGGCACCGTACCCAACGCCCTGCTGCACAACCTCAAGCACAACAAGGTGCTGCACAACCAGAACATCTTCGTCACGGTGCGCAACCATGAAATTCCCTGGGTGGGCCTGGACAAGCGCACCGAGATCGAGGCGCTGGGCAGCGACTGCTGGCAGGTCATCATCAACTACGGCTTCAAGAACGAACCGGACGTGCCGGCGGCACTGTCCCTGCTGCGCCCCCGGGGCTGCCAGCTCGACGCCATGGAGACCAGCTACTTCCTGTCGCGCGATGTCATCATCCCGCGCATCAGCCACCGCATGGCGCCCTGGCGCGAAAAGCTGTTTGCCCAGATGCACCGCAACGCCAGCCGTGTCTCCGACTTCCTGCACCTGCCCAGCAACTCCGTGGTGGAGCTGGGCTCCAAGATCGAGCTGTAGGCGTCGCCAGCGCATCGCACGGTCGGCGGCTGTGGTGACAGAATCGCGCGATGCGCTTTTTCCGTGACTTGAGTCCCTCTGCCTTCGCAGCCGGCTTCGTGGCCGTGCTCGTGGGCTTCACCAGCTCGGTGGCCCTGGTCTTTCAGGCCGCCCAGGCCTTCCATGCCACGCCCGAGCAGATCACGTCCTGGATCTGGGCGCTGGGACTGGGCATGGGCCTGTGCTCTCTGCTGCCCTCGCTGATACTGCGCATGCCGGTCATGGTCGCCTGGTCCACGCCAGGCGCAGCCGTCCTTGCCACGGCAGGGCTTGCCGGGGGCTTTTCCATGGGCGAGGCCGTTGGCGCCTTCATCATCAGCGCGGGGCTGATCATCCTGGTGGGAGCCACAGGCTGGTTCGAGCGCGTCATGAACCGCATCCCCATGGAAATCGCTGCCGCCCTCCTGGCGGGCGTACTGGCCAACTTCGGCATGCAGGCCTTTGCCGCCGCCAGGGATGCGCTGCCCCTGGTGCTGGTCATGCTGCTGACCTATCTGCTGTCGCGCCGCCTGGCACCGCGCTATGCGGTCATCGCCACGCTGGTGGCCTCCATCGCCTGGGTGGCGCTCAACGGGCAAATGCAATGGTCCGCCGTGCATGCAGGCCTTGCCTGGCCAGTCTTCACCATGCCGCAGTTCTCGGTGCCCGCCCTGGTGAGCCTGGCCTTGCCCCTGTTCGTCGTCACCATGGCCTCGCAGAACCTGCCCGGCGTGGCCGTCATCCGTGCCACGGGCTACGACCTGCCCATCTCCCGCATCATCAGCATGACGGGCATCGCCACCCTGGTGCTGGCCCCCTTCGGTGGCTACGCGCTCAACCTCAGTGCCATCACCGCTGCCATCTGCATGGGCCCCGAGGCCCATGAGGACAAATCCCGCCGCTACACGGCGGCGGCGATCTGTGGCCTCTTCTATATAGTCATCGGCATCTTCGGCGCCGTGGTCACTGGACTGCTCACCGCCTTCCCCAAGGAACTGGTGGTCTGCATAGCGGGACTGGCCCTGCTGGGCTCCATAGGCAGCGGCCTGGCGACAGCTCTCAAGGGGGAGGAACACAGGGAGGCTGCGTTGATCACCTTTCTGGTGACGCTCAGCGGCGTGGTGATAGCCGGAGTTGGCTCGGCGTTTTGGGGCGTGGTCGCGGGCAGCCTGGCGCTATTTGTGCAACATTACCGACGTGCACGGGCTGACTGATACGCGGCCCAGGCCCGGGCACCCCACTTCCGCCTCCCATACAGGCGAGGCACGGGCCGCCGCCTTCTGCACACAACCCATGCAAATCCTCTTCGTCGCCGATCCGCTCGAATCGTTCCAGACCTACAAGGACACCACCTTCGCCATGATGCGCGAGGCGCAGCGGCGCGGCCACTCCATCGTGGCCTGCGAACCCAGGCAGCTTTCCTGGCAGCGCGGCGGCAAGGTCGTCGCCCAGGTGCGGCACATCCAGCTCACGGGAGATGCTCGGCAGTGGTTTGAAATCTCCAAGGAAGGCTTGGAGGAGCTGGCGGGCTTCGATGCCATCCTCATGCGCAAGGACCCGCCCTTCGATTCCGAATACTTCTACTCCACGCACCTGCTGGAACAGGCCGAGCGCGAAGGCGCAAAGGTCTTCAACAAGCCCAGGGCGTTGCGAGACCATCCGGAAAAGCTGGCCATCCTCGAATTCCCGCAATTCATCGGCCCGACCCTGGTCACGCGCAGCGCGCAGGACATCCGCGCCTTCCATGAAGAGCATCAGGACATCATCCTCAAGCCGCTGGACGGCATGGGTGGCATGGGCATCTTCCGCGTGGGCGCCGACGGCCGCAACCTGGGCAGCATCATCGAAACCCTGAACCAGGGCGGTGCCAGCAGCGTCATGGTGCAGAAATTCCTGCCCGAGATCACCGAGGGCGACAAGCGTGTGCTCGTCATCGGCGGCAAACCTGTTCCCTATTGCCTGGCACGCATTCCCCAGGGCAACGAAGTGCGCGGCAACCTGGCAGCGGGCGGCAAGGGCGTGGCCCAGCCTCTGAGCCAGCACGACAAGGCCATGGCCGAAGAGATCGGTCCCCTCCTCATGGAGCGTGGACTGCTGCTGGCCGGTGTCGATGTCATCGGCCAGTGCATCACCGAGATCAATGTGACCAGCCCCACCTGCTTCCAGGAGATCCATGACCAGACCGGCTGCGACGTGGCCAGCCTCTTCGTCGACGCTCTGGAACAGGCCTTGGCGGCGGCTTGAAAAAACTTGGCGGATGACGCCAGTCATCCGCCAAGTTTTGGTGCTAGAATTGCGCCCCTGCACTCGATGACACGCAAATGTCTGAAAAGTGAAGCTTCCAGAGTTTTGCAAGACCGTTAAAAAACGTGCTACAATGCAAGGCTCTGCCGAAGAGAGTGATGCAGATCGCTGGTGTTGAGAAGATCGAAGAAATTTGATTGCAACGACGCTAAAAACTGTGCTAGAATTCAAGGCTTCGCTGATTGCAGCAAGTCA
>NZ_BCTO01000058.1 GCF_001571325.1 Delftia tsuruhatensis NBRC 16741
TCCATGCCCGAGGTCTACAAGACGATCCAGCGCCATGCAGAGAAAGACGCCCGGGTGTGGCGACTGGTGCGGATGGGGTTGGCTGGCCGGCCTGGCTGCTTTTGGGCGACAGAGGCGGGGCAGGTGGCAGGGACGCCCTTCGTCAAGCTGAGCCGGACGGTCGAGGTCTCGCGCCTCATCTCGCGGATGGGCTGTGCACACGTCTGCATCATCGCTGGCCATGGTGATCTGGGGGCGAACTGATGGCACGCATCGAGCACATCAAGCGCAAGCTGGACAACTGGGCGCTGTGGAAGTCCCGGCTCAACAGCAGTGGCCTGGGTTTCCATTCGGTCAACGTGCTGGCCGTCGATGTCTGGGGCCGCAACAGCTACGGCGGCTGCCAGATCCCCCACATCGACCAGGAGGCCGAGGAGGTGGACAAGGCAGTGCAGGAAATGGAGCAGGCAAAGCGCCACCTCTATGCAACGGTTTACGACTACTACCTGCTGGACCTGGGTGTGTCGGAGATTGCCCGCAACATGGGCAAGGGGCCGAGCACCATCCATGCCCATCTGAACCAGGCGGACCAGTACATTGACCATTGGCTGCAGGAGCAGCAACGCATCAGGGAAGAGCGCGAGGCGCTGGCCCGTGGCCGTGAGTACATGCGGCGCGCGGGGAGTTTTCCACCATAGAGAGTTGGGCTACATTTGCGGCAAGCTAGTGCTCGGTGCCCCTAACCGCTGATCACTTGCCAGCCCCGCCCGGTGCAGACCCGGCGGGGCTTTTCTTTGGGCTCCATCGGGCAGCAATCCCTGGTGTCCCATGACTCGCAGAGGTACGAGTGATAAAGACCAACCGGCGCCACGGAGGTGGAGCAACGCCGGGCCTCCCCATTACCGCGATGCCTGGAGCGCTAGGGGCCGCGTGCCTGGGTAAACGGCACGGCGTTCGATCTTGGGAATCGGGCGCGCGACCCTCGACGGCTGACCCATCAGCGCCGGACCCGTAACCGGCCCATTCTGGAAGAACCATGCCATCTGCTGCTCCGCGTCCCTGTACGCATCCGGGATGTGGCGCCCTTGTGCATGACGGCTCTGGCCGCTGTGCCAAGCACCCAAAGAAAGCGTGGGTGCGCAACAGACCGGCACCCATCAAGCGCCTTGCTGGCCGAGCCTTGCAGCGCATGCGCGAAGAGCGTAAGCGCGATGCGCCGCTGTGTGTGGAGTGCGCCAAGGTCGGGATCGTGCGGCTGTGGGAAAAGCTGGACCACATCGTTCCCCTTGAAGAGGGTGGGACCAACGATCCGAGCAACCTGCAGGGCTTGTGCGATGAGCACCACGACGCAAAGACGGAACTTGAGCGGCGGCGCGGCCTGCATCGGGCTGCGTATCGCGGACGTTGATGAGCCGGCGGGCCGAGGTTGCCCGCCGGCCAGGACGCACCGGCGGCAAAGGCCCTCACAGCCCGCAGGACGCACGCACCCCGCCCGCACTGGCCCGGGCATGGGTGTGCGGGAGATCGCCCCATGGCGCCCCTGCCAGGGCCATCGCCGCCCCATCGGCGGGGGTGCCCGACCCCTGCCCTCGACCGGACCCAGGGGGGAGGGGGGGGGGCAAAAGTCGGGGCCCTCGGCCCTGGAAACCGACCGCTCCACCGGACTTTGCTGGCGGGCAGTAACTACCCCCTGGGGGTTTAACTAGGAGTGTCATGACCAAGAAAGCTGATGAGTTCGCGGTCCAGTTGCCGGCCGTGGGCGCTGGATACGTGGCGAGTCAGCCGGGAGCAATCGAATCTCCGGCTGCGCCCGAGATGCTGCGGCTGGGCGAGGAGGAGCAAAAGCTCTACGAGTACATCTGCGACTCGCTGCGCCGCGCCGGGGTCGAGCACCTGACCGCCGGCATTCCGATTGCGGTGATCGTGCGCACCTTCGCCGACTGGCTCAAGGCCGTGGCGCTGTGCGATGAGAAGGGCCGGACCCAGACATCCAAAACGGGATGGGTGACGGAAATGCCTTGGGCCAAGGATGAGGCCCGCTTGAAAATGGAGCTGGGCCAGTGGCTACCCAAAGCATGCTTGACCATACCGTCACTGGCCCGGGTGCGGAAAGACGCGGGGCCGCAGGGGCAGCAGGACGACCTGTTCGCCGCCCTCGCAAGCCACGCTACCAGCTTACCCGGCGGCAGTGCGACGCACTGATCCCTGAGCAGCTGCAGCAGTGGGATGTGGACTACGGTTTGCCCGTGCTGCGCAATGAGGTGGTCACCGGCAAATATGTCTACCTGGCCGTGCTGCGGCACTACCGCGATCTGAAGGAGGCCGGTGCCCGAGGCCTGGTGTTCCAGCCGGATCACGCCTGGCACATCATCCACTTCATCGAACGCTTCTTCGTTCATATCAAGGGGCCGCTGACGGGCAAGCCCATCCTGCTGGACCCCTGGCAGAAGTTCTGGACGGCCGTGCTCTACGGCTGGCGCCACGCCGCGACGGGGCTGCGCAGGTTCACGCGCTCCTATGAGGAGGTGGCGCGCAAGAATGGCAAAAGCACCTGGAAGGGGCCGCAGGGCGCGTACCTGTTTTCGATGGCGGGGCAGGGTGGCGCCGAGGTCTACGCGGTAGCCACCACGCGGGCGCAGGCCATGACGGTGTTCAAGCCGGCGTTCGACAACATCAAGCGATGGTGCCGCCGCTCGGAACGCACCCGGCGCAGCTTTCGCATCTACGAGGGCGCCAATCAGGAAAAGGTCCAGTTCGGCGACAGCAACGTTTTCCAGCCGCTGCCGGCCAATGCCGAGCACCTGGATGGCCTGAACCCCTCGGCCATCATGTACGACGAGCTGCATGCGGCCAGCAACCGCGATGTGTGGGACGTGATGGAGTCGGCCCTGGGCGCGCGTGAAGATCCGTTGCTGTCGGCCATCACAACGGCGGGCTTCATCCTCAATGGCATCTGCGTGGAGATACGCAGCTACCTGGTCAGCATCCTTGAGGGGCGCCGCCAGGACGATGCCTTCTTCGGCTACATCTACACGCTGGACGTGGGGGATGACTACTACGACGAGCGGAATTGGCCCAAGGCAAACCCCGGGCTGGGCCGCAGCAAGATGTGGGACTACATGCGCACCCAGGCGCGCAAGGCCAAGGCCCTGCCGGGTGCGCGGGCCAACTTCCTGACCAAGGATCTCAACATCTGGTGCAACGACGCCGAAGGGTGGTTCGATATCCAGGTCTGGGACAGGGGCGGCAAGCCCTTCCTGCCGGCCATGCTCAAGGGGCGGCGCTGCTATGGGGGCTTGGACCTCGCCAGCGTGCGCGACCTCACCGCCTTCGTGCTGGTGTTCCCGCCACTGGAGGGCGAAACCACGGTCCACGTCCTGGCGTGGCACTGGGTGCCCGAGTCCAAGCTGCTGGAAGAGGCCGAGGACGAGGCCTCCTATCGCCAATGGGTGGAGGAGGGATGGCTGATCGCCACGCCGGGCAACGTCACCGACTACAGCGCGGTGCGACAGGTCATCGTCCAGGCCGGCAAGGACTTCGACATCGTCGAGCTGGGCTTCGACGACTGGAATGCCCAGCACCTGGTCAACGAGCTGATGGCCGAAGGCCTGCCCATGGTCAACATCCCGCAGAACACCGGCGGCATGGGTCCTGGCAGCAAGGAACTGGAAAAGCTGGTCTACGGCGGCATGCTGGCCCATGGCGGCAACCCCGTGCTGCGCTACTGCGCGGGCAACGTCTCGCTGCTGTTCGACAGCAACGGCAACTACCGGCCGAACAAAAAGACCAGCAAGGAAAACGGACGCATAGACGGCATCGTGGCCACCGTGATGGCCCTGGGCCGCTACGCCAGGCCCGATGAAACGGGTGATGAGGACGGCTTCTTCGCCAGTCCCGCAACAGCAGGAACTTCGAGCAGATGAAACCAACCCTCTACCACCGCATGCGCGGCCGGTTGCGCGCCGCCGTACATGGGCTGCGAGGCCAGTCCGCCAGCATCAGCGACCCCATTGGCTCGGCCGCCGTTTTCGGCGTGGACCTGGCCTCCGGGGTCTCAGTCAACCAGCGCAGCATGCTGCAGCTGTCGGCGGCCTGGGCCTGCGTGCGGCTCATCTCCTCCACCATCGCCACGCTGCCGCTGAGCATCTACACGAAGGACAGCGGGGGCAAGCGGGTGGCGCCGGAGCACGGGCTGCACAGCATCCTGCACGACGTGCCCAACCCCGATGCCACGGCAACCATGTTCTGGCAGGCGATGGTCTCGGCCATGCTCACCCAGGGCTGCGGGCGGGCAGAAAGGCTGATGATCGGCGAGCGCCTGGTGGGCCTGGAATTCCTGGTCCCTGGGCGCCTGACGGTGGGCCGCAAGCAGGGCTCCATCGTGCTGGACTGGCGCTACCTGGACTTCAACGGCAAGCAGCGCATCATCCCTGCGTCCCGGGTCTGGACTGTCCCCGGGTTCACCCTTGATGGCCGCAATGGCGTCAGCGTCATCGAGTACGGCGCCAAGGTCTTCGGGCAGGCCCAGGCGGCAGACCAGGCAGCAGGGCGGGCGTTTCGCAACGGCGCGCTGCAGAACCTGTTCTACAAGGTGGCCAAGTTCCTGCAGCCGGAGCAGCGTGCCGAATTCCGGAAGAACGTCATCGGCCTCATCGAGGACGGACAGGCGCCGCTGCTGGAGGGCGGGATCGAGGTCGAAGCCATCAACATCAGCCCCAAGGATGTGCAGCTGCTCGAATCCCGGGCGTGGAGCGTTGAAGAGATCTGCCGATGGTTCGGCGTGCCGCCCTGGATGGTGGGCCATGCATCGCAGGGCGCCACCAAATGGGGCTCTGGCATGGAGCAGGAGTTGATTGGGTTCCTGACGTTCTGCCTGGGCCCGATCATCAAGTCCATCGAGCAGGCCATTACCAAGGATCTGCTCACCCCTGGCGACCGACTGCGCTACTACGCCAAGTACGCGGTGGAGGGCCTGCTGCGCACCGACAGCGCGGCGCGGGCGGCGTTCTACGGCGTCATGGTGGACAAGGGCATCCTGACCCGCGACGAGGTGCGCGAGCTGGAGGACCGGCCGCCCATGGGTGGCAATGCTGCGGTGCTCACCGTGCAATCGGCCATGACCACGCTGGACTCCCTGGGCCAGCTCGACAACAACCAGCAGGCCCGGGCAGCGCTCAGGTCGCTGCTGGGCTTCGACACCGACGAGCCACAGAAAGGCTGAACCATGAGCATCAGAGAACTACCGGGCGCCCCGGCCGGCCGCCCGAGCGCAAGCGTGCGCAGCGAAATACTGCCGCGCGCCCTGGACCGCTGGAACAGGGAGGTGCGTTCCGCCCTCACCGAGGACCAGGAGGACCGCAGCATCAGCGTCTATGACGTGATCGGCTACGACTACTGGACAGGCGAGGGCGTCACCGCCAAGCGCGTTGCCGGTGCCCTGCGCAGCCTGGGTGCAGGCCCTGTCACCGTCAACATCAACAGCCCCGGCGGAGACATGTTCGAGGGCCTGGCCATCTACAACCTGCTGCGCGAGCACAAGGGCGAAGTCACGGTCAAGGTCGTTGGCCTGGCCGCCTCGGCGGCCTCCATCATCGCCATGGCCGGAGACACCGTCCAGATCGCCCGTGCGGCGTTTTTCATGGTGCACAACGGATGGGTCATCGCAGCAGGCAACCGCAACGACTTCCGCGAAATCGCCGACTGGCTGGAGCCCTTCGACGCTGCCATGGCAGACATCTACGTGGCCCGCTCCGGCATGGCCGACAAGGAGGCGCGCCGGCTCATGGATGCCGAATCCTGGATCGGTGGCTCCGACGCCATAGAGCGCGGCCTGGCCGACGAGCTTCTGCCCTCTGACCAGGTCGGCAAGGGCGAGGCCAAGGCCAGCGCAGCGGCCGTGCGGCGCATCGAGGCCGCACTGCGCACCTCGGGCATGCCCAAGTCCGAGGCCGTGCGCCTTATCAGCGAGTTCAAGGCCAGCCTGGGCGACCCGGGCGGGCGCGATGCGGGCGACCCCATCGAACCGGAGCGGCGGATGCCCCCAGCGCAAGGCAAGGCCTCGGCCCTGTCCGGCTCGCTGTCTGCATCGCTGAGCTGGGAATAGAGCAGCCGCGTTTTCACTTCATCAACACAGGAACCAACCCTATGAAATCCGTTCGCTATTTCTCCCTCGCCCTGATGGCCGCCGTGGCCCTGGGCTCCGTGGCCGCGCATGCGGCCGGCGTCGATGTGCAGGCCTTCTTTGCCTCGCACGCCGACGTTCTCGCCGGCCTGTCCATGCTCGGCGTGGCAGGCACCACCAGCCTGGAGACCGAATACAAGCAGGTGCAGGCCGACCTCAAGGACGTGGGCGACAAGCTCAAGGCCTATGCCGAGACGGCGCAAAAGGAAATCAAGGCCAACGCCAAGCTGGGCGAGGACACCAAGGCCAGTGTCGATAAGCTGCTGGTCGAGCAGGGCGAGCTGCGCGCCAACCTCAAGGCGGCCGAGCAGATCCTGGCCAAGCTGCAACACGGCGGGGGCAGCGACGGCACCCCGCAGTCTATCGGTGCACGGGTGGTGGCTGCAGAGGCCATCAAGAACTTCGACGTCAGCAACCCTGCCAGCGTGACCGTGAAGGTAGGCTCGGTCAAGGCTGCTGTCACCAGCGGCGACGGCTCGGCGGGAGCGCTCATCCAGCCTCAGCGCGTGCCTGGCCTCATCGTGCCGCCCCAGCAGCGCCTTTTCGTGAGCGATCTGCTCAACTGGGGCCCGACCACCGGCAACGCCGTGGAATTCGTGCGCGAAACCGGCTTCACGAACAACGCTGCGCCTGTCGCGGAAAACCCGTCCAACCCCAAGCCCGAATCGGACATCACCTTCGAGCTGGACAGCGAGAAAGTGGCGACCATCGCCCACTTCATCCGCGCATCCAAGCAGGTGCTGAGCGATGTGCCCATGCTGCAGTCGTACATCGACGGCCGCCTGCTGTACGGCCTGGATGTCAAGCTGGAGCTGCAGTTGCTCAAGGGCTCCGGCGTGGGCCTGAACATGCACGGCATCATTCCGCAGGCAGCGGCCTACGCCAATCCTGGCGTCACTGTCCAGAATGAGACCGCCATCGACCGCCTGCGCATCGCGCTGCTGCAGGCCGAGCTGGCCGAGTACACGGCAGACGGCATCGTGCTCAACCCCATCGACTGGACAGAGATCGAGCTGACCAAGACCGCCGACAACGCCTACCTGTTTGCCACGCCGCGCGGCCTGGCCGTGCCGGGACTGTGGGGCCGTCCCGTGGTCTCCACGCCGGCGCAGGACGCGAACAACTTCCTTGTCGGCGCGTTCAGCCTGGGCGCGCAGGCCTGGGACCGCGAAAGCGCAGTCGTGACCGTCAGCACCCAGGACCGTGACAACTTCGTGAAGAACATGGTCACGATCCTGGCCGAGCTGCGTGCCGCGCTGACGGTCTACCGGCCCGAAGCCTTCGTGAATGGCAACTTCACGGGCGTCAACCCCGCGCCCGTGCCAGTCAGCTCCTGATCCATCTGGCTGCCGTGCACACGTCTGCACGGTGGCCCTTTTTTTGGATGTAGCACCATGAGCACCATCGAAGTCATCGCGCTGAGCGGTTTCGACCACGACGGCCGCCGCCGCTGTGGAGACGCCTTCCGCGTCAGCCATGTGCAGGCCCTGGCCTTGAAAAAATCAGGCCTGGTCCGGCTGTCCACGGACCCGGCGCCTGCCAACCCTGGCACGCCGGGCCCTACACCGGCCGCTGGCAGCAAGCCGTCTGCATCGCCAGCGGCCCAAGCCTCACCCAAGCAGACTGCGAAGCCGCGCGCCGGTGGCGCGAAGACGGGCAAGGCCGAGGAATAGGCCGAGCCGTCTTCGTCACCAATACCACCTTCCGCCGATGCCCCTGGGCCGACGTCATCTACGGGCTCGACCTCGCCTGGTGGCGCGAGCACCTGACCGAGGTGCGCGCGCAGTGCACCGGCCTGCTGGTGTCGCCCCAGCCCAAGCTGCAGCCCCTGGGTGTTCGCTGCGAACGTGCCTGGCTCGGTGGTGAGCGCACCAACAGCGGTGCCGCGCTGATCGCGCAGGCCGCCTGGTGGGGCGTGCGGCAGGTCACCCTGCTTGGCTACGACCTGCAGCGGCTGGATGGCCGCGCGCACTGGCATGCGGACCATCCTGCAGGCCTGGGCAATGCCGATGGCATTGTCCGGTGGCCCGCGCAGTTCCGCGCTGTCTTGCCCAGGCTGGCCGGCATGCAAATCGTCAATGCCACGCGCTCCACAGCGCTGGACCTTTTCCCCTTGGCAACCCTGGAGGATGCACTGTCATGAGCCTCATCTCGCTCGATGAGGGCCGCGCGCACCTGCGCGTAGAGCCCGACTATCCGGCCGAGCAGATACAGCCCTACCTGGATGGTGCGGACGCTGCCGCGCAGCGGTTCCTGAACCGCAATGTGTACCCGGACCAGGCCTCCCTTGATGCGGCCCGGGCCGGTGTTCCTGCTGCGCTGGCGGCTGCCCTCGCTGCGCGGGAGCAGGCGCAAGAAGCTGCTGGGCAGATCGCTGACCCTGCGACAGCGCGGCTGCTTTCTTGTGCTGCTGACGACGCCTATGCCGACGCGCTGGAGTCTGCCCAGCATGTCCTGCGCGGAATGGTGCTCACCGCGAATATCCGCGTGGCCCTGCTGCTGCTGCTGGGCCATCTGAGCGAGAACCGCGAGACGGTGGCGCGCGGCGCCACGGTCACGGACCTGCCCGTGGGCGCAGAGCATTTCCTGCTGCCCGACCGTGTGGGCTGGGGGGGCTAGAGATGGGTGCAGGAGCATACAAGCGCCGGTTTCTCATCCAGCAGCGCGCGCCTGGCGTCGATGGCGATGGGCAGCCCCTGGACGACTGGCAGGATGTCATCGCAGTCTGGGGGAACATCCGTGCGCCCTCCGGCCTGGGCCAGATCGCTGGCGAGTTCGTCGCGGCGGCTCAGGAAGTCAGCCGGGTGCAGTACAGCATCCGCACGCCGTACCGGCCAGGCCTGACCGCCGGCATGCGTGCGGTGGGCGCTGGCGTGGTCTACGAGATCCGCCAGGTTGTTCACGACGAGGTGCGGCGCGAGCACACGGATCTGGTGGTGGCCACGGGGGCCAACAATGGCTAACGGCCGCAACCTCGTCACTGCGCGCGACCGCGCCCGGGCTGCCAAGGGCGCGGGCATGGCCACGGACATGTCCGAAGTCTTCGCCAACCTGGACAAACTGGGCGAGGCCGGGCGGGTCAGCCTGGCGCGCTCCATGGCGGTGGCAGGTGGCAAGGTCATCCGCGACGAGGCCAAGCAGCGCGTACCGCTGCGCACCGATGTGCTGTACGGCGCCATCTACCTGGCCTACAAGACCAAGTCCCAGGGCACCAACCAGGCGCGCTATTCGGTCACTTGGAACGGGCGCAAGGCGCCGCATGGCCACCTGGTGGAATTTGGGTACATGCAGATCTACAAGGTTCGCGTGGACAGCCTGGGCAGGTTCTGGACCGACAAGACCCAGCGCCTGCCGGTGCCCAAATACATCCCCGGTCAATCGTTCCTGCGCTCGGCCTACGAGGCCACTACCGCCAGCGCGCAGGCGGCCATGATGCGCCGAGGGCGTGAGCGCTGGCAGGAGCTGATCAGCGAGATCGCTGGAGGAGGAGGACCGAATGGCAACGCTCAATGAGCGCATCGTGCAACTGCTGGGGCCGCTGGTGGGTGGGCGGATCTATCCCGACCTTGCGCCCGACCATGCGGGCAAGCCCTACATCACCTACGAGCAGACGGGCGGCCGTGCCAGGCAGTACCTGGAAAAGCGGCTGCCGGACCACCGGCATGCGCGCATACAGATCAACGTCTGGGACGACCGGCGCACGCAGGCCACGGCCATTGCCCTGCAGGTCGAAAAGGTGCTGATCGAAAGCGAGCTTGTCTCGGAAGCGCTGGGGGCTTTCTCCAGCGTCTACGACCAGGCCACCAAGCTGCGGGGAACGCGGCAGGATTTTTACTTCTGGCATCGGGACACCTGATGCCGCCCCTTGTGCAACCGGCCGCCTTCAGGCGGTTTTTTTTCGTCTGAAAGGAACTCTTCCATGTCTTCCATGTTTCCCAACGGCACCATCTTTTCGGTGTCCACTGGTTTCGAGACCGCCGTGGCGGTATCGGGGATCTCCAACGCCATGCCGGCAGTTGCAACCCTGGCCAGCGGCACCGTGGCGGCTGGGGCCATCGCGCTGATCAACAGCAACTGGGCCGGCATCGACGGCCGCGTGGCCCGTGCGTCCGGCTCCACGGCTGGAGAGGTCACGCTCGACGGCATCGACACCACGGACGATGACATCTACACCCCGGGCACTGGCGCCGGCGCAGGTTCTCTGCTGGCCGTGGATACCTGGGTGCAGCTGTCCCAGGTCACCAGCTCGGCCAAGTCGGGCGGAGAGCAGCAGTTCTACAACTGGCAGTACCTGGAAGACCGCACCAGGACGCAGAAGCAGCGCCCCACGTTCAAGAACGCCAAGGTGCTCACGCTGACGCTGGACTACGACCCGGCCAAGGCGTGGTACACGGCGCTTGAAAAGTTGGATGAGAAGGCCGAACTGATCGTCTTGCGCGCAGCCCTCCCCAACGGGGCGAGCATCTACTACCCGGTCTATCCGTCCTTCGACGCGGACCCCTCGCTGACCATGAACGAGAACATGCAGAACACTGCCACGTTCTCCATGGCTGGCAAGTTCACCCGCTACGAGGCATAAGCGCTATGACCTTCATCACCAAAGCTCCTCCAACCTTCGAGGGTTCCATCACTATCACCGGCCAGGGACGTGCGCAAAAGCTCGATTGCGTCTTTCGCCACATGCTGCAGGATGAATACGGGAAGATGTTCCAGGGGCTGGCGAGCGGCTCCGTAAAGCCGGAAGACGCCATTCTGCGGGTCGTGGTTTCCTGGAATGCCGACCGGCCGCTGACTGCAGAGGGCGTGCGGGAGATCCTGCAGGATATGCCTGCATTCGACTGGGCTCTGCTCACCGGCTACGGCCAAGCCTTGACGGTGTCGCGCGAGGGAAACTCGTAGCGGCGGCGCAGGCGCTCTACTTCAAACCCCCCTCGGCCTCCGATCTAGCCGAAGTGGGTTTGACGCTCAGCGACCTTCCGCCGCCGCCTGCTGTCTATCCCTGGCCAGAGAATGAAATGCCCGTTGCCCTGTTCCGTAGGTTCTCCAGTCAATGGCGCGTAGGCATGGGCGGCGCCTATGGCTTGGACATGAATGTGTTCCTGCATGAGCTGGATCGAAAAAAGCTATCGGAATCCGACTACGACCATGCGGTGTGGGCGCTAGGCGTTATTGAGGCCGAAGCGGTCAAGCTCATGGCTGCTCGATAGGTTGTGCTTTGTTAGCATCTGGTTACTGAGCACGATCTGAATAGGGGAGCTATGACCGACAGCAATGATGTATGGGTGAGGGCGATGCAGGAGGCTGAATCTGCTGATGCCCGTGACGCTGGTCTTTGGGCGAAGTGCTTCGCCGAATCGGGCGGCGACGAGTCAAAGGCAAAGGCCCTGTACATGAACCACAAAGTGGGAGCGGTTCAAAAAGCCGCGCAAGGGTATTGCCCCAATTGCACACAGGCGGTCGCTCTTGACTCGCGCAAATGTGACTTCTGCGGTGCCGACTTCATCACGGGCGGATGGCGTCCTCTGGAAGTGAGACCCGCAAAGCCCAAGTATGGGGCTCCGGTGCAGGCAAACCCGCACATCGTGAAGACTGCCAAAAGTCGTGGCATTTACATCATTCTGGCGCTGTTCTTTGGGATTTTCGGAGTCCATAACTTCTATGCCGGGCGCCTCGGCCGAGGGGCTGCGCAGTTTGTCATAACGGCAACCCTAGGTTGGTTTTTTGTTGGCCTGGTCGTTACGCTGATCTGGGCCATAGTTGACATGTTTACGGTAACAACTGATGGGGCGGGAGACCCGCTCGCATAGCGTCAGTCCTAGCAACGAAACAATCACAGCCCCTAGGCGAATGCCTAGGGGCTTTTCTTTTGGGAGGTCGCATGGCCGCTGAATCCATAGGCACGGCGCGCGTTGACATCGTCGTCAACACTGATGATCTGCAGACGGGCATTGAGGCGGCCAAACGCCAGATGCGTGGCTTCGAGGGGGCATCTGATGCGGTCAAGCAGGAGCTGGGTCGCATGACCGAAGCGCAGCGCCGTGCCGCCGAGCAGATGCTGCGGCAGATCAATACCCTGCAACTGGGTAAGGAGGGGCTGGCTGCTTTCCGAATTGAGACGCGGACCACTGGCGAGGTGCAGAAGTTTCTGCGCGAGCAACTGGCTGCAACCAGTGCGGCGGCACAGGCTTCGGGCAACCAATTCGCAATGTCGCAAAAGCAGATTAATGCTGCAATGCGTGGCGTGCCGGCGCAGATCACGGACATCGTGGTCAGCCTGCAGGGTGGCCAGGCTCCTTTGACCGTCTTGCTCCAGCAGGGCGGCCAACTGCGAGACATGTTCGGAGGTATCGGTCCTGCAGTTAAGGCGCTCGGCAGTGCGGTTCTGGGGTTGGTAAATCCCTTCACCGTCGCCGCAGCAGCAGTCGTGGGCTTTGGATTTGCCATGTCCAAGGCTGAGTCATCGCTGCGCACTGAGATGTCGTGGCAGGCCTTTGCTGATGCAACAGGCCGGGGGGTAGAGCTGTCGACTCAGGCCATGAAAAAACTACGCTCGGAGATGGCGCTTCTCCCGGGTGTCTCCAAATCGATGGCCTCCGCTGTGGTCGGGGACTTGGCTGTGATGCGTGACTTGAGCACTGCATCGATCAACGGAATCGGATTGGCCGCTGCTGATGTGGCGGTCATCATGCGCAGCACTGTGCCGGAGGCTGCAAAGGAGCTGGGCAAGGCGTTGTCTGATCCTGAAAAGGGGGTGGTCGAACTCAATAGCGTGTTGCGCGTGTTCTCGGCTGAGCAGGTTGCCTCAATACAGGCCATGGCCGAGATGGGCAACAAGGCGGGCGCGCAGGCGGCCATGTTGGACGTGCTGCACAAGGCTACCAGTGGCTTGGCCCTGCAAGGGCTCACGCCTTTGCAGAAGGCTACGAACGACTTCGGCAATAGCTGGGACGCAGCGATGACTGCCATGGGTAACGGCGGCCCCTTGCAGACTGCCAATGAACTGATGGCAGGGCTGGTTCAGCGCACTGCGGAAGCAGTGGACTGGTTGCAAAAATTGCGTCCTCCGCCATGGTTGGAGGCGCAATTTAGAGGGGGCCTCAATGGCATGGTCTACAACGCCATTACTGGCGGGATTAAAGCGCCTGCCAACACTGGTGGAGCCACTGGGTCGTGGGGAGACAACAAGGGTGGAGCCACTGGTTCCTGGGGGGCGCCTGTCGTCAACGCCGAGGCCGAGGCATGGAATCGCCAAATCGAGACGCTTCGCAAGGCAACGGATGGCTACAAGGCCACATCCAAGGTAATGGCTGACCTGAAAGACCATGCCAAGGATCTTGGTGCGGCGCTGCAGACGCTTAGGAGCAAGGGAGAGGGCGGTGGGGAGCTGGCTAAGCGCTTGCAGGCAAATCTGGACGGTGTCAATGAGCGGCTTGCGAACATGGGGAAAAAAGGCGCTTCCGGCGCCGCCAGGATCGCGAAGGCTGACCTCTCTGCAGACATCACCGACATCCAGATCCGCTATCGCCAGCTGACCACCGCACAGGGCAACGCCGAACGCATGCTCGATGCGCAGCGCGCCGCCGGCCTGGTCAGCGAGCGGGACTACTACGCCCAAAAGCGCCAGTTCCTGGAGGACAACGCCGCGCTGCAGATTCGTGAGCTGGAGGAAGAAAACCAGCGCTACACCAAGCAGTCGGCCACCGGTGCGGACAAGATCAACAACGACAAGAAGATCGCCCAGAACGTGGGGAAGATTGCCGAAATCCGGGCCAAGGCTGCCACGGACGTGGCCATCTCCACCCTGCAGGAGGAGGCGGCCAATCGCCAGCTGGAGGCCTCGTACAAGGCGCTTACGCAGTCCATGGAGGACTACCTGCAAAGCAGCCGGGACCGCTATCAGCGCGAGCTGGACGGCATGGGCCTGGGCAACCAATGGCGCGACCGCAACACGGCGCAAAACCAGATCAATGACCGCTACCAGGGCCAGCGCAACGACCTGCGCAACAACCGCGAGCTGCTGGAGATGGCGGGCAAATGGAATGCGGAGCTGGAACAGCAATATGCGCGCCGCCTGCAGATCATCAACGACGCCAACCAGAAAGCGCTTGAGCTGGATGCCGACTTCTGGCGCCGCCGGCGTGAGCAGCAGTCGGATTGGTTCGTCGGCGCGAACGAGGCCATCGCCAACTATCTGGATGAAGTGGGCAACGTCGCCAAGCGCACCGAGGGCATCGTGGGGAATGCGCTGTCGGGGTTCACCTCGGCGGCCACTGATGCGCTCTATGCGGGCAATCTGGACTCGTTCGAATCGCTGGGCGAAACCATCGCAAATCAGATCACGGCCGGGATCATTTCGCAGCAGATCAGCGCGCCGCTGGCCCAGTGGCTCAACGGCCAGTTGGGCGAATCAACCTCGTGGTTGTCCCAGATATTCGGCTCGCTCATGGGGGGCAAAGGCGGCGGTGGTGGTGGCGGGGGCGGAATTGGCAGCCTTTTCAGCTTCCTGTTCAACGCAAAGGGCGGCGTCTACGACAGCCCCAGCCTGAGCCGCTACAGCAACCAGGTGCACAGCTCGCCCAAGCTCTTCGCGTTTGCCAAGGGTGCGGGCGTGTTCGGCGAGGCGGGCCCGGAGGCCATCATGCCGTTGACCCGCAACTCTGCCGGTGTGCTCGGCGTGCGCGCCGTCAGCGAGCCCGGTGCAGGCGCGGGCGGCGGCCGTGGCGGGGATCGCATCTACAACATCAATGTGCCCGTGGAGGGCCGCGTGGACCGGCGCACCCGCAGCCAGATCGCTGGCGATGTGGCGCTGCAGATGCGCAGTGCAGAGAGGATGCGATGAGCTTTATCGATGCGCGGATCAATGACAAGGTGGACATCGGCTTTGTCGGCGGCCCGGCCTGGCAAACGCTTGTGGTGCCGCTGGCCAGCGGCCGCAATCGCCGGCGGCAGGAATGGGCCATGCCGCACCACAAGTACACCGTGGACTACACGACGCTGGACCCGACTGTGCAGAACGACATCCTTGCCGCCTTCCTGGCGTGCCATGGGCAGATGCACACGTTTGCACTCAAGGACTGGAACGACTACAGGGCGCGGGGCCAGGTCATTGGCCAGGGCGACGGGGCGGCAACGCCCATGCAGTTGGTGAAGGTCTATGCGTTCGGGCCTGCCCGCTACGTGCGAGCCATCACGCTGCCCGTGGAGCGCACCGTGCGCGTGTTCCAGGGGGGCGCTCAGGTGCCCTGCACCGTGGACAGGCTCACCGGCCTGGTCACGCCGCAGGCCCCCTGGCTGGCCGGCGAGGACATCACGGCGGATTTTGATTTCAACGTTCGTGTGCGGTTCTCGTCGGACTTCTTCGGCTTCACCCGCGACTCGCATGTATCAGCCCACACGACGGTGGAGCTAGTGGAGGAATTTGGAACATGAGGACCATCCCAATCGCCCTGCAGCAGCACCTGGATGGGGATACCACCACGGTGTGCATGCTGGTGCGCATCGAGCCTGTGGCGCCCGGTTATACCCCTGTGGGCGTGACCACGCTGGACCGTGACGTGTTGTTTGACGCCGGCACGGGTGCGCTGCTGTACCGCGCGGCCGTGGGTGTTGACTCCAGCGCGCGCGTGAGCAGCTCGGACATGGCCGTGGACAACGCAGAGGGAACAAGCCTTGTGCCCGAGTTCGACGTGCCTGTTTCGGAGCGCGACCTGGTGGCCGGCGCCTACGACTATGCCCGCTGGACCAGCTACCTCGTGAACTTCGAGGACACGACGCAGTTTGTCGAGCTGGCGCGCGGCGAGCTGGGCCAAGTGCGTGTGTCCCAGGGCATGTCGTTCACCTTCGAGATGCTGGGGCTGACAAAGCGTCTCAAGCAGACTGTGGTTGAGAAAGACTCGCTGCGCTGCCGTGCGATCTTCGGCAGTCAGCCTCTGGGCACCCCTGGCGCCACAGTGACTCAGCTCTTCTACTGCGGGCGCGAGGTCGATGGCCTGTTTGTGGGATCGCATGTGGTTGAGCCAGGCGAGGAAAACACCGTCAGCTTCAGCACTGCGCTGTCTGAGCCGGATGGCTATTTCAAGCCCGGCATGTTGCGATGGGCCACGGGGGCAAACGCGGGCCGCGTCTACGAGGTCGAGGAGCACAAGGATGGCGTGCTGTCGCTCACCTTTGCCTCCATGTTTCCGGTCCAGGCCGGCGATCAGTTCTTTGTGCGTCCCGACTGCACGAAGTGGAAGGATGGCCCCAACGGGTGCAAGACCTGGTTCGGTGCGAACTGGGTCTTGCACTACCGTGGCGAGCCGTACATCCCGGTCGGAGACACGGGCCAGATCAACGCCCCAGGGGCCAGCATATGAGTGCGCTCGTTGACTCTGCCCGCAAGTACCTGGGTGTCCCATTCCGCCATCGCGGACGCAGCGCCACGGGTCTGGATTGCGCCGGCCTGGGATGGATCGCATACCGAGACCTCGGCATCGAGTTGCCGGATGTGAGGGCCTACGGCCGCGAGCCGTTCCGAAATGGCCTCATGGAGGGCCTGCGCGCGGCCCTGGGAGATCCCGTTGACGACGGGCCACAGCCCGGCGATGTCGTCGTCATGCGCTTTGACAAAGACCCGCACCACGTCGCACTGATCGCTCAGGCGCCGTATGCGGACGAATTGACCATGATCCACGCAGACTCTATGCACGGCCGTGTCGTAGAGCACCGTCTGTCTGATGACTGGCGCGCGCGGATAGTTTGCGTGTACCGGAGGCCTGTGTAAATGGCACGTCTTGCTCTATCTGTCGGCGGCGCAGTGGCTGGCTTCTTTATCGGGGGACCTGCAGGCGCCCAGGTCGGATGGATGGCGGGCAGCATCGTGGGCTCGCTTATCCCGCAGACAATGCGCGGCCCCAGTATCGAAGAGGCTGGCACCCAAACAACTGCGGAGGGCGCTCCGCGAGCAGTTGTCTACGGCACTGCCCCGGTTTCCGGGAACGTCATCGACGCCGGCCGCACGCGCAAGATCACGCGCAAGGAGCGCCAGGGAAAGGGCGGGCCATCCGTCGAAACCGAGGCCCTGCTGCGCACATACGCGATACGCATTGCCGAGCCCATCGCCGGGATCATCATGGCGAAGAAAGACGGCAAGATCGTCTACGACGCCAGCGATCCGGAGTTCCAGGACGACAACGATAAATTCCTGTCCGGCTGCCGCATTTATAAGGGTGATGAGCAGCAACTGCCCGACCCGGACCTCGAAGCCATTCACGGAGCAGGTGAAGTGCCCGCGTATCGCGGAAGCTCATACATTGTTTTCATTGACGACGATGTGACTGATCGGCGTGGCTCCATCCCTCAATATGAGTTTGTTGTTGGTCGTGCGGAGGCCAACCGACTTGGAAATCCTGGCGACCCGATACCTTCCGAGAAAAGAAATTCGATTCAGGGAACGACTGGCGGAGGAGGTTTGGCTTCGAGTAGGCTTCCTGGCCGCACTATGGATTCTTCAGTTAACAATACATATTTCATGGGTTGGTATGTTGAGCCAACTTTCGGACAGCCATCTGTTAATGCAACGTTCTATATAGAGATAAATGGAACTGAGGTCTATCAATTTACAGGTGAGGCATCTGCTGGTAATAGGCTATATCACTGCGTTCAGTTCCATCACCAAACGAGGTCTGATGTTTGTGTTGTTGGAATGAGGTGCGCGCCATCTTCTAATGGTCAATTCTATTTAACATGGGATGCCATAGATTCAACTAAGATATATACGCCTGCAAATTCTGCAGAGGTTGTTTTGTCAAATGACCCACTGTTTGGATTACTCCTTGATGAAGACGATAATCTATTCACCATGCATAAGGATATTCCTCAGTACCCGCCAGAATGGTCATGGGGCGCCAGTGTGCTGACTGAAGAGGCTGTCGAGGCTGGCGGGACGACGGTGAAAATTTCTCCCGTGCCATTGCATGAGATAGTGACTTCCATCAGTGAGCGCTGCAATTTGGGTCCGGAGAACTACGATACGTCCGAGCTTGTTGATATGGTGGACGGATTTGTTATGGCCAGTGCGGGTTATAGTGGAGCGGACGCTATCAATAGCCTGCGGGCGCCGTATTTCTTCGACTGCCCAGAATATGGAGGAAAGATCTGGTATCACAAGCGAGGTAAGGCTTCGGTCGCCGAGATAACCATTGAAGATATGGTGGAGGAGCCAGACGATAGTGAGCGGCAAGCGCAAATTGAGTATCCGAGGAAGCTGCACCTGACGTTTCAAAGTGCTGCCGTCAATTACCAGACAGCGCAAGCAACGAGTGAGCGGGTCTCTCCTGATGTGCGCGTCACTGGAGAATCGGCGATGCAGGTTGCTGTGGTGATGACCTCGGAGCTTGCCGCACAGAAAGCGGCCATGCTGCACAAAGTGTCCTGGTCCGAGGCAGAGGGCGAGGTCAAATTCTCGCTGCCGGATTCATGGCTGCGCCTTGTGCCAGGCGATTGCGTTGTGCTCAAGCCGCGCGACACGGCGCGGCGCGTGCGCATCGACGGGATCGAAATGTCGGCCGGGGTGATGCAGATTACTGGGCATGTGGACCGCCGCAGCGCTTATGCATCAACTGTTGGATACGTGCCGCTGCCGGAGCCCACAAAGCCCCCTTCAAGCGTTGTAGGCGACACCGTGCTGGCCGTGCTGGACGTGCCACTGCTGCGAGATGACGATGACGCCCTCTACTACTATGCCGCAGTCACTGGCGACCGCTCTGCATGGCGCGGCGCCCAGGTGCAGCGAAGCCTGGATGGCGGGGCATCGTATGTCGAGGCTCTTGGCATCAACTTCCCTGCAACGATAGGCCGTCTGCGCGCTGCTCTGCCTGATGCCTCCCCCTGGTACACAGACAGCACAAACGTGATCGATGTGGACTTGATCCGCGACGGCGACAGCCTGGACAGCGTGACTGCGGCCCAGTTCCTGCAGCGTGCAGGCGCCGTGGCGCTGCAGCTGGCAGACGGATCCTGGGAAGTCGCGCAATACCGCGATGCCGAGCATGTCAGCGGCCTGCGCTACCGGCTGAGCACATTGCATCGAGGGCAGCTCAACACCGTGCCGGGGGCGCACTCTTCCGGCGCGTTGCTGGTGCTTCTGGATGACGTGAGCCGCATATCCGCGCAGTCGGCATGGCTGCGCCATGTACTGACGCACAGAGCCCCTAGTTTCGGCGGGGCCGTGGAGACGGCTACGCCCCAGTCCATGACATATGCGGGTCGCGCGCAACGTGAATGGCCCGTTGCATCGCTGCGCATCTCCGCCACTGGCGGCCCGGTGGGCGGCAGCATCGTTGCCAGTTGGGCGCCGCGTCATCGGCTTGGGACAGACGTGCTGCCTGTGGCGAGTCAGTATTTCAGGGGATTTCGGGTGTACGCGACCGACGCTGGCGGTCAGTCGATGACAGCCGATGTGACGGCTCAGACGCACACCCTGCAACTGGGCGCGATGACCTGGCCGATACGGGTGCATGTGGCTGCCGTCAATGCGGTCACGGGCGCAGGCCCCTGGCGCTGGGTAAGCACGGACGGAGCAGCAGGGGACGGCGACGGACCGGCAGAGGAAGAGCAGCCGGGTGGCGAGACACCCATAGGTGATGGCACGTTCCAGCGTGGCATTGCAATGTACGGCTCGGCGCGGGCCGGGGCCTACGGCCAGTTGATGGGCGGCGACTTGTTTGCAGCACAGAACTCGGGGGCGAGTTGGCAGCTATTCAAGCTCCGAGCGGACACGCTTGAGGTGGTTAGGGCGGCCTATGCCGGACCATTCCTTTTCGCGCTCATCAACGATGGGACGAGCCTCTACGGCGGCAGCGACGGGCTTGTGCGCAAATGGGACGCGGACCTCAATGAAGTGGCTCAAATGCGCGTAGGTGGTACAGGTGATGCCCAGGGATTGGCGCTGTCCGGTGGCAATCTATGGGTGTCGGTGCCGTATGAGCCGGCTATCAAAAAACTGGACCCAGCCACGCTGGCGGTACAGGCCACAGTGACCGGTCTGAGGATCAACAGCCTAGTGTCCGATGGATCGTATTTGTACGGTGCGAGTCGGGCAGACAACTGCATCTACAAGCTCGATGGATCCACAGGCTCACTTGTGGACACGTTTCCGACTGCTGGATACCCGGCTGATCTTGTGGTCCACGGCGGAAAACTCTGGGTGATCTGCCTTCACGACCTGCCGGTGCGGCTCTACAAGCACGACGCCGGCACGGGTGCGAAAGAGGCATTTGAGCTGGAAGTGACATCCACGCCGGGCCGGATGGCGATTGCGGGTGATGTGTTGGGTGTTGGCGGCCGCGTGAGCTTCGCCGTCAACACGCTCACGGATTCCGTGATCGGCAGTTTCTCGATACCGTTGGACAACCCAAATCAGGTGCAGCCGCCCGCTGCATCGCTCATCACGCCCACGCGATTCGTCGCCGGGGGATTCGACTGGACTGCTTACTACGACTTGATATGAGCACACCTATTTTGCCTTTCGCCGTGTGGGAGGCTGGCACCAACCAGGCCAGCATTCCAGCAAACGACAACGCGCTGCGCTCCGAGATCCTTTCGGGGCTTGTGATCAGCAAGACCACGACAGCGCAACCCGCTGGCGTTGACGGCGCGATCTACATCATCCCTTCCGGCGCTACGGGGGCGATGTGGTCAACCTTCGCCCCGGGCGATCTTGCGATCTTTAGGGGGGGTACGTGGTATGCCTATGCTCCGGTTCAGGGCGTGGTAATCCACATGGATAGCAGCATCCAGCAGTGGGATGGTTCTGATTGGGTGGAATTATCCGGGTCAGGTGGCGGTGCAGGAGATTTCCTGTCGCCACTAGTAAATGACGAGATTTCAGTAAGTGGAACATATACGCTTGAAATCGGGAGAATGCATTCTTGCTCTGGCAGTTCATCCGATTACACGGTGACTCTGCCGCCAGCATCTGGAAATGCTGGTAAATTTGTTGGCGTGAGAATGTCTGCAGCTCTTTCTAGACTTGTTAAATTAAAGGGGAACTCCTCAGAACTTATTGATGGGAAAAATGAAAGAGTAATGTGGAGAGGCGAAAGCGCTGTGCTTATGTGTGACGGTGGTTCTTGGTCGAAAATTTCAGGGAAAACCATTCCTGTATACGCGTCAATGCGCCGCACTTCGTCTTACTCAATGTCTAACGCTGCATTTCTTTCCATTCCAATGGATACGGTGGTTACAGACAACACTTCATTTTTACTTAGTCCTATAGCTAGTACATCTACAGGCAGGATTACTGTATTCCGCCCGGGAACTTACTCTGTTCACGGATTGTGCTCAATTAATGATTCTTCGGCCGGGACTGTGTTTTCTGCTGGGCCGGTCAAAAACGCTACAGACCTCAGCACTGGGCCTTCTGGGGTAACAAGCGTCATAACCGGAGTTGAGGGAATACAAATATCCGGTTCTTGTATTTTTGCAGCAGAGGCAAGTGACTACATGGCTTTGTTTGCATTCCAGAATAGCGGGTCATCGAGAAACACGAGATCAGATCTTGTCGGGCTTATGCCAGCACTATCAGTGTCAGAGATACCAAGTTGGTGAAATCGATAGTTAATATCGTCATCTGAAATATTGAAAACAACGTAAACCCGCTTCGGCGGGTTTTTTCATGCCCGAAAGGATCTGATGCCCGAACCCACAACCACTGCCGCTGGCATGGCCACGTTCGCAGGCGCGGCAGTCTCGACGTCTGCACTCACTGCCTTCGGCGTGCCGCTTGGTCTGCACGTCGATCTGCTGCTGGCCGGCTTCTTCGGTGCCCTGGTGAGCATCATCTTGCTCAACACCGTGCCGGGCACTGCGGACACCTGGCGCGAACTGCTGCGCACTTCCGTGCGGCGGCTGGCCGTGGCCTGGGCCTCCTCGATCACGGCTGGCTATCTCACGCCGCTGGCACTGCTCATCGCCAACGTGCCGGCATCGCTGATGCTGTCAATGGCGTTCCTGGTCGGTGCCGGCGCGCAGCGCGTGCTGCTCGCTCTCATGCGCAAGTATTGGCCGCAGGCCGGGGAGAACTGATATGCGAGTTCTCGGCTTTTTTGCTCTTTGGATCTTCGGCTTGGTCGTCCTGGCCGAGGCCCTCAACAAGCTGGAGCGCACGCGGCCGTGCCTGCCAGGCCTGACCAGCAATCAGCGCCTGCTTGCCTGGCTCAAGGCCCTGGCCTGGTGCCTGCTCGCTGCCGCCGGCGCCGGCGCGCTCGTCGCGCCCATCTTCGATTTCCCAGCACCCACGGCTCGCGAACTGTGCATGTTCGCGGGCTTTGTCGTGCTCATCGTTCGTACCCGATTCAAAGAGGGATAGACATCATGCAACTGACCCCCCATTTCAGCCTGGCGGAAATGACCGCCAGCAGCACGGCCCAGCGCCAGGGCCTGGACAACACTCCAACGCCCGAGGCCCTGCAGCGCCTGACGCTCACGGCCGCGATGCTGGAGCGCGTGCGCGCGCACCTGGGCGTGCCCATCGTCGTGACCAGCGGCTACCGCTCGCGCGCTGTCAATGCCGCCGTGGGCGGCGTCACCAGCAGCGATCACGCCATCGGCGCGGCCGCAGACATCGTGGCGCCCCAGTTCGGCGCGCCCTACACCGTGGCCAAGGCCCTTGCGCCGCACGTCAACGCGCTTGGCATAGGGCAAATCATCTATGAGAGCGTTGGCGGCAAGCACTGGGTGCACCTGTCCACGCGCACGCCGGATAAGCCCGTCAATCGGGTGATCACTGTCAGCGGCAAAAGCACGCTGGTGGGCATACAAGAGGTATAGCCATGCATAAATCAACTGCTGGTGCACTGCTGGCCCTATCCCTGGCCGGCTGCACGGTCGTGCCTGCTGGGAGCGCAGTGCAGGCGTGTGCACTGCTCGACATTGCTGCCCGCGAGGCTGATCTTTCCCCGGCCTGGTACATCCGTGCCGGCCAGGTTCTGCACGTCTGCGGCGTGTCCGATGCCCTGGCGCAAGCAGAGCTTGCCGCGTGCGCGGCGCAGGCTCGCAATGGCTACTCCAGCGACTGCGAGGTGCAGCCATGATGGCCCAACTCAAGGCCTATGCCTGGCAGCTTCTCGCCCTGCTGTTGGCCGCATTGCTGCTGTGGCAGAGCGTTGGCCATCTGCTCGCTTTGCGCGTGGCCGACAAGGCCCGCGCCGACCTGGCGACCGAGCGCGCGGCCGCAGCTGCAGCGGCCGCTGCAACATCCGAGCGATATCGAAAACTGGAAGGCACCTACCGTGAAAACCTCGACACCATCGCCCGCGAATCTGGCCAAGCACAAGCCCGCGCTGCTGCTGACACTGACGCTGCCCGCGCTGCTGCTGGCCGGCTGCGCGGCGACCTCGCCAGCTACATCACCGCCCACCGTGCCGCCGCCCAGGCTCGCGCCGCTACCGGACAGTGCGCGCCAGACACCGCAGCCCTCGATCTGCTCGCCGAGCTGCAGCGCCGCGCTGATGAGCGAGCGGGAGAGCTGGCGCGCATTGCTGACGATGCCAGGAGCCGGGGCGGCGCATGTGAACGATCGTACGTGGCAGCCTCGGCGCTAATCGGAGCTGCTGCAGACGGAGGGGCTGTTGCAAGCAGTAGGAACTAGCGTTTGATGGGGGGTAAAGCAATGATGCCGGACCGCTCACGAAAAAGCGCCTCTCTTTGTTGAAGAGAGGCGCTCTCATAGTTGTAAGTGTGGGTCAGGTCTTGCGTCCAACTACACCTGAGATGGACGATTCAGGGTAGTACTGGGTACCGAACATCTGCTGTGTCGGCACAAACACGGTGGCATTCTTCATGAAGTCTGAAAGATTGCCACTGAGAGCGGTGGTCGCCGTCTCAGACGACCCAGTCGCTGTTGAGGGGCGATACAGTTGGCTGGCGTCTGCGGAGCCTCGGAAGTAGTCGTTCATATTTTTCTCCATCCTTCAAAGCGGCGTTGGTCGTGAAGTGCGTCTTGCTGAAAAGGTATTTGCTGCATCGGTGCTCCTGGCTGCTGTACGTTGACCTTGGCTAGGATCCCTTCGGACACGTAGCGATGGCTTCCGAAGCCCACACTTTCGATGACTGCTCGAGGTAGTTCGTAGGCTACCGCCATCGATGCACCCAGCAAGCTATGTGGGTCGAAGGGCTCAAGCAACTTCATCTCCTCGACGTAGCTAGCGTGAAGCTGTTTCAACACTGCATACAACTCGTCGCTAGGGTTCTCGATCTGGAGACCCAATTCTCTTGCTTCGCGTCTGTTGATAGTGTAGTCATGGCTGCCAGATTCGGCGCAGAGAAAATCGATGATTTGTGCGCTCTTTTCCTGGTCTTGCACCTGGCGCACCAGAAGTTTCTTCGCCAAGAAGCGGATCTGCTCCCGGGACCGGAACACGGTTCCCAGCACCAGGGGATGTACTTTGTTCGACAAGTCGATCAGAAGCTGCGTCAGTGACGCTTCTGTTGCTCCGAAACCCTTAGCTGCTTCAAGGTAGCCACGTACAGCTTCAACACTGACCGGGACGCGGACGTGCGGTGCTTGGGGCACTGGAGGGTTAAGTGGATTGTTGACGCTAGGATCGATGGGGCCTAGGGCTGCCTGTTTGGTCATCACGATGCGGTTGGCACCCAGCGAGATGAGCGTGCCAGCACTAAGCGCCTTGGACGGGATGATCACCTCAAGCTCGTCACAGAAGGTGTGTAGCAGATTGATCAGTCGCCAAGCTACAGCCGTGTCACCACCGTTCGTTGTCAGTAGAAGCGAAAGCTTGGGGACAGGGCCTATGTGATCCAAGTGCTGTACAAAAAGATCCACGATCTCGGGAGAAATCTGCGTCTCCAGTTGACGTCGATCTCCTGTGATGTACGAGATGACTGTGGAGCCACGCATTGCGGCAAGGCGTTCAAGTAGAGGCTTTCGTGCTGCAAAAGATGACACTGATCTCACTCCTGATTTGGTCTTTTTGTAACTAATTAATTACAGTAAATCGAATTTTGGCGCGGATGCTATCACAGCGCAAAGAGCCAAGCCTGTGCTTAATTACAGCAGTCGAGGCCGCCGCTCACTGCACAACTTCACGCGCGCACTAGCGGGATGTCTTGCAGGTCAGTGGTGTACCTGGGTGTCCGGCGGTCCTGGCGCATCCCCCAGCCCGATTCCTGCAGCGCGCTGGCCATGCCCACGGTGCCTTTTCCGTATCGCGCGTTGAGGCGGTCCATAGCCTCCATCAGGGGGCTGTGGTCGCGCGCATAGACGTTGGAATCATCGAGCAATGAGGCTTGCTGCACGCCCACCGGCGAGAGATCCAGCAGCATCACACCGGCTTTCGATAGCTGATAACCGGGCTCGTAGATTTGGGCGATCCCGCTCGCAGCAGCCCGCAACAGCAAGGCTGTGTCACTGCTGGGTTGGGGCAGCTGGATGGTGGTGCTGCGGGCAAAGCGCGGGCTGTCGCGGAATGGGCTCGTGTGTGCAAACACATGAACAGCGCCGGCCCGGTGGTCTTGTGCGCGTAGTTTTTCGGCCGCCCTCTGCGCGAAGGTGGACACGGCCTCGACAAGCGGCGCGAGGTCACTGACCGGGCGGCCGAAAGATCGCGTGCAGGCAATCTGCTGCTTGGGTGGTGGCTCGTGTTCCAGGCTCAGGCAGGGCTTACCTTGCAACTCGCGCGCTGTTCGTTCAAGCACCACTCCAAAATGGGCGCGCAGCAGCGACTGCGGTGCCCGAGCAAGGTCCCACGCCGTGAAGATCTTGTGATCCAGGAGGCGCATCTTGATGCGCCGGCCCACGCCCCAGACCTCGCTTACAGGGACACTTTCCAGCAACGACTGAAGCTGTGCCGGCGCGAGCTCGGTCAGGTTGCATACCTGGGCCAGTGAGGCGGGGTAGCTGCCCGGTATTCGCTCTGCATCCTTGGCCACATGGTTTGCAAGCTTTGCCAGGGTCTTTGTGGGGCCGATGCCGATGCATGTGGGGATGCCGACGCCGCGCAAGATGCGGTCACGGATCGCCCAGGATCTACGTGTCACGTCGCGCACCCCTGAAAGCCCGATGAAGCACTCATCAATGCTGTATATCTCTTGCTCTGGGCCGAGGCCAGCCGCGAGAGACATCAAGCGGTCGCTCATGTCTCCGTACAGCACGAAATTTGCGGACAGTGCAACAAGGCCCTGATGAATGCGATGCTTGATCTGAAAGAAGGGCTCGCCCATCTTGATCCCGAGGGCCTTGGCTTCCTCCGAGCGGGCGATGGCGCAGCCATCGTTGTTGCTCAGGACGATTACAGGCAGGCCCTTGAGCGCTGGGCGGAACACGCGCTCGCAACTCACGTAGAAATTGTTGCCGTCCAGCAGCGCGAACATGGCCTGATCTCACAGGGTGCGGAACGACTTGACGGCGCACGTCACAACGCCCCAGATCTCCAACTGCTGTCCTTCTTTCGCTCGAATGTCGGGATAGGTGGGGTTCTCGGGCCGAAGCATCACCTGGTCAAACCGGCTCCACAGCCGCTTGCATGTGAAGTCGCCATCGACCTCGGCGACCACGATATCCCCGTGCTGCGGCCGCAGGTACTTGTCCACAACCAGCAGGTCACCATCAAAGATGCCTGCCCCGGTCATCGAATCACCGCGCACACGCAGGAGGAAAGTGCACTGCGGGTGCTTGACCATGAGCTTGGCTAAGTCCAGCCGTGCGCAGGCAAAGTCTTCAGCGGGGCTGGGGAAGCCGGCTCGCACTGCGCTATCTGGGGCCGGGAGCAGCGAGGGTGCCATGCGGATTTGCACGGGGCTGGTGGTGGTGATGGTGGTCATCGGGGGCTTTCGTTTGCTGTATGAATGTACAGTAAAAACGAAGGCCCGGTAGTCGGTAATCGCTTACATTGTGCGGTCAGTGTTGGCGTAACATTTAGCGTAGCATTTGCGCAAGATAATCAATTTTCTAGAGAGCGTATCCGCCGATGCATCATGGGCGTGTGCGCCGACAGATCAGGGGCCGGAGAGGGCTGTGTGCTTTGCGAGAGGTCGCTCATTGGCTTGGGAATCAACAGGTTGCAGCGGCGCGAAGGTGCCGGGCAAGGCCTGCCTGGATGGCGCGGGGCCGCAGGAAGGCGCGAATGTTCTTGTAGGGTACTTGCCGCCTTCGGCCACCTCAGTCAGAGGTGGGCGCGATGCCGGTGAAGGGGGACATTATTCCACGGGGTGTTGAGCGGGGCTTGGGGATGGTGTTCGTGGCCGTGCCACTGCAGAGCAACGGGTGGAATTGCGAATGCTTTCAATCTCCTGCCGGTGATAGGATGCATGAAACTTCAATGAAAAATCCAGCCATCATGCGTGTCGGCCGTTCTTCTGCTGAACCCTTGCGGGGAGGTGCTGCACTCCTGGCGGAAGAGCTGCGCCCTGGTGGCGTGTACCGACGCGAAGACCTGGCACCGCTTTCCACGGCGGTAGACCGGCATCTGAGTGAGCTGGTGGCTGGCGGAAGATTGAAGAAGTTGGCGCAAGGGCTGTATCACGCACCCAAGCAGTCCGATTTCGGGCCGCTGCCACCTGCTGACGATCAAGTGGTCCAGAGCTTTCTGCGGGACAGCGATTTCCTGTTGTTTTCGCCTTCCGCCTTCAATGCGGTGGGTGTCGGTACCACGCAGCTGTACAACAGCACCTGGGTCTACAACCGCAAGCGGCACGGCATCTTTCGGTTGGGCAATCGTGATTTCGACTTTCGGGTAAAGCCCCGTTTTCCAAAGAAACTCAGCCCCGAGTTCCTGTTCGTGGACTTGCTCAACAACCTGGATGAGCTGGCTGAAGATGGGGAACTGGTTCTTGGGCAGGCGCGCAAAAAGATGCCGTCATTTGATGCCGATCGGCTGCGCCGGGCGATTGAGCGCTATGCCAACGCGGCTACGCGAAAAATCTTGAGGGAGTGGAGCGGTGGCTGATTTTCTTCACGAGCGCAGGGATTTCGACCAACTCCTCTCGTTGGTGGCCGACGAGCGTGGTTTGGCTCCTGTGCTGGTGGAAAAAGACTACTGGATCATGCATTGCCTCTGGGGTCTTCAGGCCCAGGGGCTGCGGTTCGAGCTGAAGGGCGGCACATCGCTGTCCAAGGGCTTCGGTGTCATCCATCGTTTTTCCGAAGACATCGATATCCGCATCGACCCGCCGCAAGGAATGGACGTCAAGACAGGCCGCAATCACGACAAGCCCGCTCACGTCGAATCACGGCGAGCCTATTACGACGCGCTCGCGCAAACCATCTGCATTCCCGGTGTGGTCGAAGTTCAGCGGGATCGCCTGTTTGACGATGACAAGATGCGCAGCGCCGGGATCCGGTTGTTCTACACGCCAAGAACGGCGGCGCTTGCGGGGATCAAGGACGGCATCCTGTTGGAATTGGGATTCGATGACACGGCACCCAATCGCGCAGTGACCATCTCTTCGTGGGCCTTGGAGGCTGCCATGGGGCGCGATATCCCGCTGCGGGACAACCGTGCGGTGAATGTGCCTTGCTATGCACCGACGCACACTTTCGTCGAAAAATTGCAGACCATCTCCACCAAGTACCGCAGGCTGGATGCAAGCCGGGCATTTCCTGCCAACTTCCTGCGGCATTACTACGATGTGTATTGCCTCCTGGGCATGGAGGAAGTGCAGGGCTTCATCGGAACACCGGCCTATCAGCAACGCAAGATCGAGCGGTTCCGTTCCGGAGATGAGCTGGCTATCTCCCTCAACCCGGCATTTGTGCTGGCCGATGCTGCTCAATGCGACCGTTTTGCGCAGGAGTACCGCAAGACACGGGCCTTGTATTACCAAGGACAGCCGGATTTCGACCTTCTTCTGGCCCGCATCCGCGAGCACATCCATGTGCTGTGATGGGCACAGGAATCCTTGATGAAAAAGGACTCAATAGTCCTCATGGTCTTGCATAGGGATGGCCCGCCTGCCTGACGGGCAAGTCTCCGTGTTCCCTAAGCCCGCAGCCCCGCCACCACCCACTCCTGCGGAAACTCCATCCCATCATCCTTGGCAATCTTCCTGAGGATATGCAGGCAGGCGCTTTGCAGGTCCTGCACCACGGCCTGCCGGGCGGCGGGGCCATCCCTTTGCTCCAGCGCATGGATCAGCCGGATGTGGGGATGTTCGGCCGCGCGGGCGTAGGTGCCACGGTACAGGTAGCGCACGGAGGGGCCGCACTTGAGCCACAGCAGGCCGATGAGGCTGGCCAGCACGGGCTGCTGCGCGGCTTCGATGATGGAGAAGTGGAAGCGCTCGTTGGCGATCAGCGTGGCGTCGTCGTCCACGGCGATGGATTTTTCCAGGTCCTGGTGCAGCCGGGTGAGGGTGTCGATGAAGCCCTGGCCCGGATGGCGGCTGGCGGCGGCTGCGGCGGCGCGGCCTTCCAGTTCGATGCGCAGGGCGATGATTTCCACGTACTGCTCCACGCTGAGCACGGGCACGGTGGCCACGCCGCGGTCGTCCAGGTCCAGGGCGCCTTCGGAGGCCAGGCGCTGTATGGCATCGCGCACGGGCGTGGGGCTGATGCCGAACTCTTCGGCCAGGCTGCGGTAGACGAGGCGCTGCGCGGGTTGCAGCTGGCCTCTCACGATGGCGTCACGGATCTGCAGATAGGTTTTTTCGGCAAGGGTCTGATTGGTTCGGATCTGTGAAAAAACGCTGGACATCGGGCCTCCGCAACTGCTTGGGCGCAATGGTACCTCCCGGGGAAGGACGGTTTGTTCATGGCCACGGTGTGTGGCTGTGCCAAGGGCTAACCCTGTAATTGGTGTTTGATGCATCAAGTACCATGCATCATATCCAAGGGAGGGTGCATGCGGACATACAGGTTGGAAAAAGCAGAACCAAGGATTCGTGAGCTGGCCGACGGCCTGGAGTTTCCCGAAGGCCCGGTGGCCATGCCCGATGGATCGGTCGTGCTGGTGGAGATCGCCAATGGCGGGCTGACCCGGGTGACGGCCGATGGCACAAGGCGGCAGCTCGTCCACCTGGGCGCGGGCCCGAACGGTGCCGCCATAGGCCCCGGCGGCAAGCTGTTCATCTGCAACAACGGTGGCTTCCAGTGGCACCGCAGTGTGGAGCATGGGCTGCGGCCCATAGGCCAGGCCAACGACTATTCGGGCGGGCGCATAGAGGCCGTGGACCTGGCCTCGGGCCAGGTCGAATGCCTGTACACGCAAAGCGGCAGCGGACCCTTGAAGGGGCCCAACGACCTGGTCTTCGACCGGCATGGCGGGTTCTGGTTCACCGACCACGGCAAGGTGCGGCCGCGTGAGGTGGACCGGGGCAGCGTCTGCTACGCGCTGGCCGATGGCAGCGCCATCCGCGAAGCCGTCTTCCCGCTGTGGTCGCCCAACGGAATCGGTCTTTCTCCCGATGAGAAGACGCTCTATGTGGCGGAGACCTTCACGGGGCGGCTGTGGGCCTTCGACATCGGCGAGCCCGGGCACATCCTGGCCCGGCCCTGGCCCGATTCGCCCAATGGCGGGCGGCTGGTCTGCCGCCTGCCGGGCATGCAGAACATCGACTCCCTGGCCGTGGATGCCGAAGGGAACATCTGCCTTGCCACGCTGGGCGAGGGCGGCATCACCGTGGTCTCGCCAGCCGGGCAGGTGCTGCACAGGGTCGAGCTGCCCGACCCCATGACGACCAACATCTGCTTTGGCGGCAAGGACCTGAAGACGGCTTTTGTCACCCTGTCTTCCACGGGGCGGCTGGTGGCGCTGGACTGGCCGTGTCCTGGATTGCCTTTGAATTTCCTGAATAGATAAGTTCCCCCTGGCTTCCCTTTCCGTATCGCTGGCGATTGTCATGGCGAGGGAGCCGCTACGCCTTTTTTTGTTGAACGGAAACCGCAACCCATGTCGAAACCCCTGAGCAACCCTGGATTGAACAAGCAGGACACCGTAGGCCACCTGGTGGCCCGGGTCCTGAAGCGGCACGGCATCACGCAGTTCTTCGGGCAGAGCCTGCCCAGCATGTTCGTGCTGGCCGCCGAGGAACTGGGCCTGCGCCAGATCGCCTACCGCACCGAGAACGCGGGCGGCTACATGGCCGATGCCCATGCCCGCATGAGCGGCAGGCCGGCCGTGATCACCGCGCAGAACGGGCCGGCCGCCGCGCTGCTGGTGGCGCCGCTGGCCGAGGCTTTGAAGGTCTCCATCCCCATCATCGCGCTGGTGCAGGACGTGGCGCGCGACCAGACCGACAGGAACGCCTTCCAGGACCTGGACCACATGGGCCTGTTCAAGCCCGTGACCAAGTGGGTGCGCCGCGTGGACCAGGCATCGCGCGTGGAGGACTATGTGGAGCAGGCCATCATCGCCGCCTGCAGCGGCCGGCCTGGCCCCGTGGCGCTGATGCTGCCGGCCGACCTGCTCACCGAGCCTGCCCAGCCGTCCGGCGTGCCCCGGCCCGCTGCACTGGCCCGCTTTCCGCTGGACCGCGCCGTGCCCGAACGGCAATTGCTGGAACGGGCCATGGGCGCGCTGCTCCAGGCCCGCGCGCCGGTCATCGTTGCCGGTGGCGGCGTGCACATCTCGGGCGCCAGCGAGGCACTGAGCGCGTTTGCCGATGCGCTGAGCCTGCCCGTGGCCACCACCAACATGGGCAAGGGCGCCGTGGCCGAGACGCATGAGCTGTCGCTGGGCGTGGTCGCCAACTGCCTGGGGCCCAATGGCTCGGGCCGCTACCTGAAGGATTTCGTGTCCGGGGCCGACGTGGTGTTCCTGATCGGCAACCGCACCAACCAGAACGGCACGGACAGCTGGACGCTGTACCCGCGCGATGCGCAATTCATCCATCTCGATATTGACGGCCAGGAGATAGGGCGCAACTACGACGCCATGCGCCTGGTGGGCGATGCGCGGCTGGCGCTGCAGGCCATGCTGGACATCGCCGGGCCGCTGGATCTGTCGGCCCGTACCGGCCAGCGCGCTGCACTGGCCGCACGCATTGCCAAGGGCAGGGAAAGGCACCGACAGGAATCAGCCGAAGTGCGCCTGTCCAGCGCCGCACCCATCCGGCCCGAACGCATCATGCATGAGCTCGACGCCCTGCTGACCGCCGAGGACACCGTGGTGGCCGATGCCAGCTACTCCACGCTGTGGGTCACCAACTACCTGACCGCGCGCCGGGCCGGCCAGCGCTTCATCACGCCGCGCGGCCTGGCGGGCCTGGGCTGGGGCATGCCCATGGCCATGGGTGCGCGCCTGGCGCAGGACGGCGGCCAGGTGTTCTGCCTGGTGGGCGACGGCGGCTTCGGCCATGTGTGGTCGGAGATGGAGACCTGCAGGCGCATGGGCATCAAGGTCATCACCGTCCTCATCAACAACGGCATCCTGGGCTACCAGAAGCATGCCGAGCACGTGAAGTTCGGCGAGCACACCTCGGCCGTGAACTTCAGCGGCGTGGACCATGCGGCCATCGCACGGGCCTGCGGCATCCACGGCGTGCGCGTGGAATCGGCCGATGCCATCGCCCCCGCGCTGCGCGCCGCCATGGCTGCCGAAGAGGCCACGCTGATCGAGGTCATGTGCACCGAAGACGCCTTTCCCCCCATCACCTTCTACACGCCGGAGAGCCACTGATGAGCGCGCCTGAGAACTTCCCCATCCGCACGGCCCTGGTGACCGGCGCCGCACGCGGCATCGGCCTGGCCACCGCCATCGAACTGCTGCGCGACGGCCGCCGCGTGGTGCTGGCCGACCTGGCCGCGCCCGACCTGGATCGGGTCCCGCAGGAACTGCGCGCCAGGGCCAGCGCCGTGGTGCTTGATGTCTGCGACGAGGCGGCCCGCCAGCGCGTGGTCGGCGACATCGTGCAGCGCCACGGCGGCGTGGACATCCTGGTCAACAACGCCGGCATCAGCCTCAAGAACGCCAGCGGACAGTCCAACGGCATCCTCGAAGTGGGGCTGGGCGAGGTGCAGCAGATCCTGGACGTCAACCTGCTGTCCATGCTGCGCCTGTGCCAGCTGGCGCTGCCGGGCATGAAGCAGCGGCTCTGGGGGCGCATCGTCAACGTGTCCTCGCTGGCCGGGCGCGGCAAATCCATCGTGGCCGGCCCCGCCTACATGCTGAGCAAGTCCGCCGTGCTGGGGCTGAGCCGCTCCATCGCCTCGGAGATGGGCCAGTACGGCATCACCACCAACTGCGTGGCGCCGGGCCGCATCCTGACGCCAATGGCGCAGCAGGCCGGCGACGAGGTCAACCGCCGCTATGCGGAGCAGATCCCGGTGCGGCGCCTGGGCGAGGCGGCCGAGGTCGGTGCTGCCATCCGCTACCTGTGCAGCGAGTCCGCAGGCTTCACCAATGGCGCGGTGATCGACGTCAACGGCGGCTTCTTCATGAATTGAGGAAGGACGACCCCCTGAGCGGCT